>JAFDWN010000061.1 GCA_018268465.1 Actinomycetota bacterium
ACTTGACAAAAACCCGTTACGAAGCTGTTTGCGGGCGCCACGCCGGGTGGTGTGGGGAGTTTACGCACACTCGTATGGGGTGAATTCGGTTTGGCCCCTCGGGGTTTCAGCAGTCACACCGGCGACCGGGAATGTCGGGGAGTCGCACTAGTGTTCGACATCCCACCCCGACCTCGTCGAGGTGGGGGCCCGAGTCGAACACGTGCGCCGGCGCCTGCCCGCGCTGGAGCACCGGCTGCCGGCCCGACTGAGCACCGAAGCCTCCCCACCGGCGCTGGGCGCCAAAAACCTCACCACCGTGCTGGCCACCCGCCTGGTCCTGTCCACCCGCGAAGCCACCCGCCGGCTCCGCGACGCCGCCGACCTGGGCCCCCGCCACACCCTCACCGGGGACGCCCTGGAGCCCGTGCTGCCGGTCGCCGCGGCCGCCCAAGCCGCCGGCCACCTGGGCACCGAGCACATCACCATCCTGCGGCAGTTCTTCCACACCCTGCCCCGGCGCCATCGACATCAGCATCCGCGCCCACGCCGAAACCCAACTGGTCACCCTCGCCACCACCGGCATGACCCCCGACTCGCTACGCACAGCCGCCGACAGGATCGCCGCGCACCGCGACCCCGACGGCGCCCTGCCCGACGACCACGACCGCGCCCGCCGCCGCTACCTGCACCTAGGCCCCCAACACGCCGACGGCATGAGCGACATCCGCGGCCCACTCGACCCCCGCGCCCGCGCCGCACACACCAACCCCGACAACACCAACCCCACCAGCGGCGATGACCCGTAACCCACACCACCGAACACACACCCCACGCAACATCAACAACACCCAGGAGACAGCGACACGACGGAAACCCACAGAACACCGGCAACACCAGCGAACAACAACGAAACACAACGGGCCACAACCCGAAACACCCGACGTCTCCGGAAGCCCTACCGACCGCGCCCCGCCGCGCGCAGCAGGTCCGCCGCCTCCGTCTGGTACGCATGCTCCGCCCACCCCAAGGCGGTGGTGCCGAACCGTGCATCGGTGATCGTCGGATCGGCCCCGGCATCGAGAAGCCGCCGGATCAACTCCAGGTCGCCCTCCCACGCAGCGTGGTGCAATGCCGTCGCGCCGTCCTCGTCACGGCGATTCGGATCAGATGGGAAAGACGGTGCAGCGATGTCGATTCCGGACACATCAATGCCGTGGCTGGCCAGCAATGCCAGTCGGTCGGCGAAGCCGTGTTCGGCGGCCCAGGAAACCTGCCGCCGCCACATCTGGTCGCGGCTCTCCATTGCCTCACCCAGCCGGATCTCCCACGGACTCAGGCCCGCGTCTGCCAACCCGAAAGCGAACAGTCGCTCCAGGTGCGAGTCGTCCGGGCGAAACATCCTGTTGTACAGGGCCTGCTGGTCGACCGGATGCGCGCCGCGGGTCAACAGCAGCGTGGCCAGCGCGTGTGCGAATGGGTGGCGGGGTTGGCGGCGCGGCCCCTGCTCACCTTCGCCGAACACCCCGGTCAACACGGTGAACGGGGTCGCCATCCCGCACCACAGATACCCGGCGTCAGGGTCGGCGCCGGCGTCGAGCAGCATTGTGGCCGAGCCGATCACGTCGTCCTGGCTGCGCCCCAGCGGTGCTCGGGTGTAGGTGAGATACATCAGCGGAACCCAGCCGAACGGACCTCCTGCGGCGTTGGCCAGGTTCGGCTGGGTGGTGATATGCCGCTCCAGCGCCACCGGGTCCGCGGCCGACGCGGCGGCCCACACGTGCCGGTCCACCAGCCCGGGCTCCCGAGAAAGCACGTCCGCAGCCGCCTGCCAACGCGGTGGCGCGTCGGATGGGTTGTAGCGCAACGACGACAGCGCGCAGAATCGGTCGGCAGAATCAAGAGCATCCTCGTCGACCGCGCCCGGATCCACGCTCAACCCGGCGGCGATCCACAGGTAGTGCACCAGCGCCGGCCAACCGGTGAACCCGTAGCTGCGAGCGACCGTCAGCTGCGCATCGTGGAGCGCGAACCGGTCCGGGGCGCCGCCAAGAGCGACATCGGCTCGCGGGTGGTGGAGCCGAACAGCCTGTAGCGCTTGCTGATCCGCGTCCACGACGGCGCGCTGCAACCGGCGGGCCTCGCGGCGCAGACGCTCGAGTGAGGGATTGTCGGGCAATGTGCTGGCCATGGCGGCCTCCTCTCAAACGCCCGGCGTCCGCGAGGTCGGGCCGAGAAGAGGTCGGTCACGATTACCAAACACTTGCAGGGAGGCTGGGCCTCTTCGAGCGGACGTCGGGCGGTCCTGCGCGCCCGGAGTGAATGCTACCACCGGAGCGTGTGCGCGCCCCTGAGTATCAAACGGCCGCATCCCAGTACGTCGGGGAAACGCGGCAGCGATCCCCGGCCGGTTCACCCGGCGGCGACGCCACCGTCATCCGGTGCCGGCGCACCGGCCCCTGAACCAAGCAACTTCATCGCCACCAGACGCGTGGCCACACCGTCGATGTGTTCGGCAGCCGCCGCACGCAGTTCGGCCTCCTCCGAGAGCCGCCGGTCATCGCGGGCAAACCAGATGACGCCGTCGCGGGTGAGGGCGAAGATCGCCTCGACCAAGTCGTCGCGACTGCGCGTGCCGTCGAGCAGCGGAACCAGATGACGGTCCACCGCCGACAGTGGCGACTCCTCGTGCCAAGCGTTGACCGTATAGGCGTCCGGCTCGTCGCGGGTCATCTCGGCGATGCGCCGGGCCCGTTCATCCACCCGCATCGGTGTGGAATCCGGTGCCTGCGAGACCGGCTCCAGCCGGTATCTGCTGTGCCCGCGCACGATCAGATGCTCCAGCAGCGCGTCGATACGGGCCTCCTGGTCGAGGGCGACCTCGGCACCGGCCGCCTTGAGCCGGTCGTCGACCGCATCCAGCAAATCCTGCCGCGACATGGTCCACGGCCACCGAGCGGTCAGGGCGTCCAGCGCCGCCTTGACGCCCGGGTCGTCCGTCGTGATGGTGCCGCCCGAACCGGCGTAGTCCTGGGCCGAATCGTCCACCCGGGTCGGGTCGCCGGTGGGTGGCGTGTGTGCCGCGAAATGCACTCTGCCGAAACGCTTTCGGTCCAGGTCGTAGCTGACCTGGGGGGCGCGGTCGGCATGCACCAGCAGCGACTGGCGGAATGTGCGGTTGACGACGAAATCGAGATACTGCTCGACGAGCAACTGGCTGTGTCCGCATTCGGCGAGCAGTGGTTTGGCCACCTTCTCGCCATAGTTGTTGGCGAACATGGTGCTGGGGGCGGCGTCGGCCAGATAGGCCAGACCGTGCTCGCCGGCGAGACTGGTCAACTTCAGGAAGTAGCACGGCGCGTTGAACGACTCCAGGTATTCGTGCTGTAGGTAGTAGTCCCGGGCGTTGACGGTCTGGGTCCGGAACTCGGCGACGGCCTTGGCCAGAACGCTGTCGGCGGGAGCCACCTCCTCCAGGAAATCGATCATGCCGCGCGCGTAACTCAACTTCTCGTCGGGTGTACCTCTGCCGCCGCCGCGCAACAGCATCGCATCGCGCACAATCTCCTTGGACTTCCAGCCGGGATACACGTTGTAGCTGACGTAAGCGATTCCGAGCGGCGAGAGCAGGTTCTTGCATGCCGCGAGGATGGCCTGCTGCACGTTCTCGGGCACCCAGCTATACACGCCGTGGCAGATGACAAAATCGAACAGGCCCAGCGAGGACAGGTCCATCCGGGCGATATCGCCCTGCAGCAATTCAAGATTGTCCAGCCCCAGAGCTTGCACACGCCGCCGGCCAAGGTCGATCTGCACCGGCGACAGGTCGACGCCCACCACGCGGGCCTGCGGATGCCACGCGGCGAACGGGATCAGATTGCCCCCGGCCGAACAACCGATCTCCAGTACACGGGCTCCGGCCACGTCGGGCACGTCGAGCCCGAACAGGTGGGCGACGGCGGCGAGATGTCCCGGCGCCGTCTGCGGAAACGGATGCGAATCGTAGGGCACCGTGTCGTATTCGGTGCGGACCTGTTCAACGGCGATGTCCACTGACCTTGCTCCCCTGTGGTGCGTGGAACTCCTGTGTTCGTCGCGTCCCCGCGCGAAACCGCATCGTAGCCCGCGCGCCCCGGTCGCCACGGCAACATGGGGTTATCCCGCCGAGGTACCTTGCCAGGCCCGGGCCGCGACGAGCTCGGCCACCAGCACCTCGCTCAGCAACCGCACGTCGTCGTCGGCGTCGCCCGGGTACCGCAGGGTGTACGCCGCTCCCGGGACCTCGCCGCCCACCGCCACGACGGTGCTGCCGCGCGCGGTGGTCCATTCGGCCAGCTGCGGCTCCCAGGCCGATCCCGCGAAGACGAGCAGCCGATAGTCGGTGGTCTTCGTCAGGTAGACGTCGACATGGCTCCAGTCCCCGGTCTCGCAGCCGACCGCGGACAGCCGCGGACCCTCGCGCAACATGAGTGCGCCCTGCTGCGCCGACGAGAGCCGATGGGCGGGCGCGGCGAGGTGCGTCCCGGACGGACCCAGCAGCAACTCTGAAACTTCAGGGCGCCAGTCTGATTCGGTTCCGAGTAGATGATCGGAGGCAGCCGCTGCGGCGGTGACGGTTGCCGCCAGGCCGGCGGTGTCCACCCCGGTGAGGTGACATTCCAGCGCCATCAACAGTGCCAGGGTGTGCTGGAAGCTGCGGCATGCCACCCCGCCGACCTCGGGTTCGGCGTCCAGCGTGACGACGGCGTCACAGCGCCGGGGGAGGGCCGCATCCGGCGTATTCGTCAGCGCGACCGTCCGTACGCCCTCGGGCAGCCGGTCCAGCGAGTCAAGGGTTTCGGCCGAGCCGCCGCTGGCCGACGTCGCCACGACCAGGGTTCCCGCGCCCCAATCGGGCAGCAGGCGTGACGACGCCAGCTCCGAGGACGCGACCTGTCCCCCCGCGCGCATGCGGGCGGCCGCCACCCCGCCCGCGTACGCCGAGGAGCCCATACCGAGCAGCACCACCCGCTCGACGTCGGGCGTCGCAACCTTCGACCAGGGATTGCCATCGGCCAGCGTCGCGGCGAGCCGGCGCAGCACCTGAGGTTTGCGGTAGAGGTCGTCGACGAAACCGTCGGGCTTCACTCTGCTGTCCTTCCATCCAGTAGCGCGGGCAGAGCCGCGTCGGGCACGTACATCCACCGCGGGAGATGTCGTGCCGCGTAGATGATCTCGCGCAACACCTGTTGGATTCGGAAGGCGCGCAGCGGTCTCGGGTCGTACAGGCCGCGATGGCCGGGTTCGGTGAGTCGCTGTGTGTAGGCGTCGACAAACGCCCGGCGCACCGCGGTGTCCACCTCTGCCAGCGCCCCGTTGTCGAGGACGGTGTACTTGCGGGCGACGATCGCGACATGCGCGAACGATTGGACCATCCCGGCGACGTCCAGAGACGCCGGGATCGGCAGTATCCGCTCCTCGGCGGGTAACACCGGATTGCCGTCGAAGTCGGTCACCACGAAACGACCATCTCCGCAGAGGATCTGGCCGACGTGCAGATCTCCGTGCCCGTCGATCACCGGGGTGCCGGCGAGCTCACCGAGGGTGTCGAAGGTCGACTCGACCTCGGCGCGACGCGCCTTCAACACCGTCACAGACGGAGAATCGCCAAGGTGGCAGGCCGTTTCGACGGTCTGCATCGCGGCGTCACGCCACCTCGCGGCATCCTCGGCGGATGCGAAGCCGACCGTGCCCGACATGGCGGCATGCAGCTCGGCGACCAGCGCGCCGACATCGGTGGCGGCGGTCACTGCGGGTGCGGGACGGTTGTCCCTGGCGGCGTCGGTGACCAGGTTGACGGCCCAGGTCCAGCCGTCCACGGCGCCGGGTACGAACTCGTCGGCGCCGGCCACCAGCGTCTCGGCCCCGTCCGGAGGCTGCCACGTCACCAGGCCCCAGGCGGCGGGCATCCCGGCGAACCCGGCACCGCGGAGCACGGCGATCCGGTGCGGCGCCGGGTGCGGGCCCTCCTGCAGATGGGTCGCCCACTTCACCACCGCCGCGTCGCCCACGATCACGGATTCGTTGGTCTGGTCGACCCCCATCGGCCGCTCACCCGAGGCGCCCCGGCGCGTCCACGAGCGCACCGTGAAGCGGCCGCGATCTTCCGAACCATCCACCCGCGCAAGGAGATCCACAAGTGCTTCGGCGAGTCCGTCGCCGGGCAGCGCGCGTCGCCAGCGGCCGTCCGCGTCGCGCACCTGCGGGACCGCCGCCAGGCCGTCACCGTCACCGACGATCGCCAGCCGGGCGCCGGCGCCCAGCTCCAGCGTGTCCAGCGGGTCAGTCAACCGAGGCCCGGTGCTGTGCGCCCACACGTTCGATGACGTTGGCACCCGCCCGCAGCCCGTTGCGTGCCCGGATCGCCGCACCGATGTCGGACAGGCGGCTGCGCAACGCGGTGTCGGCGAGCAGGCGGTCTACCGCGCCGGTCAGCTCGTCGTCGCTGAACGCGTAGGTGTTCAGCCGCACACCGAAGCCGAGTTCGTCGACGCGCTGGGCGTTCTCGTACTGGTCCCAGAACAGCGGCAGCACTATCAGCGGTTTACCGAAATGCAGTGTCTCGGTGACGGTGTTGTTGCCGCCGTGCGAGATCACCAGGTCGACCTGGGGGATCACCTTGGTCTGCGGCAGCATCTGCGCGCCGATCATGTTGTCGGGCAACGTGATCCGATCGGCCTGTGGACCTTTGCTGACTATGAAACGGTGGCGGGTGGTGCCGAGCACGTCGACGAGGCGTTGCATGAGGTCGACGTCGGCCCCGCCGAGGGAACCCAGCGAGAGATAGATGAGCGCACTGTCGTCGGGCCGGTCGGCGACAGCATCGGGGAGCACGTACTCCTCGTCGGTCTCCCGGACACTGGAGTCCATCCGGGTCCAGGTGTCGTCCAGCGGACGCACCGCGAGATAGTCCGCTTCGGCGGGATAGACGTACAGGTTCGCGGCGTTGGCGCGGGGCATGAACTCCAGTTCGGGTAGCGGCGCGGCCCCCCGCGCCTGCGCCCACGCGTCGAAGTCCGCCCACACGGTGCGGTGGGTGCGGTCGAATTCCGCGCGGTAGTCGTCCCACTGCGACGCGTCGGCGCTGGGCAGTCCGGAGAACGGCGGCGGCAGACCCGGCCCGCTGACCTCCAGCGGGCTGCACGAGACGATCCTCACGAACGGTGCACCACCCGTGGTCAGCGCGGGAAACAGCACCACGTTGTCCTCGACGATGACGTCGGGCCGATGGGTGGCCACGATCTCGCGCAACCGCGGCTCACAGTATTTCGCGCCGTCGATGAGCGCCTGGTAGGTGGGCTGGATGAAGGACGCCAGCTGCTCCACCGTCGGCTTGCGGAACTCCGGTGCGGTCTCGGCGATGAAATCGGTCCAGAACTTACCGGCGTCCTCCTCGCCGGCGTCCGGGTCCGGTTCGGCGAGGTCGACGAGTTCCTCGATGAAGCCGAACGGGGCGAGCTTGCCCGCCCAGGAGCTCTCCGCCGCGAACACGATGGTGTGGCCGCGGTCGCGCAGGATGGCCGCCAGGCCGATGCACTGGTTCGTCGGCCCGTACGCCGACTCGGGCCAGAACATGATCGTCAACGGAGTCGCTGGCCGGGAATTCGGCGTCGTCATCGGGCGAGTTCCTTCGCGCTCAGGCGGGCAGGGCACACAGCTTGGCACGATACTGCGCCCGGCTGTGCCGGGCCGCGGTCGGCCGCACGCGCATTGTCGGTATCCGATCCCGCGACGCCGTGCCTGCGGTAGAACGAAGCCGTGGCCACGACCGACGACCGCAGTGCGTTCAGCCTCGGCGCGACATCGCCGCGCGTCGGCTCAGGCCACCGGCTGGGCGTGGCGCGCGTCGATCTCTTTGACCTTCGCGACCCGGCGGGCATACTTCTCGCCGCCCGCAGTCGCGCCGAGCCAGTCGGTGACCAGCCACACGCGGACGATTTCGATCGCGATGGCCGAGCCGATGATCTTGCCGCCGATGCACAACACGTTGGTGTCGGAGTGCGATCGCGCCAGCTCGGCGCAGAACGGATCCTGGCATACCGCGGCGAAGACACCCGCGATCTTGTTGGCGATCATGGCGCTGCCATAGCCCACACCGTCGACGAAGATACCGCGGTCCGCTTCGCCGCGGGCGACGGCAAGTGCCCCAGGCAGAACGTGGTCGGGCAGGTCGGCAGGGTCGTCGGTGTCGCAGCCGAAGTCGACGACCTCATGTCCGTTCGCCCTGGCGAAGGCCTTGATCTCTTCCTTCAGGGCACGGCCGGCATGGTCACTCGCCATCGCGATGAGCATAGGAGTGGTCCTTACTCTCCAGGACGTGTCCGGCAACGCTATACCGTCCCGACCAGTGTGTACTGAGTGCGAAGAAATCGCGCAGATTTCGCAGTCGGCTCACACTCGGCGCACGTGCGCCGCCGAAGGTCAGGCCGACACGTCCGGCCCGGGACCGATCTCGGACGTCGCCGGCGGATGAACCAGATCGGGATCGACGTTCTGCGCCTCGTACAGCCTCTTGTAGAGGCCGCCCTCGGCGATCAGCGCCTGGTGTCCGCCCGACTGGGTGATCCGGCCGTCCTCCAGCACCAGTATCCGATCCGCGACCGCGGCGATGAAGTCCATGTCGTGACTGATGACGATGCAGGTGCGATCGCGGGCGTAGCCGCGGATCACGCCGATCAGCCTGGCACGCTGGTCGGCGTCGAGATTCTCCGTCGGTTCGTCGAGGAGCAGGACCTCCGGTCTGCGTAACAGGCAGCGCGCCAACGCGATCAACCGCTTCTGGCCACCGGAGGGCACCTGCACGTCGACCACCGTGTCGTAGCCGTCGTGCAGCTTCGCCGGGTCCGTGATGACCGAGTGGACGTGGGCGTTCACACAGGCCTGCTCGATCTCGGCATCGCTGGCTTGCGGACGGGCCAGCCGGATGTTCTCGCGGATGGTGTCCTTGGTGAAGAACGGGAACTGGGCCAGCTTCGAGACCTGCTCGCGCAGCGAGGCGATGGTGATCCCGTCGACCTGGTGGCCGTCGAGCAGGATCCGGCCGCGGTGCGGGTCCAGGAAACGCAGCAGCAGGTTGAACACCGTCGACTTACCCGAACCGATGCCCCCGACCAAGGCCACCGTCTCGCCCTCGCGAATGGAGAACGACAGACCGTCGAGCACCTTCTGCTCCGGCGTGTAGCCGAACGTCACGTTCTCGAATACGAGATTTCCGTGCACCTCGCCGATTTCGACGGCGTCGGCGCGATCCTCGATCGACGGGCGGGTGTCGAGCAGTTCGTACGTCGACGTCGCGCTGGGCGCCACCGATTGGTACATGGTGTACGCGCCCATCACCCGTTGCGCCGCACCGAACATCGTCGGGACCATACCGGCGAACACGATGAGGCCGGCGAACGTCAGCCCGAAGCTCGAACTGAACGCGATGCCCACCAGCAACACCACCACCGTGCTGAGAGCCACGAACACCTGCGAGCCGTTGGCCGTGGCCTGCATCCAGATCACGCTCGACGACGAACTCCTGGCCGCGGTATCCGACACGGCGTGAAAACGCCTGCTGCGTATGGGTTGTGCGTTGAACATCTGAATCTCGGCGATACCGCTGACCGTCTGCTCGAGTTCGGCGGACATCGCCCGGTCGGCGTTCATCTCGCGCTGCGTGGCCTTCTGGACGTGGCGGCCCGCGAACCTCAGCGTGAGCAGGGCCAGAGGTGTGAGGATCAGCGCGGCCACCGTCATCTGCCACGAGGTGGCCAGCAGATAGGCGATGGCCAGACTCAGTACCACCGCGTCGATGAGCGGAGGTAGCAGGCAACCGGTCAGGAGGCGCTGCACACCAGCGGATTCGACGGTGACACGCGGGATGAGGGCGCCGCTGCTCGAGCCGGTGAAGAAGTCCAGTGAGAGGGTCTGGATGTGGTCGTGGACTCGTTGCCGGATATCGGTCACGAGCACCTGATCGACCTTCGCGCCGACCCAGGCGTTGACGAAGTACATGAACTGGGCCAGCACCAGTGAGCCCGCCCAGGTCGACAGAAGCACCGCGAACGGCACCGGTGCCGCCAGCGCGCGAAGCAGGCCGTCGTCACGGGCGACCAGCGGTCCCCGCAGGTCCCACACCCCGGTCAGGTTGCCGGCCTCGCCGGCTTGGGCCACCACCTGCACCATGGGCCCGAACGCGGCGGCCGAGACATACGGCAGCGCCGAGGCGACCATCCCGAGGACGGCCAACAGGATGACCATCCCGCGTACCGGACGCAGCATTCCCAGGCTGCGCCGAACCAGACGGGTCGACGGTGTGCGGTCCTGCGTCACTGATGTGGTCATTGCGTCCGACCCCTCCCGACGTCGACGAATGGTGACGAGAACGACGATGCTATTGGGCGTCGGTGCGTGGCGGGCGGCATTTGCGACTCACCATCGCGGGCAGGCGTGCTATCGGCCCGAGCCGGGCATGTCACAACCGGCCGACGCGTCGTAACCCCTTTGCCCGCGTCCGATTACGCCTCGCCGGGCCCGGCGTGGCGCGGGCAGGGGCGCGCAGTGTACGGGAGACAACGCAGTCGGGACGGGTGAATGCTCCGCGGCGCCATGTCGAGGTCAACGGCGCCGTGTAGCATCCGGAACTGGGCGCACACGGCCCGCTGCGCGGCGCATTACCGCATCACAAGGAGACATTGTGCCGCCTGGGACTTGCGCCCGCCGTGCTGTCCGTTCGACGCCTGACGCCGGACGCGCCGTCACCCCGCGGGGCCGCGTCCGCCACGATCCGAAGGAGTTGCCATGCCCATTCTCACGACCGCCGACGGCACCGAGATCTTCTACAAGGACTGGGGTTCCGGGCAGCCCCTTGTCTTCAGCCACGGCTGGCCGCTGTCTGCGGATGACTGGGATAACCAGATGCTGTTCTTCCTCGGCCAGGGCTACCGGGTCATCGCCCACGATCGTCGCGGCCACGGCCGTTCCTCGCAGACCGGCGGCGGCCACGACATGGACCATTACGCCGACGACCTCGCCGCAGTCACCGAAGCCCTCGACCTGCGCGACGCGGTGCACATCGGGCATTCGACCGGCGGTGGAGAGGTGGTGCGCTACCTGGCCCGCCACGGCGAAAGCCGAGCAGCCAAAGCCGTTCTCATCGCCGCGGTGCCCCCGCTGATGGTTCAGACCGAAACGAACCCCGAGGGTCTGCCCAAGGAGGTGTTCGACGGGTTCCAGGCCCAGCTGGCGGCGAGCCGCTCGGACTTCTACCGCGAGTTGGCCGCCGGACCGTTCTACGGATTCAACCGGCCGGGCGCCACCTCGTCGGATGCTGTCGTCGACAACTGGTGGCGTCAGGGGATGATGGGTGGTGCCAAGGCCCACTACGACGGCATCGTCGCGTTCTCGCAAACCGACTTCACCGAGGATCTGAAGAAGATCACGCTGCCCGTCCTGGTCATGCACAGCGAAGACGACCAGATCGTGCCGTACGTGGCGTCGGGGCCGAAGTCCGCTGAACTGCTTGCCAACGGAATCCTCAAGACATACAAGGATTTTCCGCACGGCATGCCCACCGTTCGTGCGGACGTCATCAACGCCGACCTGCTGGAGTTCATCCGGTCCTGACGCTCAGTCGCAGCGAAACCGGACGTAGGTAAGGAGGCAGGTCGGATGGCCGCAGCGGATGCGCACTTCTACCGGACCGCCGACGGAACGGGTTTGCCGCACGATCCGTTCAACGCGATCGTCGGGCCGCGACCGATCGGGTGGATATCGACGACGGGCGCCGACGGCACCCGCAACCTCGCTCCGTACAGCTTCTTCAACGGTTTCAACTACCGCCCGCCGGTGATCGGTTTCGCGTCGATCGGCTGGAAGGACACCGTCTCGAACGTCGACGCCACCGGCGAGTTCGTGTGGAATCTGGCGACTCGCTCACTCGCCGCGGCAATGAACGAGACATCCGCATCGATCCCGGCCTCCGAGGACGAGTTTGTCCGTGGCGCGCTCACCGCTGTCCCGTCGGCGCTGATCGGCGCGCCCAGGGTGTTGGAGAGCCCCGTCAACTTCGAGTGCCGGCTCACCCAGCTGATCCGGCTCACCGACGCCGACGGGCAGGAACTCACCACCTGGCTGGTCCTCGGTCAAGTGGTTGCGGTGCACATCGACCGGGCGTTCCTGGTGGACGGCGTCTACGACACCGCCGCGCCGGTGCCGATCCTGCGCGCCGGCGGGCCGGCCAACTATGCGGAGGTGCGCGCCCCGTCGATGTTCACCATGGTCCGGCCCGACGACAGGTAGCTCACGTTCCCCACGTCGGCGTGGGCGCCGGCGGCGCACGGCCAGCAACCGCCGGTTCGGACCGCAACCCTTGTGCTGCCACGTTTGCTCGCACCCTCTACGCTGCCAGTGGGCTACGAAGGGACGACGATGGCGTCAGGGAAGTACATCGGTTACATCGGCGGTGCTGCCGTCGCTGCCGGCGTGGGGGCCGCGATCGCGGTCGCCGGCCAGGGCACGGCGATGGCGGACACGGGCGATTCCACACCGAGCTCGTCGGAGTCCAAAACCGCCGAGTCGCCGTCCACGCAGAACTCGACGGGCAAGGAGACCGGGGACAAGGCCGGGCCGAAGCGGCCGCTGGCGAAGATCGCCGCGGGAATCACCAAGGACCTGCCGAAGGCCAATTCGTTCGACCAGGCCGGCGTCGTCAAGAACCTGCAGAAGAAGTTCAGCACCAGTAACCCGCCCAAGACGGTGAAGCCGGTCAAGGGTGAGGACACCAAGAAACCCACGGTCAAAGACATCAAGAAACCGGTCGACATCGATCCGGTCGAGACCACGACCCCCGTCGACATCAAGGACAGCGTCGAGGAGATCACGGAGTCTCCGGCCGGTGGCCACACGCCGTTCCGCCCGCTCGCCGATCTCACCGCCAAGGCTTCGGAAGCCGCGGCCACCCTGACCAAGACCGTGTCGTCGCTGACGCCGCCGGTCACCAAGACCGACACCGACACGGACACCGAGGTCGACTTCGAGCCGACCGCGGCCGTCGAGCGGGCCCTGACCGCGGCGGGCAGCTGGTACGTGCCCAACGACGCGCCGGTGCCGTGGAGCTGGAACCCGTTCCGCGAGGGCGACCCCATCCCCAACGACATGCCGCAGCTGGTGTGGCAGCTCGAGCAGGGGACGGTCGGTCTGTTCGATCCGGTGCCGTTCGTGCAGCCCGCCGTCCGCGAGGGTTTCGAGTTCGGCTACCGCGTTAGCCAGGTGATCCCGTGGGTCAACGTGGTGGTGCCACTGACCAACATCGCCGGCGACATTCCCGACCTCATCAGCGGGGACCCGGTGCTGTTCCGGGACGCCACCCAGAGCATCATCAACAACCTGCTGGTCACCACCCAGCCGGTGGCGATCCTGTTCTACGGATACGACCAGATTGCCGACGTCTTCAACGTCGAGTACGAGGCCCAGCAGCTCAAGGTCGGTTTCTACCGGGTCACCTGGGATGTCCTCGACTTCTTCGGGCTGCTGCACAACAAGGGCCAGTCCGGCCTGCCGCTGTCGTCGAACCCCGCCGGCGGCGGATCGTCACTTCTCGACGACGGCGGGCCGGTGATGTACGCCGCCGCGGTGACGCCGCAGGTCACGGCCAGTGCCGACGACCCGCTGTCCAACCCGTTCCGGCCCGACGACCCCGACCCCAAGGGGATGCCCGCCCCGGTGCTGCAGCTGCGGAACGCGATCCTGGCGCCGCTGCCCGCCGAGATCCAGCCGTATGTCCGGGAGGGCTTCGAGCTGGCCTACCGCGGTAGCCAGATGGTGCCCTACGTCAACGCCGTCATCCCGATCACGGAGATCCTGCCGGCCCTCGTCCTGGCTGCCTCGGGCGACAAGGACGGCGCGCAGGTGGTGATCAATCAGCTGCTGATCACCACCGGTCCGCTGTCGGTCGTGTACTACGGCTATGACGCGGCGGCCGACCTGCTCAACGTCGAAGACGGCGCGTGGGAGCTGAAGAACCAGATCTACGCCACCGCGTGGGACACCATCGACTTCGCCAACCTGCTTCACAATCCGGGAAATTCGGGCCTGGAGACGGTGACCGTCTAGTACGGGTTCAGATGCGCAGCAGCGCCTCGGCGTTGCCGTGCGCCATCGCGTGCGTCTCGTCGTCGGACAGGCCCGTCGTGGTCAGGAAGTCGGCGACGTCGTCGCGAACGATATACGGGTAATCCTCGGACCAGACGATCCGTCCGGCGCCGAGTTCGCCGACGACGTGGCGGAGCTGGTTGCGGTTGTACAGCCCCGAGGGGGTCACCCAGACCTGGTCGCGGTAGTAGCTGCTGATATCCCGGTCGTGGTCGCGACGGACCCGGGCGAAGGTGTGGTCGAGGCGTTCCAGCCACATGGCCATCAGCTCTCCCCAGTGGCCGCTGAGCAGTTTGAGGTTGGGGTGGCGGTCCAGGGCGCCGGACAGGATCAGCCGCAGCACGTGGATTCCGGCCTCGGCGTGCCACCCGAACGCCGGACCCGCGAACATCACCGCCACCGATCCGGGCCACTGGCCGGTGTAGTACGGGTCGAAGACGGCCGCTTGGGGCAACCCCGGATGGAGGTAGATCGGCAGGTCGACCTCCTCGGCGGCGGCGAGGATCGGATCGAACCGCGAGGCGTCGAGGAACAAGCCTTCGTAGGTGCCCGCCACCAGCGCCCCCACGAAACCCATCTCGTGTACGCAGCGGCGCAGCTCGTCGCCGGCAGCCTCGGGATCGTGCAGGGGCAGCGTCGCGAAGCCGCGAAACCGGTCCGGGTGTTCGGCGATCTTCGCGGCGAGGTCGTCGTTCACCTGGCGGCAGAGGCCGACGGCGTCGGCGTGGGCCAGGCTGGCGGGGCTGCCGTTGCCGTGCGAGACCACCTGCACGTCGATCCCGGCGGCATCCATATGGGCCAGCCGGCGCCCGTCGAGGCGCCCCGCCGACCGGACATCGGCGTTGAACACGGTGCCGAAGCTCGCGATGTCGTCGGCGGGCAGGCCGGGCGGGGGACCCGCCAGCTCACGCACCCGCGCGCTGACCTCGGGATGCTCGAAATGCTCCTCGACGGTGATGATCCTCAAAGCCACATCGTGGACAACGTCGGGAGTGTGGCGGCGTAGTCCTGCGGCCCGGGTGAGTGCACGGTCCTCGACGTTTCCGATCGTGTTCTGATCCGATCGACCGCCGCCGTCATGCTCGTCGACGCGTCACGCTCCTCGGGTGGAGCTCGGTGGCGCGGGACCGAGTCGAGTGCTTGCTCGCTCGATCCTGTGCCCCACGTCGTCCAGTTCGTCGAGCAGAAGGCTTGCGCCCCATACCTGGTCGCGTGTGCGGTCAGTCAATCGGCGTAGAACGCCGGTGTCGTGCAGTCGTTTTATGGCGGCGAACACGCTGCTGCGAGGTGCATCGACAAGGGATGCGACGTCATCGGACGAAAACGATCGGAGTCGACGGCAATAGCAGGAGTAGCTTGTCGGTCGCGCTGTGACGCCTAATCGGCCCGACCATGTGTCGCCATTCAGCGGGTATTGTCGGCGTCGCCTGAAGAATGAC
>JAFDWN010000062.1 GCA_018268465.1 Actinomycetota bacterium
TTCGAAATGGACCCCGGCGCCAGCAGCAGCTCGGTCGGATCCACCTACCAGCAGGCCGGCCTGCGCTGGGACTACGACAGCTTGCCCGGCCTCCCGTACAACCGCCTGCAGGTCCTGTCCTGAGCGGCGCGCGCAGGTCAGGGCACCGCGCCGGAGACCAGGACCTGGAACTTCGCCCAGGAGAGGTTGCTTCCGATGGGTATGCGCGGCAATGCCAGGGGATCCGAATCCGCATGGGCGAAGCCGTAGGTCGTCGACAGGGCCCACTGGACGCCGTTTCGGCGCAGGACTGATTTGGCCCGCTCGTCGAAGTCCTGGGCGCGACCGTTCGGGTAGGCGAAGATCGTCGGCGCGGTTCCGGTCTCCCGTTCCAGGGCGCTGCACGAACCGGAGATCTCCCGCTCCACCTTCTCGTCGGCGCACCGGGACAGGATGGGATGGGTCACGGTATGTGGGTACAGCGTGACCAGTCCGTCGGCGCTGAGTTCGCGTGCTTCGTCCCAGGTCAGCAGGCGGAAGGGTCCGCTCTCTTCGTCTGCTGACTGTTGGAGCGCCTCGACGAGTGAGTCGAGTCGCGCGAGCCGCTCATCGTCGGGCAGTTCCTTGAACCGGTTGACGATCTGCGCGTAGGCCTCGCCCCGCTCGGCGTTGGTGCGCAGCGGATACACCCGCAGGCCCGCGCCGGTGAGGTCGGCTTTCGGCTGCCGGGTGCGTGCGAGTGCAAGCCACAGGCGATCGGGCCACAGGGTGACGTCGCTGCCCATCGGGCCTGTGCTGAGGAACACGGCGGCGGGTAGACCCAGATCACGCAACACCGGGGCGGCGTGCGTCGCGAGATTGCGTGTTCCGTCGTCGAAGGTCAGTACTGCGGCGTTGTCGGGCAGGGTGTGCGCCGCCATGCGCTCGAGCGCGTCGTGGAGGGGGAGCACGTGGAAATGTCTGCGGACGTACTGCAGCGTCCGTCGGAGGGCGTCGACGTCCAGGACGTGCCAGCACGCCGGCGACAGCGGTGCCGCCTCGACACCGTGGAACATCAGGATCGCCAGACGGCGGCGATTGCGGCGGCGCGCCATCGCGGGCATGCCGGCAGCGCACATCACACGTGCGGAGAGCTCTTTCGCGGACGCCGCTGCATGCTTCGCGGCGACTGACAGCGTTACGGACTGCGGCATAGGAACATCACACTAGCAAAGTCTCGCAAGATCGCGAGCAAACATTGCACAACAGGAGCAGGCGTTGCTGCCAATGGGTGTGGCGGGTTAGCTCACGCCTCGACGCTCCGCAGGTCAGGACGACTTGGAGATGGTGTGCTCGTCGGTCTCGCCGTGATGGCGAAGGCCGCGCCGCCGGCGCAGCGGGGTGACGTTGCCCGGGCGGCGGCCGCGGGCCTCGTACTCGTTCTCGAGCGCCTCGGCGATGCCGCCGTAGGTCAGTGCGGCCCCGACCGTCTGCTCGGCATCGCGGCCGAACTCGTCGGGGAATACGAAGCGCCGGAACGCCCAGAATCGGAAGGCCATCTGCAGCAGGTTGCCGAGGATGTACGCCGCGATGAAGTCGGCGATGTTCTCCACCGTCAGTGACACGTCCGGGACTCGAAGCTGCAGTACATAGCTGGAGAACCACAGCGGGGCCATGCTCAGCAACACCCCGACGCCACTGACCGCGAAGAAAAGCAGCGCCTCGTGGTGGCGTTCGCGCCCACCGCGGTTTCGGAAGCTCCATTCCCGGTTGAGGATGTAGGACGCGATGACGGCGACGATGCCCGCGATGACCTTCGCGGTGACGGGTTTGGGTTCGAGAATCGTCAGTTTGAGCGTGTAGAAGATCGACGAGTCGATGACGAATGTCGTCGCTCCGACGATGGCGAATTTGATCAGTTCGTGATGCTGTTCGGCATACGGACGGATCGATCGCGGAAGTCGCGCAATCGTTGCATCGGCGAAGGACACAGATAGGGAGTGTACGGAAACGTCCTGCAAGATGCCCCATCGCGGCTCAGCCGCAGGTCAGCAACCGGCGACCGCCGTGACACCATAGGCGCTGTGCCGAGAACTCCCAACAGCCCGCCCGTGGTGGCCATGATCGGTGGTGGCCAGCTCGCCAGGATGACCCATCAGGCGGCGATCGCGCTTGGTCAGGCGCTTCGCGTACTGGCGGCTCACCCGCAGGAACCCGCCGCCCAGGTCACGCCCGATGTCGTACTCGGCTCCCACACCGACCTCGACGATCTTCGGCGCGCCGCCTCGGGCGCCGCCGTGCTGACGTTCGACCACGAGCATGTGCCGACACCGCTGCTGGAACGCCTCGTCGCCGAGGGGGTGAACGTGGCGCCGCCGCCGGAGGCGCTCGTGCACGCCCAGGACAAGTTGGTGATGCGGCGTCGCCTGGAGGGGATGGGCGCACCCGTACCGCGGTACAGCGCGGTCGAGTCGGCCGGTGACGCCGAGGCGTTCGCGCACAGCGTCGGTGGACCCGTGGTGATCAAGACCGTCCGCGGCGGCTACGACGGACGCGGCGTGGTGATGGCCCGCGACGCCGCCGAGGCGGGCCAGATCGCCGCCCGCTATCTCGGCGACGGCGTACCCGTGCTGGTCGAGGAGCGGGTCGCGATGCGCAGGGAGCTGGCGGCGCTGGTTGCCCGATCCCCTTATGGCCAGGGCGCGGCCTGGCCGGTGGTGGAGACCGTCCAGCAGGACGGCATCTGCGTGCTGGTGATGGCCCCCGCGCCCGACCTGCCCGGCACGACGGCGGCCGAGGCGGAGGCGCTGGCGCTGCGGCTCGCGTCCGAACTCGGGGTGGTCGGCGTGCTGGCCGTCGAACTCTTCGAGACCGTCGACGGTGCGCTGCTGGTCAACGAGCTGGCGATGCGGCCGCACAACTCCGGCCACTGGACGATGGACGGATGCCGCACTAGCCAGTTCGAGCAGCATGTGCGCGCCGTCCTGGACTACCCGCTCGGCGACACCACGATGCTCACCCCGGTGACGGTGATGGCCAATGTGCTCGGCGCCGCGCAGACACCGGCGATGTCGATGGACGAGCGGCTGCACCACTTGTTCGCGAGGATTCCCGATGCGCGGGTCCACCTGTACGGCAAGGAGGAGCGGCCCGGCCGCAAGATCGGGCATGTGAACCTGGTCGGCGCGGATTGTGCGCACCTGCGGGAGCGTGCCGAGCGGGCGGCGCACTGGTTGTCGCATGCGCAATGGACGGACGGCTGGGATCCCCACACCACAGCGGGCCGTGACCGCCGCGGCGCCGCCACATGACAGGGTTGTCCGCGTGACGGCATCGCAGGGTCCCCGCGTGGGAGTGATCATGGGCAGCGACAGCGACTGGTCGGTGATGGCCGACGCGGCCGAGGCGCTCGCCGAATTCGGCGTCGCCTTCGAGGTCGGCGTGGTGTCGGCGCACCGTACGCCCGGCCGGATGTTCGACTACGCCCGCGGCGCGGCCGGCCGCGGAATCGAGGTGATCATCGCGGGGGCGGGCGGCGCCGCGCATCTGCCGGGCATGGTGGCCGCGGCGACGCCGCTGCCCGTCATCGGTGTGCCGGTCCCGCTGGCCCGGCTGGACGGGCTGGATTCGCTGCTGTCGATCGTGCAGATGCCGGCCGGGGTGCCGGTCGCCACCGTGTCGATCGGCGGCGCCCGCAACGCGGGCCTGCTCGCCGTCCGCATCCTCGGGGCGGCCGATACCGCACTGCGCGCCAAGATGACCGCCTTCCAGGAAGACCTGGAGGACGTGGTGCTCGCCAAGGACGCGGCACTGCGTGACCGGCTACTCGGAGACCGCGCGGACGGGTAAAGTTACCGGCGAGTAGCGAGGAGGCCGATGATGGCAGGTTGGGCCGGGAACCCGTCGTTCGATGTGTTCAAGCTCCCCGAGGAGCACGACGAATTGCGTGCGGCGATCCGTGGGCTGGCGGAGAAGGAGATCGCTCCGTATGCCGCCGAGGTCGACGAAAAGGCGCGGTTTCCGCAGGAGGCGCTCGAGGCGTTGAATGCGTCGGGGTTCAATGCGGTCCACATACCCGAGGAGTACGGCGGGCAGGGCGCGGATTCGGTGGCGGCGTGCATCGTGATCGAAGAGGTCGCGCGGGTGGACGTGTCGGCCTCGCTGATTCCTGCCGTGAACAAGCTCGGCACGATGGGTTTGATCCTGCGCGGCTCCGCGGAGCTCAAGAAGCAGGTGCTGCCGAGTCTGGCCGACGGTGAGGCGATGGCGTCCTATGCGCTGTCCGAACGCGAGGCAGGCAGTGACGCGGCGGCGATGCGCACCCGGGCCCGCGCGGACGGTGACGACTGGATTCTCAACGGCACCAAATGCTGGATCACCAACGGTGGTTACTCCACGTGGTACACGGTGATGGCGGTGACCGATCCGGACAAGGGTGCCAACGGGATTTCGGCGTTCGTGGTGCACAAGGACGACGAGGGTTTCTCGGTGGGCCCCAAGGAGAAGAAGCTGGGGATCAAGGGGTCGCCGACCACCGAACTGTATTTCGAGAACTGCCGGGTGCCCGGGGATCGGATGATCGGGGAGCCGGGTACGGGGTTCAAAACGGCTTTGGCGACGCTGGATCACACCCGGCCGACGATCGGCGCGCAGGCGGTGGGGGTGGCGCAGGGCGCGCTGGACGCGGCGATCGCCTACGCCAAGGACCGTAAGCAGTTCGGTTCGGCGATCAGTGATTTCCAGGGTGTCCAGTTCATGCTCGCCGATATGGCGATGAAGGTGGAGGCGGCGCGGCTGATGGTCTACTCCGCTGCCGCCCGCGCCGAGCGTGGGGAGGGCAACCTGGGGTTCATCTCGGCGGCGTCGAAGTGTTTTGCCTCGGATGTGGCCATGGAGGTCACGACCGATGCCGTGCAGTTGTTCGGCGGCGCGGGGTACACCACGGACTTTCCCGTCGAGCGCATGATGCGTGACGCCAAGATCACCCAGATCTACGAGGGCACCAACCAGATTCAGCGTGTCGTGATGTCACGCGCGCTGCTGCGCTGAGCGCGCAGCCCGACCACCGGGTCCAACGGCCCGTCGCTGCGTGATGCGACGGGCTAATCTCGGAGGCATGGTGGGACCGAGATCGTTCCTCGAGTGGCCGGTGGTACGCCAGTTTCGTTCCGGCGACGTATTCGGCCGCGGACCGGCGGTGACGTCGCCGCGCACCCGTGCGGTGAGCCCGCGCACCGCGACCGCGGATCGCGTCGTGCAGAGTGTGTGCCCGTATTGCGCGGTGGGTTGCGGCCAGAAGGTCTACGTCAAGGACGAGAAGGTCGTACAGATCGAGGGCGACCCCGACTCGCCCATCTCCAGGGGCCGGCTGTGTCCGAAGGGTTCGGCCAGTGAGCAACTGGTGAATTCACCGGGCCGGCAGACCGAGATGCTCTACCGCGCGCCCTATTCCACCGAATGGCAGCGCATCGACGTCGACACCGCCCTCGATATGGTCGCCGAGCGGTTCATGGCGTCGCGGCGGCACACGTGGCAGGACATCGACAAGAAGGGCAACCTGCTGCGCCGCACCATGGGTATCGCCGCGCTCGGCGGGGCGACGCTGGACAACGAAGAAAACTATGTGATCAAGAAGCTCTTCACGGCCGCGGGTGCGATCCAGATCGAGAACCAGGCCCGTATTTGACACTCCGCCACCGTTCCCGGTCTGGGAACCTCGTTCGGGCGCGGCGGCGCCACCCAGCCTCTGCAGGACATGGCCAACGCGGACTGCATCGTGATCCAGGGCTCCAACATGGCCGAGTGCCATCCGGTGGGTTTCCAGTGGGTCGAGGAGGCCAGGGCCCGTGGCGCCCGCGTGATCCACGTCGATCCGCGGTTCACCCGCACCTCGGCGGTGTGTGACAAGCACATCCCGATCCGGGCAGGCTCGGATGTGGTGCTGCTCGGCGCGCTCATCAACCATGTGCTGACCAACGACCTGTGGTTCCGCGATTACGTGGTCGCGTACACCAACGCCGCGACGCTGATCGACGAGAGCTACCGCGACACCGAGGATCTCGGCGGCTTGTTCTCCGGATTCGACCCCAAGACGGGTCTGTACGACATGTCGTCCTGGGCATATGCCGAACAGAGCGGCGAACCCGAGCACGGCGCGAGTCTGTCCGATCGGGCGGCGGGCGATACGCACGGCAGCGGGGGACCGCCACTGGAGCATGCCCACGTCCAACGCGACGACACCCTGCAGCACCCGCGGACGGTATTCCAGATCCTCAAGCGGCATTTCGCCCGCTACACCCCCGAGATGGTCCGCGACATGTGCGGTATCGGTCTGGCCGACTTCGACTATCTCGCCCGGTCGATCACCGAGAACTCCGGACGCGAGCGCACCACCTGTTTCGCCTACGCCGTCGGGTGGACCCAGCACACCCTGGGCGCCCAATTCATCCGCACCGCAACGATTCTGCAGTTGCTGCTGGGCAACGTCGGCAGGCCGGGCAGCGGCATCATGGCGCTGCGCGGCCATGCGAGCATCCAGGGCTCCACCGACATCCCGACGTTGTTCAACCTGCTGCCCGGGTACCTGCCGATGCCCAAAGCCGGTGTCCACGACACGCTGCGCAGCTACCTGGACTTGGTGGGGCCCAAGCAGGAGAAGGGATTCTGGGCCGACGCCGACGCCTATCTGGTCAGCCTGCTCAAGGCGTGGTGGGGCGACGCGGCCCGGGCCGACAACGACTGGGCCTACGACTACCTGCCGCGCCTGACCGGTCCGCACGGGACCTATCAGACAGTCATGGCCATGCTCGACGACGAGGTGGAGGGCTACTTCCTGCTGGGCCAGAATCCTGCGGTGGGTTCGGCGCACGGCCGCATGCAGCGGCTCGGGATGGCACACCTGAAGTGGCTCGTGGTCCGCGACCTCAACCTCATCGAGTCAGCCACCTGGTGGAAGGACGGACCGGAGATCGCTTCCGGCGAGTTGCGCACCGAGGACATCGCGACGGAGGTGTTCTTCTTCCCCGCGGCGACCCACGTCGAGAAGGCCGGCTCCTTCACCCAGACTCAACGGCTGCTGCAGTGGCGGCACAAGGCTGTCGAACCGCCGGGCGACTGCCAGAGCGATCTGCAGTTCTTCATCGAACTGGGTAACCGGATCAGGGCCGCACTGGCCGGGTCGACCGATGAACGGGACCGGCCGCTGCTGGACCTGACGTGGGACTACCCCACCGACGAGCATGGCGAACCGATGCCGGAGGCGGTGCTCGCCGAGATCAACGGTTTCCACACCGCCGGACCCGGCGCGGGTGAGCCGTTGACGGCCTACACCGAGATGCGCGCCGACGGGTCCACCGCGGCCGGCTGCTGGATCTACACCGGGGTCTTCGCCACCGGCGTGAATCAGGCTGCCCGGCGGGTGCCCCACGGCGGCGCGGGGCCTATGCAGGACCAGTGGGGCTGGGCATGGCCGGCCGACCGGCGGATCCTCTACAACCGGGCGTCGGCGGACCCCGACGGCAGGCCGTGGTCCGAGCGCAAACGACTGATCTGGTGGGACGCGCAGCAGAGCCGCTGGGTCGGCGACGACGTGCCCGACTTCGTCGTCGACCGGGCCCCCGACACCCGCCCGGATCCGGCCCTGGGCGGTCCGGACGCGCTGGCGGGTGACGATCCGTTCGTCATGCAGGCCGACGGCAAGGGGTGGCTGTTCGCGCCGACGGGGATGCTCGACGGTCCGCTGCCCACTCACTACGAGCCGCAGGAGTCGCCGGTCGCCAACGCACTGTATGCCCAGCAGCAGAGCCCGTCGCGAGTCATCTTCCCGCGTAAGGACAATCTGTTCGCCCCCAGTGCCGGGGAGCCCGGCGTGGATGTCTACCCGTACGTGTTCACCACCTACCGCCTCACCGAACACCACACCGCGGGCGGGATGAGCCGCTGGCTGCCCTATCTGTCGGAGCTGCAACCGGAGATGTTCTGCGAGGTCTCACCCGAGCTGGCGGCCGAACGGGGCCTGGAGCCGTACGGCTGGGCCACCATCGTCTCCCCGCGGGCGGCGATCGAGGCCCGCGTGCTGGTGACCGAGCGGATGACGCCGGTGGTGGTGGGCGGTCACACCGTGCACCAGATCGGTCTGCCCTACCACTGGGGTGTCGGCGGCGACGCGGTGGTCAGCGGCGACGCGGCCAACGATCTGCTGGGCGTGGCGCTCGACCCGAACGTTCAGATCCAGGAGTCCAAGGCCGGGTCCTGCGATATCCGGCCGGGCCGCCGACCGCAGGGCCAGGCGCTGCTGCGCCTGGTCGAGGAGTATCAATCCCGGGCGGGTGCGACGACCGAGACGGACAACGCGCGAGTCACCGACCCGACGAAGGAGGGCTGATGGGCCAACTGGCCGGACCAACCGATCCGACCGCCGACGCGCGTTGGCGGGATCCCCGCCCGCGCAAGGGGTTCTTCACCGACACGTCGATCTGCATCGGCTGCAAGGCGTGCGAGGTGGCCTGCAAGGAGTGGAACCGCAATCCGCTGGACGGCAACCTCGAATTGCTGGGGTCTTCGTACGACAACACCGGCGAACTGGGTGCCAGCACCTGGCGTCATGTCGCGTTCATCGAGCAGGGGCGCGACCGTATTGAGGAGGCGCGGGGATCCGGCCGGGCCCTCATCGACCTGGGTATGCCCGCGGTCGCGGGTTCGTCCGGCCCGGCGGAGGCCGCGCCGGATCGCCATCCGGGACCCGACACCCCGGAGTTCCGCTGGCTGATGGCATCGGATGTGTGCAAACACTGCACGCACGCCGGATGCCTCGATGTCTGCCCGACGGGCGCGCTGTTCCGCACCGAGTTCGGCACCGTGGTGGTGCAGGCCGATGTGTGCAACGGGTGCGGCACTTGCGTGGCGGGTTGTCCGTTCGGTGTGGTCGAACGGCGCAGCGACGGCACGGTGCGAACCCCGACTGAGCGGGAAGGCCAAGGCGGGCAACATCATTCGGCGGACATTCGCAATGTCGGGGTCGCCCAGAAATGCACCCTGTGTTACGACCGCCTGGTCGAAGACGAGACACCCGCGTGCGCGCAGACCTGCCCGACCACCTCGATCAAATTCGGTGACCACGACGACCTCGTGGTGCAGGCCCGCGAGCGGGTCGCGCAACTGCATGCCAGGGGGCTGACCGAGGCCCGGCTCTACGGCGCCAACGAACACGACGGCGTTGGCGGCACCGGGTCGATCTTCCTGCTGCTGGACGAGCCGGAGGTTTATGGGCTGCCGCCCGATCCGCGGGTGCCCACGGCCGACTTGATGCGGATGTTCACTCGCGCGGGGATGGCCGGCGCGGGCATGCTCGCGGCCGCGGCAGTCGCCTTCTGGAGGAGGCCGCGATGAGCGCCTGCGCGAAGAGCAGAGGGCACCGATGAGCGCCTGCGCGAAGAGCAGAAGGCACCGATGAGCACCTCGGAGTACGACAGCCTGCGGCCGCCCGAGCCGGCCGGGCGCCGCCGTCGCGGGATCCGGCTCGGCAGGGTGCGCCGCGGCGCCGGGGACGGTTCGCGCGAGATGCCGATGGTGCCCGAGGCCGAGTTCACGACCTATTACGGGCGTCCGGTGGTCAAACCCGCGCCGTGGGGTCACGAGGTCGGCGCGTACCTGTTCCTCGGCGGCGTGGCAGGCGGTTCGGGTCTGCTGGCGGCGGGCGCGCAGCTCACCGGCCGTGCCGCGCTGCGCCGCAACGCCCGGCTCGCGGCGCTGGTGGCCGCGATCCTCAGTGCCGCCGCGCTGGTCAGGGATCTGGGCAGGCCGGAACGTTTCCTCAACATGCTGCGCACGATCAAGCTGACCTCGCCGATGAGCCTGGGCTCCTGGATCCTCAGCGCATTCAGCGCCGGGATCTCGGTGGCGGCGGCGTCGGAGGTGGACCGGATGACGGGCGAGCGATTGCCGCTGGGTCCGCTGCGCCCGGTGCTGCGGGCGGTGGAAGGACCCGCCGGACTGGAGGCCGCGGTATTCGCCGCGCCGCTGGCCGTCTACACCGCGGTACTTCTCGCCGACACCGCCACGCCGACCTGGAACGCGGCGCACGAGGATCTGCCGTTCGTGTTCGTCAGCTCGGCGAGCCTCGCGTCGGCGGGGCTGGCCATGGTCACGACACCGGTCGCCCAGACCGGTCCGGCGCGGCGCCTTGCCGTCCTCGGCGCCATCGGGGACGTCGTGGCGATGCGGCTCATGGAGCGCCGGATGGATCCCGTCGCCGCCGAGCCGTTGCATCACGGCAATCCGGGCCGGATGCTGCGGTGGAGTGAACGGCTGGTGGTCGCCGGCGGCCTCGGCGCCCTGTTCGGCGGGCATCGCCGCGGTGTCGCGGTGGTTTCCGGGCTGGCGCTTATGGCGGCGTCGGCGCTGACCCGGTTCGGTGTGTTCGAGGCGGGATTGGAGTCCGCCCGCGACCCTCGGTACACCATCGAGCCGCAGAAACGCAGACTGGCGGCCCGGCGCGCGGCCGGTGTCACCGGCGATTCGATCACCACCGCCGGCTGACCCCTCTCCTTCCCCCCTTCCGCCGAGGGTGCGTGTCTGCGGGCGACACGCCGCGTACCGGCGGGAGTTTGCGCACGCTCGCCGAGGGATGGGGTGCGTTCGCCGCGTCAGCGCACCCGGATACCCGGCTGCGCGGTGGTGTGCCCGATGACGGGATGGCCGGGCAGTTCGCCGACCACGAGCAACCCTCCGGAGGTCTGCGCGTCGGCCAGCAGCAGCTGGTCGCCCTCGGTGACGCCGGGGCCGCACGACAGGTGCGGACGCACCCAGTCCAGGTTGCGCCGGGTGCCACCGGAGACGAAACCGTCGCGCAGCGCGTCGAGCGATGCCGGGATGACGGGTACGGCGCTGCGATCGATCACCGCGCCGATTCCGGAGGCCCGGCACATCTTGTACAGGTGGCCGAGCAGCCCGAAACCGGTGACGTCGGTGGCCGCCCGCACCCCGGCGGTCAACGCGGCCGCGGCGGCGTCACGGTTGAGGGCGGTCATGATCGCCACCGCCTCGGCGAACACCTCACCGGTCTGTTTGTGCCGGTTGTTGAGCAGCCCGGTGCCCAGCGGTTTGGTCAGTGTCAGCGGTAGCCGCGGGGCGGCGGCATCGTTGCGCAGCAGGCGGTCCGGGTCGGCGACGCCGGTCACCGCCATCCCGTACTTCGGTTCCGGATCGTCGATGGAGTGTCCGCCGATCACCGGGCAACCGGCCTGTGCGGCCACTGCCAGCCCGCCGCGCAGCACCTCGGTCATCATCTCCATCGGCAGTACGCCGCGCGGCCAGCCGACCAGGTTGATCGCGATGACGGGACGCCCGCCCATCGCGTAGATGTCCGACAGGGCGTTGGCCGCGGCGATGCGGCCCCAGTCGTAGGGATCGTCGACGACGGGGGTGAAGAAGTCGGCCGTGGACAGCACGGCCAGATCGCCGACCCGCACGGCGGCCGCGTCGTCGCCGTCGTCGAGCCCGACCAGCACATGCTCGCCCGACTGGCCCGTGAGTCCGCGCACCGCGTCCTCGAGCTCACCCGGCGGGATCTTGCATGCGCAGCCGCCGCCGTGGGCGTATCCGGTCAGCCGGGCCGCGGGCGATGTCGCGCTCACCTCACGAGCGTAGGCCCGGCCCGCACCGGAATTCGATTGACCGCGGCGACCGGCACGCCGACGATCGTCCGATGCCCGAGAAGCTCGCACCGAAGCTCATCAACTTCGCCGGCGAGGTCGACGAACTGACCATCCGGCAGGCGCGGGAGACCGCGTCCATGCCCTTCGTCCACCCGCATGTCGCATTGATGCCCGACGCGCACTACGGCAAGGGCTCCAGCGTCGGAACCGTCATCCCCACCATCGGCGCCGTCATCCCCGCCGCTGTCGGCGTCGATATCGGCTGCGGTATGCAGGCAGCCCGAACCGTCTATACGGCAAGTGATTTCGCGGACCGAGGCGCGCTGTCCGAGCTGCGTGCGTCGCTGGAATCCCTGATCCCCATGTCGCCGGGCAACTACAACGCCACCCTGACGCGGTTCGATTTCAGCGCACGGCGCATCGCCGGGCTGGAGTCGCAGGCCGGCGAGGCCGGTGTCGACCTGTCGCACAGCCCGAAGTGGCGCGAGCAACTCGGGTCGCTGGGCGGTGGGAACCATTTCCTGGAACTGTGCCTCGACGAGCAGGACCGGGTGTGGATGTTCCTGCACTCCGGGTCCCGCGGCGTCGGCAACAAGATCGCCCAACGACATATCAGGACCGCCCAGCGGCTGTGCCAGCAGTGGTGGATCGAATTGCCCAACCCCGACCTGGCCTACCTCCCGCAAGACACTCCGGAGTTCGGCGAGTATCTGCGTGACCTGTCGTGGGCGCAGCGCTTCGCCTACGAGAACCGTGAGGAGATGCTCGACCGGTTCCGGCTCGCGCTGGCCCGTCACATGGGTGGCGACCCGGACAACATCGAGGTGGACCGTGTTGGCTGCCACCACAATTACACGAAGCGTGAACACCACGGCGGTCGGGATGTGTGGCTGACCCGCAAGGGTGCGATCGACGCGCACGAGGGTGTGATGGGCCTGATCCCCGGCTCGATGGGCACCCGCTCGTATGTGGTGCGCGGCAAGGGTTCGGCGCTGGGGCTGTGCTCCGCGCCGCACGGCGCGGGCAGGCGCTACTCCCGCACCAAGGCCCGTCAGCTGTTCACGGCCGGGGATCTCGCGGCCCGCATGGTCGGTATCGAATACCGGCACGGCGAGGCCTGGGTCGACGAGATCCCCGACGCGTACAAGCCGGTGGAGCAGGTGATCGCCGACGCGGCGCCGCTCATCGAGGTCGTCCACGAACTGCGCCAGATCCTCAACTGCAAGGGCGAATGAGCCGGACGCAGGGATACGGCTAGGTTTGGGCGCGGAGGCGTTTGGGTTCCTGGTGGTCCCCCCGGTCTTCAAAACCGGTGAGGTCGAGTAGCTCGGCCTGGCGGGTTCGATTCCCGTCCGCCTCCGCCAGTAGCCGGCCGTGCCGGGGGAGGAGGGCCCACCGACGGTGACCGATGTCGACCCGCGCCGCCTGATCCCGCGCACCGACGAGTTGCTCGGGCTGCCGGCGGTGGCCCGCGCGCGCACCCGGCTGGGTGAGCATGTCGTGCGCGCGGTGGTGCGCGAGGTGCAGGAGCGTGCCCGAACCGGCGACCTGCCGCCCGAGCGGGTCACTGAGGCGGTGGCCGCGGCGCTGGCCGCCCGCTCGGCGACGACGTTGCGCCCGGTCCTCAATGCCACCGGCGTCGTCGTGCACACCAACCTGGGGCGGGCGCCGCTGTCGGCCGCGGCGGTCGATGCGCTGCTCGCGGCCAGTGGCTACGTCGACGTGGAGCTGGACCTGGCCACCGGAACCCGGTCGAAGCGCGGCGTGGCCGCCCGCGCCGCGTTGCTGGCGGCATGCCCCGCCGCGCAGGATGCGCTCGTGGTCAACAACGGTGCGGCCGCGCTCGTCCTGGCCACCACCGCGCTGGCCGCCGGCCGGGAGGTGGTGGTCAGCCGGGGGGAGCTGATCGAGATCGGCGCCGGGTTCCGGTTACCCGACCTCATCGCGTCCACCGGTGCGCGACTGCGGGAGGTGGGCACCACCAACCGCACCCACTTGCGCGACTACGCCGACGCCATGGGCCCGCAGACCGGGTGCGTGCTCAAGGTGCATCCGAGTAACTTCCGCGTCGAGGGGTTCACCGCCGCAGTGGGGCTGCCCGAACTGCGGGAGCTGACGAGGTCCCACGGTGTGCCGCTGCTCAACGATCTGGGCAGTGGGCTGCTGGCACCCGATCTCCTGCTGCCCGACGAACCCGACGCCGCCACGGCCCTGGCCGCCGGGGCCGACATCGTCACCGCGAGCGGCGACAAACTGCTCGGCGGGCCCCAGGCCGGGGTGGTGCTGGGCAGTGCCGAGATGGTGGCCCGGATGGCCCGTCATCCCCTGGCGCGCGCCGTACGCGCCGACAAGCTGACGCTGGCGGCGCTGGAGGCGACGCTGTGCGCCGGACCGCCTCCTGTCATGCGGTTTCTGCACGCCGACTCCGGCCGGCTACGGGAGCGCGCCGAACGTCTCGCCGGCGCGGTCGGGGCATCCGTCGTGCCGCATGACGGTCGGGTCGGCGGTGGCGGCGCACCCGGTGTGCCACTGCAGGGTTGGGCGGTGCGGTTGCCCGAGGCCGCCGCCGCGCTGCTGCGCGCCGGTGATCCGGTGGTGTTGCCGCGGGTCCATGACGGCGCTTGTCTGCTCGACGTGCGTTGTGTGCCCGACGCCGACGATGAGCGGTTGCTGGGTGCCGTGCGGGCCGCGTTGGGGGCGTTGAACGGCGGGGACCGCTGAGCGGGCAGAGTGCCGCCACCTATGTGGTCGCCACGGCGGGTCACGTCGACCACGGCAAGAGCACGCTCATCCGTGCGCTGACGGGGATGGAGCCCGACCGGTGGGAGGAGGAGCGCCGCCGCGGACTCACCATCGACCTCGGATTCGCCTGGACCACACTGCCGTCGGGTCGCGAGGTGGCGTTCGTCGACGTGCCGGGGCACCAGCGTTTCCTGGGCAACACCCTGGCCGGGCTGGGTCCGGCTCCGGTGGTGTGCTTCGTGGTGGCCGCCGACGAGGGCTGGCAGGCACAGTCCGGCGACCACCGGGATGCGGTGGCGGCGCTGGGTATTCGGCACGGGCTGGTGGTGATCAGCCGGGCCGACCGGGCGCCGGACCGGGCCGCCGGCGTGCTCGCGCAGGCCCGCGCGGAACTGGCCGAGACAGGTCTGCGCGACGCGCCCGCCGTCGTCGTGTCGGCGGTGGCCGGCACCGGGATCGGTGAGTTGCGCACCGCGCTCGACGGGGTGCTGGCGCGGCTGCCCGAGCCGGCGACCACTGCGCGGTTGCGGCTGTGGGTGGATCGTTCGTTCACCATCACGGGGGCGGGCACCGTGGTCACCGGAACCCTGGTGGCCGGCACGCTGGCCCGCGGCGACCGGCTGCACCTGCTGGGCGCCGCGCTGGAGCGGTCCGTCGTCGCGCGTGGGCTGCAGAGTCGCGGACAGCCCTATCCGGCGCTGCCGCCGGTGGCGCGGGTGGCGCTCAACCTGAGAGGGGTGCCGCACGACGAGGTGCGCCGCGGTGACGCTCTGGTCACCCCGGATGCGTGGCCGAGCACCAGGACGCTGGACGTGCGGCGCACCACCGGCGGTGCGTTGACCGAGGCCCCGTCGCAGCTCGTCGTGCACGTCGGAACCGCGGCGGTGCCGGTCTGGCTGCGCCCGTTCGACGACGATCATGGGCGGTTGCGCCTCGGCCGACGGCTGCCGTTGGTGCTGGGCGACCGGCTGGTGCTGCGCGACCCCGGCAGTCGGCGCGTGCTGGGCGGTGCCGTGGTCCTCGACGCGGATCCGCCCGCGCTGCGGCGGCGCGGGGACAGCGCGCGCCGCGCGGCCGTGCTCTGCGGGCTGGATCCGCGCGGCGACGTGGCGGCCGAGGTCGCCCGCCGGGGCGTCGTCGAGGAGCGCCATCTGCGTCTGCTCGGTCTGGTGCTGCCGGATGCTGCGCCGCCCGACGGGGTGCGGGTGCTCGGCGGCTGGTGGGTGCATGACCCGACGTACGAGGCCTGGCGGCAACGGCTGGACGCTGCGGTACGGGCGCTGCATGAGCGAGATCCGTTGGCCGCGGGGCTGTCCCGTGGCGCAGCCCGTGACCTGCTCGCACTGCCCGACGAGTCGCTGCTCGACGCCGTAGTCCGCGACGCGGGGCTCGAACAGGTGGGCGGCCACATCCGGGTCGGCGATGCGGACGCGGGCCTCGGGCCTGCCGAATCCGCGGTGGCCGAGTTGGAGGCCCGCCTGCGGGACGAACCGTTCCGCGCGCCGGAGGCCCATGAGCTGACGGCGCTGCGCCTCGGCGCCCGTGAACTCGCGGCGGCCGAGCGCGCGGGCCGGGTGTTGCGCCTTCGCGACGGTGTGGTGTTGCTGCCGACGGGGCCCGCGCTGGCGATGCGGGAACTGGCCCGCCTCGAGCAGCCCTTCACCACCAGCCAGGCGCGTCAGGCGCTCGGTACGACGCGGCGGGTTGCGATCCCGCTGCTGGAACATCTCGACGCCAAGGGCTGGACCCGGCGCCTGGACGCGGGTCACCGCACGGTCGTGAGGTGACGCCGCTCGACCTGCGCCGGGTGCGGTGCGGGATGGGGCGGGCGCGGGCGTTCACACTCCGGACGTAGTGACCAGTCCGCTGCCGTCGTGGCACGATTCACCCGTGAAGTACATCGGGAACGACGCGAACCTCGCATCGAGAATTCTCGAGGAGCTCAAGGCCGCGATCGTCAACGGTGAACTGGTCGCGGGCAGCCTGTACTCCGTCCACGATCTCGCGAGCAGGTTGGGGGTGTCGCGGACCCCGGTGCGTGAGGCGCTGATCCAGCTGGCCGGGCGGGGCATGGTCCGGTTCGAGCGCAACCGCGGCGTGCGCATCTTGCAGACCTCGCTGCACGACCTTGAGGAGGTGTTTGCCATGCGTTTGCTGCTCGAGGTCCCGGCCACCTACCGCGCCGTCACGCAGCGGACGCCCGCATGGGTGAAACTTCTTGGGACGCAGCTGAAGACGATGCAGAATGCGGCGGCCCGGCACGACGAGACGGCGTTCATGGCCGCCGACCGCCGGTTCCACGAGATCATCAACGAGGCGTCCGGGAACGTGCGCCTGGCCCGCTACATCGACTCGTTGCGTGACATGGTGCTGCTGCGGGGCACCTCCACCGTCGACCGTTCCCGCGGACTCGACGACATCCTCGCCGAGCACGAGGAGATCTACCGGCACGTCGAACGTGGTCACGCAGAACGTGCCGCGGCGTCGATGCGGGCCCACCTGCTGCACACCGCGACGCTGTTGATCGCCCAGGAAGCCGAGGCCTCCGGCGATCCGAAACCGCAAGTTTCCCTGGACTGGACCGCATTCCCGGGACACCGGGAGGCGAGCCGGAGTTTCGTTGACTGAGTAGCATGCTACATGTCACACTCCTGGCGGACGGTCACTTCGAAGCGCAGGAGACGCGGATGACGGCACCGATCAAGGTTCATCTCCTCAAAACGGGAACGATGGAGTGCGACCAAACCTGGCTCCTGCTCAAACCGGGCCAGACCATCACCGACCGCAGCACGCCGGCCAAGCCGGCGGTGTGGACCACCTGCCCGACGCACGCGGTGCTCATCGAACATCCCGACGGCCGCATCCTGTGGGACACCGGTGTGCCGCAGGACTGGGAGACCCGATGGGCGCCGACCGGGTTGCAGGAATTCTTCCCGGTGCAGGACGGCACCACCTATCTGCAGGATTCGCTTGCCGCACTGGAACTCTCGCCGGATGACATCGACGTGCTGGTGCTGTCGCACCTGCATTTCGACCACGCGGCGAACGCGAAGTTGTTCGACAACGGCAAGACGCGGATCGTCTGCAACCGCAATGAGCACGAGGGTGCGCTGGGCATCGCCGGAGCGTTCAAGGGCGCCCATCTCAAGGCCGACTACGAGGGCATCGACTTCGAGCTGGTGGACGGTGACGCCGAGATCGCCCCGGGGGTCAGCGTCATCGAAACCCCCGGCCACACCTGGGGAACGATGTCACTGCGGGTGGACCTGCCGGAGTCGGGTACCAAGATCTTCACGTCGGATGCCGTCTATCTCGGCGCCAGCTGGGGACCCCCCGCGATCGGCGCGGCGATCGTGTGGGACAGCGTGCGCTGGCTGGAATCCGTCGACAAACTCCGGCGGATCGCCGAGGAGACCGGTGCCGAGGTGATCTTCGGCCATGACCCCGAACAGGCCGAGAAACTCGCCTTCGCGCCCGCGGGCCACTTCAGCTGAGCGGGGCGGCATCCTGATATGACGAGTGGTTGCGCGAGGAGGCGCCATGACTGAATACCTCAACGAGACCGTCTTCACATGGGGCGCAACGCCGATCAAGTTCGGTGCCGGCGCGGTCGACGAGATCGGCTGGGACCTTTCGCAACTCGGCGCCGAGCGGGTGCTCATCGTCACCGATCCGGGGATCGCGGCCACGGGGCTGCCGCAGCGCGTCGCCGACGCCGCCAAGGCCGGCGGCCTGATCGTGGAGATCTACGACCAGGTCCACGTCGAACCGACCGACGCGGGCATTCTCGCCGCCGTCGAATTCGCCAGGCAGTCACAGTGGGACGGGTTCGTCGGGGTCGGGGGCGGATCGTCGATCGACACCGCCAAGGCAGTCAACCTGCTCACGACCTATCCGGGCGACCTCTACGACTACGTCAACAAACCGATCGGCGCGGGCAAGGCGCCGCCGGGGCCGCTCAAGCCGCTGGTGGCGGTGCCGACCACGGCAGGCACCGGCTCGGAGACCACACCGGTCTGCATCATGGACTTCCTCGAACTCAAGGTGAAGTCCGGCATCAGCCATCCGCTGCTGCGTCCGTCGATGGCCGTCATCGACCCGCTGCTCACCCTCAGCATGCCGCCCGAGGTGACCGCGGCCAGCGGTATGGACGTGCTGTGCCACGCGCTGGAATCGTTCACCGCCAAGCCTTTCGAATCCTTCGCCCGCCACCGCGCCGACACCCGGGTGGCGTACTGCGGCGCCAACCCGATCTCCGACGCGTGGAGTCTGCAGGCTCTCGGACTGCTGGCCCGGTCGTTCCGCAAGGCCGTGCTCAACGGTGGCGACCTGGCCGCGCGCAGCGACATGATGCTGGCGGCGACGTTCGCCGGGATGGGTTTCGGCAATGCCGGAGTGCATATCCCGCATGCGTGCGCGTATCCGATCGCCGGACGGGTCCGCGAATACCGGCCGAAGAACTACCCGCAGGATGAGGCGATGGTGCCCCACGGCGAGTCGGTCGCGCTCACCGCGCCGGCGGCGTTCCGGTTCACCTTCGCGACCAACCCCGACAAGCACGTCCACGCGGCGCGACTGCTCGATCCGCGTGCCGCCGACGAGGCCGACCCGGTGGATGCGTTGCCCGCCGCGCTGGCGTCTCTGATGCGCGACATCGGGACGCCGAACGGGATCGGCGCGGTCGGTTACACCGAGCGTGACATCGCCGATCTGGTCGATGGCACCCTCAAACAGCAGCGGCTGCTGGCCATTTCGCCCAGGCCGGTCCGCGACGAGGATCTCGCCGCGATCTTCGCCTCCTCGATCCAGAACTGGTGAGCCGTGCCGATCTACGATTATGTCTGCCCGTGTGGTCACCGTTTCGAGGCGCTGGTGGCGTCGCACGCCAGCCCGGCTCCGCCGTGTCGGGAGTGTGGATCCGAACCGCGCCGCAGACCGCCGTCGGTGGCACTGGGCGGTGTCGCGAATCCGGGGCCCAGCCGCGACGACGCCCCGACCACCTGGCGCGCCACCGGCAACGGTGACCGGGAGACCGTCGCACACTGGCATCGCCAGATGAGTCGGCGCGAGAAGCTCGAGGAGCGCTATCCCGAACTGGCCGGCGATCGCAGGCCGGTGCTGGCCCATGAGGGCCGATTCGCGAAAACGCCGCTGCGGGCCGGCGATCCGCTTCCTCCGGCGACTTGACCACTGCCCCGGGGCCGGCGAGCGCGGGGACGAGGTTGGACACGGTGTGCGTCGCGACGATGAGTCTGCCCGCGCACCCGGGTCTACTTGCTGACCGCGACCGCCAACGCATCGGGAGTACGCCATGGGCCTCATCCACATCGAGTTGTTCGCAACCCTCGACCTCGTCGGCCAGGCGCCCGGCGGGCCGGACGAGGACCCGGTGGGGTTCCCATTCGGCGGTTGGCAGGCGCCCCTGTTGGACGAGGTCACCGGGTCGCAGGTGGGTGCCGCCTACGAGGGCACCGATGCCCTGCTGCTCGGACGGCGGACGTATGACATCTTCGCCGCGTACTGGCCGCACCAAAAGGGTGGCGAGGACGGAAGCATCGCCGAGCTGTTCAACGGCGTCCCGAAATATGTGGCCTCCCGCGGCAGGCCCGACCTCTCGTGGGCCGGGTCAACGCAGCTCGGTCCGGATCTGGCCGCGGCCGTGCGCGGGATCCGGGACCGGCATGAGCATGTGAAGGTGGTCGGAAGCCTGAACCTGGTGCAGACGCTGCTGCGGGAGAAGCTCTTCGACCGTCTCGACCTCTGGGTGCATCCGATCGTGCTCGGAGTCGGGAAGAAGGTGTTCGACGGTGGTGCGGTGCCCACCAACGTCGCGCTCCTGGAACCTCCGGTGGCCGGCGAGAAGGGCACCGTGTACCTGCGCTACGGGCTCGCGGACGGCACGCCCGCGACGGGCGATATGAGCGCACGATGACGACCGCGACGCGGATCAGCCCTTGGTGACCTTCTCGGTCAGGCGGCGACGGTCCATGACCGCCGGATCGGGGTGGGCCACCTGGACCAGCGATGCACCGACGGCGAACACCGCGAGCATGTTGTCGATCAGCTCGCCGGCGCTCGCCCAACTCGCGGTGGACAGCACCCGGTCGGCGGCGGTGAATCCCTGCGCTGCTGCCGATGCGTGGGCGCCCGCCAGCACGTCGGTCACCGGGCGGCCGTCGAGTGCGGGGCCTGGCCGGCGCTCGGGGGAGATCTGGTCGCCGTGCACGCGTATCGATGTCGCGTAGTCGGTGATGCCGAAGGGCAGGTCGGGGACCGGGCTGCCGAAGGGATCCAGCGACAGCGCGGCGATCTCGCCGGCGCCGACGGCGGCGTCGGCTTCCTCGAGCCGGCCGGCGGTGCACAGCGCGATGTCGGCCGCACCGTCGGCGCCGGCGGAGTCGGGCACGACTTCCGCCCCGATCCACCAGATCCCGAACAGCACGGCGGCGGTCTGCCAGTGTGCGGGTAGCAGCACCCTGACGCGGCTGCCGGGTCCCGCGCCCATCTCGTCGCGTAACAGGTTGGCGGTTTTGGCCGCCCAGTTGGCCAGGGTCACCGTGGACAGTTCGATGCGCGCACCCGTCGCGTCGTCGTAGTAGGTGATGCGCGGGCCGGCGGGGTCCGACGCCAGCAGCGGGTCGAGCACCGCTGAGGTGAGGGTCGTCATTCCTGGCGGCTCCTGCCCGGCGTCAGTAGACGCATTCCGGATCGTCGGCGCCCGCGGTGATGATCTGCGGTGGCGGAGGGGCCGCCTCGGTGGATCCGGAGGCCGCCTGGTCGACGGTCGTCAGCGTCGGTGACCCGCCGTCCGGGCCGGAACCCGGACCGGTGTAGTCGTTGGCGAGCACCACCCGGACGGAACCCTCCGGTACGGACTGATCCTCGATGATCTGAAGTCCGCCGAGCTCCTTCGAAACTTCCTGGGCGCCAAGGTCCTCGGTGGACGCCGCCTGCACCTGGCTGCTGGTGACGCGGGTGCCTTCGTTGTTGCCGACATCTCCGGGGGTGAAGCCCTTGCCGGCCAGCACCTGCGACACGGCGGCGGCCAGGCCGTTGATGTCGGTGTCGTTGACGACCTCGACGGTGGTCTTGGCGGGTGCGTAGGCGAGCTCGTCGGTCTTGCCCTGGTCCTGGTCGTGCAGCAGACCCTGCACCCAGTCCCGCACCTGGACGGGGTCGACCCGCACCACGCTCTGCATGCCGTCGTCGCTCCAGCCGTCCTCACGCAGCACCGGGATGGTCGCGAACGCCACGTTGCCGCCGGCCAGATTCTGTAGCTGCTCGACGAATCCCATGATGTCCCAGCCATCTGAGAGCACCACGGAGCGCTGGATCGCCGCCTGCAGCCTGCCCAGTGTCGCCGGGCTGGACAGCGTCTTACTCGAGATCACCTCGTGGGCAAGTGATGCCATCACCACCTGCTGACGGGTGACACGGTCGAGGTCGCCTCGCGGAAGGTCGTGGCGCTGGCGCACGAAGCTCAAAGCCTGTGCACCGTCCAGCTTCTGCCAGCCCGCAGGGAAGTCCGCTCCCGAAAGCGGTTCGAAGACAGGTTCTTTCAGGCATACGTTGACACCGCCCAGCGCGTCGGTGATCAGCGCGAAGCCCAGCAGTCCGATCTCGGCGTAGTGGTCGACGGTGACACCGGTCAGGTTGGCGACGGTTTTGATCAGCGCTTCCCGGCCGGCCTCGGTGGCCTGCGGCTCGGCCTGCGCCGGGTCCATGCCCTCCACCTCGACAAGCTGCTTCATCCGGTCCAGTTTGACCGAACCGTACACGCCGTTGATCTTGAGTTTGCCCAGCCCCGGCGCCTCGACGTAGGAGTCGCGGGGTATCGAGATCGCGGTGGCGGATTCGCCGTTGTTGGGGATGCGGATGAGGATGATCGTGTCGGTGTTGGTGGCCACGTCGTCGCCCGCCCGCAAGGTGGCCAGCTCCTCGGGCGTCAACGGGTTGCCGTGTGCGTCGGTGCGGCTGTCCATGCCGACCAGCAGGATGTCGACGGCGCCGTCCTCGCCGCCGCCCCCGAGCGCTGCCGACGAGATGTGGTTGATGCCGGACTCGAAGGACCGGATCCGGCTCCAGGCGAACCCCGTTCCCAACACCACGGCGACCGCGACAGTCACGGCAATGGTGCGCAGCAGGCGAGCGGGCATCAGCCAAGGCTACTTGCGAGTCGGCCGCAGACGGAGTACCCCGCGACCGGCGTGCCAGACTCTTGGGTATGGGTCAGCGGATCGTCGTCACCGGCGCCGGAGGTCTGGTCGGCGGTGTTTTGGCTGATGAGGCTCGCAGACAGGGCCGTGAGGTGTTGGCGTTGACGTCGTCGCAGTGTGACATCACCGACGCCACGGCTCCCGAGCGTTTCGTCACCGCCGGCGACGTGGTGATCAACTGCGCGGCGTTCGCGAAGGTGGACGCCGCCGAGGGGAACGCGGCCAGGGCGCACGCCGTCAACGTGGTCGGCGCCGAGAACGTCGCACACGCCTGCGCCCGGGCCGGTGCCGAGTTCATCCACCTGTCCACCGACTATGTCTTCGGCGGGAGTGCCGGTGCGGACCGGCGCACCCCGTACGAGATCGACGACGAACCGGCTCCGGTCGGGGTGTACGGCCGTACCAAGCTGGCCGGCGAGTTCGCGGTGCTGGCCGCGATGCCCGACGCGCACATCGTCCGGACGGCGTGGATCTACCGCGGCGGTGACGGCTCCGATTTCGTCGCGGCGATCCGGCGGAAGGCTGCCGGGGATGAGCCACTGGACGTGGTCGCCGACCAGGTGGGCTCGCCGACCTATGTCGCCGATCTGGTCGGCGCCCTGCTCCAGGTGGCCGACGGGGCGATCCGCGAGCCGGTCTTGCACGCCGCGAACGACGGGGCGGTCAGCCGCTACGAGCAGGCGCGCGCCGTGTTCGAGGCGATCGGCGCCGATCCGGACCGGGTGCGGCCGGTCGGCAGCGATCGGCATCCGCGCCCGGCGCCGCGGCCCATGTACTCGGCGCTGTCGGGTGTGCGGTCCGCGCGGGCGGGTCTGACCCCGCTGCGGCCCTGGCGTGCGGCGCTGCTGGCGGCGCTGGACGCGGCCGGTCCGGAATCGGCGGCGTAGAACTTCCGCTATACCCTCTACGCCGTGAGCGACGGAGATGCCGGCCGGCTGATGGTGGTGACGGTGACGTACTCACCGGGACCACACCTGGACCGATTCCTGGCGTCGTTGTCGCACGCCACCGAACGCCCGGTGACCGTGATCATGGCGGACAACGGGTCGACCGACGGCACCCCCGAGGAAGCGGTGCAGCGCTATCCGCACACCCGGCTGCTGCGCACCGGCGCCAATCTCGGCTACGGCAGTGCGGTCAACCGCGCGGTCGCCTCGTGCCTGAACAGCGCCGACACCAGCGCGGACCCGGCCGCCGAGTACTTCGTGGTGGCCAATCCGGATGTGCAGTGGGGGCCGCGGTCCATCGACGTGTTGTTGGAGGCTGCCGCGCGCTGGCCGCAGGCCGGGGCGCTCGGGCCGCTGATCCGCGACCCCGACGGTTCGGTGTACCCGTCGGCGCGCCACCAGCCCAGCCTGGTGCGCGGCGGTATGCACGCGGTGGTGGGGCCGCTCTGGCAGAACAACCCGTGGACGGCGGCCTACCGGCAGGACCGGCTGGATCCCAGCGAACGTCCCGTGGGCTGGCTGTCCGGATCGTGCCTGTTGCTGCGACGTGACGCATTCGACCAGATCGCGGGTTTCGACGAGCGCTACTTCATGTACATGGAGGACGTCGACCTGGGTGATCGACTGGGCCGGGCCGGCTGGCAGAACGTGTACGTGCCGACGGCCGAGGTTTTGCACGACAAGGGCCACTCGACGGGTCGTGATCCCGCCCGCAACTTGGCTGCCCATCATGTGAGCACCTACACTTTCCTCGCGGATCGGTACCCGAGGCGGTGGCAGGCTCCGCTGCGTTGGACGATCAAGGGTGCGCTCGCCGTGCGCGGCGGCCTGGTGGTTCAGAGTTCTCGACGCAAACAGGCGAAAGGGCGGGGCTGACGTGTCGCAGGCCGTGGATCCGTCACGAGTGGACGCCGTCGTTCTCGTCGGCGGGCAGGGCACCCGGCTGCGGCCGCTCACCCTGTCGGTGCCCAAGCCGATGCTGCCGACGGCCGGGTTGCCGTTCCTGACCCACCTGCTGTCCCGGATCGCCGCAGCGGGTATCGAGCACGTGGTGATGGGGACGTCCTACAAGGCGGAGGTGTTCGAGGCGGAGTTCGGCGACGGCTCCAAACTCGGCCTGCAGATCGACTACGTCACCGAGACCGAACCGCTGGGCACCGGGGGGGCGATCGCCAACGTCGTGGACAAGTTGCGCTACGACACGGCGATGGTCTTCAACGGCGACGTGCTCTCCGGGGCCGATCTGGGCGCGCTGCTGACCCATCACGTCGAGCAGTGTGCCGATGTGACGTTGCACCTGGTGCGGGTGGGCGATCCGCGAGCGTTCGGCTGTGTCCCCACCGACGCCGACGGGGTGGTGACGGCGTTTCTGGAGAAGACACAGGATCCGCCGACCGATCAGGTCAACGCGGGCTGTTACGTGTTCCGGCGCGAGGTGCTCGACCGCATTCCGCGCGGCAGGCCGTCGTCGGTCGAGCGCGAGGTGTTCCCGTCGCTGCTGTCCGACGGGCTCAAGGTGTGCGGGTATGTCGATTCGACCTACTGGCGTGACATGGGCACGCCGGAGGATTTCGTGCGGGGGTCGGCCGACCTGGTGCGGGGTATCGCCCCGTCGCCGGCGCTGCACGGTCACCGCGGGGAGTGCCTGGTGCACGACGGCGCCGCGGTGGCCCCGGGGGCGCTGCTGATCGGCGGTACGGTCGTCGGCCGCGGCGCGGAGATCGGTGCAGGTACCCGGCTGGACGGTGCGGTGATCTTCGACGGTGTGCGGGTGGAGGCCGGTTCGGTGATCGAGCGGTCGATCATCGGCTTCGGCACCCGCATCGGGCCGCGTGCGCTGATCCGCGACGGCGTCATCGGCGACGGCGCCGACATCGGGGCGAGGTGTGAGCTGTTGCGCGGCGCCCGGGTGTGGCCGGGTGTGGCCATTCCCGACGGCGGCATCCGCTATTCGTCGGACGTCTGACGCCTCACCCGCCCGAACGAGAGGTCAGGGTCGTCAAACGCGCGCGTTGACGACCCAGACGTCTCGTTCGGCGCGGGGGAGCGGCGTAGGCGGGCGGCCGCGGCCAACTGGGTGAGGCCGAAGTCGACATCGTGGGGTAGCTCGTCAAGTGGCCACCACCGCAGGTCGAGCGATTCGTCGCTACAGGTGATGTCCGCGTTCGGCGGCGCGTACATGACGAACTGCATGTCGAGGTGACGCGTCGGGACGCCCAGCGAACACGTCACCGGATGCACGTGCAGAGCCGCCAGCAGCGGGTCGACGGTGAGGCCGTCGATCCCGGACTCCTCGGCCGCCTCCCGCAGCGCCGCGGCGTGGATGTCGGGGTCCGACGCCTCACAGTGCCCGCCGAGCTGCAGCCACCGCCCGAACCTGGGGTGCAGGGTCAGCACCGCCCGGCTGCCCGTGTGGTCCAGCACCAGCGCCGAGGCGGTGATGTGGCCGGGTACGCATTCCCGCAGGCAGGCATCGGGGCGCGCGGCGAGGAACGCCAGCACCGCATGGCGCAGCGAGTCCTGGGCGGGATCGGGTGCCTGCCAGCTGGTGAGGACATCCACCGCCGACGCGTGCAGGCTCATCGGGGCCTTCTGCTCTTCGCGCAAGCGCTCATCGGGGCTTTCTGCTCTTCGCGCAAGCGCTCATCGCCTCACCAGGAGGGTGTTGTCGGGCGCCACCGGATCCCGCGGTCCGGCCGGCTGCTCCGCATAACCGATAGCGATGGCGCCCAACGGCTCCCAGTCCGGCGGCAGGTCCAGTTCGGCGCGCACCAGATCCGGTGCGAAGATCGTCGAACCGATCCAGCAGCTGCCCACCCCGCGCGCCGCCAACGCCACCAGCAGTCCCTGCACGGCCGCCCCGACGGCCACGGTGAACATGGTGCGCTCGGCGGCCGTGCGGTCCGCATCCGGATAGCTGTGGGCCCCATCGGGAACCATGAACGGGATCACCAGTTCGGGTGCGGCATAGAGGATGTCGCCGCGAGCCACCCGCTTCTCCACGGCCTCCGCCGACCTGCCGTCACCGGCGAGGTCGGACCGCCACTTCTGCTTCATCCGGTCCAGGAGCGCCGCGCGCACGGCGGCGTCCTGGACCCACACGAACCGCACCGGACGGGTGTGATGGGGTGCCGGTGCGGTGAGCGCCTCTGCCACCGCATCCTCGACGATTTCGGGCGGCACCGGTTCGGCGCTGAACCGCCGCACCGAGCGGCGCAACAACTGGGCCTGGCGCCGGCCGAGCGCCAGCGCTTCCTCCGTGCCCAGCCAGAACAGGTCGTCCTCGCCGGCGCGCACCAGGTCGTGAGCGTTGGATCCGTTGTCGCGCAAAGGTAGTCCGCGCACCACCGCAACCGGCAGCCCGGTGAGCTTCCCCTTGACCAGATCGGCGGCGGCGGCGATCTCGTCGGCCACGGCCACCTCGGTGACCAGGAGTTCGTTACCGTGAGCGTCGCGCGCCCCGGCGTACCCGTGCAGAACCGTCAAACCCGCCGCGCCGATCGCGACGTCGGTCTGCCCGTTGCGCCAGGCGCGGCCCATCGTGTCGGTGACGACCACCCCGACGCGCACCCCGAGCCGTTCGCGCAGCCCGGCGCGCAGCGCGGTGGCGCTGGCGTCGGGGTCGACGGGAAGCAGTGCCAGCTCCGTGGATCCGACGTTGGATCCGTCCACGCCTGCGGCGGCCTGCACCAGACCCAATGCGTTCTCCGTGATGAGTGTGCGCCCCTTGCGGGCCAGTACGCGCACGGCCTCGGCGTCGATCAGCTTTCGCCGCAGCGCATCCCGTTGTTCGGGATCCTCGGGGGCCGTGACGATTCGGCCCTCCGTCTTGGATACCACCTTGCTGGTGACGACGACGACGTCGTCGTCACGCAGCCACGGCGCGGCGTCGGCGATCGCGGCGGCCAGATCGTCGCCGGGACGGAACTCCGGAAGCCCGTGCACCGGGCGCACCTCGATGTCCGCGGCGGCCCCGTGCTCGCTCACGGCTTCGCCTCCACCGTCAGGCCCGCCAATTCCACTCCCGCGCACACCATTTCGGCTGTCGTCGGCGGATCTTTCATCAGCAGCGGGACGGCGCGGACCTCGACCCCGTCGATGTGTGCGCTGTCGCCTTCGTGGATCAGCCACCCGTCGAGCACGCCGGTGCCCGAGCGCGCCCCGTAGTGCCTGCCGACCGACTCCGATGTCGATTCCACCCCGATCACCGACAGGCATTCATCGGCCATGCCGCGCAGCGGTTTTCCACCGATGATGGGTGAGTAGCCGATGACCTTGGCCGCCGTGGAGCGCAGGGCTCCACGGATCCCGGGGATCGCCAGGATCGACCCGATACTCACCACCGGGTTCGACGGGGCCAGCAGTACCACGTCCGCGTTTGCGATCGCCTCGGTGACCCCCGGCCCCGCGGTCGCCTTGTCTGCGCCGACGAAGGCGAAGCTGTGCGTGGGCACCTGGGCTCGGTGGCGCACCCACCATTCCTGGAAGTGAATGGCCCGCTGTTCGCCGTCGGCAGGATCGGTGATGACGACGTGGGTTTCGCTGCGATCGTCGCTGGCGGGCAGAAGTCTGGCGCCGGGGGACCAGCGTGTGCACAGCGCCTCGGTCACCTGGGACAGCGGATACCCCGCGCGCAGCATCTGGGTTCGCACCAGGTGGGTGGCCAGGTCGCGGTCGCCGAGGCCGAACCAGTCCGGTTGAACCCCGTAGGCGGCGAGTTCCTCCTTCGCGTTCCAGGTCTCGTCGCGATGCCCCCAGCCGCGGTCCGGGTCGATGCCGCCGCCCAGCGTGTACATGCAGGTGTCGAGGTCGGGGCAGATACGCACCCCGAACATCCACGCGTCGTCGCCGACGTTGACCACGGCGGTGACTTCGTGCCCGCCGGCCGCATCGGCGGACCCGGACGGGCGGCTGTCGCCGCTCACACCCGAGGGCCCGCCGCCGCCTTGGAGACCCAGCAGGTTCTGCACGCCCAGCAGGAATCGGGCGCCGCCGACCCCGCCGACCAGAACGGTGACCTTCACAGCGTTCGACATTAGGCCTTCGCGTTCGATACGGTTTCGGCCGCCCGCGCAGCCGGCGGGCGGTGGTGCGGCACAACGACGGAAAGGCGCGGGAGTCGACGGGAGTCACGAAGTGGACACGCCGACGAAACGACGCGCCGAATTCGTGTCACGAGATGATATGAATTCCTGTTCTAGCGCTTGACCGCGGCAGCTAACACGTGTGTAATCACAGCAGTGTCATTTCCCGGTTGGCTTTCCGATCTTGGTGCCGCAGACCGAGATTCGATCACTTGTTCGAATTGAGATGGCCACACATCACCATTGTGGGGCTCCACTGAGGACCTACGAGACCGAGTGAGGAGGCGGGGATATGTCTTATGAGAGCGGCGATTTCGATCGTGTTGTCCGGTTCGACAACCGGCTACTCGGCTCAGTGGACAACGCACCGCACATCAACACCGGGTCGACGCAGATGGGGGCAGCGGGACGTCCGCAATTGAGTTTGGTCCCCGATCGACCCGACCGATATGACCTTGATCCGGCAACTACCGATGATCAATGGCAAGAACGCGCGTTGTGCGCGCAAACCGACCCCGAGGCTTTTTTCCCGGAGAAGGGCGGTTCCACCCGCGAGGCCAAGCGGATCTGTCTGGGATGCGAGGTGCGCGACGCGTGCCTGGAGTACGCACTCGCCCACGACGAACGCTTCGGCATCTGGGGCGGTCTGTCCGAGCGGGAGCGCAGGCGCCTCAAACGCGGGATCATCTGAGCCGCGGACCGCGCGCTCACTCGTCGTCGATCGTCGGGTCGATGACGGAAGGTTCGACCCCCAGATAGGTGGCCACCTGAGCCACCAGGACATCGTGCAACAGTTCGGCGAGTTCCTCGGAGTCTTTGGCCCGGCGCTCGATCGGCCTGCGAAACAAGACAATCCGTGCGCGTGTCGCGTTTCCGCGCACATCGACGCCGGCGGGTATCAGCCGCGCCAGCGCGATCGGCCCGTCGGCGATCACCTCGGGCGGCCACTGCACGCTCTCCGGATCCTTCGGTGCGATCCGCGGGATCTCGTCCACCGCCACGTCCAGCGCCGACACCCGATCCTGCCAGCGCCGCTCGATGGGCTCGTACGCCTCGAGGACCGCCATGTCGAAGCGTTCGGCGCGACTGCGCCAACCCGGCACCGTCGGCGGAAGCAGCGGGCCACGGATGTCGCGGCCGCGACGGGATCGCCATTGGTTGCGCTCGGCCACGCCGATGATCGTAACGGTTGGGGATCGGCGGGCCCGCGGCTGCGCGTGTCCCTCGCCGTTGCGGCATTCGCGCACGATAACCTCTCGTGCGTGAATGTTCCCCGTCGCTGCTGCCGGCCCGGGTGCCCCCACTATGCGGTGGCGACGCTCACGTTCGTCTATTCCGATTCCACGGCGGTGGTCGGTCCGCTGGCGATCGTCTCCGAACCGCATTCGTGGGATCTGTGTGTCGGCCACGCCAGCCGGATCACCGCGCCGCGCGGCTGGGAACTGGTGCGCCACGCCGGGCCGCTGCCCTCGCACCCCGACGAAGACGATCTGGTCGCGTTGGCCGACGCCGTGCGTGAGCGCCGGGACGGCGCCGCCCCTGCGGGCGGGGTCGTGGCGGGCTTCTCCGATCCGGCCACCGGCGCCCACGGCGGCGCGCTGATGGCGCCCGCGGCGCCCCGCCCGGATTCGGCCGGCCGCAGACGGGGCCATCTGCGGGTATTGCCTGATCCGGCGGAGTAGCTGACGAGGTAGCCGACGCGTCGCCGACCGGTGACGGTTAGGCTGGCGGCAACGGTCTTTCGTTGCAAGGAGTTCTATGTCTTGGCCAGCCGCGGCTGTTCACCGTGTGATCAAGGCGTACGACGTACGCGGGCTGGTCGGCGAGCAGATCACCGAACAGTTCGTGGCCGACGTCGGCGCCGCATTCGCCCGGCTGATTCGCGCTGACGATCCCGCCGGCCGATACGGCCAGGTGGTGATCGGCCACGACATGCGGGAGAGTTCGCCGGCGCTGGCCGCCGCGTTCGCCGACGGCGTCGTGGCGCAGGGCCTCGACGTCGTGCGGATCGGGCTCGCGTCCACCGATCAGCTGTACTTCGCCTCCGGGCTGCTGGAATGCCCCGGGGCCATGTTCACCGCCAGCCACAACCCGGCGGCCTACAACGGCATCAAGCTGTGCCGGGCCGGCGCCAAACCCGTCGGCAGGGATACCGGCCTCAGCGTCATCACCGACGAACTCATCGCCGGCGTGCCCGCCTATGACGGCGCCCGCGGGTCCATCCGCGATCGCGACGTCCTGGCCGACTACGGCGCATTTCTGCGGTCGCTCGTCGACGTGAGCGATCTGCGGTCACTGCGGGTCGCCGTCGATGCCGGCAACGGTATGGCCGGTCACACCTCACCGGCGGTATTGGCGGAGGTCTCCGGGATCACCCTGCTGCCGTTGTATTTCGAACTCGACGGCACCTTCCCCAACCACGAGGCCAATCCGCTGGATCCCGCCAACCTGGTGGATCTGCAGAAGTACGTCGTCGAGACCGGCGCCGACATCGGGCTGGCGTTCGACGGGGACGCCGACCGCTGTTTCGTCGTCGACGAAACAGGTCGCCCCGTCTCGCCGTCGGCGGTGACCGCGCTCGTCGCCGCCCGCGAACTGCGCCGCGAGATCGGCGCCACGGTGATCCACAACCTGATCACCTCCCGGGCGGTGCCCGAATTGGTGGTGGAGCGCGGCGGGACGCCGGTCCGCGCGCGGGTCGGGCATTCGTTCATCAAGGCGTTGATGGCCGATACCGGCGCCATTTTCGGCGGCGAGCATTCCGCTCATTACTATTTCCGCGATTTCTGGGGCGCCGACTCCGGCATGCTCGCGGCGCTGCACGTGCTGGCCGCGCTTGGCGAGCAGCAGCGGCCGCTGTCGGAGTTGATGGCCGACTACGAGCGGTACGCCGCCTCGGGCGAGATCAACTTCACCGTCGCCGACGCTCCCGCGTGCGTGGACGCGGTGCTGAGGGATTTCGGCACGCGGATCCAGTCCATCGACCATCTCGACGGTGTGACCGTCGACCTGGGTGACGGCACGTGGTTCAACCTGCGCACGTCCAACACCGAACCGCTGCTACGGCTCAATGTCGAGGCGCGCACGGCCGAGGACGTCGACGACGTGGTGGGCCGGGTGGCCGCCCAGATCACCGCGCTGGGCGGTGCGGCGCCATGACCGCTACGCGCGCCGCTGTCGACCTCGACGACGGTGACGGACTGCTGGCGGCCGACCGCCACGGGCTGTTGCGGGCGGCGTCGATGGCAGGCGCGCAGGTGCGGGCGACGGCCGCCGCATTCGACGAGGGTGACCTCGATTTGTTGCGGTCCGGACAGCCGCCCCGCACGGTGATCTGGGTCGCCGGCCGGGGTGCGGCGCAGACCGCCGGCGCGATGCTGGCCGCGGCCCTCGGTGCGTCGCTGGCCGCGCCGATGGTGATGGCGGCGGAGGCCCCGCCGTGGATCGGCGCGCTGGATGTCCTCGTCGTAGCCGGTGACGATCCCGGCGACCCCGTGCTGGTTGCGGCGGCCGCGACCGCCGTGCGCCGGGGTGCGCGGGTGGTCGTGGCGGCGCCGTTCGAGGGTCCGCTGCGCGATGTGACGGTGGGCCGGTCGGTCGCGCTGGCACCGCGCATGTGGGTTCCCGACGACTTCGGCCTGACCCGCTATCTGGCTGCCGGGGTGGCGGCGCTGACCGTGGTCGACCCGGGTTTGCACGCCGACCTCGGGGCGATGGCCGACGAGCTGGACGCCGAGGTGCTGCGCAACAGCGCCGGGCGCGAGCTGTTCACCAACCCCGCCAAGGCACTGGCCGAGAAGATGTCGGGGCGCGATGTGGTGCTGGCCGGCGACAACGCGGCCACGCTGGCGCTGGCCCGGCACGGTGCCGCGGTGATCCTGCGGATCGCCCAGCAGACGGTGGCGGCGGCGGGGCTGGGAGACGTGCTCGTCGCGCTGCGCATGGGATTGGGTCGATCGGGGGAGGACGCCGGGCGGTCGCTGTTCCACGACGAGGAGATCGACGGCCCGCTGCCGCGCCGGGTGCGCACCTTCGTGCTCACGACGGCCGCCGAGCGGCCGGTGGTGACCGCGCGGGTCAGCGGATACGACGGGGTCGACGTGCTCGACGCCGAGGATGTGCCGCCTGGTCCCGACGCCGCCGAGCCGGCACGGCTCAGCGGGCGCCCCGAGCAGCAATTGGCCACTATGGCCGTGCGGCTGGAGATGGCGGCCGTATACCTGCGACTGGTTCGAGGTTGATCGAGTGCACCTGCTACGCGGAGCGGTGCGAACCTATGCCTGGGGTTCGCGTACGGCGATTGCCGATTTCACCGGAAGGCCAAGTCCCACAGCTCATCCCGAAGCGGAATTGTGGTTCGGCGCGCATCCGGGGGATCCCGCCTGGCTGCAGACCGACGATGGCGAGCAGTCGCTGATCGAGGCGTTGCGCACCGATCCCGACGGGCAGCTGGGCAGGGCGGCCACCCGCCGCTTCGGTGACACCCTGCCCTTTCTGGTCAAGGTGCTGGCCGCTGACGAGCCGCTGTCGTTGCAGGCCCACCCCAGTGCCCAGCAAGCGGCCGAGGGGTACGCCAGGGAGGACCGGCTCGGCATCCCGGTCTCGGCCCCGATGCGCAACTATCGCGACCGCAGCCACAAACCCGAACTGCTGGTCGCCCTCGAGCAGTTCGAGGCGCTCGCCGGGTTCCGGCCCGCGGCGCAGACCGTGGAGCTGTTGCGCGCGCTGTCGGTCCGCGCGCTCGACCCCTACATCCACCTGCTGTCGGACCAGTCCGACGCCGGTGGGTTGCGCGCGCTGTTCACCACCTGGATCACCGCGCCGCAGCCGGATCTGGACATGCTGGTGCCCGCGGTGCTGGAGGGTGCGATCCACTACATCCGGTCCGGGGAGAAACGGTTCGCGGCCGAAGCCAAGACAACCCTGGAACTCGGGGAGCGCTACCCGGGTGATGCGGGCGTGCTGGCGGCGCTGTTGCTCAACCGGATCAGTCTGCGCCCCGGGGAGGGCATCTATCTGCCGGCAGGCAATCTGCACGCCTACATCCACGGCGTGGGGGTGGAGGTGATGGCCAACTCCGACAACGTGTTGCGCGGTGGCCTCACGCCCAAGCACGTCGACGTGCCGGAACTTCTGCGGGTGCTGGACTTCGCGCCGACCCCGGAATCGGCGCTGCGCGCCGAAACATCCATGGACGGAATGGAACTCGTCTATCGAACCCCTGCTCCGGAGTTCGCGGTGTCGGTGCTCGGGGTCGGCGGGGAATTGCTGGGCCACGAGATCGACGCTCCGTCGCGCCATGACGGGCCGCAGGTGTTGCTGTGCACCGAGGGGTCGACGGTGGTGCACGCCAAATCCGGCAGCGTGACGCTCGAGCGCGGGGCCGCCGCGTGGATTTCGGCCGACGACGGCCCGATCCGTCTTGTCGCCCACCATCCGACCAAGTTGTTCCGCGTAACCGTGGGGAGCTAGCCGCGACCGTATTGCGGTCGGGATATGCCCGTCCCGGTTGCGTGTTCACAACTCCGCCACCTCGGCGCCACAGTACTGGGTACATTGCCGAGATCGGACTTGTGAAGGGACACTTCCATGGCGGGCAGGTGGCGTACCAAGTCGGTGGAACAGTCGATCGCCGACACCGACGAACCCTCCACGCGGTTGCGTAAGGATCTGACGTGGTGGGACCTGACCGTTTTCGGTGTGTCGGTGGTGATCGGCGCCGGCATCTTCACCATCACGGCGTCGACGGCGGCCAACCTGACCGGGCCCGCGATCTCGATTTCCTTTGTCATCGCCGCGGTGGCGTGCGGGCTCGCGGCGCTGTGCTATGCCGAGTTCGCGTCCACGCTGCCGGTGGCGGGTAGCGCGTACACGTTCTCCTACGCGACGTTCGGCGAGTTCATCGCATGGATCATCGGATGGGATCTGATTCTCGAATTCGCCGTCGCCGCGGCGGTCGTTGCCAAGGGCTGGTCGAGTTACCTCGGCACGGTATTCGGATTCGGCGGTGGCACAGCCGATCTGGGCGGCATCTCGCTGGACTGGGGTGCGCTGCTGATCATCGCGTTCGTGACGGCGCTCCTCGCGATGGGCACCAAACTGTCGGCGGGGGTGAGCCTGGCGATCACGGTGATCAAGGTGGCGGTGGTGCTGCTGGTCGTGGTGGTGGGCGCGTTCTACATCGATACCGCGAACTACTCGCCGTTCATTCCGCCCGCCGAGAGCGGCAGGGGTGGCAGCGGTGCGGAGCAGTCGCTGTTCTCCCTGTTGACGGGGGCGGAGGGCAGCCACTACGGCTGGTACGGCGTGCTGGCCGGCGCGTCGATCGTGTTCTTCGCGTTCATCGGCTTCGATATTGTCGCGACCACCGCGGAGGAGACCAAGAACCCGCAGCGCGACGTGCCGCGCGGCATCCTGGCCTCGCTGGGGATCGTCACGGTGCTCTATGTGGCGGTCGCGGTGGTGCTGTCGGGCATGGTGTCGTACACGACGTTGCGCGAGGAAGGTCATCCGAACCTGGCGTCGGCGTTCGCGGTGAACGGCGTGGACTGGGCGGCCAAGATCATCTCCATCGGTGCGCTGGCCGGCTTGACGACGGTGGTGATCGTGCTGGTGCTGGGGCAGACGAGGGTGCTGTTCGCGATGTCGCGCGACGGTTTGATGCCGCGTCAGCTCGCCAAGACGGGCTCGCACGGCACTCCGGTGCGCATCACCGTCATCGTGGGTGTGCTCGTCGCGGTGGCGGCTTCGGTGTTCCCGATCGGCAAGCTGGAGGAGATGGTGAACATCGGCACGCTGTTCGCGTTCGTCCTCGTCTCGGCCGGGGTGATCGTGTTGCGTCGCACCCGTCCGGACCTGCCGCGCGGCTTCCGGGCGCCGTGGGTGCCGGTGTTGCCGATCCTGTCGATCGTGGCGTGTGTCTGGCTGATGCTCAATCTCACCGGCCTGACATGGGTGCGCTTCCTCATCTGGATGGGGATCGGCGTGCTGATCTACTTCGCCTACGGCCGCAGGCATTCGGTGCTGGCCCAGCGTGAGAGAGCGGCTTCCCAGGCCCGCTGACCTGCCCGTCGCTCACCGCGAGATCCGAGTTGATGTACGCTTCCGCGGTTTTCGCGTGCCATAAGTCGAATCTCGCGACTTTACAAAACTGATGTTCATGTCTAGACATGTGACAAATTCACGTCTACAGTCAAGCCAGTCGTGATGACTCTCACAGGGAGGTGGCGTGCTGTGACCACATTCGAAGAAACGGACGCGGCGGGCCGTTCGCAAACCGTCGAGTGGCGTGACAAGAAGCGCTTTTTGTGGTTGATGGGCCTCATCGCCCCGACCGCGATCTTCGTGATGCTGCCGCTGGTGTGGGCGCTGAACCAGCTCGGCTGGCACGTCGCGGCGCTGATCCCGTTCTGGATCGGGCCGATCCTGCTGTACGTGCTGCTGCCCGCGCTGGACCTGCGTTTCGGGCCGGATGGCCAGAATCCCCCTGATGAGGTGATGGAGCGGCTGGAGAACGACAAGTACTACCGCTACTGCACATACGCCTATATCCCGTGCCAGTACGCGAGTGTGGTGTTCGGCGCCTACCTCTTCACCGCATCCGATCTGAGCTGGCTCGGCTTCGGCGGTCCGCTGGCCTGGCCGGCCAAGATCGGGCTGGCGTTGTCGGTCGGCGTGCTCGGCGGGGTGGGGATCAACACCGCACACGAACTCGGCCACAAGAAGGACTCCGTGGAGCGCTGGCTGTCGAAGATCACGCTGGCGCAGACCTGGTACGGCCACTTCTACATCGAGCACAACCGCGGCCACCACGTGCGGGTCGCCACGCCGGAGGATCCCGCGTCGGCACGCTTCGGCGAGACGTTCTGGGAGTTCCTGCCGCGCAGCGTGTGGGGCAGCCTGCGGTCGTCGTGGACGCTGGAGGCGCAGCGCCTGCGCCGCCAGCACAAGAGCCCGTGGCACTGGAGCAACGACGTACTCAACGCGTGGGCGATGTCGGTAGTGCTGTGGGGTGTGCTGATCGCGGTGTTCGGTGCTGCGGTGATTCCGTTCCTCGTCATCCAGGCCGTCTTCGGGTTCACGCTGCTGGAGACGGTCAACTATCTGGAGCACTACGGTCTGTTGCGCCAGAAGACCCCCGGCGGCCGCTACGAACGGTGCGCGCCTCAGCACAGCTGGAACTCCGATCACATCGTGACCAATCTGTTCCTCTATCACCTGCAGCGCCACAGCGACCACCACGCCAACCCGACGCGGCGTTACCAGACGTTGCGCAGCATGGCCGACGCGCCGAATCTGCCCAGCGGGTACGCGTCGATGATCGCGCTGACCTATGTCCCGCCGCTGTGGCGGAAGGTGATGGACCACCGTGTTCTGGAGCACTATGGCGGCGATATCAGCCGGGTGAACGTACATCCCCGGGTGCGGGACAAGGTGCTGGCGCGCTATTCCGCCCAGGAGCCGGTGTGAGCGCCTACCGCTGCCCGGTCTGCGACTACGTCTACGACGAAGTCAAAGGTGCTGCCCGCGAAGGGTTTCCGGCGGGAACCGGGTGGGGCGACATTCCCGACGACTGGTGCTGCCCGGACTGCGGCGTGCGCGAGAAGGTCGACTTCGAACTCGTCGCGACGGGTTGAGTCCCCGCCCGCGGGGGCGATCGCCGTGATCGCGGGTCAACACAGGCAGAAAGGCAACAGGCATGGACGACTACACGCTGTATCGGTGTGTTCAGTGCGGATTCGAATACGACGAGGCGCTGGGCTGGCCCGACGACGGTATCGCGCCGGGCACCCGCTGGGATGACATCCCCGACGACTGGAGCTGCCCGGACTGCGGCGCGGCCAAGTCGGACTTCGAGATGGTGGAGGTCGCCCGTCCGTGAGTGCCCCCGAGCGAAGCGGCGGATACGACTAATCTCCACCGTGTGACCGGGTCATCCGCGGAGCCGCAGGGCAGGCGCATCCCCTACGCCGAGGCATCGCGGGTGTTGTTGCGCGACTCCATTCTCGACGGCATGCGTGAGCTGCTGCTGACGCGCGACTGGTCCTCGATCACCCTGTCTGACGTCGCCAGGGCGGCCGGTATCAGCAGGCAGACCATCTACAACGAATTCGGCTCGCGGCAGGGCCTGGCGCAGGGGTACGCACTGCGGCTGGCCGACCGGCTGGTCGATGCGGTCGACGAAGCGATCGTCGGCAATGTCGGTGACGTGTTCGCCGCCTTCCTGCAGGGTTTCCGCGCCTTCTTCGCCGATTCCGCCGCGGACCCGCTGGTGATCTCGCTGCTCACCGGCGGCATCAAACCGGATCTGCTCCAGATCATCACCACCGACAGCGGGCCGATCATCGCGCGGTGTTCACAGCGCCTGACGACGACGTTTCAGCACAGCTGGGTCAGGTGCAGCGACGAAGACGCGGGCGTCCTGGCCCGCGCGATCGTGCGGTTGGCGATGAGTTACGTGTCGATGCCCCCGGAGGCCGACCACGATGTCGCAGGTGACCTGGCCCGGCTGATGACTCCGTTCGCCGAGCGCTACGGTGTCATCGAACAGAGTTGACGATGGCAGGCCGAGCGCCCAGCCGCCGGGGCTAATGTGTAACTCGGCTAACTAATTTTCGATGTGCCTATGAGAAGGAACCGCCATGACCACCACTGAGCAGAAGCCGGCGGCCCGCCCGCAAGCCGATGTCCGCAACGGCGTCGAGTACAAAGTGGCCGATCTGTCGCTGGCCGATTTCGGCCGCAAGGAGATCCGGCTCGCCGAGCGCGAGATGCCCGGACTGATGTCGCTGCGTCGCGAGTACGCCGACGTCCTGCCGTTGAAGGGGGCCCGAATCTCGGGTTCGCTGCACATGACGGTGCAGACCGCGGTGCTGATCGAGACGCTGGTGGCTCTCGGTGCCGAGGTTCGATGGGCGAGTTGCAATATCTTCTCCACCCAGGACCACGCGGCCGCGGCCGTCGTGGTCGGGCCGCACGGCACGGTGGAGGAGCCCACGGGCACGCCCGTGTTCGCCTGGAAGGGCGAGACGCTGGAGGAGTACTGGTGGGCCGCCGAGCAGATGCTGACGTGGCCGGATCCGGACAAGCCCGCCAACATGATCCTCGACGACGGTGGTGACGCCACCATGCTGGTGCTGCGCGGCACCCAGTACGAGAAGGCCGGCGTGGTGCCGCCCGCCGAGGAGGACGACTCGGCCGAGTGGAAGGTGTTCCTGGCTCTTGTCCGCGAGGGATTTGACGGCGACAAGGCCGATGCAAAATCCAAGTGGACCACCATCGCCGAGTCGGTGCAGGGCGTCACCGAGGAGACGACGACGGGCGTGCTGCGGCTCTACCAGTTCGAGGCCGCCGGTGAATTGCCGTTTCCGGCGATCAACGTCAACGACTCGGTCACCAAGAGCAAGTTCGACAACAAGTACGGGACCCGGCACTCGCTCATCGACGGCATCAACCGCGGCACCGACGTGCTGATCGGCGGCAAGAAGGTGTTGATCTGCGGCTACGGTGACGTGGGTAAGGGTTGCGCGGAGTCGCTGGCCGGCCAGGGTGCGCGCGTGGCGGTCACCGAGATCGACCCGATCAACGCGTTGCAGGCGCTGATGGACGGCTTCGACGTGGTGACCGTCGAGGACGGGATCGGCAGCGCGGACATCGTCATCACCGCCACCGGCAACAAGGACATCATCACGATCGACCACATGCGGGCGATGAAGGACCAGGCGATCCTGGGCAATATCGGCCACTTCGACAACGAGATCGACATGGCCGCCCTCGAGCGCTCGGGCGCCCACAAGATCACCATCAAGCCACAGGTCGACCAGTGGGTCTTCGACAGTGGCAAGTCGATCATCGTGCTGTCGGAGGGCCGGTTGCTCAACCTCGGCAACGCCACCGGACACCCGTCGTTCGTGATGAGCAACAGTTTCTCCAACCAGGTGATCGCGCAGATCGAACTCTGGACCAAGAACGACGAGTACGACAATGCGGTGTACCGGCTGGCCAAGCACCTCGATGAGAAGGTGGCGCGCATCCATGTCGAAGCGCTCGGCGGTCAGCTGACCAAGCTCACCAAGGAGCAGGCCGAGTACATCAACGTCGACGTCGAGGGTCCGTACAAGCCGGAGCACTACCGCTACTGAGCGCCCTCACCCGCCGTTGACTCTGCGGTCAGATCCCGTTGTCGTGCAGAATCGCGATCTGACCGCAGAATCGAACGGACGGTGGCAGACGATCGAGGAGACCGCGTGACCACGACGGGCCGGGCGCTGCTGTCTGTGCTGTTCTGTGCGGGCCTGCTGGCCTCGGGGTGCGCATCCGCCGATACGGCGGCGCCGGGTCCGGAATCGCCGTCGACGGTGTCGTCAGCGACGCCGGCCGCCGGCGGGGACGCGATGACCCCGCTGATCGGCTCGGTGCCGTTCGCGCCGGTCCCGTTCGAGGGCTCCGATGGTTTGACGCACCTCGTGTACGAGCTGTCGGTCACCAACTTCACCTCCGAGCCGTTGACGGTGAAGAACGTGGCGGTGCTCGACGCGGCGACCGACAAGCAGGTCGGCGAACTGGACGAGGCCGCCCTGGTGATCCGGGCCTATCCCGCGGGTTCCCGTCAGGCCGGCAATGTCTTCCAGCCGGGTCAGGCCGGCACGATCTTCATCCACCTGCCGTTCGCGGCGGGAGACGACGTTCCGGACGAACTGACTCACCGGGTACATGTCGACAGCGGTGTGCTCCCTCCTGGCGACGACGGCACCATCAAGCGGATGGGCACCGTCACCGTGGACCGGCGCACCCTGCCCGTCGTATCCGCTCCGCTGGCCGGCGAGCGCTACATCGCCGCCGACGGCTGCTGCGACGCCGCGCGCCACACGCGCGCGATACTGCCGGTGAACGGGCAGACGTATGTGTCCCAGCGCTACGCGATCGACTACGAGCAGGCCGACGAGCAGAACCGGATCTTCACCGGTGACCCGAAAGACCCTGCCAGCTATGAGATCTTCGGCAAAGAGGTGTACGCCGTCGCCGACGGTACGGTGGTCGGCACCCGCAATGATCTCGCCGAGCAGACCCCGGGCACCTATCCGTCGGGCATTCCCATCGACGAGGCCGACGGCAACTTCGTCGTGCTGGATATCGGGGACGGCTTCTACGTGAATTACGCGCACATGCAGCCCGGCAGTGTGCGACCGGAACTGGGTGACAAGGTGAGTCGCGGCGACGTCATCGGGTTGGTGGGCAATACCGGCAATTCCGTTGCGCCGCATCTCCATATCCACGTGATGGACGGTCCGTCACCGCTGGCCGCTCAGGGCCTGCCGTATCTGTACGACCGGTTCACCGTCACCGGTCAGGTGGCCAGCACCGCCGATTTCGACGCATCGGAGGGCACCGGCGTGCCGCTGGCGCTGGTACCGGATGCCACCCGGACCGAACACGCCGATCAGATGGTGCTCGACCAGAACCTGGTGACGTTCGCACCGTAGGGGCTCCCACGACTACGCTCGCCGGGTGCTCATCGTGATCGAGGGTGTCGACGGCGCGGGCAAGCGGACGCTGACCAACGGGCTGCGGTCGGCCTTCGAGGCCGGCCATCGTTCGGTCGGCTGTCTGTCGTTCCCCCGCTACGGCGATTCGGTGACCGCGGACCTGGCGGCGGAGGCGCTGCACGGCGGTCACGGCGACCTGTCGTCGAGCGTGTACGCGATGGCGGTGCTGTTCGCGCTGGACCGGGCGGGGGCGCGCGACGAGATCGGCCACCTGCTGGCCGCATACGACGTGGTGATCCTCGATCGGTACGTCGCATCCAACGCCGCCTACAGTGCGGCCAGGCTGCACCAGGACTTCGACGGCGATGTCGTCGGCTGGGTGCGGGACCTGGAGTACGGGCGGCTTCGGCTGCCGGCGCCGGATTGGCAGATCCTGCTCGACGTGCCCACCGAACTGGCCGCGCAGCGGGCCACCCTGCGCGCCGAGCAGGAGGCCGACCGCGCCAAGGACGCCTACGAACGTGACGACGGATTGCAGCGCCGCACCGGTGAGGTGTACGCCGCGCTGGCTGCGGTCGATTGGTGCGGACGCTGGCATGTGACCGGCCCCGACGTCGACCCGGGCGCCCTCGCGCAAACCCTGGCGGCCCGCTAGCGGGCACACCCACCCGAAAGAGCAAAACGCCCCGTGTGGTAGCCCAGTTTTGTCGCGATCTGGTGACACCATGGACACCATGAGGCAAAGGATCCTGGTCGTCGACGACGACCCATCGCTCGCCGAGATGCTCACCATCGTCCTGCGCGGCGAGGGTTTCGACACCGCTGTCATCGGCGACGGCACCCAGGCGCTCACGGCGGTCCGTGAACTGCGGCCCGATCTGGTGTTGCTGGATCTGATGCTGCCCGGGATGAACGGCATCGACGTATGCCGTGTGTTGCGCGCCGATTCGGGCGTGCCGATCGTGATGCTCACCGCCAAGACCGACACCGTCGACGTCGTGCTGGGTTTGGAGTCCGGCGCCGACGACTACGTGATGAAGCCGTTCAAACCCAAGGAACTGGTGGCACGGGTGCGTGCGCGGCTGCGCCGCAACGAGGACGAGCCCGCCGAGTTGCTGTCCATCGGTGACATCGACATCGACGTGCCCGCGCACAAGGTGACCCGGCAGGGTGAACAGGTTTCGCTGACACCGCTGGAATTCGACCTGTTGGTGGCGTTGGCGCGTAAACCGCGGCAGGTGTTTACTCGTGATGTGCTGCTCGAACAGGTGTGGGGTTACCGGCACCCCGCTGACACCCGTTTGGTGAACGTGCATGTCCAGCGGTTGCGGGCCAAGGTCGAGAAGGATCCGGAGAACCCGCAGGTGGTGTTGACCGTTCGAGGAGTGGGATACAAGGCCGGACCTCCGTGATCTGGGGCTCGCGGCGGCGCACCCGTGGTCGGTGGGGACGTTCGGGACCACTGCTGCGCGGTCTGGGAGCCCTGAGCCGGGCGATGGCGCTCGCGTGGCGCCGCTCGCTGCAGTTGCGGGTGGTGGCGCTGACGCTCGGGCTGTCGCTCGCCGTGATCATGGTGCTCGGGTTCGTGCTGACCAGCCAGATCACCGACCGCATCCTCGAGGTCAAGGTCAACGCGGCCACCGAGGAGATCGAGCGGGCCCGCAACACCGTCAGCGGCATCGTCGGCGGCGAGGAGACCCGATCGCTGGACAGCAGCCTGCAGTTGGCCCGCAATACGCTCATCGACCGCAAATCCGACGCGGGCGCGGGGCTGGCGGGGGCGTTCGACGCGGTGCTCGTCGTACCCGGGGACGGGCCGCGCGCGGCCACCGCCGCGGGTCCGGTGCAGCAGATACCGGAGGCGCTGCGCGACTTCGTGAAGGCCGGCCAGGTCAGTTACCAGTACGCGACGGTGCACACCGACGGGTTTTCGGGGCCGGCGCTGATCGTCGGCAGCCCGACGTCGTCGTCGGTGACGAATCTGGAGCTCTACCTGATCTTCCCGCTGAACAACGAGGAGAGCACCATCGCGCTGGTGCGCGGCACCATGGCCACCGGCGGCGTCGTCCTGCTCGGTCTGCTCGCCGCGATCGCCCTCCTGGTGGCCCGCCAGATCGTGCTGCCGGTGCGGTCGGCGTCGCGGATCGCCGAGCGGTTCGCCGAAGGACATCTGACCGAACGGATGCCGGTGCGCGGTGAGGACGACATGGCGCGGCTGGCGGTGTCGTTCAACGATATGGCCGAGAGCCTGCACCGCCAGATCACCCAGCTGGAGGAGTTCGGAAACCTGCAGCGGCGCTTCACCTCCGACGTCAGCCACGAGCTGCGCACCCCGCTGACGACGGTGCGGATGGCCGCCGATCTGATCTACGACCACAGCGAGGATCTCGATCCGGCGCTGCGCCGCTCGACGGAGTTGATGGTCAACGAACTGGACCGCTTCGAAACCCTGCTCAACGACCTGCTGGAGATCTCCCGTCACGATGCCGGTGTGGCCGAACTGTCGGTCGAGTCGGTCGATCTGCGCCGCACGGTGCAGAGCGCGCTGGAGAACGTCGGTCATCTGTCCCATCAGGCCGGCGTGGAGCTGATCGTCGACCTCCCCGCCGAAGGCGTGATCGCCGAGGTGGACCCGCGGCGGGTCGAGCGGATTCTGCGCAACCTCATCGCCAACGCCATCGATCACGCAGAGCACAAGCCGGTGCGGATCAGGATGGCCGCCGACGAGGACACCGTCGCGGTCACCGTCCGCGACTACGGTGTCGGGTTGCGCCCCGGTGAGGAGAAGCTGGTGTTCAGCCGGTTCTGGCGGTCCGACCCGTCGCGGGTGCGGCGCTCCGGCGGCACCGGTCTGGGTCTGGCGATCAGCATCGAGGATGCTCGGCTGCACCAGGGCCGGCTGGAGGCGTGGGGTGAACCCGGTAAGGGCGCCTGTTTCCGGCTCACCCTGCCGTTGGTGCGCGGTCACAAGGTCACCACGAGCCCGTTGCCGCTCAAACCCGTTCGGCCCGACCGCCCACCGCGGCGGTCGGTTCCGGCCCGTGAGCCCGCAGGGGAGGGTGTGTGAAGCGCGTCGTCACGCTGCTGTGGGCGGTCGTGTTCGCCGCCACCCTCGTGGGTTGTGCGGGTGTGCCGAACTCGTCGGCGCCGCAGGCCATCGGCACCGTCGAGCGGCCAGCCCCGCCGAGCCTGCCGACGCCGTCGCCGGGGATGGATCCCGACGTATTGCTGCGCGAGTTCCTCAAGGCCACCGCCGATCCCGCGAATCGTCATCTGGCCGCGCGCCAATTCCTCACCGAATCGGCGTCCAACGCGTGGGACGATGCCGGCAGCGCGCTGCTGGTCGACCGTGTGGTGTTCGTGGAAACCCGTCGACCTGAACGGGTTTCGGTGACGATGCGGGCCGATATCCTCGGATCGCTCTCCGACGTCGGCGTTTTCGAGACCGCGGAGGGGGCGCTGCCCGATCCCGGGCCGATCGAGTTGGTCAGGACACCTGGCGGCTGGCGCATCGATCGGCTGCCCAACGGTGTCTTCCTGGACTGGCAGCAGTTCCAGCAGACCTACAAACGCAACACCCTGTATTTCGTCGATCCGACCGGGACCACCATGGCGCCCGATCCGCGCTACGTCGCGGTGTCCGATCCCGACCAGCTGGCCACCGAGCTGGTGTCCAAGCTGACGGCGGGGCCGCGCCCGGAGATGGATGGCACGGTGCGCAACCTGCTCGACCCGCCGCTGCGGCTGCGGGGCCCGGTGACGAGGGCGGACGGCGGCAAGGCGGGGGTGGGCCGGGGCTACGGCGGGGCCAGGATCGAGCTGGAGAATCTGTCGACCACCGATCCGCACAGTCGTCAACTGCTTGCGGCGCAGATCATCTGGACGTTGTCACGGGCCGGTATCAACGGGCCGTACGTGATCAACGCCGATGGCGCGGCGCTGGACGACCGGTTCGCCGCCGGCTGGGAGACCTCCGACGTGGCCGCGACGGACCCGGGTGCTGCGTCGGGTGCCGCCGCCGGTTTGCACGCTCTGGTCGGGGGTGCGCTCGTGTCGCTCGACGGTGACCGGGCGTCGCGGGTGGCCGGGGCATTCGGTCAGATGCCCAACCAGACGGCTGCTGCCGTGTCACGCAGCGGCGAGGAGGCGGCGTCGGTGGTGACGCTGCGTCCCGGCGCGCCGGATATGGCGTCGTCGCTGTGGGTCGGCCCGCTGGGCGGCCCCGCGTCGCAGTCCCTGGAGGGCCGCACCCTCAGCAGACCCACGTGGGCGCTGGACGAGGCGGTGTGGGTGGTGGTGGACGGCAACAACGTCGTGCGGGTCATCCAGGAGGCGGCCTCGGGTCAGGCGGCACGGATTCCCATCGATTCCACTGCCGTGTCGACGCGCTTCCCCGGCGCGATCTCGGAGTTGCAGCTGTCCCGGGACGGGACCCGCGCGGCGCTGGTCATCGACGGGCAGGTCATTCTGGCCGGGGTGAAGCAGACCCAGGACGGCCAGTTCACCCTGGCGTATCCACGGCGGCTGGGTTTCGGCCTGCGCAACACCGTGGTGTCGCTGTGCTGGCGTACCGGTGACGATATCGTCGTCAGCCGCACCGACCCGCAGCACCCGATCTCCTACATCAACCTCGACGGTGTGAACTCCGACGGCCCTGGCCGCAATCTGCTGATGCCGGTGACGACGGTGGTGGCCAATCCGTCGACGGTCTACGTCGCCGATCAGCGGGGTGTGCTGCAGTTGTCGGGTGCGGCGGCGGAGGGCGACCCGGCGTGGTCGGAGGTGCGTCCGCTGATGGTGGGCGGCGCGCTGCCGGTGCTGCCGGGCTGAGTCAGGGTCGCGCGACGAGGGGCCCGGCGAGCCCGGGGTCGAACCGTGACCGTACGGCCACCGATCCCGCGGCGGCCGCCACGATCATCCCCGCGTCGGATTCGCTGCCCCTGGGGATTTCGATCGCCGCGCTGTCGGGGTCTTCCCGGTGCGCCATCAGCCAGTCGTAGAGCAGCCAGTCCAGCGCACAGGCCAGGGCGAACGGGTCGATGGTGGGGTCACCGGAGGTGGTGCCGTCGATACACGTCCGCAGTACCTCGCGGTGTTCCTGGCTGGCGGCCTGCTTGTTCACCCCCGAGCTGTCGAACAGCATGGTCGACAACGTGAGCGGGAACCGCTGTCCGGATTCGGCCATCAGGATCCAGCGCCCGCCCATCCACGGTCTGTCCGGGTCGAGCAGGTGCATCTGCCCGAATCCGGAGACCACGCCTTCGGAGGGCCGGTCGAGTTGGTCGTCGAATGGTGCGGGTCCGAGCAGGCCGAGCGGTTGGCGTGCGCGTATCGAGAACAGCGCCGCGGTGCCGATGATCTTGCCCGCCCGCACATCCGGAACCAGGCCGATGATCTGGGCGGCCGACCAGTAGTCGAGGCAGAGTCTGTCCAGCGTGCGGTGCAGCTGGAGCAGCCCGTCGTGCTCGTCGGTGTCGGCCGGCCGTCTCCCGCCGCCCAGCAGGTCGCCGAACCGCCCGGCCGCGATGATCAGTGCGTCGTCGAGAGCCTCCAGGTGGGTGGCGATCAGCCGGTCGGCCTCGTCGTCGCCGCGCACCAGGTCGGGCAGCGTCGTGGGGTTGCCCGACGGGGTGGCCCAATAGAACCCGATCTGCGCGTCGGACTGGATGATTCTGGGTCTCAACCGATCTCCCTGGTGAGGCGGCGGTTGGTGACGCGCAGCTGGCGGTGGGTGCTCTGGGCGAGGGTGTCGAGTTGGTCGAAGGTCAGACGGTCGCAGACGCGGCCCCAGTGCAGCGCGACGTGATCGCCGGGGCCGGCTTCTGCGGCGGCGGGACGGTCGCCGACGCCGTTCTCGATGACCCGGGTGATGTGGCCGGACAGGGTCAGTTTGTCGGTGTCGTCGTAGAGCAGCCGGCGGCAGCGCACGGTGAGCGTGGCGCCGTCGCTGCTGAGTACGGTGCCCCAGGTGATGCGGCAGTTGTCCAGGACGTTGAGAGGCTGGCGGTCATGCCCCTTGCCCAGTAACCGCGACCAGGGGTAGACGCCGAATACGTGGAAGCAGTGGTTGGCCACCGCCTCGTGCGCAAGGTCGCCGGTCAGGTGGTGCCAGTAGTGGCCCGCCTGGGGTCCGATGACGGCCAGCAGTTCGTCGGTGAACTCCTGGGGATCCAGTCCGGCGCCGAGACCGCCTCCGAGCCAATAGGATTCGACGAGCCGGTGATCGAGCGGGTCGGGCGTCCCGGTCATCTTCGCCAGCACCTGCAGATAGGGCCAGGCGCCGGAGAATCTCCGTGCCAGGTCCTCGACCTGCTCGGGGGATCCGCTGAGCAGGGTGGAGGGTTCGTGCGGGCCGCAGTAGCCGAGGCTGTTCGGCGCGTAGGCGTAGCGCGCGAACATTCCCGCGCCGGAGGCGCGAGTTTCGGCTCCCGCGCCGGAGGCGCCGGCAGGGGAGCCCCTGGCGCTGTCGGTCCGTGTCATACCCGGCCGGCCTGTCCGACGAGGTTGGCGGCGTCGCGGTGCAGGCGGCCGAAGTTGTAGTAGGCGGCGCAGGCGCCTTCGGGGGAGACCATGCAGGTTCCGATGGGGGTTTCGGGGGTGCATGCGGTGCCGAAGACCTTGCATTCCCAGGGTTTCAGTACGCCTTTGAGGACCTCGCCGCATTGGCATGCTTTGGGGTCGGCCACCCGGATTCCGGGCATGGCGAAGCGTTGTTCGGCGTCGTAGTCGGCGAGTTCGTCGCGCAGTCGCAGTGCGCTTTGGGAGATGAATCCCAGTCCGCGCCATTCGAAGTGTGGCCGTAGCGCGAACACTTGCGCCATGAGTGCCAGTGCGGCGGGGTTGCCCTCGTCGTGTACCACCCGCGAGTATTGGTTTTCCACTTCGCAGCGGCCTTCGCGGATTTGGCGCAGCAGCATGGCGATCGAGGACAGGATGTCCAGTGGTTCGAATCCGGCGACGACGAGCGGTTTTCCGTAGACCGCGGGGACGAACCGGTAGGGCCGGTTTCCGACGACGGTGGACACGTGACCGGGCCCGAGGAACCCCGACAGGCGCAGGTCGGGGGAGTCGAGGATCGCTTTGATGGGCGGGACGATGGTGACGTGGTTGCAGAACACGGTGAAGTTGGGCAATCGGAGTTCGCGGGCGCGGACCAGGGTGACCGCGGTGGATGGGGCGGTCGTCTCGAATCCGATGGCGAAGAACACGACCTGTCGGTCGGGGTTGTCGACGGCGATTTTCAGTGCGTCCAGCGGTGAGTAGACGAACCGGACGTCGGCTCCGCGGGCTTTGGCGTCGAGCAGGCTGCCGTTGGAGCCGGGGACGCGCATCATGTCCCCGAAGCAGGTGAAGATCACTCCGGGTTGTTCGGCCAGCCAGATGGCGTCGTCGACGCGGCCCATGGGGATCACACAGACCGGGCAGCCCGGCCCGTGGACCAGTTCGACGTTGTCGGGCAGCAGGTGTTCGATGCCGTGGCGGTAGATGGTGTGGGTGTGCCCGCCGCACACCTCCATGAATTTGAAGTGCTCGTCGCGGCGGGACGGGGCGGCCAGTTTGCCGATGGCGCCGAGCAGTTTGCGGGCGGCGGCGGGGTCGCGGAATTCGTCTACGAATCGCATGGTGTCTCCAACGGGTCGGGGTTAGAGGATGGCCGAGGAGTCGAAGGCCTCGATCTCGTCGGAGTAGGCGTCGCCGAGTTTCTGGACGGCCGCCAGGGTGAGCAGCGCCTCGGTCTCGTCGATTTTGGCCATGGCGAATCCGACGTGCACCAGTACCCACTCGTCGGGTTCGGGCATCTCTTTGTCGAGCAGTCGCACGCTGATGATGCGGCGCACTCCGGCGATGTCCACTTTGGCGAGGCAGTTCTCGGCGTCGGTGATCTCGACGATCCGTCCCGGAATACCAAGGCACATGGGGCTGTGGTCCTTTCTCAGCAGATGCGCGGGAGCGGGTCGCCGACCAGTTTGTCGACGATGCGGGTCCCGCCGAAGCCGGTGCGCACCACCACGGTGGCCGCGGGTTGTTCGGTGATCGCGCCGATGTCGGCCGCGTCGGCGCCCAGCGGATGGGCGCGCAGTGCGGTCAGGGCGGCCTGGGCTTCCTCGGGGGCGACGACGGCGAGGAATTTGCCTTCGTTGGCGACGTAGAGCGGGTCGATGCCCAGCATTTCGCAGGCGCCCGCGACGGGCGCCCGCACGGGCAGGTGTTCCTCGTCGAGGACCACGGCCAGGTTGGTGTCAGCGGCCAGTTCGTTGCAGACCGTGGCGACCCCGCCGCGGGTGGGGTCACGCAGCCAGCGGGTCGCCGGCGCGGCGGCCATCAGCACCTCGACCAGCTCGCTGACCGCGGCGGTGTCTGAGGCGATGTCGGCTTCGATGGCCAGGTCGCCGCGGGCGAGCATGACCGCCATGCCGTGGTCGCCGATGGTTCCCGACACCAGCAGCCGGTCGCCGGGGCGCACCGCGTGTGGTGAGAGGTGGCGGCCGGGCGGGACGATACCGACCCCGGCGGTGGTGATGAACAATCCGTCGGCGGCGCCCTTGGGCACCACTTTGGTGTCGCCGGTGACGATCTGGACTCCGGCGGCGGCCGCCGCGGTGGCCATGTCGGCGACGATCTCTTTGAGGTCGGCGATGGCGAAGCCTTCTTCGAGGACGAACGCCGCGGTGATCCATGACGGCACCGCACCGGCCATGGCCAGGTCGTTGACGGTGCCGTGGACGGCCAGGTGCCCGATCGATCCGCCGGGGAAGACCAGCGGCTGTACCACGAACGAATCGGTCGACAGCGCCATCTGCTGCCCGCCGGGCAGGTCGAGCACCGCGCCGTCGCCAAGTGACTCCAGGTGTGGATTGCGGAACGCTTCGAGGAACACCGCGTCCACCAGGGCCGCCGACGCTTTACCGCCGGCGCCGTGGGCCAACGTGACCACATTGTCGATCAACCGCGGTCTGCGCTTGCGGAACACCTCGATCCGTTCGATCACCTCACCCTCACCGAACTTCGGTCCCGAGGTCAGATAGTCGCGAACGTTCTCCGTGGTCATGGTGTGTCCTCGGGTCGGGGCTGCTGGGTGCGGGTCCAGAGGTGGTAACCCAGCAGCGCTTGTGCCTCCTGGATGCGGTGCACGCTTTGCGATCGGACCACGAAACACGCGTCGACATCCGGATTTTCGGCGAACGCACCGCCGTCGTAGCCCGAGAATCCGATCGTGAACAGGCCGCGGCTCCTGGCCTCGCGCAGCGCCACCAGAAGGTCGGCCGAGTTGCCGCTGGTCGACACCGCGATCGCGATGTCGTTGCGGTCCGCCCGGGCGATGAGCTGCCGCGCGAACACCAGATCGAAGCCGACGTCGTTGCCCAGCGCGGTCAGGATGGCCTGGTCGGCGGTCAGCGACCAGGCCGGCAGTGCGTCGCCGACCGGGGGTGACGCGAACAGTGCCGCCAGAGTGGCTGCGTCGGTGGAACTGCCGCCGTTGCCGAAGGTGAACAGTCGTCCTCCGGCGGCGAACCGCCGTGCCATCTCGGCACCCGCGGTGTCCACCAGGTGCGCGCATTCGGCGAGTGTCGAGCGCCGAAGGGCCGCGCTCTCCGCCGCCTTGGCCAGCGCGGAGGCGGCCAGGTCGCTCAGCAACGCACCGGCGTCGGTCTCGTGTTTGTCGATGAACGGGTAGAGGAAGTCGGTGGCCTCCTCGAGGCCGGCGCCGCCCGTGCCGTTGGGGTCGATGCCCGGATAGTGCTGTGTCATGGCGTCATTGGTCCTCGTCGATCTTGGCGATCGCCATCCCGGCGTGCACCAGGATGAGTTCGCCGGGCCGTAGCGGCCCGATCAGTGCGGTCATGACGGGTTCGGTGCCGGTGGCGGTACGCACCCGCGCGGTGCCCGCGCCGTCGTCGGCGATCACCTCACCGGGCCGTCCCTCGTCGCTGCAGGTGATGCACACGGTGTCGGTGCAGTCCTGCGGTGCGGGGGTGAGCAGCCCCGGATGTTCGAAGCACACGTGGGTCAGCTCCCACAGCAGGTGGTAGAGCAGGACGAACTGTCCGGTGGCGGGCATGCGCGGATCGGGATCGTCGAGCCACAGGACGTGATCGGCGGCGCCGGGTGCCGGCCGCGCTCCGTTGCCGATCCACACGGAGGTGACACCCCACGCCGCTGCCCGGCGCATCACCGACGCGACGTCGCGGTCGTCGGCACCCGCGACGGCGACGACGATGTCGCCGGCCCGGGCCGACACCCGCACATTGCCGAGCAGGTCCGGTCCGGCCAGGGCCACCGCGGGCAGCGCCTTCTTGCCGACGATGACGGGATGCACGAACTCGACGGCGATGTGCTGGGCGTGCGGCGCCCAGCTCGGGGCGATACACCACATCGTGGCGCCACCGGAAAACCGTTGGGCGAGACCCAGTGCCGCGGTGGCCAGGTCGGCGGCGAGATCCTCGTCGATCAGCGGGGCGGCGGGCGCGGTCACGACGCCGCCCGCGGGTCGCCGAAGACGCCGTACTCGGTCATCGTCGCCAGTGTCGTCTGCGCGGAGTCCTCGTCGATGCGGGTGAGGGCGAAACCCGCGTGGATGATCGTGTAGTCGCCGATCTGCAGATCGGGCAGGTAGGCCAGGCAGACGGTCTTCACCTCGCCGGGGAACTGCACCCGCGCCATCCGCGCGCCGCTCGACTCGTCCCAGATCTCGGTGATCCGGCCGGGAATTCCCAGACACATGGGTCAATCCTCCCTCTCGTGCGCCAGAGCTGTCAGCACCGACACCGCCGCCTGGCCCAGCGCCAGCCCGCCGTCGTTGGGGGGAACCGTGCGGTGGACGAGGACACGGAACCCGGCGTCGTGCAGGCTGCGGCGGCACAGCTGCAGCAACGTGACATTCTGGAACACCCCGCCCGTCAGGCCGACGGTGCGGATCGGCCCGGCGACCCGCCCGACAACCTGCGTCACCGCGGCGGCGACGGCGTGGTGGAAAGCCGCGGCGAGCCGGGCCGGCGCGACGCCGTCGCGCAGTGCCGCCACCATGTCGGTGAACATCGGCCCAGGATCGATGGTGTTGTCGGTGCGCACCGGCAGTGTCAGCGCGCTGCGTGGATCGCCCGCGGCGTCGGCGTATCGGTCCGCCAGGACCTCCAGTTCGATGGCCGCCTGACCCTCGTAGCCGATGCGGTGCCGGACATCCAGCACCGAGGCGACGGCGTCGAACAGCCTGCCCATGCTGGTACACGGTATGCAGCCGCGATCGTTACCGAATTGCGAACGCAGCAAGGCGAGTTCGGCTTCGGTGGCCGCCGTGACGGGAGCCAGGTCGCTGTCCCAGGGGATGCCGGCGGACCACAGATGTGCCAGCGCCATCCGCCACGGATTGCGCACCGCGGCGTCACCGCCGGCCATCGGCACCGCCGCGAGGTGTCCGGCTCGGGTGAACCGGTGCGAATCGGCGCCCAGCCGCAGGATCTCCCCGCCCCACACCGTGGCGTCGCGCCCGTAGCCGGTGCCGTCGAATGCGACGCCGACGACGGGTTCACCGAGCATGCCGTGTTCGGCCAGCAGCGACACCACATGGGCGTGATGGTGCTGCACCAGGTCCAGCGGACGTGACCCGGCGGTGCGCTCGGCCCACGCCCTGGTGAGGTATCCGGGGTGCAGGTCGGCAGCAATCCGATGCGGCGCCGGACGGCCGTCGCACAGCTGGGTCACGGCCGTGCCGAACGCCTGCAGCGTTTCGGCGCTGCCCATGTCGCCGACATGCGCGGACAGGTAGCCCCGCGATCCGTCGGTGAGGCAGAACGTGTTCTTCAGCTCACCACCGACGGCCAGCACCGGAGGTCCGGCGCAGCCGAGGTCGACGGGCAGGGGGGCGTATCCGCGTGAGCGGCGGATCGGCAGCTCCGCACCGTCGCCGAGGACGCGCACGACGGAGTCGTCGCACGGGACGTGGATGGGGCGGTTGTGGTCGAGGACCGCGTCGCACAGCGGCGGCAGGCGCCGGTGCGCGTCGTCGTCGGTGTGGCACAACGGTTCCCCGGAGCGGTTCGCGCTGGTGAGTACGAGGGCGTCCGGCGGCGCGGCCGGGCCGCCGGGTATCGCGGCGAGCAGCAGGTGGTGCAGCGGCGTGTAGGGCAGCATCACACCGATCCACGGATTGTCCGGTGCCACCGCATCGGCCAGGTCGCTGCCGGGCCGGCGGCGCAGCAGGACGATGGGCCGGGCCGGGCCCGACAGCACGGCGGCCTCGGCAGCGTCGACGAAGGCGTGGCGCCGGGCGGTCTCCATGTCGCGGACCAGGACGGCAAACGGCTTGGCGCCCCGTGCTTTCCGCGCGCGCAGGGCTGCGACGGCAGCCTCGTCGTGGGCCGCGCACGCCAGGTGGTAGCCGCCGACACCCTTGACCGCCACGATGGTCCCGGCGGCCAGTGCGCCCTGCGCGGCCGCCAGCGCGGCGTCGGTGCCTTCGACCCGGGATCCGCCCGCGGCGAACCAGAGCACGGGCCCGCAGTCGGGGCAGGCGATCGGCTGGGCATGGAAGCGGCGGTCCGACGGATCGTGGTATTCGGCGGCGCAGCGGCCGCACATCGGGAAGTCCGCCATGGTGGTGGCGGGCCGGTCGTAGGGCAGCGCGCGGATGATGGTGAACCGGGGACCGCAGTTCGTGCAGGTGATGAATGCGTGGCGGTGGCGCCGGTCGGCCGGATCGCGCAGTTCGGCGAGGCAGTCGTCGCAGACGGCGATGTCGGGCGGTATCGGCGTCGGCGCGGCGCCGACGGCATGGCTGGCGGCGATGGTGAAGCCGCTCGGCGTGTCGGGCACGACCGCCATCGGCTCGGCGGCCACGGCGCTGACGACGGCCAGCGGCGGTGCGTCGGCGCGAAGTCGGTGCGTGAACTCGGCGACGGCGGCGGACGGGCCCTGGATCTCGATGAACACCGCCGCCGAAGTGTTGCCGACGCAGCCCGACAGGCCCAGGCCCGTGGCGAGCCGGTGCACGAACGGACGGAACCCGACGCCCTGCACGACGCCGGTGACGGTGAGCCGCAGCCGCTGTTCGGGTGGCGCTGCGACGACGGCGGGCGGTGCCGTCACGGCCGCCGCCACAGCACGACCCGGTTGTTGCCCGAATCGGCGACCGCGAGGGTGTCACCGTGTAGCGCGATCCCGTAGGGCCAGCACATGGTGTCGCGATGCACTGCGCTCCAGCGGTTCTCGCCGTTGGCGGCGAACGTGGGCTGGGCCAGGACGGCGTCCGCGCCGCGGCCGTCGGTGGGTACACCGTCCCACAACAGGACGCGGTTGTTGGCGGTATCGGCGATGGCGAGGCGTTCGGTGCCGCCGCGGCTGTCCAGCGCCACCGCGTAGGGGAACCGGAACCGGTCGGCGCGCTGCGGGCCGTAGGGCCATTCCTGCGCCGTCACGAAATCGGGCTGGCCGAGCACCAGGTCGGCGGGCCGGTCCGCCTCCGGCTGGGGAGACCAGCCCAGCATCCGGTGGTCGCCGGCGTCGGCGACCAGTAGCAGGTCCTCGCGCCCCGCCAGGGCGTGTGGCCAGCGGAAACTGGATGCGCTCACCGCCGCGCCGCGGTTCTCCTCACGGTGGGACGAATCGGGTTGCCCGACAACGATATCCGCGGGCATTCCGGGATCGGGGATACCGCCGCTCCAGCCGAGGATCCGCCGGTTGCCGGTGTCGGCGACCCAGAACCGCGACCCGACGACGGCGATGCCGAATGGCCAATACATGGTGTCTGCCGTGCAGTCGCCGCCCGCGTTGGGTTCGACGGCCCCGGGATCGGCCTGCCCGAGGATCAGGTCCGGTGGTGTATCGCTGTGCACGGGGACGCTGTCCCACACCAGGATCCGGTGATGCCATGCGTCGGCGACCAGGAGGCGCCCGTCGTGCACGAGGACGCCCGTGGGCAGGTTCATACCGTTGTCCGGGCCCCGCCCGCCTGCGGCGCGGCCCTCGGTGGTGCCGTCTGGCTGGCCGAGCACCACGTCGGCGGGCTGCTCGTCACCGGTGGGCACCCCGTGCCAGATCAGCACCCGGTGGTTGCCTGAGTCGGCGACGACGAGGTGGTTGTCGTCGAGGTAGACCCCGCGCGGCGAGTACATCCAGGCCATCGTCGGCGTCGCCGAGGGCAGCGCGAGCCCGCCCGGGGCCGGTGCGCCCAACCACACTGCGGGCCGCCAGCCGTCGCGCAGATCGCGGTCCGCCGGCTCCGGCGCGGGCGCGCCGGGCCGCGTCATCCGGACGACGAGCTGATTCGACGCTGTCACGTCTGCACCCTGATCCACACCTCGCCGCCGTCGACGCGCAGCGGCAGCGCCTCGAGTTGGGCGCCCGGCGCGCTCAGACACTCGCCCGAGGTGGCGTCGTAGCAGAACCCGTGCCACGGGCAGGTCAGGGTGCCGGCCTCGGTGTCGAGCACGGCATTGTCCAAAGGCAGTGCCTCGTGCGCGCATTCGTTGAGGTAGGCGCTGAGCGTCCCGCCCAGGTTGACCACCAGCACCTGCGCCGGTGCGGTGCCCGCCGTCAAGGTCATCGGGGTGACCGCGCCGTCGGGCAGCGCGTCGGCACGGCCGGCGCGGGCCCAGCCGTCACCGGGGGCGGGTCGGTTGCCGAACAGCGACTCCACCGAGATCAGGGTCTCCGCGGGCTCGTTGGGCAGCACCTCGACCGCGGTAACCGTGGAAACGCCCTCCACGAGCGCCTTCTCGACGAGGTTGCGCAGCGTCACCGAGGACATGGAGCATCCGTTGCACGCACCCTGCAGACGCACGTAGGCGGTGCCGTCGTCGATGCGCACCAGGGTGACGTCACCCCCGTGGTCCTGCAGCTGCGGACGCACCCCGGCAAGTGCACGGGTGGCCTGGGTCGTCGGATCCGGCCGCACGATGCCGTGCAATGAAAACAGAAGGTGCACAACGGGATCGTCGACGAGTTCGAACAGCGCCGCGCGGGCGGCGTCGTCGCCGCGCATCCTGCGCACGATGGTCACCAGACCGGCGCGGTGGACGGCCTCGATCGCGTCCTTCAGTTCCTCGGCGACCGCCCTGGCGGGGCCGTCCAGTCCGGCCAGCGCGCGGTACGCGTCGTCGACGCGGGTGGCCAGCTCCTCGAACCCGGGATCCTCCGCAGGTTGTGGCGGCGCCGTCCGGACTCCCTCAGAGACGGTGGTCATCCTGCGCTCCCGAATGGTCGGATGTGCGGGCCAGCGCCCGCTGCCTGGCGACCTCGTCGAGGACCCCGCGCACGGTGTGCACCGAATCCATGTCGCCGAGTTCCTCGAACAGGAAACGTGCCTCGTAGAGTTTGGCTTTGGCCTCGTCGAACACACCCAGGTGGGCGAGTACGTTGCCCTGGTTGGCCAGCACCCGGGCCCGGCCGAGCGGATCGGTGTCGCGGTCGCGGGTCTCGAGCACCGCCTCGTAGAGTTCGACCGCCTCCACCAGGTTGTCGGCGTGGTGCCGCGACGGTGTGTAGACCAGCGAGTTCGCGAGATTCAGCTGGGTGCTGGCCCATTCGCGCAGGTGGTCGTCGCGGGTGTATACCGTCAGCGCCGAGCGCAGCGACTGCGCCGCCACCCCGAGGCGCAGCTGACTGGAGGCTTCCGCCATCGGCATGGTCAGATATGCCGCCGCCAGACCCGAGTGGGCGGCCGCCCACACCAGCGGGGCGTCGTCGCGCTGCACCAGCTGCAGTGCCGAATGATAGTGCGGCACAGCTTTTGCGAGGAGATCGGGCCGCTGCGCGGCCTGCTCGTGCAGGAGCCCGGCGAGGCACAGGTGGATCTCGGCGCGTTCCACCCGCAGGCCATCGGCACCGGCCAGCGCCTTCAGCGCCCGCTCCAACCGCGCCTGCGTGGCCGGATCGGCGACGTCCCGGCCGATGGCACCGGCATCCCCGAGCAGGATCCCGGCCAGCGGCGCGGATACCGGTTCGGCGGCGCGCCCCGCGGCGTCAAGGAGTGTGAGTGCGGTGGAGGTGTCGCCGTCCGCCAGAGCCCCACCGGCCTGGGCGGCCAGTGCGACGGCGGCGAGTTCGCCGTCGGCGACCGCACCGTCGGGCGGGGTGCCGGTGCGCCCGAGGGCGAACTGCACCACGTCGACGAGAATGGCGAATTCACCCAGTTCCGTACGCAGGGCCTCCGGGTCCGCGCCGTCGGGGTCGAGGACGAAACGGTTGTAACGCGTGATCGGGTCGTCGCCGCCGGCGTCGGCGGCGTCGAGCGCCGCGACGGCGCCCGCCCGGTCACCGGCGAGGGCGAGCCGATGCGCCTCCAGCGCGGGCGGCCATTCATCGGGCAGGCGCCCGGACAGCATGGCGGCGCGGACCTCCTCGCCGCCGTCGCAGACCGGGATGAGCATGTAGCCCAGCGGAAGTGGGAAGGCTCCGACGGGTTGCGGCCGCAGGGCGGTCGCGGTGGTCAGGGTGTCAGCCATTGAGGGGTCCTCGCAGTTCGCGTTCGGCGGCCCGCTTGATCAGCCGGGCGGACAGTTCGGCGCGGGCCTTGGTGTGATGGGTGTCGATCCGCTTGCGCACGACACCGTCGGCGAAGACGACGACGATGTCCACGGCCCACCGTCCGCGTTCCTCGGTCACCACCGTCTCCACCTCGAGTGCTTCGTGGGGCGGGCGGCCGGCCCAGTCGCCCCCCGCCGAAACGGCATCGGACCCGATGTCATCGTCTCGGCTGTCTGTGCTGTCGCTGCTGTCTCTGTCCGGTGCCACTGTGATCACGCATTCGGCCCCAACGCGATTCGCAGCGCACCGTTGTCGTCGTCCCAGTATGCCGTGCGATGGCCGGTGGGGATGACGTCGTCGAGCACTTCGCGCACCAGGACCGCCCGATCGCCGGCCGGGTTGCGCTGTTTGAGCAGCAGCCCGCCGCTGCGCGGCCCGCGCAGCGGCAGCAGCCACAGCTCACCGTCACGGACGGATCCGACGGCCGCGCTGGACGCGAACCGCGCCGCGGCCAGGGCGGCGTCCAGACGCAGATAGCCGTCCTCGGTGAACTCGACGGTGACACCGCCTGCGGCGGTGGGATCTTCGGGCCGCAGCGGCGAAAGGTAGTCGCGTTCCACGATGTCGATCACCTGCTCCATGGCGGCGGCCACCGGCGCGGACAGGTCGGCGCCGAGCGCGACGTTCTCGGCTTCGACGAGGAAGACGGTGATGTCGTCCGGGCAGTCGTCGGCCAGCGCCCACCTGGCGAAGGCGATCGCGTGGTCCCAGCGGAACGAATGGGTGTGCAGCCCTTGTAGCGGTGGGAGTTCGGCGAGTTCGTGGCCGGGCACCCGGTAGATGGTGCCCGGCGCGGCGCCGGTCGCCGATGCGTCGACGATGACCACGCGCTGCGCGCCGCGCATCTGGAATGCGACGTCCATGCCCGCGGTGCCGCCGTCGACCAGCCGCGCGCCCTCGGGGACACCGCGTTCCCAGAGGTGGCGCACCATGATCGGGCCGACGCCGTCGTCGCCGCGCAGCAGGTTTCCGCATCCGACGACGAGGACCGCACAACCCGGCGGGTCGAGTTCAGGTGTCGACCGGCCGGGTTGCGCCGTGGAGTCAGCGGACATCGGGGTGATCGTCACACCATCCCGTTGATCACGAACTTCGACAGTTCGCGACCCGACTTCCCGTCATAGGCGTGCACGGTACAGACCAGACAGGAGTCGAAGCTGCGCGCGACGTGGCCCAGTTCGACCGGGTCCTCCGCATCGACGATCGGTGAACCGACCAGTGCCTGCTCGATGGGGCCCAGAACCGAGCTCGCGTCGCGCGGACCGATGTTCCACGCCGTCGGCGTGACCACCTGGTAGTTCTTGATCTTGTTGTCCTCGATGACGATCCAGTCCGACAGCGAACCCCTGGCGGCCTCGGTGGAACCGAATCCCATACCCTCGGCGTGCTCGACGGGCTTGGTGTAGAAACTCTCTTTGAGCTCCAGCTGATTGAGCCACTGGCGCACCCACTGGTAGTACTTGGGTGCCTCGTGCATACGGGCCATCTGACGGACGAACACGCTGGGGCCGATCTTGTTGTACAGGTCGACGAACAGCGGGTCGTTGTCCTGGTGGGCGGCGGCGTTGGGTCCGCCCGCGGCCATCCGCCGGGCCAGCGGTCCCGCTTCCAGCGGAATGTTACCCAGGCCCTGGACGTCGTAGCGCGGGGATTTGGCCCAGCTGTACTTGCCCTGCTTGCGGCCGTCTTCCGGGTCGATCGGGTTGGTCTCACCCTCGAACGGATGAAGCGACCCGCTGCCTTCGTAGAACGAGTGCGTGACGTCCTCGCGCACCCGGGCCTGGTCGAACTCGTGCCAGCCGCCGCCGGCGAAGATGCCCGAACGCCCGATCAACGCGGCGTTTCGGCCCTCGATCGTCGGGTTCTCGTACAGCGAGGGCTCGAAGTAGGTGCCGGTGGCGATGTAGTTGCCGACACCCGCGCCGTACTTGTCCAGGCCGACGTCGAGGCAGTAGCGGATGAAGAATCCGCAGTCGCTCTCGTACTGCGCCTCGTTCTCGTCGACCCAGGCAAGCATGTCCTCCCAGGTCTTCACCTCCAGCCAGCGCTCCACCGAGCAGCCCAGCCACTGCTTCTCCAGCCAGTTGTCCTTCCAGTGCTCGAAGATCGCGATCGAGCGGGTCACATCCGACAGCGTGGGGGCGCACATGACGCCGCCGGGCACCATGAAGCTGGAGTGTGGCCACTGGCCGCCGAAGATCGCATACACCTCAACGGGTTTGGCGGACAGCACCACTCCGGGCTGATAGCTGGTCCCGACGTAGGGCGCGAACCGGCGCACCGCCTCGGCGTAGAGCGGGGATTTGGCGTAGTTCTTGTTGGTCAGGTCGATGGCGAACAGGGCGTAGAAGTAGCGCGGGATCGACTGCAGTGTCTCGGCGGCCTGACAGATATTGCGTACCAGTGTCGCGTTGGGCGGCACGTGGGTGCGCCACGCGGTGTCCAGGGCGTACGCCGACTTGTACAGGTGACTGCCGCCGCAGATGCCGCAGATGCGCGGGGTGACCACGAGGCCGGCTTGCGGGTCCTTGCCGCGCAGGATGATCTCGAAACCGCGGAACATCGCGGCCTCAGTCCACGCCGAGGTGACGACACCGTCGTCGATGGTCACCCGCACGTCGAGATCACCTTCTACGCGCCCGAGCGGGCTGACGAACAGGTCAAGTGCGGTCATGTGGTGGATCCTTTCGGGAAGCTCGTGAAAAGGGCTGTATGCCAGGGCGATCGCGTGCGTGGATACCGGTCAGACGACGAACATGTCCTCTTTGGACCACTGCGGGGCGGCGATCTTGGCGGCCGCGGCGTGCGCCATGTAGGTGAGGTGGTCGCTGCCCTCGGGGACTTCCTTGGGGATCATCCCGCTGACCTTCTGGGTCTTGAACACCGTTCCCGGGGCCAGGTCGAAGTGCGGGAACTCCGGCTCGGTGCACCCAAGGCACGGCATGCCGGCACGGGTCTTCGACGATTGCCGGTTCCACAGGATGCGGTTGCACGGCGAGTGCGTCATCGGCCCCCGGCAGCCGAACTCGTAGAAGAGGCAGCCGGTGCGGGTGCCCTCGCCGAAGGACATCGTCGATTGCTTGTATTCGAAGAACTGCACACGCGTGCAACCGGTTTGGGTGAACGTCTTGAAGAACGTCTCGGGCCGGTGCAGTTCGTCCAGCGCGATGTCGCCGGCGCGGCCGGTGGCCAGGGCGACGATGATCTGGGTGATCCAGTCGGGGTGGGCCGGACAGCCCGGGATGTTGATGACCGGCAGACCCATCTTCGAGCGGAAGTCGGGCCCGAGGAAACCACCCTTGCGGCGTTTGTGGAATTGGAGGCCGGTGGAGCCCGAGGGATTGGGCTCCATGGCCGGGATCCCGCCGAAGCACGCGCAATCGCCGATCGCGACGACGATCTGGGCGGCCGCGGCCAGATCGACCACCCAGTCCTTCATCGGCCGGTCGGCGAACATGTCCATGCGCCCTGTCCCGTTGGGCGCCTCGATCACGGTGCCCTCGAAGACGAAGATGTCGAGCGGGCGTTCGCCACGTGCGCAGTCCCAGAACACCTTTTGGGCGTTGGCACCCAGTTCCAGTCCGAGCGAGGGATGCCACAGCAGGTCGAGCCCGAAATCAACGATCAGGTCGACGACATTGGGTTCCTCGGCATTGAGGAACGACATGGTGTTGCCACTACACGCCCCTCCTTGAAACCAGAGCACGGACGCCATGAAGACTCCCTTCGAGTGCGCTTGCATACGGCGATGCCGTCAGCAGGCCTATTGGGTGGGCTGTTGAAAGGTGGGCTGTTGAAAGGTGGGCTGCTGAGCAGAGATTCGGGCTGACTGCGGTTGGGCTGTGGAATCGGGTTGTGCTGCGGGCTGATCGGGATGGAGCTACTACGCCGAATGGCGCGGACCGCGTTCGGACGTACGCGGTGGATCTTGGGCCAGTCTACGACCGAACGCGCGGGCGACGTGGATCATGAAGCCCAGTCCGCGTGATACGTCGGGGTCTTTGGCGACTTTCATGAGCGCGAAAACGCCCTTGGGGCCGCGCGGGTCGGCCTCGGCTGCGGCCTTGCCTTCCAGGAGCGCGTCCCCGACCTCGGCGATCAGGTGTGCGGTCTGCGGATCGGTCAGCGGTGAGCGCAGCAGCATGCTGAACGCCGGTGCCGCCTCGAGAAGTGCGGTCGACAGGTCGGTGACCGTCGCGCGCAGGGAGGCCATGTCGACGTCGGGCAGCAGCTTCTGCCCGTTGTTGGCGGCGGTGTATGCCGACGCGACATCTCTGACCTCGCCGATGGCCGATGCCAGCGAGTCGCTGATCACGTCGCCGCGACGCACCAGACCGTCGAGGCCGGTGAGTAGCGTCGCCACCAGGTCTGCATGGTCGAGGATCAGCGAAAGCGAGGCGGCGACCTCCGGATCGTCGAGCCGTTGGATGAGCTCGTCGCCGGGGGAGGTCGCCATGAGTTCGTCGGGAGCTGACGCTGCGACGAGTGAACCGTTCGAGGTCACGCAGTCCTCCTAGCGGATGTGTCGGTGATCACATCACGGTAGTCATCCACGCGCCTCAGGCCTATCGCTTTCGCGCAGCGGCTGTCAGAATTGCGCAAAGTTATGTGCGTGAACGCGCTCAAAAGGCCATGGAGTCTTGAATGATCGCCAAGGACTCTTCAGCGATGAATCAACCGAGGTGCCCGTCCGAATGAGGCCGCACTGATGTCACGTTTGACCAGGCTGGGGTTCATCGATGTCCGGCGCACCGGCAATCCGGTCAGGCGCAAGGTCCGCTCACGCGGTGTGCCGCCGGCGTTGGCAAACAACGAGATCTTCTACACGGAGAACGTGCGCAGCGCCGCATCGATGATCGGGCGCGCCCTGGCACCCGCCCGGCTGACCGTCGCGGGCGGTGCGTCCGACCGGTTCGCCGCCACGATGCACGGCGTCCGACTGCGCAACGTCAGCATGCTGTATCTGGATCTCACCGTGTGTGCCACGCTCAACATTCCCGAGCTGGGCCGCTACTTCGCCGTGCACATGCCGATGAACGGTCGCGCGCTGTGCGACCTCGACGGACACAGCTTCGAGGCCAACACCATCAGAGCGCTGGTTACCAGCCCGGGCACCTCGCTGACGATGCACTTCGACGACGATTCGCCGCAGCTGCTGATCCGCATCGAGGAGACCGCCCTGGTGGAGTACCTGACCCGGATGAGGGGCAGGCGACTGACCCGGCCGTTGGTGTTCCATCCGGACTTCGACCTCACCACCGACGCCGCGATGCGCTGGCACGCGGCCGTGCAGTTGTTGCACACCGAGGTCTACCACGCGGGGTCTCTGGTGCAGCGCGGCCTCGGCATCAGCGGCATCGAGGAGCTGCTGATGAACAGCCTGCTGCACCTACAGCCGTCGACGTATCAGGAGGAGTTTGTCCGGCCGGTCAAACACGAGGCGCGCCGCGTCGTCCGCGACGCGATCAAGTACATCGACGCCCATCTGGCCGAGCCGATCACGATGGCGTCCATCGCCGCGAACGTGCACATGAGCGTACGGTCGGTGCAGCAGGGTTTCCGGGAAGAACTCGGGGTGTCCCCGATGACCTACGTCAGGGACCGCAGGCTCGAGCGCGTCCACGACGAACTCACCGACGCGCTGCCCAGCGACGGGGTCACCGTCACCGACGTCGCGAACCGGTGGGGGTTTCACCATCTGGGCAGTTTCGCGGTCGAGTACCGGAAGCGGTGGGGCATCACCCCGTCAGAAACCTTGCGCCAGTAGGGCGTCCTGCAGGTATGGTCGTCGTTTGAGTCGAGGAGGCCGACGGTGCACGAACTGTCGATCTGCCGGTCGATCGTCGGAATCGTGGAAAAGCACGCCGGCGACCGCGGCGTCCGCATGGTGAACGTACGGATCGGTGCGATGCGCCAGATCGTGCCCGATACCCTGGTCTACTGCTGGTCGCTGGTCACCGAGGGCACGCAGTTCGACGGCGTCGAACTCAACGTCGAACGGGTGCCCGCCGCGCTGCGCTGCGAAGCGTGCGGCCACGAACAGCAGTTGGCCGAACCTGTTCTGGTGTGCGCGGCCTGCTCGGGCGACCGCGTCACCCTCGTCGCCGGGGACGAATTCCTCATCACTTCACTCGAACTCGCAGAGGTGTGACGATATGGGCCGCTTCCACCGACACGACGGCGACCACGATCACGGCCACGGGGACCACGGCCACGCGGACCACAGCCACGGGGACCACAACCACGGGGACCATTCCGGCTATCGGACACAGACCGAGCGGGTCATCGTCCTCGAGCGCATCTTCGAGGAGAACGACACCACCGCCGCGGCCAACCGCGACGACTTCGACCGCGCATCGGTCCTCGCGGTCAACCTGATGTCCTCGCCGGGTGCGGGTAAGACCACACTGCTGCGCGAGACCCTGCGGATCCTGCAGGGCACCCTGCGCATCGGGGTCATCGAGGGTGACATCGAAACCAGTATCGACGCGGACCGGCTCAGCGGCTTCGGCGCCGAGATCACCCTGATCAACACCGCCAACGGATTCGGCGGGGAGTGCCACCTCGACGCGCCGATGGTGCGGTCGGCCCTGCCGCGGCTACCGCTGGACGCCCTTGACCTGGTGATCATCGAGAACGTCGGAAACCTGGTCTGTCCTGCCGAATTCGAGGTCGGCGAACACAAGCGCGCAATGGTCTACTCGGTGACCGAGGGGGAGGAGAAGCCCCTCAAGTATCCGGTCATGTTCCGGTCGGCCGACCTGGTGCTGGTGAATAAGGTCGACCTGATTCCCCACCTCGACTACGACCTGGGCACCTTCTACGCCAATCTGCGCGCGGTGCATCCGGGTGTGGCGACCCTCGAAATCAGCGCACGCACCGGACAGGGTGTGCAGGAGTGGTGCCGATGGCTCTCCGATCTGCGACTCGCGGGTAACTAGATCGACCCACCCCCGGCGCCACCCCCCTTGGGGATGGCCCGCCCCGCCGTATCGGCGATCGTGTGAGGCATGCTCGCCGACAAGACGACACTCGTGCAATTCCTCATCGAAGAACGCCGACGGCATCCTGGTGCCTCGGGCGACCTCAACGGCCTGATCCTGGATGTGGCGTTGGCCTGCAAGGCGATCGCCAACAGGGTGGCGGTCGGCGCGTTGGGCGGCGTCCTGGGATCCGCTGACGCCACCAACGTGCAGGGTGAGGTTCAGCAGAAGCTCGACGTCCTGGCCAACGACTACTTTCTGCGTGCCACCGAATGGAGCGGTCGCGTCGCCGGTATGGTCTCCGAGGAACTCGACGAGCCCTACCAGTTGCCCGTGCAGTATCCGCGCGGAAAGTACCTCCTGCTCTTCGATCCGCTCGACGGTTCGTCCAACATCGACGTCAACGTGTCGGTCGGCAGCATCTTCTCGATCCTGTACGCCCCGCGGCCGGGCGAGGACGCCACCGTCGGGGATTTCCTGCAGCCGGGCACCGAGCAGGTGTGCGCGGGGTACGCGATCTACGGACCGTCGACCATGCTGGTCCTCAGCGTCGGCACCGGGGTGCATGCCTTCACCCTCGATCCGGCGCTCGGGGAGTTCATCCTCACCCGTCAGAGCATCCAGATCCCTTCGACCACAGCCGAGTTCGCGATCAACGCGTCCAACCAGCGGTTCTGGGAGCCGGCCGTGCAGCGCTACGTCCAGGAGTGCCTGGCCGGGAAGTCGGGGCCCAGGGCGCGGGATTTCAACATGCGGTGGGTGGCGTCGCTCGTCGCCGAGACGCACCGGATCCTCACCCGCGGAGGCGTCTTCCTCTACCCGCGGGACTTCCGGGAACCGGCTCGGCCGGGCCGGCTGCGGCTGCTGTACGAAGCGAACCCCATGGCGTTCCTGATCGAACAGGCCGGCGGAGCGGCGAGCACCGGCCGCAGCCGGATGCTCGAGGTGGTGCCTGAGTCGGTGCACCAACGGATCTCGTTCGTGTTCGGCGCTCGCGACGAGGTCGAACGCATCGAGGCGTACCACAACCACGACAACGAGGTCCTCGCACCGTGGCCGCTGTACGGCACGCGCGGGCTGTTCCGGGCCGCGGCGGGCTGAGGCGACCATGTCACGGAGATTCCCGATCGTTTCGGTCACCGGTTCCTCGGGTGCGGGCACCACCTCGGTGATGCGCACCTTCCAGCAGATCTTCCGCCGCGAGGAGATCAACGTCGCCTACGTCGAGGGAGACAGCTTCCACCGCTTCGACCGGTTGGAGATGAAGGCGGCTATGGCCGACGCCCATGCACGCGGCGATCACTTCCTCAGCCACTTCGGTCCAGAGGCAAACCTTTTCGAGGAGCTCGAAGAGCTGTTCCGCGTGTACAGCGAGACGGGCACCGGCAAGGTGCGCAAATACCTGCACGACGAGCAGGAGGCCGCGCCGTACGGCCAGCAGCCCGGCACGTTCACCCCGTGGGAGGAACTGCCCGACGAGACCGACATGCTCTTCTACGAAGGCCTGCATGGCGCGATCGTCACGGACACCGTCGACGTGGCACGCCATGCCGACCTGCGCATCGGCGTCGTGCCGGTAATCAACCTGGAGTGGATCCAGAAGCTGCACCGCGACAGGGTGGTTCGCGGCTACACCTCCGAAGCCGTCACCGACACGATCCTGCGCCGGATGCCCGACTACGTGAACTTCATCTGCAGCCAATTCTCGCACACGGACGTCAATTTCCAGCGCGTGCCCGTGGTGGACACCTCGAATCCCTTCATCGCCAGGACGATTCCGACGGCCGACGAGTCGATGTTGATCATCCGGTTCCGCGATCCCGCAGGGATCGACTTCCCCTACCTGCTCGCGATGCTGCACGACTCGTTCATGTCGCGGCCGAACACCATCGTGTGCCCGGGCGGCAAGATGGACCTGGCCATGCAGCTGATCTTCACGCCGATGATCCTGCGGCTGGTGGAGCGGCGCAACGCCGAACTGAGTCGCGCGTAGCGTCGCGCCGTGTGCCCGCCGTGACCCTGGTGCAGAGTTCTGCGCCAGGGTCGTTCGGCGCGTCCGAATATGGAGTCGGGTGGGATCGGCGTGTCGGTACCCTGGGCGCGCCGGCCGCGGGTTCTACGTTCGCGACCCCGACGACGGACCCACCGACGAGCTGTTCTCGTTCGCCCGACCGGCCACTGCGATCCCGCGACTGTTCGCACGGATACCCGGCGCAGCCGGGTCGGGGTGTGCGCTGCGTCCCGAAAGCCAAAGAGCCCCACGGCACAGGGGTACCGTGGGGCTCAGTGGGCTGCAGATCATTGCGTGTCGTATCGCTGACCTGGCGGCTTCTGGGTGGCGTAGGCGAACGTGGTGTATCCGATGCGCCGGTCGCTGCCCTCGGCGCGGTCGAGGCGGAAACCGGGTTCCTCGGCCGGGCGTTGCACGATGAACGAGAACGCCGTGGTCTGACGTCCGAGCCGGGCGTCGTAGGCGTTCAGGCGCACATACGCGTTGGGGTTGGCCGCCCGGCAGGCGTTCACCTCGAGGAGCACGCCGGCTGCGTCTTTCAGGTCGAACATGGGCAGACCCCACATCTCCCAGTAGACGTTGCGCGGGTGCGGATCGTCGGTGAACTCGACCGATAGCGGCCAGTCGTTGTCCAGCGCGTAGGTGATCTGCGCGCTGATCTCCTCGTCGGTGAAGTCGGGCAGATAGGAGAAGGTGCCCTGGGTGATACGCATGACGGGTTCCTGTCAGACGGTGGTCGGGGTGGCGACCACATCGGGGGTGTCGGTCGACTCGTAGTTGAAGGTGATGTCGCCCCAGGTGGCCAAGGCAGTGTCGAGCGCACGGTTGCGCGATGCGGCCTTCTTGAGGATCTCCGGACCCTTGGCGTAGTAGTCCACACCTTCGTTGCGGGCCTTGATCATTGCTTCCAGGGCCACCCGGTTGGCTTCGGCGCCGGCGGCGATGCCCATGGGATGGCCGATCGTTCCGCCGCCGAACTGCAGCACGACGTCCTCACCCAGGTAGTGCAGCAGCTGATGCATCTGGCCGGCGTGGATGCCGCCGGAGGCCACCGGCATCACGCCGGGCATCGATGCCCATTCCTGGTCGAAATACAGGCCTTTGACCGGATCGGCGGAGATGCTGTCCAGTCGCAGCGTGTCGTAGAAGCCAGCGGTCGTGTTGGGGTCGCCCTCCAGCTTGCCGACGACGGTGCCGGCGTGGATGTGATCGACACCGGCGAGACGCATCCACTTGGAGATGACACGGAAGCTCACGCCGTGGGACTTCTGCCGGGTATAGGTGCCGTGTCCGGCGCGATGAAGGTGCAGGATCACACCGTTGGCCCTGGCCCAGTTGGCCATCGACTGAATCGCGGTGTAGCCGATCGTGAGGTCGACCATCACGATCACCGAACCGAGCTCCTTGGCGAAGTTCGCCCGCTCGTACATCTGCTCCATGGTGCCGGCGGTGACGTTGAGGTAGTGGCCCTTGATCTCACCGGTGGCCGATTGGGCGCGGTTGACGGCCTCCATGCAGAACAGGGACCGATCCCGCCACCGCATGAACGGCTGCGAGTTGATGTTTTCGTCGTCCTTGGTGAAATCCAGACCGCCGCGCAGCGCCTCGTAAACCACGCGGCCGTAATTGCGGGCCGAGAGGCCGAGTTTCGGCTTCGTCGTCGCACCCAGCAGCGGGCGGCCGAACTTGTTCAGATGCTCGCGTTCCATCACGACCCCGTGGGCCGGTCCCTGGAAGGTCTTGACGTACTGCGTCGGGATGCGCATATCCTCCAGGCGCAGCGCCTTGAGCGGCTTGAATCCGAAGACGTTGCCGATGATCGAGCTGGTCAGGTTGGCGATCGAACCTTCTTCGAACAGGTCGAGGTCGTAGGCGATCCAGGCGATCCACTGCCCGGGGGTGTTGGGCACGGCCTCCACCCGGTAGCACTTCGCCTGGTAGTGCTCGAAAGTGGTGAGGCGGTCGGTCCACACCACCGTCCAGGTGGCGGTGCTGGATTCGCCCGCGACGGCGGCACCGGCTTCCTCCGGCGGCACGCCTGGTTGGGGCGTGATCCGGAAGGCGCACAGGACATCTGAGTCCTTCGGCACGTAATCCGGCTGCCAGTAACCCATTTCGGCGTAGGGGATAACCCCGGCGTTCCATCGTTCTGTCATGCCAGAAATGCTGCCAGCGGATCATTGACATGTCTATTGAGAATTATCAAGGCATCATGAAGTAAAAAGTTGAGTGTTTAACCCTGTTGCTCCACCGGGTGGGTGAGGCAGCGGGACGCACGGTGGAGATAGCTTCGCAACGGTATCCGTGCACAGAAGGGCAACGAAGGACAACAATGATGACGACCTGCCGACAGGCTGCGGCGCGGCTCATGGCGCCCGGTAAGGGGATCCTGGCCGCCGACGAAAGTATCGGGACGATGTCGAGCCGGCTGGAGGCGGCCGGCGTCGAGCCCTCGGCGGAGAACCGTCGCGTCTACCGTGAATTGCTCGCGACTGCACCCAATCTGGCCGAGAGCGTGTCCGGGATCATCTTCTGCGACGAGACGCTGGGCCAGACGTTCAGCGACGGTACGCCCTTCCCGCGGGCGGTGCAGGCCCTGGGCATCCTGCCGGGTATCAAGGTGGACACGGGCGCCAAGCCGTGTCCGGGTGCTCCCGGCGAGAAGATCACCGAGGGGCTCGACGGCCTGCCCGGCCGTTTGGCCAAATATGCGGAAATGGGCGCGGCCTTCGCCAAGTGGCGCGCCGTCTTCGAGATCACCGACCACACGCCGAGCCGCGGTGCGATTCGGGCCAACGCCAACGCGCTGGCACGGTACGCCGCGGCATGCCAGGAGGCGGGCATCGTGCCTATCGTGGAGCCGGAGGTTCTCATGGACGGCGCCCACAACCGCGGACGCTGTAAGGATGTGACGGCAGAGGTCCATGCCGCGGTCCGCGGTGAACTGGCCCTTCTCAATGTGGATCTCGCGGGTATCGTCCTCAAACCGAATATGGTGCTGGAGGGCAAGGATCATGTCCGCACGTCGTCGCCGGAGGATGTGGCGTCGGCTACCGTGGCGGTTCTACGCGCGTGGCCGGACGAACTCGCCGGTGTGGCGTTCCTGTCCGGCGGCCAGTCTCCGGAGCGCGCCACGGCAAATCTCGAAGCGATGCAACAGCATCAAACGCCGTGGCCGTTGACGTTCTCGTTCGGCCGCGCGCTGGTGTCGCCCGCGCTGTCGGCGTGGCACGGCGACCCGGCGTGCTACGCCGATGGGCAGGGCGCGTTGATGTCGCGCGTCGTCGCCAACTCTGAAGCCGCGCGCATCCGCCTGGAGCCTCAGTCGGCTTGAATACCGCACGGGGGCAGTGCACTCTGATTCCGCGAGCGCTGCCCCCGTGCGTCAAGCCATCGGCGGTGGACCCGACTTGGGTCCACCGCCGCATCTGTCTTACCGGGTAGGTCCGCAGCGGTCGCGCGGGCGAGCCGTACCGGTTGTCCGGTCGCGTTGCGCCGGACGTGCCAGGTGGGTCGCGGCGGTCGGTCCCGCGTGAGTCCGCAAGCAGTTGTCGGGGAGGCGGCCCGGGTGGAAGGGATTTCACCTCCGCGGTGAGCGTGCGCAAACTCGGCCGCCCACCCGGCGTGTTGACCGCAGACACGCACGCTCGCGGGGATGGGGATGGGGAGGGGGGAGGTCAGCTGACGAACGTGCCCGCGTGGTCTACCAGATCCAGCAACGGCTGCGGTGCGACGCCGAGCCCAACGGTCACCGCCGCGCCGACGGTGACGGCGGCGGCGGAAAGCCGTCCGGGCGTCACCGCCCGTGGCGTGCGTGCGGTCGGCTCGGTGAAGAACATCAGAACGATCACGCGCGCGTAGGCGAAGGCGGCGATCGCGCTGGACACGACGCCGGCACCGACGAGAATGCCTGCGCCGCTGGCCATCGCGGCTTCGAACACGGCGAACTTGCTGACGAATCCACTTGTCAACGGGATGCCTGCCATCGCGAGCAGGAAGAGTCCCAGAACGGCGGCCGCGATCGGTGAGCGACGCCCCAGACCCGCCCAGTGCGCCAGGTTGGTGTCTTCACGGCCGTCGTCGCCGCGGACCATCCCCGCGACGGCGAACGCGCCCAGCGTGCTGAAACCGTAGGCCACCAGATAGAACATCGTCGACGACAGTCCCGAATCGCCCGCGGCGACTACGCCGGTGAGGATGAATCCGGCATTGGCGACCGACGAATAGGCGAGCAGCCGTTTGACATCCGTCTGAGTCACCGTGAGGACACTCGCCACGATCATGGTCAGCATCGCGACCGCGGACAGCACCGGCCGCCAGCCCACCTCGAATCCCGGCAGCGCGAGGTGGAAGACGCGCAGGAGGGCGCCGAATGCGGCGACCTTCGTGGCCGTCGCCATGAACGCGCTGATCGGCGTCGGGGCCCCCTGGTATACGTCGGGGACCCAGGAGTGGAACGGAACGGCCCCGACCTTGAACAGGAGCCCGGCCGACACCAGCGCCACGCCGACGAGCGCCATCGACGTGCTGCCCGCTGTGGCAGCCGCGCCGACACCCGACAAGGTGAATGTGCCCGAGGCGCCGTAGAGCAGGGCCACGCCGAAAATGAAGAATCCCGACGAAAACGCGCCGAGCAGGAAGTATTTCAGCGCCGCTTCCTGGGAGATCAAGCGCCGGTGGCGGGCCAGACCGCACAACAGGTAGAGCGGCAGCGAGAACACCTCGAGTGCGACGAACATCGTCAGGAAGTCGTTGGCCGCCGGGAACAACATCATGCCGGCGACGGCGAACAAGGTCAGCGGAAACACTTCCGTTTGCCTCTTGCCCGATCGGGCAGCCTCCGCCTCGGCATCGGTGCCGGGCACCGTCGAGGCCTGCGGGCAGAATGCGCCGAGCCGCTCATCGGCGATGAGCGTCAGCGCGGCGATGCCGAGCAGCAGGATGGTGCCCTGCAGGAACAGCGCGGGCCCGTCGACAGCGACGGAGCCCATCGCCGCGACATGATGGCGTCCGGACACCATGACGACGGCGACGAATGCCGCCGACATCGCACCGACGCCGATCAAGCGCTGAAGCACCAATCGGTTTCGGTGTGGCGCAAAGGCTTCCACTGCCACCCCGATCACCGCCCCACCGAAGACGATGAGCAGAGGGGACAAGGCGACGTACTCGACGCTGGGTGCGGGGATGCTCATCGGGAGGCCACCTTTGTCTCGGGGTCCTGCGGGCCGACGACGGTGAGTGTGTGCTCGACGGCCGGATTGATGATGTCCAGTGCGGGTTTGGGGTAGATGCCGAGGGCCAGCAGTAGCGCCACCAGGGGTACGACGACGGCCAGTTCGCGGGGTCGCAGGTCGCCGACGTGGTTGTTGCCGTCTTTGACCGGGCCGGTCATCATGCGCTGGTAGAGCCACAGGATGTAGATCGCCGAGAGCACCAGTGCGCTGGAGGCCAGGACCGCGAAGACCGGGTAGCGGGTGAATGTGCCGATGAGGACCAGGAATTCGCTGATGAACGGCGCCAGCCCGGGCAGGGCGAGGGTGGCCAGTCCGGCGACCAGGAAG
>JAFDWN010000063.1 GCA_018268465.1 Actinomycetota bacterium
CTGCGACCACTTGACCCCCAGTCAAGTGCGCTACCAAGCTGCGCCACAGCCCGTGGTGCCTCCGGGATCGCCGGTAGGCGGACGAAAGCTTACAACAGAGGAAGCGGTGAGCCCCAATCCCCTGGTCGTCCGCGAGTCATCGGCTGCCTTTCTCCTCCGCCGAATCGGCCGGAGCCTCGATGCCGACGCCGGCCTCCAGCTCGTCGGGCACGTATTGCGGCGCCCGCGCGGACCGCCACGCGTAGGCCACCAGTCCGGCCCACACGATGACGATCGTCGTGTAGAGGATCGTCGACCACGGGCCGGCCACGCCGAAGTACTTCACCAGCTTCTGGCTGTTCGTCAGGACGATCACGCCGCCGACCGCCGTGCCAAGCAGCGCGGGACTGACCCTGCTGACCAGCCACGCCGCGAAGGGGGCCGCGATCACGCCACCGATCGCCAATCCCGCCACAATGGGCAGGTTGTGCAGGAACTCCTCGCGCAGGCCCACCAGGAAGCCCAGCGACGCCGACACCGCCACCAGGAACTCCGAGGCGCTCACCGACCCGATCACGGTGCGCGGCGCGGTCTTGCCCCGCGACAGCAGCGTGCTCGTCGTCACCGGACCCCATCCCCCGCCGCCGGACGCGTCGATGAACCCACCGAACAGCCCCAGCGGGGCGAGGAACTTCGTCGTGTGCGGCGTGTGGGTGCTGCCCAGCCCCGGCGGGCGGCCCAGCGAAAACCGCACCAGCACGTAGACACCGATCGCCAACAGAATCCCCGCCATCAGCGGCGCAGCGTCCTCCGTCGACAGCGACGACAGAACCGTCGCCCCCAGGAACGCGCCGACAGCGCCGGGCACGCCCAGTTTGGCCACCACGGCCCAGTCGATGTTGTTGAAACGCCAATGCGACAGGCCCGAGGCCAGCGTGGTGCCCACCTCGGCCAAGTGAACCGCCGCGCTGGCCTGGGCAGCGGCCACACCGCTGAGCACCAGCAGCGTCGAGGCCGTCACCCCGAACGCCATGCCCAGTGCGCCGTCGACGAGCTGGGCACCGACTCCGACAAGGGTAAAGATCAGCAGCGAGCGCACAGTGGTGAGCTTTCGTTGATGGCCGTGGCACGGCCGGGCGGAACAGGGCGGCGTTGATTAACGCGCGCAACACCATTCGTCGAAAGCGATCAGACGCCGCGACGGCCAGAACGGTTCGAGCGCAGCCATGACCGACGGCGCGGTGCGATACGCACGTTCAGCCATCGAGACAGTTGCCGTTCGGCGGGGCGACACCGCGCCAGGTTACACCGCCAGCAACCGGTACAGCCCGATCAGGCCCACGATCACGATCACCAACCGCAGGACGTCCGGCGACTGACGACGACCGTAGTGGGCGCCCAACCATCCGCCGATCAGCGAGCCGACGGCGATCAAGCCCGCCGCCACCCAGTTGATCCGGTCGAAGGCGACGATTGTGTACGCCGCCGCGGCGACGATGTTCACCAGCATCGACAACAGATTCTTCGCCGCGTTCATCCGCTGCATCGATTCGGGCAGCAGCGCCCCCATCGCGGCGATGAGCAGGATGCCCTGCGCGGCGGTGAAGTAGCCGCCGTACACACCGACGACGAAGGTGACGACCACCACGGCGACCATCTGCCGCCGCGACACGTGGTGCGGCGGCCTCCCGGCCTTCTCCGCCCGTCGCCTCGCCCACGCCTGAATTCGCGGCCCGACCACCACCAGGACCAGCGCCAGCACCAGCAGCACCGGCACCACTTGGGTGAACACCTTCTCGGGCAGATGCAGCAGCAGCCACGCCCCGCAGACCGCACCGAGCACCGACGCCGGGATCTGCCACCGCAGCCGGTGCCACTGGCCCCTCAGCTCCCTGCGGTAGCCCAAGGTGCCCGACATCCCGCCGGCGACCAGGCCGACCGCATTGGACATCGTGGCCGTCACGGGCGGCATCCCCAATGTCACCAGCGTCGGGAAGGTGATCAGCGTGCCGGATCCGACGACCGCGTTGATCGCGCCCGCCCCGACGCCCGCCAGGGCGATCAGGACCATGTGCAGTGCGGACACCGGCGCCACACTATCGGGGCCCGTCCTGTGACCGACGTCCCACATCCGCCCGGTCCGCACCCGCACCCGCGACGGATGCGCCGATCACCGCTGGCGCTGGCCCCGCTTCTCCCGAACCCGCACGTTCACGCGGATCGGACTGCCTTCGAACCCGAACGTTTCGCGCAGCCGCCGCTCCAGGAATCGCCGATAGCCGGCCTCCAGGAAACCCGTGGTGAACAACACAAACGTGGGCGGCCGCGCGGTCGCCTGGGTGGCGAACAGGATGCGCGGCTGCTTGCCACTGCGCACCGGGGGCGGCGTCGCGGCAACGATCTCCTTGAAGAAGGTGTTCAGGCGTCCCGTCGACACCCGCGTATCCCACGAGTTCAGCGCCGTCTCCAGCGCCGGCACCAGCTTCTGCACCGCCCGGCCGGTCTTGGCCGAGATATTGACCCTCGGCGCCCACTGCACCTGCGCGAGTTCACGTTCGATCTCACGGTCGAGCACGTAGCGGCGGTCCTCGTCGACGAGGTCCCACTTGTTGAAGACCAGCACCAAGGCCCGCCCCGCCTCGACCACCATGGTCAGCACCCGCTGGTCCTGTTCGGTCAGCGGCTGCGACCCGTCGATCAGCACGATGACCACCTCGGCGGCGTCGATGGCCCCGTGGGTGCGGATGGAAGCGTAGAACTCGTGGCCGCTGGCCTGCCCGACCTTACGACGCAACCCGGCGGTATCGATGAACCGCCAAGTCTTGCCGCCCAATTCGATCAACGAGTCAACCGGATCGACCGTGGTGCCAGCGACGTCGTGCACCACCGAACGCTCGTCGCCCGCCAACCGGTTCAACAGCGAACTCTTGCCGACGTTGGGCTTGCCCACCAACGCCACCCGTCTGGGCCCGCCACCGCCGCCGGCCAGCTCGGACATCGCCGGCAGCTTCTCCATCACCGCGTCGAGCAGATCGGCCACCCCACGGCCGTGCATCGCGCTGATCGGGTGCGGTTCACCGATCCCCAACGACCACAACGCCGCAGCGTCGGCCTCCCCGCGCTCGTTGTCCACCTTGTTCGCCGCCAGGAACACCGGCTTACCCGACTTCCGCAGCAGCCGGGCCGCCGCCTCGTCGGCCGCCGTCGCCCCTACCACCGCGTCCACGACCAGGATGATTGCGTCCGCGGTGCGCATGGCCACCGCGGCCTGATCGGCGACCAGCTGCTGCAGACCCTTGGCGTCGGGTTCCCAGCCTCCCGTGTCCTGCACCACGAACCGGCGACCCAACCACAACGCGTCATAGGACACCCGGTCCCGGGTCACCCCGGGGATGTCCTGCACGACGGCCTCACGGCGGCCCAGGATTCGGTTCACCAGAGTCGATTTGCCCACATTTGGCCGCCCGACCACCGCCAGCACCGGGGGTGGCGCAGCGGCCTCCTCGATCGCCTCGGCGACGTCCTCCGCGCCCAGCTCCCAGTCGGACTCGTCCGACCACGTGCCGTCGGATTCGGGCGGGGTCATCGCGAGACCCCCGCATGCTGCTGAACCAGTTCGATCAGATGTGAAATCACTTGCGCCTCAGTCATATCGCTGGTGTCGACCACCAGAGCGTCAACGGCGGCGCGCAGCGGAGACACCGCACGCGTCGAATCCAGGTGGTCGCGGCGCTGCACATCGGCCAGCACCGCCGCGAAATCATCGGCCATCCCGTTGGCCACGTTCTGTTCGTTGCGCCGCCGGGCCCGCTCCTCGGCCGAGGCCGTCAGGAAGATCTTCACGTCGGCATCGGGCAGCACCACCGTCCCGATGTCGCGTCCCTCCACGACGACACTGCCGGCGCCATCGGCGAGTTCGCGCTGCAACACCACCAGGCGGGTACGCACCTCGGGCACCGCTGACACCGCCGACACCGCCTTGGTGACACGGTCACCGCGGATCTCACCCGACACGTTCTCCCCACCCAGATACGAACGGTCCTCTGCCGGGTCGTAACCCACCGCCAGATCCACCCCGGCGGCCGCCGCGCCGATCGCCGCGCTGTCGGCGAGATCGACACCGGCGCGCAACACCGCCAGCGTGACGATGCGGTACATCGCCCCCGTGTCCAGATAGCGCGCCCCCAACGACTGGGCCAAACCTCTCGACACCGACGACTTGCCCGTGCCGGCCGGCCCGTCGATGGCGATCACCAGTGCCCGGCTCACAGTCCCACCGCCTTGTGGAGATCGCCGATCTCCTTGCGGCTCAGCACCCGAATGGTGTTCGGCCGTTGATCACCGAGCTTCACCGCGCCGATATCGGTGCGCACGAGCTCCTCGACCGGAAAGCCGACCGCCGCCAGCATCCGCCGCACGATCCGCTTACGGCCCTCATGCAGTGTCACCTGAACCAGCGTCTTACCCGGCACCGCGTCCACCACCGCGAAATCGTCCACCCGCGCCGGGCCGTCGTCCAATTCGATTCCCGCACGCAACTTCTTGCCCAGTCCCCGCGGCACCGTACCTTCCACCGTGGCCAGGTAGGTCTTGGGAATCTCGAACGACGGGTGCATCAACCGGTGCGCCAGCTCCCCGTCGTTGGTCAGGATCATCAGTCCCTCGGTGTCCGCGTCCAGCCGCCCGACGTGAAACAGCTTCTTGTTACCGCGAACCCGGTGTTCGACCAGATCACCGATGCAGGGCCGACCCCGATCATCGGACATCGTCGAGTGCATACCCCTGGGTTTGTTGATCGCCAGGTACACCAACGTGTCATCGAGCACCACGCGTGTGCCGTCGACCCGGATCTCCGAGACCGCCGGATCCACCCGGGTACCCAGCTCGGTCACGATCCTGCCGTCGACCTCGACACGCCCGTCCAGGATCATCCGCTCCGCCACCCGCCGGGAGGCGATACCGGCCTGCGACAGCACCTTCTGCAGGCGCACCCCTTCGCCAGCCACAGCCATGCCCACCTCAGTCCTGATCCACGTTCAACGACACCGGTTGTTCGACCGCGGGCGCCGGGTTGAGTTTGGCGAAACGCGGTTCCTCACTGAGTGATTCACTCAGGTCGTCGATCACGTCGACATCGGGAAGCAACGGCGCGATGTCGGGCAGATCGGCAAGCGACGACAAGCCGAGCCGTTCGAGGAACAACTCCGTGGTGGCGAACGTGACCGCGCCGCTGTCCGGATCGGCTCCGGCCTCGGTGATCAGTCCACGGGCCAGCAAGGTACGTATCACCGCATCGACGTTCACCCCACGCACCGCGCTGACCCGCGCGCGGGTGACCGGTTGGCGGTAGGCGACGACGGCCAGCGTCTCCAACGCGGCCCTGGTCAACTTCGAGCGCGCACCGTCGAGCAACAGGCGCTCCACATACGGGGCGAACCGCGCCCTGGTGTACATCCGCCAGCCGCCGCCCGCCTCGCGCAGGTCGATGCCACTGTCGCGGCCGGTGAGGTCGGCCGACATCGCGCGCAGCATGGCCTCCACCCGGTGGCCAGGCTCCTCGCTTGCCGCGGCGAGCGCGTCCACCGTGACAGGCGTGTCCACCACGAGCAGCAACGCCTCCAGCACAGACGCGAGTTCGGCGTCGTCCATCTCGGCTGCGACGGCGACGTCGATCCCCAGTTCGAGGCCTGCGGCGGCGTCCTCGGTCACCGTCATCGCGTCCTCGCGCAAGCGCTCATCGTTTTCTGTTGGTTCTTCGCGCAAGCGCTCATCGTTTTCTGTTGGTTCTTCGCGCAAGCGCTCATCGTTTTCTGTTGGTTCTTCGCGCAAGCGCTCATCACTCTCACTCTTCTGCCGCGTCAACGGTTGCCAGGTATTCGCTGGTCGGCCGATCCCCGGTCCACGAAACCTGGAGCACACCAAGCGGTTCTGATTGGTCGAATGCTACCGCCCTGGCCCGGTACAGTTCGAGCAGCGCCAGGAACCGTCCGACCACCTCGATCGCCGTCCCGCAGTCGGCCACCAGCTCCGAAAACGACGCCCACTGACCCGTCCCCCGGCTCTCCAGCGTCGACAACAGCAGCCGCGCCTGCTCGGGCACCGACACCATCGTCGCGTGCAGATGTCCAGTCCCCACCGTCGGGACCGGACGCGGGGTGAACGCAGCCGCCGCGATCTGCGCGAAACTCTCCACGTCGACGCCGAGCATGACCTCGGGTAACAACTCGGCGTAGCGGTCCTCCAAGGCCACCGCACGCGGGTAGCTGCGCAGCGCGGCCGCCTCCAGTTCGGCGAACATCTGCGCGACATGCTTGAACGCCTTGTACTGCAGCAACCGCGCGAAGAGCAGATCCCGCACCTCCAGCAGGGCGAGGTCCTCCTCGTCGTGCACCTCGCCGGCCGGTAGCAGGCGCGCGGCCTTCAGATCCAGCAGCGTGGCAGCCACCACCAGGAACGCCGTCGTCTCGTCGAGCTCGAGCTGCGGGCCGATGGCCTTCGTATAGGCGATGAAGTCGTCGGTCACCTGGTGCAGCGCCACCTCGGTGACATCCAGGCGGTGCGCGAAGATCAGCTGTAGCAGCAGGTCGAACGGACCCTCGTAATTGCTCAGGCGGACACGGAACCCGGTCGGCGGTGCGCCGCTCTGCGCCGAGTCCGCGTCCGGCGTCGCCGCGGACGTGTTCGTCACGCGCCGAACCGCGCGATGACTTCCCGAGCCAACGACCGGTATGCCTCGGCGCCCGCGGATTTCGGCGCCCACGTGGTGATCGGCTCACCGGCGACACTGGTCTCCGGGAAACGCACCGTGCGGGTGATGACGGTGTCGAACACCAGGTCACCGAACCGCTCCAGCACGCGGGCCATCACCTCTCTGGAGTTGACTGTGCGCGGGTCGTAGCGGGTGATGAGAATGCCGCTGATGTGCAGCTTCGGGTTGAGCCGGTCATGGACCTTCTCGACCGTGTCGGTCAGCAGCGCCAGACCGCGCAGCGAGAAGTACTCGCATTCGGTCGGTATCACCACGCCGTCGGCGCAGGCCAGTGCGTTGACGGTGAGCAGCCCCAGCGACGGCTGGCAGTCCACGAGCACGTAGTCGTAGCGGTCCAGCACGGGGTGCAGCGCCCGGGCCAGGGTCTGCTCCCTCCCCACCTCGTTGACCAGCTGGATCTCGGCGGCGGACAGGTCGATATTGCTCGGCGCCAAATCAAGGTTTTTGACGCGGGTGTTGATCAACACGTCGTCGATGGACACCCGCGGTTCGACGAGCACGTTGTGGATCGTGCGATCGAGTTCGTAGTGCGGCACACCCAGCCCGGCCGACAACGCGCCCTGCGGATCCAGATCCACCAACAGCACCCGCCGACCGTATTCGGCCAGGCCCGCGCCGAGGTTGATCGTGGACGTGGTCTTGCCGACGCCGCCCTTCTGGTTGCACATCGCGATGACCTTGGCCGGGCCGTGCATCAACTTGGGTTGGGGTTCGGGGATCGACCGGGTCGGTCTGCCGGTCAGGCCGACGTGAGTGGACGGATCGGCGTCCTGGCCGTCGTCGGTCATGCCGGACCGCCGCTGGTCAGGCAACCCACAGGCATGGCGGACATTCCCAGAAGCTTAACGCTCCCGCGATGCGCCAGCGGCAAGGCGCGCAACGCACGCGACAGCGCGCTTCCAGGGGCGGTTCGGCGATAACATCCCTGGGTGGCGGACGAATCGGGGCGTCCCGCGCCGATCACCGGCGCGCGCGAGACCGGTGCAGGGTTGCGGCGGTTGCCGAACCCGGCGGGCAATGTCGACACCGATCTGCTCACCCGGCCCGAACTCGAGGCGCTGATCGCCTCCGACGTCCGCACTCTCGGCGCCGACACCGACCGCATCGGCCGCATGTTCGCGAGCACCCATGACGTCAGCAACAACGATATGGACGCCCTGCTGCATATCGTCGTCTCCGAAGCCGCCGGTACCCCGCTCAGCGCGGGCGAACTGGCCCAACGACTCCGAATCTCCGGTCCGGCAGTCACCTATCTCGTGGACCGCATGATCCAAGCCGGACACATCCAGCGTGAGACACATCACTCCGACCGCCGCAAAGTCGTGCTGCGCTATTCCGAGAACGGGCTGCGCGTCGCGCAGCTGTTCTTCGAACCCCTGCGTGAGCACAATCGGACCGCCATGGCGGACCTCGCCGACCAGGACCTCGCGGCCGCCCACCGGGTGCTCACCGCGCTGTCCGGGGCGATCAACGCCTACCGCGCAGAACTGGACCGCCCCGCCATCACCTGACGGCACGGATCGGGCTGCGGATTGGGCGCTGTCGGGCGATCCGTCACTTTTCCGACATAAACAGTAAGTTGCTTAATCTTTAAGCAGCTGGAAGCATCGGATCCATGCGTCGACCCGCGACAGCTAACCATTGTGCTACCTCCGGCACGGTCCCGCAGACCCCTCCACACCTGGACGCGGCGGCGTGCGCGTAGTCGACCACGTCGTCGAACAGCTCTGGAGCCGAGGCGTCCGGCACCTCTTCGGTGTCGGCGGCGCCAACATCGAGGACCTGTACGACGCTGCCCACGCACATGCCGGCATAGCCGCTGTACTGGCCAAACACGAGTTTTCCGCCGCCACGATGGCAGACGGGTACAGCCGCGCCGGCGTGGGAGTCGGTGTCGTCGTCGCAACCTCGGGCGGTGCGAGCCTGAACCTGCTGCCCGGACTCGGCGAATCGCTGGCCAGCCGGGTACCCGTACTTGCGTTGATCGGCCAGCCTCCCAGCACACTCGACGGGCACGGCAGCTTCCAGGACATGAGCGGTGCAAACGGGGCACTCGATGCCGAGGCAGTCTTTGCTCCGGTCTCTCTGTACTGCCGTCGGTTGCTCGACCCCGACGACATCGTCGCCGCCCTGCCCGAGGCACTGGCCGCCGCGGAGCGGGGTGGTCCCGCCGTCCTGCTGCTGCCCAAGGACATCCAGCAGGGCGAGATCGCCGGCACGCCCGCGACCGTGTCCGTCACTGCCACATCGGCGCCCGCGCCGTCGGAAATCGCAGCCCTGGCCGACGCGCTCCGCGCGGCCGACGGCCCGATCACGATCATCGCCGGCGAACAGGTGGCCCGCGACGACGCGCGCGACGAACTCGAGCAGCTGCGCGGGCGATTGGGCGCCCGCGTGGCCACCGTGCCCGACGCGAAGGACGCGAGCGACGCGGCGCTCGGCGTCACCGGGGTGATGGGGCACCCTGGCGTCGTCGACGCGGTCGCCGCCAGTGCGCTCTGCCTGATCGTCGGCACCCGCCTGTCGCTCACCGCACGTGCCGGCCTGGAGGCCGTGCTGGCTCCCGAACGGACACGCTCGATCGGCTCGGCACCGCCCTACCTGCAGTGCACCCACGTGGACACCGCCGACCTGCGGGCTGCGCTGTCCGACCTGACTCAGCATCTTGGCGCGGCGCCCGCACCCGACCGGCGCAACGGCCACCCCGGCCCCGGCGAACTCCGTCCGCCCGCCTACACCGGCGACGGCCTGCGGTACCGGGACGCGATGGCGGTGCTGCACCGGCTGCTGCCCGACGACACCGACATCGTCGTCGACGCCGGCAACACCGGCGCGGCCGCCATCCACTACCTGCCCGCGCGCCCCGGCGGCCGGTTCGTGGTGGCGCTGGGTATGGGCGGCATGGGTTACGCCTTCGGCGCCGGCGTCGGCATGTGCTTCGGCCGCGGGCACCGCACCGTGGTCATCGCCGGCGACGGCTCGTTCTTCATGCACGGCATGGAGATCCACACCGCGCGGGAGTACGGGTTGCCCGTCACCTTCGTGCTGCTCAACAACAACGCGCACGCGATGTGCGTCAACCGTGAGCAGCTGTTCTACGGAGACCGCTACAGCTACAACAGATTTCAGCCCAGCCGGCTGGCATTGGGGCTCGCCGCGATGTTCCCCGGCCTGCCGTGCAGCGAGGTATCCGACAGCGCCAGGCTCCACGACGCGCTGGCCACGGCACTCGGCACCGAGGGTCCGTCGGTGATCAGTATCGACTGCGCCGCCGACGAACTTCCGCCATTCGCACCGTTTCTGACTCAGGTGCGCCGGGACACGCAGTGTCCCACGTCAGTTCACTGAGAAACACAATAAGGGAGGGAGAGACGATGTCATTGCCTGCGCTGGAAGACATCGCGACGCATTCGGGGAGCGACGAGGCGCTGGACGGCGTCCACCGCATCGAGACCAGTCCGCGCGCCAAAGCAACACCGATCATCCTGGAGATGATGCGGTCGGTGTATCCGCACGACCAGGTGTTCGGTCAGTACTGCACCGTCAACGACTACGTCGACTGCCCGCCCGACGAGCTGTACGCCTACCTCGCCGACACCCGCAGTCTCGAGGAGTGGACATACAGCCTGCGCGGCTTCGAGACCACCGACGAGCCCGGGCTGTGGGTCGCCTACGACAAGCTCGGCTCGGAGACACAGATCTACACCAGGACCGTCGCCAACCCCGATGCGCGCACCGTCGACTACCACTGCGCATGGGACCAGGGCAAACACCTGTGGATGATCTACCTGATGCGTGTCGTCGACGCCCAGGTGGTGCTCGACAAGCCGGGTTCGGTGGTGCTGTGGACCAACTGCCACCACCCCTTCTACGACAAGAATCCCTACCCGGAAACCGCGCCGGCGGACCGTCCCGTCTGGGTCGGTGACTTCTGGGAGATGTTCGGCGCCGGACACGAACTCGAACTCAAGAACCTCAAGGCGATCGCGGAGTACCGCCACCGCAACGGCCTGCCGATCACCCCGGACTGGATGAAATGAGAAGTGCCGCAATGCCGAACACCGTCAGCCTGCTCGACGTCAGCACGTATCTTCCCGAGAATCGGGTGCCGGCGGAGTACTACGCCAACTTCGCGGGCACCGACGACCTGCGCGACAACCTGATGTTCCGGGCGCCCGAGCACCGCCACCACGTCGACAAGCAGTGGTCCAACGTCGATATGGTGGAACACGCCACCGCGGGCCTGCTCGAACGCCACGGCCCCGACGTCCTCAAGGACGTCGACATCCTGCTCACCCACTCCCAGCTACCCGACCTGCCGATCGTCGGCGCCGGCGGCGAGATCGCCCAGCGGCTCGGCATGAACCCCGAGTGGATCATCGACGTCCACAACGGCGGCTGCGCCGCGTTCGTCCTGATGATGAAGCTGGCCAGGCAGATGCTGGCCTCGGGAGCCGGACGCACCGCACTCATCGCGGCGTCGCAGACCTGCGCGGGCAAGATCTTCGACCAGGAACAGGTGCGCAAGAAGGCGCAATCGTCGGTGCCCGGCGACGGCGCCGCGGTCGGCCTGCTCGGCGTGTCGGACCGCTCCCCCATTCTCGACGTTGAATGCCGCTACTACGGCGAGTACGCCGGTGACATGACGCTGACATCGGATCCGCCGCGGCTGTGGTGGCAGGCCGGCACCGGCGAGGGGTACGTCAGCTTCAACGAAGCCAAGATCACCAAGGTGCTCGCACGCGGGAACCGGATGGTGCCCGAGGTGGCGCTGGCGGTCTGCGACCGGATCGGCGTCAAGTCCAAAGACCTTGACCTGCTGGTCACCAACCAGCCCAACCGTGTCTTCCTGCGCAACTGGAACGAGGCGCTCGAGCTGCCCCGCGAACGTCACCGCGACACCTTCCACGAATGCGGCAACCTGTTCGCGGTCGGCATCCCGGTCAACTTCGAGGCCGCGATCAACGACGGTCAGGTCAACCCCGGCGACACGGTCATGATGGCGGGCTTCGCCCACGCCGGCGACTTCGCCGGCGCGGCGGCGATCCGGTGGGGCGGCCGACCGTAGTGAGCCCCTTCCGGCGGCCAGTTCTCGGCGCGCGGGCAGCGACGCCCGCCGGCGAGGACCCACTTGCATTGTCACTCAATGAAAGCCCGTTCTCACCGCTGCCCGCGGTACGAACGGTCGTGATGGACGCGCTCGGCGCGGCCAACCGCTACCCCGAATTCGTCCCCGACCAGTTGCGGCGCCTCATCGCCGCCCACCTGCACGTCGCCGACGAGCAGGTGATCGTCGGTTCGGGAGCCACCGGCGTGGCGCTGCAGGTTCTGCACGCGGTGACCAGCCCCGGTGATCGCATGGTGTTCAGCGCACCGACGTTCGACGGCTACCCGATTCTGGCGGACATGGCCCGGCTCTCGGCGGTGAGCGTGCCGCTCGACGACCACGGCATGCACGACCTCGGCGCGATGGCCGACGCCGCCGCCGACGCCCGGGTGGTGGTGCTGTGCCGGCCCCACAACCCGAGCGGCACGGTCGAACGCGGCGCCGACGTCGAACGGTTCCTCCAGCGGGTGCCCGCCGACACCGTGGTGCTGCTCGACGAGGCCTACATCGAGTTCGCCGCGACCGAACACCACCTCGACGGCCCCGCATTGATCCGCCGCCACCCCAACCTCGTCATCATCCGCACCTTCTCCAAGGCCTACGGGCTGGCGGGCCTTCGGATCGGCTACGGTTTCAGCGCCCCCGACCTTGCCGGGCGGATGTGGGCGATGCAGCTGCCGTTCGGGATCCCGTCGACCAGCCTGGCGGCGGTGGCGGCCTCGTACGCGGCTCACGACGAACTGCGACAGCGCATTCGGGCGATCACCCGCGAACGGCGCTATCTGCGCGCACAGTTGACCACCATGGGGGTGCGGAGTACCGATTCGCACGCGAACTTCCTGTACCTGCCCGCGACGGACAGGCCGTGGCACCACGTGTTCGACGACAGCGGGGTGCGGGTCAGGTCCTACCGGGACGGCCAGGTCCGGATCACGATCGGCAACCGCGCCTCCACACACGCCGTGCTGGCTGCGGTCGACGCCGCGCACGTCGGCACGCGGCGGGGAGCTTGACCGTGACCGGCCACCGGCCCCACTTCACCCTCGCGCACGGAATCGGCGCCTGGTACGACGCCGAGGCCTACTTCCGTCGGCGTGCCAGGAAGGGAACCCCGTTCGTCATGCCCGTCCCCGGCCTGGGCGACGTCACCTTCGCGGGCCGATCGGACGCGGTGCGGGAGTTTCTGAAGCTGCCCGCCGCGGCGTTGGCCCCGCCGAAGCCCAATCCGATCGAACCCGTGGTCGGCGCCGGGTCGATCATCCTGCTCGACGGCGACGAGCACAAAGAGGAACGCTCGCGTTACCTGCCCGCGCTGCACGGGGAGCGAATCCGGCGTTACGCCGGGATGATGGAGCAATCCGCGCACGAGGAGATCGACCGGTGGCGGCCGGGATCCATCATCGACGCGCGAGACGCCGCACAATCGGTCACGCTGCGGATCATCGTCCGGACGGTGTTCGGGATCCACGACCCCAAACGCATCGCCGACTTCATCGCCGTCGTCAAGGGGATGATGCGGGACTACGTCGCACCGTTCATGTTCTTCCCCGCACTGCGCCACGCCCCGTTGGGGCTGGGTCCGTGGCGGCGGTTCTCGGTTCGCCGCCGACAACTCGACGCCATGCTCGGCGAGGAGATCGAGCTACGGCACCGCGACGGCGGCGCCGGCGACGATGTGCTCAGCGCGCTGCTGGCGGGGCACGACGGCCACGACCGCGACGACGGCGTCGTCCTGCAGCAATTGCGCACGCTGCTCGTGTCGGGGCATGAGACGTCGGCGACCACACTGGCGTGGGCGTTGTTCCACATCCACGCCGACCCGCTGGTGCGGCGACGGCTGATCGACGAACTCGAGGCCCACCCGTCCCGCGACGATCTCCCAAAGCTGCCCTATCTCAACGCCGTGATCGCCGAGACGCTGCGGATGCATCCCACCGTCTCGATCGTCGTGCGGCAGCTCAAATGCCCGATCACCGCGTGGCGGGCGCAGCGGTCGGCGGGCGACGTCATCGGTGTCGCACTGCCCGCGCTGCACTCCGATCCCCGCGTCTGGCCCGACCCGGGCCGGTTCGACCCCGACCGGTTCCTCACCCGAAAACCCACGCCCGCCGAGTATTCGCCGTTCGGCTACGGCCATCGGCGCTGCCCGGGTTCGGCGTTCGCCGGGCTGGAACTGTCCATCGTGCTGGGCACCGTGCTGCGCACCGTCGAGTTGCGGATTCCGGACACCCGACGTGCCCGCAGGCTGCCCCGGTCGATTCCGCGCGGTGTCGCGGCAGTACCCAGCCGGCCCATAACGCTGCAGGTCGTCACCACGACGGCCGGTGCGGGCCGAACACCCGATTAGGTTGGAGATTATGAGTCTCAAGCAGCGCATACCCCTGCTGCGATGGTCGTTCTGGCGCATGGCCATCGCCAATGGCAACATCACCAAAACCGGCCAGATCGGCGACGGCCGCGAGGCCGCCGCGGTGCGCTACGTGCTGGCCAACTCCCGCCCCGGCGACGTCGACGACGTGCTGCGGGCGATCGACCGGTTCGCCTACGACGAGTCGTTCCTCATCAATATCGGTGACGAGAAGGGTGAACTGCTCGACGCGGCGGTGCGCGCCGCCGACCCGCGCCTGGCGCTGGAACTGGGCACCTACTGCGGATACAGCGCGCTGCGGATCGCGCGGGCCGCCCCGTCGGCCCGGGTGTTCTCCGTCGAACTCGCCGAAGCCAACGCCGCCAACGCCAGACAGATCTGGGAACACGCCGGTGTCGCCGACCGCATCACGTGCGTGGTCGGCACCGTCGGCGACGGCGGACACACCATGGACACGCTTGCCCGCGATCACGGATTCGACAGGGCCAGTGTCGATTTCGTGTTCCTCGACCACGACAAGAACGCCTACCTGGACGACCTGCAGAGCCTTCTCGCGCGTGGCTGGCTGCATCCGGGGACGGTGGTCGTGGCCGACAACATCAAGGTGCCCGGTGCCCCGAAGTACCGCAGCCACATGCGCGAGCAGCAGGGCAAACGCTGGGACACCGTGGAGCACAAGACACACGGCGAGTACGGATCGGTCATCCCCGATCTGGTACTGGAGTCGCGGTTCCTGGGCTGAGTCAGCGCGCGCGGGGGTGGGCGCCCGCCCACACCTCGCGCAGCGCGTGCACGGTGACCATCGTGTAGATCTGCGTCGTGGTGACCGAGGCGTGCCCGAGCAGCTCCTGAACGACACGCACGTCTGCGCCGCCGTCGAGCAGATGAGTGGCGAACGAGTGCCGCAGGGTGTGCGGGGACACCGCCGAGCTGATGCCCGCCCGCTCGGCCGCGTCCTGCAGAACCTGCCAGGCGCTCTGCCGCGACAGCCGACCCCCGCGGGCGTTGAGGAAGATCGCCGGTGTCCCGCGGCCGCGCCGGGCGAGGTCCGGCCGGCCCCGCACCAGATAGGCGTCCAGCGCACTCACCGCCGGCCTGCCGATCGGGACCAGCCGCTGCTTGCCGCCCTTGCCGCGCAGCAGCACCGACCGTGCATGGGTGTCCACATCGTCGATGTCCAGGCCCACGGCTTCGGAGATCCGGGCCCCGGTGGAGTACAGCACCTCCAGCATCGCCCGGTTGCGCAACGTCAGGGGACCGTCGGATTCGGTGTCCCCGCCCGCCCCATCCAGCAAGGCCAGCACTTCGTCGATGCTCAGACTCTTGGGCAGCCGGCGACTCGGTGTCGGCGGCTTGACCGCCCTGGCCACGTCGAGATCGGTCAGCCCCTCCGCGGCGGCGAAGCGGTGCAGTCCGCGCACCGCGATCAGCGCCCGGGCCGCCGACACCGCCGACAGCGCGACCACACCGTTGTCGGGATCGCCGCGGCGCAGTGACACCAGGAACTCGCTGACGTCGGTTTCGGTGATGCCGGTGAGGTTATCGATGCCGCGCTGCGCCAGATGTTCGGCGTAGCGGCGCAGATCCCGCCGATAGGAACTCAGGGTGTTCGCCGCCACTCCCCGCTCGATGGCCAGATGATCGAGGTAGCCCTGCAGCTGATCGTCGAGCTCGGTGCGCAGCGGCCGCGGTGAAACCGACGTCATCAGTGCCCTTTCCGGCGGGCGAACGCCGACGGCCGGTCGATCCACGGCGCGTCGACGGACCGCAGGGTGTCGGCGTCGGTGACGATGTGCGCGGCGAGGATCCCGGCGACCGCGATCGCATTCACGATCTCTCCGGACATCACCATACGGACGGCCTCCGACAGCGGAACCCGCTTGACGATGAGGTCGGCTTCCTCATCGTGTGCCTCCGGCCGTCCGACGTCGCTGATACCGGTGGCCAGATACACCCGCACACTCTCGTCGCTGAACCCCGGAGCGGAATCCAGGTCCACCAGCACCCGCCAATCCGCGGCGGCCAGACCCGCCTCCTCCTCGAGCTCCCGGGCGGCGGTGAGGTGCGGCGCCTCCCCGCCGAGGTCGAGCAGGCCGGCAGGCAGCTCCCACAGCCTCCTACCCAGCGGGTGGCGGTACTGGTAGACCAACACGACGTTGCCGTCGTCGTCGAGGGCCAGGATCGCGACGGCCCCGTAGTGTTCCACCACCTCACGGCGGGCGGCGTTCCCGCCCGGCATCAGGACCTCGTCAGCCCGCAGCGCGAATATCTTTCCGACGTAGACGGTTTCGCTGGCGAGTGTCTCGAAGTCGTGTTCAGCCACGGGACGCGGGCTCTTGCAGCAACTGCTCGACGGTGTCGGAGTGCTCGGCGCCGTTCGCGCGTTGTTCGGGGATCTCCACCGGCAGCCGCTCGGCGTCCTTGTATTCCAGCGCGGCGCCTACGAAGGCGACGAACAACGGATGGGGCCGAGTGGGGCGGCTCTTGAGTTCGGGGTGTGCCTGGGTGCCGACGATGAACGGGTGCGCGTCGGCGCCGTATTCGACGAACTCCACCAGATGCCCGTCCGGTGAGGTGCCGGAGAACCGCAGACCGCTCTGCGCGATCCGGTCCCGGTAAGCGTTGTTGACCTCGTAGCGGTGCCGATGGCGCTCCGACACCTCGGTGGCTTGATATGCCTGCGCCACAAGCGAATCCGGCTCCAGCACGGCCGGGTAGGCACCGAGGCGCATGGTGCCGCCCAGGTCGGCCGCGCCGGCGACGACATCGCGCTGGTCGGCCATCGTGGAGATGACGGGATCCGGTGTCTCCGGATCGAACTCGGCCGAATTGGCTTGATCCAACCCCACCGAGCGGGCGGCCTCGATCACGATGCACTGCAGGCCCAGACACAGGCCCAGCACCGGCAGTCCACGCTTGCGGGCATGACGGATGGCGCCGATCTTGCCTTCGATCCCGCGGATACCGAACCCGCCGGGGATCAGGACCCCGTCGACGTCGCCGAGCGCCGCCGCGGCACCATGGTCGGATTCGCAGTCGTCGGAGGCCACCCAGTGCATCTCCACCTTCGCGCGGTGTTTGAAGCCGCCGGCCCGCAGCGCCTCGGCAACCGACAGATACGCATCCGAAAGGTCGATGTACTTGCCCACCAACGCGATCCGCACCGTCTCGTGGGGCTCGTGTACTCGGCGGAGCAGATCGTCCCATTCGGTCCAGTCGACGTCGCGGAATGGCAGGTTCAGCCGGCGCACCACGTAGGCGTCAAGCTCCTCGCGGTGCAGCACCTTGGGAATGTCGTAGATCGACGGGGCGTCGGGCGTCGAGATCACCCCGTCGACGTCGACGTCGCACATCAGCGCGATCTTGGTCTTCAGCCCCTCGGGCACATCGCGGTCACAGCGCAGGATCAGCGCGTCCGGGGTGATACCGATGCTGCGCAGCGCGGCCACCGAGTGCTGGGTCGGTTTGGTCTTGAGCTCCCCCGACGGTTTGAGGTAGGGCACCAGCGACACGTGCAGGAAGAAGCAGTTCTCCCGGCCCACCTCGTGACGAACCTGGCGCGCCGCCTCCAGGAACGGCTGCGATTCGATATCACCGACCGTGCCGCCGATTTCGGTGATGACGACGTCGGGTCTGCGGCGGTCCGCACCGGGCTCCGCCATCGCGAGGATTCGGTTCTTGATCTCGTCGGTGATGTGCGGGATCACCTGGACGGTGTCGCCGAGGTACTCGCCGCGCCGCTCCTTGGCGATGACCGTCGAATACACCTGGCCCGTTGTCACATTCGCCGAACCCGACAGATTGCGGTCCAGGAAACGCTCGTAGTGCCCGACGTCGAGGTCGGTTTCGGCACCGTCCTCGGTGACGAACACCTCACCGTGCTGGAAAGGGTTCATGGTGCCCGGGTCCACGTTGAGGTACGGGTCGAGCTTCTGCATGGTGACCGACAAGCCGCGCGCAGTCAGCAGCTGTCCGAGGCTCGAGGCGGTCAAACCCTTTCCCAGCGACGACACGACCCCACCGGTGACGAAGAGGTGCTTGGTCGCGGTCTGCGGGTGCTTGCGTAGCGGCTTGGTCTGACCAGGCAAGTGCAACCTCCGTGACGACGGGCAGGGCTTACTTTTCTAGGCTGAGTCCTAGCTCGGGGCCTGCCGACCCACGGAATCTCACCTTAACACCGACGCCGACGCCGTGTCGCTGACGCGCCGGGCCGGACTACTGAGGCGGTGTGACCGACGACGCACCCTGCCCGGTTCCGAACTGCCCGGGCTTCCCGCCGCCGACGAGTTCGGCCAGCGCCAGCACCGTCGTGATGCGCCCGGATTCGGTGTCGACGTCGTCGATCGTGCTCACCGCACCGGCCAGCGCGGCATCGGACCTGGTCACAGCCACGGCGGCGGTTCCCGTCGCGGAGCCGTCGCGCCCGGCGAGCACCGTGCCCGAACCGTGCGGGGCCAGCCCCGCGGCGAACCGGGCCACGGTGGCGCCCCGGTTGCCCGCGTCGTCGGCCAGGCCGCCCCCGGTGACGATCAGCGCCGCATTCGCCGGGCCGATCTGCTGTGTCCCGTAGGTGACGAAGCCGGTATCGCGCAATGCCTGCAGGACCGTGTCCCGCTCGGCGTCGCTGACCGTCGGGGTCGCGGGATCCTTGTCGGTGAGCATGGCGATTCCCAACAGGTCACCCGCCTGCGAGCCCTGATCCACCGCTGTCGTGCTCAGCTGCGCGCCCGCGGGCAGAATCGGTGAATTCACGACCGACAGCAGTTTCTCCGCCGAGTTGGCTTCGATGAACTCCTGGGTCAGCGTCACCGTGCCGGTGACGTTACCGCCGGCCTGGCCCACCAGCCGTTCCAGCGTCGCGACGTCGTCGTCGACGGCGTCGGGGGTACGGAATATCACGACCGCGGTGTCGCGCAATGTGTCCCGCACGATCCGGGGTGCCATCTGCGCGTCGAATTCCGCTGCCGAATTGAGCTTTTCGTTGAGCGCGTTGTTGTCGTCGGTCAAGGTCTCGATCTGGTTCTGCAACTCGTGCTTGTCGTCGCGCAGCGCCGAGAGCACGGTGTTCGACAGCAAACCGGAGCCCAGCGCCACGCCGATGGCCAGCGCCAGGAAGACCGCCGCCAGCGAGATCGCATGTGTGCGTAGAGAGATCACCGACTGCCCTCCGCCGCTAGGAGACCAGACCCTGCATCCACAGCAGGAACCGGTTCCAGTATTCGGCCACCCAGTCCAGCACGACCGCATCGGCCCGCGACACCCACAGCGCCGCGATCACGGCCACCAGCATGGCGAGCACCAGGAGTGCGATCGCACCGCCGGACACCCGGCTGCGGTACAGCGTGGCGACCGCTTTCGCGTCGACGAGCTTCTCGCCGACCCGCAGCCGGGTCAGGAAGGTCGAGGGATTGCTGCGCTGACGCGACCGGTCGAAGAACTCCTCGATGCTGGCGGTGTGGCCGGCGGTGACGATCAACGACGCGCCGTGATGATCGCACAGCAGCAGCGCCAGGTCGGCGGCCGAGCCGGCCGCGGGGAACGTCATCGCCCCGACACCCAGATCCTGGATCCGCTCCAGACCGGCGGCGTGCCCGTCGGCGTCGGCAGGCAGAATCACCTGGGCACCCGATCGCAACGCCTCGGTGCTGATCTTGTCCGGGTCACCGACGATCAACGCCGGGCGATACCCGGCCTTGCGCAGCACATCGGCACCGGTCCCGACACCGACCAGCACGGGCTGGTACTCCTTGATGAACGGTTTGAGGGCCTTGAGATCCTCCGGCGCGTCGGGCTCCTCGGCGACGATGACGACATGGCGGCGGCTGAGGTCGACGTCCACGTCGGGGATCCCGATACCGTCGATCAGCAGCGGACTCTCGCTGCGGATGAATTCGATCGTGTTTCCCGCGAACGCCTCGAGGTGCGCGACCAGGCCGCTCTTGGCCTCGTGCATCAGCTCGTGGATCTCCTGGTCGGTGCGTTCGGTGCCGAGCGCCAGCCTGCGGTCACCCGAATACACCGCACCGTTGTGCAGACGCACCCGCGCACCGTCCTTGACCTTCTTGAAGATCTCGGGGCCCGCTTCGTCGATGAGGGTCACGCCGTTGGCGACCAGCACCTCCGGACCCAGATTCGGGTACCTGCCGGTGATCGACGGCGACGCATTCACCACCCCGGCGACGTTCGCCTCGACCAGCGCGTCGGCGGTGATGCGGTCGAGGTCCGCGGCGTCGATCACGACGATGTCACCGGGCCCGATGCGGCGCAGCAGTCGGTCCATGTCGCGGTCAACCCGGGCGGTACCGGTGAGGCCCGGCCGTGAGCTGGCATTACGGGAAAGCAGCGACGACATCTTCATGGGCCGATTCTTTCCACGAACAGCGGCCAGAGCGTGGAGGCGCGCCGTAACACCAGCCTCAGAAGTTAGCTTTAGTCACACCCGTAACACTTCAGGAGACTGCATCGCGGTCCGCCCGCGCCGCGGTCAGCAGTTCGCGCGCATGGGCGCGGCCGCTGTCGGACTCCCCCAATCCGGCCAGCATGCGCGCCAATTCGGCCACCCGGTCATCGTCGTCGATACGGCGCACACCGCTGGACCCGTCGCGGCCGCCGGCATCGACCACGAGGTGGACGTCGGCGTAGGCGGCGACCTGCGGCAGGTGGGTGACGACGATGACCTGATGGGTCCGGGCCAGCCGGGCCAGCCGCCTGCCGATCTGCACCGCCGCCCGGCCGCCGACACCGGCGTCGACCTCGTCGAACACCATCGTCGTACCCTCGGCCGACGCCGCCAGCACCACTTCCAGCGCGAGCATCACCCGCGACAGCTCACCACCCGAGGCGCTCTTGGTCAGCGGCAGAACGTCGGTCCCGCGATGGGCGGCGAAACCGAACTCGACCGCGTCCACCCCGTCGTGGCCGGCGTGCACCGTCGCACCCGACGCCAGCATCACCGGCGCGGAATCGTCGGCACGCGCCGCCAACGGAGACACCCTCACGGTGAAATCGGCACCGGCCATCGCCAGCCCCGACAGTTCGGCGGTCACCGCCTTCGCCAGGCCTTTCGCCGCTTTGACGCGGGCGGCCGTCAGCGCACCCGCGGCGGTCACCACCTGCGTCTCGAGCTCGGTCACGCGGCGCTCCAGCCCGGCGAGTGCTTCTTCGGAGACATCCAGCTGCGCCAGCCGCTCCCGCGACTCCCGCGCCCACCGCAGCACCCCGTCGATGTCGGCGGCGTATTTGCGCGTCAGCGACCGCAGCTCGCCCTGACGAGCCAATTTGGTCTCCAGAGTGCTGGCGTCGCTGGGCAGCCCGGCCAGATAGTCACCCAGTTCGGCCGCGACGTCGCCGATCACCGCCATCGCCTCGGCGAGCTGGGCGCCCAGCGACCGCAGCGTGGCGTCGTCGGTGGATTCCAGGGCCGATCGCGCCAACCCGACGCCGTCGGCCGCCGACGACGAATCCGCGGACCCGTCGTCCTCGAGTCCGCCCGACAGCGCCGCCCGCGCCGTCTGCGCGGCATCGCGCAGCGCATCCAGTTCGGACAGTCGCCGGATCTCCACGACGAGTCTGTCGTCCTCGCCGGGATCGGGAGCGACCGCGTCGATCTCGTTGAGCCCGAACTTCAGCCGATCGGCTTCCTGGGCCAGTTCCCGTTCCCGGCGCCTGCGGTCGATGAGATCGCGCCGGGCCGTCAGCCACGCCTCGCGGGCCACCCGGTAACGCTGCACCAGCTTGTCGACGGTGGCGAACCGGTCCAATGCGACACGCTGTTCGTCGGGCCGCATCAGGCGGAGCTGATCGTTCTGCCCGTGCAGCGTCAGCAGCTCGGCGGTGAAGCCGCTCAACGACTTCGCGGGCACACTTCGGCCACCGAGGTACGCCCGTGACGGCCCGTCCCGGCTCACCGTGCGCGCGGCGATCACGCTTCCGTCGTCGTCACGTTCGGCACCCGACGAGTCGAGGAACCCGTCCACCCGCACCGCGACGTCGGCACCGACCTCGGTGGTGGTGAATCGACCCTCCACCACCGCCCGCGCCGCACCCGAGCGCACCCGGTTGGCGTCGGCACGGGCACCGCCCAGCAGATGCAGACCGGTGACCACCATCGTCTTGCCGGCGCCGGTCTCACCGGTCAGCACCGTCAGCCCGCTGTCGAACTCGGCGGTGGCAGTGCGGATGGCGCCCAGCGACTCGATTCGGATCTCAGCGAGCACCGGTCGTCACTGTCCCCGCCAGCCGGTGACCGGCAGCCGGAACTTGCGCACCAGCCGGTCGGTGAACGGCGCGCTGTCCAGGCGCACCCACTTCAGCGACGTGGCGCACCGGGTGACCTCCAGCCGCGCTCCGGCGGGCATCACCATCTCCCGGCGCCCGTCGCAGAACACCAGCGCGTCGTGTCCGTCGGATTCGATCTCGATCGCGATCGCCGCGTCCGGACTGGTGACCATGGGGCGCGCGAACAGCGCGTGGGCGTTGTTGGGCACCACGAGGATCGCCTCCAGGTCGGGCCACAACACCGGCCCGCCCGCCGAGAATGCGTACGCGGTGGATCCCGTCGGCGTCGACACCAGCACCCCGTCGCAGCCGAACGCCGAGACGGGCCTACCGTCGACCTCCAGCACCACGCCGAGCACCCCCAGCCGCGGCCCCTTCTCCAGACTGGCCTCGTTGAGCGCCCAGCCGTGGGCCACCACCCGGCCCTCGGCGCGCACGACGATATCGAGGGTCATCCGCTCCTCGACGCGATAGTCGCGGCGGATGACGTGCTCGAGCACCGTGTCGATCGCCTCGGCCTCCGCCTCGGCAAGAAAGCCGATCCGGCCGAGATTGACACCCAACACCGGGATTTCGACGTTGCGGGCCAGTTCGGCCGCGCGCAGGAAGGTGCCGTCACCGCCGAGGACGAGTACCAGCTCACAGCCCTGCGCGGCGCGTTCGTCGGCGTCGACGACGGTGATCTCCACCCCGAGCGCCCGCATATCGTCTGGCGCCAGGTGCACGGGACCGCGATCGACGGCCTCGGCCGCCAGCACACGCAACCCGATGTCGTTGTCGCCCAACACCTTCTCCACTCGGCGCGCGACCTCGGTCGCCGCCTCCCGTCCGGTGTGGACCACCAGCAGGATGGTGCGCTCGCGGGTCATTGTGGTCCTTCCGCCACTGCCCGGATCACCGCGTCGTCCAGACGGGCACCGTGCAGGAAATTCTCGGTCTCCGCTCGCAGCCGGAGGAAGTACTCGACATTGCCCGATGGTCCTGGCAGGGGGCTGGCGGTGACGGCGACGGGGTTCCAGTTCAGTTCGCCGGCCCGTCGGGCCACGCCGAGTACGGCTTCGGCGCGAAGCGCTGGGTCTGACACCACCCCACCGGCGCCGACCCGATCCTTGCCGACCTCGAACTGTGGTTTCACCATGGGAACGATATCGGCGTCCGGCGACGCACAGGCCGTCAGTGCCGGCAGCACCGTCGACAACGAGATGAACGACAAGTCGGCCACGATCAGGTCGACGGGCCCGCCGATGGCCGCCGCGGACAGGTCGCGCACATTCGTGCGCTCCTTGACGACCACCCGGGAATCCGAGCGCAGCGACCAGGCCAACTGGCCGTAACCGACGTCGGCGGCGACGACTTCGCGGGCGCCGCGGTCCAGGAGAACTTCGGTGAAGCCGCCGGTCGAGGCCCCGGCATCCAGGCACCGCTTCCCGTCCACCGCCACGCCGAAGTCGTCAAGCGCACCGATCAGTTTGTGCGCGCCGCGCGACACCCAGCTGCGCTCGTCGACCGCCTGTACGACGATATTGGCATTCACGGCGACCGCCGTGGCCGGCTTGGCCGCACGCATCCCGTCGACGCTGACGCGGCCGGCGCCGATCAACTCCGCCGCTTGCTGACGGGAACGGGCAAGTCCGCGCCGCACCAGCTCGGCGTCAACGCGAGCGCGCCGGGTCACCACCGGTCACCTCACGGTTCCGGGGTTGGGACCCTTCTCGACCGCCTCCAGCGCCCCCACGAGCAGATCGTGAGCCTCCTCCAGCCGTACCGCGACGGCATCGACGTCGATGTCGACGACCTGGGCGGGGTCGCCCGCCATTTCCTCGATGTCAGGCAGGTCATCGAGCAGGGCCGCGACCTGGGCGCGGAGCTGATCGGGATCGGTACTCATCGTGGTGTTCACGCTAGCCGATGGGCGAACTGAGCAGCGACCAGCGCTGCAGCGCCTGACGGGCGGCGTCGTCGCCGGCCTGCACGGCGAACGGACGCCCGTCGAGCGGGGAGTCCCAGACCGCCCTTGCCGTCGCGCGCACCACCGCAAGCTCGTCGGCGTGGTCGTCGGCCGCGGAATGCACGGTGACGCCGTCCGCTCCGACGTCGATCCGCCAGCCGGACTGCTCGGCGACACGAAGCCGGTCGGGCGCCGTCTCGAGCGACCGCAGATCCCCCGCGATGTACGTCGGCCGCTCCGCGACACCCGCACGCACCACGTCGGCGGCGGTGCTGACACCGCTGAGCACCACCATGCTCGGCAGGTCGGCGGCGTTGGCACCGGCGATGTCGGTGTCCAGGCGATCCCCAACCACCAGCGCTGAGCGGAACTCACCACGGCTGAGCGCATCCCTGAACAACGTCGGTTGCGGCTTGCCGGCCACCTGAGGTTCACGGCCCGTGGCGGCGCGCACGGCCGCCACCATCGACCCGTTGCCCGGAAGCAGTCCCCGTTCGGACGGCAGGGTCAGGTCGACATTGGTCGCCACCCATGCGGCGCCGGCACGGATGGCCAGCACGGCTTCGGCGAGATCGGGCCATCCGGTGCGCGGCGAGTGGCCCTGCACCACCGCGACCGGATCGTCAGACCACGACCGGACCGGTTCGAGGCCCACACCGCGCACCTCCTCGGCGAGCGACTCGGTGCCGACGACGAGAACCCGCGATCCGGCGGACAGCTGGGCGGCGAGCAGGCGCGCACCGCTCTGGGCGCTCGTGACGACGTCACCGGGCTCCGCGCTGAACCCCAGCGATTGCAGGTGTTCGGCAACCTCCGCGGCGCCGCGGGAGGCGTTGTTCGTGGCGAAGAAGACGCGCGCCCGCACGTCGGCCAGGGTGGCGACGGCCCCCTCGGTCGGCTCGTGCCCGCGGAACACCGTCCCGTCGAGGTCGAGAAGTAGACAGTCGTGTTGTTGGGCAAGGCTGCTCATTGTCAGGTCAGCTCCGTGATCCGTTCCTCGGCGTCGGTGACGCCCTCGACATCGGCGGCCGCCGCGTTGATGAACCACTGCAGGGCGTCCTGCTCGCGGCCCACGGTCAACAGCGTCTCGGCGTACGCGTAGAACAACCGTGCCGCCGTCTCACCCGTCCGGCCGGGATCCAGCGTCGGCGTGGAAAGAACTGCCAGGGCCTGTTCGTGCTGACCGAGGTCGGAGCGGGCGCCGGCGACGACGATCCGCAGCTCGTCGGCGTCGTCGCCGATGAGCTGGGCGGCCTCGGGGCTGCGCGACAACTCGATAGCCCGTTCGGGGCGACCGACGCCACGCTCACAATCGGCGATCAGTGCCAAAAGTGGCGACTTGCTGCCCATCCGGCGCGCCGCGCGGAATTCGGACAGTGCCTGCGCCCAGTCGCCGCACTGATAGGCGGCGATCCCGACGGCTTCGCGGACCGCGGCGATGCGCCCCGACCGGGCCCGGGCCGCTCGGGCATGCGCCAGGGCGGTCTGCGGATCTTCCTCCAGGAGTTCACCCGCCGCGACGAGGTGTCTGGCCACGAAGTCGGCGGTGGCACGATCCAGCGTGCTCAGCTCTCCACGGATCTCGGGAGCGAGTTGTCGCGCCTCGATCTCCGGTGGGATCGGCGGGCTGTTGTGCGCACCGGCTTCGCCGTCGGAGCCCTCGGATTGGGATTGGGCCGGCCGGGCACGGCCAGGACCCGACGACCGCGGCGCCGATCGCTGATCGCGCGGTCCACGACGCGGGTCGCCGCCGCCACGCCTGGGGCGGCGCTCGTTGCCGCCGCCCTGCCTGTTGTCGACCACGTCTGCCCTTCTGCTGCGATCGGTGCGCCCCGCAAAAGGATACGGCGGGCGCGAATTCCCGACAATTCACCGAATTGTCGGAAATAGAATCACCCCCCACGAATTGTGGGGGGTGATTCTATGTGTGTGTTCGGCGGTGTCCTACTTTT
>JAFDWN010000064.1 GCA_018268465.1 Actinomycetota bacterium
GTACTTTTTCATGGCCACGGACAAGAGTTGGTCCGCTAGCGAGATCGACCGCTGCGTGGATTGGCAGCCGACCCAGCTGGTGGCCGGTCGGCGCATTCAGCGTGCCGGTTAGCCCCCGCTCACCGGGAAAGCGCACCGAACTAGTCTTACGCGACAGTGCGCCTTGAAGTCTGCGGACCGGTTCATGCGCGGTGTCGGTGTGCCGTAGGAGGTTCCCTTTGCGAGCTAGCTGATCGACACCTTGTCTCGGTATCTCGCGTGGTGCCTGAAGGGGGCCGAGCGGGTAGCAAACCACCGACAGAATTCGAGATACGCGCTATGGCACAGGAAATGAGACACCGTGAGCAGGGGTCTCATTTGTGGCGTTGAGCCGAAGGCCGCCTCGTTTCGCGACTCGCTCGATTTTGCGCGCGGGTGAGGGTGGCCCCTGGCGGGCCGACCCCTCGGGAGGTCTGAAGAGCCGAAATGTGTCCGGATAGCGCCAACAAAGGCCCACCGTCCTGAACTTGATGCCTGCCTCTACCACCTCCGCGAAGGTGATGTGCTGACGGTTTGGAAACTTGACCGACTCGCGTGTACGGCAACGGTGAGCGGTTGCAGAGAAGCCCGGAGTGGCGCTTTATGGCATCGGTGACGTAGCCACGGGCACGGCGGCACCCTCCCGCCCGATTGGGTCGATAATGCTCACCTCAAGGGATGCGGCTTCGCCTGAAGCTGGCGGCAAGATGCCGCCCCTCAGCGAGAAGGCCGACACGGCGGGGTCGAGGTGGGCGCGCGCAACCTGCAGCCTGCGCCCCGTCACGACCTGGCGCAGGACGCCGGACGATGGGCCGTGGACAGCGCCGGGCAAGTCGGCGCTGAACGTGACAGAAACGGTTGGGTCCGGATCTGGCGTAAGGGTCGCCGCCAGTCCCGTCGCCTCCGGCGCGGTCGCCGCGAGACTCTCGACCATTGTGGGTTGGCTCGCCATTGAGCGGGTCCCCACAGGACCTGCAGCGCCCGGGGTGGCTGGACCACGGGCAACGACCCGGTACATGTAGGTCGTCCAGTTCGAGACCGCCGCATCCCGCCAACGGACGACCTGTGTCGGCACCCCGACAACCGCCTCCGTCGACCAGGAACCCGTCGTTACGTCCAACGCATGTAGCGGCGTCATTCGGCGGACATCCTCAACTAGCGCGGGATCGGCGGTGCGGTAGACCTCATAACGGGCGACCGGGCCGGTGCCCGGACCGGGCGCGGCGATGATGAGCTCGATGTGCGGGACTGCGACCTCCGGGTTGGGGTCGTTTGGCACGCCCGGCAGCCATACCCCCCGCACGACGAATGGCGTTGACGGTGCAGGGATTTGGGGGACGGCGACGACGGCGAACGCGCTGGCGGCCGTTGGCCACGGCGACGCCGCTCCGTTCGCGGCGCGGGTCGCCACTGTGTAGAGGGTCAACGTCCGCAGGCCCCCAGGCAACATGTCGGTTAGGACGACCGGACCACCGCCGGCCGCGTCGACCACCGGCCCGGGCGCGAAGACATCGCGCGTGGACACGGCCAGCGCCTTCAAGGCCGCCGCCCGGTCGGACGGCGTGGTCGCCGCGGCATACGCCGCCGTCGACACGCCCAGTCGCTGCGCAGCCGTCACCACGTCGTACTCCGACGCTCGCATGAGTGTGTAGCGCGCCCCGGCCACACCGGACACCGTGAAGCTGCGAGTGGATCGGTCCAGTGCGTCAGGGTACGTCGCTAGTAAAGGTTCGGGGTTGATCTGAAGGACGGGGACGTCGGGCGGACTCTCTAGGATGAACTCGGCGAGCGCCGGACCGCCGACCGACGACGACGGCACGCCATCGACGGCGCTGGTTGCGATGTAGACGCGGCAGCGACCTGTGAGGTCGGGCGTTATCGCGATGCCCTGGAACGCTACGGCGAACCCGTCAGGGGTGGGGGTTACCGTCACGGTCATCCCGTCGTGGCTGGCGGTAAGGCCGGTAATGGAGGCGGGGAAAGCAAACGGTCCGGCGCCGCTTCCCGAGGTGCCTTCGCACCCGGGCCAGCTCAACGGGTCGCGAACCGCGGCGCTAAACGTCGGGTCGGACGGCGGGACCGGCAGCTCTCGGCGCAGGTGTACCCGCAACGTCATGCCTGACGCGCCAGGAAGCGGAGTTCCCACCGGAGGCCAGGTCAGCCGCACCATGAGTAGCGTCGGCGATAGGGTTGCCGTGACCGGCGGCGCAGGCGGCGGCACGACATAGTCCCAGCGCGAGTCGGCACGCACGAAGGCAGACCATCGGCCGAATGGGTCGCACTCGCTTACTGCGTAAGTCAGGTCCTGGTTGGCGGGCACATGCCGATCCCAGAACGTCGTAGAGCCGGCCCCTCCCGGCGTTAGCGGATCCTGCACCGGAATGGTCGCCTGTGCGAGCCCGGAGTCGGCGTCGCGTCCGTTAAGGACGTTTTTGAACGGTGCGGGAGTTCCTCTCGCCGCGCGGGCGAGGGTTGCCCCAACCGGGACGGCGCCGTCGTTGGCGGTCCCTGACCGCGCTCGCAGCGGCCATGAGAGTTCCGCAAGGCCCTCCTGCGCCGACCCAGACGATGGTGGAGCTACGGCACCCAGCTGCACGAGGTCGAGTCGTGTCGGCGAGGCGAACAGCGGCCGCTTGGCCAGCTGGACACCGAAGGCAAAGCCGTGCAGCTCGATGACGGGACCCTCCGCGGCGATCATCGCGTTTACCGTAGCGATCGCGGCCGCTCGCTCGCCCAGCGCAGCGATGAGCGCCGCCATCCGCTCCCCGAATTGCGCAGTCGTCTCGTCTGGAACCGCCGCCGACAATTCGGCCACTCGCCGCGATAGCGCAGCTGGCCATAGTCGCAGATCGACTTCGGTCCAGACCCCGCGCACCCGGTAGTCCCATACCTCGGTGTCGGGTGCCTCGACGGTCGCGGCGAGACCCAGCTGGCGGCCCACCTGGTAGGACAGCGATGCCATAAGCAGTAGTGGGTAGACCGCCAGCGAGAGGTCCTTCGCCGGGCCAACGGATGCGACGACGTTTCCACCGCCCGGCGTTGATATTTCGTCTATCGGCACGCTGACTGTGATCTCGGACTGGTGAAGACCCAGCGCCGCGGAGTCGTTAAGCACCTGCCGCACCCATGGCTCGAGCCGCTGGATGTAGGGCTGCAAGTAGCGACCGAGCAGCTCTCCGTCGGTGGCCGGCCGCGACGGAGGCACCTGCGGGTCGTCCAACGGCTCCGCACCTGTGGGCCGGCCCGGACCGGTCAGCAACTTAAAGGCCATGTCCTCAGTGCTGCTCGAGAACAGTTGCGCGTTTTCCTGCCGGTATTGCGCTTCATCGGTCAAGATTGGAACGCAGACGACTGGCTGCCAATCGGCTCCGCGGTCTAAGCCGTCGGTGCTGACCCATTCCAGCGCGGTTAAGGCGGCGCCAGCGCCCGTTACCCGCACCATGTCGATCCGGGTGGCGACGAGCACAAGTTGTATGGACGGGTCGGAACCGGTCGGCCCTGCGACTCTCGCGCTCGCCACGACGGCGTCCTCGCCAAAGCCGCGCAATACCCCCTCGGCCTGAACGACGGTCCCGGGCTCGGCGAGCAGCAATAGACGCACCCAGCTCACTGGGGCCGCATCGGCCGACGAGCCGCCATGAAGATCGACCAGCACCGTGTCGTCCATGAGGACCAGCCCGTCGGGGCCTAGCAGGACGTTTCCCTCGAGGCGTCCGGCCCCGAGCTGAGCGCCTTGGTAGGCCGGTTGCTCCCCCTGGGCGGTTGGGAACGTCTCCCGGTGGCGTAGCCGCTCCGCGACCTCCTCGCGGAACCTCACGGGGCGACGGTCCAAACAGAACGCCCGGCGCGGGAATCCGAGGCGCTGGTCGAACGACCACTTCAGGTGATGTCCGTCGGCAGCGTACGTATCGGCCACTAGACCGGTGCCGATGAGATGCAGTAGTGAAGAATCGATAAGTGGCATAGTTCGTCTTCGCTTTCTGCTGGCGGTCGCTACGCTTGTGCACCCGGGGCGCTGGGAACCGGCAGGGTAAGCGATGCGAAGACTGGCGCGTCACCGGTGGAACGGGCGTAGGCGAACTCGAGTTCAAGGGTCGTGACGCGTTGCAACCCGACGGCGATCAAGACCCGCGCGCCGGTGGTGCCGGCTAATACCTGGGTGGGTGCAGCGCCGCCACCGGCCGCCGGTATGACAGTCGCGGTCACGCTCACGGACGCCGAGCCGTCCGGGCGCAGGCGCAGCAGAGGTTCGGGCCCGTCAAGTACGAGCCCCAGCAGGGTGTATGTAGGCAGCTCGGTGCCATCTGCGGCCGGAGCGGCCAGTCCCCACAGCCAGTGGACCTCGCAGGCAGCGGGCAGCTGAATCGGGCCACCGACGAGAACGGCTAGCAGCGCGTCGACCTGCGCATCGCCGCGTGACAGCATTGGTAGCGTGGCCAGCGCTGTCGTCGCGGCGGCCGCGTCATCGGCGAGCAGATGTCCGGGGACGACTGACCCGTAGGCTGCAACATGCTCGGTGAACGTCCGCCACCGGCTTGCCGAGAGGAATGAGCGGTAGACGACCTGCCCAGATTCGACCGCCAGCTCGAGTTGGCGGTCCCAGGTATCGGGGTTGAGCGCACCGGGCTCGGTGATGGCCCGCGGAACCAGGGACAGGGTGTACCCCGTGTTCGGGGCCAGGACGTGCGAGCTTCGTACCTCGGTCTTGGGGAACAGGAAAAAGGCCTCGCCATCGACGCATCTCATCCCGTCGACGCCGTCGACGAATGACCTCTCGAAAGAGTCGCTCGCGGTGGCGACGGTGAACCGTCCCTCGGTGGCACCCATGTTGGCCGACTCGCCGCCGACGTCGGCCTTTAGTCGCGTCACGAGCTGCTGCCCATGCGCCGCGAACAGTGCGTCGATGTCGTCGTTGGCGAAACGGACGACCACGGGCTCGGCTCGGTACTGCGGCTGCCCGGGGTCGGCCGGGTCGGTGTACGCAACGTAGCGCCGGATATCGGTCGGTGCCGCCGCGGCCGTCCGGAACGTCTCGTCGATCGTGAATGCACCGTCGCCATCGGTGTTGGCGGTGGTCATGTCTCGGTAGCGACGCCATGCGATTGTGCCGGTCACGTGGTAGGTCGTTGCCGGGGCCAGCATAGCCGCCGTCGTCGCGATCGCCGCCGACGCCTCCGTGACAAGAGTTTGTGTGAGCCAGGTCGTCGCGCGGTCGCGGGTCTCTGCCACCCGCTGACCCTCGCGCCACTGGCCGAAGGTCAGCCCGCATACCTGGACCAGGTAGCTGTTGGGGTCCACGCCAAGGTCGGCGTGCTGGCGCTGCGGGCTGACCAGCACGAGCCAAACGGCGCGGGCCGGAGACGACGCGCCGCCCGCCGTGAACCCGTCGAAGTCGATGCGACGTACCTCACTGAACCGCACGTCAGCTCCTAGCGTGCTGGACACGACAGTCGCTGACGAGAAGGGTGCCGCCGCACCGAGTGGCTGCATGGCGGCATCGAAGAACTGGTAGCTGCCGCCGACGAGCCTGCCCGGCACCAGCAGGCAGGCTTGCATGAGCACTAGGTCGGGCAGACGAATTGCCGTGCTGCCCAGGGCAGTGATCACGGACTGGTCATCGTCGGTTCCGGGCACGACGCCGAGGAAGCCGTCCGTGACGTTCACTGCGCTGCCGGGCGTGACGCCGACACCGCCGTGATCGGGTACCTGGCCACCGACGTCGGATACCCGGGCCGGAAGTCTTAGCGCCCGCTGGGTAGCCGCCAGGCCGGCGAAATTTACCTCTGGCAGCTGGACGACGGCGGCAGCGCAGGCGGCCAGCGACGTCCCCCCGGGCAGCCCGCCGACCCCATACAAGCCACCTGACCCCGCGACCACGTCGACGGGACCGAGCACCGGGCGGGTTAGCCGCCAGTGTGTGTCGAAGCCAAGGGGTTGGTCATCGAACGTGGCACAGCCCGGGACGACCTCTTCCGGACGGTCGCACAGCCGCTCTAGGAGCGCCGCAAGCTGCGCATCGTACCCCTCGACAAAGTCAAGCGCCTTCGGAAACGGTGTCGGCTCCCACGCCCGTAGCCGCAGTGTGCGGGCGCCGTCGGCATGAGCTGGGTCGGTGTCGGGCAGCGGCGGCTGCGCCCATGCGGCGGGTGTGATCGCGCCAGGCGGACTGATCGATAGGCTGGTGAGGTCGTACTCGTAGCAGAGAGTCGGCGAGACCTGCACGCGCCTTGGGGTGCCGAGATCGATCGCTGCATCGGCTCCGCGAGCGTCGTAAACGGGCTGGTCGAATACTAAGTGCAGTACGGCGTCGAGCGGAGCCGAGTCACGGTCGAGGACCTCGTCGGTCATCCGGTCGATGACAGCGAACGTCGCGAGGGGCGTCTTCGGTTCCGGTGTGGGCCGGTCGCCGTCGCCAATGTCGACGCCGACGCAGCCGCCGATCTTGACGAACCAGATCTTGATGTGGCCGCAGGCCTTGCCGTGCAACGACAGGATGTCAGGATCGCGGCCCACCTTCGCCTGAATGGAGACTTCCGCGCCGATGCTGACCGGTCCCAGGTGCAGCTCACCGCCGGCCGAGAGTAGACCCTCGACATAGAGCGGCGACATTTGCAAGCCCAAGTGATACTCGACCCACGCCTCAAGGTAGATCCTGCCGCCGCCCCACCGGACGGACGTGCGCATCCCGTGCGCAACGCATAGACCGGCCAAAGTCATCGGGCCGGTGAACCCGTCGCCCTCGACTTGCACGTAGGCCCAGGCGTCAAAGATGCCGCCGAGCAAGCGCGCGCGTACGCGACGGTCCTCAGGCTCCCACTGCCCTAGGTGGATGTGCCAGTCGACTGAGCGGCGCAGATTGAAGAAGACCTCGGCGGGGACGTCGAGGTGGATCAGCGGCTGCTTGTCGAGAACGAGCTCGGCGCCCGCCATAAAAACGCCGTTCTCGAAGTCGAGTAACATAACGGTCTGCAGCCCTGCCGTCAACGGCTGCTCCGGCTCCGGAGCCGGAGACAGGAACTGCGAGTCGGCGGCCAGCAGGATCTGCGGGCCCGGCGTCTGGACGACCAGCGCTCCTGCCGTGTTCCACAGCAGCCCGCCGTCAGGGGCAGTGCCGAGCGTGGCACCTACGCCGAACACCCACGCGCCGTCGCGCATAGTCCACTTGTCGACCGACCGGACGCCGATCGTCGGGTGCTGGTACCAGTCCAGCACCCGTTCGGGTTCGGGGATTGTACGGCCGATGTTTACCCCGGTCAGGCCGAGTAGACCGTAGAGTGCCACTCCGGTCGTCCCCAACGGAAAGCCAGGCTTGAAGTGGGCGTCCAGCCCAAGATAGACCGCGCGCCGGTCAGCCTTCGTGAACATCGCGAACGAGGCCCCGAGGCGCAGTTGCAGCGGCTCAAGGGTTAGGTCAGCATCACCGGCGACGGTGCTGGTTCCGCCCGACCCGCTGATCTCCAGCTGCCCGTGGCCGCTCAACACCCCGGGCAGGTCCGCGGACATGCCGATCTTGCTGATTGTGACGCTGACGGCCGATAGCCAGTCGGCCGTGACCAGATGCAGCTGCCCGGCGCCGTCGCGCTCGAAGAGCTTTGCGCTGTCAACCGAGAGCCGGACCTTGAGCGTGTCGATTGAGAAGACGCCGGTCTCGATCGCCAGGCGCAGCTCGACCTCGACCCATAGCGGCGAGCCGGCACCCGTGCCTACGTTCTGCACCGAGAGCAACCGACCGATTCCGTCGCCGAGCCGGAAGACGCCGGGATCGTCGACCCGCAGTGCAAATCCCGATGACGGGTCGTAGTCCAGATCGAACCGGTCGGGCGACGTCCAGGTCAGCCCTAGGTTACGGAAGGTCACCTTCAGAGGGCGCCCAGGTGAAGTCTGTAGGCGCCCGAGCAGTGCGAGGTCGACGTCGATGGTGTACTCGACGGTGTAGTCGGCGCCGATCCGGATCGCCACCGGTGGAGTGGCGCCATACCCGAGCCGGGCGCGCGCGCCGGTCCAGGTCACCGTGCTGGCTTTGATGACGCCCAGCGACGCCATCGCTGCGCCGAGGGCGACTGCACCGAGTGCCCCGCCGGCGCCAATCTGCCCGCCGGAGATTGCCGTAATCGCCGGCATCGTGACGAGGGGTGCACCAATCGCCTGGGCGGTCGACCCGCCGGTTACGGCGAGGCCGTTCTTGTCTGCCGGATCAGATAAGACCGCGGCGTCCCACACTCGGCGGGTGGCGCCGGCGAGGACGATCTTCTTGTACTCAAGGACGAATGTGGTGATCCCGTCGGCCGGATTCAGCGGCGGGTCGCCGCCGGGCCCGGGGGCGAGCCCATCGCTGTCGTTGAATTTCTTGAGGTCGAGGGTCAACCGGACTTGGGCGCGGGTCAGCTCGCTGCGCAGCATCTCGACCTCGAGGTGCGCAGAGCGGAACACGGCATGCCCGAAGGGGTGCGTGGGCACACGCCGCGCGATGACCGGTAGCGGCGCGATGGGGGTTGCGCCGGGGCCTGTTAGGAAGAAAACCGTACGGCTGATTGCGGGAACTGGCCGTTGCACGACGACGCGAAGAACGGCGACGACGCGCCGGTCGCCAGGGTCAATGCGGTCGCCAGAAGCTGGGCGACTGCCGTCGGGCCCGGGCTCACCCGACGATACGCCGGAGGCGGCGCCCGCCTCGCCAATGGACTCGGCGGTGATGACGGCTCCCGCGATGGCTCCGGCGGCCCCGGCGGGGACGGTAAGCCACCCGGGTGCGTTCCCGGCGGCTACCTGCGCAAGCAGCGCCTTGACGGCGTCGGCACGGGCCTGGCCTAGTTTCTTGTTGTCGTCGTCGGGTCCCTCGGAGCTGGCGGCGCCGACGAGGTGGATCTCGCGCAGCTCGGGGCCGGCGGCAGCGATCTCGGCGAGCAGGGCGTTCGCACCGGCGACCTGCTTGACCCACGCCTCGGAGGCTGCCTCAGGCGCGCTTTCCGGGCCGACACCGTTGTCGTCGGCCTGCAACCCAGCCGACTTGTAGGCGAAGCGGAACGGACTGGGATCCATTGCGAGACTGACGATCCCACTGCCCGCGAGCAGTGAGCGCAGCGGCTCATGCGCCACGCGGCCGCTTTCAGGGCCTTCGTCACCGACTAAAGTCGTGAACACGTCCTGTGCCGTACTAACGACTACGGTCGCGGTGGCACGCCAGAGTCGGTTCTGTGTGTGCAGGTCCAAGCGCGCAACGTTCCCCGTCAGCGGCGGCTCGACTGTCTCGGGCGGCTCCGGCCAACTGGCGGTGGGCAGGAAAAATGCGTCGGACGCCGAAGAGAAGACAGCGTCGACGGTGGTCTCGCGACTCTCCAGCGTCCAGGTCAGCTGCGCGTCGCCGAGCCCGCCATAGAGCGCCACTCGGGCCAGGCCGCCGCCGGGTTCGGAGAGCCAGTCCGTGCCGGCCTCCAGGGTTAAGTCGGGATGCTCCCCTGTCGGCGGGTCGACGAGGGCGTAGCGCAGTTCCGTGGTGGCCACCGGCGTCCCGCCGGCGCCACCGAGCTCAACCCCGACGCCGATCCGGCCGTCGGGGTCGGCAGCTGTCCGGTTGACGACATGCCACACGACTTGGGGAAAAGCTCCGTTCGTGCCGCGCGTGATTGTTGTGTCGGTTCCGATCGTGGGACTGGCGGCAGCGATGTCGAAGTCCTCGGCGAACAGGCTGACTTTGGCCGTCGCGACACTGGTGTCGCCGCCGATGGTTCGAACCGTCAGCTTGAGCGGTGCGGTGCGGGGCAAATGCAGGTGCAGCCGGTGCGCCTCCCCGTCGCTGCCGTCGCCACTCCCGCCGACAACCCGCCCGACGGCTTCCACGGCCAGCTCTTGGGTCGTCGTCGGATTGTTCACGGCCAGCACCTGAGTCGCGGTCTGGGTGGGGACACGGTGGTCGGTAACTTTGACCGACACCGTGTGCGTACCGGACGGGACGCGCAGCCAGCCGACGTCGGGCTGATCCAGGCGAAGCGGCTCCTCAGCAACGACTTCCTCCGGCAGCTGCCAGTCGACCGCGAAGCCGCCGGAATCCCAGGAAGGACGCACCGTCAGCCGCACCCGGCGATAGGGTTTGTCTGCTGGCGGCGGTGGCAACGGAGTGGTCGGCAGATCTGTGGTGCTATGGTCGTCCTGCTGCCAGATGCCGGTCAGCGACAGCTGCGGTGTGTCTACCGCGTGGTGTACGAGCTCGGCCGTGAGCTTTCCGGAGAGATCGAAGCCTTCGAAGCCAACGAAAAAGTCCTGCAGCCGCGCCATGAACGACCAGGTGTCGTCGGACGGGTCGTTGTTGATGAAAACGCCGAGATCTTTGAGGAAGAGGCCGGTCCAGCTCGGTGTCAGCACCGTGCCCTGGGGCCCGGGGGGAGATACGTCTGGGTCGAGGTCGAGCAAGGCCTCGTCGCAGGCGATGCCGACAAAGTCGGATCCCACCAAGAAGTGCGGCGGGTCGAAGCGCATGCTTGGCAGCTGTGGCTGCACGCCGCCGATCGCGCCGGAGGCATCGATGAACGGTTGGGAAAGGTCGTCGCCACGCAGCCCTACAGTGAGTCCCGGCCCAAGCAGCCGGACCTTGCGTGTCCCGGGCATGGGGACGATGTGCGTGAACGGCTCCGTACGCAGGTTGCCAGCAATTAGGTGGGCCGGGTCGGCCTCGAGCTCGAAGCGCGCGAGGTCCATCCGAACCTCGGTGACGTTGCCGCCCCCGTCGAGGCTGAGCGTCATGACTAGCTTCGTCCCGCCGTGGACAAGATCGGGGCGCGGCAGCAGCCGGAGCGTCCATGACCCGATCGGGATCGTCAGGTCGTTGCGGTTGCGGTATGTGAGGACGATCTTGGACGGGTCCGAGTCGTCGTAATCGAGCGTGCCGATCCGGTTAGCGACCGACTCCCGGTCGAAGCCGCCCGGGACCAGCTGTTGCAGGGTGCTGGCAACGTCAGTCACGACTCCCCCAGGATCGTCGTCGCTAGCGAGTCCCGAGACGAAATTGGCTTAGCGGGTGCTCCCCAGACCGCTAACTAGCAAGGGTAGAATATGCCCGTAACCACGCGGAATGCAAGACGGCTTGACAGCGCGCGAAGGCACTGGACTTTCCGCAACAAGTCCCACATGTAATGCGATACGGTAATTGCTCCGTGATCCTCGGGTCACCTCACCCGCACCGGGCGTTTCTCAAAACCGACGTGCTCAGTCATCTCCTCGTTGCGCGGCGGTGTCGAGCACCGTCTTGGTCAGTTTTTGGTCAACCCTTCGGCCCGGTCAGCGATCCCCTTAAGGCACCCCGAAGCGGACGTTCAGCTCGCCCCTTGACCGGGCTGGACCCCGCACCCGAGACGCCCCGACCACGTAGCGCGAAAAGGCGAAGGTGGTCACACACTGGACTGGCACGCCTCTCGAAAGACTTGGGAAATTCGTCCCACGTGCCTCCATCCAATTCGCGCGGCACCCATGTTGGCCGACTCGCCGCCGACGTCGGCCTTTAGTCGCGTCACGAGTTGCTGCCCATGCGCCGCGAACAGTGCCTCGCCATCGACGCATCTCATCCCGTCGACGCCGTCGACCAGCCCGATGCTTACCGCGTCGCGTCATCGGGTGGGAGTCGTCATCCCAGTCGCCACGCCCGTTGGTTGCGTAGCCATCGATGTCGCGGATCAAGGCCTGGCGCGTGGTGCCGTCAAGTTTGACAAAGGTGTCAACCTGGCCATCTGGGTCTGCTGCACGATCAGGTGACAGTTTCGGTCACGCGGCCTGACAGGCCGGTGGGCTCATGATGGCTTCGAATTCGATGGGGGTCAACCGGCCGAGGCCGGCTTGTCGGCGCCGCCGGTGGTAGGTGCGTTCGATCCAGGTGACGATGGCGATGCGCAGTTGCTCGCGGGTGTCCCAGCGGCGACGATCGAGTACATTCTTCTGGAGCAGGCTAAACCTCGATCCACGGATCGGCTGT
>JAFDWN010000065.1 GCA_018268465.1 Actinomycetota bacterium
ACGCTCGCGGGAAGGGAAGAGGAGGAAAGCTAGGGTAGCCCCATGCGTGTGGGCGTATTGGGGGCAAGGGGCAAGGTCGGCGCGACCATGGTGGCAGCGGTGCAGGCCGCCGACGACCTGACATTCTCGACGGGGGTCGATGCCGGCGATCCGCTGAGCCTGCTCGTCGACAGCCAGACCGAGGCCGTCATCGACTTCACCCACCCCGACGTGGTGATGGACAACCTGAAGTTCTTGATCGACAACGGAATCCGCGCAGTCGTCGGCACCACGGGATTCACCGACGAACGCATCGCCCAGGTGCGGGCCTGGCTGGAGGCCAAACCCGCATCCGCGGTGCTGATCGCACCGAATTTCGCCATCGGCGCCGTGCTGTCCATGCACTTCGCCAAGCAGGCGGCCCCCTACTTCGAGTCGGTCGAGGTCATCGAACTGCACCATCCGCACAAGGCCGACGCGCCGTCGGGCACCGCAGAGCGCACCGCGCGGCTCATCGCGCAGGCGCGCAAAGACTTGCCGCCCAACCCCGATGCGACGAGTACCGGCCTGGCGGGGGCACGCGGTGCCGACGTCGACGGCGTGCCCGTGCACTCGGTCCGCCTGGCCGGGCTCGTCGCGCACCAGGAGGTGTTGTTCGGAACCGTGGGCGAGACCCTGACCATCCGGCACGACAGTCTGGACCGGACGTCCTTCGTTCCCGGCGTGTTGTTGGCGGTCCGCCAGGCCGGACGTCTGCCCGGTCTGACGATCGGCATCGAACCGCTCCTGCATCTCACGTGACGGGTTTCGACTCATGAGCGACGGGGCGCGCTCCCTGCGCATCCAGCTGGTGATCGGGTTCATGTGCGTGGCCCTGATCGTCTACTTCGTGTTGCTGGGCCGACTCGCCTTCGCGTTCATCACGTCGGGCAGCATGGCCGCGGTCGGGCTCGGCGTCGCGCTGCTGATCTTCCCGCTCATCGGAGTCTGGGTGCTGGTGAACACACTCCGGGCGGGTCTGGCGCACCAGCGGCTGGCACGCCTGATCAACCAGGACGGAATGGAACTCGACGTCAGCGATCTGCCCAGGCTGCCATCGGGCCGCATTCAGCGCGACGCGGCCGACGCCCTTTTCTCGACGGTTCGCGACGAGCTGGAGGAAGACCCCGACAACTGGCGCCGCTGGTATCGGCTGGCCAGGGCATACGACTACGCCGGGGACCGCAGCCGGGCCAGGGAAACCATGCGCAAGGCCGTCGAACTGCAGGAACGCGACCGATGAACGGGAGAGCGGCGCCGTGAGCAGGACGCTGCTCATCGTTCACCACACGCCCTTACCGCACTGCCAGGAGATGTTCGAGGCGGTGGTGTCCGGCGCGACCGACCCGGATATCGAGGACGTCGAGGTCACGCGTCGGCCGGCGCTGACGGTGTCGCCGGTCGACATGCTGGAGGCCGACGGCTACCTGTTGGGCAGCCCGGCCAACCTCGGGTACATGAGCGGCGCGCTCAAACACTATTTGGTCGAATACCCGCTTAGTAGAAGAACTCCCAGCTAGTGGCCCGCTTACTGATCATCCATCACACGCCGAGCCCGCACTGTCAGGAGATGTTCGAGGCGGTCGTGGCGGGAGCCACCGATCCCGACATCGAGGGTGTGGAGGTGGTGCGCCGCCCCGCGCTCACGGTGTCACCTGTCGAGATGCTTGAAGCCGACGGCTACCTGTTGGGCTCGCCGGTCAACCTCGGCTACGTCAGCGGGGCTTTGAAGCTTGCGTTCGACCAGTCCTATTACCAGTTGCTCGACTCGACCCGTGGCCGACCGTTCGGGCTGTGGCTCCACGGCAACGAGGGCACCGAAGGAGCCGAGCGCGCCATCGACGGAATCACCGCCGGGCTCGGTTGGGTCAAGGCGACCGATCACGTCGTCGTCTCGGGCAAGCCCACGAAGGCCGACGCCGAGGCGTGCTGGAACCTCGGGGCCACCGTGGCGGCGACCCTCATGGCCTAGGTATTCAGGGCGTGAGCCGGTAGGTGGTGGTGTACGCCTCGGGCCGTCCGCCGCCGCCGGGAGCTGTGGCAACGGCCGGATCAGCGGCTGCTGCGAGGTTCAAGGCGAGCAACTGAGCCAGAAGGTCCTCCTCAGGGTTGAACCCGTAGGCGGCGATGACAACCGAGTCCAGATGGTCGTGAAGATCGCGTAGTTCGGCCTTGCCCGGTGTCCTCAGCGCGTCGTACTGATCGCCGAGGGCGATGCCCTCGGCCAGTCGTGCCGCTCGGTACTCGGTGATGGCGGCCATCGCTTGGGCGACTTCGGCGACGGCCGAGTCGGAGGGAGCCGTCGGCCACGGGAAGGAATCCCAGACGGTAGTGGACGTATATCGCGGCCGGGCCTCCAACCGTGAGCATCGTTCATCGAGCCAGGCGCGGTGGAGCGCGGAAGACACGATCCCGAGCGAGTAGTCGTCATCGAGCGCGAGCACCGACAGCGAGTCATCCGGTCGGATCGACGGGTCGATGAACTGGAAGACAGACGTCCGCCGCTCCGTGGCAACCCTAGAGGTGGCGATGTAGCGGTCGACGGCCCCGATGGCGTCGAGCATTTCAACCCGTCGATAGGAGTGTTGCCACCACTTGTTGAGGAAGTTCCGGTTGTGCCAGCGCACAGAAGCTCTCGGGTTCCGTTCGAGAATGGCCGCGTTGTCCCTCGCCTCCTCGTCCGCCGCTTGTTGTCGGCCTGGCAGTACCAGGGTCTGCAGTCGGGCCAGCGCGCCGCGGGCTTCAGCGGCCACCCTGACCGCGTCGGTATGGGGCAAGTCGATGATCAGGTTTGTAGTCCCCAGCGCGTGGAGCAAGCCGTTCCCCCCGATTAGGGGGTGAATGAATGACGCTGAGCCTGGGTCCCTTCGAGTAATCTCAGCGGCCTCGTCTGGAGTGAGTCGGAACGCTGAGACGTGCCCGGCGGTTTGCCCTTGGAAGCACCGCTTCGGCCTCTTGTTCTGGGCCAGTGAGACGGCCCTGCGTACATCAGTTGTCGGTCGGAGTGATGGCGCGATTTCCTCGACCGGCAATCGGAGTTGTCCGTTGTCGAGCCAAAGCACCTTCGTCTCGGGGGCGTGGGCGGCACCTTTGACCCAGTTGACGATCGACACAGTGACGGCGGCATCGCCGGACCACGGCTGCGATGAAATCGCCTCGAATATGACTCCGTCGTTGTCGACGATGTAGTCCAGTGAGGCTGGCCGTGAATGGCCCGCACGGATAGCCTGCGTCGCTACGAAACCTGCGCGGCCTCCATCCGGTAGTGCATTGTGCGCCAACGGAAACCAGTACGTGACGAAATCGCTCACGCCAGGGCCGGGGTACCTTTCGTCAAGGCGGGAGCAGTAATCAGCGCCGAGTTCTTCGGCCATCTTGCGTCGGCCCATGTACGGCGGATTGCCGATGATGACGTCCGCGTTGGGCCAGTCGGAGAACAGGGCATCCCGACACCGGATTGAGTCATCCAGGTTGTCTAGCGGGAGGGCGTCCACGTACTCCTCCAACTCGTCCGCCGCGAGCTTCTTGGCCATCATCATCGTCACCTTCGCCACCTCGACCGCGAACGCGTTGTTGTCGATACCCATGAAGTGGTCGGGCGTGACGTACGAGATCGTCGCCTGACCCTGGCGAGCCCTCCGTCGCGCCAGGATTCGGTTCTTCACCTCGACCTCCAGGCGGCGCATCTCGCGATACGCGACGTAGAGGAAGTTGCCCGATCCGCACGCGGGGTCGAGCACGCGATAGTTGGCCATCGCTAGCTGAATCTGTTCGAGATCGCCGATTGTCTTTGCGGCTTCGATTCGTTCAAGCCACGGGTCAACGATGCAGGGAATCACCACGCGGGCAATGTCCGCCTGCGATGTGAAGTGCGCGCCGTAGGCGTGGCGCTCATCCTTGTCCATCGAGGTCTCGAACAGCGTGCCGAAGATTTCGGGCCGCACCGCCGCCCAGTTGGTCGTGCATGCCCATCGGATCGCATTGAGCTCGTCTCGGTTCATCTCAATCGGCGTGATGTTCTCGAAAATGCCGCCGTTGAAGTAGGGGGTCCCCGCGAACTGTCCGCCCCTTGTACGGCCTGGCGTGTTCATCTCTCGGAACAGGGAGCCAAGCAAGTCATAGGCCTCACGGCCCGACCTGGCTTCCTCGACAACGCGGGTGAAGAACTTTTCCGGGAGCAAGAAGATGTCCTCGGCGAACATCGCCACGACCGACTGGAGAACGAAATGCTGAGCATCCAGCCTCGGGATGCCACGGTCCTTCATCGAGCGAAACACGCTGGACACCTGGGCCGCTGCCTCGCGCGTGACTTGAACGAGATCGTTGCCGAATAGCGGCGTCTCAGGCTCCGGCAACAGGAACGCCAGCACTTCCCGCCGGTTGACGAGATCATCAAGCTTGAGCACGTCCATCGGAGCGTCGAGTTGTAGGTCGAAGTCGTAGACCCAGAACTCGTCGAAGTTGCACAGCACCACGTAATTCGGGCGGTGTGGCACGACCTGGATCCAATGCTGGAACGCCTGGCGGAAGTGCTTCGACAGGTCAGTCCCGGCCTTCTTCATCTCGATGATGCAGCGCGACTCCCACAGGAGGTCAGCGAACGAGGTGCCCCGTGACTCGGTGTTCCGTACGCGCGCTTCCAGCGTCGCCCCGGCCTCCCGCACGCCGCCGTGACCGAACGCCTTGAACAAGCGGTCCAGGAAGACCTGGGCCTCGCCCTTCTCGTCCCCCGTCAGGAGGTTGTGGCGGTACGCGATGAAGTCGGCGAGGTCTTGCTGGAGCGTCTCAGGCTGCACGGCTCGGCCCCTGAGTCGGCGCGAACGATTCCGATGGTGTCGAGGCCATGACTGGCACTGTAGGGCGGTCCACCGACGCTTATGTGGTGGCACACCGTGGGCGGCAAAGCCCGAGCCCTCGACTCACTTAGGTCTCGATGACGTGGAAGCTTGGTCACGACCGCTCCGATCGGCCTCGATCTTGTTGCCGCCCGTGGAAGTATTCACAGCCAAAGGTCGGATGGGGCACTCAGGCGGGGGACAACGGTTGCCAATTCCAGCTACGGGCGGTCCGTATGCGACGCTGCCCGCCGGTCGACACACGGCCACCCTCAGCGAGGTCTACGAGACCTTCGTGGAACAGGCACCGTTCCGCCCGCGCCGAGAGCTGATCTTCCGGGCGCTGGCGCTGTACGTCGACCTCGTATCGCCGCAGTTCACCGCATGCAGGTACTGGATTAACGGCGGTTTCGTCACACATAAGCCCTGGGCCGAACCAGAGGACGCCGACCTGGTGGTTGTCGTACCCCCAGGGGAGGCTGCGAAGGTGACGCAGCCAGAGTTCTTGCCGCTGCTCAGCCTGCCGAGCACGGCGGGCAAGGTCCACCCGATGGGCGGGTTGATCGACAGCTTCGTGGCCATCGACCACCCGATGGCGCTATCGCCTTGGGAACTCACCTGGTCATCGGTGCGGGATCAGCATCACAATGTTGTTCCAGGCGTCAGCAAGGGGTTTCTGGAGGTGAGTGCGTAGTGGCGACCGATCACGAATTGGAGGCGTCGCTGGTCGACGCACTCAGGTACACCTCGGGTGACCCCGCCTCGGACCGCGTTCTGCATGAGTCGATCCGCGCCGGGATCGTCCGTGACGACGCCGAGCTCCTCAACATCTACGAGCGTGAGGTCGGGCCAGAGCAGGCCGAGGTCGACCTTCACCTGGTCGGCCCCGGCATCGAGCAGAACACCGCCAACGCGCGTCAGTTCTCCCTGTTCGTCAGCGGCATCAGCGACGCCGTGAAGGAGACCGCCAAGGCCCGCGTGGGCCGTCGGCGCTACCGGGACAACCTACTGATCGAGGGCGCGACGCCCGGCTCGGTCAGGGTGGTGCTTCGAGTGGCCGCACCGACCGTGCCCGAGACACAGACCGTCGATGAGGAGACTGTGGCGTCCAGCGTCGATTCGGATGCGCTGCGAACGGTCGCGTCGATCCTGGCTCATGCCAGCGACCCCGATCTCGATACGCCGCTGGTTGCCGAAATTGCGGACCTGCCGATCAGGGCGCGTACCGCCCTGAAGCGGGTTGCGAACGCCTCTCAGCAGGGCGGCTGGGCGGTCAGGGGAATGATCCGGCAGCGCCGGGTTGGCGCGGCGGGCCTTGAGCTGACCAACGAGGGCGCGACCCGGCTGCGGATCGAGCTTGAGGTGGCGCAGGAGAAGCGCCGCCGGGAGACCCGCACCGGCACCATCGACGGATTCCGGTGGTCCCTCGGCACGCTGTACTTCGACCCAGTGGACGCGCCCGCGTTCACCGCTGGTGTGATGGAAAGCCGTGTGGCTCAAGAGGTCACCGGCCTGATGAACGATCCCGAGCTACGGGTATCAGCAGATTTCGATGTAGTGGAGTCGTACCTACCGGGTGATCAGACGCGCTCTCGCGTCAGCCGCGTGCTGATAGGCATTCGCCCGCTCGGGGAGCAAACCGCGTTTCCTCTCGATGAACCTGCCGGGGGCCTGCCTGGTCCGCCGAAGGAACTGCCACCTGGAACTAGCTGACCTCAGCGGCCTCCGATCTGGCGTCGCATCCACGACGGTGGCGGTGGCATCGTGCCCTCGCGCACCCGGCGCACGACGTCGAGCGGTGACGCGAAGGCCCACGCCTGGCCCATCGAGTGGACCAGCACGTCGTGGGCGACCACCAGGGCGGCCAACGCGTCGGGCTGGTGTTGACCGGCCTGCCAGGTGACCGCCGCGCTTTCCAGACCGGGGAGGTGCCCGGCGATGCGGGTGGTGCCGGTTTCGAAGCCCTGGAGCAGCGCCGACGACCGGGCGATGGCGTCACCGCCGCCTCGGCCCGAGCCCTTCGGCGGCCAGGTGGTCACGTTCACGGGCCGGTTGAGCTTGGCCCGGCGCAGCGCCTCCTTCACCACGCGCTGATAGGTCTCGCGGGCGGCGAACCCCTCGACGGCGATCTCGGACGCCCCGACGTCCACGGCCAGATCGACCGCCGCCCTTGCCCATTGGTCGCTTGTCATCGGGGCCGACAGATCGGCGATCACCGCGACCATGCCCTCGGCGGTCAGGCTCGCGGCCACGATGCCGCAGGCGTCGCCTGAGCCCGAGTCGGAGGGGTCTACCCCGACGACGGTCTTCACGACGCCCAGCGGCGCGCTGGGGAGCCGCCACTGGTCGAACCATTCGCGCTTGACCAGACCGCCCTCGGGGGCCGAAGGCACACCCTCGTACAGGGCGTACCAGGCCCGCTCGCCCGAGGTGCGGCGGGCGGCGGCGAAGTGGTCGGCGGTAAACCCGAGCGCCGACGTCATGGCGACGCCGGGCGCTCGCCCGAGGGCGTCGGGCACGCCGGTATCCGCGACGGCGGGCACGTTGGTGTGAGTCCACACGTCGGGCTCGGCGTCGAGCAGTTCACCGGCCAGATCCCGTTCGTGCCAGCGGGTCATCACCAGCAGCACCGACCCGCCGGGGTGGACGCGGGTGGCCAGGGTCGAGCGGTACTCGGTGATCACCCGGCGGCGGTGGGCGGCTGAGTCGGCCTCGGCCTCGTCGCCGACGTTCGAGGTAGTCTCTGTCATGTCTCCTGCTTTGATGGGGTAGGGGTCGTCGGTGGCAACGCCGCCCGGTCGAGGCCCAAGCACCGGGCGGCGTTCACTGTTTCTAGGTCGTGCCAGTCACGTTGTGCGCCTCCGGTTCTGGGCGTCAAGTGACGTGGTCAGCAGTTGCCGCGAGCATTTGCCTGGCTCAGAGCGAGGAGAAGCTGACCGGCCCGACGTAGATCGTCGGCACTGAACTTGGCGACCTGAGCGGCGACCCACGCCGGATCTACAGGCGTCGAGGCGTCGGGGCTGACGGGCAGCGTCGTAGTGGCGGGATCAACGTCACCATCACCGTCGCGGCTGCGCGTCCAGGCGGCGACCTCATCGGCCAGGTACATGCGCCGCCGCCCGACGCGATGTGACGGCAGCCCGTGGTGCTTGCTGAGTCTGACGATTCGGTCGGGGGAGACCGCACCGCCGAATATCTCGGCGCTGACTTCCTCGGGTGTCAGAAAGCGATCAATGGTGATGGCGGACAACGGGTGTGCCTCTCAACTCGCCGTGCGAGGCGAGCCGGTTGGCTCCCTCGGACGGCGGGTCAATCCCGCCTTAGTTGACCAACGCTAGCGCGCGTTGACGTTCGAAGCCAAACTTTGCCGCCGATCATCGGCGTGTCGACAACACCGACCAAAGTCGGGGAACTCTAACGACTTTCGTGTCCGAGCGCCCGACTGTCGATCAGGATGCCGCCCTCCTTGGGGTGCCACCGGCTGGTCACACGCTCGACCTCGATCGTCATCACGGCGCGGATGAACTCACGCCTGGCCGTCAGCGGCAGGCCCCGCCACATCGCCACCGGATCAGGAGCGGTGGCCAACTGACGAACGATCGGTTCCGTATAAGTCGGGGCGGTGGTCTTCTCCAGTTCGGCGATCCGCTCGGCCAGCCGGGTCGCCACCCGCGCGCCCACGTCGGCGGGCATCGACAAATCGGCTAGCTTGTCCTCGATGGCCTGTAGCTGGTGCCTGAGGTCGTCCAGGTCGGCCTTAGCGGTCGAGTTCGGCTCAGCGGGTGGCGCGGACAATGCAGCCAGCGCCTCGGGCGTCGTGAGGATGCCCTCGACCACTGACAAGATCACTTCGTCCACCTGGCCGAGATTGCGTCCTACGCAGCCCTTCCGGCACTTGTAGACCTCGTAGGGTGAGCCGTCTCTCTTCCGCCCGGCCTTGCCGCGCCAGATCTTCTCCTCGCACACCGCGCACGACGCGATACCCGACAACAGATGGATCGGCTCAGGCCCGCGCGGGCCGGTCTTGCGGGCGGCGAACATGGCCACCAGGTCGTCGTGCTGCTCGGGTGTCAACAGCGGTTCCCACGTGCCCTCGCCGTGGATCATCTGCGGGCCACGTTTGCCGTTGACCTTGTGGCTCTGTGTGCGGTACCCGGCGCTGGTCGGGTTGAGCAGGATTCGCCTCAGCTTGGCCCCGTTCCACCGGGGATCGGGATCCTTGGCGGCGATCCACCGCACCGTCGATTCGAGGCTGTGGCCGTCGAGCACACGCCGCGCCGCCTCGGCGACCAGAGGAGCGCGCGCCGGATCGGGCACCCGTCCGGTGGCCCTGCCGGTCTCAGGATCGCGAACGATCTTGTAGCCGTACGGAACCCGACCGTGAGGCTTGCCTGCGGCGAGGTTGGCACGGTGGGCGCGGACGATGCGCTTGCGGATGTCCTCGGCCTCACGCTCGGCGATCAGTGCGTCGAGGCCGGTAGCGAAACGGTCGTTGCCGTCGTCCATGTCGAACAGCCGACCGGAGTAGGAAAGCAGCACACCGCGTTCGGTGCACAACCGCCGCAGATCGACATAGTGGTCCAGCGAGCGACCCGCCCGGCTGGCCTCCCAGACCACCAGAACGTCGCCGGGCCGCAGCACCGAGCGCAGCCGCTCGTACTCGGGACGGTCCTTGGTGGCGAACCGCGTGGCGCTGCGGTCGTTGTCGATCAGCACCTCGCCGACGGGCCAGCCCCGGCGCTCGCACTCGGCCCGGCATTCGGCCTCCTGCTCCGTGACCGAGCGGCCTCCGGCGCGATCGGACGAGACGCGGGTGTAGACGATTGCGCGGGTGACCTGCGCGGATTCGGGGTGAGCCATACTATAAGGGTATCGGACAAATAAACACGCCTTCGACGTTTGCTACTACCCGTGCCTGGACGCCACCCGTGGGCGACCGTTCGGGCTGTACCTGCACGGCAACGAGGGCACCGAGGGCGCCGCGCGGGCGGTGGACGGGATCACCGCCGGCCTGGGATGGGTTAAGGCGACGGGATACGTCACGGTGTCGGGCAAGCCGACCAAGGCCGACCTGGAAGCCTGCTGGAACCTCGGAGCGACGGTCGCCGCGTCGTTGATGCGGTGAGGCGTCAGCAACGGGGGTACCCGTCGTGTGGATCGAGGGCGGCAGAACACCGCTAGCGTGACTCTCACCGAATTCATCACCTCCCGAACAGAAACGAAGACCGACCGTGGCCACTTCCCCGACCGCACCACTGTTCAACGCAGTGAGCGACCTCCTGCGGCGCCCCGCACTGCGACCCGTTACCCGCGCGTTCAGCGCACTGCACGCCTTGGCCTACCGGGTCACCGGCGGCAGGGCGCAGAACCGGAAGTATCCGACGATGCTGTTGACCGTCACGGGGCGGAAGACCGGTAAGTCGCGAACGGTGCCGGTCATCTACATCGAGGACGGCGATCGATTCGTGATCGCCGCCGCCTATTCGGGCAGCGACACCGACCCCGCGTGGTGGCTCAACCTACGCGCCAATCCAGTGGCCCAGGTGCAGGTGATGGGCTCAACCGTGCGCGTCGAGGCTGCGCAGGCGAGTTCGGAGGAGAGGCCGGGCCTCTGGCGTCGACTGGTGCAGATGTATCCGTACTTCAGCGACTACGAGAAGCGGACGACCCGGCAGATCCCGGTCATCGTCTTGACTCCGACGGTCACGTGAGCGAAACGGGCGATCACGGCGCGTGGCGGTTCGGCTGAGCGGCTGCTGGGCGAGGGCCGATCGTGTGGACCAATCCGCGTTGGTCTCCGAAACCCCGGCCACGACAGAACTGGCGGCCACGTTGTCGGAGTGAATCGGCCACGTCCGGGGGTGTCCCGGCGCGAACGGCGCTACCGTGCCCGTGCGGACGAATCGCGGCGCATCAGCCGTGACCCCGCAGGATCGACGGAGGAGCTGACAGCATGGCCGGAATCGCCGAATTCGCTCTCGCGGGTGCACCCATCGCCGGTGGCGCGCTCCTGGGCCTCGCCGCCGGAAACCTCAAGGCCCCCGACGTGCGCGCCAGCATCCTCAAGGACATGGACCTGCTCGACCGGTTGCCCCCCGACCAGGTCGAGCGGCGCGCCCAGTTGCAGAAGTCCATCGACATGCGCGTCGACGACATCGTCGCCACGGTCGAGAAGAACCGGGAGATCCGCAAGATCGCGGCGTCCTACGAGGGCAACTGGCGCGACATCGTGGTGTTCATCTGCGCCATCCTGTTCACCATCATCTGGTGGAACGTCAGCCACAGCCGTGGCAACTGGCTGCTGATGTTCCTGGTCTTGATCGCGCTGTCGGTCCTCGCCGGTGTCTACGCCGCGCGCGGCATCATCCGCGCGCTCGCGACCTACCGGCACTCACGGGCCCGTCACCGCTCGACAGGTCAGTAGTGGTAGGTGTCCGACGGCGCGGGAATGTGCGCCGGGTCGTCGACATCGTCGAACTCCGACACCTCGATGCCGTAGGCGCGGGCCAGGTCGAGGATCTTGTTGGCGCGCGCGATACGGGGCAGATCCGATCCGTTGCGGATCTCTCCGCCGTCGCGTTCGAACTCGGTGAAGAACTCCTTGGCCCAGCTGATCTCTTCCTGCGAGGGTGACAGCCCCTCGTTGACCGTCGGGCACTGGTCCGGCGTCAGGCAGATCTTGCCGGTCATCCCGAATTCGGCCGACACCGCGGTGGCCTCGCTCAGCTTGAGCGCGCTGGACCCCACCGTGGGCCCGTCGATGGCACTGGGGAGGTGGGCCGCCTTCGCCGCAATGGTGAACCGCGACCGTGCATACGCCAGCGTGGCCGGGCTCTCGCCGAAACCGGTGTCGCGCCGGAAGTCACCGATACCGAAGGCCAGCCGGAACGTGCCCTTGGCCGCGGCGATCTCGGTGATGCGCTCCAGTCCGCGGGCGGTCTCCACCAACGCCACGATCGGCACGTTGGGCAGCCGTTTGGCGGTTTCGGTGACGTGGTCGACGGATTCCACCATCGCGAGCATCACGCCGCCGACCGACGTCGTGGACAGCAGTTCCAGGTCGTCGGCCCACCATGCGGTGCCGAATCCGTTGACGCGCACCCAGTCGCTGTGGCCTTCGCCGAGCCAGCGGGTGACGTTCTCGCGCGCCACGGCCTTGTCTTTCGGGGCAACCGCATCCTCGATGTCGAGGATGACGATGTCGGCGCGGGAGCGGGCCGCGGGCGCGAACCGGTCGTACTGCGCACCGTTGACCAGCAGCCAGCTTCGCGCCAGCACCGGATCGATGCGGAAGCCGGCGTCGTGAGGGTCGGATTCATGGAACGTCTGGTCGTACATCGGGTCAATGGTGGTCTATCGGCTGCCGACCGGCCACGGCGGGGTCAGGAGAGATGCTCGCCGAAGAATTCCCTGGTGGCTGCCCAGTGCCGCCGCGCGGCGGATTCGTCGTAGGGCACATTGTCGGGCACCGCGAACCCATGTCCGGCCGGGTAGGTCTCGATCGTGTGCCGCACACCGGCGGAGGTCAGCGCCGTGTCGAGTGTTTCGCCCTGCTCGGGCGTGAAGGACGGATCATCCGCGGCGCCGGCCACGAAGACCGCCGCGCGAATCCGGTCGGCGAGCAGATGCGGGCTGTCCGGCTTGTCGCTCACGAGACCGCCGCCATGGAACGACATCGCCGCGGCGACCCGCTCAGGCACCCGGCCCGCCACCACGAGCGACGTCCGCCCACCCATGCAGTATCCCGTCGTCCCGAAGGCGGTGCCGACGACCTCGGGCCGCGACTGCAGGTGATCGAAGAAGGCTGCCGCGTCGCCGGCCATGGTTTCGGGGGTCAGCGCGCCCATCATCGCGAACAGCCGCGCGCGCTCGGATTCGTCGCCGAACACCGTGGCGATGTCGAAGGGCGCCCAGTCGCCGCTGCGGTAGTAGACGTCGGGCACCAACACCGCGTAGCCGTAACCCGCCAGCTGGGCGGCCATATCGCGGAAAGTGTCCCGCAGGCCGCCGGCGTCGGGATACATCACCACGCCGGGCCAGGGGCCCGTCCCGTCCGGGGTGGCGAAGACGACGGGGCAGGTCCCGTCCGCGGCGGTCACGGTGTCGGAGATGGTCGGCATGGCCTCCGTTCTACTCTTCGCCCCTGACACCGCGCGCACGGTGCGGAAATGCGGCCGGGTACCGCCGTGGCAGGGTTTGACCGCGTGATGCCCCGCGATAGGCTGGCCGGCGTGCCGATTCCGACGCCCTATGAGGATCTGCTCCGCCTGGTGCTCGACACCGGCACCCCCAAGTCGGATCGCACGGGCACCGGCACCCGCAGTCTGTTCGGCCACCAGATGCGTTATGACCTGAGCGCGGGTTTCCCGCTGATCACCACCAAGAAGGTGCACACCAAGTCGGTGATCTACGAGTTGCTGTGGTTCCTGCGCGGCGACTCCAACGTGCGCTGGCTGCAGCAGCACGGCGTCACCATCTGGGACGAATGGGCAAGCGAGGCAGGTGATCTCGGTCCTATCTACGGGGTGCAGTGGCGGTCGTGGCCGACGCCGTCCGGTGCGCACATCGACCAGATCACCAACGCGTTGCAGCTGCTGCGCAGCGACCCGGACTCGCGGCGCAACATCGTGTCCGCCTGGAACGTCGGCGAGATCCCGCAGATGGCGCTGCCCCCGTGTCACGCGTTCTTCCAGTTCTACGTCGCCGACGGCAGGCTGAGTTGCCAGCTCTACCAGCGCAGCGCCGACCTGTTCCTCGGTGTGCCGTTCAACATCGCCAGCTACGCGTTGCTCACGCACATGATGGCCGCGCAGGCCGGGCTCGCGGTGGGGGAGTTCGTCTGGACCGGCGGGGACTGCCACATCTATGACAACCACGTCGATCAGGTCGCCTTGCAGCTCGGACGCGAGGCCCGCCAGTACCCGGAACTTGCTCTAGCGCAGCGTGATTCGATTTTTGACTACACCTTCGACGATATCGAGATCAAGAACTACGACCCGCATCCGGCGATCAAAGCACCCGTCGCCGTATGAGTCCGGTCGGTCTCATCTGGGCGCAGTCCACCTCCGGAGTGATCGGCCGGGACAACGGCATCCCGTGGCGGCTGCCCGAGGACCAGGCCCGGTTCAAGGAGATCACCCTGGGGCACACGGTCGTCATGGGCCGGCTGACCTGGGAATCGCTGCCCAGAAGGGTGCGCCCGCTGCCGGGCCGCAGAAATGTCGTAGTCACCAGGCAAGCTGACTACATGGCTGACGGTGCGGATGTCGTGGGGACGCTCGATGAGGCGCTCGGCGACGGCGAGGTATGGGTGATCGGCGGGCAGCAGATCTTCGCGCTGGCGTTGCCCGCGGCGACGCGGTGCGAGGTCACCGAGATCGAGGTCGACGTGCGGCGCGAGGACGGTGACGTCGTCGCCCCGGTGCTCGACGAGACGTGGCGGGGGACGGTCGGGGACTGGCGGGACAGCGCATCGGGGATGCGCTACCGGTTCCACACCTATCTGCGGGCATGACCCGGCTGACCCGGGCCCAGGCCCGGCGGATTGCGGTCGCGGCTCAGGGTTTCCACGAACCGCGCGCGGGTGGGCCGGTGACCCGCGGACATCTCAAACGGCTGATCGCCCGCATCCAGGTGTTGCAGCTCGACTCGGTGTCGGTGGCGGTGCGCGCCCACTACGCGCCGGTGTTCAGCCGGCTGGGTCCCTACGACCGGGATCTCGTGGATCGGGCCGCGTGGAGTCACAGCGCTCGCTCGCCACGGCTGCTGGTCGAATACTGGGCGCACGAGGCGGCGCTGATGTCCGTGGAGGACTGGCCGTTGCTGCGGTGGCGGATGCGCGAGTACGCCGACGGCCGCTGGGGTAAGGAGATCGTGCGCAAGAACGCGCGGCTGGCCCAGGACATCGTCGCCGCCGTGGCGGAGTTGGGACCGTCGACGGCAGGCCAGATCGAGGAGCACCTGGAAGCCGAACCGCGCGGCCGCAAGGGACCGTGGTGGGACCGCAGTGACACCAAATGGGTCGCCGAGGCGCTGTTCGCCTCTGGGGTACTGACGACGGCCACCCGGGTCGGATTCGCCAGGCACTACGACCTCACCGAGCGGGTGCTGCCGCCCGAGGTGATGGCCAGGGAGATCGGCGATGAGGACGCTGTGCGGCAGCTCGCACTGCGCGCCGCCACCGCCCTCGGCATCGCCACCGAGGCCGATATCAGAGACTACTTCCGGCTGCCCGCCGCGCCGGTCAAACCGGCGATCGCGGCGCTGGTGTCCACCGGTGAGCTGGCCCGCGTTGAGGTGGACGGCTGGTCGTCTCCGGCGTATCTGAGTGTGGGACAGAAGATTCCGCGACGCGATCAGGGCACGGCACTGCTGTGTCCGTTCGACCCGCTGATCTTCTTCCGTCCGCGGGTGGAGCGGTTGTTCGATTTCCACTACCGCATCGAGATCTACGTGCCTGCCGCGAAGCGTCAGTACGGCTATTACGTGTGGCCGTTCCTGCTCGACGGTGAACTGGTGGCGCGGGTCGATCTCAAGGCCGACCGGACGTCGGGCGCGCTGCAGGTGCTCGGCGCGTTCAGCGAGCACGGACGCGATCGTACCCGGGTGGCCGCCGCGCTGGCGGCAGAGCTCGTCACGATGGCCGGCTGGCTGGGGCTGCCGGACGTGACGATCGGGACGCGGGGGGATCTGGCGTCGGCGCTGCGGCGCCACGTCATGGCGCCGCAGCCGTGACACCGCCCGGCCCGGTTCAGGACCCGGCCGGCGACACCTCGGGCACCCCGCGCCCGCGGATGACGTTGACGCCGAACACGATCGCTCCGACACCCAGCCACACCAGCCCACCGATCTTGGCCAGCGTGTCCGCATTGACCAGCACGTAGGCGATGATCAGGAAGCCCAGCGTCGGCACCACCGCATGCAACAGGTAGTTCCTCGACTTCTGGCGCACCAGGTAGTACCACATCACCGAGATGTGCAGCAGGCAGAATCCGAACAGCGCGCCGAAGTTCACCAGCGACGAGATGAGCGCGATCTGACCGACGAAGAACAGCACCAGCACCAGGCTCAGGGCGCTGACGACCAGGATGGCCGCGGTCGGCACCTTGCGTGCGCTGATCCGCGACAGGAACGACGGCAGTTGCCGGTCGCGACTCATCGAGAACAGCAGCCGGCTGGTGGCGGCCTGGGCGGCCATCGCGTTGGCGAATCCGACGGCCAGCACGTTGACGACGAGGAACGCATTCATCCAGCCGGTGCTCGCGGCGGCCTGAACCAACAGGAAGAATGCGTTGCCGACCTCGTCGTCGCCGAAGGCCTCGCGCCCACCGGCCAGCAGGCTGGCCAGCCAGGTCTGGGTGATGAACAGCGTCGCGACCACGAACAGGGCGATGATCATGGCGCGGCCCGCCGGATTGCGCTTACCGGTGGACTCCTCGGCAAGCGTCGAGATGCCGTCGAAGCCAAGGAAACTCAGCACCGCGATGGACAGTGCTGCGGCGATCAGCGGCGCGCTGACCGCCTCGGAGTTCCAGATCGGTGTCATGGACCAGCCCACGTCCGGCAGGGACTGGCCGCTGATCGCCCGGATCGCGATGACGACGAACAGCGCGACGAAGACCAACTCGACGGCCAGGAACACCCGGTTGGCGATCTTGAGGGTGCCCACCCCGAGCAGGTTGATGACGGTGTTGACGACCACGAAGAGAATCGCCCACACCCACCGTGGGGTATCCGGGAACAGGCCGACCATCGATTCGGCGGCGAATACGTACAGCAGGGTGGGCACCAGCAGGTAGTCCAGCAGGATGGCCCAGCCGGCGAAGAATCCGACGCTGGGATGGATGCCGCGGCCGACGTAGGAGAACACCGAGCCCGCGAGCGGAAAGGACTTGGCCATCTGCGCATAGGCCAGTGCCGTGAACACCATGGCGATCAGGCCGATGAGGTAGACCAGCGGCACCATCCCGGCGGCGCTGTTGTAGACGGTGCCGAAGATCGCCCACGGCGCGATGGGCACCATGAACACCAGGCCGTACACCACGAGGTCGACCGTCGATACGGATCGTTTGAGTTCCTGTGTGTAACCGAATGATTCGAGGGTACGTTGCCCCTCCCCGGTGGTGAGCCGGGGTTCTGCGGCTGTCGCCATGACGTGTCCTGTCAGATGGTTGGGATGGGTCAGACCCGGTCGGCGGTGGCCAGATCGTGCTGGTGGAGGAAGTCGGCGATGACGGACCGGAAGTCCTCGGGCTTCTCCAGATGGGTGCAGTGGCTCGCGTCCGGGAACACGTGACTGCGGACGTCGGGGATGTGGTCGACGTACGGTGCCCACGTGGCGGGAGTGGCTTCGTCGAACTCGCCGGCGACCACCAATGTGGGGACGTCGATCTGGGGGAGCCGGTCGACAATGGTCCAGTCGCGCAGCGTGCCGATGACGTGGAATTCGTTGGGGCCGTTCATGGTGTGATAGACCGTCGGCTCGGCCTCCATCTGGGCCACGCTGTCGGCGAAGTCCTGCGGCATCGGTGTGGTCCGGCAGACATGGCGGCGGTAGAACTCGTCGGCGGCGGCCAGGTACTCGGGGTCGGTGACGGTGCCGTGGGCTTCGTGGCGTTGCAGGGCGGCCAGCGTGGCCTGCGGTAGTTGCGCGCGGAGTTCGTCGGCGGCGGCGACCCACAGCGCCATCGAGGCCGGTGAGTTGCAGATCGCCAGCGACTCCAGCCCCGCGGGTCGGCGGACGGCGATCTCGGCGCCCAGCATGCCGCCCCACGACTGGCCCAGCACGTGGTAGTGGGTGATGGCCAGGGCCGAGCGCACCGCGTGGAATTCGTCCACGAACAGCTGCGGTGTCCAGAAGTCGGCGGGCGCGGCGGGCAGGTGGGTGCTCTTGCCGCAGCCGAGCTGGTCGTAGTGCACGACGGTGCGGCCCGTCTCGTCGGCCAGCGCGGCGAGGTTGGCGACGTAGTCGTGAGCCATGCCGGGTCCGCCGTGCAGGACGAACAGAGGTAGGGCGCCGCTGCGGGCCATTGCGGGAACGGTGATCTGGACCCAGGTTTGGTGGTCGAGGAAGGGCACCGTGCGGGTTGTGGTTGGCACGGAGAACAGCATCAGCCCTTTAAGGTCTCGTCGCAAGACCAATAATGGGAGTTAACGCGACGTTGACAATCCGGCGGGTTAGAGTCGCTCATGGCCAGCGGCGCACCCGCGGCCCGGGGGCTGTTGCAGCAGCAGCTCGATTCGCCGTCCCGGGTCGACGAGATCACCGACCGGCTCGTCACCGCGATCGCGATCGGCGAGTACCTGCCCGGCGCCCGTCTGCCCGTAGAGCGCGACCTGGCCGCCTCGCTGGGTGTGGGACGTATGACGGTGCGAGCGGCATTGGCGCGCCTGGTGGACCGCGGACTGCTGGAGACACGGCGCGGTCGCGGCGGCGGATCGTACGTCCTCGACCAGTGGCCGGATTCGTCCACCGAGGTCGTCGGCCGGACGTTGTCGATGCGGATGGGCGAACTGCGCGACCTTTTCGACGCTATCTGCCGGTTGCACGGTGCGGTGTGCCGGGCGGCGGCCGAGACCCGCACCGACGCCGACGTCGCCGGGCTGCGGGGCTGCCTCGAGGACTATCGGCATGCCGACAGCGGGCTGCAGGCCCAGCAGGCCGACAGCCGCCTACACCTGGCCATCATCGACGCCGCGCACAACGCCGTCCTCAAGCGGCTACTGCTCGAACTCGAGGCGTCGGTGAGTCTCGGTTCACCCGCTCACCCCTGGGGCGATCCCGCCACCATGGTCGACATGGAGAAGCGCGCGTTGCGCGACCACGAACTGATCGTCGAGGCGATCGCCGGGGGACGCGGCGACGACGCCGAGGCGCTGGCGCGAGAGCACGTCGGCATCGACTTCGAGCACATCTCCGCCGCGATGCGCCGGGCGGGTGTGTTCACCGACTGACGTCGCCAGTCCCCGGTCAGTTCAACGGAATGTCGTTGTCGCCCTTGGATTCCTGATACTGCGTCGACAACGCGTCGTAGCGCGCGCGGATGCGCTGCTGCTGGTCGCGCAACTGGGTGCGCAGCGGTTCGGGCTCGGCGTCGGCCAGCGCGGCGATCGAGTACGCCGTCCAGAATGCGTTGGTGCGCCGGTAGCCCCCGGGCTCAAGGCCGAACACCTCTTTGAGGATCTTCAGGTCGTGCGGGATGGCGAAGCTGTCGCGGGAATCCTCATGGCTGTAGAAGTAGTAGTAGTTGTCGAATCCGGCCCAGGTGATCGCCGACATGCACAGCGTGCACGGCTCGTGGGTGGTGACGAACAGCAGATCGCGCGTGGCCGGCCGGTCGGGGAGCTCGTAGAACTGCTTGAGGGTGTGGATCTCGCCGTGCCACAACGGGTTACCGGTTTCGTCATTGGTACCCGCGATGACCAGCGAGAGGTCGGATTTGCGCAGCAGCGCCGCCCCGAACACCTTGTTCCCCGCTGCCACACCGACTTCGGTGAGTGGAAGCACATCGTTCTCGATCACGTCCAGCAGGCGGCCGGGGGGAGCGGTGGCTGTCATGGCCAACCCTAACGCGCGGCGGGTGCGGGTGCGCGGCGTCGGCGGGGCGGTCCGGTCCCGCTAGGGGATCCGCCCATATCTGACTGTCAGCCGCTGCGGCCAGGCCATGACGAGGTCCTCGCCCACGGCGACGTCCTCCCAGCGGCGCAGCACCTCGTCGAGTCTGCGGTTGATCGACATCCGCAGATCCGGTGTCACCACCAGCGGGTCGGCGCCGGAAGGGATCCGCCCGTGGTATGCGAGCCCGGCCAGCTGTTCGGAGCGACCCACCTGTGCGCGGCCCGCGCTGCCGAGCCGCTGCGAGCGCTTCGCCTGCTGCGCCCGTCCGCGTTTGCCCGCGACGGCCCGGAAGAAGCCGCCCACATCGCCGCCAGCGGCGGCCTGCCCGAAGATGCCGAGGGTCAGACCGGACTGCTCCTCGACGACGAAATGCACCAGGTCGTGGGGGACGCGGGCATCACCGGGCGCCAGCCGAACCGCGACGTCGCCGCCGATGTCGCGAGCACCGTTGCGCAGCAGCCCGATTCCGTATTGGCGCGAGTTGATCCTGCGGAAGACGCAGTCCACGACTCCGATGATCGCGGCCGCGGCCGCTGGTATCAACCGAATAATCGGCATCGCCGGGGACGATGGGCTGATACGTGTTGCGGCCGAGACCCTTATGCGCCCAGGGCGGCGAAGGCGGCGTCCACGAGAGCCACGAGATCGGCCTCCGGGTCGGCGGCCCAGGCCTCGATCGCGGGCAGCATCGCGCCGACCGCGACCGAGGCCTGCACCGTCATGGCGTAGTCCGGGGCCGCGAGGCCGGCCCGCCTCGCCAGGGCCCCGGCGATCAGTTCGCGGGTGGAGTCCTGGGCGATCCAGTTGCGCGACCGCAGCGCCGGCGTGTCGAGTATCAGCCGGGTGCGGGCCAGGATCGCGTCGCGATCGGTGACGAGGACGGTGAGGGCGCCCTCGCGGATGGCGGCGTGCACCGCGGTCAGCGGCGGCTCCTGCGGTGGTCGCCCGGCGATCAGTTCGGCCAGGATCGGGTCGTAGTCGTCGTATTCGACGACGGATTCCTTACGCGAGAAGTACCGGAAGAACGTCATGTGCGACACCCCCGCGGCGGCCGCGATGTCCTCGACGGTCGTCGTGTCGTAGCCGCGTTCGGCAAACAGCCGCAACGCCTCGTCCTGGATCGCGCGTTTCGTCGCCGCCCGCTTGCGGGCCCGCCAATCGCCGGTCACAGCGCGCCGTCGATCCAGCGGCACAGGCTCTGCGCCGAGGTGCCGCGCCATGCCAGGTGCCCGTCCGGTCGGATGAGCAAGGCCTCGTCGCCGCCCCGTAGGGCGGTCACGTCGCCGAGGCGTTCCCGGGCCGTCACCGCCAGCGGTGCGGGACCGAGCAGTGCCCATCCCGGCCCGAGCGCGTCGAACAACCGCACCGGGCTACCGGCGGCGTCCACGCAGGCTCGGTCGGCGACCCGATCGCCGGCTCGCAGCCCGGGCAGCCCCCGCCGGACGCCGGCGCCGAGTGGACCGTCCCGGTAGGACACCTGCAGCTGGGACGTCCGTTCGGCGATCGCGCGCTGCACGCGGGGACGGTTCAGCAGCGGCACGACCACCCGATCTCGGAGAAACCGCGCGGGCGGATTCTGGTCGAAGACGAACCTGGTGGTGTTCGACGTGGTGTCCAGGACGTCCTCGGCGACCGGGCGGCGTTCGGCCTGGTACGTGTCGAGAAGGCGTTCTGTCGCCCGGCCGCTTAGCACCAGCGCGAGTTTCCAGGCCAGGTTCTCCGCGTCACCCAACCCGGTGTTCATCCCCTGCCCGCCCAGCGGACTGTGGATATGCGCGGCGTCGCCGGCAAGCAGGACGCGTCCCACCCGGTACGTGTCGGCGAGGCGGCGCTGGATGCGGAACGTCGACGTCCACTCGGCCGACCGGATCGTCGCGCCGGTTTCCTCACTCAGCCGCGACCCCAGATAGCCGACGATCTCCTCGCGGCCGAGCTCGCCGCTACCCCCCGGTGCCGGCGCCAACAACCGCCACACATCGTCTCCCGGCAGGGGAAACACGGCGAACGTCTTGTCACCCCGAAGCCAGGTGTGCGCGCCGTCGCGGGGCCGGTCGATACGGGCGTGCACGTCGGCGATCAGGAAGCCTTCGATGAGGGGGAAGCCGCGGAATCCGATGCCCAGCGATTTGCGGACGGTGCTGTGTGCGCCGTCGGTCCCCACCACCCAGCCCGCCGCGATCTCGGAGCCGTCGCCCAGCCGTACGGCGACCGCGTCGGGGGAACTGATCAGTCCGACGACCGGCCGCGACCATTCGACGGTGCCGCCGAGCGCAGCCAGGCGCGTGCGCAGCGCGGCCTCGACGCACGCCTGGGAGACGATCAGCCCGCTCGGGCCGCGCAATCGGACGGCCCTGGCGATGTCGAGGCGGGCCAGCGGGCGACCGTCGACGTTGATCGTGGCCCGCATGATGGGTAGGCCGGTCTCGGGCAGGTCGCCAAGGGCGCCGAGGCGGTCGAGCACCTCGACGCCCCTCGGTTGCAGGCCAAGGGCCCGCGAGGTGGTCGCGGGCGCGTCGGCCTTGTCGAGGACGCGGACGGCGACGCCGGCGGCTCGCAATGCGCACGCCAGCGCTAGACCTGTCGGTCCGGCGCCGACGATGACGACTTGTGTGTCCATCCGCGACCCCTTTGTGTTAGTAACTAACATGTTAGCGGCTAACACAAAGTCCCGCCCGTCAGGCGTTAGGGTGAGCCGTGGCCGAGACCGCGCCGCTCCGCGTGCAACTGATCGCCAAGACCGAATTCCTGCCCCCGCCGGATGTGCCGTGGAGCACCGACGCCGACGGGGGCGCCGCATTGCTCGAGTTCGCCGGCCGGGCGTGCTACCAGAGCTGGTCCAAACCCAATCCCCGGACCGCGACCAATGAGTCCTACCTGCGCCACATCATCGATGTCGGCCACTTCTCCGTCCTCGAGCACGCGTCGGTGTCGTTCTACATCACGGGCATCTCGCGCTCGTGCACCCATGAACTCATCCGGCACCGCCACTTCTCGTACTCGCAACTGTCGCAGCGCTTCGTACCCGAACACGACGCGCAGATCGTCGTACCTCCCGGCATGGAGGACGACCCCGAACTGCAGGCCATCCTCGCCGCGGCCGCGGACGCCAGCCGTGCCGCCTACGTCGACCTGCTGACCAGGTTGGAGGCCAAGTTCGCCGACCAGCCCAACGCCGTCCTGCGACGCAAACAGGCCAGGCAGGCGGCGCGCGCGGTTCTGCCCAACGCCACCGAGACGCGCATCGTGGTCACCGGCAACTACCGGACGTGGCGGCACTTCATCGCGATGCGCGCCAGCGAGCACGCCGACGTCGAGATGCGGCGGCTGGCGATCGCCTGCCTGCGGGAACTCGTCGCCGTGGCGTCCTCGGTGTTCGCCGACTTCGAGATCACCACCCTGGCCGACGGCACGGAGGTCGCGACTTCGCCGCTGGCTACGGAGGTGTGAACCCGGGAAGGTAATCTTGGTGGCCGTGAGCACCAGCGGATTCGACGTGAGCGCCCGATTGGGCACCGTGCTGACCGCGATGGTTACCCCGTTCAAGCCGGACGGCTCGCTGGACACCGCGGCGGCGGCCCGCCTCGCGACCCACCTCGTCGACTCCGGCTGTGACGGTCTGGTGCTCTCGGGCACCACCGGCGAGTCGCCGACCACCACCGACGACGAGAAGCTGACACTGCTGCGCGCCGTCCTGGAGACCGTCGGGGACCGGGCCCGCATCATCGCCGGTGCCGGCAGCTACGACACGGCGCACAGCGTCCACCTCGCCAAGGCCTGTGCGGCCGAGGGAGCGCACGGCCTGCTCGTGGTGACGCCCTACTATTCGCGGCCGCCGCAGTCCGGCCTGCTCGCGCACTTCACCGCGGTCGCCGACGCCACCGCACTGCCGGTGGTGCTCTACGACATCCCGCCGCGATCGATGGTTCCGATCGAATGGGACACCATCCGCACGCTGTCGGCGCATCCGAACATCGTGGCCATCAAGGACGCCAAGGGCGACCTGCACGGCGGCGGTCAGATCATCGCCGAGACGGGTCTGGCCTACTACTCCGGCGACGACACGCTCAACCTGCCGTGGCTGGCGATGGGCGCCACCGGTTTCGTCAGCGTGTGGGGGCATCTCGCCGCCGGTCAGCTCCGAGACATGTTGTCCGCGTTCACATCCGGAGACGTCGCGACCGCCCGCAAGATCAACGTGGCGTTGGGACCGCTGGGTCCCGCGCAGACTCGCCTGGGTGGGGTGACCCTGTCCAAGGCCGGGCTGCGCCTTCAGGGCATCGACGTCGGCGATCCCCGGCTGCCACAGATGCCGGCGACGGCCGAGCAGGCCGCGCAACTGACCGAGGATCTACGCGCCGCCGGGCTGCTGCGGTGAAGCGGCGGCGGTGGTGAGCGCCGGCGTGCGCAGCGCCGAAGAACCCGGCGGACCTCCGGGCCCCCTGCCCGATGGCGGTCTGCGGGTGACCGCGCTGGGCGGAATCAGCGAAATCGGCCGCAATATGACCGTTTTCGAACACCTCGGTCGCCTGCTCATCATCGACTGCGGCGTGCTGTTCCCCGGTCACGACGAACCCGGGGTCGACCTGATCCTGCCCGACTTGCGCCATGTGGAGCACCGCCTCGACGATGTCGAGGCGCTGGTGCTCACACACGCCCACGAGGACCACATCGGCGCGGTGCCCTTCCTGCTCAAACTGCGGCCGGACATCCCGGTCGTCGGCTCCAAGTTCACTCTGGCCCTGGTGGCCGAGAAATGCCGCGAACACCGCATCAAGCCGAGGTTCGTGCAGGTCGCCTCGGGGCAGAGCAGCCGGCACGGCGTCTTCGAGTGCGAGTACTTCGCGGTCAACCACTCGGTGCCGGGCTGCCTGGCGATCGCGCTGCACACCGGCGCGGGCACGGTGCTGCACACCGGTGACGTCAAACTCGACCAGCTGCCGCTCGACGGCCGGCCGACCGACCTGCCGGGGATGTCGCGGCTCGGGGACGCCGGTGTCGACCTGTTCCTGTGCGATTCGACCAACGCCGAGATACCGGGTGTCGGACCGTCGGAGAGCGAGGTCGGCCCGACGCTGCACCGCCTCATCCGGGGCGCGGACGGGCGCGTCATCGTGGCGTGCTTCGCGTCCAACGTCGACCGCGTCCAGCAGATCATCGACGCCGCCGTGGCCCTCGGCAGACGGGTGTCGTTCGTCGGCCGTTCGATGGTGCGCAACATGGGTATCGCCAGGGAGCTGGGATATCTGCGGGTCGAGGATTCCGACCTACTCGACATCGGCGCCGCCGAGATGATGCCGGCCGACCGGGTCGTGCTGATCACCACCGGCACCCAGGGCGAACCGATGTCGGCGCTGTCGCGGATGTCACGCGGGGAGCATCGCAGCATCACCCTGACGTCGGGCGATCTGATCATCCTGTCCTCGTCGCTGATCCCCGGCAACGAGGAGGCGGTCTACGGCGTGATCGACGCGCTGTCCAAGATCGGGGCCCGTGTGGTGACCAATGCGCAGGCCCGTGTGCACGTGTCCGGCCACGCCTACGCCGGTGAACTGCTCTTTCTCTACAACGGCGTCAAACCGCGCAACGTCATGCCGGTGCACGGCACGTGGCGCCATCTGCGGGCCAATGCCGCGCTCGCGGCCCGTACCGGGGTACCGCGGGATGCGATCATGCTCGCCGAGAACGGTGTGAGCGTCGACCTGGTGGCCGGAAAGGCCAGCATCGCCGGCGCGGTGCCGGTGGGCAAGATGTTCGTCGACGGCCTGATCACCGGCGACGTGGGCGACGCGACGTTGGGCGAAAGGCTGATCCTGTCATCGGGTTTCGTGGCGGTGACGGTGGTCGTGCGCCGCGAAACCGGTCGTCCGGCCGCGCCGGCGCACCTGCATTCCCGCGGCTTCTCGGAGGATCCCAAAGCGCTTGAGCCCGCGGCTCGAAAGATCGAAGCCGAATTGGAAGCCCTTGCCGCCCAGAAGATCACGGACCCGGTGCGAATTGCGCAGGCGGTGCGCCGCACCGTCGGGAAGTGGGTGGGGGAGACCTACCGCCGCCAGCCGATGATCGTGCCGACCGTCATCGAGATCTAACGCAGTCTGCCCGCCATCGCTGCCGGGATCACCAGCGGATTGTTGACGTGGCAGCCGGATTCGGCAGCATGCTCCCAGGCGTCGGCGCATGACGAGGCCTTGAGCAGCCGGTGTCGTCGCGACCATCCGCACGTGCAGACCGCCCGAAACCTGCCGGGCCGGTACCGGTAGACGCTGACCCCGCGACGGTCGCGGGGCGGGGCGTCGATCGCGGGGCTGTCCGGGTTCTCTGGGTGGATGGCGTCCATGCTCTTCACCGGTATCCTCGTCGACACACGACGGACGCAAGTATAGTCCCGAGCCGGCGCCGCTCGACCGTCCGCGCCGCGTGGCATTTCACCGGCCGCCCAAAGTAGTTGCGTACGAGAAGAATTGCGGCTGTCCGCAGGCCTCGTTCGCCGAGTGTGTCAGCGCTTGTTCACACAGCCCGCGTCCACCGGCTGTACCACGCCGGTGATCTGCCGGGCCTCATCGGAGGTCGGCCGGGCGCCGCGGCGGAGATGTCCTGGGCCCCGGCAGCCTATTTCCAGCGGATTGCCCGTCTGCGTTTCGACCTCGGCCGGCCAGCGCCGGGTGAACTGGTTGTTGATGATGGCGTGTCGACCGCGCTGGGCAGGACCGCGTTCACCCGGATGCTTTGTGGGGCAAGATGATTGGCGTGCACCCACATCAAGCCGTTAACCCCGCGCGGCGCCGGTGACGAAGGCGCCCTTGCCGTCGGGGCAGCCCATCAGTCGCGCAGGCGGCCTTTTGCGGGATCTCCGGCGACCACCGGGGTGAGCGTTTTGATGTCGGGCGCACCGGCGAGGAGGTCGCCGACGGCGGCGAACAACGCACCGACGGCGGGGGCGGTGCTGTGTGTCTTCAGCGCCTCGGCGTCGGTCCATTGTTCGACGAATACGAACGTGCCGTCGGCCTCGTGCAGTGCGTAGAGTTCGCAGCCCGGCTCCCCGTGTACCGCCTCGATCGCCGTCGTGCAGGCCTCGCGCACCGCGTCGACGGACTCGGGTTTGGCGGTCATGGTTGCGACGACGACAACGGGCATGCGACGGCCTCCTCGGGTGGGCGCGAATTGAACGCGTGTCCACCCTACTCATCGGCCTGTTCTGGGCCGCCTGCCCGGGTCGGCCCGGGGCACGGTCCGTATCCAACCTGTGACCTGTGTGGCAGATGGTGCAGATGGTGTATTTGCGACTAGGCTTGGCCGCATGGCTAGTAAGACCGCCAACAGGTCCGGCGCGCGTTCGAGCAGGTCAAAGGGCGGATCGCAGCCAACGCGCCCGCAAAGGCCGGCCAAGCCCGCGCCGCCCCGGCGCAAACCCGCGGCCCGGCGCGGGCCGTCGCCATTGGCCACCGCGGGGATGGCCGTCGGCCGGGGTGCCCGCGCGAGCTGGCTGATGCTGGCCAGGGGGGCGGGATCGACCGCGCGTTCGGTCGGCCGCGCCCGTGACATCGAACCCGGCCATCGCCGCGACGGCGTCGCACTGGCGCTGCTGGGACTCGCCGTTGTGGTGGCGGCAGGCTCCTGGTTCGACGCCGCCCGCCCGGTGGGTGAGTGGATCGACGTCGCCGTGCGCACCCTGGTCGGATCCGCTGTGGTGCTGGTGCCGCTGGTGCTCGCCGTGGCGGCGGTCGTCCTGATGCGCACCGGACCCGACCCGGACGCCCGGCCCCGGCTCATTCTCGGGTCGGCCATGATCGCACTGCCCGCGCTGGGGCTGTGGCATCTGTGGTCGGGATCGCCGCAAACACCCACCGGCCGCCAGGATGCCGCGGGCTTCGCCGGCTTCGCGATCGGCGGTCCGCTGGCCGATGGGCTGACCGAGTGGATCGCCGCCCCGTTGCTGTTCATCGCCGCACTCTTCGGCGTGCTGCTGGTCACCGGCACGACGATCCGCGAAGTCCCCGCCACGGTGCGCACCATGTTCTCGACGCGGATGTTCGGCGGACGCCACGCCTACGACGACCACGACGAGTATGACGAAGACCACGACGAATATGACGAAGACGATGCCGCGGACGTCACGGACCTCGCGGACGAGCGCGGGCACCGCGCGGGCCGGGAGGACGACGACTTCTCCGACGGCTACTACGACGACCCCTCGGCCTACGGCGACCGCGAACCCGCGGCATTGCCGGCCGTCACGGCGGCGTCCGCCGCGCCGCGCGCGGGCAGCCCCATGGACAACTACCCGCTGGACGAGGACGCGCCGACGGTGCCCGAACCGGCCGCCAGGACCCGGCGCAAGAAACCCGCCAGACCCGACACCCCGGTCATCGACCGGGTGGTGGAGGGTCCGTACCACCTGCCGCCGCTGGAGCTGCTCGTCAAGGGCGACCCGCCCAAACGCCGCAGCGCGGCCAACGACCAGATGGTCGAATCCATCACCTCGGTGCTGGAGCAATTCAAGGTCGACGCCGCCGTCACCGGATGCACCCGCGGCCCGACGGTCACCCGCTACGAAGTCGAACTCGGCCCCGGCGTCAAGGTGGAGAAGATCACCGCGCTGCACCGCAACATCGCCTACGCGGTGGCCACCGAGAGCGTGCGGATGCTCGCGCCGATACCCGGCAAATCAGCCGTCGGCATCGAGGTGCCCAACACCGACCGAGAAATGGTGCGCCTGGCCGACGTCCTCACCGATCCGGTGACCCGCTCCGATCACCATCCGTTGGTGATCGGGCTCGGCAAGGACATCGAGGGTGAGATGGTCTCGGCCAACCTGGCCAAGATGCCCCACCTGCTGGTGGCCGGCTCGACCGGTTCGGGTAAGTCCAGTTTCGTCAACTCGATGCTGGTGTCACTGCTGGCGCGGGCCACCCCCGAAGAGGTCAGGATGATCCTGATCGACCCGAAGATGGTGGAACTGACCCCCTACGAGGGCATCCCGCACCTCATCACGCCGATCATCACCGAACCCAAGAAGGCCGCCGCGGCGCTGGCATGGCTGGTCGAGGAGATGGAACAGCGCTACCAGGACATGCAGGCCTCCCGGGTGCGCCACATCGACGTCTTCAACGAGAAGGTGAGAACCGGGGAGATCTCCACCCCGCTGGGCAGCGAACGGGTGTACAAGCCGTACCCGTACATCGTGGCGATCGTCGACGAGCTGGCCGACCTGATGATGACCGCGCCGCGCGACGTCGAGGACGCGATCGTGCGGATCACCCAGAAAGCCCGGGCCGCCGGCATCCACCTCGTCCTGGCCACGCAGCGACCCTCGGTCGACGTCGTCACCGGTCTGATCAAGACGAACGTGCCCTCGCGGTTGGCGTTCGCGACCTCCTCGCTGACCGACAGCCGCGTCATCCTCGACCAGGCCGGCGCCGAGAAGCTGATCGGTATGGGTGACGGGCTGTTCCTGCCGATGGGCGCGAACAAACCGCGCCGCCTGCAGGGCGCGTTCATCACCGACGAGGAGATCCACGCGGTCGTCGCGGCGAGTAAGGAGCAGGCGCAGCCGGAGTACACCGAGGGTGTCACCGCAGCCAAGGGCGGCGGCGACCGCAAGGACGTCGACCCCGACATCGGCGACGACATGGACGTGTTCCTGCAGGCCGTCGAGTTGGTGGTGTCCAGTCAGTTCGGCTCGACGTCGATGCTGCAGCGCAAGCTGCGTGTCGGATTCGCCAAGGCGGGCCGGTTGATGGACCTGATGGAGACCCGAGGCATCGTGGGACCGTCGGAGGGCTCCAAGGCACGCGAGGTGCTCGTCAAACCCGACGAACTGGCGGGCACGCTGGCGCTGATCCGTGGCGGCTCCGACGCCGTCGGCGGCGATCTCGACGAGGACGAGCCCGGCTTCTGAACATCCCCGGTGTTGAGTCTGCGGTGGGATCGCCGATCGGCGTGCAGACTCAAACGCCGGCGCTCAGAGCAGCAGCAGCATCCTGGTGTTGCCGAGGATGTTGGGTTTGACATAGGACAGGTCGAGGAATTCGGCAACGCCGGTGTCGTAGGAGCGGCACATCTCCTCGTAGACCTCAGCGGTCACCGGAGTTCCCTCGATCTCCTCGAATCCGTGCCTGGCGAAGAAGTCGACCTCGAAGGTCAGCACGAAGATGCGCCCGAGATGCAATTCGCGGGCCACGTCGAGGAGCCGCTCGACGATGCGGCGCCCGACGCCCTTGCCCCGCACCCCCGGATGCACGGCGACCGTGCGTAGCTCGCCGAGGTCGGACCACAGCACGTGCAGAGCGCCGCAACCGACCACTCGACCCTCGACCTCGCCGACCCAGAACTCCTGGACCGCCTCGTAGAGGGTCACCAGATTCTTCTCCAGCAGGATCTTGCCGGAGTATTCGTCGACCAGCGCCTTGATCGCCGGCACGTCGGACGTCCTGGCCCGTCGCACGACGAGCCGGCCGTCATCGGGGGCAGCGCTCACGGTGCGACAGTATCGGCAGGACCTCACCGGCAGGCAACCGGATATTCTGTTGCGGTGTCGGGCCAACCTCACATCGATCCGGTGGTGCCGCGCGCCCGGGTGGCAAACCTCGCCAACATGCTCACCGGTGTGCGGATGGTTCTGGTGCCCGTCTTCCTGGTCGCCCTGTTCGTCGGGGATGGCCACGAAACATATTGGCGGCTAGTTGCTTTCGCCATTTTCGCGGTCGCGGTGATCACCGATCGCATCGACGGGGCGCTGGCGCGCAGTTTCGGCATGGTGACCGAATTCGGCACCCTGGCCGATCCGATCGCCGACAAGGCCCTCATCGGCGCCGCGCTCATCGGGCTGTCGATGCTCGGCGATCTGCCCTGGTGGGTCACGGTGGTGATCCTGGCCCGTGAGATCGGCGTCACGGTCCTGCGATTGGCGGTGCTGCGTCACGGCGTGATCCCGGCCAGCCGCGGCGGGAAACTGAAGACGCTCGTGCAGGCCGTCGCCATCGGGTTGTTCATCCTGCCGCTGTCCGGGGCGTGGCTGTTCGCGGCATGGGTGATCATGTGGGCGGCGGTGGTGCTGACCGTGCTCACCGGGATCGACTACGTCGTGTCGGCGATCAGGGATTCGCGTGGACGACCCGCTGGTCAGTGACGACGCCCGCGGACTCGTCGCCGACCTGACGGTGCGCAGGCAGACCGTCGCCACCGCCGAATCCCTGACCGCCGGACTGCTGGCGGCCACCCTGGCCGGTGTCCCGGGCGCCAGCGTGGTGCTGCGCGGCGGCCTGATCACCTATGTCGAAGACACCAAGATCTCCCTGGCCGGAGTGGCGCCGCAGGTGCTCGACTCGGTCGGTCCGGTGGCGGCGCCGACGGCCCGCGCGCTGGCGGTGGGGGCGCGCCAACGATGCGCCGCCACCTGGGGGATCGGCCTGACCGGCGTGGCGGGCCCCGAACCGCACGGCGGGCACCCCGTCGGCACGGTCTTCCTGGGCCTGGCCGGTCCGGTCGACGCCGACGTCGTCGAACTGCACCTCACCGGATCGCGCTGGGACATCCGAGTGGCGGCGGTCAACGCCGCGATCGCGCGGCTGCGTGCGGTGGTCGAAAGCCGATGAGCGCGACGTCGCGGAGGGATCCGGGAACCATCGCCACCGCCGCGTGCGTTCAGCACTTAGCGAACCCGCTCGATGAAGGAGGGCACGATGGCCGCATTGCTGCGTGAGGTGATCGGCGACGTGCTGCGCCGTGCCCGCACGTCTCAGGGGCGCACCCTGCGCGAGGTGTCCGATTCGGCGCGGGTCAGCCTGGGTTACCTGTCCGAGGTCGAACGCGGCCGCAAGGAGGCGTCCAGCGAGCTGCTCAGCGCCATCTGCGGCGCCCTGGACGTGCCGCTGTCGCGGGTGTTGTCCGCCGCGGGGGAGGCGCTGGCCCGCCAGGAGCGTGCCCCGTTCGAACCCACGGTGGTGGGTTCTGCGCATATCGACGCCACGACCAAGGTCGTCATCCCGCAGGTCGTCTCGATGGCGGTCGCCTGACCCCCGGCCCGCGAACGTCCCTGCAATTCGCCTGCGGGGGTGTGGTGGTGTGCGCAGAACCGATAAGTTGGCAGTAGAGCAAACGCAGGAGCCCCAGCGGCACCAGCACAGTGGTCACAACTCGAAGACATGAAGGCGGAATGAACTCATGGCCAATCCGTTCGCCAAGGCGTGGAAGTACCTCATGGCGCTGTTCAGCTCGAAGGTCGACGAATACGCGGATCCCAAGGTCCAGATCCAGCAGGCCATCGAGGAAGCCCAGCGCCAGCACCAGGCGCTGACGCAGCAGGCCGCTCAGGTGATCGGCAACCAGCGCCAACTGGAGATGCGGCTCAACCGCCAGCTCGCCGACGTCGAGAAGCTCCAGGTCAATGTGCGTCAGGCACTCACCCTGGCCGACCAGGCGGTGGCGGGCGGTGACGCAGGGAAGGCCACCGAGTACAACAACGCCGCAGAGGCCTTCGCCGCGCAATTGGTCACCGCCGAACAGAGTGTCGAGGACCTCAAGGGTCTGCACGACCAGGCGCTCAACGCTGCCGCCCAGGCCAAGAAGGCCGTCGAGCAGAACGCGATGATGTTGCAGCAGAAGATCGCCGAGCGCACCAAGCTGCTCAGCCAGCTCGAGCAGGCCAAGATGCAGGAGCAGGTGAGCGCGTCACTGCGCTCGATGAGTGAGTTGGCCGCCCCGGGCAACACACCGAATCTCGAAGAGGTCCGCGACAAGATCGAACGCCGGTATGCCAACGCGATCGGCCAGGCCGAACTGGCGCAGAACTCGGTGCAGGGCCGGATGATGGAGATCCAGCAGGCCAGCGTGCAGATGGCCGGGCATTCGCGGCTGGAGCAGATCCGCGCGTCGATGCGCGGTGAGGCGCTGCCCTCCGGCGGCGCACCGGCGACGCCGGCCGCACCCGCGGCCAATCCGAACGCCGCGACCCCCGAAAACCCGCTCAGTCAATAGGTCTGGCGACATGGCAGTGAACTCGACCTCGAATCCGGCGTGGCGTTCGATGCTGCAGCGCGGCGTGGACACCGCTGCCGAACTGTCCGATGTGGTGGCCGAGAAGCTCAGCGCCGCAGCCGATCCCCGCGCCAAACTGCTGCGCAAGCGGCGCTGGGCGTTGCGGCTGGGGTTGTTCTTCACGGTGTCGAGTGTGTTCTGGGTGCTCGTGACAGCGGTGCTCGCATCGTGGACCGTACCGGCCTGGGTGCTGATCATCACGGGGGCGGTCGCCGCCGGCGCGGCATTTCCGGCCACGCTGCTGTTGCTGCGCTACCGGTGGTTGCTCGGGGCGCCGCTGCCCCCCGAGCGCTCCAGGGCCGCGCGCCGGCTGCCACCGTGGGGTTCGGCTGCGCGGGCGCCGATGTCGGCGCTGTCCGGCTCGGAGCGTGGCCTGTTCTCGCTGCTCGGGGTGATCGAACGGGGCCGCATGCTGCCCGCCGACGAGGTGCGTGAACTCACCGTCGCGGCGAACCGCACCGCCGCCACCATGGCCGCCACCGCCGCCGAAGTGGTTTCCATGGAACGGGCGATGAGTTCGGCGCCGCAAGCGCGTCGCCACCTCGCGCCGACCGTCACCTCCTACGTCACCCAGATGGACGCCGGAGTGCGGCAGTACAACGACATGCTCACCGCCGCAGCCCAATTGGTGTCGGCGGCGAACAAGGGCACCCTGTCGGGCTCGCCGATGTCGGGCCAGCGCTACCGCGACGAGCTGACCGATGCGACCGATCGGCTGCTGGGTTGGGCGCAGGCGTTCGACGAACTGAACCAGTTGCGCCGCGCCTGATCGGGGATGCTCAGATGTCGTGGCTGCTCGGCCGCGACGAGTCGGGCCGGGGCCCGTACTTCTCGATGTAAGCCCGGTGGACATGCGCGTTGCGTTCCCGGGAGATGTAGTCGACCAGATCCGGGTCGAGGTTGTGTTTGCGCAGCATGTGCCGACGCCACACCTTGTTCAGTGCGTGGGAGAAGTACACGAACGGGATGAGGATGGGCATCGTCATGCTCAGGTGCACGTACAGCGTCGTGGGGATCAGCCAGAACGGCGCCAACACGATCACCGCGGGAATGAAGACCCGGACCATCATCCGGACGGTGGCGCCCTTGCCCGCGAGGTCGTCGGCAACCCACTGCCGCATGGAATCCGGCAGTCGCCGCCCATAGCAGTAGCCGATGTACTCCAGCAGGTTGGGTTTGGTTCGGTTGGTGTCGTTGTTCACGGGTGCGCGACCTTCCTGGGACCGGCGGGCCCGGGCCCGCCGCCGACCGTCACCCCGCATGTCGTGCTGCCGCGGGCGTTGCCGATCATGCAAGGCAGCCTAACGGTTCGTGCGACGCACGGGTCACCGCAGGCGATGGGGTGTGGCAGGGTGAGGGCGATGCGCGTCGCTGTGGTGGCCGGGCCCGACCCGGGGCATGCCTTTCCCGCCATCGCACTGTGCCGCGAGCTGCTGGCCGCCGGTGACACCCCGACATTGCTGACGGGCACGCAATGGCTGCCCACCGCCGCAGCCGCGGGTATCGACGCGGCCGAACTGCTGGGCCTGGACCCGACCGAACTCGACGACGACAGCGACGCCGGTGCCAAGATCCACCGGCGCGCGGGCAGGATGGCGGTGCTGAACGCGCCGCAACTCCGGGAGTTGGCACCTGACCTGGTGGTATCCGACGTCATCACCGCGTGCGGCGGGCTGGCCGCCGAACTGGTCGACGTCCCGTGGGTCGAGCTGAGCCCCCATCCGCTCTACCGGCCGTCGAAGGGACTGCCCCCGCTGGGCAGCGGGCTGGCGCCGGGGACGGGATTGCGGGGGCGGCTGCGTGACGCGGTCATGCGGTCGCTGACGGCGCGATCATGGCGCGAAGGGCTGCGCCAGCGCGCCGCGGTGCGGGCCGACATCGGGCTGCCCGCCGACGATCCCGGGCCGCTGCGGCGGTTGATCGCCACGCTGCCCGCGCTGGAGGTGCCCAGGCCGGACTGGCCGCGGGAGGCGGTGGTGGTCGGCCCTCTGCATTTCGAACCCACGGCGGCGGTGCTCACCGTTCCGGACGGCGCGGGACCGGTGGTGATGGTCGCGCCGTCGACCGCCACCACCGGTACGCGCGGGCTGGCCGAACTGGCGCTCGAGACGCTGGTGCCCGGTGAGACGTTGCCCGCGGGCGCGCGGGTGGTGGTGTCGAGGTTGTCCGGACCCGACGGGCCCCTCCCGCCGTGGGCCCGCGTCGGACTGGGCCGCCAGGACGAGCTGCTGACCCACGCCGACGTGGCGATCTGTGGCGGTGGTCACGGCATGGTGTCCAAGGCGTTGCTCGCCGGGGTGCCGCTGGTGGTGGTACCCGGCGGGGGTGATCAGTGGGAGATCGCCAATCGCGTTGTACGCCAGGGCAGTGCGCAGCTGGTGCGGCCGCTGACGGCCGACGGGCTGGTCGCCGCGGTCGGCGAGGTGCTGTCCTCGCCGCGGTACCGGGCGGCCGCCGTCCGCGCGGGAGCGAGTCGTACGCGGGTGGCCGATCCGGTACAGGTGTGCCATGAAGCGCTAACCGTCTCAGCGTAGGTTGGGTGCGTGCGGTTGACGGAATTCAACGAGCTCGTCGAAAGCCAGTTCGGCCCGATACGCGGTCCGTCGTTACTCGTCGACCATGTACTGGCCGCGCTGGGCGGCCGAACCGGCGCCGAGGCGATCGAGGACGGCGTCGAACCCCGTGATGTCTGGCGGGCGCTGTGCGCCGACTTCGACGTCCCGCGCGACCAGTGGTAGGTCCGCGGGAGCTCAGTCCGGCGGTCAGCAGATCCGCGGCAACTGTTCGCCGATGGGCAGATCCACCACCCGGGTGCCGCCGAGTGCCGTGCGCGCCACCACCATGCCGGGGTGTTCGTCCACACACCGCCCGATGATCCTCGCCCTGGCGCCCAGCGGGTGGGTGCGCATCGCGGCCAGCACCCGTTCGGCGTCACCGGCCGCGACGAACGCGACGAGCTTCCCCTCGTTGGCGACGTAGAGCGGGTCGAGACCCAGCAGCCCGCAGGCGTCGCGCACCTCGGGCGGGATCGGCAGTGTCCGCTCGTCCAGGGCGATGCCCACCCGCGCCGACCTGGCGATCTCGTTGACGGTGGCCGCCACCCCGCCCCGCGTCGGGTCCCGCAGGGTGTGCACATCGGCGCCCGTGTCGATCATCGCGGCGACCAGACCGTGCAGCGGGGCCGTGTCGCTGGTCACGGCGGTGGCGAATTCCAGACCCTCGCGGCAGCTCATCACCGCAACACCGTGCACGCCGATGTCGCCGCTGACGATCACGGCGTCGCCCACCGCGGCCCGCTGCGGACGGATGTCGGCGCGCGGATCGACCAGACCGATACCGGCGGTGTTGACGTACACGCCGTCCCCGTGGCCGGCGTCGACCACCTTCGTGTCACCCGTGACGAGCTTCACACCCGCGGCCAGTGCGGCGGTGCCCACCGCCTGGGCCACTCGGGCCAGTTCGTCCAGCGCGGTGCCCTCTTCGAGGATGAACGCGGTGGACATCACCATCGGCGCCGCCCCCGCCATCGCCAGATCGTTGACGGTGCCGTTGACGGCAAGCTCGCCGATGCTGCCGCCGGGGAACGCCAGCGGTTTGACCACGAACGAATCGGTGGAGAACGCCAGCCGGACGCCGCCGACGGCGACGACGGCCGCGTCGCCCATCGCGGCGTCGGCCGCCGGGCCGAACGCCGGCAGGAACAGGTGCTCGATCAACTCGGCGGACATCGCCCCGCCACCCCCGTGCCCCATCACGATGTTGGGCGCGTCGCGCAGCGGCGCCGGGCACACCCACGCCTCCATGTCGATCGTGGTGCGCCGATCGGTCGACGGATCAGGCATTGCTGACCTCGAGGCGCCGGTAGAGGTAGTACGCCGCGCAGGCACCCTCTGACGACACCATGGTGGCGCCCAACGGGTTTCGCGGAGTGCACAGGGTGCCGAACGCCGCGCATTCGTGCGGCTTGATCAGGCCTTGCAGCACCTCCCCGGATCGGCACACCGCCGACTCCTCGGTGTGGATGTCCGTCACGCTGAAACGGTGCTCCGCGTCGTAGTCGCGGTAATCGTGCGACAACCGCCAGCCGCTGCTCGGGATCATCCCGATGCCGCGCCAGCTGCGGTCGGTCACCTCGAAGACGTCGAGCAGCATCGCCTTGGCGGCCGGGTTGCCGGTGTCCTGCACCGCCCGGGGATAGGCGTTCTCCAACTCGTGGCGACCCGATTCGAGTTGCAGCACCGTGCGGCGGATGCCCTCGAGGATGTCCAGCGGCTCGAAACCCGTCACGACGATGGGGATCCCGTACTTGTCGCACAGCGGCGGGTACTCGTCGGTGCCCATCACCGTGCAGACGTGCCCGGCGGCCAGGAACGCCTGTACGCGGCATGCCGGGGATTCCATGATCGCCGAGATGGCCGGCGGCACGAGAACGTGGGAGACAAGCAGCGAGAAGTTCTCGATCCCCAGCCTTTTGGCCTGGTAGACGGTCATCGCGTTGGCCGGCGCGGTGGTCTCGAAACCGATGCCGAAGAAGACGACCTGCTTGTCGGGATTCTCCCTGGCCACCGTCAGCGCGTCCAGCGGCGAGTACACGACCCGCACGTCCCCGCCTTCGCTCTTGACCCGAAACAGATCCTTCTCGCTGCCCGGCACCCGCAGCATGTCCCCGAACGAACAGAAGATCACGCCGGGCCGCGACGCGATCTCCAGCGCCTTGTCGATGATCTCCAGCGGAGTGACGCACACCGGGCAGCCGGGGCCGTGGATCATCTCGATCTGGTCGGGCAGCAACTGGTCGATCCCGTGCCTGATGATCGAATGCGTCTGTCCGCCACAAACTTCCATGATCGCCCATCGACTGCTGGTGGACCTCTTGATCTCTTCGATGAGTTTGCCCGCCAACTCCGGATCGCTGAACTCGTCGAGGTACTTCATCGTGTCACCCCAGAATCTCCATTGCGCTGCGAGAGGTCTTCGGCGCCGTCGGGATTCGTGGCGCCGGCCTGGCGTGCGGCTCGTGCGAACCCGTCGCCGAACTCCTCCTCGAGCACGCCGAGGTGCTCGAATTCCGCCAGGGTGCGCTTGGCCGACTCCTCGTCCAGGCGCTGGATCGCGAAACCGACATGGACCACCACGAATTGCCCGACCTCGGCGTCGGGCAGATACTGCAGACACACGTCCTTCTGCACGCCGCCGAAGTCCACCACCGACATCAGGGTGCCGTCACGGTCTTCGACCCGCAGGATTCTTCCCGGTACCGCCAAACACATCGGCGACTCCTTTCTCGTGACGCGCTAACCCGCATTTCCGATGAGCAGCTGACCCAGGGCGATGCCGCCGTCGTTGGGCGGCACACGCCGATGCGTGATGACCTGGAAGCCATTGTGGCGCAGCATCTTCACCGTCATACCGAGCAGCAGCGCGTTCTGGAACACCCCGCCCGACAGCGCCACGGTGTGCGTGGCGGGCGGGTCGGTGCCCGCGAGTGTGACGATCAGATCCGCCACCGCGCGGTGGAATCGGGCGCCGATCACCCCGGTGGGCAGCCCGCGGCGCACGTCGGCGACCACCGCGGCCAGCACGGGCGCCGGGTCGACCACGGCGGGTGTGACGTCGTCGCTGATGCCGAACGCATAGGGCTCCGCGGCGCAGCCGGACGGGCGCGAGCGCCCCTCCAGCTCGATGGCCGCCTGCGCCTCGTACGCCACCTCCTGCCGGACACCGGCCAGGGCCGACACCGCGTCGAACAGCCGTCCCATACTCGAGGTCGGAACGCAGCCCAGTCCGGTCTCGAGCTGATGCCGCAGCACCCGGCGCTCGTCGGGTGGGCAGGCGCGGACAGGCGGCAGATCCTCATCCCAGGGCAGGCCGGCCGCCCAAAGATGGGCCAGTGCCATCCGGTACGGGCGCAGCACGCTGACGTCCCCGCCGGCCAGCGGCACATACCGCAGGCAGGCCAGCCTCCGGTACTGCTTGTAGTCGGCCAGCAGCACCTCACCACCCCACACGGCGCCGTCTGGACCGTAACCCGTTCCGTCGAAGGCGAATCCGAGCACCGGGCAGGACCCGTCGAGTCCGTGTTCGGCCATCACCGCGGCGATATGGGCGTGATGGTGCTGCACGGTGTGCACGGGCCGGGTCCCGGCGTTGCGGTGCGCCCACGCTGTGGACCGGTAGAGCGGATGAGCATCGGCCACCAGCGCGACGGGAGCCACGCCGGTCAGCGACCGCAGATGCGACTCGGCGGCGTCGAACGCCGACAGCGTCGCGAGGTCGTCCATATCGCCGATGTGCTGGCTCAGCCACGCGTACCTGCCCTCGGCGAGGGCCATGGTGTTCTTCAAGTCCGCACCGACCGCCAGGGTCGGCGGCACCGCCACCGGAAGGGCGATCGGCAGCGGGGCATAGCCGCGTGATCGGCGGATCGGCAGTTCGCTGACCTCGTCGCCGTCGCTCAGCACCCTGACCACCGAGTCGTCACACGGCACCAGGATCGCCCGGTCGTGCACCAGCCAGCCGTCGGCCAGCCCCGACAGACGCTCCAGCGCGTCGTCATCGTCGAAGCAGATCGGCTCACCGCCCCTGTTGCCCGACGTCATCACCAATACCGTGGGGCCGGGACGGTCGCCGGGCAGCCCGAACAGCAGGGAGTGCAACGGTGTATAGGCGAGCATCACGCCGAGATCGGGGTTGTGCGGCGCGACGTTGCCGGCGACGGGCGCGCCGCGAGCGCGGGGCAATAGGACGATCGGCCGCTGCGGCCCGGACAGCACACGCGCCGCCGGTTCGTCGAGGGTCGCGACGGTACCCGCGACGCGTAGATCGGCGACCATCACCGCAAACGGTTTGTCCCCCCGGCGTTTCCGCAGCCGAAGCGTGTCGACCGCAACGTCATTGCCCGCGTCGCAGGCCAGGTGGTAGCCACCGATACCCTTGACGGCCAGAACCGCGCCGTCGCGCAGCAACTCTCGCGCGCGGGTCAGTGCCCGCTCACCGTCGGCGGCGCCGTTCGCGTCGTGGAATCGCAGGCCGGGGCCGCACGCGGGACAGCAGACCGGCTGGGCGTGGAAACGGCGGTCGGCAGGGTCGGCGTACTCGCGAGCGCAATCGGCGCACATCGGGAAGCCGGCCATCGTCGTCGCCGATCGGTCGTAGGGCAGCGACGCGATGATGGTGAACCGCGGCCCGCAGTTGGTGCAGTTGATGAACGCGTGCCGATAGCGCCGGTTCGAGGTGTCGCGTTGTTCGGCCGCGCATTCGGCGCACATGGCGACATCGGGGGAGGCCAGGGTGCGCCCACCCGCGGAGCGTGTCGAATCCGCGATCGTGAACCCGGTTCCGCCGCACACCGGAATGGGCGCAGTCCGGATCGATTCGATGACGGCCAGCGGCGGCGGGTCGCGCAGCCGGATCAGGAACCGGTCGATATCCTCGGCCGCTCCCTCCACCTCGACGACGGCGCCGGAAGTGTCGTTGCGAACCGAACCGGCCAAGCTGCACGCGGCGGCGGTGGTGTAGACGAACGGGCGGAACCCCACGCCCTGCACGACGCCGCGCACACTGATGCGAAGCCGGCGGCGATCCGCTGGCGCTTCTCGCGTGTTTGATGCGCGATCTGCTGGCGCTTCTCGCGTGTTTGATGCGCGATCCGCTGGCGCTTCTCGCGTGTTTGATGCGCGATCCGCTGGCGCTTCTCGCTGGCCGGTCATGGCGACCCCTCGGCGCCATCGACCGGCCCGTCCTCGCTGCCGGAACCCAACAGCCGCAGACCGGCCAGGGCTGCGTCCGCCCCTGCCCTGTCGGTCTTCTCGACAGCGAACCCCATGTGGATGATCACCCAGTCACCCGGGGCCACCGTCTCGTCCGGCAGCATGCCGATGTTGACCTTGCGATGCCGTCCCGCGACGTCGACAAGGGCCAGTTGCCCCTCATAGCCGTCGAGCATGCCCACCACCCGGCCGGGAATCCCCAGACACACGGTTCAGCCCTCCCGCACCGGAGTCAACAGCCCCGACAGGACGTCGTCGAGTGCGCGCACCGCCCGGGGGACTGCCGCAGCCACCCCCTCCGACAGGCCCATCCGCTCGTCCACGTCGTACACCTCGCACCCGATCACGACCGTGCGCGGCGGGGAACCGCCCAGCGCCGCAAGTCCGGCGAACACCGCGGCGGGGTCCATCGCATGTGCATCCAGACCGACAGTGGCCGAAGCGTTCTCGGTGTCGGCTTCGAAGACGTGCACGGTGCCCGGTGCTCCGCGATCCGGAAGTGCGTCGACGAGCACGAGTGCGTCGTACCCGTCGAGCAGGTCATACGCAAGATGCATGCCGCCGATGCCATAGTCGGTCATGCGAATCCGCGGATCGTCGCGACGTGCGGCGTGCCGCAGCACCTCGGGGCCGAACCCGTCGTCACCGAGGAAGATATTGCCGATACCTGCTACCAGGATGCGCGTGATGCCCTCACAGCGGTCTGCCCGCGGTCGCTTCCCCGCGCTACATCCGACGCATTCGCATGTAGCGCTTGGCATCCGGGATCGACCGGACACTCACCAGCGCCCCGGCGACGATCACCGCGGCGACCACACCGACGGCCACCCAACCTACTGCTTCCATTTCGTACTCCTCTCGATGAGTGGTTCGACTTCGTCCGGCGCGAAATACAGGTACCGGCCGTACCATTCGTGCATATCGGCGCCGGGGTCGTCTTCCAGCACGACGCCGACATGCTGGTCGCCGTCGACGTCCTCGTGCACCGACGTGACCCGCGCCACACGATCGGCGAAGAACAGATCCTGCGCGTCGGCGCGGCGCGACGGCCGCAGCCTGACCCGGCTGCCGCGTGCCACCCGCACACCGTCGACCAGCACTGCATCGATGTCCGGGCGAACCGCGTTGTCGGCCAACGGATCCCACCAGTCGACGCCGAGCGGCACGTCCGGTATGAGGCCGAGGTCGCGGTCGTCGGCGTGCGGATCGCGCAGCACACCGTGCAGATCGAGCATCGCCTCGGGTGCCATCGAGTCACATCGGTCGATGATTTGGGCGGCACGGGGATCGGTGGCCCTGGCTTCGGCTTTCTCCTGCTCGGTCATGGTCATGACCCGCAAGGTGAGGATCTCGTCGATCTCGGTGGAGTCGTACAACGCGCCCGCGCTCTGCGTGGCCACCTCCGGATGGTCGTAGAGGATGATCGGCGACACCAGCGCGAGCGTGTGGTCTCCCGGTGGTCCGGCGAGCACGGGGAAGCAGCGGTGCTGCCGGCAGTCCGCCACCGCGGCGGACGCCGATGCGGGCGGTTCGAGAAGCGAGACGAACTCCCCGTCGGTCACCTCGAGGACGAGGTGGGTGCCGATCAGCGACGTCGCAATCGCATCGTCCTTGTCGACGGCCGGCCGGCAGGCATTGCGCACTTCCAGCGAGATGCGCGCGAGATCGGCGGCGCCGTCAACGGATACGGTGAGCTGCCCGCGCAGTTCACGGCGCCGCCGCAGCAGCCTGCCACCATCGACCGCTTCGGTGTCGGCGCCGCCGGGAACGTCGATGTCGAACGTACGGGACAGACCGGGCAGCGCGAACGGCCCGTATTCGACCTCCCGCTCTACCGCCTCGTCCCAACTCAGCCACGATCCCGTCGGGCCCGCCAGCTCGCTGACGGCTTCGAAGGTGCCCGCACCGGCGTCGCGTTGCGCGTCACGGCGCTGCAACTGCAGGAAACGCACCACCACGGTCAGCGACGGTGTGCCGTGCGACCGCACGATCACCTGCGCCGAGAGCGTGTCGTCCTCGCCGATGCCCGCGGCCTCGGCGCCGGGCGGCCCGAGCACGCCGAACTGCCAGCGGGATTGGTTCTTCCCCGAGGTCGCGCGATAGGGGTAGAGCAGATAGCCCTCGTAGAGCACCGCGTCGGCGACGGCCCTGGCGCGGTGCCAGCCGGCGGTCATGGCGCCAGCCCTCCGTGTGCGGGCACCCGCCCCGGGTCCGCATCCGCGTGCCGCGCCAGCAGCGCGCCCACCGCGTCGTCGAAAGACAGCATCCCGTTGGCCGACCGATAGGCGGCCAGCGCGGCCACCGTCTCGTGGCTGAGCCGCACCCAGCCGGTGCCGGGGTAGTGCTGCCGGATGATGTCGCGCCACACCTGCACCGGCAGGTCGTATCGGTCCTCACGGTCCCAGGGCACCTGCTGGACCGAGAACGCCTTACTGCCCTGGGCGAAAACTGTTCCACTGAACAGGAATTGGAGCGGAATCGCACCGTCGCGCAGGGAGTGCAGATACTTGGCCGAGGCCACCTCGAAGTCGTAGGTGCATTCGACGGGCATATCCACCTGGGTGGCGCCGGTGAACCCGGGGACCATCACTGCGGCGTGGCGCCATAGGAAGGTGCGCTGCGTGGTGCCCCAGCGTTCTCGCGGCCCGAACAGGTCGGTCAGCCCGTCGGCCTCGGCGTCGGAATACCCGCGGCGGCCCGGATCGATGCGGATCTGGCACCGCAGTGCGATCGCGTGGATGGGATGGTCGCCCATCGCCGCGATCCCCACCCGGGCCATCAGAATCGGCGTGACGGCGAACGGTTCCGGCGCCATGTCGACGACGGCGAACGTCACCTCGGTCGTCGGGCCGGCCATTACGCAACCACCCTGCTGCGTGCGTCCACGGTGCCGAAGAACTCGGCCATGAACCGGTGCGCCTCCTGGCCACCGTCGAATCCGCGCCAGAGCATCCGCAACCGGCCCACGAACTCGTAGCAGGCGTCGATCGGCAGCAGGTGACATACCGGGTCGCCGTCGCCGTCCTGGCCGCTGTCGGGCACCCGCACCAGCAGGGCCTCGGTATCCTCGGCAAGCAGGTCGACCCGGGGTTCGGCCGTACGGATGTCGTCCCACGCGGCCAGGTCGAGATCCGATTCGGTGGCACCCGCCGGGCCGGGATAGAACGCGACGACACGGCCCAGGGTCGAGTTGCGGAAGAAGAACGCCAGCCCGACCGGGATCTGTAGCGCATCCCATCGGCGGCGGTCCAGAGCGAAGCCGGGGAACACCAGATAGCGGTCGGGCACGGCGCGGTAGCGCAGTGCCGCGTGCACATCGGTGAACAACAGATAGCACCCGCGGCACACGCACATGATCTGGCGCGCATCGATGTTCACCACGTGCTGGTGTTCGTCGGCGATGGGCTCGGCGCACATCTCGCAGCGCTCCTCCACAGGCTGGGGCGCACCGCGGTCGGCGCGAATGCGGGTGAGCACCGCCGAGATGTCGGCGCTCGTCGTGCTGCTCCCGGCGTCCGCGGTCATCACGCCACCTGTTCGGGCACTGCGACCGACAGCACGCCGCGTCGCGTGAGGACAGGAATCGGCTCCAGGTGCTCGACCCCCCCGCCGACGGCGGCGCCGGCGTGCGTGGCGTCGAACGCGGTATGACAACGCGGGCAGCGCACCACCGTCCCGTCCAGCCGGGTGCCCGCCAGGGAGCCGGTGCAGTGCGGACACCGGTCGACGTAGGCGTACAGCGCATCGCCCACCCGGCAGACCAGCGCCGTCGTGCCGCCGACCGAGAAGCCGCCGACCTCGCCGGGCGCCAGTTCCGACAGTTCGGGCGCCGGCTGCCAGTTCGCCTGCCGGCCGGTGGTGTGCACGTGGTGCAGCAGCGAATCCGGCGGAATCACCCCGTGCGCGGAGCCTTCCTGCGCGGCGACCACTTCGATGGACCCGATCTCCGGTGCCGCTGCCCGCACTGCGTCCTGCACCGCGAGTTCGAGCGTGACCGACGACGACGGACAGCTCTTGCAGCTGCCCGCGAACGCCAGTCGGACGACGTGGTCGCCGTCGGGTCCGCGCTCGACACCGAGCAGCGTCACGTCGCCGCCGTGCGATCCGAGGTAGGGCCGCACGCTGTCCAGCGCCTCGGCAACACGCCTCCGCACATCGTGGGGGTGCAGCCCGTGCACGAGGAGCAGACTCGCCACGAGGTCGTCGCCGGCGAACCGGTCGGCCAGCCGCGGGTCGGCGGCGACGGCTACGGCGAGCATCCGTTCCAGAGCCGCCCCGTAGAGGTCGGACACCTCACGCACGAGCTGTTCGGCGCGTTCACGCGCCACCGAACCGCCCGACGCGCTGGCGTCGAGGAGGTTCTGGATCCGGTCGCCCGCCGACCGCCACCGGATATCGTCGCCCGTGCCGTCCGAGCGTGAGCCAGCGGGCGGCATACCCTAATCCCCGGTCGCGGTCTGCGTCGGCGAGTGCAGGCGCTCCAGGGTTTTGCCGTTGCCAAGGTACATGTGCACACCGCACGGCAGGCATGGGTCGAAGCTGCGCACCGTGCGCATGATGTCGATGCCCTTGAAGTTCTCCCTGTTGTTCTCCTCGAAGATCGGCTGACCCTGCACGGCGTCCTCGTAGGGGCCGGGTGTGCCGTAGCTGTCCCGCGGATTGGCATTCCACGGAGTCGGCGGGTACGGATGGTAGTTGGCGATCTTGCCGTCGCGGATCACCATGTGGTGGCTCAGCACACCGCGCACCGCCTCGGTGAACCCGCATCCGATCCCTTCGTCGGGAACCTCGAACTTCTCCCACGTCCTGGTACGGCCGGCACGGATCTCGGCCAGCGCCTTCTCCGCGAAATGCAATGCGCAGGCAGCCGAATACGCCTGGAAGTAGGTCCGGGCCCGGTTACGTTCGATGGTGTTGCTGCCGTACTGCGGAATCTTCCACTCGAATTCGACCGGACCCTTGAGCGCGGTCTTCGGCAGGTTGATCTGCACGCTGTGGCCGGTCGCCTTCACGTAGCCCACATCGACCAGGCCGGCCAGTGCGGTCACCCACAATCGGGCGAGCGGTCCGCCCCCGGTGTCCAGTGCGAGATGGTCGGTGCCGTCGAACCAGCGCGGCGCCATCACCCAGCTGTACTTGTCGTCGAAGTCGCGCTTCTGCGGCCGCGGGTTGGTGTGTTGGTTCCACGGATGCCTGCGGTCCACAGGGTTGCCGAGCGGGTCTGTTCTGACGAACATCTCCTGATCGGTCCAGTCGTCATAGTAACTGTGGCCCAATAGGATCCGGATGCCGAGATTGATGTCGACCAGCGAGTGGGTGATCAGTTTGCCGTCCACCACGATCCCCGGGGTGACGAACATGGCGTTGCCCCATCGCTCCATGTCCCGGTAGGTGAAGTTGCACACCTGCGGGTCCTGGAACGAACCCCAGCAGCCCAGCAGGGTGCGGCGCAGCCCGACCTGGTCGTAGCCCGGCAGCGCCTCGTAGAAGAAGTCGAACAGATCGTCGTGCATGGGCACGACCTTCTTCATGAACTCGACATAGCGCATCAGCCGGGTCATGTAGTCCGTCATGAGCTGGATCGTTGCGGTGGTTCCGATTCCGCCGGGATACAGCGTCGACGGATGCACATGCCTGCCCTCCATCAGGCAGAACATCTCCCGCGTCCACCGGCTGACTTGCAGTGCCTCTCGGTAGAACTCGCCGGTGAACGGGTTGAGCGCGCGCATGATGTCGGCGATCGTGCGGTATCCGTGCGCATCGGCATGGGCGGCCTGGGTGTTCTCGGCCTTGGCGAGTACACCCGGATTGGTCTCGGAGACCATCTTCTCGCAGTAGTCCACACCGACCAGGTTCTCCTGGAAGATGTTGTGGTCGAACATGTATTCCGCGGCCTCGCCGAGGTTGATCAGCCATTCACCGAGGTGTGGCGGTTTCACGCCGTACGCCATGTTCTGGCAGTAGCACGAACAGGTGGCGTGGTTGTCGCCGCAGATGCCGCAGATCCTGCTCGTGATGAAATGCGCGTCGCGAGGGTCCTTGCCCTTCATGAAGATCGAATAGCCGCGGAAGATCGACGACGTGCTGTGGCACTCGACGACCTCCTTGTTCTCGAAGTCGATCTTTGTGTAGATGCCGAGGCTGCCGACGATCCGGGTGATCGGATCCCACGCCATCTCGACGAGCTGGCCGGGTTCGCGCTTCACGTGTGACGGTTCGGGGATGATGGTTGTCATCGAACGTATTCCCTTTTCCTGTAATGCGCTGTGCTGCAACGATCACCGACACAGCGGCGTCGGCTGCAGGCAGGAAGGAGGGGACCCGCACCTACCAGGTGCGAGTCGCTCCGGTTTCCAGTGTCGTGCCGCGGTGGCGCCACCTGGGCTCTTTGTCGACCGTTCGGCCCGTGACATGCCGCAGGCTGCGGATCACCGATCCGTACAGGCCCGATGCCGCGGTCGAGACCTTGCCGCCGGGTGGTTCGTCCATGAACGGCATGAACTTGTCCGGGAATCCGGGCATCGTGCAACCGATGCAGATACCGCCGACGTTCGGGCACCCCCCGATGCCGTTGATCCAGCCTCGCTTGGGCACGTTGCACTTGACCACCGGACCCCAGCAGCCAAGTTTCACAATGCATTTCGGCGAGCCGTACTCCGTCGCAAAGTCACCCTGCTCGTAGTAACCGGCCCGATCGCAACCTTCGTGGACGGTGTTGCCGAACAGCCACTTCGGTCGCAGCGCCTCGTCGAGAGGGATCATCGGCGCCTGGTCGGTGGCCATGTAGAGCAGGTAGGTCAGGGTTTCGGAGAGGTTGTCGGGCTGGATCGGGCAACCGGGCACGCAGACGATCGGGATGCCCGCCTTGCTCTTCCATTCCCATCCCAGGTAGTCGGGAACACCCATCGCACCGGTGGGGTTGCCCGCCATCGCGTGAATACCGCCGTAGGTGGCGCAGGTGCCCACCGCTACTACCGCAGTTGCCTTGGGCGCCAGGCGATCCAGCCATTCGCTGGTCGTCATCGGCTGGTCGGTCGCGGGGTTGTTGCCGAACCCGCACCAATACCCTTCGTTCTTGATCTGTTCGTTCGGGATGGATCCCTCGACGACCAGGACGAACGGTTCCAGTTCACCGCGCTCGGCTTTGAAGAACCATGAGAGGAAGTCGTCGGCGCCCCCGCTCGGGCCGCATTCGAAGTCGATCAGGGGCCAATGGACGGCGATCTTGGGCAGACCGGGAAGGGCGCCGAGCGCGATCTCCTCGATGCTGGGTTGTGTGGCGGCAGTCAACGCCACGGAATCGCCGTCGCAACTCAATCCGGCATTGATCCAGAGAACGTGGATCAGCGCCTGTTCTGCTTTGACTGCTGCCTCGCTCGGCATATGTCACAGCTTTCCGGGGTCCGGGCTGAGAACCCCTGCGGCACAGGAGTCGACCTTCGGCCCAGCTTGCGTGCCGTCAACCTTTGGGTTTACTCCCGTGCGATTGTCTTGTCAACGGATCGTTGTGGCATCAGGCTATTTGCGCGAACGTCAATCCAAGAGTGCCACGCGTCGAGGCCGTCGCCCCGCGTCGCCGATACTGGCAAAATCTCGACACCCGGGTTCACTGACCTGGCATGACGCGTCATCAGGTCAAGATCAAAGTCGACGTAGGGCAGGAGGTCGACTTTGTTGACGATCACGAGTCCGGCTGCAGCAAACATGTGAGGGTACTTCAGCGGTTTGTCGGCACCCTCGGTCACCGAGATCACCACCACTTTGCTGCGCTCGCCGAGATCGAACAGCGCCGGGCACACCAGGTTGCCCACGTTCTCGATGAACAGCAGCGAGCCGGGCTCCGGCGCCAAGGCATCGAGCGCGCGCCGCACCATCGCGGCGTCGAGGTGGCACCCCGCGCCGGTGTTGACCTGGACCGCACGGGCTCCCGCGGCGCGGATCCGGTCGGCGTCGAGCAACGTCTCCTGGTCGCCTTCGATCACCGCGACCGGGCGGTCGCCACCCAGCTCGCGGACGGTCCGTTCCAGCAGCGTCGTCTTACCCGCCCCGGGTGAGCTGGTGAGGTTGAGGGCCAAGATGGCGTTGTCGGCGAACCACCGGCGGTTCTCCCCGGCCAGTGCGTCGTTCTTGTCCAGAACCCGCTGCTCGAGCGAGACGGTGCGGGTGCCGTGTTCATGCGGATGGTCGTGGTCGTGGTGGGGGTCGTGGTCGTGGTGGGGGGTGTGGCCGGCCAGTGTGATGACCGTGCCGTCGGCGCCGCACCCACAGGTTGCACACATGGTCAGCTCACTTCCATCGACATGATGCGGAGGTCGTTTCCGGACAGCACCTGGACATCGGCACTTCCGCAGGGGCACAACAGAATAAGGTCGGGTAACGCGATGTCGGAACCGCAGGAGCGGCAGCGTCCACGCCCCGGGCGGACATCGAGGTCGAGCCGGGCGCCGGCGGCCACCGTGCCCTCGGTGGCCAGCTCGAAGCAGAAGAGCATCGAGTCGGGGACGACGGCGCACAGGGCCCCGACCTCGAGCCTGACGCTGTGCACGCGGCGACCGGCGGCGTGCTCGCACACCGCGTCGACAAGACTTTGCGTCAGCGCCATCTCGTGCATGTCTTTCCCCACCATAGGCGCGGTACACGACGTGTGGTGAGCAGACGTGAAATCACCCGGGCACGCTGGTGGGCGGGGGAGTCGGCGTCTGCTCGCGGGCGGGGCCGAGCACCCGCCGGAGGAACGCGACCTGATCTGCCTTGACCTGCGGGTCGTGGTAGATCTCGAAGTGGCCGAAGGGGTAGCGCCGCAGGTCTCCGCGCGGCGCGTGTTCGGCGGTCCTGACCGCGGGTGCCACGGGGGTCGTCATATCCGCGTCGCATACGCACACCAGCAGCGGCATGGTGAGGTCACGCGCCCTGCGTATCGGCCGGTAGAAGGCGAAGTGCACCATCAAACGTGCGGTGATCTCGTTGCGCCACAACGAGTTCTGGCCGAGTATCGCCTCAAGTCCCGGTTTGGCGTCGGGTGCGGTCATGGCGGCAACGGTGCCCGGGTCGCCGACCGCGGGCACCATGATCGGGCGCCGTCCCCGCCAGGCCCCGAGCTGATCGCGCAGTCCTGCCAGGGTCATCTGCGCGGCGGTCCTGGCCGGGATGTAGCCGAGGGTGGGTAGTGCGTCGGTGAACGGAGCCTGCGCGATCACCGCCGCGATGCGGGGGTCGTCGGCCGCGACGGTCAGGACGTGACCGCCGCTGAACGACGACCCCCACAGTACGACGCGGTCTGGGTCGACCCCGTCTAGGCGGCGGGCCCACTGCACCACGGACCGGTAGTCCTCCAGCTGGCGGGTGATGTCCAGCAGTTGTCGGGGTTCGCCCGTCGACGCGCCGAAGTGCCGGTAGTCGAAGACGACGACGATGAACCCGGCTTCGCGGAACACGTCGGCGTAGCCGGGCAGCGCGTCGTCGCGGGTTCCGGAGAAGCCGTGCGCCATCACCACGCACGGCGCCGCCCGGCCGGCGGATTCTGGCCGGTACAGGTAGGCGGCCAGCTGCTCGCCGTGTGAGGGGATGCGGATGTCGTCGCGGCGCCGTTCACCCATGCATCCGCACGCTACGCGCGCAGCTGAGCACCCACCGGCGTGTCAACTTGAATCGAACAGGTGTTCGTCTACTGTGGGCAGTGTTCGACGGCTAGATGCTGGCCTGTGCAGCGACGGGAGATTTGTCGGTGGCGGCCTCTAGCGTCACGGCTAACTGATCGGCACCGATCAACGAACATCCACGAGGACGGAGACCCAACTCATGGCGCAGGCCCCTGATCGCGAGAAAGCCCTTGAACTCGCGATGGCGCAGATCGACAAGAGCTTCGGCAAAGGCTCGGTAATGCGTCTCGGCGACGAGGTTCGCCAACCCATCTCGGTCATCCCCACCGGCTCCATCGCGCTGGATGTCGCACTCGGCATCGGCGGGCTGCCCCGCGGCCGGGTCGTCGAGATCTACGGCCCCGAGTCCTCGGGTAAGACCACCGTCGCCCTGCATGCGGTGGCCAATGCGCAGGCGGCGGGCGGTATCGCGGCGTTCATCGACGCCGAACATGCCCTGGACCCGGAGTACGCCAAGAAGCTCGGTGTGGACACCGACGCGCTGCTGGTCTCCCAGCCCGACACCGGTGAGCAGGCGCTGGAGATCGCCGACATGCTGACGCGCTCCGGTGCGCTGGACATCATCGTGATCGACTCGGTGGCCGCACTCGTGCCGCGCGCCGAGATCGAGGGTGAGATGGGCGACAGCCATGTCGGCCTGCAGGCGCGGCTGATGAGCCAGGCGCTGCGGAAGATGACCGGCGCACTGAACAACTCGGGCACCACGGCGATTTTCATCAACCAGCTCAGGGAAAAAATCGGCGTGATGTTCGGGAGTCCCGAAACTACAACGGGCGGTAAGGCTTTGAAGTTTTACGCCTCCGTTCGCATGGACGTGCGCCGGATCGAGACGCTCAAGGACGGCACCGAGGCGGTGGGCAACCGTACGCGGGTCAAGATCGTCAAGAACAAGGTGTCGCCGCCGTTCAAGCAGGCCGAATTCGACATCCTCTACGGCAAGGGCATCAGCCGGGAGGGCTCGCTCATCGACATGGGCGTGGACCAGGGCTTCATCCGCAAGTCCGGCTCGTGGTTCACCTACGACGGGGAGCAGCTGGGTCAGGGCAAGGAGAACGCCCGCAACTTCCTGCTCGAGAACATCGACGTGGCCAACGAAATCGAGAAGAAGATCAAAGAGAAGCTCGGCATTGGCGCCGTGGTGACCGATGACGAAGCCCTGCCGGCCCCCGTCGACTTCTGAGTCGTCCGGCGACGAGCAGGCGCCGCCCGACAAACGCGAGGAGCAGGCGAAGGCAGTGTGCCTGCGCCTGCTCACCGCGAGGGCGAGAACACGTGCCGAACTCGAAGAACAGCTCGCCAAGCGGGGCTACACCGACGAGGTGAGCAGCCGGGTCCTTGACCGGCTGGCCAATGTCGGTTTGGTCGACGACAGCGATTTCGCCGAACAGTGGGTGCGGTCTCGCCGGATGTATGCGGGAAAGGGCAAGCGGGCACTGGCCGCAGAGCTGCGTACCAAGGGTGTCGACGATGGTGTGATCAACGCGGCCCTGAGCGGGATCGATGCCGGGGCCGAACGCACCCGCGCCGAACAACTGGTGCAGAGCAAGCTGCGTCGCGAGAGCCTCGGCGACGGCGATGACGCCAGGGTGACGCGCCGACTGGTCGGCATGTTGGCGCGGCGCGGGTACGGCCAGTCGATGGCCTTGGACGTAGTGACCGTCGAACTGGCGGCCGAAAGGGAACGCCGCCGGGTCTGAGTGTCGAGCCCGCGTCCGGCGTCAGCCGACCTTGGCGCCTGGGGCGCCTTCCTGTTCGATGGCT
>JAFDWN010000066.1 GCA_018268465.1 Actinomycetota bacterium
CACGGCCTCTTCGAGGTTGCGCGCCACCCCGCCGGTCCCCCGCAACCCCAGCGCTAACCGGCGCAGCAAACACCGCAGACGAACGGAGAACAACCATGACCCTCGCCGCCAACCCCTGGGCCGTCACCGACCACGACCCCACCAGCAACCTCAACGCCGGTCCCAGCACCACGGCGGTGCTGGCCTACGCCCGCGCCGACATCCACTCCGCCGTGGCCGCCGCCGACGACCCGCACCGCCGTCGCCAATACGCCCTGTCGGCCCGCGACAACGCCGTCACCGTCCTGCTCGCCGGCGACGCCAGCCCCGACGAGCTCCGCCACGCCGAGTACTACCTGGCCGACGCCGAAGCCTTCATCGCCGCCACCGCCCCGACCCACTAGGGCGCCACCGACCGCACCCCGGGACCCGCACTGCGCGGGCCCGGGGTGCACCGCACACCCAGCACCGCACATCACCGACCGCACATCACCCTCAGCGCACACCGCGCCCCGTGAAAGGACTGCCATGACGCACACCGACACCCTCAACACCTTGAGCGCACTGCGCACCGCGCTCATCGAGCGCACCGAACCAACCGCCGACCTCGCCGAGCGCACCGCCGTCGTGCTCACCGGCGCGCACGCGCGCCACCTCGCCGGCGTCGCCGACCGCCACGAAGCCCGCGCCGCGGCGCTCTACGAGCGCATCGCCACGCACCTGGGGCCGCGGCCGATCGCCGCAGCGGCCTACGTGCTCGCCGCCCAATGCGCCTTCCTGGCCGCCGACTACCGCCGCACCGCGGCCCTGCTCGCCGCCGCCGAAACTCATGCCGCCCGCCACGGCGGCGACGTGCCGCCACTGGCCCGACTGCTCAAACTCGACCACCGCGTCAGCGCCCACACCGCACCCTGACCCCAGACACCAAAAGAGCCGGCACGCCCTGTCCTCGTGACAGACAGCGTGCCGGCTCTCTTTTTCCTCCGGTCCAGCGCCGGCCTCAATAGCTGATGCCGGCGCTGAGCCCCGCGCTCATCCAATCCCACAGCTGGCCGCCCACCAGCCACGCCAACACCGCGCCTTCTGCAGCCACCGCCGCCAGCGCTGCCCAAATCTTGCCCATCCTCACCCCCTTTGCTCCGTAGCTGCTGACCGCTCACACAGCTGCGCCAGCCACGCCCTGCGGTCCGCCCCGACCCGCTGCCACGCCCGCATCGACCGCCAGGTCGCCGCGATCGGCGCCCACGCCGCTCGCGCGGCGCCGCCGGCCTGCCCTTCACCCCTCACAAGCCCACTCACCTCCACTTCGTCCCCCACACCCCAACTCTTTCCATCCCCCTCACCCTAAGCCCGCCCCTCACCACACACTGGCACCAATTCCTCACCACCTCCCCCCTTGCAGCACACCCACTCCGCCTCCGCTCCGCTCCCACCCAACAGACTTCCGGCACATTGGCACAAGTTGTGCAATACTCGGCTTCGGGCGCTGGCGCGCCCGAACCCCGGCCGCCTGGCGGCGGCCTGTCCGGCTTGGTGAGGTGGTCTGGTGGCGGTGCGACCGTGCTGACGATCTCGCGGCTGAGTCGCTGGAGCATCGGCTACTACAACGACACCGCCAATCAGGCCCGGCAAGCCTCGATGGACCGCCAGGCCGCCGGCGGCGGCCTGGGCGAGTACTACTCCGAAGGCGACACCCGCGTCCCGACCTGGGTCGTGGTCGGCGACAAAGCCACCGTCGGTGAGGCCACCGGACTCGACGGCGCCGCACTCGACGGCGGCTTTGCTGACACCGAGGTAGCGGCACGGTGGCTCGACGACGGCGTGACCCCCAACGGGGAGGCCGGACGGGCGTTCGGAACCAACGGAGTGCACGGGTTTGACCTGATGTTCGCCGCGCCCAAGAGTGTGTCGCTGCTGCGGTCGCTGACCGACGACGTGGCCGAAAAGGTCATGCAGAACGCCCACGTCAAAGCAGTCGAAGCCGCGATGACCTACCTGCACGAACACGCCGGGTACACCCGGGTGCACAACCCGCTGACCAGCAACAAAGACCTCCAGCGGCTGCCCGGGCTGGTCGCGATCGCCTACCAGCACGAGACGAGCCGCTGCGGGGACCCGCACCTGCACACCCACGTCATCGTCCCGAATCGCCAGGTCAGAGCTGATGGGCGGCTGGTGTCGATCGACTCCAAGTCGCTTTATCACGAAGCCAAAGCCGCCGGGATCATCTACCAAGCCACGCTGCGCCACGAGTTGCACGCCGAGCGGGGCTTCGAATGGCAGCCCGTCGACGAGCATTCCGGCATGGCCGAGATCGCCGGCGTCACCGCGGCGAGCATCAAGGCGTGGTCGCAGCGGTCCACTCGGCTGAGGGAATGGGCCAAAGACAACCTCGTCGTCGTCGACGGTGAGCCGACCGCCGCGCAGTTGGCGACCGCGCAGAAAGCCACCCGGCCCACCAAACCCGAGCAGCTCGCCTGGGACGAACTCAAAGCAATGTGGCGCGCCGACGCGCGCGGTCTGGATCTGGACCGCGACGCGCACTTCGCCGCGCGCGAAGCGCGGCGCGCACAGGCGCGCACCCCCCTGGACCGAGCGCGCATCGCGCACATGGCAGCGCGCATCGACAAGGCCGCGTTCACGCGCGCCGACATGGTGGAGATCGTCGGCGCGCAGCTGCCCGTCGGCGCGGTCGGGGAACCGCGCGCGCTCATCGAAGCGTTCGTCGACGACGTCGGTGTGCGCATCAGCGCGCCGCGCGAAGCGCACCACCGCGAGGGGCACGAGAAGTACACCGTCGACGCCATCATGCTCGAGGAGTCCCGAATCCTCGACATGGTGGACACCTCCGACAACCGCAGTCGACTCGATGTGCGCGCTGCCGATCTCGGGGACCTCTCCGCCGACCAAGAGCGCGCCATCCGCAACATCGCCGTCTCCCCGTTTCTGGTGCAGCCATTGCAGGCCCCGGCCGGTGCTGGCAAAACTCACTCACTGAAAGCGCTGCGCGCCGCCGCGCACCGGGCGAACAAAGAAGTGCTCGTGCTCGCGCCCACCGGCAAAGCCGTCGACGAAGCGATGCAGGAGGAAGCCGGCGACCGCGGCCTGACCGTGGCCAAGGCGCTCAAACTCATCGAGGACAACAATCTGGCCATCGACCGGCGCACCGTGGTCGTCGTCGACGAAGCCTCCATGGTCGGCACCCCCGAGCTGAAGAAACTGCTGTCGGCCGCGGTGGCCGGGCGCGCGAAGATGGTGCTCGTCGGGGACCCCTACCAGCTGGCGCCGGTGAAAGCCCGCGGCGGCATGTTCGAGCATCTCTGCGGGGACCTGCCCTGGTCGCAGCGCCTGGGCGAAGTGTGGCGGATGCGCAGCGCCGAGGAGCGCGACGCCTCCCTGGCGTTGCGGTCCGGGCACGGCAATCGCCTGCGCAAGGCGGTCGGCTGGTATCGCAGTCACGGCCGCCTGCACACCGGCGACCCGATCGCGATGGCCAAAGACGCCGGCGATGCCTACCTGGCTGACCGGGCCGCCGGGAAAGACTCACTGATGGTCTGCGACTCCTGGGAGATGGCCGACGCGCTCAACCAGCGCGTTCACAACGCCCTCGTCGGCGACGGGCCGTCCGTGCGGGCCGCCCGCGACCAGCGCATCGCCGTCGGCGACATCATCATCAGCCGCGAAAACGACATCAGCATCCCCGTGCACCCCGGGGCCGAGCACCCCGTCGGCCAGGCCGTCGACCAAGTACGCAACGGCAACCGGTGGCGCGTGGCCGGCATCGACGAAAAGACCAATCGGGTGGCCGCCGAACGGCTCACCGACAAAGCGCGCGTCGTCTTCGACGGCGACTACCTGCGCCAGAACGTCACCCTCGGCTACGCGGTGACCGTGCACTCCGCCCAGGGAGTCACCGTCGGCAACAAAACCACTCCCGGTGTGTGCCACTCCATCCTGGCCGACACCTCCAGCCGAGCCATGGCCTACGTCGGCATGACCCGCGCCAAAGACGAAAACCATGCCTACGTCTACCAACGGATCAGCGGCGAAGCCGACCACGAACACTCACGCCTGGTCGCCGGGGCTGACATTCACGTCCTGCGGCGCGGCAACAAATGGGCTGCCGCCCACCACTTCCGCACCATCCTGGCCAACGACGACCGGCCCCGCACCATGCACGCCGAAGCTGAACGCACCGAACGTGACCTACTCCCCCAACCCGTCAGCGACCTGCTAATCGCCCAAGAGCAGCGCCGCAGCGCCCGCAGCGCGGTATGGCGCGAACACAGCGCCGCCGGCCGGGCCGCGGCCGCGGCCTACCAGCGGATGGCCACCGTCGCCGAGACCGTCGCCGAACGCGACCGTGACCGGGGGCGCGACATCGACGGCCTCGAACTCTGATCTGCTGACGCACAGTGCCACCCACGCGCGATAGCGTCAGAACCTGACCGGTTGCTGCGGGGAGCCAGCGGCCAACGACGCAAGGAGTGCAGCAGGTGAAGATCACGACCGTGTTGGCGACAACCGCAGCGGCCGCCGGGATCGGTGTCTTGAGCGCGCCGATTGCGCTGGCCGACAACCCCACTCCGAATCTGGTGACGTTGGGGCAGCCCGCCGAACTGATCAACGGGCCGGTGGTGCAGGCCTGGACAATCAGCGGGCTCAAGCCGAGCAGCGACGTCATCCCCTGGCATGTTCGCGGAGCGCTGTGGGAAGCCACCGCCACCAACACGGCGGTCGCGGGCACCGTTCAGCCCATCGTGTCCGACCTCAACGCGCGGGCCCGCAACGGCGACACCTACCGAACGCTGTTCTTGGTCGCCACCCCCCAGGGAGTCAACCCGGCCGCGCTCGCCCAAGGCCAGCAGACCTCAGGAAAAATCTACTTCGACGTGACCGGCGCCCAGCCCGACAGCGTCGTCTACAACGACGGTGCCCGCGACCTCGCGGTCTGGCTGACCCCGCCGCCCGCACCGCCAGCCCCCGCGGCCGGCGGCTCGGTCCCCTACCGGGGAACCCCCAGTGCCAGCTCGCCGGCGCAAGACACCGAAGCCGCTCCGGCAGCGGTCCCGCCGGCCGCCGAAACTCCCATGACGCCCGCACCCGCCAGCGTGGGCACACCGCTGACCCCCGGCAGTGTCGGTACACCTCTGCCCACCGGCAGCGCGGGAACTCCACTGCCGACCGGCGCCGTAGCCCCCGGCGGCACCCCAGCCCCAGCGGGTAGCCCATCGGTCACGACAACCCCCGACATCAGCACAGGAACCCCGCTGCCGGCCGAGACCCCCGCCCCCGCCACCGCGCCGACCGCGACGCCCGCGGGTAGCGCCGGCACCCCCCTGCCCGCGCCCGAGGTAGCCCCGGCTGCCGGTGCGGGAACGCCGGCGGCGCCCGTCACCACCACGCCGGTACCGATGCCCTGATCGGTCAGAAGACGCGGTGTCGCATCTGCTTGGTGTATTCGGTGACGCGCTGCAGGGCGGCCGACAGGCGGTGTATTGACCCGCCGAACAAGCCCGCCTGCAGCGGTGGCCAGTCGTCACCGGCGGCGTTCACCTCAGCCAGCACCGCGCCGTACCGGCTGTCCTCCAGACGGGCGGTTTGGCTGGCGTCGGTGACGAACAAGCCCAGCCATGGCTCGGTGAAGACGCGGTCCTGGGCCATCTGGTCGGCCACGACGAGGGAGAACATGATCTCGGTCTCGTCGAACAGCTCGCCGTAGCGCGGCAGACCGTAGAGGCCGGCGAAGTGCGGTTGCAGCGCGTCGAACAGGTACGACGAGGCGACAAACGGCGGCTTACGCCGTCGATGCTGGGCGATTTCGCCCAACAGGTGCTCCAACTCCGCGTCGTCGCTGGCGATTTGGGCCGCCCGCAGCGTCAACGCCAAGCTGTCGTCGCGCGACAGCGCCTCCCATGGGCCCACCCTCTCGATCACCGTGACCCGCAGATTGGGGTGCGTAATCGACCACGGCACGGTGGCGTCGGTGGTCAGCGCCCGCAGGGCACCGAAGTTTCGTCCCTGGACCGCAGAGATCGAGCCCGCGTAGACCGCCAGGGTGGCCGGTAGCAACGCCAACGCCTGAAGACGGTCGTCACGGCCTTCCACGATCAACGCTTGGGTGGCGCCGACCCGCATCTGTCCGGTCACCGTGTCGCTCAACGGTGCCGGCTGGGCCAGCGCAGCCATCGTGTCCGCCCAGATGCGCTCGTGATCGGGGTTGGGCCATGCGCATGCGGTGATGAGGTGATCCAGCAGCGGGGCGGTGAGCTCCTGGTAGCTCTGCGCCATCGCCAGATACTGGCGCAACTGCTCCACCGGCTGGCGGCTGGCGAACGTGTTCGGGAACACCTGCGGGTCAGCACGGGCCGCCTGCAGCTGCTGGACCGTGGCGCGCATCAGCCGGGCAACCACCAGCGGGTTGCCCTGCTCCACCGCGTCGCGGAACTGCTCGCCCAGCGGGCGGGGCGGATCTTGGAGCAGCCGGTCCTGCAGCATGATCAGCTCACGGTGCGTGGCCGGGGGTGAGCTGGCCACGCCGCGGTGAAACACCGTGCCCGAACGGTTGTTCTCATAGGTGGTGACCAGCGAGTGAATCCGATCGCCGGGACGCGGCGCGGCGACGGTGAACACCGCAACCTCATGGCCGTCGACCTCGACGTAGTCCATCGTCCAGTGCGGGCCATCTACATAGAGCCGCAGCTTGTCGTGCAGCGCGGCCGCATCAACGCGCTCGACGCCGACGAGCTGGCCCGGCGCGGCGCCGACCACAAGATAGGCTTCCCCGCCGCAGCCACGGCCCGCGCTGACCGGATCGCGGTTGGCGAAAGCGATGATGGCGCGCGCCGCGGCGAACCGATCAGCCTTGGACCCGAAATCCAGCGTGCTCTTGCACTCCAGCCAATGGGTTTCCTGGCTTCCCGGGTCGGCGCGACGAATCGCCTCCACCAAAGCGGTCACGCTCTGCGGTGACCGCAGCGGAGCCGAGGTATCGAAGTCCAGAGCCATAGTTGCCAGCCTATGGGCGCGCCGCGACAGAGCCCGGACACCAACAGGCCCCGCGCGGCCCGACGGCGGCAGAGCGGCAAAGCCCACCAGGTGGCGCGTCAGTATGGACCCATGACGACCGAGCCGATCGACCTCAGTGGCTTCACGGGCTGGGTGGCGTTCGCAGAGCTGCCCACCGCGGACGTGCCGACCTCTCCCGGCGTGTATGTGGTCGTACGACCGACCGACGACCCGCCCACGTTCCTGGACACCTCCCCCGCCGGCCACTTCAAAGGCAAAGACCCCACCGTGGCAGTGGACGAGCTGCAAGCGCTCTGGGTGCCGGAAACCCGCATCGTCTACATCGGGAAAGCCAACGCTGGCCGTGCCGGTCGCCGTGGTCTGCGCAAACGGCTCGATGAGTTCCGCCGCTCGGGTGCCGGCCAACCCGTGGGCCACAGCGGCGGACGGCGGATCTGGCAGCTCAGCGACCACGCTCAGCTGCGCGTCGGCTGGCGCGTCACCGACGACGCCGCCGCGGCCGCCACCGAAACAGCGTTGATCGCCCAGTTTCGCGCCCACTACGGGCGGCGACCCTTCGCCAACATGCGGGCCTGAACACTTCTCCCGCAAGTAAGGACCGGCCCTTGTCGGGCCCCACGTCCACACTGGGCGGGTGAGCGAACCCGGCGATGCCCCCGCCCAGCATGTCGTGCAGAAGCCGCGCAGAAGAACCGACCAGGTGACGGTGGCCGACTTCACGATGCTGGTGCGCGTCGACGGTAAGCCTGCGGCGGTGCGGGTGTTCACCGACGCCGAAGCTGATGACGCCGCGGCCTACGCGGCCGAGATCGGTGGCGAGATCGTGCCGTTGCCACTGGACCCGCCCGCCGGCTACACCACCGATCCCCGCGGCCACCTTGTGCCGGTGTCACCGCCAGCAAGCGCCAGCACGAACGACGGCCCCGCCTCCGACACCGACTGACACGGGAAACCTCCCACCGCTTATCCGTAACAAACCTTGGAGATTAGTCTCTTTGCGCAGTTCTAGGCGATGAATACATGTGTAAGCCATGATGGGGAATCGGGCCTTGCTTGTTGCGCATGTAACCGACGGCATTGCCGCTGCGTACCGTCTCGTTGTTTGCCGACATCGAAGATTCGAGACACTCGCTATGAGACTGGAAACGAGACGCTTCTGAGGCGTTCCTGCCTGTGATCACGGACCGCATGACCTGTCGCCGATCGGCCATCTCGTTTCTTTAGCCTGAATCCGTGGATCGAC
>JAFDWN010000067.1 GCA_018268465.1 Actinomycetota bacterium
ATTCATCGGTGGATTCAGGCTTAGTCGGCCTCGACGACTTCTGACCGTGGTCAACACGGGTCGCCAGAACAGGAGGAAGAACATGATTCAACTCAATGATGATTTCCTGGCTGATGTCGGACTTCAGGACATGCCACGGGGTAACCGAACACCGTTTCTGCAGACGGTCTACGAGACGCTCGAACTCCGAGTGGGCTCCCTGCTGAGCGAGGGGCTCTCCGACGATCAGCTATCCGAGTTCAGCGCGATCATCGACCGGGAGCCGCGGACGATCGTCGCGTGGATCGAACACTATGCGCCGACCTACACCGACGATCCGATCTTCCAGCGCCTGAGTGAGGGTCTCGGGGAGAAGGAGTCGGCTTCAGGAATCGTGTGCGAGTACGCGGCGACGAAATGGCTGGAGGTGAACAGTCCCGACTATCGCGACTTGGTGGCCGCCGAGCTAGGCCGGATCTCGGAGGAGATCCGGCTGCGACTGCCGGAGATCCGCGCCACGTTCGACGACGGCCGAGCGGGTGAATCAGCGGTTGATGCGTGCGACCACCTCGTCGCCCAGTCGCTCGACGAAGCCGACCGGGTCGGGATGACCGGGTAACGGTCCCACCGTGACGACGTCGAAACCTAGTTGCGCATACTGCTCTGTCGCACGTAGGTAACCATCGACGTCGGCGAACGGGTCCATGAAATTCGAAGCCGTTAACTGGATTTCCGTAAAGTCCCGTTCGACGGCATCGCAGTGCCGCCGCAACGCGTCGAGCTTGAGCGGTAGGCGATCGAGCGTTTCGGTGGTGTTCCACGCGTCAGCGAGTTCCGCGACGATGCGAAGCGTCCGGCGCTCACCCGACCCGCCGATGAGGATCGGCGGCGGGCGCAGCGGGCGGGGCTCGCATACGGTCTCCCGGAGGTGGAAGTGCTCCCCCGTGTACGGACCTGTGTCGTCGGTCCACATCTGCCGACAGATGTTCACCGTCTCCTTGAGCATCCCCAATCTGACCGACGCGGCCGGGAAGGGAATGCCGAGCGCGGCGTGCTCGCGGCGGTTCCATCCGGTTCCGAGTCCCAAGACGGCGCGACCTCCTGAGAGAACGTCGAGCGTTGCAATCGATTTCGCGAGAATCCCCGGAAGGCGGAACGTGACCGGCGAGACGAGAGTAGCTAACGGGATGGTTCGCGTCCTGCCCGCGACGAACCCCATCGCAGTGTACGCCTCCAGAAACGGGTCGTCGGCCCTGCCCACTGCCTCCATCTGGAAGAGGTGGTCGGCGAGTGCGAACATCGCTGCGCCAATGTCCTCGGCCGCGCGCGCCGTGGACGCCAGAGTAGGTCCGAGACACTGCGGCTGACCGGGGAGGAAGTCGACGTAATGGACTCCGAGCCTCAGCGGGCCGGTAGGCCCTGCTCCGTCACGCACCCGTTTCAGGGTACGGCGTGCGAAGCGCTTGCTGGCGCTGTCAGCCGTTCGGTGGACACGTCGCGGCTTGTGTTGACGCGGTCCCAGCAGCGGCACTTTAATTGAGCTAAGCGATGCGTCCGCTCGCGATTGAGTTCTTGGGGAGGATTTGCCGTGGCACCTGTGGGTATGGATTCCGCCGCTCTCGTCGACATCAGCGAGATGTCGCTTGAGGAGCTCGAATCGGATGGCTCTTCGGTCCTGTCCGCGGCGCTGAACCGCGTTGCCGCCGAACGCCGTTCGCCGCAGGACATTTCTGCCGCGCATACGGATCACACGGACAGCCACTCCAGCTCGCCCTGGTGACCTTTCGGGACTGAATCCGATAACAGCTTATGGTGTCCGTTACCGCACCAGTAGGCGAGTGGCCAGAGGACGGGTCGGTATCCAGCGAGCTACTGCTCGAAAACGGTTGGACGCCGGTCGGTTTCGGGCAGTTCCTGTTCAAGGTGGTGTCGCGATGCAACCTCAACTGCTCCTACTGTTACGTCTACAACCTGCAGGACGACTCGTGGCGCAGTAAACCGCGGGTGATGTCCGATGAGGTTATCGATCAAGCCGTTCTCCGTATCGCCGAGCACGCCGCCGAGCACCATCTCACTCGTGCCGGAGTCGTGCTCCACGGCGGCGAGCCCCTGCTCGCCGGCCTCGGTTTCTTCCGCAACTTCGTCGGCAGGGTCCGTCGTGGACTACCCGATCTAGACCTTCGCTTCACGGTGCAGACCAATGGGACGCTTCTCACCGGCGAGGTTCTCGACACCTTCCGCGAACTCGGTGTGATCGCCGGTATCAGCATCGACGGCGGGCGCGAAGCCAATGACGCGCATCGTCTGTATCCGAGCGGGCGGTCGAGTTACGACGAGGTGGTACGTGCCGTAGCTCTGATCAACGAGCCACGCCACCGCAACCAGTTCGCCGGTCTGCTGTGCACCATCGACATCACTCAGCCGTCGCTGGACGTCTATCACTCACTGCTGGAACTCGACCCTCCGTGGGTGGATCTGCTTCTGCCGCACGGCACGTGGAGTGCCCCGCCGCCCGGACTGGAGTCGGTGGCGGATGTCTCACCGGCACCGACACCGTATGCGGACTGGCTGATCCCGATCTTCGATGAGTGGTACTCGCAGCGAACCAAGCCCGTGCAGATCAGGATCTTCGAAGAGATCATGAACCTGCTCATGGGCGGTCGGTCGCGGTACGAGTCGTTCGGGGTACAACCGGTGAACCTCCTCGTCATCGAATCCGACGGAACGCTGGAACAGGTGGACAGCCTCAAGGCGGCGTTCAACGGCGCGGCCGCGACCGGATTGAACGTGTTCGACAACAGCTTCGACGACGCGTTGCACACGCCGGCGGTGATCGCTCGGCAGATCGGATATCGCGGGCTGTGCCAGACCTGCCTGTCATGCGACCTGGTCTCGGTGTGCGGCGGCGGCCTGTACCCCCATCGCCACAAGGTGGGTACCGGCTTCCTCAACCCGTCGGTCTACTGCGCAGATTTCAAGAAGCTCATCGGCCACGTTCGTGCGCGGCTCGAACGCGACCTCAACTCCGTGCGCCTGCCCGAGGCGGTCGGGTGAGCAGGGCCTCCGCGCCCCGTTCGCAAGCTGACCCGGATGCTGCTGATCGTGGTCGAAGACTTCTGAAACTCGTCGACCTCAAGCGCACTCTGCTGGCGGAATCCTCCAGTTTGGCGGTGGCCTCGGGCTTTCTCGACCACTACGCGATGCTATCGGCGCTCGACAAGCCCGATCTGGCAGCCGTCGCCGGGGAGCCCGTCTTCGGCGTCTGGCTCGACACCGCCGTCGGCATGGTGGGCCGCGACATCCACAGGACCCTTCCGTCCGGGCACATCGCCGCGCATCTCGGTCGGCTGGCGCGTTTCGCCGCGGTGGCGGCGGTTCGCACCGGCGCGACTGCGTCGCTGAACTATCCACTCGGATCCGACACCGTAGTGGCATTTCCAGGTCTGGGATCGGCGGTAATCCTGCCGCCGTCAACGGCGGGCATGACGGCCAGGATCGAAGTCTCCGCCAACGGTTTCCGCGTTCACCTCGACCAGGCAACAGAGGGTACGCCGGTCAGCCTGCCGCGCTGCGGATCCGCCGTCGTCGACGTCGCCGACGCGGATCGCACGCCGGGTGAAGTTGTCGCCGCGCGCTGGACGTATGGCGATATCGACACCACGGCACTTGGTGCGGCAGCCGCTACCGCGGGGAATCTGCTGGCGGACTGTGCTCACCGACTCGATATCATCCGCACCGTCGTGCCGGTACGCCCCGGCACCGCCGACGTGCTACCTGTTCCCGTGCGCGGCCTCGTGTATGTCGAATGGCCCTGCACAGCTTCCGAATTCGGCTCGGCGATCGTGCGCTCGCTCGACGCGCAGGCGGTTCGCGATGCAGCCGTCTGCACGGTTCACTTCGCCGGCGAGCCGATGGGCGACGACGAGGTGCTGACGGACGCCGAGCGCACCATCGTCGAGATGTGCGGGATCCGGTTCGATTCTCGCGCCAACGACGCGGGCGCCGGGGTGGTGCGCCGCGATTCCCTGCAGCGCAGCCTCGGTCGGATGTCGGTGACGGATCGTTCCCGGTTCGATTCCGTCGCCAAACATGTAGCGGCACTCCCGCCCTCGGCCTTCCAGCGCCGAGCGGTCGCACACATCAGCTACACCCGCCGCGATTTCGCGACCGCAGCAGACGCGTACGGCCTGTGTCTGCAAGATGCTCCCGGCGACATCGACCTGTGGACGGATCTGGCATTCGCATTGCGACATCTCGGTCGACGCACCACCGCCGATCGGATTCTGGCTGCACCGGAGCGGCTGGCTGCGGCAGCGGCGGACTCCGGAATGTCATTGTCCACAGAGCAATTCGGCTACGCGACGTTTCTGGACCGACTTCCGTGGTGAGCGCATCCGCTCCCGCACCGATCACCGTAGTCGACGGCGACGGGGTGTCCGACGTGGTGCGCCGCTACTGTGATCTGGTCACTGGGTACGGTCAGCTGACAACGTTCGTCGCGGTCGCCGAGGGTGTTAAGCCCGTGATGGACGACTGGGTCGCCGGCCCGGCGCTCTCCGATTACACGGAGTTCGTCACAGGCCTCGGCTTGGCGATGGAAGTCGGCCCGTTGTTCGAGACGCTCGCCGAGAGTGAACTCGCCGAGATCACCGGTGGCGCATCGCTCAACACCACTAGAGCGCGGGCCGGGCTCGCAGCGGATTCCGTTGTCGCCGGGCGCACCCAGGTATTCGTGGGACACGACGCGCAGCGCGTGTTGGAGGCAGCAAGAGCAGGGTGGTACAACCTCGTCGCGGAAGACCGGGTGGTGTTGAAACCCTGGATCGATCACTACTGGTTCGGACGCGCACTCGGCTATCCCGACTGCTGTCTCGACGCGTTCGCGCGCGACGGTGCGTGGAACCTGACGAACCCTTACGCCGCGGCCGCGGCCCGCACTGAAGGCGCTGCTCTTGCGCTGTGCAATCCGGTCATGAGGCACTCGGGCTTCGGTTACCTGAACCACTACCCGTGCCGGTTCGACTGTCCGGCGTCGGCTCGTTACTCCGCGTCCGTCCGTCGCGCGCTCCTGGGCCACGGCACGGGCCTCGTCGAGCGCGCGGACCGATACGCCAGAGCGCCGTACCTGCTGCTGAGCGGATGGGCCGGCTTCGGTTTCGACGGTGTACTCGAGGGAACGACCGTGCGCTACTCGGTGTGCTGGCAGGTTCCCACCAACAAGCCGAACAACGCTGTGGCCAAGCTACTCTCGGACGGGAACCGCGTCGAGCTCGTGGGAAACGTGCTTTCAGTCTGGCGGACCGACACCTTCGTGGGATCGTACGAGATACGCGCGGACCACTACGCTCCCGAGCATCCGACGTTCGTCGACTTCCGAGGATCAATCGACAGTCCGGAGCCGGCATGACCACCTTTCCCCATCAGGTCCAGTTGATGCTGACCGAGCGTTGCAATCTGCGCTGTGCGCACTGCGCGGTTCCGGCTGAGAACTCGCCCGCCGACCAAGAGTTGCGTACCGCCGAGTGGCGTCGTTTCATCGCGGTGCTGGCTGACGCTGGTGTCGCCGATCTGGTGATATCCGGCGGTGAGGCGCTGCTCCGGAGGGACGCGATCGAGCTCGCCACCTACGCGCACGAGGTCGGTATGCCGAGGACCACGATCATCACCAACGGGATGCGCTTCAACCCGAAGACCAACGACGCGATCGTCGCAGCGCAGGTTGCTCACCGCGGTTTCGGCGTGCACGTCAGCCTGGACGGAGCGTCGGCCGCCACACACGACTGGATGCGCGGCATCGGCAGCTACGACACGATCATGTCCGGCATTGCCGCCTTGACCGCGTCCGGTGGTCGAATCACGGGTATTCACACGGTCTTCCATCGCGGCAACGTGCAGGAGTTCGACGACGTCGCCTCCTACGTGCACGGGCTGGGTGCCGAGAACTGGACGCTCTTCCCGATCGCCTCCGTGGGCCGCGGCCGTGCGATACAGGATCACGCGCTGTCCAGACCCGAGTGGGAGCACCTGTTCGAGCGCGGCCGTAGAACGGCCGCGCTATACGGCCTCGACGTGGCCCCGATGGGACCGATTCTGGTCGACGAATGGCCCGCTGAGCCCGGCGTACCCGTCCCGCAGGGCCGCAACGAGCTCAGCTCGCGACTGTGTGTGGGACCCGACGGGGCGGTCTTCAGCTGCCCACCATTGCGAGGTGCCCCCGTAGGAACCTCGACCGAGATCGAAGAGGTTTCCGACTGGGCGAGCGTAGCTGCACGTGGACGGTTGCTGGTCGAGGAGCACTGCCCGACGTGCCGATTCAAGTTCCTCTGCGTCGGTTCCCGTCTCGATGCCGATCTGACCATCTACCCGCACGACACGCCACCCGTCGACCCCTCGGAGACCGTCCCGGCACTGTCGCCGGCCGGTCGCCGTGCCCTGCCCCTCGTACAGATCGGGAGTCGAGATGCCTGACTACGGACCGCTGTTGCCCGTCATCGACTCGGATGCCCATGTGGTGGAACCGTTCGATATGTGGAAGGAGCGCCTGCCGTCGGAATTTCACTCCGTCGCGCGCCGACGCGAGGTCGACGACAATGGGCGTGAGCAGCTCTATCACTTGGGCAAGGCACTCGACCTCGAGTGGACCGTCGGCACGTTGAGTACGCCCGGTAGTGCCAGCCGCACCGGTCGACTGGACTTCGACCTCGATGAGGACGTGGACGCTGGGGCGTACGACCCTGAGCGTCGCCTGGCTCTGATGGACGAACAGGGCATCGCAATGAGCATGCTGTTCCCGTCGATCACACTCGGGCTCGACGACGTCACCGACCCCGACTACCGGCAGGCACACGCTCGCGCCTACAACGACTGGATCGCCGACTTTTGTCTCCTTGATCCGATCCGATTGCGCTGGGGGGCCGTCCTTCCCGTGTACGACCCGGCGTGGGCCCGCGCCGAGCTGGAGCGTTGCATCCGCAAGGGTGCCAGCTGCGCGATGCTGTCACCGTTGCCGCGCGCCAAGCCGAGCGGTCAGTTCGCCGATCCGACTCGAGCGGATCAGTGCCGCAACGTCGGAACCCGTGACCTGGATCCGATCTACGAGCTACTCGCCGACAACGGCAAGCCGGCCGTCGTCCACGCGGTCAACCCCGCGAGCAATGCGCTCGGCATCGGGTGGGTGTTCGGCAATCGGACGCAATGGCAGATGGGCCAGCCCTTCCAGATTCAGTTGGCCATGGTGCACATGATCGACGGCGGGGTGTTCGAACGGTTCCCCACCCTGCGCGTCGGCTTTTTCGAGGGCGACGTGGGCTGGCTCCCGCACTGGTTGGGCAGGCTCACCGAGACGTACGAGAAGTTCGCGTTGCTGTCACGTGAGCCGCAACGGCCGCCGCTGGAGACCTTCCGTCGCCAGTGCTACATCTCCGGCGAACCGGCCGACCTCGGGCTGGCTCTCACGGCGCAGCATATCGGCGCCGGACGGATCCTGTGGGCGAGCGACTGGCCACACATGGACGGAGCGTGGCCGGATCCCGTTGTCATCCTCCGTGATCGGCCCGATCTGAGCGCCGAACAGAAGCGTCAGATCCTCGTCGACGGGCCCGCTGAGTTCTTCGCCGTTGACATGCCCGAGTTGATGGGTCATCTCGGACCCGGCTGGGCTCTCGACGCTCGCGTCGAGGATCACCCCGGTATGGGCATTCCGGAGAGCCTGAGCACATGAGGCTGGCCTCACAGTGCGCGCCGCCCGAGCAGGACCGCGTCGTGATCGCGGCGGCGGGCTCGGGGGACACCGTGGTTTTCGGAGGCGCACGCGGTCGAATCTGGCGGGGTCACAACGGCGCCGCGGCGTCGGTGGGGGACCTCTCCGGTTGGGTCACCTGTATCGCCGAGTCCGGTGACATCCTAGCGGCCGGATCATGCCGAGGAGAACTCATGGTCGTCACCGACAACCGGGTCCGCATCGCGGCCGTCGATGCGGCGATCCTGGAAATCGTGGTGACTCCCAACGGTGTGCTGGCGTGGGACGTCGCGGGGCGCTGCTGGATCCTTGACGAGGAATGCACGCCCGTGGAGTCGCGCGATGACTACGCACCGACGGCCCGCGTCGCCGTTGCGCGAGACGCGGAGGACGCCATCGAACTGTCGGCGGGCGACGGCACCCTCCGCATCGACGCCGACGACCTTCTCGCCATGGCGCCGGAATCGCGTGGTACAACCGGGTTGGTTGCGCTGATGCTCGATGCCGCCCGCGCCGTGCTGTGCACGGGCTCGGGAGTGTTCGAGGTCGACCACCGGCTACCCGACGGTACCGGTGTGCCGGTGATGGTGGTCGCCGATCGGAGTGGGCCGACGCTCGCGCGACTCGAAGGCGCAGTCGGCGACGCCATCCGTGGGGTGGTGCGCACCGCCGACGGCCGCCTGGTCGCGCGTGTGGAGCGGATGCTCGCCGGCGGGTCGCCGGTCGCGACCTGGACCACCGGGCTGACCCGATGGGACGGTCGATGGGTGGTCTGCACGGGAGCGGCCACCGTCGTCATCCGAGACGGCGACACGTCGACGAGCCTCGACGTGTCCGGCCACGTCGGCCCCGTTGTCGGAGTCGTCACCGTCGACGCTTCCCGACTGCTCATCTGCGGAATGGACGGCCGCACTGCGATGTACACCGTGAACCGCGGAGTGGCGCCTGCCCTCGCGGGAAACGGGTGCGTCGTCGGTGCGCGCAGCCTCGACGAGGGCGCCATCGCCACGTGGCGCCGAACGGGTCAAGTGCAGGTGTGGCGGGAGGTTGCCGCGTGATCGCGCTGGGACTTTCCGGAGGATTCGGACACGACGCCGCGGCATGCCTGGTTATCGACGGCCGCGTCGTCGCGATGGCCGAGGAGGAGCGGCTGTCGCGGCGAAAGCACGCTGAGGATGAGCTGCCACTGCAAGCGACTCGGTTCTGCCTGGAGCAGGCGGGTGTGCATCCCTCGGACGTCGACGAGGTGACCCTGTCGTGGGATTCGCAGCGGGATCCGACCGCAGCCACGATGCGACGTGTCGCCGACGCGATCGAGTCCGATGATCTGTTCCGAGCAGCCGGAACGCGGCCCACGCCGGTGTCGCACCACCTCGCACACGCCGCGTCGGCCTTCTGGCCGAGCGGATTCGACGACGCAGCGGTCATCGTCGTGGACGGCAACGGCGAGGATGTCGCGACATCGGTGTGGCACGGAAGCGCCGATGGACTCACCCCGGCGTACGACCTTCCCTCGACGCAGTCGCTCGGGCACATGTACGACGCGGTCGTCGAGTACACGGGCTTGGGCCGGCGCTCTGCTGGCAAGCTCATGGGACTGGCGTCCTACGGTGATCCGGCGACCGACGAAATCGACTTCCCCCGAGTAGATCTGACCGAGGACGGCTATCGGCTTGACGTTCCGGACCTCGATCACCTGCCCAGTCGGGATCGTTTCATCGAGCTGCGGAGATTCTGGCGCTCGGTCCTGCAGCGTACGTTCGGAGAGCCCTTCAGTGCCGAAGACTGGAGCCGGATGGCACTCGGCGAGGTACCGGCGCGCCACGTGCGCGTCGCTGCCAGCGCGCAGCGCGCGATCAACGGTTGTCTGGCGCGCCTTGCCGAGCGTTGGACCGAGAAGCTCTCGACCCGAAACGTCGCACTCGCCGGTGGAGTCGCTCTGAACTGCACGGCGAACGGTGCGCTCGGGCGGACTGGAATCGCCGACGCACTCTTCATCATCCCGCCCGCCCACGACGCCGGAGGTGCCCTCGGCGCCGCACTGTGGACGGCCGTCGCGCACGGCGACTCGCTCGTCCGCTCGGATCCGTTCTCCCCCTTCCTCGGACCGTTGCCGCAGGAGGCGGAAGCCGTCGAGGAGGCGGTCCGCCTCGGACTGTCGGTCACCGGTTCCGGCGACATCGCATCCGAGGCAGCGCTGCGTCTGGAGCGCGGCGAGGTGATCGGCTGGGTGCAGGGGAGGGCGGAGATCGGCCCACGAGCCCTGGGTGCTCGGTCGATCCTCGCCGCGCCTCGGCTGTCAGGCACACGCGACCGTGTCAACGACGTCAAGGGCAGGGAACGCTGGCGTCCACTGTCGCCGTCGGTTAGTGCGAGCGCCGCGGCCGAGCACTTCGACGGTGTGGTGTCGCCCTACATGCTGATGGCGGTTCCCGCAGCAGCCAGCACCGTGGATGTGGTTCCCGCGGTGGTGCACATCGACGGTTCGTGTCGCCCGCAGACTGTCGACGGAGCACTGGGCGATCCGCGATACCCCAGCCTGCTCGACGAAGTCGAACGACGGAGCGGCGTGGGAATCGTTCTGAACACGTCGTTCAACCTGGCCGGCGAACCGATCGTGTCATCGGGACGCGACGCCGTCGATACGTTCACACGATCCCGGTTGGACGCCCTCGTCATCGGTGACGCGGTTATCACGAGGTAGCGAGGACTCATGCGTTGGCTTCAATCGGACAATCCCATCACGCGAGTGCAGCGCAGCACCGTGCCGATGCCTCATGACGGAACGGTGCGCCTCGCGGAGTTGCGATACCTTGCGGTGCAGGACATCACCTTCGTGATCAGCGCTCGCACAGGCGGATGGGCGGCCGTGGACGACCGCGAGCTCTCGCAGTTGCGCGACCTCGACGGTGCGTCGACGCGAGAAATGCTGGCGCGCAAACCGTCAATCGATGGTCTCGAGGCGATCTGGAACCGAGGGCTCGTCGAGGTCGGCGGAACGCTGGGCATCGACCCCGATCGGCACGACGCGGCGGTGGAGGCTACGCGCAAGCACTACTCCCTTGTGCTCTTGATGAACTCGGGATGCAATCTCGCGTGCACATACTGCTACCTCGGACACGAGCTGCCGCGACCAGCGAACGCGATGAGCACGGACGTGCTGCATCACGCGATCGACCAGGCCGTCGCTCAGCCCTGGCCAAAACTGCTCATCGACTTCGGTGAGATCGCCGTCGCCGAGTCGGCATTCCGCAGCGCGGTGAGCTACGCCGAGGCCGCGGCCGCCGAGGCCGGCAAACCGCTCCGCATGTCTATCCAGACCAACGGGACAACAGTCGACGATGATCTGGCGGACTTCATTGCCGCGCACGGTATCTCGGTCGGCCTCAGTATCGACGGCACTAGGGCCATGCACGATGCCACCCGGCTCTTCCGCAGCGGGGTGGGCTCGCACGAGCTGGCACTGGCAGGCCTGAGCCGACTGGTCACCCGCCGGGTGCCGGTGCACGTTCCCGTGACCATTGGACGACACAACGTGGGCGACCCGACCGCCGTGCTCGACGCGATCGCCGAGTTAGGAGTCGGCAGTTGGCTTTTCAAGCCGATCCTGGCGCACGGCGAAGCGGCCACCGCATGGGACGCCAACGGTGTCAGCGCGAAGGAGTACGGCGCGTTCATGGCGGAGGTGATCGCGGTGGCCAACGCGCGTGATCTCGACCTGCTCGACACCACGGCGCGAAAGTTCCTGTGGCGACTCGTCGGCGACTCGCGCGGCTGGGGCGACTCCTGTACGTCGCGCACCTGCGGCAGCGGCCGTTCGCTGCACACCGTCGACGCCAAGGGCGGTGTGCACGCGTGCCCTCGCTTCGTCGACGCCCCGCTGGCACACGTGGTGCCCGACAGCGGCGGAGGTCTGCGAAAGCCGCTGCCGCTCATCGACCTGCTGGCTCCGACCCTCCGCACCACGCCGACCACCTGCGCCGGATGCCCGTGGTTGCACAGCTGCGGTGGCGGCTGCACTCTTGGTGGCGGCCACGGTGCTGAACCCCTTCCCGATCCACACTGCGACGCCTACGACGAGATCCACCGCATATTGCTGACCGAGGTGATGCCGGATCTGCTCGCCGGTGCACACCAGGCGAGCCGGATACGTCGAGGAACGTCCGTCGTCGAACAACCGCTTCGGGAGATGGTGTCGTGAGTGACATAGGCGCGCGCTGGGATCGCGTCCGCTCCGATACCGCCCTCGCGTCCATGCTGGTGCCGCCACCGACGTTCGCGACGATCACCCGCCGCGAGCCCTACCTGGCGGCGCTTTCCGACCTGCTCGACGGTGTCGAAAACGCGAACGGCGCTGCTGCACTGCAGGTTTACGTCCACGTGCCGCTGTGCCAGGAGAAGTGCACGTTCTGCATGTACCACTACTCGTTGACCGATCCGAACGCTCGACGAGCCGTCGACTACACGACCCGGTTGACAGGGTTGATCGCGGACCTGATGCAGCACCGCGCACCCGTACCCGCGGCCGCACTATACGTCGGCGGGGGGACGCCGTCGGTGCTGACCGAAGACCAGATGGATCTCGTCCTGTCGAGTGTGACGACGGTGTTCCCGCTCGAGCACGGTGCGGGCGCGACGTTCGAGATGTCGCCGCGATCGGCGACGGTCGACAAGATCGCCGTGGCCGGGCGGCACGGCGTCAACCGGTTCAGCTTCGGCGTTCAGAGCTTCGACGCCGGTCTGCTCCGTTCGGTTCACCGCGGGCCAACCGACCCGGAGCATCTCACCGCGCTCATCGCCGCTGCGTTCGCGGCCGGCGCCGAGGACATCAACTGCGACCTGATGGTGGGGCTCATCAATCAGGACACCGCTGATCTTGTCCGCAGCGTGGAGGCGTTGGCTCGGCTCAACGTTCCCGGCATCACCCTGTACCGATACCGCCCGGTGGAGGGGGCCGATGACCCGAGGCAGGGGGCAGGGGCGTCCGAGTACATCGTCAGGTGCGCGGCCATGGTCGAGGACGCCGCGGCCGCCGTCGAACCCCTCGGGTACGAGGCGACCAGGCCTCTCGACGCCGAGTCGGTGCGACTGATCCGCACCGAGCATCGGGATCGCAGGCGCCGTCTGGCCCAGCGCGCGTGGTATCGCACACAGCACCGACTCGACCTGGATCACACAGTGATCGGCCTTGGCAGCGGGGCTCTTTCGTTCTCCGGGTCGCACTATTTCCGCTGTCCACACGTCGCGGACTTCGCAGCGAACCTCGCCGATCGTGAGGTCGAAGTACTGTTGAGCAACTCGGCCGAACAGATAGCGCTCTCCGTGGTTCGTGAGCTCTACTGGACGGGCACCATCGACAGTCGTGCGGTTCTGAACCGCTTTGGGGTGAGCCTCGAGTCGGTGATGGGTGACGAGCTGGCGTTACTGTGCGAGGAGGGCCTAGTCGCACAACGCGATTCGGTGTTCACCGTCGAAGTGCCCGCCGCGCAGTGGAATCAAGCGGAGAAGCTGCTCTATCCGCAGGACTGGCTGGACCAGCGACTCGCGGAGGCGACCGGATGATCGCGGCGCCGCCGTTCCGCGACTGCCACATCAGTGTGGTCTCAACGCGACTTGACACGCTGCGGACCTACTGGGCGAGGTCGTCTGAAGACGCCGAACGACCGCTCGCACTGCAACGCGCCAGCGGTAAACCGATCGCCGAACTTGGCGGCGCCCTGTGCCGTGTCGATGAAAACGGCGCCGTCAGCACCATCGACATGTGGATGGCGGCCGGGATGACGTGGAACGAGGCCGACCTCCTGGTCACCTCCCCATGGGCAGTAGCCGAAGTATCCGGCGATTTGAGCCGTCGGTCCGACGACATCTGGAACATCCCGCTTCTCAACGCCGTTCACTGGGTGGCGCCTTCGAAAGCCGGCTGGTTGCTGGCGTGTTCGGGGCTTGACCTGATCATCGAGGTCGACCGATCGGGTGCCGTCGTGTGGCAGTGGTGGGCCATCGACCACGGGATGCACACGGACCCGATGGGCAGGCACCGCACAATCGACCGGGATGCTGACCACCGCGGTGTCGATTACGGGACGATGGCTCAGACCACCCACGTGAACTCGGTTGTCGAAGCCTCCGACGGCTCCATCGTCGCGACCTTATTCCATCAGGGTTGGCTGATTCGAATCGACCGCACAACAGGCGATTACGAACGCCTGGTCGATGGACTGGTCCATCCGCACGCTGTGCGATCCACCCCAGACGGCGGCGTGAGTTTCGTCGACACAGGAACGGGGCGGGTCCTGATCGCGAGGCCCGGTCACGACCGCGGATTCGAGGTCGCCATTAAAGCCGACACCGACTGGCTGCAGGACGGGAGCTACGACGTGGCACGACAGCGGTGGCTGCTCGTGGACGGACGCCGGTCGCGCATTCTGAGTTACCGGGCCGACGAGTACGACTCCCCGAGCACCGAACCCGCCATCTGGCAGCTCAGCGATCGATGGCGACCGTACGGAGCGATCGGCGCGCACTGCGGAGGGACTCCGTGAAGATCAGGTACGGGCTCGGTCTCGGCATCCAACAATTGCTCGCGGGGCCAGAGTCCTTCGCGGAGGCGGTCGATGCGTGCGAGGCCGTCGACTTGGACTCGCTGTGGTTATCCGAACGGGTCGCAGGTCCCACCGTGGATCCGTTGTCCGGGTTGGCCTTCGCGGCGGGTCGGACGACGAGGCTCAAACTCGGTACCAGTGTGCTCGTAGTGCCGGGCCGCAATCCAGTGCTGCTGGCGAAGGAGTTGGCAACCATCGACGCGTTGAGCGGGGGTCGCCTGCTGCCCGGTATCGGACTGGGCACCGTCGACCCTGCCGAGCACGCAGCGTTCGGCGTCTCGCGCGGCGACCGGTCGGCATGGTTCGACGAGGCGGTCCCGCTCATGCGGAGGCTCTGGACTGAGCCGTCGGTGACGCACAAGGGCGCACGCTTCGCAGTGAACGATCTGCGCCTCTTCCCGAAACCCGTTGGCCCGATGCCGTTGTGGACCGGCGGGCGGACTCGATGGGAATACGAACGCACCGGCCGGCTCGCCGACGGATGGCTCGGAAGCTTCCAGACGGTCGTCGAAGCCGACAGCGCCCGGTCCGCTATCGCTGAGTGCGCCCGCAACATGGGCCGCTCGATCGACGACGACCATTACGGCATGCTGCTGATCTACGCTCGCGACGAGGTTCCGAACCGCATCCGCGATCTGGTCCACACCCAGCGACCCGGTACGTCCATTGCGGATCTGGTGCCATCGGGGAGCGCCGAACTCCGCGGTCTGCTCAAGCAGTACGTCGAGGTGGGAATCACGAAATTCGTTCTGGTGCCGTCTACTACGCCGGATTCCTGGTTGGATGAGATGACGTGGTTGGTGGACGCCTGTGCGTAGAACCGCCACGATACGGCGACGCTCGCTCGTTCGGCGGACGACCCGTCGGTATCGAACGTTCGGGGGACATGGCGGTGAAAGCGCCGCGGCTACGCTGATGTCATGGCGAACGGCCCCCGCGAGGTGTTCATCTCCCAACTACACGAGCGACTCAGCGCGACCGTCGGTCCGAGGGAGCAGAACTGGGGCTCGTTTCCCACCGAGGACATGTCGTTCGTGACGTGGATGCGGGACGGCACCGTGTTCATCCACGTCCAGGAGACGGGCACCCTGTCCGTCCGCGTTCCGCTCGTCAGTGGGCTGGCGATATCGCCCGAGATCCTCGAGTGGATCAGCAGCAGGAACTCGGCCCAGTACGCAGGTCACTACTGGCTGAGACCGGGGGACGACGAGAACCACTGGCAGTTGATCTGCGAAGTCAAGTTCCCGTGGGACTGGATGGACCAACACCTCGCGAACGTGATCATGCAGGCGTGCCCAGGCCTGGGGACGGTACTGAGCCGCGACGTTGCCCCGGAGTTCATGCAGAGGTTCGGTGGCCAACCCTGGTGGGACACCACGTGCGCAGGCGATTCCATGGGCGCCCAATGCCTCGCGCTGCTGGATTAGCCGCCGCGCGGGACGACTGAGGTGGCGCCACTCGGTTGCGCTGCCGTCTTGGAGGGGAATCGCGATGCCTGATCGTCGCAAGTACGACGCCAGCCGATTCGACCTGCCTGCGCTTCAGGCTCTGGCGCGGCGGGCCGCCCAGGAGACGCCGGCGACGAAGAACGCGCCCGTGCAGTACCGCGACGGCGATCGTGTCGTCGAAGCCGTTGGCGTGCACTGGTTGTTGGATGCCCGCCGCCACAACATCAGGCGCATGTACAGCGGCACCGGTTACCAGACTGAGGAGGAGACGCGCGAAGATCACCTCTACGTGCTGCTGCCCGACGGGTCGCTGAAACAGGTCGTGGTGACGACCGAGGACACCACCGTTCTCGACGCTGGTGGCGCGTTCCGTTCACACAGGAGCAGCAAGGAGCACCACGACTACGAGTTCGACGCGAGTCAGGCTGAGATGTTCGACTTCGAGCGGAAGTACGTGAGCTTTCCCGAGTCGTGGGGTGATCGGAGTTGCGGCGACGAACTACTCGTCGACGCGAAGGGCGCTGGCCTGACGGAGGTGTTGAGTGACCTGGCGGCGGGCAGGCGAGCCAGCCAGCCGAGTCCCATCGCTCCGCTGCCACCCGCGCCAGCCAGTCGTCCTCAACCGGCGGCGACTGCGCGGACGAGCGGGTGCGGTTCGTCAGTCGACACCTTCCCCGACCATTTCGCCGTCGGCATCGCCGTCGTCGCGGCGCTCACGGTGCTCGTCCCGTTTCTCCTCGGTCACTTCCTGATGACGCGAACCTTCGTCCTGGCGCCGGACCCCGATGTCTACTTCGAAGAGGTACGCGGCATCTGGGATCACTTTCTCGCGACGTACCTCGCGGGGTTGATTCCGATCACCGCGCTCCTCGGAGCGTTTCTCGTCCTCCGTCGGCCGTGGGCGGGCCGGACGAGTTCGGTCGTCATCGGCGGCCTCGCGCTGATCTCGACCGTAGCCCTTTTTCTTCCGATCACCCAGTCCGAGTGGCACGACGCCGAACACAAGACGGTGGCGAAACTGCGCGAGACGGCGTTCCCGTATGCGGACAAGTACGTCGATTGCGCCAGCTGGACGATCAACGCCGAGAACGGCGCGCACGACCCGGAACTCTGGCAGGTTCACCTCGGGCTGGCGAAGGGAACGTCGGTCGACGGATGCAATCTCGCCGCCGTGTACCGGGGCTGGACGTTCGTGGGAAATTTCACCTTGCCCGACGTGGACGTGTTCACCGGCGATATCGAAGTGAATCACGTGGGATGGGATGAGCCGTACCGGAATTCGGGCGGCGGCGACATCTCGCAGATCAGCCGGAAGACGGGTGCCCCACTCCCGATGAACCCCAAGGCCACGAACGTCATTCTGCCCACGTCGAGCGGTCAAGTGCTGGATTTCAATCTCGATGGCGCCGGAACCGGGCAGTTCACTCTGCGATAGCCGCACGGTGATCACCCCAGGTAGTGCTGCATCGCCTCCGCACCTCGCGTTCACGACGAAGTTCGGGGCCGCGGCTCCACGCAGTTCAGCTTCGGTGTTCACGTATAGGTATGCGAAGCAGTCGCCGGTGTTGCCTTTCGGCAGCATCCGCGGGTCCGGCTGGTACGTGTGAAGAGCGGTCACCCCGTAGTCCGGGCCCTTGGTGTAGATGGTTCCGTGGCTGGGCGCGGAAAGCACGCACCCCAGGTGGTCATGATCAGCCGTGCGTCAACAGTCACTACCGGCGGGTTGAGATAGCTGGGCGGCGCACTGCTGTCGCTGTCGTAACGTCCGACCGGCCACCCCTTGGCGACCGTCCGGTAGGTGGTGTGCCACACGCGCGGCCGTTCCCTCTGCATGAAGGACTTCTTCTGGCCGGGCGTCACCGCCGTGTCGACCGTGTAGATAGGCAGTGTCGGGATTCGCTGTGCGGCCATCTTTCGACTGAATTCGGAGACCAGCACCATCGCATCGTCTGCCGCCTTGCGGTGATCAATCTCGGCCTACGACTTCGCGTCTCGCAGCGCGGCCAATTCCCTGTCGAGCTCTGATGCCATGGCGGCATCGGGCACGTTCGATTCGGTTCGGTAGCCGACATTCGGATGCAGGGTGTCCTTTGATTCTCGTCGCCACGCCGAGACGCGCCGTCGGCACGGTCGACGCGTGTCGTACGAACGTGCAGTGTCGGGTGACGCTCAGCGAATGTGACCATTGCCGGACAACGATTCTGGAGAGGTGAGCAAGATGATCGCTCGATTCACCCGCGTCTTTCGCGGAAAGTGCCCCCGTTGCAACGGAACTGGTGGGCACAGTGACTTCGGCAACTGGGTGAACTGCGCGGCCTGCAGAGGGATCGGGCAGAAAGTAGCGTCAGCCGATGGAGCGGACCGTGTGTAGATTGCTGGATGGCGGCACAGGCTGTGTCGTCAGCCGGCACGGGGCATCGAGTTGACCCCGAAGTCAGCGAAGACGCCTCGAAAGGGTATGCATCTTCGCAGCCCAGCGGCGTTAGCCTGCCTGTCTCGCACAAGGTGGACCGAGTCGCGGGCCGGCGCCCGACGGGTGTTTGACGCCGAGAATGATTTGCTTCCATCACGCCGAACCAATCGCCAGGCGCTATCATCGGCGCAGCCGATCGTCAGTGGGCGCGTACTCGAAGCGGGACGGGAGAGGGTCTCTCGGCTCCACCGCGTCGGTGGCGAATCGACGGTGCGCTGGTTGTGAGCAGGGGCTCTGGGGAGGGAGTGTCGGTGACGCTGGAGGCGGATGCATTCGCGGTTGCGGATAAGATCATTCTGCGGACGGGATTGAGTCCCGCTGCTGTGCGAACGGTCATCATCGACGACCACGATGTGGTGCATGCCGGGGTGCACGCGTGGTGTGCCGGAGCGGAGCCCGAGATCCGCTTCGTCGGAGACTTTCTCGACCCGGAGGACTTCCTGGCGCGACACCCGATCGGCTCCGAACCGGTCGACGTTGTCGTGTTCGACCTGCAGATCGACGGCAGCCGTCCGGCGTTCGAGACTCTGCAGCAGTTGTGCGGGAGCGGTTACCAAGTGGTGGTCTTCTCCCACATCAGCACCGACGAGATCATCCTGAAGTGCTTGGAGCTCGGGGCGGTGAGCTATCTGGTGAAGTCCGACGGCCGAGCGCATCTGATCGAGGCGATTCACGCTGCGGGATCCGCGACGCCGTACCTGAGCCCCTCGATGGCTCGCGCGCTGCTCAACGACGATATCGCCGGACGGCCGAACCTCTCGGAACGAGAGAAGCAAGTCCTGGTGGCCTGGTTTCAAACCGAGAGCAAGGAGCTCGTGGGCAAGCGATTGTTCATCGCACCCAGCACAGTTCGAACTCACCTTCAGCGGGCTCGGGCCAAGTACGCAGCGGTCGGGCGGCCTGCACCCACGAAGTCGGCCCTACTCGCGCGCGCCGTCGAGGACGGAATCCTGGGGCTGTCGGACGTCTGACGCTGCGCGCGGTCGGGCAACGGGAGTGTGAGTTGGTCGGCCCAACGACGGGCGACGCGAACAGCTGCGAAGATCAGCGTCAGCAGCCCCGCGCATGAAAGGGCGGTCATTCCGATCAGGAAACAATTCTCGCCTGCACGGCCCAGATAGGCTGCAGCCAGCCAGGGGAACTGCCAGTGGGGTACGGGATCAGTACGAAACAGTTGGGGTGACTCGGCCGCCGCGACGATCAGCGCACATCCGGCGGTCAGCGCGAGCGCGAGCCCCATCGATCGGCCCACAAAGCGTACGTCGCGATTTATTGTCGTCACGACCTCGAAGCCGACGATCAGTCCAACCGCAAGTACGGCGTCCACAAGTCCGTACGTCACCGGCGGCGAGTCCATGGCGATGCTGGGGTCTCGCGGCTGACTGCCCGTCGCGATGAGCGCGACGAGCGCAACTGCGATGTAGAAGTACGCCAACATTCCCGCCGCTGCCAAAATCGCTACGACCCAGGAAATTCCGCGAGTCGACAGCAGATGAGCGATCACCCCTGCAGCCACGACCGCAATGATCGAGCCGACCGCAAACACCGTGGTACCGGCTGTAGAAGCGGGGTTCGGCAGGAGACCGCGGAACACACCGAGCATTCCCCACAGGCCAAAGGCAAGAGTTCGAGCGAACATGACCGCTAAGAGCAGGTAGGCGACGAGCTGAACCAGCCCCGCGAACACACCGAAGCGCTCGCCCAGAACGGCGCCCACGAAGTCCGACGTGGTTCGCGCGTCCGGCGCGTGCCCACGCAGCCGGGCAAACACGTAGACCATCGGGGCAAGAAGAACCGCGGCTGAGACTGTCAACACTCCGAATTGGGTGGCGAAGCCGATTACCGCGAGGGACAGCCCCGCGGCCACCCAGGTACCTATTGGGCGGGTGGAGGTTTCGCTGCCTGGCCACCGAACGACCTCTTCGGCATGTCGGTAAGTGTTCCAGCAAAACCAAAAGCGTGTGCGCGTTTAGACGGCGCGTCCGCACGCGCTCAGCCGCTCGCACCGTCGGCGGCAATGGCCGGTGCAGCGCACGCCCGATCAGAAAAACGGTCTGCTGATCGCCCTGTAGGCTTTTAACCCCATGTCCGTCGCCGAACCAGCCTTCCCAGCTGCCGTCGCGCACGCCCGACTTCGGTCCGACGCCCCGACGCGCCACGCTTCATGTTGACGTTCGATCAGCTGACGTGAAGCCTGTTCGTCCCGCAGCATGCTACGCATCACCGGCCTGCCGACCATCCCGGTCTATGTCCACCCCGCCGAGGGCGACGAAGCCACGTTGCGCACCCACCGCGTCATCGAGCAGATGGTGCTCAACGACCACCGCGCCAAGCTGACTGAGGCCGAGCGGGCACGCGGCATCAACCTGCGCGGACGCGCGACTTGTCGCCAGGCGACTTCACGAAACCGTCGCGCCGGTGCGGTGACTGCCCGCGCTGTCGCCAGGAACTGGACCGGCGGGCGGACCAGCGCTGGTAGCTGAACGGCGGACGGTCGATCCGGTCGCGGGTTCGGCAGGTATGCACTGACCTCAGCCAAACCCCACCAGCTGCTCCTCGGTGGGGCCCGGATATCACCGGCGGTGCTCTGGTCGGTCCTGATGGTGGTGATCAACAGCGGTAGGCCCTTGTGACATCACCTCCCGGACGAACCTGTTTCGATGTGGCTGAGGGATGAGGGCAGACGTATGTTGACTCTGTGCTTTCCGAGTACGGCAGACCGATGCTGGCGACGGCTGGCTCGGTGATGGTTGCCGTCGTCTGCCGGCATGGCGTCGTCTCGTGAGCGTGCCGATCGGCCAAGCCCCGGACCCAGTGGTGAGAGCGGCACATCCGCGAGCCGCGCGGATAGCGCAGTGGACTGGTACGGCCGGTCTCGCGGGGCAGTGTGGATGAAAGCTTCTTGCAGTGATCGGTTGCGATGCTTCGCTGGCGTGCGATGGCGGGGGTTGGCGCGGGTTGGTTTGGTGCAAATCGGTGTCGCCGGAGGGCATTCGGGACGATCGGGTTTGCTCATCATGGGCTGCGTGGGCGGCGATGTGTCGGCGTCGCCTGAAAAATGACCCCGTGTCGACGGGGTGGGTTCTAGTCAACGTCGCAACACGATGGACTTTCGGAGGCTAGCAGTGCAGTGAATAGTTCGGTAGGGCAACGGTCTTGGAGGACCATTCGCGGGCGGTTGTTTAGTTCTTCTTCGACTGCCAGCAAGTGCTCTGGCGAGTGGTTGATGAGGGTGACACCCTTGGGGAAGTAGTCCCGCAGTAGCCCGTTGGTGTTTTCGTTGCTGCCACGTTGCCACGGCGAGCGGGAGTCGCAGAAGTAGACCGGTGCCCCGAGCTTATCGGCGGTGGCGAGGTGGCGCGCCATCTCGGTGCCCTGGTCCCAGGTGATCGACCGCATCAATGCTGACGGCAGATCCTGCATGCGGGTTACCAGGGCAGCGTGCACGGAATCGGAGTCGGCGCGGGCCAAATGCACCAACCGCAGCATTCGGGTCTGGCGTTCGACTAGCGTGCCGATCGCCGAGAGGTGGTTGTCGCCGATGATGAGATCGCCTTCCCAATGGCCGGCTTGGGATCGGTCGATCGGTGGGAAGGGGCGGTCGTGGATGGTGAGCATCGGCTGCTGGAAGCGGGGCCGGCGGTGCTGCCGGTGTTGGTGTGCTCGGCGGTGATCCCGGCCGGTGCGCAGTGGAGAGCGCCGGTGGGGCGCCAACCGCGATGGCCGCAGGAAGCGTGAATTCGGTTGATAGACAGCTTGATAGATGCTTTCCTGACACAATCGCATCGCTGGATCGTCCGGAAATCGCAGACGCAGGTGCCGGCTGATCTGCTGCGGGCTCCACCGACGGCCGAGCATCTCGATGACCAGGGCACCGAGCTGATCATTGGTGTCGACTCGGCGTGGATGGTGACGTGCCCGTCGCGCGGTAGCTCGTCGATGCGCCTCGAAGGGATGGTACGCACGCCCGGCCGGTGCGTTCCGCCGCAGCTCCCGCGAGATCGTTGACGGCGCTCGACCGAGCCGGCTGGCGATCGCGCGCAAGCTCAAGCCTGAGCGACCCAGATCGGCGATCTCGATGCGCTCGTCCTCGGACAGGTAGCGCGGGCTGATCTGACGGACCGCCAGGGCATCAAGCGGCAGGACGAACCCGACCTCCACGCCGTTGCGGTAGGTCTTGTAACCGCGCGACCAGTTCGTCCCCGATGATCGGGAAACACCGACTTCCCGGGCGGCTGCACGCACACTCCAGCCGCGAGCTCGCAACTCCATGAACCGCTGACGCTTGGCCGACTGCGGACGACGCCCCGGCCCCTTCTTCACCCGACGCGACGATGCCAACACAACCTCCAGAATCTAGAGAAGTGTTGCGACGACCCCTAGAAACCACCCCGTCGAGAACGGGTCAATTTTGGACCGTCGTTGACACGATGTTGTCACACAGTTGTCACAAGTGGCGTGAAACACCCTGGGACGCAGGGGGACACGTTGAGACGACTTGTGCAGATCAGCGGGAGAGGAGGGACACGCTGGGACAGGTAGACACGGCCTAGCGCTGACTGGGGGTCAAGTGGTCGCAGGTTCAAATCCTGTCAGCCTGACAATGTGTGACACGCTCTGGAAATCCCGGAG
>JAFDWN010000068.1 GCA_018268465.1 Actinomycetota bacterium
GCCGATAATTCAGCGGCCTCCTAGGGCGCGCCGACTGTGCACGTGTCCGTCGATCAACCACTTGTCCGGACCCACGGCGTCACGGAAACTCGAGGAGCCCGAGATCGGCTCCACGTCGGGGGCTCGTGACAGACACTCGCTCGACTCCATGCGCGGCGACCGGACAGTCGGCGGGAGGGGAGTCGGCCTGCGGACGTCGCTGTGGGCACGGGGGAACCACGGGAACGACGCGAGGCCGGATCGGCTTCCGATCCGGCCCCGCGCTCGGCTATGCCGCGCCGCCGCTAGCTCACCGGGAATCCGTTGTGCGCGATCACCTCTGCGACGACCGGGCTAGACGCGGTATCCGTCGACGTCGCCTCTGGAGCGGCGGTGGTGTCGTCGTCCGACGACGTGACTCCCGTCTCCGTCTGGGCGATGGTCCCGGCGCGCATGGAGTCTAGTAACTCCACCAGCGGTGCCAGCTGCCGCTCGAGATCGAGGTCGGGCAGGAAGCCACCCCCCGCGTTCGGGTACTCGATCGCCGCGGCGTGCTCGTCGGCGTAGCCGTGCCGACTGCGCAGGATCAGGATGGCCTGGTGCGCCGGCAGCCGCTCGGCGTCGACGCGCCGACGGGTGTCGGCGAGCAGTCGCTCGCCGGTCTGGACAAGCTCGACCATCCCAGTGTGACGGCCCGACACCTTGCGGGCCAAGGCCTGCCCGTCGTGATTGGCCGCCTGAACGATCCGGGCGAGGGCGGCGCGGCGCAGCACCTCGGGCGAGGAGTGCAGGGCCTCCACCAGTCCGACGGCCAGCGGCGCGATGATCCCGGCGACACCGATGAGCAGGGCGACGCACCAGCCGACAGATCCCCCGCTGTGCGTCCCGGCCGCCTCGTGCTGCAGCCGCGCGAAGATCGCGACACCCATCAAAACCGACAATCCCGCCTGCACGCCCCAGGAGATCACGAGCACGCGCTTGGACGGCTTTGCCTCCGCCAGAAGCGGACTGGTGCGGTGGATGTAGCGCCACGTGTAGGCGCCCACCTGGTGCGAGATGACGGCGATCACGACCGCCGCGAAGAGGGCGAAGCAGATCGCGGTGATCAGCCGCTGCAGCTGCTCGGTGAACTGCTCATGCCACAGCTGCGCATCGAACGCGACGTTCTCCAGCTTGATCGTCAGCGTGGACAGTGCGACGACGTCGAAGAACAGAACCATCCGAGCGGCCCACCGCCAGATCCGCGCCACGTGATGGTGATGGCGGCTCTGACCCGCGGCGTCCTCCGACGCGATGCGCGCGTTGAGCTCCTCGTGTTCGGCCTCGGCCGACGCGGTGCTGACGGCGTCACCGTAGACGGCGTCCTCGGGGATCAGACGCGGGGTGCGCATCCGCGAGACGAACGCGCCGACGTGACGCCGTGCCTGCGCGGGTTCCGCGGCGGAGTCGAGCTGCCGGGGCCTGCCGTGATGGGCCGGGGCGACCACGTGCTGCCGGTCCGGCAGCTGCTCGATCTGGACCAGCAACGCGGCGATGTCCGACACCGCCGCGACGTGCCGCTGCGCCAGCGCGTCCATCTTGGCCCATGCGCCGGACACCACCTCAACGATCGCGGCCAGCACACCCGTGATGATCAGGGCCTCGCCGTGCAGCATCCGATCGGCCTGGCGGCTGCCCGGTGTCAGGCGGGTCACCTGCTCGGTGGCCGTGTCGATCAGCAGCGAACGACGCCGATGCGCCAATCCTTTTCGTATCCAGCTGAACATCGTGGATTCCTCTCGAGTCAGTCGCCGCGAGTAGGCGGCGAGCGGATCGTTCCGCTGGATGTTCGAACCGATCTCCCGGTCGGTCCGACCCCTACGACGGCGAAGGGCGGTGCCCCTAGGGAGGCACCGCCCGCGCTCGTCGGCCGTGGCTATCCCGCGTTGCGCACCGTGACCACGACGACGCGGTTGGCGGCCGCGGTCGAGGCGGAATCCGCCCCGGCGGGGTGAATGGGGTCGTCGTAGCCGACCCCGGTGATCGAGCCGATGCGCTCGCGGGGGACGCCGTACTGGACGAGCGCGGCGGCGACGGCCTTCGCACGCTGCTCGGAGAGCCCGCGCGCCGTGTCGGCCGGGCCGACCGACCAGGTTCGACCGACGAGATCGACGGTCGCGGCACGGTCGACCAACTCCCGCGCCAACGCCTCCAGCGGGTTCTGCGCCTGCGGCAGCAGGTCGGCGCTGTCGGGCGCGAACAGAGCCTCAGTGGGCATCGGCATACTCCCTCCTGCGGCAGGAAGGGAAGGCAACGAGAAGACCGGAACGGCAACCACTCTCGCCGCCACCGTCGACACCGTCGGTGCAGTCGAGGCGGACTGGGCGGTCGTGCAGTCGTCGGCCCCCGCGGCGTGGCAGATGTCGAGCCAGAGGCTCTCCACCTTGGCCCGCATGGGCTCGGGCAGTGGGGCCTGGGCCGCACCGGCGGTGTCGCCGAGACCGACGAAGACGACCTTCTTGCCGCTCAGATCGGGCAGGAAGCCCTGATCGCGGAGATTCGCGATCACGTCGGAATTCCGGAAATCCCATCCCAATCCGGTGAAGTCGGCCAGTCCCGTCGTCTGCAGGCCGCTGCTGATCGCGACGAGGGTCGCCCGCGGAGCTCGACGCGCGGCATCGTTCAGACCGGTGAGCAGATCGAGGTTCGGCTCGTCGCTGGCCAATCGCTGAACGCGAGACGTCAGCTCCGCGGAGATATGCCTCAGCCCGTCGGCGACCAGACCCGGATCGTTCTCGGGGTCGGTTCCGTCGCGCAGCACCGCGACGGGTAGCGGATCACTGGCCTGTTCGGTCCTGCCGCCGCGCGGCATCAGGATCGTGACGCTTCCCCGATGCGTGGCGTTGGCGGCGCCCAGGGTGTCGTCGAAGCCCGCCGGCAGCTGCACGCCCGGCTCGTTCGCGGTTGCGGTGGCCACGACGACGACGTTGGCCTCCCGCGATCTGTCTGGTGGCGCTCCGCACCCGACAAGGGCCACGGCCATCAGCACCGTGGCCACCAGCAGTGCGGCTCTTCTCATCGATCTCGACATCGATCACTCCTTTTCCGTTGACGTCCGCCGCCGGTTCGCGGGGACGTGTAGATACACCGATCTCCCACTGCGAGCGACCACACCGAACGCAATCGATCACGCCACGTCCACGCAAACGAGCGCAGCGGTGAACCGCGAAATCCGGTTCACCGCTGCGTTATTGGATGTTAGGCGAGTCACCCCGGCCGTGCGTGTCAACTCATCGGCGACACTGCCAGGAGTGCGCCCAACCGGGATTCGTGGTGAAGCCGTACGCACCCTTGCCGTACTTCCAGCGGCAGGCGGCGTTGACGTCGATGTCGTCGGTCGGTATCCCCGGTGGGAGTGTGCAACGCCAGGAGTAGGCGCTGAACAGGTTCAGCGGCCCTGCGCTGTAGAGCACGTTGGTCCGGTGCTTGTAGTTGCAGTAGCCCGCCAAGTCCGGGCCGCCGAGGACGGCTGCCGAGGCCGTCGCAGGGGTGAGCAGGGTGCTCGCTCCCACGATCATGGTGGCTACGGCGGTGAACAGTGATCTCATCAATGTCGTTGTCATGCCGGTGTGAACCGATCTCCCACTCGCCCCCACGGGGTCGTGGTGCGAGCGCGCGGGAGTGAGCCTGCACAATGGTCGCGGAGTCTTCCCGAGCGTGTGGAGGTGTGGACCGGCGATGACCGAGAACCGTTCGGGGGCGGCACCGCGCCAAGTCCTACGGGGCCGACGGAACCCGGTGACCGCCGTCCTACCGGTGCTGATCGTGGTCAATCAGACGGTCGGCGTCGCGTGTCAGTTCGTGCAGCACACCGATCCGCGCTTCCCACTGGCCTACTTCACAGTCGACTCGGCTGTCCTGGCCGGCGTGATAGCTCTTCTGGCGCTGCTCGTCGGGCAGTTCCGCGGCGCGTGGCAGCTTCGATTGGCCGCCGCCGTCGGAGTGTGCGTGTCGGCGGTCGTGTTCGCCGCGGTGATCGCGCCCGCGACACAGACGGGCACGTGGTTCCAGCCACACGACGACTGGTTCATGCGCACCGCGAACCTGCTGCTGCACGGAACCGCGCCGGTACTCGTCGTCGCCGATTACGTGGCTCGGGCCGAGGCGACGTCGGTGCGACGGTCGGTGAGTTGGGCCTACGTGTGGCCCCTCACCTACCTGGCCGGTCTGCTGGCCGTCGCCGCCGTCTTCGGGGGCGACACGATCCCCTACCCGTTCCTACGCCCATCGGTCGTGGGATGGCCGACCGCCACCGGGGCCGTCATCGCGCTCATCGCGCTGGTCGCCGTGGTCAGCGCGATGCTCAGCGTGCTGTGCCGCGTCGTGATCAGGACGCGAGCGCGCGGCGAGTCGTCGGTCTGAACGCGGGGATCGGTTAGATGGTCGATGGCGGACGCAATCGAGGGGAGGCGCCGGACGATGGCGGTCGATGAAGCCGGAGAACGCGAGGATCCGTTCGCCGGCGTGGATCTGGTCCCGGACAATCAGCGGGCGTCGAACCCGTGGCGGCAGATCCTGCGGGACATGAACGCTCCCGCACCGATGTCGCACTGGGCGGCCGAGGTGACGACGGTGCGAATCCGCGTCTACGACCAGATCAGGCCCTTCGTCACCAGGGGAGTGCTGCTGGCGGCGACCGCCGTGCTCCTCGCGACCGCTCCGGGAACCTGGTGGTTCACGTGGGTGTTATTGGTACCGGCCCTGTTTCAGGTCGTCCTCGAGATCGTTCTCGACTTCCAACTGGACTCCGACGAAGCCGAGCGCGCTCCCCTGCTGCGCACGTTGGCGGCCGTCGCGGAGGCGGCCCACACGAAGACGCTCGTCAACGTCACCGGGATGATGGGCGGTGTCGCGGTGCCCTGCAACATCGTGGCCGTCGCCTACTTCAGCGGGCCGGGCGAGCCCGCGTGGGCCAAGGTGTTGGCCCTGGCAGCGGCGTCCGGTTACGGCGTGTCGGCGATCATGAGCTTCCTCATCGACACCACGCACTACTCGGCGAACCAGAGTTTCCTCCCGGTGTACCGGTGGTTCCGGGCGGTGCGGCCGCACATCTGGCTGATCGTCATGGCGGCGATGGCAGCGATCGTGTTCGGGTCGATCGTCATGCACCGCTGGGCGCCGGAGATGGTTCCCCTCGCCGCGGCACTGTGCCTAGCCCCAGCGCTCATCGGCATGAAGCAACGCGACTACGAGCGCGTGCTGCGGGCTACCGGGGACCACCTCGCCAGGGTTCAGCAAGGGGCCAAGAAGCAGCTCACGAAGGACTACCACAACGCCAACACCGACATCCGCGTGTTCAATCGTCAACTGGCGGCGAACAAGTCGGTTCCCCCGGAGATTCGGGTGCGCGCCGCGGCGCTGGCACCGCTGATCAGCCTGATGACGGAGGCGATCGATCACGACCAGTGGGTGGATCAGCAGGAGCGTCCGTCACTGGCGGGTATCGCGGGTAAGGCGGGCTCCGACGCCTCGCTCAACCTGGAGGTCGACATCCGGCTCTACCATCTCGCCCCGGAGAACTACGCGCTGGCGCGTGCTCTGATCACGGGGCTGCTGGTGAACGTCGGGCAGGCGATGACGCGGGTCCGGGGTGAGCTCAGCGAGCGCAACGAGGAGATGGCCGACGACCGCGTGTCGGTGGTCGGTGAGATTCGCCGCGGCGAGATCCACCTGTCGGTGCGGGATCCTCTGCCGCCGATCACCGACTGGTGCCGCGACGGCTCCACGACGCAGTGGTTGCACCGGGACCTGCAGGCCCGCGGAGGCGCCGGGTTGAGTCAGCATCCGATCGACCCGTCGAATCCGGAGGCCGGCAAGGAGATTCGCGCAATCTGGCCCGTGCAGGGTCCTCCACTTCGACTGAGAGGGATCAAGAGATGACCGAATCGGACGCCGCGGGGCCCGAACTGCTGTACCTGCTCGTCGACGATCACCCGACGCGCAATCGCGATTTTCAGGAGCAGGTCTCCGGCGGCGCCCTGGACGTGCAGATCCTGGCCGAGGCAAGCCATCTCGCACCGATCCGCGATGACCTCCAGGTGCTCGACGGGGCCATCGTCGACTTCCACTTGAACACCCCGAAACGACCGGGCTACGAGTATCTGCGGTATCCGTGCGACGAACCCGATTGCCCCGACCTGATCGTCGATGACCGCACCCCCGCCGAGGAGGTTGCGAGGATCCAAGCGGAGCACGCGTGGCACGCCAAAGCCGGCATCCCCACCGTCGACGTCACCACTGGACTGGGCGCGATGCTCTACATCAAGCAGCACGCCCCCGATGCGGCCCTGTACGGGTTCTGCGAACTCAACGCCGACCACTCGTTGATGTTCCTGTGCGCGGCGCATCTGTGGCTGGGTGCGAGCGCGATGAACGCCGAGTACGCCCCCGAGCAGATCCGGCGAGCACTGCTCAGCTCGGCACCCGAGGACCACCTGCCGATCCATCAACAGGTCACGGCGGCATCCGACGGGTTCCGACGATTCACCGACAGCCTCGACTTCCTCACCAGGCCCGCGGAGGCGTTCGACTGGCTCGACGCGTATCGCGAATGCGGCTCTCGCGGAACGCTCGCCGAGTTCAAGTACCTGTTGAAACAGCGCCACGGCGTGAAGACACTCGAGTCCGACATCTACATCGAGATGATGCGGCGGTGGCAGGGCGCCTTACACCGAATCCTGACGGCGTTCAATCGCGACGTCGACGGCTGGCCCGACCTCCGCGACGTGACCTCGGCCAAGCACTGGGACGAGCGCAACCCGGTGTTGGACTTCCTCAAGGACGCCGACTATCGAACGTTCTTCACCGCCCCGGACATGCGGGCCGCGCTCGCGTACCACCGAGCCGATCAACGCCGTCGACGAGCTGAGAGTCCCCTCGGTGACTACTGACCGGTTGCCGAACTGGAGGACCCGCGCCGTCACCGCAACGGGATCGCCGGTACAGGTCGCCGTCACCGACGGGCGCCGGACGGGATCGGACCGGACGTTCATCGTGGTGCAGGGATTCCGTTCCTGGGTGGAGCCATTCGAGATGCAGCGCTTCCAGCTGATGGCTCGGGCGCTGCACGCGAGACTCGTCGTCGTCGAGGTGCCGGGCTTCGGCGTCGCCGGGTCCCGGCTGAGTCGCCGGGAACGGCTGGCACTGCTCGCGGGCGACTTCGGACCGCTGGCGGAGCGGATGTTCGACGCGGCCGCAACGGTTCTCGGCGACGTCCACAATCGGCCGCTGTCGTTTCTGGGCTACAGCATGGGCGCATCACTGGCTGCGTCCATGGCCGCGGTCGGACTCCGTCGACGACTCGACGTCGACGCGGTGGTGCTGGTCGAACCGGTGGCGATCCATCGTTGGCGGCTACGCGAACTCGTCGCGGCGACCCGTCGCGAGGATCGGTTGATCGACGCGTACGTGGCGGCCAACGACCACGTGGCGGACGCCGCGGCACCGTGGGTGGACCGCCTCGGAGTTCGTCCGCCGACGAACCGGCGGGTCGACCTTCTGCTCCTCGGCGGCGCGCTGAGACACGGTGGCCTCGGACGGGATCTCCGTGCGTCCGACATGCGCCCACGGCAGGTGATCGTCGTGCGCGGGGACCGCAGCGCACTCTCCGACGCCGCGTACGCACCGACGCTCGCCGGACTGCGTGAGCGAGGCGTCGAGACCGCGGAGGTCGTAGTTCCGGGTCACCACGCGTTCTGGCACTCCCTGCCTGCGGTCGGCGACATGGCCGACCGTCTGCGCGATGTCCTCGATCCCTCTCCGTAAAGCGTCGAGTCAGCAAACTTGACGCCCCTCGCTGTCCAGGTACCTCACCGCTAGCCTGACAGCCCCCGAACACCCACCCGACCCCTGGGTCCTCTTTTTGACGACCCAGGGGTCTTTTTTCTGATGACCTGCGCAAACACCTGCTTGAGACGCTCCGCTGACCGGTCGACACCCCGTCGACCTCCCAGTGGAGGAGCAGCGCATGAACACGGTCGAGACGTTCACCCACAGCACGTCCGAGCGAATCACTCGGGAGACGCTCGTCGATGTGGCGGCAAGCCGATGGCTAGCAGAACAGAACCACCTGGCGGTGACGGCAGCAGACTTGTCCAAGACCCTCCAGCAGCTGCTGACTGAGATGTTCCAGACCGGAACGCAGCGCCGGCGCGGTGAGTTGTCGGCGCACGCGAAGGCCGTGCTCGACGCGGCGGGCGTCGACGCCGGCGGGTTCGCCTCCGCCCGGACCTTCGCGAAGTCGGCCGACCTGCCCGTCGAGTACGGTCGCGCCTTCGACTCGCTGGCGACGCACCTCGCGCCGCTGGCGGCCGCGATTCAGCTGGCTCGGATCCCGGTCACCGACGCCGCGGTCCGGCGTCTCACCGCAAGCGGGAACACCGCCGGCGTCGACCGGCGACAGCTGCGCGGTTTCGTCGTGGCCCACGTGCGTCCGCGCGGCCAGGAACTGCTGGCGCGCATTGGTGTTGGGGAGCGTGCCGAGACCTATCTGCGGCTGCTGCTCGCGGACGTCGACGATCTCGCGGCGGCCGTGGTGGCCTCCGCTCTGCGCAAGCGCAATCAGCCTCAGCGGCTGGACGAACGGGCCGCGGGGCGTCTCGCCGATCTGCTCGACGAGCACCTCGGGCGCCTGCGTCGCGAGGCCGGTGCCCGGTACGGGTCTCACGCCGAGGACGTCGTCGGCGCGACGCTGGTCAAGCTGACCGTCGCGTTCCGCAACCACCCCGACAGAACGTTGAGCTACCCGTTCCTGCGGACGGCCATGGTCAGCACCGCCAACGACCACTACAACGCGTTGGCGCAGCGTCGGATCGACGAGTCCGCCGACGTCGATCGGCTCGAGCTCGCCGTCGGCGATCGCACCGATGAGGTTGCCGCATGCGACGTCGTCGTGCGGACGGTGTTGTCCGCCGCGTCGGCCCTGCATCACGAGGGAGACGACGGGATCGTCGCGCGGGAGGCCCTGCTGCGGTGCTTCCTCGCCGATCCGGCCGAATCGGATCCGCGACGTGCGCGGCTGGCCGATTCGGCGTTGCAGCTCGCGGCCGCCGACGACGCGGGCCGGGGCCTGTGCGCCGGACTCGACGCGATCGCGACCAACCTCGTGACGGACCGTCGGGCGGCGGACCGCGTTGTCCGCCTGGCGATGACGGCGCTTCGGGCGCAGGGGTCAAGGAGCGACGCAGCCTGAACGCGCGCGCATCGGCCCTTGTTCATCGATCGGCACACTGTCCCTCTCGGCGACGACCGCAGCATGCGGAACAAACGTACGGCGTTCGCTCCGTAGCTCAGCCGAGCTGGCCTGATGTCGCAGCGGCAGCTGGGCGTGGGTAAAGGGCCGGGCCTCTCGAACCGTACTGGCGTCTCGCGATCGATAGCGCTCGAATCCACGGCAAAGTGGTAGGTGTGAGAACCGTCATCGGTATGTGTGACGGGTACATCCGACGGATCAGTCCCGCACATGGAACCCGCGGCAGGCCGAGTCGTCGACGTGCGAACCTCGTTTGGTTAGCTACGTGCTGAAACCACTCGACACCCACGCTGCGTAGGAATTGGTGGCGTGCGCTTTCGGCATGTGGCTCAGTCGAGCGGCTAGAGCCTCCACGGGCGTGTCCCACATGCCAGGGGCCTGGCCGCAGGGACAGTCGTAGGTGAACTTGTCACCAACGCGCATGAGATGGTTCGAGTGAACGTGCCCGGCCTGCTTCGACTGCTCGATGACTTCCTTGCACGTCAGCACGTGGACTTCTTTCCGAACAATCCCATTTCGCTCCCCCTTGCCAGTAGATCGATCTCCGCGACCGGCGGAAATCGCACAACACCTCCGCGGGCATCCTCCGGACAGTAGCGGGCCGGGGCACCCGTCGGTGTCGGTCGTTCGACCGACTGAAACCGAGCACGGATCAGTGCGATGGTGTCGCTCAGTACTATCTGCAATCGACATTGGAGGATGTGCGTGCCCGACGTAGGGGGAATTCGGCGACGTCTCGCAGAACAGGCGAAACAGGCGGCTCAGCAGGCATCGCAGGCAGCGCAACAGGTTTCGCAAGCGGGGCTACAGCACCTCGAGCACTACTCCGCAGACCACGCGCCGGGCGCCCGAGCAGCGGCCGAAGAGGGGGCATCCGAAGAGGACGTCGCCGAGGAGGTCAACCGACTCCAGGCGTTCCTCGCGAGCCGACGGCCCCCACCGGGCCCGGTTCAGGGGCGTTGGTCGATCGGCATCGGAGACCTGCTTGCCGAGCACCCCCGCGTGCCCGACGCGGCAAGTAGTCTGGTACGCCAGCTCGACCGCTACGGTGGCCTTGCAGTCAGCCCACGCACCATCGAGTTTGATCACGACGCCATCGAATGGGCATCTGTGACCGAGGTCCGAACTCGTAACGTTGTCGACTACTTGTTGTCGGACGGGCTCATTCAGCAGATCGACACGCTTCCGGTGCCATGGTTCCCCGGCCGCAAGCGGGTGCTCGGCGCACTGTCGGAGGCCCTGCTCACGCTCGTGGTTACCGCCGCGAAGGAGCAACTCGACCGACACGGCGACGTCCGCATCCCGGCGGAGGTCGAGTATCGCGGGGCGATCCGGCGGAATCGACAACTGGCGCCGGGCATCCTCGCGGCATTGGTCATGGCCGACCCGGCGGTGAACCAGTGCATCCAGGCCACCGCCCTGGCGAACGGGGTGACGGTGCGTCCGGCTGTCGATGCAACCCTGAACACTGCCGGGCAGCATGCCGAGCAGCTGCGCGCCAAGCTGAATGCACTCGAGTCGAGGCTCGGACGGGAACCTTCGAGGCTCGTGGAATCGGTCACTTCGCAACGCCTTCCGATGGACGGTATTGAGATCGCGACCGCGGTACCGGCAGCCTTGGGCCTCCGACTGCCGGATCAGGGCGACGCCTTGATTCGACTGGCCGCCGAGGCGAGCGGCAAGCATGGCGCCTCAGTGATCGCCGCCGAGGTGGCCGCGATACGGCGCCCCGACGGCGTGCTGGCATTCGACGACTGCCGCGCTTCCAAGAGCTTCATGAAAAGCCCGGCGTACTCTCTGGCTGGCCTGTTGAACATGGAGTCGATCAGTGTCAGCGTGTGGGCCAGTGCGAGCGCGAGCATGCTGCAGCGGCGGTCGCTGCAGAAACACGTCGAACGGCTGTGTCAGGGGAGCGGAGTTGTGGCCAGCGTCGAGTGGGCGTTGGCGAACGTTGATGGCAGTCGACTCCCACTCGGTCTACTGCGGGAGACCCTCATCAGTGTTCCAGCCAACATGCCGGGCGGCGAGGCCCTTATGCGCTCGGAACTCGCTCGCGCATTGCGAAAGCGGCGGTGATCTTTGCAGGTTAATTCCGGGGATGGCCGCGCGGAGACGCCACCACGGGATGCGGCGCACTGATCCGCATCGTCGGCTCAGTGCTCGCCGAACAACATGACGAATGGGCCGATTCCGCCGCTATCTCTGCCTCGACGTCCTCAGCAATCACACACCACCAACGACATTGCGACAGAAGAGAGGCCACCCCGCGATAGTGTCCCCGCGAGTGGTTGACTTCAGGTCTGGAGTGGTGCACTCGTTGTGATCAATGAGTCAGGTTAAACGCTAGGCGATTTGGTGTTGCTTGGCGGTACTGCCGCGGCGTATTTGTTCGCAATGACCGTCTGGGCTACTGATCACAACGTCGCGCCCGACCGATGGCCGCGGCGTGTCGAGTGCGCGGCAGGTAGAGGTGACCGGTGCACTCCCGGTAGAGCTCGGTCGAGCAGCGACCACCTCCGATCACCTGCACGACGTCGAGCCCGCGTCGACGCAAATCCGCGGCGAGGGCGGCGAAGATGTGGTCTCCGGACCCTATTGCCACGCGACCGAAACGCCCTGCGACCCAGTCGACGTCGACCGACTCGATGAGCGCCAAGTCGGCTCCGTCGGGCTCATCGGCGCCGACGACCCGGCGCACCCCGACGGGCAGGGCGAGGAACGCGGCGGTCGCGTTGCGGGTGGACACCGCCACGGTGCTGTGGTCCTCCCACCGAGCGTCGACGGCGTCGACGAACTCGTTCCACATGGTCCGTACGGCGTCACCGGCGACCCGACCGGCAACCAGATTCTCCACGTCGAGGAGATGCAGGGTGCGCGGTCGGACACGGCGATGCCGGCCGCTGCGGACGTAGGGGCTGTGATCACGGGTCGTGGCGATGGTCGTCATGACGGGCAGGACCGATCCCCCGGTGCCGCGCGGGAGATCGGTTGTCATCCCGGCGGCATGCGGCCGCACCAGGATCGAGGAGGTTTGACGGTGCGACGACGAGAGACGCTCGAGGCCGAGACCGCGCAACAACGGTGCACGATCGACGTGAACGCGTTGCGCCCCACGCCGGACGGCCGTCTCCAGGAACTGCGCGGTGTGCTCCCCGGTGAACTGGCCTCCGTCGTCGGCGAGGTTCCGGGAGCGGCGGCCGATCTCGAGTTCTTCACCGATGGCGACGGCATGGTGGCCGTGCGGCTGGCGGTGTCCGGACCGGATCACACAGAACTCGCGACCGAGATGGCAGCCGTTCTGTGCCCGTTCGCCGAAATCGCCGTGCACAGCCACCCGGCGCCGCCGCGCCGCGAGTGGCCTATCGTCGCCGATGACCGCACTCGTGCGATCGGCTTCACAATCGACGACACGCCCGCGATCACTACCCTGCCGTGGAGCCCTGCAAGCGCGTCCGCCCGTTCCCAGCTGATCGAGGAACTGGCCGGCGTATCCGGACAGGGTCTGCGTGTGCGGCTTTCGGCGCATCCGGACACGGCCGATCGGTGGGCGGTGCAGCTGACGGCCCTCAGCGACGGGGAGCCGCCGTCACTGCGGCTGCGCGCGCTGGTGCGGCGACGATTTCACGGCGTCCAGATCGGCGAGGACCCGTCGGCGCCGCCGGTCACGTTGCTCGTGGCGACCGATGACCTGCACGAGGTGTTCGCACCGCCGGTCGCCGGATCGCAACCGATCGCCGGTGCATACCGCACTGGTGGACCCCTACCGCGACGCCACCACCGCCGCGGCCAGAGGGACGTCGAACGTCACGCTGCTCGCACCGTCCGACGGCTCGCAACGCCCTCCGGCGCCGAAAGCTCCGACTGAACCGGCGGCGTCCTTCCTCGACGACTGGCTCGCTGCACGCACGACCTCGGGGCCTCAGTCGCAGTCCCAGACCGCCTTAGCCTCGATCCACCGATGAACCGGTTGGGGTAGTCGGGTGTCGTAACGAGG
>JAFDWN010000069.1 GCA_018268465.1 Actinomycetota bacterium
GCCGATCCGTGGATCGAGGCTTAGCCGCACAGATCGGCAGCAGGCGGCAACCCGGTATCGACGCTCCGTAACCGTTGCGCGCAGACCGTATTTCAGATGGATATCGAAGCAACGTTCCCTTCCCGGCGCGACGACCGTCACGGAGCGACCGTCAGATGCTCGTCTCGGAGACCGAGGAAGATCCGATCGCCGCACGGCGGGCCGCACCCTCGTCGGTCAGGCTTTGACGTGGTGGCCGGCGACTGTGCTGTCATGCGCCGTCGAGGCGGGGGTAGACGACCTCCTGAATGATCAGTAAGAGGGCCGCCGCAATCGGTATGGCGACCAGAGCTCCCACGATGCCCAACAGCGCCCCACCGATAAGGACGGCGACAACGGTGACCAATGCTGGCACCTTCACGACGCGACCGATGATTCTCGGCACCAGCAGATAGTCCTCGGCGAATCGGAAGACAACGAAGAACACGGTGGTCGCGATGCAGATCGGAACCGAAACAGTCAGCGCGACAGCGGCAACGGCGACTCCGGCGATGGTCGACCCGACGACGGGTACCAGATCGAGCAGAGCCACGAAGATACCCAAAAGCAAGGGATAGGGGACCCCGAATACGCTCAGCCAGATGAAGGTGGCGGCCCCGGCGATCACCGAAATCAGCACATTCCCCAGGACGTAGGCGCCGACTTTCGCGAAGACTTGATCGCCGATCAGGATGGCTCGTGGCCGCCTGGTGTGGGGCACCAGGCGATACAGGCTGGTGCGGATGCGCGGCATGTCGACCAGGAAATAGATCGTCAGGACGATGACGATAGAAGAATCTGCGACAACCCCGAAGACCACGCCACCCGCACTGATTACATTGTCAACCACCGCGCTGCCCGAACCGTTGAGCGTGTCGGTGATCCGCTGCTGCAGATGGAAGCGGTCATTGAGTCTGCCAACGGCCGACGAGTGGTCTTGGAGTTGATGAAGATAGTGCGGTGCCTGGCGAATGAGCTCAGCAGCTTGCTGAACCACCGGCGGAATCGCAGCGGCCACGAACGTGCCCACCATTGCGACGAACAAGGCGAAGACAACAGTGGCGGCCGCCCACCGCGGCAGCTTGTGGTTGACGAACCATGAGGCCGCAGGCTCGAGGCCGAGCGCGAGGAAGAACGCGACACCGATCAACACAAGTACCGACGACAGCGAACGCAATGCCAGGGCGGCTGCACACGTCACCACAACGCCGGCGGATGCGGTCATCCCGATGTAGAACGGAGACCGGCGATCGAAGCGCCGACCGAGTGGCCCGAGCGGTTGTCCGTCAGAACTCATCTGTGCGGCGCGGGCCTCGGCTTCCGCTACCGAGGCCTCGTCACCGGAGTGAGGCTGGCCGACGAGATCGTGATGGGCTGCCCCGCCATCCACTTCGGACACTAGATTCTGATGTTCGGACATTGGCACTTCCGTTCGCGCCGGTGATGGCCCAATCGCGGGTCGCCCCGACGGCGGAAGCCACGCCACGTCCGTACGTGGTCACTGCCGCCGAGGAAGCTGTCGTGACATGCCCCTCGTCACCTCGAGCGACCGCACTGGCGTAGCCCGTTCCAGAAGAGGCGAAACCGCCGTGGCCGTCTCCGCAGCAACTTGGCAGGAACGCGCAGCAGCAGCACAGGGTGGAGAACGTCGAGGTATCCGCTTGAATTGCGGCACCGGTCGACGTACTCGTACACACCACGGGACGAGCCGACGCCGGTCATGACGCGTCCGGTGAATAGCTGAGGGAAGTCGTCAGAGCAGTTCCTTCGCCAGCACGGCGAGGTGTTTGAGCGAGTTGTCCAGGTGTTGCCGGTCGAACGGCGGGAACCCGATGTGTTCGCGAATCGCCGGCGGGACCGCGGACCAGTCATAGGTCAGAGTGACCCCCGTCCTCGCGCCGTCGAGCGGCTCGAGGTCGTAACGCCATGTCCAGCCGCCGAATTCGAGGTTGGCATTGTCGGTGCCCTGGCCCGGCAGCCACCCGATCGCGTGCGGCGGCTGGAAGACTTCGACCCGGTTGGCCACTTCGTAGTGCATGCCGCCGTAGTTCTGGTGATACATCGCCATCCTGAAGATCTGACCGACCTCGGTCAGCAGCTTGCCGTCGAGCGACTCCCGCACCCAGCCGGTGCCGTCGATCGCGTGATGGGTGGTGGGGTCGGCCAACACCGCGAATACGGCTTGGGCAGGCGCGTCGATGGTGCACGCGGCGCTCATGGTCTCGTCAGTCATGCCCATACCGACCGATGGTGCCGCCGAAACTCATCGAGGACGCCTGCGGTCGTTTCGCCGGCTCTGCGCCAGAACCGCGGTCGTCCCGCTGGCTCGGTGCGCGCCCTGAACCGAGCGTTTGTGATCTCTTGGAGACGACCTGTCGACCGGCCGGATGGTTTGCTGGGTCCACGATGCCACCGGTGAAGCGCTTCGCCACCGAAGACACCAGCCGACTCATCGCGGTGACTCACGCGGTGCCCGCGGCGCAAACTCGCGAGTCGCATCGCCGGTGGCCTTTTGCGGCACCGAACTACCTCTGGGCATGAACGTCAACGAAGCCGCGGCGAGGGCGAACAATGCCGCGGCGATGAGGAGTGCGCCTGCGTAGCCGACCGCCGCTGCGGCTCCGGCGAGCACCAGTGGCGACAACGACGCGAGCAGCCTGCCGACGTTGAAGCAGAATCCCGCACCGGTGGTCCGCACCCTCAGGGGGAAGATCTCGCTGAAATACGATCCCATCAGGCCCGCGAAGACGATGGAGAGGCCCAAGACGCCGCCGTACCAGCGGAGCAGGTCGACATCGGGGATGAAGGTATAGAGGCACAGCAAAACTGCTGTCAGCGACAACGAGACCATCAACGCAATCCGCTTTCCGATCTTGTCGGCAACCCAGCCAAAAATGAAGTAGCTCAGAAATATTCCGGCATTGAAAACGATGAGGTACTGCGCCGCGGTAGCCGCCGTCAGGCCGCGCTCGTTGACCAGATAGGTGGGCAGCCAGGTGAGGAGGCCGATGTAGGCGAACAGCGCGAGCGTCGCGGCGACAGTGCCGACCACAGTTTGACGCAGCAGCGGATGCCGGAAGATCTCGAGCGCCGACACGCGGTCGGCGCCCGCGGGGTCGCCGGGTACGCGCGCGGCTCGCTCTGCTTCCCACTGGGGCGACTCGGGGATGAACAAGAATGCGTACACCGCAGGGATCAGTGCGCCGAGGCCGAACGTGATGAACAGCAATCGCCAGTCAGGGAGCAGGATTCCGCCGGCGAAGGCGGCAAGTGCCGCTCCGACCGGGTAGGCACTCAGCACGTACAGGGTGACGCGGCCACGATGGCGCGCCGGCCAGGTTTCGGCGACGTAGGCGGAGAGGATCGCCCACACCCCGCCCAATCCGATGCCGGCGACGAGGCGAAGGATCAGCAGCAACGGGTAGGACGCGGGAAGGAACCCGAACGCCGTCGTCGCGACGCCGAAGATCAGCAGCGACCCGATGAGGGCGTGGCGCCGGCCGAAGTTGTCGGCGAACCACCCCATCGCGATTCCGCTCGTACCGATTCCGATCCAGCCGGCCGTCGCGAGCAACCCTGCCTGTCCGACAGTGATGCCCAGGTCTGCCGTGAGATTCGGCAGCGCAATGGCGAGGATGCTGATCTCCGCAGCATCGACCATGTACGCGACAAATCCACCGAATAGGACATGCCACTTCATCGAGTTCTTCATCGATGCTCCTTCGTTCTCACTACGACGGGTAGTGCAGAGTGACTGGCCGGCCGCGGCTTCGGGTCAACCCGGGCCCGGCGGGGAGTTGTTGCGGCCGCCGCGGCCGATCCCGGGAAGGTCGCTTTCCGGCCGGCTGACGACGACGCCGACCACATACCGATCGCACGGCCGGTCAGTGCCGCGCATCCCGTTCGGGATGCCGGCACTCATCGGCGCGGTTGACGAACGTCAGCGGCGCTTGACGATGGGGTTTTGCACAGAGCCCACTTTTTCCACTGTCACCAGGACGACATCACCGTCACCGAGGAGGACCGGAGGCGTACGACCGGCTCCGACACCGCCGGGAGTGCCGGTGGCGATGATGTCGCCGGGTTGCAGCGTGATGGTGTCGGTGATGTAGGCGATGATGCGCTCGACGGTATGGATCATGTCCCGGGTGTTGCCGTCCTGCATCAGCTCACCGTTCACGTGAGTGGTCACGCGCAGTCCGGGGTCGGAAATATCGTGACCCAACTCGTCGCTGGTGACTACGGGGGAGATCGGGCCGCTGAGATCCGCGTTCTTGCCGATGGTGAACTGGGGGGTCGCCAGTTGTTTCCGGCGTGCCGAAAGGTCGTTGAAGGCCGCGTAACCCAGAACGTGCTTGAGTGCGGTCTGTTCGTCTGCCTGCCAGATCGTCTCGCCTATCACCGCGGCCAGTTCGACCTCCCAGTCCAGCCCTTCGTTGGGCGGCAGCGGAACGGGTGTCCCGTCGACGACGAGAGTCTGCTCCCAACGGCCGAAGATCATCGGCAGCTTGGGCTCCTCGAGTCCAGCCAGATCCTTCGATTCGCCCGCGTGGCTGCGGTAGTTGATGCCGACGCAGAAGATACGTGACGTCTCCGGTACTGCCGGGGTCAACTCGATGTCGCTCAGCGCGAGGACGTCACCCCCGGCGTTGGCCAGGCCGGCGTGGGAGTCTGCGAAGAACTGCTTTGCGGTGCCCAAGTCGCGCACGGTATCGCCCTCGAGGGCGCCGATGTGGCGAGAATCGTTGCGGACGAATCCAACAAGCTTCATAGCGGTCTGCCTTTGATCGTTGTGTCATCGAGAACGGAAGTGCCGGTCACCACTGCCCGTAGTGCGGTCCGTCGGGGAACTCTTCGACGATGGCGTCGGCGGGAATGAAGTCGTTGTCTCGCGGACTCTTGTGCTCACGGGACATCTCGTAGGCGATCTCGCGGACGATCTTGCCGTTGGCCATCTCGAAGAGGTGAACCAGGCGCATGCTGATCCGTTCCCCTTTGGTGAAGCCCAGGTTCGGCATTCCGTCACCGACGACGGTCAGATCGGAGATCTGGTCGTCGAATACGAACGTCTCGGTGGCGTAACGCCGCAGCGTCGTCGTCTTGTTGTAGTGAACCGTACGGAAGATCGCCAGATAGGCTTCCTTGATCTCGGCGGGATCGGTGTACACCATGCCCCGAAAAGGGGCTTCCCAGACGATATTCGGGCCGTAGAGGGCGATCGCCTTGTCCACCGATTCGGGTGTCTCGTTGTGAAAGTGGGCTTCGACCACCCTGAGGTTGTGCGCGATCAGCTCATCGCGGGTCATCTTCGAGACGTCGACATCGGCATCAACGCCGACGTCCACCGAGCTGCGCTCAGACGTCTGAGTCATCAGTTCTCCTCCACCGATAATCATCATAATGAATGTGATGTTTGATGTTACCCACGTCACCACCGGATTTGTCAACCCTCAGCTCACCGAGCGCGGATGGCCGCCAGAGAAGTCCGAATTACGCACTCCGACAGTGGTTTCAGGCTCCGGGTGCGCCAAAGGCGCGTTCGGGCACCCGCCGGACGCAGGTCCTGCTGGACGACTGATGCAGGCGACGAACAGACGTCGCTTCCCAGAGGGGCGCCGGCGGGCTAAGGCGCTTCGGTGGCGAGCGCACGCCGGGCCCGGACGACAGGGGGTACTGCCGCCGCCGTCGCCGCGACCACGACGCCGCACCCGACCAGAACCGCCCGGACGTCCGGGCCATCGATCCACCACGCCCCCAGCACAGCATCGACCGACCATCGTCCCGGCCCGGTGAACGCGATCGCCGCTGCCATCGTCGCAAGCACCAGCGGATACTCGCCGCCGCCCGCGGCGTTCCACAGCGAGTTCTTCAGCACACACAGACTGGCCCCGGCCACCACCATGGTGCTGACCACGATCAATGCCCCCAGCGGCGTAGCGGCCCCGGCGGCGAGCAGTGTTGCCCCAGTCAGTTCACACGCCGCGGCCACCCGCACCATCAGTAGCGCCGGACGCTGGCCCAGGCCGTGGAACAGCGTGGCGGCGGCCGCGATGCCTGGTCCGGAGAACCATCCCCACATCTTCTGAGTGGCATGGGCGAACAGAATCGCCGCCACGGCGAGCCGTAGAACCAACAATCCAACGTCCATCGTCGTTCTTCCATTGGTGTGGTGGTTAGGGGGCCGCCGATGAAGAGGCCGTCATACCCCCGGGAGACATCGCACGTCATGGCATGCTCCCCTTGGAGCATGACCACTTAAACGTTATGATGAATATGTCGTTTCAACAGTCGCATGAGTCGCCGAATCCGTCAAGGCACGGCGCGGCACGATGGGCGCTGCCATGGCGTGCTCGCCAGGTGAGCCGAATGAGGGGGTAGGTGTTGGCCAAGCCTGACGCGGCCTCGTCAACCAACGGCGCAAGACCCGGCAGGCCCACCGTGAACCTCACGCCCACGATCGGCCGCACCGTTGCGCCCGCGGCGTCGACGAGCATGGCCGATCAAGTCGCCAACCAGATCGCCGAGGCCATCGAGAAACTCAAGCCCGGTGACCGCTTGGGGACCAAGCAGGAGCTGCGCGAGCAGGCGCGTGTCTCCATTGGCACCTTCAACGAGACACTACGAATTCTCCAGTCGCGTGGGTTGATCGAGGTTCGCCGTGGTCCGCAGGGCGGCTTGTTCGTTGCGGAACGGTCTCCCATGGCGCAGCTCGGACATGCCGTACTGCACCTCGATACCGACGTCTCGTCGATCACGGAGGCAATGGATATTCGGGATGCACTCGATCCGCTGCTGATCGAAGATGCGGTGCGTTACAGCTCACCGCAGCAAGTCAAGGTCATGCGCAGGTCTCTCGCCGCCATGGCGGATGCGCTCGACAACGACGACGGCATCGGATTCCTCCGCGCCAATTGGAAGCTCCACGAGGCCATCGCCGACGTCAGCCCACGACCGATCCTGCAGGCGTTCTACGTCAGCTTGCTCAACCTCATCGAGGACCACACCATCACCGTGGCCAGCGATGCAGACCACCCGCTCGCCGGGTTTCACCAAGGCCGTTACGACGTGCACAGCCGCCTGGTCGATGCCATCGCCGACCGCAATCTGCCTGAAGCGTTGGCCGTGCTGGGTGAACACAACATCGGCATCGCTCGCCCGTCATAGGGCGCGCGGCACCGCACCGGTCTGGTCCTGGATTCGCAAGCGGGGTGTGCGCCACGCCCCCGGCTGCACTTGGTCTTTGACGCAGCCAAAAGTGACTCTTGACATCACGGCGGCGTCATAGAAACATCATGATGAATACGATGATTATCGCTCCGGTCGGACTTCCCGTGCGCAAGCGGACGCATCCTCATCGTTGAGTGCCCCGCAACAGAGCCGATCGTTGCGGTAACAATCCACCAATCATGTTTCGCCGCTTGATATTTCCTTCTGCACTCGAGTGCAGCAGCGCGAGCACGACGGGACCGAGTCCAGCTGATCCCACGAGTAGAAAGTTCGCCAATGCTACGAGAGCTCACACATTTCATCGGTGGACAGCACGTCGCCGGTACGTCCGGCCAGTTCTCGGATGTTTACGATCCCGGTACCGGCACCGTTCAAGCGCGGGTCCCCTTGGCCAACGAGCGTGAAGTCGCCGCTGCGGTCGCCAATGCCGCTGAGGCGCAAAAGCACTGGGCGCGCTACAACCCTCAACGCCGCGCCCGGGTGATGATGCGCTTCCTTTCCCTGGTCCAGGACGAGTTGGATTCCCTGGCCGCGCTGTTGTCCAGTGAACACGGAAAAACCATTCCCGATGCCAAAGGCGATATCCAGCGCGGGCTGGAAGTCATCGAGTTCACTGTGGGAATCCCCCACCTACTCAAAGGTGAGTACACCGAAAGTGCCGGTACCGGCATCGACGTCTACTCCATGCGACAACCCCTCGGAGTCGTCGCGGGTATCACCCCGTTCAATTTCCCCGCGATGATTCCCTTGTGGAAAGCGGGACCAGCACTGGCGTGCGGGAATGCCCTGGTCCTCAAGCCCTCCGAGCGGAATCCCTCGGTACCACTGCGGCTCGCCGAACTGTTCGTCGAGGCCGGACTGCCAGCCGGGGTCTTCAATGTCGTCAACGGTGGCAAACGCGCCGTCGATGCGCTGTTGCACGACACCACCATTCAGGCCGTGGGATTCGTCGGCTCGACGCCGATCGCGCAGTACATATACGAAACCGCGACCGCACAGGGGAAACGCGCACAGTGCTTCGGCGGCGCCAAGAACCACGCGATCGTGCTACCCGACGCCGATCTGGACACCGTCGCCGATCAGCTTGTCGGCGCCGCATACGGTTCAGCCGGTGAACGCTGCATGGCCATCTCGGTCGCGGTGCCGGTGGGGCAGGAAACCGCCGACCGACTCGTCGAGAAGCTGGTGACACGCGTCGAGAAACTCACCATCGGACGGGCCGACACCAAAGACGTGGACTTCGGGCCACTGGTAAGCAGAGACGCCGTCGAGCGGGTCTGCCGCTACATCAACGTCGGCGTCGAGGAAGGTGCCGAGTTGGTCGTCGACGGACGTGGCGTCGTGGTCGACGGGGCTGAGGATGGCTTCTTCACCGGCGCTACGCTTTTCGATCGCGTGACACCTGACATGACCATTTACCGGGAAGAGATCTTCGGGCCGGTCCTGCATATTGTTCGCGTTGATGACTACGAGGAGGCGCTGGCACTACCGACGGACCACGAGTACGGCAACGGTGTGGCCATCTTCACCCGCGACGGCGACGCTGCGCGTGAGTTCGCCAGCAGGGTGCAGGTCGGGATGGTGGGCATCAACGTACCCATTCCGGTTCCGATCGCGTATCACACCTTCGGCGGTTGGAAGCGCTCGGGATTCGGGGATCTCAACCAGCACGGGCCCGACTCGATTCGCTTCTACACGAAGACCAAAACCGTGACGCAGCGGTGGCCCTCGGGGCTCAAAGAGAGCACCAACCATTTCGTGATCCCCACCATGGACTGAGCATCACCCACCTGGCGTTCTCCGCTCGGTGACCGATCTCGCCGGCTGTTGCCGAGGCCTTTTCCGATCAAGCCGATACGAGCGGCGCCCGCCTGCGCGGCGGCGGCGGTATCGCCCATGGACTGTCTGGTGGAGGTGATCGGCGCTGGCGGTGCATCTGCTCATGTCGAGGTACTGCAACTTGTCCATTGACTGCGTGGTACCTCAGTCGCCAAGACTCGGGGGCCGACGACCGGGACCTGAGCGATCAGCGCCACACGCGGCAGACGAAATCCTCAAGGATCACGCAGTGCCGTGTGGCGTCGCGATGAGTATTGCCCTCGGGTGCAGTCTGATGTGCATGGGCAGACTCATCTATGGGTTCAACGTTTCGGTGGACGGTTACATTGCCGACGCACAGGGCAACATCGACTGGAGCGATCCGAGCGAAGAGCTGCACCGATATTGGAACGACTTCGAGAGGGAAACCGCCCTGTCGTTCTACGGGCGGCGGCTCTACGAGCTGATGTCCGCGTACTGGCCGACCGCCGACGAGGCCCCGGACGCCACCCCTCTGATCGTCGACTTCGCCCGCATCTGGCGGGACATGCCCAAGGTGGTGTTTTCGCGCACCCTGGAATCCGTCGACTGGAATGCCCGCCTCGAACGCGGCGACCCGGTCGAGGTGGTAGCGAAGCTGAAATCCGAAACCGAGGGCAGGCTGGAGGTGGCCGGCGCGACGCTGGCAGCACCGATCGTGCAGGCCGGACTGGTGGATGAGTACCGGATCGTGGTCACGCCGATCGCCGTGGGCGGCGGCACACCCTTCTTCCCGCCCCTGCCGTCATGGATGTCGCTGCGACTGTTGGAGAACCGCACGTTCCCGGGCGGCACCGTCCTGCTGCGCTACGAGGCGAAACACGACTGATCGGACGTACGACACTGCCGAATCCCGGGCGGCGGACTCTGCGTGGGGACACCGACGGCGCCCATAGGTTCACCAAGCGCTGGACTCGGCAGCCGTTGCACCAGTTCAGGGAGAAGCGTGCCGCGAGTGCGCGAGTCACCCCGTCGGCGGGACGAGCTTCTCGATTGCCTTCGCGGCGCTCAGATCTCGCATTTCGTACCACTGTGCGGCCGTCGGCGCTAATGCATATCCCTCCCGACCGTCGGTGCGGGACTCCTCGGGCCCGGCCGCCAACGATCCGTCCTCGCCATCCTTCGCCCGCTCGACGAGTTCGGCGGGCACTGCGTCCTGCGGCTTATCCCCGCTCTCTCCGACCGCAGCTGTGAGGCCGCCGCCACCCGCGACACCCTTGTCGGATGGGCCCGTGAGCTGACCGACCTGCTGCATCGCCCCTTGCACACCATGGATGGCACCCTGCGGTGCGGACGCCACCGAACCCATCGCCTGGGATGGTGCCTGCGCGGCCTGACCCGCCATCTGCATGGGCATACCCATCATCTGGCCGAGGGTGTCCGAACCACTACCCGCACCGCTGCCAGCCGGACCGGTGCCAGCGCCTCCGACTGCACCGGTCCTATCTCCACCACCCGATCCTCCGGCCTCGGGCACCATGTCGAATCTGTGCCGCTCATACTCCTCGGCGAGCCGGCGATCGGTCGCGGAGTAACGCTGCGCAGCGGTCTGGATGTTGGATGCGGTCTCCTTTGCGCTCTGCTTGAGCGGTGGCAGTCCCTCGAGGATCGGGGCCTCGGCCTTCGGTATCTCCCGACCGATCGCGGCCGACAACTCATCGCAACCGAGGTGGGGCGCGAACGGCTCAGGCGGGTCTGGGATCTGGTCCGCCGACGTCTCCATCGCGCTGCCATGCCCCATGAGCAATGGTGGGTCGACTCCGAGAGGTTGCATGGTCATCGTCGCTCCTAGAAGCGCAGGTTCCGCAGTACGTCGTAGACGCTGGCGATCCACAACAGCAGCGGGATCACCGCCGCGATCGCCGCCCCGTCAAGCAGCTCCAACACCCGTTTCGTCACCGGGGAGACGCGACGGACACCCTCGGTCGCCCCGACGACGATCCATGCAACCAGTGCGACCGCCGCGTAAACGGCCAGCACCAGCCATGATCGTTCCGGATACCACTGCACCAGTTTCACCATCACACCGGTCGGGATGACCACGGCTGCCGCCAACAGGGCCCACGCACACCAGCGCTCGGCGTACAGCCGCGACCGGAACCCGCAGATCGCCGTCACCAGACCCGCGACGATCACACTGTGCACGAAGAAATGGCCTTGCACCACGACCGTGATCGCTCCGGTCGCCAGCACCAGCGCGCCAGCGGTCAGAAATCCGATGAGTAGTTTCCCGGCCAGCATGCTGCGCTCGTGCAGCCGCGCAGCCGAGTCCGGTACCGACGCGATGATCGCCTGCCACGTCGGGGATTCCTCGTCGGCGGCCTCGGGACCGGCGACCGGGTCGAGCAGTTCGTCGTTGGCCACCGTCTCACCAGGTGCGGGGATCGGCGGCAACGCGATCCGCGCCACCGCCACCGTGAGCTTGGCAGCATTGGTCACGACGATCAGACCGAGCGCGACGGCGCCGGCGGGCACCCAGTACTGCCAGCCGTAGCCGTACGCAACGGCCGCGGCCGTCACCGCGATTGCCGTCACCGCCAGGAATGCCGCCAGCTCGGATCGTTTGCGCGGGCCGCCGCGGGTCGCGAGCACCAGCAGCAGGACCGCCGCACCCGCACCGGCAACCTGTGGTGCGCCGAGCGAATCCACGCCGTGCGGTAACGGGACGGCCAGCGCGGCCGCACCCGACAGCACCGGAACCGATGCCGCCAAACAGCTTTCGGCCATATCGAGATTGCCGTACCGGGTACGCGCGAGCACACATCCGCCCAGCAGGGCCAACCCCGCCGCTACCAGCGCCAGCCCCCACCACAGACTCTGACCGGTACGCGTCCACGAGATCAGGGTCATGACCGTGAGTACGGAGGCGACCACAGGGATCGTCGCCCCCACAAAGCGATTCAGCGCGGCGCGATCGAACTCCGGTGACTCGTCGAGTACCGCGATCGCGTCGATGACATCCTCGACCAACGGTCGGTATCGCTCGGTGCGGCTCACCGATACCAGGGTCAACAGCGAACCGTCGACAACACCTGCCTCGTCGAGGGATTCGCTGAACCTCATCGGCGGCGCGCCGGGCCGCGCAAATGCCCATACCCCTTGCGCGGTGAAGTCGAACCCCCCGAGTATGTCTTTGGGCGAGTCCTCCAGCAGTTCGGCGAGAACCGAGACCGTCTCATCGATGTAGGTCTCGATCGGCGTCGACGACGGCAGCACCAAATCTGTCATACGCCTGCCGGTCAGGATCGTGACCCGGGTGGTCGACGGTCTCCCCGATCCGACATCAGAGGTGAAACTCGATGCTGCGGCGATGGCGGTCAACGGCGTTCGAGCCTGTCGAAGTCGTCGGAAAGCGCGGCTGCCAGTTCGATGATCCGGCGCTGGAACGCCTTGCCGAGCAGCTCCAACTGGATCTCGGTGCCCGCGGCGATGTGCTTGTCCCAGGGCAGCACCACGACGCGGCCCGCAGGCACATGCCGCTCGAACTGCTGAACCAGATCCGCTACGTCGATGTTCGGTTTACCGGGCACGACGTGGTTGACGACTACGCAAGAGCGGCTCAGCAGGTCGTGATATCCGTTGTGCCGCAACCAGTCCATCGTTACCGCGGCTTGTCGAGCACCGTCGATCGAGGCGCTCGCAACGATCACCACGCCCGACACCGTCGACAGCACACCCCGTGCCGCCGGCTGGAACAGCCCAGCACCACAGTCGGCCAAGACCAGGTTGTAATACCGCGACACGATGTTGGTCGCGCCGGTCCAGTCCTCGTCGTTGAACTCACGGCGGGCGCCGCTGTACTCGTCGGAGGACAAGACTTCGAGGTTTGTCGAGTTCATACTCGTATACGCGCGAATATCGTTGTACCGCGCCAGTTCCGTGTCCGCGAGCAGGTCGGCGACAGTCGCGGCCGACTGCCTGCCGGCACGGTCGGCGAGGTTGCCCCCGTCGGGATCGGCGTCGACGGCCAGGATCCGGTCACCGCGCACCCTGCTCATCGCCGAGCCGAGTGCCACGGTGACGGCCGTCTTGCCGACTCCACCCTTCAACCCGAACACACCGATCTGGTAGGAATCGCGGGCGTTGCGCCGGATCCGCGCCTGCAGATCCATCTCGTATACCTCGTCGGGCGACAGACCCAAGTTGATGCGGGTCAGCACGTACAGCACACGGCGCCAGCCGCGTTGGGGCGGCATCTTGACCGCCGATTTCACCCCGACGTGCGACAGTCCGTCGATGGCGCGGTGGTTGCCCATCGTCGCCGCAGACGTCGGTGCAGCATGCGCGACCGGGCCGGCATCCCAGTGACCGGCCGGTTGGGGCTGCTGTTCGGCGAAGTGCTGCGACGGCGCAGGCGCGGACGCCGGACGCGGCGGCGGTTGAGGCATCGACCGCGGCTGCTCGTAACGCGCCCCCGCGGGTGGGTGCGCACGCGGCGCGCGCATCATCCCGTTGGGATGACGCTGCGTCGCCGCGGTTCTGGCGGGCGGCATCTGATGCGTGATCTCCGACGGCCGGGCAGGAGGTCCCGAGGGCTGTTGGGTTCGATTCTGCGCGACCGGCATCGCGGGCGTCGCCGCGTCGGTCCGCACCGGGGCGACCGGTGCCACCGGACCGGACACGACGTCATCCCGTTCACCGTGGGTGGGCGGCTCATCCGCTGTCTGCACCGGATCGCCGGACGAATGGAAAAGCCGGTCATAGTCGGCCGACATAGGAACCTCTCAATACTTCCGCACAACGGCACAAGGTGGGCGGGGCCGCCGTCCGCGCCTTCCCGCCCACCTCGACGCTTGTCGTGTCAGGCGAACATCCCGGTAACGCCGGCTTCGGTCTGGGCCATCGTCGCACTGGCCTCACTGATGGTCTGCGCCAGATTCTGCAGGGCGGCATTCAGTTCGGCAGAGGCACTGTCCCAGCGCATTTGCACCGCCTGGTACGCCTCCGAGCCGCTGCCGCCCCAAACCGCCGCGAGCGCTCCCAGCGACGCCTTACCCTCGTCGAGCAAACCGGCAGTGGTCCCGACCGCACCCTGAATCTCGCCGGCGCCTCCCTCGATGCCCGCGAAGTTCCATACCTGTTCTGTCATGTCCTGCTCCGTAATCCGTGTCGTGTCGGTAGTTGGTCGTGGTCAGAGGTTCATCGCGGAAGCGAGCGCCGACTGCTGATCGTCATCGGTCGAGCCGTATTGCATGCCCGAGGTGTGGATATTCGAGGAGATCTCGGTGAGCGTCTGCACCTGACGCGCCGCCGCCTCGTGGTAGCGCATCAGAGCGGCCTGCGCGGCCTCACCGGCCATGCCACGCCACTGCGGGACCAGGCTGCCTGCCGTCGACTCGACCTGCGCGATGACGGCCTGCAGTTCCCCGGAAATGCGCTCAAAGTTGCTGGCCTCCTTGGCGAGGACAGCAATATCGGTATTCATTGCCATACTGGATCGGTTCCTTCTCTTCCTGTGTCCTCACCGCAAGAGGGCGAGTCTCCCGGCCTGACGACCGGAAAGTCTTGAATGTGCCGGACGACTACCAGTCGTCCCCGTCGTCGTCACCCAGGTCATGTTCGAGCGGCGACGGAGCCGTCAGCCCCTGCTTGTTGGTACCGCTCTTGCCCCGTTGACCCAGCATTCCCATCTGCCCCATGCCGGCGCCGCCGCCGACCGGAGCCAGTCCCGCCGCACCAACTCCCGCAGCGGCTCCCGCCGCAACCGCGACGGGTGCGACCCCCGGCTCACGGCTGCCGATCAGATTCGACATCAGAGGCGTGCGCGGCGAGGACCCGCCCGCGCCGGGCAGCGACGCCGCACGGACCAGCCCTGCGCCCGACCCCGCCCCGGATCCGCCGAGCAGCGGGTGATTCGACAGCGGACTGGCACCGATCAGCCCCATCTGAGCACCCCTGTCGGAGCCCAGACCACCACCCATCTGGCTGAAGATCGACGACATCTGCTGCAGCGGCTGCGTGAGCTGTTGCATCGGCTGGGTCACCAGCTGGCCGGCCTGCGCCGGCAGCTGCCCGAGCGTCGAACCCAGTTGGGAGGCCATCTGCGTGGCCATCTGCACGCCCTGCTGTGCCATCTGCTCCGGCTGTTGCTGCCCGCCCTGCTGGGCGAGGTTGTCGGCCTTCTGGATCTGACCCTCGGCCCGCTGGGCGGCCATATTTCCCTGAGCTGCTGCACGGCCCGCGTTGAGGCCGACGGATTCCAGAGCGGACTGCGCACCCACCGCTGACACCATCAGATTGCGCGCCGCCGCGCCGGGCGCCTGCGCGCTCGCCTGGCCCAGCGCCCCCGCGAGGGTGCCTTCCCCGACACCGGGTATCACGATCGGCTTCATCGGCAGGATCGGCTCGAACAACAGATTCAGAGTGGTCTCGGCCTGATACCCGTCCATCGCACCTGCGGCCTGATTCCACATCCGAACGAAGTAGTCGAACTCGTTGACACCGATGGGGACGGTGTTCACGCCGAAGAAGTTGGTGGCCTCCAGAACCGCGTGGGTGACGTGGTTCTGCTCGATCTCGGGGATCGGCGGGGTGGTTGCCATCGCCAGCGAGTACGAGTTCGCCTGCGCAATCGCCTGCAACGACCTTTTCAGCGCCTGCGCCGACACCGTCCGTAGCCAGATGACCATCGGAAGCGTTGCCGCGACCGCCCTTTCACCGGCCGATCCCGTCCACGCTGATGACAGCGCCGCCAAACTTGCCGCCAATTCATCAGCCTGGGTCTCCAATAGGATCGAGAACGCCTCCCAGCCGGCGGCCGCCTGCAGCATCGGCGCAACACCCGCGCCGGCCATCAGCCGTGCGGTGTTGAGCTCCGGCGGCATTCCATGCCAAGTCGGAAACACGATCGGTATCGGTGATCCCATGGTGAGGAGACGAGTCCTGGTGAAGGTTGTCGGGTGACGCGCCGGTACCGGCTACAGAACGCCGGCGTTGGCCGCATCGACCGCGGAGTAAATACCCGCGATCTCCATGTAGGCAGCACCCGCCCGGGTCAGCTCCTCCTGAGCGAACGCGTTTAGGGCCACGGATTCCGCACCCTCGGTCGCGAAACCGATCGCGGCCTGCGCCGACACTTCGTCGGCGCCTGCTGGCGCCAACGCGGTGACCGCCGCCGACGCAGTGGTGCCGCCGGCGAGACCGCGGGCCGCGTTTGCGACCACCTGGCCGCCGACTCCCACAGCGCTCGGATCATGCGTCATCGGTTGCATATGTGTGTGTCCTCCCCGAACTACGGAACTGCCTCGACAAGCGGGTATCAGCGGCATGACCCAATGAGCCAAGTCGTTACTGAACCCTTCCCCCGGTACTTTGCTGGCGGATGCCCACCTACGTTGCTGAAGTACTTTTCCGATACTAACTGCCGCGAAGTGGTGGCGCTAACACTTCTTCGTCGGGGGGATCCACGTAGGCCGCCTGGATGACCTCCTTACCGTCGGGCGAAACGAGAAGCGCCTGGCCAGGCGGCCGCTTCTTGAGTTTGATCTCGCTGGACGGGAACTCCGTCTTCTCCCCTGACAAGAACAACGTGGGTGACCCCGCGCCGAAGGCCGCGCCGACGAACTTGTCCATGGTCGCGCGGTGTGCCTGGCTCATCTGACAGGTCACCACCAGGTGCAGCCCGATGTCGGCAGCGGCCGGAAGCAACGGTGCCAGCGGGGCCATCGGCGGCATCATGCCCGCGGCTGCGACAATCATGTGCCAGTCGTCGACCAGCAGCACCACGTCGGGTCCTGTCCACCACGACCGCGCCCGCAGCTGCGCGCTCGTCAGATCCGGCGGGGGCAGCCGCTTCTGCAGGTTGACGGCCAGCGCTTTGATCGACTCCTCAAGCGAGGCATTGTTGCGGTTGACGGCACCCGCATCGAGCAGATGACCCGCGGGTACCGCGTCCAACAGTCCCGACCGATAATCGGCGAGCATGAACCGCACCTGCGCCGGACTGTTGCGCGCGCAGATTGCCTGTGCCGCCGCGTGCGCGATACGGGTCTTGCCGGATTTGGGCGCCCCGAAGATCAGCAGATGCGGGCTCCTGTCCATGTGGTTGTAGGCCACCGTGAGATCCGACTCCCGTACACCCAACGGAATCGCCCACCGCACACGGTAATCGGCGTCGGGCCCCGGCGGACTGGGATCGAGTTCGCACAGGTGGACCCGGTCGGGCAACACCCGCACCGGGGGTGCCTGGCCGGTGTGCAGGGACGCGATGTGCTGCACCGCCGCTGACATCGCCGGCACGAGATCGGTGCCGCTGTGCACACCGTCGAGCCGCGGCACACCGATCATCAAGTGGTGTTTCTCCACTGAGATCGCCCGGCCCGGACGGTTCACCGGAATCTCACGGGTGATGCGGTCCACCTGCGTCTCGTTGACATCACCCAGCCGGAACTCGACCTTGGTGCCCAGATAGTCGCGCACCCGCGACTTCAGCTCTGTCCACCGTGGCGTCGAGATCACCGTGTGCACACCGAAGGCCAGGCCCTGCCCGGCAAGGTCCTGCACCACCGGTTCGAGGTCGGGGAATTCGGCGACGAACGCCGGCCAGCCGTCGATGACCAGGAACACGTCGCCGAACGGGTCTCCCGCGGCGGGACTGTCTGGGTCATCGCGCATCTGGCGGTACGCCGCGATGGACCCCACTCGATGCCGTTTGAATGTCGCTTCGCGTTGCCGCAGAACAGCTTTGACCTCGGCTACCACCCGGTTGACGCGGTCGGGCTCGGCGCGGGTGGCCACCCCACCGACATGCGGCAACTCTTCGAGGTACATCAGTCCGCCGCCGCCGAGGTCGACACAGTAGAACTGCACCTGACGCGGCGTGTGTGTGGCCGCCGCGGACAGGATCAGTGTCTGCAAGAACGTCGATTTCCCCGTCTGGGGCGCCCCCCCGACGGCGATGTTGCCGCCGGCCGCCGACACGTCGACACCCCAGACCTCCTGCCGGTGCCTGCGCGGCTCGTCCATGATGCCCAGGCCGAAGCGCAACGGGCCGCGCAGACGGTCCCTCTCGATGAGTTCGTCGACCGGCGTGGGATCGGCCAACGGCGGCAACCACATCCGGTAGGCGCGCGTCTCCCCTGTCATCAGCTGGTCCAGGACCACCTCGCGCAACACGCGCGGTCCCGACGGGACGCTCATGCGCGATCGGCCGTCGCGTCGACTATCGGCGCGGCGGTGAACCGCCGGATCCGCACCGCGTTCTGGGTGCGAGAACGCGGTGTGACTTCGCCGTCGCCGCGGTCAGGCGCTATCGGGACATGGTTGACGCCGGTGTAGACGCTGCGGAACTTCACCGGATCCTCCATCCCGACCCGCATGAACCCGACTCCGCTCTCCTTGTTGGTGATGTACTGCGCCTCCGGGGTACCGATCACCGCTTTGGATTCCGCCGAACTCGTCGTGCGCAACGCGATGCGATAGGTCAGGTTGGGCTCCAGCTTGTCGATCCGGACGCCGCCCGTGTTCAGCGACTGGGTCGCCAACAGCAGATGCACCCGCAGCGACCGACCGACGCGGCAAATCCGGTCGAACAGCTGGATGAAATCAGGATGGTTCTGCAGCAGCTCGGCGAACTCATCGACAACCACGAAAAGGGTTGGAAGCGGCGGGAGTTCAGCGCCGCGCTCACGATGTCGCTCATACTCGGCGACGCCGGACAGCGCACCCGCCGCACCCACCTGCATGCCAGCCTGGCGGAGGATGGTCTGGCGCCGGTCCAGTTCACCGGAAAGCACTTCTGCCATGCGGCTGACCAGTTCGGCTTCCTCTTCCATATTGGTCACGACGGCCGCGGTGTGCGGCAGTCTCTCCATCCCCAGGAACGTCGAACCGCCCTTGAAGTCGGTCAGTAGCAGGTTCACCTGGTCGGGATGATGCGTCGCGGCCAGCGACAAGATGAGTGTGCGCAGGAACTCCGACTTACCCGAACCGGTGGTGCCGATCAGCATGCCGTGCGGGCCCGCGCCGAATTCGGCGCCCTCCTTGATATCGAGATACATGATGTCGCCGGACTTGAGTTCGTGACCGAAGGGGATGCGTAACCGATCTCGGTCCGTATCGGTGAACATCCGCCAGCGGGCCGATGTCACCTCCTCGACCGCCTGCGCACCGACAAGCTGATGCCATTCGGTGGCGACCTTCTTCTGTATCCGTACGTTCTTGTCGATGATCGTGCCCGTGATCGACCAGCCCGCCAGCTTGCGCGCCACCCGGGCCGCCTGATGCGGCGTCATCCGGTCGGCGACGGTGGTGACCGCACGGAAGGTCTGGATGGACAGCCGGTCGTCGGCGCTGCCGTCCTCGGCGACCCGGAGACGGTATGCCGACCCGCGGTGGTTGCCCAGCGTGATGACGGTGACTCCGGTCCGTCCGTCGACAGGGAACCCGGCTCTACCGCCGGTCAGGTCGATCACCACCACGTAAGGGCCGGCCGGCGCCGCGTCCGCCGTGTGCGGTCCGCGAGCGGTCAGGTCGCTGAACCCGTCGGGGCGGGTGAACACCAGCCTGGTGGCGCCCGCCGCATCGGTGTCGGTCTGATGCTGGACGTGCGGCAGCCACTTGAGCCAGTCCCAGTCCGGGTCCTCCGGGTTGTCGGTGAGCACCCTGATCTGCAGTAGATCCGGCGGATGGAACACCGCGAGGTGGCAGATCATCGCGGTCAGCAGCCCTGCGGCGCCCACCGGATCGCCGCCGACTGCGATCGTCGGAAAGGTGCGCAGCTGAACCAGTTTCGGGCAGTCGTGGATCAGGCCGTGGGTCCGCAGGAACTTCGTAACCCACATGTGGCTGACGGGTTCCAGATGAGGTTGAGGCGCGGAGTGCGGTCCTGCGAGCTCACCTCCGACGGATGGTTTGAGCAAGCGGTCGACCGCAGGTTCGGCGCCGATGCCGATCCGGGTGGCGGCGTAGAAGTCGGCGTTGGCCGGGCGCGACCACTGACGGTTGGTGCCGATGATCGACAGCAGGTCGTCGGGATGGGGTGCGTGATGGTTGAAGAACGTCACCTGCGCGGCCGCCGACGTGGTGACCCGCGTCCGCAAACCCGCCAGATAGCGCAGGTACTCCTTGCGGTCGGCATTGATCTCGGGAACCCGCTTGGCACCCGATCCGCCGCCGGCCATGAACCCGACCGTGGCCATGACCATCATCAGCGGCATCATCAGCATGTAGGGCGATAGCTGCCGCACGCCGGTGAATATCATGATCGCGATCATGCCGACCATGCAGCCGCCCATCACCCACGGCAGCGCGCGCTGGATCCCCGACGGCGGAATATCGACCCCGAGGTCGTCGGGCGGTGTCACCGTGATCTCGCCGGGCGTCAGTCTGGGACCCCGCTTAATGATCGGGGTGAACTTCTTCGTAGTCATCAGCCGCCTCCCGCGCCCGCGTTGGCCGGCTGCGCGGCGCCGCTGTCGGCGACCCTGCGCGGGTTGGGATTCGGCGGCAGGGTGTCGTGCTCAAGCAGGGCTGCGTGTGTGGACAGCACCGGTCCATCCACGAGCAGGCTCACCACCTGCCAGGGGGCGGTTCGCGGTCCGGCCAAGCCGAGGATGCCCGCGGTCCGCTCGTCGGGCAGCCCGTACCGGACACCCTGCTGATCGATGTAGTAGAGGCTCTCGCCGTATCGCGGATCCGGTGACTGCAGCCGGATGAACTGACCGCTTTCGATGTACACCGTTGCATCCCCGCCGATCTGCTTTATCCCCGTGTCCAGCGCCGCCGGCGGAACCGGCAGGCGGCGCCCGGCGATGACCACGGTGGCGGGCGCCTGCTCGCCCGGTTCTCGCTGCCAGGACCAGCACAGCGCGGGCATCTGCTCGCGCAGCAGCATGGTCAGCGGCGTGTCGGGCAACGGTGACACGAACACCTGCTCGGTGATCCTGGCGACGGCGCTGGCCTCGACCGTCGGCGGCGCCACCAGACCGTAGGAGTTGGTCGCGCGCAGGGCCGCGGCAGTGGTGTCGTTGACCCTGGCGACACCGTCGGCCAGCACCACGTAGTTCTGGTCCCCGGATTCCGTGGCGGTTCTGAATACCGCCCCGACGATCAGATTCTCCGGCAGTCCAATCGTATTCGGCTCACCTGCCCGGGTGATCTGCGGTAACTGCCAGGGGCCGGCATTGGGCAGCGCATTGAACAGACCCGTCGAGACGGGCGTGGCCCTGGCCGTCACCGGTATCCCCACCGCCGACGTCACCGCCCGGTCGGCCAGGTCGATCGAATGTCTGCCGTCCTCGGTGACCAGCCAGTTGTCGCCCTCGTAGGACACCAGCATGCCTTCCTCGGGCCGCATCGGCGCCACCGTCGAGTCGAAGGCCAGCCGCCGGATGATCACCGAGGTCTCCACGGTGGGGACCGCGCTGTCCGGTTTGGCGACGGTGTCGCACAGGCTCCACGTCGACTCCGGGTGGCCCACCGGAGTGGCATACGGCGCACCGGGTATTCCGACGGACTGCCCCTTGGGCATCCGGTTGAGCTCGTCGGATTTCACCGCGACCGGCGTACCCGCATTGCCGAGGATCAGTCGCGCCGACGTCAGGTTGTACACCGGTCGCAGCTGACCGCTGCCGGGCATCACCACGTAGAGCTGATTGGTGCTGCGGTCGACGAGAAGGTTGTCACCGCCGCGCTTTCCGAGCGGTTTGAAGTAAGCCAGTAACGCCGCGCCCAGACAGATCAGCACCGCGATGATGATGCCCGCCGACACCGCACGGCTGTAGAACTGCAACGGATCGTCGAACATCCTGGTGTCGCGGCGGACGATCGCGTGCTCGACCCGACGCAATAGGAAACGCCAGCCGCTGACCTGCACCTTGGTTGTGAGACGGAATCGCGACATGCGTCACTCGCCAATGTTCAGACGCGCGTGCACCGAAGTGATGGCCGCGGCCATGTCGTCGCCGGTGATCTCGCTGAGCTGTTCCACATCCAGGCTGTCGAGATCCAGCGAGCGCGCCAGCCGCATATCGCGGTTCTGTTCGCCGGCTTCCACCAGCTGGCGCGCGTATCGGCCGTTTCCCGCGATGTCCAGCGCCGGTTTGCCGTTGAGGCTGCGCTGGCCGAGCAGTGTCGCCGCTTCGAGCAGGCGCTTGGCGGCTTCGTCATTCAACGACGAATCATTGTTTTCGGCAATAACTTTGGCAATCTCGATGATTTCGTCCGCGGAGTAGGAGTCGAATTCGATCCGGGTCGCGAACCGCGACCGCAGACCGTCGTTGGATTCCAGCAGGCGGTCGATGTCGGCACCGTAACCCGCGATGATCACCACGAGCCGGTCGCGATCATTCTCCATCCGGGCCAGGAGCGTGTCCATTGCTTCGGCGCCGAAGGCATCGCCGCCCTGAAGCCCCTCCTGGACGAGCGCGTAGGCCTCGTCGATGAACAGCACCCCGCCCAGGGCACGGTCGATGGTGGCCGAGGTCTTCATCGCGGTGTGCCCCAGATACTCGCCGACGAAATCCTTTCGCGAGGTCTCCACGAGTTTCGGTTCGGTGATCACTCCGAGGCCGGCCAGGATGTTGGCGACCACCCGGGCGATAGTGGTCTTGCCCGTCCCCGGCGGGCCGGTGAAGATCATGTGCTTCGACGTCTGCGCGACCTTCATTCCGCGCGCGGCGCGCACCCTGGCCATTTGGGTGGCCGCACGGTAGGCCTCGATCTGCTCCTTGACTCGGCTCAGGCCGATCTGACGGTCGAGTTCGCCCTGCGCCTCGGCGAGCAGCTTCTCTCGCCCCGAGGTGTCCGCTACAACACTGGCCGGATCCCACGGATCCTTACGAGCCGCGATCTTCTCGGGCGTCGTGGTGGTCAATCGGAACATCGGATCCTTCAGTGCAGCAGCAACTTTAGGATCCGGATGGGTCGCCTGCAACCATTCCAGCAGCGCGACGGCGGCGTCCTCGTTGCCCTGGCTGCGCCGTGTCATCGCCAGGTACCACGCGATAGCAGGCGCGCACGCCTCGCCCGCCGGTGACGAATTCGACTCGGTGAGCCGGCGTTCGGCCTCGCTGAATAGCCCGAGGTTGGCCGCCGCCACTCCATGCGCCACCCCCGCGGCCGCCGCGAGGAACTTATCCGGCCAGCCGCCGGCCCCCCGCACCTCGTTGATGACGTCGGTCCAGCGTTCAGACGCACCGTAGATCACGGCCTTGACCCAGGCCACCAGATGCTCTGCGCCCGCGGACACCACTCCGTCCAACGCATCCATCGCATCGGCATAGTTGCCGGCGGCGGTTTCGTTGACCGCGAACCCCATGGTGATCGCCAGAGGCGAATTGACCGGATAGGTGATGTCGCCGAACTGTCCACCGATGGGGATGCGCGCCGCAAGGCTGTTCATGGAGATCTCTGCGGCTCCGGCGAGCTGTCCGAAGTTCCCGCGGGAGTACCAGGCACGGAACACCGTCGCGCGCTCGGTATCTCCGCACCGGATCCTGCCAACCCAAGCGTCGCATGCTGATTCGTCCATGGCGGTGATCTCGGAGAACAGTTCCAACGAGCGCGTGGGGGCGCTGGGCAGCATGCCGGCCGCGGTACCGAACAGGCCTGCCAGGTGCTCACTCATTGTCGGCCGCGTACCTCGTCGCGAATATTGCCGCACGGTGCGCGCTGGCCTGCTCGGGTGTGGGCAGATCCAGATCGCGGGTCAGGAAATCGCGGGTCGTCACATCGTCATGACCCTGTTCACGCATGCCCTTGAGCATGAACGCGTACTGCGCGGACCTGGCATCCTGAGTGGCTAGGCCCGCGATCACGACGATCTCCTCCGCGAGGTGCGTTTCGGTCATGTCGGACGCCTTCGGCGATAAGTCGATATTGCGGACACGGCCGTCCAGATAGGCGCTGACCGTGACGGTTCCCGACGGATTGGTGACCGCGAAGACGGGCACGGGCAGCGCGTCTTCGTCGGGTTCCAGCGGCTCGATCGCGGTGAGATCACCCTTATCGTCGGCAGTTTGGACAACCACCCCGAAATCGCCCAGCGCGTCGAGGTCCGATTCGTCGGACGCACCAGATGCGGTGAAGAAGTCCAATGCCGCGAGGTCGTCATGCTCGTCGTCGGGATCGGGTGGAGTTTGTCCCACCATCGGTGCCTTTCTCAGTCTGCGTCGGGGCCGTTCGCGTCGCGCTGCTCTAACCAGGAGCCCGACGGCAAAAATCCGACCAGTCCGTCGAGCGCTCGTTGCAGGTTGTCCGGACTGCCTGGCAGAAAGCTCCCGTAGAGCTCGCCGTTGACGCGCCGCGGGATCGACACGATGCGACCGTGCACCGAGTCGAGCACGCCGGCGGCGACATCGGTCTGGGTCTGCGTGCCGCCCGAATGACGCTCGGTGGCCACGATCTCCACCCAACTGGCTGGATCATCGACGACGTCGGCGTAGACACGCGCGGACGTCGGCGCTATCCCGCACTGCTGCAATTGATGTGGGGTTCGGCACAAGGCGAGCTGGCTTGCCACCCCGGTGAGGGGCTCCACCGGGGCCGGAGCCGCAGGGCCAAGCACCGTGGTCACCATCCCGGCCAGGCCGACCTGGGGAGCGACTCGCTGCAGCACCAGCATCTCGTAGTCGCGCGCAGCAATGACATGGCGTTCCCCCTTACGACACACCACGAAGCGCACCATCTTGCCACCGACATCGCGCCGCCACCAACGGCCCTCGAGTATGCGGTCGGGGCGGCTGAGGGTGTCGACCATCGTCGCGACTTCGGGGTGCGGCCGGCCGTTGGCATCGAGCACACCCTGAGCGGTCAGGTCGCGCGCAACCTGGTCCCACACCAGCTGGCGCAGGTCGGGCTGGGGGATGTTGAGCCGGATACCCAGCGCCGGTGGGAAATCCGTCGTGTTCAGCCGGTCGGCGATGACCAGCATCCCGTCGATGGTTACCTCCACCCCGACGACGTCGTCGACATGGGTTGGGCGGTTGGTGGCGTAGCCGATCATCGCTAACGCGGCATCTGGTCGTCGAGCTTCGCACGCATTGCCGCGTCGATCGCGTCGTACCGGGTCGCGGCAACCGCCAGCCGATCGGCGAGTTCCGACGATGCGGTCGACATCGTCGCTCCCGCATCACGACGCGCCTGCTGCGCGGCCTCGACCGCCCCCGCCGTGGCCCAGGCGATGACGCCGTGGGTCCAACGCACGCGGCTGTCGATACCGTCGACCATCTCGGTCGCCGAGGTGATCTCAGCAGCAGCCTGACCCTGTTTGGCCGCGAGTTCCCGTACGTGCGCCGTCGTGACGCGCAAATCACCCGACATGATTCCCCTACCCCTCGAATCCAGTTCCTACGGTGTCGGCGCAGCAGGAGACCCGGAACGTATGCCTCCCAACCCAGCCGCGGTATCTGCCGGCGGTCGATCCGGTGGACCTTCCGCCAGGATGTGCGCGGGAACCCGCCCGTCTCCGCCTGGTGCCGCACCCGCTTCGTCCTGGCCCTCGCCGTCACGATCACCTTCTGAATCCGAGGGTTCATGGCCGGTGTCGTCCCGGGCGTTCTCTCCGGGCGCCTCCTCGGCATCCTTGGCTTTTCCGTCGTCCGTATTCTCCTCGACGGTCCGGCTTCCGCCGGGCCCTGGAGCGGCACCGGTCGGCGGTGCCCCCGGCGCACCGCGCTGGGCGGCGGCTTGCACCGCACCGGTCAGCAGACCACCCAGCGGGCCGAGCATCGAACCGAGCCCCGAACCCGCGGGACCTGAACCCGTCGCGGGGATGGGCGCGCCACCGGGGACAGCCGCGGCCGGCGGCGTCGACGCGGCCGGCGGCGCAGGCACCGTGGTGCCCGCCGAGCCCGGCGACGGTGGCGGCACACCAGGCGAGGGCGCGGCGCCGCCCGCAGCCCCTCCCCCACCACCGGCTGCTGCACCGCCGCCACCACCCGATGAGGGCGCCGACGGCGCGGTCGGCCACGGTGCGCTGGGTGCGGGCGGTCCGGGACGGGGCTGGGATTCGGGCGGCCCGTCCGGTGCGCGACGTGGCCCGTCCCCGCCCGGCGACGGGCCGAAGTCCGCGTTGCCGGGAACCACGGCGCCGTTCGCGATGCCCGCGTACTGGCCTGCCGCACGGGTGATCTGGGCGGCATTCGTGTTCACCGCCGAGGCCAGATTGGTCAACTCGATGCCCGACGCGCCCACGGCCTTGGTCACCGCCGCGATCTCCGCCGTCGTTGCCGCCGCCTTACCGACGTAGGGAATCAGCGAGACGGCCGCGGTCACGAGGCTCACGTCGGCGAGCCAGTCCGCCTCGCTCTCGAGTTTGTCGCGGCTGGCGCTGATCTGCCCGGCTTCGCGGGTGAGCACCCCGGCCACGAGCTGGTCGGCCTCGATTGCCGTCTCTACGCGGCTCAGCTGCCGGGTGTTCTGCCCCGCGTACGCGTGGGAGCCGCCGCTGTCCCAATCGCTCGTCGGGTCGGCACCGGTCAGGGTCTGGCCGACGTCTCCGAACCGCGACGCACCCCACCCGAAGCGCTCACCGTCGACGGGTTCACCGAATCCGGTCGTGAGCCTCATGAGCTCGATGGTTTTCTGTCCGGCAGCTGGGATCGGGGTCTTGGCGGCGCGGACGAGCCGCCGGCCGAGCGCCGAGTTCTTGAAGAAGTCGTGGCCCTTCTTGCCCCACTCGGACAGTTTCTTCCCGACATCGCGCAACGTGTCCAGCTTGTCGCCGGTGGCGTTGCGCACGATGAAGTCACCGATCGTGCGCAAACGCCGGGCATGATCTTCGGCATCTTCGAGAAGATCTTTGCCGAAGCCCCCGATATCCGATAGCAGTCCCAACTGTGAATCCCCCTTGCCGGATGTGAGACTACCAGCGATTCCGGCCCCTGATCCGCATCAATTCGGGCGACTGCAGCGGCCGCCGGGATGCCCGCGTCCCGGCCCTCAGCAATGAACCTGGGCCTGTCCGATCTGCGTTCAACATATACCTGCGGCACGATCAGCGAATACCCCTGCCGGCATCCCCGCACCCCGCTTCCGTCCCCCGCACCGATATCCACGAACCGCGCGGCGGCATCGCGGACCCGCCGTCGCGGTCGACCGCAGTCGCATCTGTCGTTACGGCGATGGTTGCGGCGCCCCGTCGACATGATTTGCTGACCACGGGGCCACAAGATCCGGTCGGCAAGTAGTTGATACTGAGAGGTGGCCGACATTCGCGTCGCCTGAGTACCAGAAGCCTGAGGAGAGACTGCAGTGACCGAGCGCGATGACGCCTTTCGCCGAGAGTTCGGCCGGACCGGCCCCGTCGAGCCCGACTACGAACCGGACAACCAGCCGCCCGCGGCGCCCGGCCGCACCGCACCGCCCGCGGATCCGCCGGCGACTCGAACGCCTCCGGTCGACTTCAGCACCGGCGATGGCGCTGAAGCGTCCACATACCAGCCGAGCCGCGGCGACGCTCAGCCTGTGACACCGGACCCGGTTGTGCGGCAAGAGCTTTCGCTGCGCCACGACGCCCTGGGTGCCCAAGCCCAGGATCGGGTGCCGACCGGCGGAGCGGGTGAGGCTCCCCCGTCGTTCCGGGATCCTGAACGACCCCGGGGCACGTTCCGCGAGCACCAGCAATATGGCGCACCGCAACCACCGGCGCGTGACCCGCGGCCGACGCCCCCGGCCGACCCCCGGACCGACGGCGCGCCCTGGGGGCAACCGCCGGCATGGCAGGCGCCGCGCGCGCCGCGGCCCGCCGCTCCCCCGGTTCCCGGCCCCGCCGCCGCTCCCCCGGTTCCCGGCCCCGTCCCGGCCCCGCCGCCGTTCGGGGGGCAACCCGGTCAACCCGGTCAGCCTTGGCCAGCAGCCGCCCACCCCGGCCAACCGGGCCTGGCACCGGCACCCGGCTCCTACACCGAGCGGATCAGAGTCGACGAGCTGGTGCCCACCCGCAAGAAGCTCCCGGCCTCCGGCTGGCGCCGGTTCGTCTACCGGGCAACCTTCGGGCTGGTCAATCCCGGTCCGTCGGCCGACGAGCAGCGTCAGGCCCAGCTGGAGGCGAAGATCCGCGGCGTGCTGCGCGGGCATTACAAGGTCGGTGTGATGGGTAAGGGCGGCGTCGGCAAGACGACCGTTTCGGCCAGTGTGGGTTCGGTGTTCGCCGAACTTCGCCAGGACGACCGCGTGGTGGCCATCGATGCCGACACCGCGTTCGGCAAACTCGGCAGCCGCGTCGACCCCAGGGCGCAGGGCTCGTACTGGGAATTGGCCTCGGACCGCCACCTGGAGAGCTTCGCCGACGTGCGCGGCCGCGTCGGTAACAACGCCGCGGGCCTGTTCGTGCTGGCCGGTGAAGGCACGCCCGCTCGCCGCCGCATCCTCGACCCCGCGATCTACCGGGAAGCCACCTCTCGGTTGGACCGCTACTTCACGATCTCGATCGTCGACTGCAGTTCCACGATGGACAGCCCCGTCACCCAGGAGGTGCTCCGCGACCTGGATGCCCTGATCGTGGTGTCCTCACCGTGGGTCGATGGCGCGGCCGCGGCCGGGCAGACGATGGATTGGCTGGCCAACCGCGGGATGACCGGCTTACTGCAGCGCACCGTCGTCGTGCTCAACGACTCGGACGGGCACGCGGACAAGAAGACCCGTGCGATTCTGGCCCAGCAGTTCGCGGGCCACGGTCAGGCGGTTGTCGAGGTGCCGTTCGACGGGAATCTGCGCCCCGGTGGGGTGATCGACTCGACCGGTGTGATGTCGCCGTCGACGCGGCGGCGCTTCCTGGAGATCGCTGCGGCGCTCGCGGAGCATTTCCCGTCCCGCGACGACCGGGCCCGCGAGCGGGGCTGATCCCGCCTTAGTCGAGTTGGCCGATCAACAGTTCGATCGCCGCGATAACCGCGGTCGGCACGGCCTGTTCGGATTCAGCGCCGACGATGGCATCCTCGGGCACCCCCGCGGCCTGGGCGGTCTCGGCGATGGTCAAGTTGGCCCTGCGACGCGCGGCATAGAGCCGTTGGCCCAGGGTTGCCCCGGGTGCCGCCGCGGCGAGCGTCGTCAGGTCGTCCAGTCTGCCGCGCACGGCGCCGAGCGCCCTGATGAGCGCCGGCGTGACTCTGGAAATCCGTGCGGCACGCGCAGCCACCGCTTCGAGCCTGCGCAGGTCCGCGAGAATGGCCGTGACGCGCGGTGTGAAATCCGCAGCGTCGACGGGCGGCAGAGACGCCGTCGCGGCGCTGAGGGTGTTGACGGCCGCCGACACCGCCTGAGCGATGAGAGGCGCTTCGTCGTCGCTCGGCGGTGCGACGGAGGGCTCCTCGCGGGCGACGGAGCCCCCCTGCCGCAGTCTCGCGATAGTTCCCGGCGGCCAGCGCAGGACTTCCTCGAGCCGCGCGCGAGTTCGCTCACGGGGCCAGCTGCGGCCCTTCTCGAACGCGATGAGCGCTCCGGCGTTGATGACGCCGTCGGCGGCTAGGCTGCGCTGGCTGATGTCGAGTTCGCGCCGCCGCGCCGCCGCGGCCGCGCCGGCGCGTGCCATGCCGGGATCGAGCGCGGCGGTGATCTCGTCGCTCGACTCCACGTCGGTCATCTCGGGGGTATTCCTGGCTCGATCTTGGGGCGGCTGGCTGGGCCAATCCTAACCGCCGCGACGCGTGCCGCTATGGCTTGGGGCGCGTTTCGGCACGGTGAGACGTGTCGACGCTACGGTTTTTGGGCGAATCCGCCGAGCATCCTCGCAACGGTTCGCGTCTTCGCGATGGGATACGTCGCCACGCCCCCGCATCGATCGTTCCTGTTCAAGCTTCTAAACCGCGGCCGCCTTCGCTTCTGGCGCTACGGAACTCCCTCCTGCCAGTCACCTTAACCGTTGCGTTGCTACGCTTACTGCTATACATTCTGTCGCACCGCGGCGAACTGGCCGCATCACTGGTCGGAGGAGTCAACCCACATGAGCGCAGTGACCTACCTGGACATCCCGATCGGGGCCTGCACACGCGACCCCGAACGGTGGACCACCGCGGCCGACGATGACGCCAAGGCGATCTGTCGTGCCTGCCCGCGACGCTGGTTGTGCGCCCGCGATGCCTGCGAACTCCCGAGGGCCGAAGGCCTGTGGGCGGGGATCGTCATCCCCGAAGCCGGGCGTGGCCGCACGTTCGCACTTCGCCAGCTCCGTTCGCTGGCCGAACGCAACGGCTACCCGGTCCGCGCGACGCGGCGAGTGTTTCCCGAGTCCGCCTGAGCCGTCGATGGTCGCGTCGACGGTGCGCGCACCCGAGCGCCCCGAATACGGAATACGGCGCCGGCTCGTCGGGTTAGAATGGGTCGACGGTGCCGGACATGCCCCGGGCCCCACCTAATATTCGTCGCCGAGAGCGACCACTCGCCGAGAGGCGCCATGGCGGCACCGTCCCTAAACTTCCGCGTCGGCATTCATGCCGACGCGTGGTCGGCCCCGGCAGGGTCAGCGCGTCGACCGTGCCGGCGGGAACGTCCTGACCGGTGAGTACACGCGGCCATACAAGAGTTGTCCACAGGGGGCCGTCAGGCTCCTGGGGCGGCACCCGAAAATGTCGGACACCGGGCCTAGCGTGCGGGACATGACCAACTGGATCAACACCGTCAGCCGAGACCATGTCCGGCGGGGTGTTCTCGGCCGCTTCACCCAGGCCAATCACGGCACACCGCATATGCTGCGCAGGATGGCGCGCGGGGATTGGATCGTGTTCTACTCTCCGCGCGAGTCCTACCCGAAAGGTAAACCGCTGCAAGCATTTACCGCCATCGGGCAGATCGCCGACGACGAGCCGTACCAGGCCGAGATGGGCGATGTGAGCCCCTGGCGCCGCAATGTCGACTTCCTGACCTGCCAGGAGGCGCCGATCCGGCCACTGCTGGAGAGTCTGGACTTTATCGACGACAAGAGCCGCTGGGGGTACCGGTTCCGATTCGGCGTATTCCGCATCGACGATCACGACCTCACGGTGATTCGGTCGGCAATGGTCGGGTCTGAGTTGGCGGTCTCCGGCGGGTGATGCGACTGCGTTCAGTCCAGGTACTGCGCGGTGCTCCCGCCGACGGGCATCGCCGGCATGCCGAGTTTGCGATGGTCCCAGCTTCGCCGACGGGTGGGCACCAACCGAACCGCGATGCGGTTGTTCATCATCTGCTCGACGAACGGGCGCATGTCGTCGGTGTAGGGGCCCGTGTACCGCTCCCACACGCTGATCCCCACACGCAGAAGAACGTCCGAGTCGGCGTCGACGATCTCGGCGCGGCCGTCGATCGAGACACCCCGCAGCGTGTCATAGGTCTGGCCGTCCTCGATCATCACCGTCAGCGTCGGATCCCGGCGCAGATTAACCGCTTTCTGGGATTTGGCCTTGGTTTCGAACCAGATCTCACCGTCGAGGACGGCGTACCACATCGCCACGAGATGCGGGCGGCCGCTGGGCAGGATCGTCGCGAGGGTGGCCGTGCGGCTGCGCACGATGAAATCCGCGATCTCCTCGTCGGTCATGACGATCTTGGCGCGTTCGTTACTACCCACGTTTCAGCACCCTCCAGTACTTCGGCCACCGCGGCGGGAGCCCCACCCGGAATTTACGGTGCCCCGCCCCGGAATGGTCCCGCGTTCGTCCGCGTCGCGGGACATCCGTCCCGCGTGCGGCTTGGACTCACCACACCGGCGTTGGGCGTGCCCAGCGTCGGGCTCGCACAGAAGAACGGTCGGAACCATGGCCACCCATCTCACTGACATCGTCTTCGACGCTGCCGACCCGGCCCGGCTGGCCCGATTCTGGTCGGCGCTACTGGAGCGGCCGGAGCTGGCCATGGACACCGACAAAGCAGTCATCGGTCTCAACGACACGGTCAGCCTGACGTTTTCGCGGCTGACCGACCAGACCAAGGTGGTGAAGAACCGCCTGCATCCCGACCTGGCGTCCCTCTCACCCGACGACCAACGGGCCGTGGTCGAGCGTGCGTTGGCCGCGGGTGCGCGCCGAGTGGATGTCGGGCAGGGCGCGGTTCCGTGGTGCGTACTCGCCGACCCCGAAGGCAACGAGTTCTGCGTGCTGGAACCGCGTGACGAGTACATGGGCATCGGCCGGCTCGCGGCCATCGTGATCGACGCGCTCGATCCACGCACGCTGGTGCGGTTCTGGTCCCATGCGACGGGTCTGCCGGTCACGCGGGACCACCCCGAATACGCCTCGCTGTCGCAGCCGGGGAGCTTCTGGGTCGAATTCGTGCGCGTCGACCAACCCAAACGGATCCCGAACCGGGTGCGAATCGCGGTGGCCTCCCCCGGGCCACTCGCGGATGATGCGGCGCGCCTGCGGCGGCACGGCGCCACCATGCCCGATATCGATCCGGACGCCCCCGATGCGGTCGCCGCCGACCCGGACGGCAACGAGTTCACGCTGCGCCACATCGCCTGAGCATCCGATTGCTGCCATGCGGCGGTCAATTGCTGCCACCGGAATTAATGCGCTGACCTGTGGGTTTACTCAGTCAGACCGGCACGAAACCCTCGGAGCCGATACCGACACCACAGGAGTGATCGAGATGAAGAAGTTCGGATTCGCCACCATCGCCGCCGCCGGACTGGCCGCAGGCCTGTTCGGATTCGCCACCCCCGCCCAGGCCACCGTGCCGGAGCCGGCGACCACGATCTCGGCGGGCACCGACCACCTCGGCTGGATCAACGACATCCAGCAGAACGTGAAAGTCCCCCAGGTCGGCAACACCGTGCGCCACAGCGGCCGCTGACACCCGAGCACCACAAGAAGGGGCGCCCCACCGGGGCGCCCCTTCTTCTCATCCACCCACCCAGTTCCTCGACCAGGGCGTGCGCGGGCGGCCCCGAGGCGGAACTCGACGACCGCGTGAGCGGCCGGCGGGCTATCCTGCCGATATGGCTGAGGACGACGACGTGCCCCTGAGCGGCCGTGAAGGTGAGATCGTCCGCCTCATCTCGGCTGGATTGTCCAATCGCGATATTGCCGAACGGCTTTCGATATCTGTACGCACCGTCGAAGGTCACATCTACCGAATCGTCATGAAGTCATACGAAGACGACGGGGAATGACGGTGTCCCGGGACGTGATGTACGACGTCCCGGGACTTGACCGCCGAGTTCTGCCCAACCGCCCAACGCGACAGCCGCGTTCGAGGTCAGCCCTTGACGACCGTCGGCGGCTTCCAACTGCCGTCGCCGATCGCCGGCTCGGGCCAGTACGTCCGCAGGATCATCTGGAAATCACCGGCAGGCGTCGGCAGCCAGTTGGCCTCCTTCTCCGGCCCCGGCGAGGTGTGCTGCAGGTACAGCGTGATCCCGCCGTCCGGGTTACGAGCCAGGCCCGGCAGCATCGGCGAATTGATCAGGTACCGGTTGATGGGGTTGTCCACCAGCAGGATCTCCGGCAACTTGTACATGGTCACCGACCAGAACGCCTTGACCGGCGGGAGCTGCCCGGGCAGGAAGGTCAGGGTGTAGTTGCTCGCCCCGGTGAGGTCGGCGCCCGCCGAATCGTGGGTGAGCGGGAAATACTTGGCCTCCGCACCGGGCAGGCCGAGGATGCCCATCACAGCTCCGGCCATACGGTAGAGATAGTTGCCCTTCAGCTGCTCGGCCGACCCGAACAGCTCGCCGGAGGTCACCTTTCCTGTCTGCACCTGGTCCTTCTGGAAGGTGCGCAGTTCGGCCCACGCGTCGGCCATCCCGCCTTCGATAGCCGTGCGCTGCTCCGGACTCATTGTCGTGGGATCGAAGTCTCCGTCAGGGCCGAGCCCGAGCCTCCCGAACCGCTCGCGCAGCGCCTTCTCCTGCGGCTTCACCGGCGCGTACATCAACGCGAAGTTGAGCACCTTGAAGAAGTCGAGTGAGGTTTTCTGCTCGTCGGGCGTGAGCGGCGTGATGAAGTCCACCACAGGCGCCGCGGCCGGGGCCGGCTTCTTCTCGAACGCCGACAGCGGCTCGACCTTGTACTGCGCTTGGATCTTCTTGACGTTGTCGAGGTCGGCCGGGTCGAAGAGCTGCGTGCGGTACAGGACCATCGAGAACTCGGTGTCGGACCGGATCACCCTGTCGACCCCGACCGGTTTGTCACCCTTCCAGCCGGGGCCGGCCAGCAGATAGGTACCGCCGCCGTTGCCGGTCGTGCGGCTGCCGATCATGTCGAAGACGTACGTGTAGTTGTCGATGAACTGCACGGAGTAGTACCGGTTCTGCTCGATCGGCGGCACCGTGAGCACCAGCGGCTCAGTCCTCAGATCCGCGGCGAGAAACGAATAGGGCGTATCGGAGTTGGGCGTTTGAACGGTGGTGTCCGCCGGGGTGAACACCCGGGCAATGCTGTGGATCTGGTTCCAATCACCCAGATACTGGCCGCTGTTCTTGTTCACCGCGTAGGCATTCTCGATGCGATACATGTCCACGATTGGGAAGCCGTACACATAGGCCTCCTTGGCGATTGCCCGCACCTCGTCCGCATCGAGATCTCCGCCGGCTGCTGATCGCGTTCCGCGGCCGCCGACCGCGGCCACCGTCGCCGCGACGACGTAGACCGCCGCCTTTCCGAGCCTCATTCTTTCTCCTACCTGTGATGACCGTTGCGAGTGGTGGTGCAGCGACCCCAGAACCGGCGGGCCCGTGGACGGCCGAGTCGGATCGTGTCGCCATGGGTGAGCAGGGATCTCTCGGCAGGTGAACGACGGGACGACCGGCGTCACCGGCATGTGTCATCGTGCCCCTCGTCGCGGTCCCCGGCCCGGGCAACCACTGTGCGCCACCCGGCAATCCTTCGTCTTGACAATTCTGGACATGTTCTTGACTCTCATGGACATGCAGATGATCCGCGGATCGTCGCTGACGGGGTTCGCGCCGCTGGCCGCCGCGCACGGCGGTGACCCTGCAGCGCTGCTGGCGTCATCCGGCATCAACCTCGACGACATCGGTCAGCACGACCGATACATCCCGCTGCGCAATGCGATCGCCGCGCTCGAAGACACCGCAGCGGTGCTGGACGTTGCTGACTTCGGGCGCCAGCTCGCTCAGCGCCAGAGCATCGATATCCTCGGTCCCGTCGCGGTGGCCGCCCGCACCGCCGCCACCGTCGCCGAGGCGTTCGCCGTCCTCGACACCTACATGAACTCCCACAGTCCAGGTATCACCGCGCGCATCACCACCCATGCCGAGCCGGCACTGCGGCGATTCGAATACGACTTCCTACTGCAGCCGTCACCCCCGCAGACCCAGGCCGTCGAACTCGCGCTCGGCCTCACCCTGCAGGTGCTGCACCTGTTCCTGGGTACCGCCTACCGGCCGGTGGTCGTGCATCTGCCGCATTCGGCGTTGGGAACCAAGTCCGACTACCGCCGCTATTTCGGCTGTACGCCCCACTTCAACGAGGTGATTGCCGGATTCACTTTGCGCACCAACGATTTACAGCGTCCACTCAACCACGATCCGCTGGCCCACGAGCTCGCACTCAGCTACCTGTCAGACACCCATGGTCAGCGCACCCACAACGTCGCCGCCGCCGTGTACAGCGTGGTGCGTCAACTCCTGCCGACCGGAGAACTCAGCGCCGAGCGGGTCGCTCGCCAGTTCGGGATCCACCCCAAGACGCTGCAGCGGCGCCTGCGCGCCGAGAACACGACGTTCGTCGAACTGGTCGACGGAACCCGCCGTGAACTCGCCCACCGCTTGCTTCTGGATACCGACCTGCCCCTGGCCCAGATATGCCGCCAGCTTGGCTATGCCGAACACAGCGTGTTCACCCGCGCCTGCAAACGCTGGTTCGGCAGGACTCCCAGTGCCTACCGCAAAACCGCCGCCCACTAGCACGAAACCGGTTGCCACTCATGGTTACACCCGTTCACCGACGGTACGGATCTGATCCTGCTCACGCCGGCACCGCCCGGTCTTCACCCGCCGACGCACGCCGACGCGGGCTCCAGCACCGACAGGATGGCGTCCACGGCACCCTCCCCTGCGCGTGCCACGCTCTCCTGCGTGAATCCCCCGATATGCGGGGTAGCGATCACCTTCTCGTGCACGACCAGCCTCAAATCGGTCGGCGGCTCACTGGCGAAGGCGTCGATTGCGTAGGCGCTCAGCTGATTTCGGTCCAACGCGTGCAGCACAGCACGATCGTCGACCAGTTCGGCGCGCGCGGTGTTCACCAGGACCGCGCCGGGCCGCACCAACGCGAGGCGGGCGGAGTCCAGCAACGGACGATCCCCGGGCGGGGCATGCAGCGAAAGCACATCCGCGTCGGCGAGCACCCGCTCCAGTGATGCCCACTCGAAGCGCGCCGGCGCAGTCCACTCCGCGTCGGGAAATGCATCGTAGCCAACCACATTCATTCCGATACCGGCCGCCATGGCCGCCAGCCGGCGGCCGATCTGGCCCACCCCGACGATGCCCATGGTGCGACCGGCCAGTTCCAGACCCGTCGACCGCGACCATTCGCCGCCCTTCAGCCGCGCATCCGACCACGGGATCCGTCGCACGCCCGCGAAGGCAAGCGCCAGCGCCAGTTCCGCCACCCCCTGGGAGTTCGCACCCACGGCGGGCAACACCCGGATGCCCCGCTCCCCCGCCGCGGCGAGGTCGACATTGTTGAGCCCCACACCGTTTCGGGCGATCACCCGTAGATCGGGTGCGCCGCGCAATACCTCGGCGGTGATCGGCTCCACCCCGGCCAGATAGCCGACACATCCGGGCAGCTCGGCGAGCAGCTCCCCGACGGTCGGAGTGCGCCCCGGCGCGGGAAAGACCAACTCGAACCCGTGCCGTTGCAGGCGCTCCAGCGCCGGGTGCCGGCCCGTGGAGAGCGAACGCGGCGTGACCGCCACCCTCCGGCGGGAGAGTGGCGGCACCGCCGCGCCCGGAGCTAGCCCGCCCATTTCGGGTTGTCCACGAAAGTCGGTCGCCCGTCGACGTCGACGCAGAGCTTGCGGAAACCCTTCTCCTCGATCGTCCCGTAGTCGTGACCGGCGTGGCCGGGGAACCCGAAGAAGGTGATCAGCGGCTCGGTGCTGCTGGTGTTGATGCTCCTGTGCGCGTAACGCCGCGGCACATACACGGCCTGGCCGGGGACGAACTGCGCCCACTGCACGTCACCCTCGGGGTTCTCCATCAGCATGTACCCCTCGCCGGAGAGGCAGAAGTAGATCTCACCGGTATCGAGGACGGTGTGGAAGTGCCCCTTGGTCATGAAGTACTCGTCGCCGACCGTTCCGGGGTAGACGATGCTCGTGCCGTAGGCGACATCGCCGGAAGTCTCCGGGACGCCCATGTCGTAGAACTCGTAGACCAGCACATCCTCGCGGCGCAGTTGCGCCGCGGCCGCCTCGGTGTCGGCGTACATATCCGCCATCGCCGACAGAGTGCGGCGCAGCGGGTCGCGTGCCGACGAAAGGCCCGTGCGCAGGTCGAACGGGGTGACCGTCGCGGCGACGGTGGTGGGAGCGGAGGTGGTCATGTCAGCCCTTCTGTGTGGTTGTTGTGCGTGCGATATCGGCGAGCTGGTCGAATTCGGGTCCTGCCGTGGGGATTTCGATGTCGAAGACGTCGCTGATCACCCGGGTCCAGCCGTGGATGAAGTAGACCCAGCCGTCCTCGACACGGACGCCGCGTTGCGCGCGGGCCTGGTCCAGGAACACGAGATCACCCCGGTAGTTGAAGTCCCACGCGATCGCCCCCGGCGGGAACACCGCCGCGTCGGTGAGCGGCGAACCCGGCCGATCCTTGCCGAGTCCGGTGGCGTTGACGACGACCGAATCCGGCGGCAGATCGGCGAGTCGGCGGTCATTGTCGGCCGGGGCGGGGGAGTGCACGTAGTCGATCTTCAGCGCGGAGGCCAGCCCGTCGTGGATGGACCGCATCTCGTCGAGGCGATGCGGGCGCCGGTTGGTGACCACAATCCGGTCGGGCACGTCGCCGCCGCGCTGTTGACGCTGATGCAGGTAGAGCGTCAGCGCCAGCGACGAGCCGCCCGCCCCGAGCAGCAACAGCTCGCCGCCGTCAGCCCAGTATCCCTCTGGCACAATAGCTTCCAGGGACAGGCCGCTGGTGATCGGATCCATGGCCTGCCCGCGCAGCCGGGGGCCCCGCTTGGCGATGCTGCTGACCTCGTCGAGCAATGCCGCGGAGTCTCCGACCTCGTCGAACAGATCCCGGGCGGCTTTGAACAGGTTGAGTTTGTGCGTCGTGACGAGGGCACCGCGGGACAGCGGATCGTCCTTGATGAAGGACACCACGTCGCGGTAGACGGCCGGTTCGGCGTCCAGCGGCAAGTCGATACCGGTGATGTCGGCGTCGATGCCCAGATGCCGTGCCCAGGCGGGAAACACCTTCATGATCGACGACGCGCCGGTCGTGACACCGATGAAATACATCGTCGGCCGCAGCGCCGGCGGCGGCATATGGGCAGCAAGGGGTAGGGACATGACTGTGCTCCAATGGGTTTCGAGATGATGTGGGCGGCCGGGACGGCGTCAGTGCTCTTCCCAGTCGCGGGCCCGGCCGACGGCCTTCTGCCAGCCCGCGTACATGGCGGTGCGGGTCTCGCTGGGCATATCCGGGGTGAAGGTGCGCTCGACGCGGTAGGTGGCGGCCAGCTCGGCGCGGTCCTTCCAGTAGCCGGTGGCCAGCCCGGCCAGGTAGGCCGCACCACGCGCCGTCGTCTCGACCACGGTGGGTCGCGCCACGCGGACGTCGAGCAGATCCGACTGCAGCTGCATGAGGAAGTTGTTGCGTGCGGCGCCGCCGTCGGCGCGAATCTCACTGGCCGCGATGCCCGAATCGTCCTGCATCAGGCTGATGACGTCGCAGATCTGGTAGCAGATCGCCTCGAGCGCCGCCCTGATGATGTGGTTGCGGTTGACGCCGCGGGTCAGCCCGACGATCGCGCCCCGGGCATACGGATCCCAGTACGGTGCCGCCAACCCGACGAACGCCGGGACGAAGTACACACCGTTGGAGTCGGGCACCCGCTGCGCCGCGAACTCGGTGTCGTCGGCGTCGTAGACGATCTTGAGTTCGTCACGCAGCCACTGCACCGTCGCTCCGGATACGAAAATCAAACCCTCCAGCGCATATTCGACCTTTCCGTCCAGCCCCCAGGCCGGGATGGTCAGCAGGCCGCTGGTGGAGTGCACGGGGACAGCGCCGGTGTTCATCACCAGGCTGGCACCCGTGCCGTAGGTGGTCTTCACCATGCCCGGCTCGAAACACGCCTGCCCGAACAGCGCCGCATGCTGGTCCCCGATGGCCGACGCGATGGGGATCTGGGCTTCGATGAAGATGTCGCGGCAGGTGTGGCCGTAGATCTCGCTGCTCTGGTGCACCTCCGGCAGCAACGCGGCGGGGATGTTGAGTTCCTTGAGCATGCGTTCGTCCCACACGAGACGGTGGATGTCGAAGAGCAGTGTGCGCGAGGCGTTGGTGTAGTCGGTGACGTGCACCCGCCCGCCGGTGAGATTCCAGATCAGCCAGCTGTCGACGGTGCCGAACGCGAGTTCACCGCGTTCGGCACGCTCCCGCACCCCGGGAATGTTGTCGAGAATCCAGGCCAGTTTGGTACCCGAGAAGTAGGCGTCGATGAGCAGGCCCGTGGTGGCGCGGACATGTTCCTCCAGCCCGGCCGCTTTCAACTGGTCGCAGAACGCCGCGGTCCTGCGGTCCTGCCACACAATGGCATTCGTGACGGGCACCCCGGTGGCGCGGTCCCACACGATCGTCGTCTCACGCTGATTGGTCACGCCGATCGCCGCGACGTCGCGGGCGGACAGCCCCGCCCGCGCCAATGCCTCCTTGGCGACGGTCACCTGCGTGTTCCAGATGTCGAGGGGATTGTGTTCGACCCACCCCGCCTGCGGGTAGATCTGCGGGAACTCCTGCGCGGCCTCGACGACGACCTGACCGTCGTGGTCGAACAGAATCGCGCGGATGCTCGTGGTCCCTGCGTCGAGGGCCATGACGACACTGTCACTCATTGCCTCGGTCCTTCCTCGGTGGCGCCGCCGGCGAAGGTGATCATCGCCTTCATCCCCGCGCCGCTGGAGGCGTGGTCCATCGCCTCGTCGATGCGTTCGATGTCGAAGGTGCGGCTGACGAACCGGCCCAAGTCCACTCGGCCGTCGGCGACGAGGGCCAGCGCTCGGTCGTAATCGGCGTTGCTGCTGCCGGTGGTGCCGGTCAGGACCAACCCGCGGTAGTGCACGCGGTTGGTGTCGATGTCCACCGCGCCGCCCCGGCCCAGTCCGGAGAAGAAGTTCAGCCGCCCATGGGTGGCCAGCATCTCGACCGCCTGGGTTTGCACCGCGGGATCGGAGACACAGGTGACGACGACGTCGGCGCCGCGGCCGCCGGTGTGCTCCCGCACCACGTCGGCGAGGTCGGCGTCGGTGGTCAGCACGGTGACGTCCGCGCCGGCCTCCCGGGCCCGGCGCAGCCGTTGCGGCGAGCGGTTGGCGACGATCACCGCCGCCGCCCCCGACAGCTTGGCCAGCAGGGTGTGGAAGATCCCGATGGGTCCGGCCCCGACGATCACCACGACGTCGTCACGCCCGACGCCGAGCACGCTCTGCCCCCGCAGGCAGCAGGAGAACGGTTCGACGAGGGCGGCTTCTTCGAAGGTGACTCCGTCGGGGAGGCGGAATACGTTGCCGCGCTGCACCGCGAAGCCCGGCACCCGCAGATACTCCTGGAACCCACCGTCCAGGGTGATGCCGAACGCCTCGTAGTCGGCGCACATGTTGTTCAGCCCCTGACGGCAGAACCGGCAGTGCCCGCATCCGATGTTCGGTGTGATCGACACCCGGTCACCGACAGTGAAATCGCGGACCGCCGCGCCCACTTCGACGACGACACCGGCGGTTTCGTGGCCCAGTACCCGGCGTTGCCCGTCGGGCAGTTTGAAGTGCCCGTACGTGGCGATGCGCAGGTCGGTGCCGCAGATGGACGCGGCGCGCACCGCCACCAGCAGGTCCTCGGGCCCGATCGCGGGAACCGGTACGTCGTCGACCTTGACGACTCCGGGCCCGTGGAACACCGCGGCTTTCATCGGCCGGCCCCGACCGTGGACGGCGCGTCGCTCGAGGCGTCCCGCAACTCGCCGCGCGCCTCCGCGGAAACGGCGAAGACGACCTTGTTGGACCACAGGCGCTTCCCGGCGATGTCTGCCATGAGCTGTGGAGCCTCCTCCAACCCGCGCAGGTGACTGATCAACGGCGCGACCGCCAGGGTGCCCCGGGCGATGTGTTCCACCACCATGTCCCATTCACTGCGGCCCGACGGAGTGATTCGCGAGTTCCAGGTCCCGATGATGACGAGTTCACGGCGGATGAACGACGAGATCGACGCCCGCGGGATGGTCACGTCGGCTTTCAGATCGCCCAGCACGAGCACCTGGCCCTGCGGTGCGGCCACATCCAGGCACTGCAGGAACGCCGACGGAAAACCGGTGGCCTCGACAGCGGCGTCGACACCGCGCCCGTCCGTGCGGCCCCGCACCGCGGCGACCGCGTCCTGCGCCGCGGCGTCGATCACCTCGAATCCCAACTCGGCCATCACGTCGAGCTTGCGGGGGTCGACGTCGGCGACCAGTACCCGCGTCCAGCCCAGGATCCGCAGCCACTGCGCGGCCAACGCCCCGATCGGTCCCGCACCGAGTACCACCACACTGCCCGCCGACGGCACCCGTAGCTTCTGCACGGCGTGCAGGGCGACCGCGGCCGGTTCGACCATGGCGGCGTGCGCCAACGGCATGGTGGCCGGTACCGCGACCAGGTTCGCCTCGGGCACCCACAGTCGCTCGGCCATCGCCCCGTCGCGGCGGGAGCCGAAGTAGTCGTAGCCCTCCGACAGCGCCCATTCGCCGACCCCGGTGAGGGGGTCGTCGCAGCGGGGGAGGAGCGGAAACACCGCCGCCCGGTCACCGGGCGCGAATGGTGAACCCTCCGGCGCCGTTTCGACCACCGCGGAGAACTCGTGGCCCAGGATCAGCGGGTAGTGGTAGGCGGTGTGGTGCGCGAACCGCAGCACGTCGGATCCGCACACCCCGACGCTGCCCACCTGCACCAGCACCGGCCGTTCACCGAACGGCGCCGGGTCGGGGACGTCTTTGTACACCAGGGTGTCGTTGGCTTCCAGGACTGCCGCTTTCATCGGTCAGACCTCCATGCCGTAGCGATGGGCTTTGTGGGTGGGGTACAGCGAGATGGTGGGCACGGTGACGTCGGGGGTGCGGGTGGCGACCCACAGCGTGGCTTCGGCGACATTGGAGACGTCGATGCAGCTGGCGTAGATGCCCTCGGCCATCTCCTTTTCGTCCAGCCATCCGTCGGTGTAGGCCGGCAGGTCCTCGTCGTAGAGGCCCTTGTCGATGATCTCGGTCATCGGGGTGGCGACGTGGGAGGGGTTGATGACGGTCACGCCGATGTTCTTCTCCTTGCCCTCCAGCAGGATGTTCTTGCTGAAGCCGAGCATCCCGTGTTTGGAGGCGCGGTAGGGGCTGTGCCCGGGCCCGGAGGCCACCCGTGTCGAGGACGAGCCCATGTTCATGATGCGGCCACCGCCGGGCTGGGTGGACATGATCCGGAACGCCTCCCGGCAGCTGAGGAATACGGCGGTGAGGTTGGGGCCGATAGTCTTGTTCCACTCCTCGAGCGTCACGTCGACGACCGGAGGGGACAGGGAGTCCCGGCCGGCGCTGTTGACCACGAGGTCGACCGAGCCCCACGTTTCGCGGGCGGATGCGAAGAAGTCGATCACCGATTGCTCGTCGGTGACGTCGGCGACGTGCGCCTCGGCGGTCCAGCCGCGCGAAACGATCTCGTCGACAACGGTTTTCAGACGTTCGGCGTCGATATCGACCACCAGGACCTTGGCCTGGTTGGCGGCGAAAGTGCGGCTGACGGCTTCGCCGATGCCCGAAGCGCCGCCGGTGACGATGGCGACCTTGCCGGCCAGGGCGGTGCCCGGCTGCGGCATATAGTTCGGGGTGAAGGTGGGGGTGCTCATGGGTCTTCCTCTCACAGTGGGTTTTTCACGAAGTGGTCGCGCTGGTTGGGGCGCCGAGGGCGGTCGCCCTGGCGGCGCGTTCGGCGATGGTGTCGAATCGTCCCGCGGCGATGTCGGCGGCGGGGGCGATCCACGTCCCGCCGACGGCCGCCACATTGGGTTGGGCCAGCCAATCAGGCGCGGTGGCCGCGGTGATCCCGCCGGTCGGCATGAACGACACCTCTCGGTACGGGCCGCCCAGCGCGGTGAGCATGGGCAGACCGCCGCTGGCGACCGCCGGGAAGAATTTGAGCAGGGTCAGCCCGCTGGCCAGGCCCTGCTCGACCCCGGTGGGGGAGTTCACGCCCGGGATCACCGCAATGCCGTGCTCGAGACAGCGATCCACCACCGCCTGGTTGAATCCGGGCGTCACCACGAACGCCGCACCGGCGGACACCGCCGCATCCACCGTGGCCGCTGTCAGGACCGTCCCGGCGCCGACGAGCACGTCGGGGCAATGGGTGCGCAGTTCGTCGATGGCCGCCGCGGCCGCGTCGGTCCGGAAGGTCACCTCGACGACGGGCAGCCCACCGCGGCGCAACGCCGCGCCGAGCGGGGCGGCCGACGCGGGGTCCTCGATCTGGACGACGGGCACGACTTTCAGGTTCTGCAGCGTCTGCTTCATGCGTGCCCTCCGACCAGCTCGAATCCGGCGCCGACGGCGGGCACGGTCCAACTGAGATGTGCGGGCGCGTCCCGCAGTGCGGCGATCGCCGCGGCGGGTGCGACCGTGTTGAAGTCGAAGAGCCCGAAGTGGTGGCACAGCAGCGCCGGAATGGCGGCGGCGCTGCACAATTCGACCGCTTCGTGCACGGTGAAGTTGCCCGGCACGCCGTTGGCCAGCCGGTCACGGTCACGGCCGTTGATCGGCAGCAGCGCGACGTCGATGCCCAGCCCGGCGAGCAGTTCGGCCTGCCCCGGATAGGGCACGCAGTCACCCGAGTGGTACAGCCGTACGGTGCCGGTGTCGACGACGTAGCCCAGGAAATGGTGGGCCCCGTCGGCGTCGCGGGTCAGCTGCTCGTGGGCGGCGGGTACCGCGGTGACGGTGAACGGACCGATCCGGACCTCCTCGCCGGCGTCGAGGCCGCTGAGCAGTCCCGTGGGGATACCGCGGTCCAGCGCAATGGCGGACCGCGCCCGCGGTGCCACGAACTGCGGGCGGTTGGACCGCAGCACCGCCTCGATCGTCCACGGGTCCATGTGGTCGGTGTGGGCGTGGGTATGCAGCACTCCCACAACGGAATTCAGCTCTCCGGCCGATACCGGGGCCGGGTGCAGCCGCCGGTGCGGGAACCGCGCTCCTGCGTACTTCGCGGCCAAACTGTCCGAGAGGTACGGGTCGATGAGCAGCACGTCCGCACCGTGGCGCAGCGCGAATCCGGCCTGGCCGAGCCACCACAGCCGGGTCGCACCGTCGACGGTACCGGTGACCAGATCCTCGATGGTCAGCGCGGCGTCGTAGTGCACGGGAAAGGGGCCGAATCCGGGTCCCTGCGCCACGGCGGTCGGCACGAGGGCCGCGGTCACGCCGTCACCGCCGGAAGGCGCACCGGCGCGTCGGAGAGATGGTCGGCGCCGGGGGCCACCGCGCCGGTCATCAACGCGACGGCGTCGGGCATGGTGAGTTGTGACGTCGGCACGCACGCGATGCGACGACCCAGGCGCTGCACGTGGATTCGGTCGGACACCTCGAAGACGTGGGGCATGTCGTGGCTGATGAGGATGACGGGGATACCGCGGTCGCGGATCTGGGCGATCAGCTCGAGGACCTTGCCGGATTCCTTGACGCCCAGCGCGGCGGTCGGTTCGTCCATGATGATGACGCGGCTGCCGAATGCCGCGGCACGGGCGACCGCCACGGCCTGGCGCTGTCCGCCGGACAGGGTTTCGACGGTCTGGCCCAGATTCTGGATCGTCGCCAGGCCCAGTTCTTCGAGCAGACTGCGGGCACGGTCGCGCATGGCCCGCCGGTCGAGCAGACGCAACACGCTGCCCCGCAGCCCGGGTTTGCGGATCTCCCTGCCCATGAACAGGTTTGCGCTGATATCGCGGGCGGGGGAGACGGCGAGATGCTGGTAGACGGTTTCGATACCGGCGGTGCGCGCGTCGATGGGTGAGCGCATGCTCACCGGTGCGCCGCCGACCCGGATGGTGCCCTCGTCGGGTACGACCGCCCCGGACAGGCATTTGATGAGGGTGGATTTCCCGGCGCCGTTGTCGCCGATGACGGCCAGCACCTCACCGGGGTGCAGCACCAGGTCGGCGCCGGCCAGCGCGGTCACGTGACCGTAGCGCTTGACCAATCCGCGGGCGTCCAGGGCGGGGGTGTGTGCGGTGGTCATCCTGCGACTCTCCTTGTCCACTGATCGAGTCCGACGGCGACGATGACGAGCACGCCGACGGTGAAGGTCTGCCAGAGCACGTCGACCCCGGCCAGGGTCAGTCCGTTGCTGAAGACTCCGACGATGAGGGCGCCCAGCAGGGTCCCGACGACGTGACCGCGCCCGCCGAAGAGGCTGGTGCCGCCGATCACGACGGCGGTGATGCTGGTCAGGTTGGCTCCCTCGCCGGAGAACGGGCTGATCGATCCGACCCGGCCGATGAGGAACCAGCCGGCCACCGCGCACACCAGCCCCGCCGTCGCGTACACGCTGAGCAGGACGCGGGAGGTGCGAATTCCGCTGAGCCGGGCGCCTTCCGGGTTGTCGCCGACCATGTAGACGTGCTCACCCCAGGCCGTGCGGCGCAGCACGATCGCCGCCGCGATCACGGTGAGCACCATCAGGACGCTGCCGTAGGTGATGCGTGCACCGGCCACCGTGAAGGTCTGGCCCGGCCAGAGCAGCAGCCCGGGCAGATCCTGGCCGCGGATGGTCTGGCTGCCCGAGAGCCAGACGGTCAGGGCGGTGAAGACGCTCAGCGTGCCGAGTGTGGTGATGAACGGCGGGATCCGGAATCGCGACACCAGCGCGCCGTTGAGAAGCCCGCAGAGCAGACCGGTGAGGAAGGCCAGCACCAGCGCGACGACGGCGGGCAGGCCGTGCTCGGTGGCGAGTTTGCCTGCCACCACCGTGGACAGCACCATGATCGCCGCCACCGACAGGTCGATCCCCGCGGTCAGCACGATGAGGGTTTGGGCGACACCGAGCATCCCGACGATCTGGACCTGCTGCAGGATGAGCGACACATTGCCGGGGAGCAGGAACGCCGGGCCGACGATCGCGGTGAAGACCAGCACGGCCGCGACCAGAACCGCGGTCGGGCCGAGCAGCGGCCTGCTGTGCAGTTGACGCTGGATTCGGGTGGCCAGGGGCAGTGCGGCGGTGTCGGCGAGTGGGTCGCCGACCCGGCGGGGTTTGAGCGCGGTGGCGCTGTTGTCTGGTGACACGGCTGTACTCCTTGGTGGGATGTCGCGGGTGCTGCTCAGCCCCAGCAGTTTTCGAGTCCCCAGGCGGAGTCCTTGGATTCCACGCCTGCGACGGGCTGATCGGTGATGAGGGTGACGCCGGTGTTGGTGAAATCGCGGCCAGGGGTGTTCTGCGCCGTGGCGCCGGAGTCGAGGTAGGCCTTCGCGGCTTCCAGCGCCTCGGTGGCCATCTGGATGGGGAACTGCATGGAGGTGGCGCCGATGATTCCGGCCTGCACGTTCTGCACACCGGGGCAGCCGCCGTCGATCGAGACGATCGTCACCTGGTCTTGCAGATCGGCGGCCTTGATCGCTTCGTAGGCGCCGGCGGCGGCCGGTTCGTTGATGGTGTAGACGAGGTTGATTCCCTTGTCACGCTGTAGGAGTTTCTCCATCGCGGTGCGGCCGCCCTCCTCGTTGGCGTCGGTGACCTCGTGGCCGACGATCCGGGCGTCCTGCTCGTCGCCGATGGTGTCGACATCCTTGACGTCGATGCCGAAGCCCTGCAGGAATCCCTGGTTGCGCTCGACGTCGACGGCCACCTGGGCGGGGCTCAAGTCGAGCATGGCGATCCGGGCCTGCTTCCCCTCGAACTTCTTGGCCGCCCATTCGCCGATCAGCTGGCCGGCCTGGAAGTTGTCGGTGGCGAACGTCGCGTCGGCGGCACTGGTCGGATTGGTGGGTGAGTCCAGCACGGCCACGAAAACCCCGGCCTGGCGCGCGTTTTCGATCGCGGGAATGATGGCCTCGGAGTCCGACGGCGCGATGAGGATGGCCTTGGCGCCCCTGGCCACCAGGTTCTCGATCGCCTGGACCTGGGAGTCGTTGTCGCTCTGACTCTTTCCTGCCAGTGACTGCAGCGTGAAGCCCAGTTCGTCGGCCTTCTGCTGGGCGCCGTCACGCATCTTGACGTAGAACGGGTTGTCCTCGGTCTTGGTGACCAGCCCGACCAGCACCCCCGAGGACTGGTTACCCGCGGCGTTGCTGCCACTGCAGGCCGTCATCCCGAGGGCCAGACACACCGCGCCGCCGGCGGCGAGGACACGCCGCAGGGCGGGTGTTGAAAGACGGTTGCCTGACATGGAAGACCTCCAACGGCGTTGATGGAAATTGTTTCGATCTGCTGTTCTGAGTGTGGCGGAAATTACTTCCGATGTCCAGGGGTGATGTGGAAGTAATTTCTATCGACTATCGTCGTGATGACAACGGCGCTGGTAGACGGCGCCGCCCGGGGATGACGGGAGCGACGCCATGACCGTCCACGAGGACGTCAACGTCCTGCAGCGCATCGCCAGCCGGCTGCCCTACCTGCCCGGCGCGCTGCGCCAGGTCGGCGACTACGTGCTGGCGAATCCCGAAGCGATGCAGTCCATGAGCATCACGTCGCTGGCCGCATCGGTCGGCGTGGCCGACTCGACGGTGTCGCGGTTCGTCCGCGAAATCGGCCTGGACGGCTACCAGGCGCTGCGTCTGGCGACCGCCGAGGCGGTGTTCGCCAACCGGGCCACCGGTGCTGTCCGGCCCCAGGCCTTCGTCTACGAGGGCATCACGCGGGCCGACGGACCCGAGGAGGTGGTGGCCAAGATCCGCTACAGCAGCGAGCTGGCCCTGGCGCAGACCGCCGAGCGCCTCGACGTGCACGCACTGGCGAAGGGGGTCGACGCGATCAGCCGGGCCACCACGATCGTGTTCACCTGCATGGGATCGTCGAGCATCGCCGCTGAGGAGGGTGTCATGCGGTTCACGCGAGCGGGTAAGAAGTGCATGCTCTTTCGGGATCAGAGCATCCAGGCCATGGCGTCGACCATCGTGGGCAGTCAGGACGTCGTCATCGCGGTGAGCGACTCCGGGCGATCCACCCTGGTGGTCGACATGGTCACGACGGCGCGGGCGCACGGCGCGGCCACCGTCGCCATCACCTCCGATCCCGCCAGCCCGCTGTCCAAGACCGCGGAGGTGAGCCTGTTCACCTCCTCGGTCCCGTCAGGGGGCGCGTTGTACGGAGAATCGGTGACCAGCAAGTGGGGACAGCTGCTGGTGATGGATTCGCTGTACGCCGCCTACGCGGCGACGCATTTCGACGAGACCGTCGCTCATCTGGAGCAGACCTACGCCGCGGGCATCCAGCGGTCGCGGGAGGTGTGAGGCCCGGCGGGTCTCGTCCCGCTACAGGTACATCCCTTCCGGTGCGGTGGCGCGGTAGCGGCCGCTGCCCACCTCGGCCAGCAGCGCCGCCGTGCTCAGGCTCCCATCGTCGGCGGTGAGGACGGCGCGGCGCACGATTTCCCGCAGGTCGCTACCACTGGTCTGCTCGGGCAGACCCGCGGCCACCGCCGCGGCATTCACGTCGGCGCCGCCGGGCAGCCCGGCGACGAGGGTGGCCAGGATGCGGGCGGCATCGATACGGCTGGGATAGCCGACCTCGACGATCGCATCGAACCGCCCCGTGCGTATCGCGGCCTTGTCCAGGGTGGCCACATCGTTGGTGGAGGCCAACGTCAGGATGCGGGAATCGGCGGCAATATCCATGGCCTGCAACAACTCCGACAGCCCGCCCCCGCCGCCGCGGCGCTCCCCGCACCAGAGGTCGACATCTTCGAGGATAAGGAGGACGGGCCCGCCGAGGCGTTGGGCTTCCTCGACGACGGCGGTCAACAACTCCGCGCCCGCCTTGGCTTCGACGTAGATGACGGTGAACACACCGACGACCTCGCTGGCGATGGCCGCGCAGACCGCCGACTTCCCGGTACCCGGCGGCCCGCACAGCAGCACGCCACGTCGCGCACCCAGCCCGTGGGCGTTGAGCAGTTCGTGCCGATCGCGCACCGCGGCCAGGCCGAGGTCGATCTCGCGCCACACCTGCGCGTCGACGACCACGGTGTCCCGGGTCAACGTCGTGGGCAGTTCGATCACCCCCACGGCCAGTCCATCGGTGTAGGTCGCGCGGACCGCCCGGCCGCGGTACGGGTTGAGATCGTCGGCACGTGCGGCCAGCCGGTCCAGCACATCGCGGGCGCTGTTGTGATGCTCCCGGGTGACGGAGACGCTGACTTCTGCGAAACGCATGCCGGTTTCCCGCGTTTCGATCCCGATCACACACCCGACATCGGCCAGCAGCGTTCCCGCCGGAAAGTGCACTTGCAGGCACTGCGGATGCCGATAGAGCCGGCCACCGATCTCGGTTTGGGTCCACCGCGGCGGCTGCGAGTGTTCAGCCGGGCCGACCTCCACCTTGTCGGCGTGGGCGTCGATCCATTCGGCCAGTGCGACCGCCGTGGTCAACCGCGACATCGGATTCAGCTCCCGGTCCTCATCGAGTAGATGCGCGCGGTCGGCGACTCCGAGGCAGCGGGTGGTGAACCGGCCGGCGGTCTCGGCCCGCTCCGGCCGCTCAGCGACACCGACCAGCAGTTCCCCGAGCGCGCGCAGCCCCGAGCGCACGTCGCCATCAAGAGCATCGAAGTAGGCCGCCACATCGGTGATATGTCGGCGCACACCGGCTCCGCCGGCGGCGTGGGTCGGCGGATCGGTCAGTTCATAGTCAGTGAGAGTCATCGCAGCAAGGGGGTCGTCGGGTTTGGGCAACCGATCAGCTTGTCAGCTGAACCCCACGACGGCAATCCTTTTTCCTGAGCGTGCCGGCCGCGGTAGCCGTCTTAGTTGATCGGTCACCTGTTCCGACACGGGCACTTCCCGACCCAGCGGCGTCGCAGCACAGATCTCAGCGGCTGGTCAAGGTCTGTCTCGTCGTGACGCCTGAGCGAACTCGTCGGCACATCGCCGATTTCCGGGCAACCCAACGATTCCCACCCAAAAGACAAAAGTCACGAACCCCGAGGAGTCCGTGACTTCTATGTCTGCGGTTGCGTAGAACCGCTCTCTGTCTGTGTGAGGTTCATTCTGGCTCGTCAGACCCGGTGACCGAGCAAGTCGTCCAGAGAGTTTCCCGGAATTCTCCAGAGAGTTTTTGACCTGATCGTGCTGGTCCTAGTGCCCATGTAGGAGGCCGCTCAGGAGCCGGTGAGGGCTTGGCGGTCCTGCGTTCTGCACGGCTCCGGGTCGCTCACGGATGGGGCGCGGAGGGGCGTGATTTACCTGTGATGGGAAGTTTCTGCCAGAGAATTTCTTTGGGTGCGCAGGCAGCGCGAAGCGGGCCGACGCACTTGGCGTCGGCCCGCTCGCGTGGAGACAGTTCCCTAGGTTCTCGGTGGCGTGCGGGTGGGTTCGTATCCCAGGCTCTTGCGCAGTTGTCTCATCCGGATGTCGATCGATTCTTCGCGCAGCTTGCGGGCTGAGTAGTGCTGCTGGATGTTGTGGTTGGTCGCCGCGACGGCCAGTGCGAGCAGGATCTTGACCATGGGTTCGCGCCTGGGCCCGGATTTCATCTGGACAAGATTGGTGACGTGCGGCGACTTCAGCAGCGAGAAACGCTGCTCGGTCGCGCTGCGGGCGGCCTCGAAGTACAGCGCGTGTTCCCAGCTGGTGACGACCGGTGCTCCCCATGTTGCCTTTTGAAGTTGCGGCTGGGTGAGCGTGACGCGCAGTGTGGATTGCCGGCAGCAGGTCCGCTCATCGGCTTGCCAGGTGGGGGTCGCCAGCGGGACGCCGAAGGCGGCGCTTTGCATCGAGGCTGGTTTGAGTGGGCACCGGACGCGCAGTTGGACGGCGGGGCAGACCAACTCTGCTTTGACGTGGGTCTCGGATGCGTCGCCCAGGCGGGGGCGGCCGGGTCGGCCGTTGACGATCGGTCGTGAGTTGGTGCCCATGAGGAACGGCAGCACTGCGGCGAGCTTGCGGTCGTGTTCGGCCCAGCGGCCGCTCTTGAGCAGCTCTCGGGTCTTGGGGACCGTGTGACCGCGGAGAAGCTGCTCAGCGGCAGGGCAGTAGAACGAGCCCGCGAACTGGATCGGCCCGGGTGGCGCGGTCGCCGATGATCCGGGCGGGTTGGTCGAGGCTTCGGTCAGGGTCCAGTGCTTCGGGTATCGCACGACGGGGCTGTAGCCGTGCTTGATCAGGAATGGCACCCATTCGCGTTTGGGGTTGTAGCCCATGTCGACTGTCACCCGGGGGTAGGTATCTTTGCCTGTCGCTCGGGTGTCCAGGCCGTTGGCTTTCATGTGCTCGATACAGGTGCCGAGCGCTTCGGGGCTGCCCGAGGTGGGAGCGTGAATGTCCATCCCGACGATGACCGGCGCGACTGAGTGCAGTTTGTGTGGTGGTCCGACGCGTACCGCGACGGTGACACCGACTCCGAATCCCCGTTTTCCGGTGCCTTTGGCGTCTTCGCTGAAGGGTCCTTTGGCGTTGTCGTCGCGGGCGTAGTAGGCACCGAAGTAGCAGGCGCCGCGTTTGAGGTGGTCTTTAGCTCCGAGCCCGCTGGACGGTCCGGCGAGGTCGAAGATCGTTTCGTCGGCGACGATATCGCCGCAGGCCTCTTGGGGTTGGGGGTCGCGGATCGATCCGGCCACGATTTTGTTCATCACGATGCGCAATCGCTCCGCGGCCTGGGCGTAGTCCTGCTGTTGCTGTGGGGTGCGGCTATTGACGATGGCGCGGTGGGCGGCATTGGAGATCCGTCGGGCGGGCTGGTCGGGTTGTGAGTCCAGGGGGCTCAGTCTGCGGGTCAGCCACCGTTCGAACCGGTGATACTCGCAGTCCTGATCCTTGCGAGTCCCGAACAGCCGGGAGAGGTCCTGGCCCGCCATCCCGACTTCGGCGAGTTGACGCGCGGAGAGGTCTGCGAGGGTGTTAAGGATGGCTTTGTAGCTCGGCGTCCTGCCCAGGATGATCAGGCTCAGCGCGCAGATCAACACGGCCTCGATCGTGTAGTTGACCCCTCGTTGGGTGTGCGGCCTGTCGCTGCCGGGCGCTTGGTAGCTGTCGATGAGTCGGGCGGCCTCGGATCGTTGGATGATGATTTTGGCTTGGCGGAACATGTTGTCCGACAGCCGGTATGAGGGTTGGAAGGCGGCGATCATAGGGTGTTCTCCTTGGTCAGGGCGATGGCGTGTTGCAGGGCGAAGGTGGGTAGGTGGTCTCGTTGGTCGGACAGGATTTGTGCGGTCTGGACGTCGGCGAGCTGAAGCATCAATGCCGCCGGTACCCGGGTGGCCATCTCGATCAGCCACCGATTGCGTAGGGCGCTGGCATCGAATCCGCGGTAGCCGCGGTTACGGAGGTGTTCGGCGACTCGGTTGGTGGCGTTGCGTTCGACTTCACCGTTGGCGTTTCGCAACAAGAACCCCGATTTTCTGGTGCTTGCCAGTGCCAGCAGTCGCTGACTGATCTCGACGTCGGCGACCGGTACCTGCCGGTGTCCTCCGGCGTTGTTCGGCAGGCTCACGATTGCCACGGGCTCGCCGTCCCAGCTGGCTTGGGAGATCGAGTGCCCGGTGAGGGCTTTGAAGTCGCCGGCCCGCGCCCCGGCGCCCAGGCAGCAATCCAGGACCACGAACAGCCGCTGTGACAGCGAGGTGGGCAGTGTGGGAGCCAGTGCGTAGAGCTCATCGATCAGCTTCGGGCTTGCTGCCGGCGTGCGAGGGACGTGTGGTTGGGCCAGCGCCTGCCGTTGCGGGTATTCCCGCGGATGAACGAGCCGGCCCACCGCATACAGCTGGCCGCGGATCGTGCGCATGCTTCGTGCCGGCCGATAGGTCTGTAGGTAGTTCAGGTAGGTGTCGACGTTGGCGCGCCGAAACGACGCCTTGAAGTTGAAGGCGTCCATTCGGTCGGCGTCGATGGCGAGGAACCGGGCCACGGTCCGGACTGCATCCCGATCGGTGTAGCTCGTAGCCTCGTCGGTGAGACACCACAGTCGCTTGCCGGTCTCGATCGACGGCGCGACGTACGCCTTCTTCACACCGCGCAACACATCGATGCCGTTCAGCCGGGCGTAGCGGTCGGGATCGATGTGCGGGCCGAACGCCGGCAACTCCAGTCGGCGTTTTGTGGCGGCGGGCTTGTCTTGTACCGGCGGCGTGTGCGGATCGGGTTCGTTCGGCGAGGCCGCCGCCATGGCGGGATGGCGCGCCATCAGCGCCGTCCCCGCGACACACCGGGCGTGTTGTTGACATGGTTGAGCAAACGGAGTGCAATAAGCACAGTTCCTCCTCAAGGGAACATCTGAATACAGAAGTTGCGGCTCAGCGCCGCGCGAGACAGGCCGGGGCTGCAACCTCGGCCTTGTCTGCGTTTACGGTCTGCCGGCCCTCCTGTGGAGGGCGTTCACTGTTGTCGCTTTCGGGTCTTCTCCCTTCTCTCACGTGCCTGACTCATGAGTCTGCGCGGTTGGCGTCCGATGGTGTATTCACGAACCTTCCTGTTGATCAGGCTTTTTCATCCTCGTCTGCTGCGCTTGCCAGGCCGGTATCGATCAGTCGATTGCCGGCTTCAGAGACCGACACGTTCCATTCCGCAGCGCGTTGATACAGCGCCTCCGCCGTCGCCGGAAACAGCCTCAGCTCAACCCGAACTCGCTGCAGGCGCGGCGCCTGGCGCGGTGTCACGGGAATGTCCCGACGCTGTTCCGGTTCATACCCGGGAAAATAACGACAGAGTTCAGCAAACATAGTGAATACCGTGTCAGGCGTGTCGGGCAGCGCAGGCACCTGATGTTTACCGCTGGCGGAAAACCTCCTGTCGGCGTCGCCTGAAGAATGAC
>JAFDWN010000006.1 GCA_018268465.1 Actinomycetota bacterium
CCCGAGGCCCAGCTCGACCGGTTCCTGCTCCAGGTGAAGGTCGGCTATCCGACGCCCGACGACGAGCTGCGCATGCTGCGCATCGCACACCACGGCGTGGTGCCGGCGTCGCTCTCGGACGTGCAGGCGGTGACCTCGACCGAGGAGCTCGACGCGACCGCGACCCTCGTGGATGCCACGACGGTGAGCGACTCGGTCCTCGGTTACATCGCCGCACTCACCCAGGCGACCCGGCGACTCCCGAGCGTGGCGCTCGGCGCGAGCCCCCGGTCCGCCATGCACCTGCTCGCCGCGAGCAAGGCCTCGGCGCGCATGAGCGGACGCGACTTCGTGACGCCCGACGACGTGGCGTGGATGACCGTGCCCGTATGGCGTCACCGCATCCAGCTGCGGCCGGAGGTGGAGCTCGAGCAGGGCGACCCGGAGGACGCGATCCGCGCAGCGCTCGCCTCGGTGCCGGTCCCGCGCTGATGCTCGTCGTCCTGGGCGTCCTCGCGCTGATCGTGGCGCTGATCGGGCTGGGCGCGTCGCCGGTCCTCCCCACGGTGCGCGCGGCCATGCTCGCGGTGGTCGTGCTCGTCGCCGCCGTCGCGCTCCCCGCGTCGCTGATCGCGGTGGCCGGGGTCGTGCTCGCCGCCGCGTGCATCGTCGACGCCGTCTTCGGCCGCGTTCGGCCCGTCGCGCGGCGCGACGCTCCCCCGAACCTCGTGCGCGGCGTGCCCACCCCGCTCCGCGTGTCGCTCACCGGCGAAGGTCCCGGTACCGTCCGCATCCGTCAGCCCCGCGCCGCCGAGATCACCGTCGAACCGCCCGAGGCCGACACCGAGCTCGACGCCCGGGTCGTCGCGGCGCGGCGGGGCCGGCACGCCCTCGGTGCGGTGGCGCTGCGCTGCACCGGTCCGCTCGGACTCACCGCGTGGTACCGCACCGTCGGCGAGATGCACCCGGTGACCGTGCTTCCCGACGTCCCCGGTGCCCGGAAGCTCGCGACCGCGGTGCGCCAGGGCAAGTTCCGGGACGCCGGCGACCTCACACGCGGACCGCTCGGCCTGGGCACCGATTTCGAGTCGATCCGCGACTACCTGCCCGACGACGACATCCGGCAGGTCAACTGGCGGGCGACGCAGCGCCTCGGTCGGCCCATGAGCAACCAGTACCGCATCGAGCAGGACCGCACGGTCATCGGGCTGCTCGACACCGGCCGGCTCATGGCCGCGCCCATCGGGATGCACACCCGTCTCGACCTCGCGCTCGACGCCTTCGTCGCCGTCGCGTTCGTGGCCGACGAGGTCGGCGACCGGGCGGGCGTCATCGCGTTCAGCGACACCGTCGAGCGGAACCTCCCACCCCGCCGGCGCGGCGCCGAGGCGATCGTGCGCGCCGTCTACGACATCGAGCCGAAGCTCACGGACGCGGCGTACGACGTCGCCTTCCAGGCGGTGGGCGCAGGCAAGCGCGCGCTCGTGATGATCTTCACCGACCTGCTCGACGAGGCCACCGCGACCGAGCTCCTCGACGCGATCCCGGTGCTGGCCCGTCGCCACGCGGTGATGGTCGTGAGCGTCGTCGACCCCGATCTCGAGGACCTCGTACGGACCGAGCCGACGGAGCCGCTGCAGGTGTACCGCGCCGCGGCGGCGCTCGACGTGCTCGCGCCCCGGGCGCCGTTGCGGGCGCGCCTCGAGCGCCTCGGCGCGATCGTCGCGGAGGCGCCGCCGGAAGGGCTCGCCGAGGTGGCCGTGCGCGCCTACCTCAGAGCGAAGCTGCGCGCACGGCTCTAGGCGCCGCGATCTCGACCGTCGGCCGGTCCTCGGCTACCGCCTCGACCCGCTCCGGCCGCCCCCGCCACAGGACGAGGGACCAGAACCCGCCGCCGAGGAGCACACCGATCCCGACACCGAGCGCCACCGGGATGCCCGACGTCGACACCGTGCCCTCCACGATGCCGCAGAGCACGAGCACGAGCGCGGTACCCGCCACCATCTCGACGGCTCCGGCCGCCTCGGTCCGCAGCGCCTCGTTGCGCGTGCGGTAGCCGGGGGCGACGATCGCCCATCCCATCCGCATTCCGGCCGCGCCCGCCACGATGATGCAGCTCAGCTCGAGGAAGCCGTGCGGGAACACGAACTGGAACAGAGGACCTGCGTTGCCGACATGGATGGTGAGACCGAACGTCGCGCCGAGCACCACCCCCTGGTAGCCGAGGAGCAGGAGCGCGCCGACCCCGGCCGCGATCCCGAGGGCGAACGCGAGGAACGCGACCCGGATGTTGTTGGTGAAGATCGCCGAGGACGCCGCGGCCTTCTCCTCGGGGTCGAGGCGGAAGTCGGCGCGGTCGCGGTACATCACCGACTCGGCGCCACCGGGCACGAGGCCCCGTGCCTTCGCCGGCTCGTGCGTCGCCCACACCGATGCGAAGAGCCACGGCACCATCAGGAAGAGGAACGCGACCAGCAGGATCACCGGCCGCTCCCGCACGCGGCGCCAGTACCCGGTGGTCACGAAGTGACCGATCCGCACGCGGGCCCGGTCCAGGCCGAGGAGTCGGCGACGGCCGGCGAGTACACGGTCGCCGAGCTGGGTGACGAGGGGGTCGTGCCGGAACCGGCGGCGGGCGATCGCGAGGTCGCTCGCGGTGTGCCGGGTGAGGTCCGCGAGCCGGCGGATCGCGACCGGGTCGTGGCGCAACGCCCGCCCGGAGGCCACGAGGGCGTCGAGCTCGCGCCAGCGGTCCTGGCGCTCGGCGACGAAACGGTCACGGTCCATTCCCTGATTGTCTACCGTTCCGCGGTGGATCTGGATGACCGGATCGCTCTCGTCACCCCGGAGGGCGTCCCGCTCGAGATGGTGGTGGCCGGGATCGGGTCCCGGTTCATCGCCGGGATGCTCGACGTCACGATCGAGCTGATCCTGATCTTCGGGCTCAGCCTGCTGGTCGGCAGGACCACCGACGGCGGGATCGGCGTCGTGGTGCTGGTCATCGGGCTCTTCGTCATCCTGTTCGGCTACCACATCCTCTTCGAGACGCTGAACCAGGGCCGCACCCCCGGCAAGGCCGCCAACGGCATCCGGGTGGTCCGCAGCGACGGCCGGCCGGTCGGGGTGGGGTCGAGCATCACCCGCAACCTGCTCCGGCTCGTCGACGGGTGGTCGATCATCACCTTCGTCCTCTGCCCCGTCGGCTTCGTCACGGCATTCTCGACCGCGCACAGCCAGCGGCTCGGCGACCTCGCCGGCGGCACCGTGGTGGTGCGCGAGCGGTTCCGCCCGGACCGGCGGGTCACCGCCACGCAGGTGACGACGCCGATGCCGGCCTCGCTCGACTGGGACACGCGCGGCCTGGGCCCCGACGAGGTCGCGGTCATCGAGCGGTTCCTCGAGCGTCGCTTCGCCCTGGGGCCCGGGCCGCGGATGCACCTCGCCGCGGACCTCGCGGCACGCGTCCGGGCGAGCGTGCCGGGCGCCGACGGGCGCCTGGCCGACGAGCAACTCCTGGAGTGGGCACTCGCCCGCCGGCAGGGCCGCGCCTGACCGGCGTCACGTCCGGATCCGTTGACCACGCGCCACGGCCCCCCGTAGCGTTCGCGGTTCCACCCACGTTCCGAGGAGTCCGACCATGTCCGAATGGGGTTTCGAGACCCGCCAGGTGCACGCCGGCGCCGAGCCCGACCCGACCACGGGCGCCCGGGCCGTCCCGATCTACCAGACGACCTCCTACGTCTTCCGGGACACCGAGCACGCGGCCAACCTCTTCGGCCTCGCCGAGCTCGGCAACATCTACACGCGGATCATGAACCCCACCCAGGCGGTCTTCGAGGAGCGGGTGGCGTCGCTCGAGGGCGGCATCGGCGCGCTCGCGACGGCGAGCGGGCAGGCGGCACAGACGATCGCGCTGTTCAACCTCGCGGAGAACGGCGGCCACATCGTCGCGAGCTCGTCGCTCTACGGCGGCACGTACAACCAGCTGCACTACACGTTCCCGAAGATGGGCGTGGAGGTCACCTTCGTCGACGACCCCGACGACCTCGCGGCGTGGAAGGCGGCGATCCGCCCGAACACGAAGGCGTTCTACGGTGAGTCGATCGGCAACCCGAAGGGCGACATCTTCGACTTCGGGGGGATCTCGGAGATCGCCCACGAGGCCGGCATCCCGCTCGTGATCGACAACACGCTCGCGTCGCCCTACCTGTGCAACCCGCTGTCCCACGGCGCCGACATCGTCACCCACTCGGCGACGAAGTTCATCGGCGGTCACGGGACCTCGATCGGCGGCATCATCGTCGACGGTGGCACGTTCGACTACGAGGGCAGCGGCCGGTTCCCGAACTTCACCGAGCCGGACATGAGCTACCACGGGCTCGCGTTCTCGCAGCTGCCCGAGGCGCTCTGGCCGGCGCGCTACATCCTCAAGGCCCGCCTCACGTACCAGCGCGACATCGGCGCCGCGATCTCGCCGTTCAACGCGTTCCTGATGCTGCAGGGCCTCGAGACGCTGAGCCTGCGCATGGAACGGCATTCGCAGAACGCGACGGCCGTCGCGCAGTGGCTCGAGGCGCGCGACGAGGTCGCGTGGGTCGCGTACCCGGGCCTGAAGTCGTCGAAGTGGAACGCGCGTGCCCAGCAGTACCTGCCCAAGGGTCAGGGCGCGATCCTCGCCTTCGGGATCAAGGGCGGCGTCGACGCGGGGACGAAGTTCATCGACAGCCTCGAGCTGTTCAGCCACCTCGCGAACGTCGGGGACGTCCGCAGCCTGGCCATCCACCCCGCGTCCACCACGCACCAGCAGCTGACCCCCGAGGAGCAGGCCAGCGCCGGGGTCACCGGCGACCTGATCCGCCTGTCGGTGGGCATCGAGTCGCTCGACGACATCACGGCCGACCTCGAGGCCGGGTTCCGCGCGGCCAAGGGTGCCTGACCGCCGGCCGACCCGCACCCTCCGATGAGTCCAGCGGTTCCGGTCACCGGTGCCTGGCGCGCCGGTGACCCGCCGGGGCACCGGCAGTTCGCGACCCTCTTCGCGGCGCGCCCGCACATCCTCGAGGCGGGCGGGCGGCTCGGACCGGTCGGCGTGGCGTACGAGACCTGGGGAGAGCTCGACGCGACGCGTGGGAACGCGGTCCTGCTGCTGCACGCGCTGACCGGGGACAGTCACGCGACGGGACCGGCCGGGCACGGGCATCCGGCCGACGGCTGGTGGGATCCGCTCGTCGGCCCCGGCCGGGCGATCGACACCGACCGGTTCTTCGTGGTCTGCCCGAACGTGCTCGGTGGATGTCAGGGCACCACCGGTCCCGCCACCACCGATCCGGAGACGGGGCGGCCGTTCGGCTCGCGGTTCCCGATGGTGACGATCCGCGATCAGGTCGTCGTCGAGGCCGCGCTCGCCGACCGGCTCGGCATCGCCCGCTGGGCCGCGGTGATCGGCGGCTCGATGGGCGGCCAGCGCGCGCTCGAATGGGCCGTGTCGTTCCCGGCGCGGGTGCCACGCGCGGTGATCCTCGCGTGCGGGGCGCAGGCGACCGCCGAGGAGATCGCGCTGTGCTCGCTGCAGATCCGTGCCATCCGCTCGGATCCGCGTTTCCGCGGCGGCGACTACTACGACGCCGCCGCCGGCGACGGGCCGTGGCGCGGCATGTCGCTCGCACGCGGGATCGGGCAGGTGTCGTACCGCTCCGAGCCCGACCTCGACCAGCGGTTCGGTCGCGGCCACCAGGGCGACGAGCAGCCGCTCGACGGTGGTCGCTACGCCATCGAGTCCTACCTCGACTACCACGGCGAGAAGCTCGCGTGGCGCTTCGACGCGAACACCTACGTCAGGCTGTCGCAGGCGATGAACCACCACGACGTGGGGCGCGGCCGCGGTGGGATCGCCACCGCCCTGTCCCGCATCACCGCCGACGTGACGCTCGCGGGCATCACGTCGGACCGGCTCTACCCGCTGCGCCTGCAGGAGGAGCTGGCGGAGCTGATCCCCGGCGCCGCGAAGGTCGCGGTGATCGAGTCGCCCGACGGCCACGACGGCTTCCTCACCGAGACCGAGCAGGTCGCCGCCGTCCTCCGCCCCGCCCTCGACCGCGCCTGACTCCGTTTCTCGCCCATTCTCAGGGCCTTGACCCCCGGAATCGCCGAGAAATCGAGTTCGTCAGACGGCCCGACGGCCTTCCAGCGCCCGGCCGAGGGTGACCTCGTCGGCGTACTCGAGGTCGCCGCCGACGGGCAGGCCGCTCGCGATGCGCGTCACCGCCACCGGCTCGTCGGTGCCGGTCACGCGCACCTCGGCGAGCGTGCGGGCGAGGTACATCGCGGTGACCTCACCGTCGGTGTTGGGATTGGTGGCGAGGATCACCTCGGTGACCGCGTCGTCCCGCACGCGCGCGAGCAGCTCGCGTATGCGGAGCTGCTCGGGACCGACGCCCTCGATCGGCGAGATCGTCCCCTGCAGCACGTGGTAGGCGCCCCGGAACTCCTGTGTCCGCTCGATCGCGACGATGTCGCGCGGCTCCTCGACCACGCAGATCACGGTGCGGTCGCGGCGCTCGTCGAGGCAGAAGCGGCAGAGCTCGCCCTCGGCGATGTTGAAGCACCGACGGCACCAGGAGATCTTCTCCTTGACCTCGACGATCGCCGCCGCGAGCCGGCGCGCGTCCTCCGGCGCGACGCGCAGGATGTGGAACGCGATCCGCTGCGCGGACTTGGGGCCCACGCCGGGGAGCCGGCCGAGCTCGTCGATGAGACGCTGGACCGGGCCTTCGTAGACGGAGGGCACGTGTCCTAACCGAGGCCGAACGCGCTGAGGTCGATCCCACCCGTGGCCGCGCCCATGCTCTCCGACTGCTTCGCCTGCGCCTCGCGGTTCGCCTCGGTCACGGCCGCGACGATGAGGTCCTGGAGCATCTCGATGTCGTCGGGGTCGACCACCTCGGGCGCGAGCTCGACGGACACCAGATCGCCGGTCCCGGTGACGGTCGCCTTCACCATCCCGCCGCCGGCACTCGCCTCGACGGTCATCTCCGCGAGCGCGGCCTGCGCGGCGAACATCTGCTCCTGCATCTGCTGCACCTGCCGCATCATGTTGTTCTGCGGCGGCTTGGACTTGGCCACGGGGACTCCTAGGACCTCGGCTGCTCTTCCACGACCTCGCCCCCGAAGGCGTCGGTCAAGCGGGTCACCGAATCTACCGCCGCACCCGCGTCGACCGGCGCGTCCACGAGCTCCTCCGGGTCGTACAGGTCGATCGGCTCGTCCTCGAGCGGGGGCGCCTCGTCCGCCGGCTCCGCCGCTCGGCGCCGGTGCGGGGGCCCCTCACCCTCGTTCCACTCCTGCTGGGTGAACTGGAACCTCGGGGCGGTCCCGAGCGACGCGATGAACGCCTCCCGGATGGCGTCGGCGTCCTTGCGGAACTTCGGCTTCACGGTGTCGAGGTGGCTGCGCGCGACGCCGAACACGATCACGTTGCCGTCCACGCGGACGGGCTGGGCCTCCTGGATCGCGGCCTGCACGCGTCGCGGCAGCGACCCGAGCACGGCCGCCCAGGCGACGATCGCGTCGTCGAGATCGAACACCACCTCGGCGACCGCCCCGGACGCGTCGTCCGCCGGCTCCGCCGGCTCCGCCGCGAGGGGAAGCGCCGCCGCGGGGTCACCGTTGCCGGCCCGCTCGCGACGCAGCGCGCCGAGCCCCTTCGGCCTGGCGGCGGCCCGGGCGGGCGCCGGCTCGGCCGGTGCGGGTTCGGGCGACCCGGGGTCGGCCGCGACCGGCGGGCGGGGCGGCTCGGGAGCGGGCGCCACGGCCGGTGCGCGTGGGGCGGGCGCGGCGACCGGTGGGACACCGTCGTTCAGCCGGGCCTCGATCCGCTCGACCCGGTCCGCGAGCGACTGCAGCGCGACGTTCGTCTCGCGCCGGGCCAGCCGCACCAGCGCGATCTCGAGGACGAGCCGTGGATCCGCGGCGTCGGTCCCGCGCATGTCGACCACCGCCTGCCCGAGGGTCTCGAGCGAGCGGACGAGCGCCGCGTTGCCGAGCGCCTCACCCGCCGCGACCAGACGCGCCCGCACCTCCTCGGGCTCGTCGACGTCGACCCGGCCACCGCTCGCGACGAGCACGAACGCGTCCCGGAGCGAGACGAGCAGGCCCTCCGCGATCCGGCGCGGGTCGTGCGCCTGCTCGAGCAGCGCCGCCACGCCGGTGAGCACACCGGCGACGTCCTGCGCGGCGACGGCGTCGAGGATCTCCATCCGCGACTCGAACGGCGCCCCACCGAGCGCGGCCTCGACCGCCGCGACCGTGACCGGTCCGCCCGCCGCGAGCACGAGGTCGAGCAGCGACTCGGAATCGCGCGCCGATCCCCCGGCCGCGCGCGCGACGACGGCGAGGGCGTCCGGCTCGTACTGCACCCCCTCGTCGTCGAGCAGCGAGGCGAGCAGGCCGGTGAGCTGCTCGACGGTGAGGTAGCTGAACTCGAAGTGCTGGGTCCGCGACCGGATGGTGGGCAGCACCCGCTCGGGCTCGGTCGTCGCGAGCACGAACACGACGTGCGGCGGCGGCTCCTCGAGCGTCTTGAGCAGCGTGTTCGACGCGTCCTTGGTCAGCATGTGCACCTCGTCGAGCAGGTACACCTTGCGCTTGGCCGTGGCGCCGAGCCCGAGGTTGATGCGGGCGACGAGGTCGCGGGCGTCGTCGACCCCGCGGTTGGACGCCGCGTCCATCTCGATCAGGTCCGGGAACGTGCCGGCGGCGATCGCGACGCAGTTCTCGCACTGGCCGCACGGCTCGCCGTCGTCGCCGAGCTCGAGGCAGTTGAGCGCCTTGGCGAGGATCCGCGCGGTCGTGGTCTTGCCGTTGCCGCGCGGACCCGAGAACAGGTAGGCGTGACCCACCCGGTTCTCCTTCACCGCGTTGCGCAGCGCCGTGGTGATGTGGTCCTGACCGACGAGCTCGCCGAACCGCTGCGGTCGGTACTTGCGGTAGAGCGCTTGGAAGGCCACGGTCCGACCCTATCCAGTGACGACGACCGCGCCGACGCCGGCTCCCACGGCCGCGCGGTCGGAGTCGGAGCCCGAGGGGAGCACGCCGTGCAGGTCGGTGTAGGCGACGCTCCCACCCGGGCCGAGGTGGCCCGCGAACCAGCCGCTCGCGCCGCGCGGCGCGACCGACGGAGGCAGCCGCAGGGTCCCGCCGTACCGCGGATCACCCCAGCGCGGCGCCGGACCCGCCAGTGGCCACACCAGCAGGTCGAGCCGGTCACCACGGGTGCGCACGCACATCCGCCACGGCAGCGGTCGCACCACGCGACCGGCGCGGGTGTCGCGGAACACCGAGTGGAGGTCGAACTCCCCGATCTGGCGACCCAGGCCGGGGCCGCGCCACACGTGCACGTTGAACAGCCACGGGGCGCCGGCGTAGACGTTCTTGGTGACCGTCACCGCCGTCGGTTCCCCGTCCGGGAGGCTCGCGATCCGGACCGCCATCCCCTCCTGGGCGGAGTCGCTCGAGGCGCGGTCCCACGTGGCGCACTCGGTGGTGTCCCGCAGCTCGGGTGCGTCCTCCCCCCAGATCACCGTGCGGAGGTTCCCGCCGCGGTTGCCCGGGTTGGCCTGCACGGTCACCGAGTCACGCCCACCGACGATCGAGTAGCCGTCGGACCCGTCCGGCGTCGGGACCCAGGCCCGGAGCACGGGATCGGCGCTCGGACCGGCGGCGCCGATCGACGGGAACGACAGCACGCTGACCACGGCGAGTGCCAGGACGAGGACGGCACCGACCCCCACCGGTCCCCGGCTCCTGGGCGCGCCGCCCGGTCCGAGCGCGCGCCGTGACCCGGCCGACTCCGCCACGCCGGGGAGCGTATCCAGACCACCGGGCGTGCGCTCCGGCGCCCCCGGGGTGAGCATGCGGACCGTGCACCCACCGTCGACCCGACGTCGCAGGGCGCGGGTCCCGTCGCCGGCTCAGACCAGGCGACCCTGCGGCACACGAGAGGGCCCGCTGAGAGCTGCTTCCTTCCGGACCTGACTCGATTCACGAGATCTCGTTGCGCAGGACCCGGCCCTCGACGCTGCGTGCGAGTCGCCTTCCCTACTCCGGCTCGAGCCTCGGGTGGGGATTCAGCCCCCCATACGTGGATTTGGGGTACAGGGCACCACGGACTCCCCACCTAGCACGGTCCGCGGCGGGGAACCTAGCAGGCGTCCGCGCGCGCTCCCCCGCGCGCACCGTCGCGCGCGGCCCCCGGCCGCGCCGGCGGCGACCTGTACCATCGGCGCCTTCGACGTCGTGCGAACGACGCCGGGAGGGGTGCGAGAGCGGCCGAATCGGCACGCTTGGAAAGCGTGTGTGGGGCAACCCACCGTGGGTTCGAATCCCACTCCCTCCGCTCGGCCGTTGTCGTCACCACAACGGCAGTGTCGGCCCTGGTCGTGATGCGCGAACCGTGTCCGGTCGGTCGGCGAGCGCACCCATCTCATTCGAACCCAGCGGAGCCGGCTGTCCCTGTTCGGCACTTCCGAGCCACGTCGCGCTCAAGTCGGCGTGTTCAGGATGTGAACGAGGTCCGCGTGTATCCGGCCGTTGGTGTACAGGCCACCGGATCCGTAGACCGTTCGTCCTCCGGCCAGGTCCGTGTACGCGCCGCCCGCGGATTCGACGAGTGCCTGAACTGCCGCGTGGTCCCATGGTCCGCCGCCGAACAGGGCAAAGCCATCGAGCACGCCCATCGCCACGAGCACGGCACCGTGCGGCACCTGTCGGCCCCACGAAGGACGGCTCGAGGTCTCGCCCGCCACTCTCGCCAGTCGAATCGCGCGCTCGTGCATGAGACCGACCAGAGTCGACGCCGGCGGCCACGATGCAAGGCGATCGCCCTGGAGATGGTTTTCGTTGCTGACACGAAGGGACTGCTCGTCCCCGTTCTCGAGCGTCATCACAGCCCCACCACCAACCCGGGCCCACCAGCGGCGGCCCAGCGCGGGAGCGGTGATAACACCTCCAACTCCGACGCCATGGTCGACAACGGCAATGAGCGTTGACCACTCGGGCCGGCCACTCGCGAACGCAACGGTCCCGTCGATTCCGTCGACGATCCACGTGCGCCCAGACGTCCCGCCAACGAACCCGACTTCTTCGCCCTCGAAGCCATCGGCCGGGAACGCGTGGTGGAGCTCATCCTGCAGTCGTTGCTCGATCGCGAAATCAACATCTGTAACCGGCGAACCATCGGCTTTCGTCGCGACCGCATATTCGCCGCGGGAGAACGCATGCGCCGAGGTGGCGTCTGCAAGATCCGCGAGCCTCCGCAGAAGGGCCATCTCGTCGCCCGCTTCGTCGATGGCGCCCACCAGCCGGATCGTAACCACAGCGCTCTCGTCGTCACCGGGCACGTCTCGACGAGGACTATTGAGAACGGCCGGCCCCATGCTCCCGCGGCCCATTGGCGCTCCTCTGCGGGTGACGAGTCGAACCGCAAGGGAGCGACCGTCGGCGACGGGTCTGGGCCAGAATCCAAACATGAGGCCGGGAGTCCGCGAGCACAACGACTTCCCCCGGCTGCCCTGCTATCGCAGGACGCCGACCCGATGACGGATCGTCGGCTCCTTGGGTGCAGCCGATGAGCGCGACGTCATGGATCATCCACCTGGTCGGGTTCCCAGCTGTAGGAAAGCGGACCGTGGCCGTCGAGCTGGTCAAGGCGAGCGAGGAGGCGCCCGGCGATCGGTTCGTCCTCATCGACAACCATCTGTCGAGCAACCCCATCCTCGCCGTCCTCGACGGCCAGGGTTCGGGGACGGTGGGTGATGAGGTCTGGGACCTTGTCGACCAGGTGCGAGATGTCGTCGACCACGCCATCCTCGAGCTGGCTCCGGCCGAGCGCAGCTTCGTCTTCACCAACTCGCCGATGGCGGGAGATGCCAGCGGGATCAGGGCGGTAGCTCGGGTCCAGCGACTCGCCGAGGCCCGGAACAGCACCTACGTGCCCGTGGTCGTCTCTTGCGACCGCGACGAGTTGCTGCGACGCGTACCCGCCGCCGACCGCCGACACCACGGCAAGTGGACCGTCGCCGCGGAGGTCGCCAACCACCTCGACCATCACCAGGTGCTCCGGCCCGACAGCCCCCACCTGCTTGACCTCGACACCAGTGCCACCCCTGCCGCACGGTCGGCTCAGGTCATCCTCGACCACCTCGCTGCCGTCGATCGTGCCAGTTGAGTCCTACGAACGATTGGACGCGCGCACCTGCGGCCACACCGTAAGGAGGAACCATGGCCACCAATTTCAGCACCGTCGACGCCTACATCGAGTCGTTCCCCGACGCGGTCCGATCTGTGCTCGACGATGTTCGCGCCGTGATCCGGCGGGTGATCCCCGACGTCGAAGAATCGATCAGCTACGGCATGCCGACGTTCAGTGTGGACGGCCGCTACCTGGTGTACATCGCCGGGTGGAAGAAGCACATCAGCCTCCACGCCGTGCCCGACCTGTCCGCCAGTCTCGAGACTGAGGTCGCCGCCTACCGCTCTGGCCATGGCACCGTGAAGTTCGCCCTTAGTCGTCCGATTCCCCTCGATCTCGTCGAACGGATCGTGTCGGAGATGGTCCGACAACGTGCCCGGTGAATCGATCGGTGCCGTACATCACGCCCGGGTCGCTGGCGGAGTCCTCGGAATGCCAAGGGCCGGGTTCGCACAGGCCGTCGTGGAGCGCAGGCTCGGGGTTCGAAAGGGATCGCACTAGGCCCGCTCGTTCGGCGAACTGGTCGTCGTCGCGGTACGCGCAGCTAGGAACGGACCGCCGCGGCGTTGAGCACCGCGACCTCCGGGAACGTCGCCGGGTCGCCGTAGCCGTGCTCGGCGAGCCACCGGACCACCATCAGGCTCCGCAACGACCAGTACCCGCGGACCACGTCGACGTCGATGTCGCCGCCGTAGCCTTCGGCGACATCGTCGAGGTGCTCCTCGTGGGCGAGGGTCAACGTGGCGAGGTCGTACATCGCGTCGCCTCGCCCGCCCTCGGACCAGTCGACGACGCCGCTCACCTCGTCACCGTCGACGAACACATGGACGATCTGCAGGTCGCCGTGGATGAACACCGGTGTCCACGGCCGCAGCACCGACTCCGCGATCCGGCGATTGCGCCCGACGACGTCGGCGGACACGACCTCGTTGGCGACGAGCCACTCGCACTCCGGGTCGAACAGTGCCGGGAACTCGACCGTGCCTCCATTGTCCACGGCGGGCTGCTGCTGACACTGGCTACTCGGCCACGGCGGCAGCGGCGCGTCGTGCAGCGCGCGGACGGCGGCGCCCGCCGCGACCCACGCTGCCGGGGACGCAGGTGACGGCGCGTGCAGCTCGCCGAGCGCCGCGCCCCGAACGGCCGCGAGGGCGAGCACTCCCGGCTTGCGCCAAAGGACCTCGGGGGTCGGGATCGGTGCCCGGGCCATGACCTCGACCTCGCGGTCGATGCGCGCTCGATCCGAGTCGATCTTCAGGAACACGTCACCGAGGCGCAGCGTCACGCGCTCCGAATGCGCGACGACGATCTCGACTCCGGACATGGCGTCGATCCTCGCACCGGTCGTCCGGTCGGCGCGAGCATTTCGAGCATCGCCGGGATCGCTCGGTCGTTCCGATACCCGCGCTCTCTGACATCGGGGTCGCGCCGCCTCGGTAGCGTCGAAGGCATGACCCGATGGGACCGGCGTCGCGTTGCACGCCTCGCCGCGGCGATGCAACACCAGGTGGATCAGGACCGCGTCGGCGGCATCGCCTGGCTGCTCGCCGCCGGCGATCGGGTCGAGGTCGGGGTCGCCGGCGCGCTCACCCGCGGTGAGCCCGCACCGGTCGAGCGCGACACCATCTTCCGCATCTCGTCGATGACGAAGCCGATCGTCGCGGTGGCGGCGCTCGCCCTCGTGGAGGAGTTCGCGCTGCGCCTCGACGATCCCGTCGACGAGCTGCTCCCCGAGCTCGCCGACCGGCGCGTCCTCGTCGACCCGCACGGTGCGCTCGACGGTCCGACGGTGCCCGCCGAGCGACCGATCACGCTGCACGACCTCCTCACCTTCCGGCTCGGCATGGGCATGGACTTCTCGGCGCCGTGGCCGCAGCCGTTCGTCGACGCGCTCGGCGAGCTCGAGCTCGGCGCCGGGCCCCCCGAGCCCCAGGTCCCCCCACCTCCGGACGAGTGGATGCGCCGCCTGTCCACGCTCCCGCTCCTGTACCAGCCCGGCGAACGGTGGCTCTACAACACGGGGGCCGACGTGCTCGGCGTGCTCGTCGCCCGCGCCGCCGGGCAGCCGCTCGACGTCGTGCTCCGCGACCGGGTCTTCGAGCCGCTCGGCATGGTCGACACCGCGTTCTCGGTCAGCGACGTCGAGCGGCTCGGCACCAGCTACGCCACCGGACCCACGGGCGAGCGGTTCGTCTTCGACCCGCCCGACGGCCAGTGGGCCACTCCGCCGGCGTTCCCCTCCGGCGCGGCCGGTCTGGTCTCGACCGTGGACGACGTGCACGCGTTCGCGCGGATGCTCCTGGCGGGGGGCCGGCTGCCGGACGGCTCCCGGCTGCTCTCGGCGGTGTCGGTCGCCGCGATGACGACCGACCAGATCGGCGTCGCCACGGGCGCGCCCGGTCCCCTGCCCGACGGCTCCCAGGGGTGGGGCTTCGGCGTCGGGGTGCAGGTGCGCCGCACCGGCCTCGGCCCCGGCGTCGGGTCGTACGGCTGGGCCGGGGGCATGGGGAGCATCTGGACCAACGACCCCGGCCACGCGCTCGTCGCCGTCCTGCTCGGCACCGACGCCTTCGCCGGACCGTTCCCTCCGCCGCCCGTGATCCAGGACTTCCTGACCGGGGCGTGCACCGCGCTCGACGACTGACACCCGGAGGTGGCTCGTGGCACCGCCCGCGCCGACACCCGATCTGCACACCGGCTTCAGCGAGCCCGGGGCCGAGCCGACGCCGTGGGAGGAGGTCGTCGACACGCTCGAGTCGGCGGAGCTGTTCTGGATCTCCACGGTGCGCACCGACGGGCGGCCGCACGTCACCCCGCTCCCGGCGGTCTGGCACGGCGGCGCGCTCTACTTCTGCACCGGGCCCGGCGAGCAGAAGGCCGTCAACCTCCGGGCCGACGACCGGTGCGCGCTCACGACGGGTGACAACCGCTGGAAGGCCGGACTCGACATCGTCGTCGAGGGACGCGCCGAGCGGATCACGGACGACGACCGGCTGCGCGTGCTCGCCGCGATGTGGACGACGAAGTACCAGGGCGACTGGCGGTACGAGGTACGCGACGGCGCGTTCCATCACCAGCCGGGCGTCGCGCACGTCTTCGAGGTCCGCCCCCACAAGGTGCTGTCCTTCGCCAAGGGCCGGTTCGCCCAGACCCGGTTCCGGTTCGACCACTGACCCGCAGCCCCTCGGGCTCCTCGAGGTGGGTCCGGCCGCACGACCGGGTACGACCCCCGCGAGCCGACCCCGAGGAGCCCCCGATGGACGAGACCGACGACCGCCCCGACGCCCGCCAGCTGCTGCACGCGGCGACCGGCGACCGCGACGCCGAGGCGAAGGCCGTCGCCGACCGGGACGACGCCGTCGACGTGGACCACGCACGGGACGCCGTCCGCGGCGCCCACGGGGACGTCGTCGGTGGACCCGATCCCGACGACGACCTCGCGAGGACGCACGACGCGCGGGCCGACGAACCCCCGGACCGCGCCGGCTGACGCGTCCCCGGTCAGCCCCCCGATTCCCGGGCCCGCTTGCGCCGCTTGCCCTCATGCATGGCCTGCACCCGTGGCGTCGGGATCGCATGGCCCTCCTCGAGCAGATCGGCCGGGATCGGCCGGGGCTCGTCGAGCACCTCGCGCCACGGGCCGGCCGAGTCGAGCCGGTCGAGCACCGAGGTGATCGTGAAGTCGGTCGGGTGCACCGAGTCGAGATCGCTCCACGCGACCGGGAACGACACCGGGACTCCGGGACGCAGGCGCGGGCTCCACGCCGCGATCACGGTCGCGCCCCCGGCGCGCGTCGCGTCGACGAACACGCGGCCGCCGCGGTCCTCCTTGAGGAACTCCACGGTGGCGAGGTCCGGGTCGAGCGACGCCACCCGGCCGGCGATCGCGCGCGTGGCCGCCGCCGCGTCGGCGACCGGCAGGTCGACGACGGGCACGAAGACGTGGACCCCCTTCGCCCCGCTCGTCTTCACCGCGCCGGTCAGGCCGAGGTCGTCGAGGACGCGGCGCACGAGGTGCGCGGTCCCGACCGCGGCGGCGAAGCCGTCCCCCTCGGGCGGGTCGAGATCGAGCACGAGGAAGGACGCGACGTCGGGGTGGCTCGCGGTCAGCAGCCCCGGGTGGTACTCGACCGCGCGCTGGTTACCGAACCACAGGAGCGTGCGCCGGTCGTCGCACAGCGCGTAGTGCACGTCCCGGTGGGACGACTCCGACCACCAGGTGACGGTGCGGATCCAGTCGGGCGCGTACTTCGGGACGTTCTTCTGCATGAACGCCTCCTGCCCCCGGTGCACGCGGATGACCGAGAGCGGCCGGTCGGCGAGCTCGGGGAGCAGCCGGTCGGCGACCGCGTCGAGGTAGTCGATCAGCGCGCGCTTGGTGACGCCGGCGTCGTCGAACAGCGGCTGGTCGAGGTTCGTGAGCTCGACGCCGTCGCGTGTCTCGTCCGCCGTGCGGGCCACGGCGCTACCGGCGGCGCCGCAGCAATGCGGGCGCGTGCTCGTCGGCGAGGGCCCGGGGCGCGACCGCGAGCCAGCCGTCGACCAGCGCGCCCCGCACGGCGGTCTTCGTGGCGACCTTCAGCTGGATCAGCACCGCGGCGTAGCCGTCGAAGTGCGGGATGGTGAAGATCCCGCGCGTGCCGGCTGCGAGGACCGCCTCCTTCTCGTGGAGATCGGCGACGCTGACGGCGAGGATCGGACCGTCGGGCACCGGATCGTCGCCGAACCGCTTGACGTCGGCCTTCGAGAACGGACGGTCCCACGCGAACGCCTTACCCCGCACGAACCAGGTGCGGTTGCCGAAGCGGGAGCCCTCCTCCACCTCGGGCAGCGCGCCGATCAACTCGTCCACGACCGCGTGCGACACCACGGTCGGACCGTACCCAGGTCGCGGCCCGGTGACCACCGTTTCCGGGCGCGGCGCCCCGGCCGCGGGGTCAGTGGGTGGTCCACTCCCGGCCGAACCAGCGGCGGATCCGGCTGGCGCCGAACTCGCCCTTGTCGGCCGCGTAGCCGACCGACGGCGTGTCGAACCGGCCCTGGGGCCGCTCGCCGCCGCGGAACGTGACGTCGACCCGGCCGACCTCGTCGGCGCCGAACTCGATGTAGCAGATCCCGTGGCCGTCGTAGCCGGGGGCGTCGTGACCGGCGCGGTGCCGGGCGATGATCGTGTCGGCCACCACCGCGGCCTGACCCTCGGCGAACACCCCCGCCTTCGGGGTGCCGACGCTCGTCACGTCACCGACCGCGTACACGTCGGGGAACACGGTCTCGAGGGTGACCGGGTCCACCGGGATCCACCCGTCGACGCACAGGTCCGACGCCGCGACCACCTCCGGCACGGTGTGCTTCGGTACTCCGAGGAACAGGTCGTAGGGCATCTCGTCACCGTCGGCGATCAGCGCGACCTTCCGTTCCGGATCCAACCCGCGCACGAGACGCTCCGGGTGGAACACGATGTCCCGTTCGGCGAACGCGGTCAGCAGCGCGGCCGACGCGTCGGGCGACGGCGGGATCGGGACCGGCAGCGGCATCACGAGGTGCACCTCCGACCGGTCGAGCAGACCGCGGCGCTCGAGGAGATCGTGCACGAGCAGCGCGGTCTCGCTCGGCGCGGGCGGGCACTTGAACGGCGTCGAGCACACGCCGACGATCACCCGTCCGCCGTCGAACCCGTCGAGCACGTCACGCAGCGCGAACGCGCCGGGCTCCGTGTAGAACTCGTGGCCGCCCTCGACCAGACCGGGGGTCGCCGCCGGATCGAGGTCGGCGCCGAGCGCCACCACGAGCACGTCGGCCTCGAACGCGCCGGCGTCGGTCTCCACCCGCCGCGCGGCGGCGTCGATCGACCGCACCGCCGTCTGCACGAACCGGACGCCCGGCTTCACGATGTCGGCGTAGGCGTGGTGCACCGCGTCGGCCGTGGTGCGTCCGAACATCACGTCGAGCGTCGAGAAGCCGAACACGAAGCCGTCGGACCGGTCGATCAGCACCACGTCGACGTCGTCGCCGAGTGCGTCGGACAGCCGAGTCGTCAGCTCGAGCCCGCCGAAGCCGGCACCCAACGCCACGACCTTCATCACTGCCTCCCGGAGACGACGCGGATCCGCGGCGACGGCGGATCGATCGGGGCGCGCCGGATCGCAGTGTCGTCCAGGCGCGACGGGACCCGCAACGCGACCGGGCCGGTCAGCCCGTCGCGGTCGGCGACCCGGCGTACCGGTCGACGAGCTCCCGACCCACCTCGTGCAGTGCGCGCCGCAGGGACTCGGGGCCCTCGATCTCGAGCAGGCCGCCGAAGCCCGCGAGCTCGGCGGCGAGGGACCGGTCGGTGTGACCGCGCACCTCGACCGCGACGCGACCGTCGGGCCCGGCCGGGCCGATCCGCACGCGCGGCCCGAGCCGGCCCAGCAGGAAGCCGACGTACCCGGGATCCATCGCACCGGTCGCGACGATCGGCGTACGCATCGCGTCGACCCGGTCCGCGATCAGCTGCCACGCGTCCTCGAGCACGAAGCCGTCGGGCCGGACCACCGGCTCGCCGGTGCCGAGGACGTCGGTGACCCGGTCGACGCGGAACGTGCGCAGCCCGCGCTCGGTGTCGGCGACGAGGTACCAGACGCGACCCTTCGCCGCGATGCCGAGCGGGTGGATGCGCCGGCGCGTCGCGGCACCGTCACGCGCGACGTACGCGAGGTCCACCTGCTCGCCGTCGATCACCGCGTGCTGCACGGCGTCGAGCCAGCGCGGCGGCGGCGCGGCCGCGGTGCCGTCCCATCCCGCAGGGTCCACCACGACGCGCGTGGCCGCCGCATGCGCCTGGTCGCGCATCGGCTCGGGCAGGGCGCGCACGAGCTTGCGCAGCGCGGCCTTCAACTCGCCCGACGCGGGCGCGGGCCCAGCGACGAGGAAGAGGGCACGGGCCTCGGCGGTGGTGAGACCCGTGAGGTCGGTGCGGCCGTCGCCGAGGAGCATCCACCCGCCGTTGCGGCCGGGCTGGGAGTAGACGGGCAGACCGGCCTGGCCCAGGGCGTCGAGGTCGCGGCGGGCCGTGCGCTCGGAGATCTCGAGCTCACCGGCCACCTCGGCCGCCGTCACTTTGCCCCGGGTCTGGAGCAGCATCAGGATCGCCACCAGGCGGTCGGCTCGCACGTCGTCGATTCTCCTCGCCGAACCCGGTCACGACCTGACCGGTTTCCGGGCGCACACTGCCCGCATGACCGACACCACCGCAACCACCACCTCCCCGGCGCTCGCCGCCGACGACCCCCGCCTCGCCATGGCCGGTGCGATCCGCACCGCCCGCGCCGTCGTCGCGGGCATCGATCCCGACGCCTTCGGGCGGGCCACCCCGTGCACCGGGTTCACCGTGGCGGACCTCCTCGGCCACCTCCTCGGTGCGTGCCGGCGCGTTGCAGCCGTCGGCCGCGGCGAGGACCCGCTCTCGGTGAACACCGGGGCGCCGTTCGCACCCGTCGACGACTGGGACGCGGCGTACGAGGCGGTGGCCCACGAGATCCAGGCCGCCTGGACCGACGACGCGACGCTCGAGCGGACCGTCGTGATGCCGTGGGCGACGATGTCCACCCGCGAGATGCTCGGCATCTACACGAACGAGGTGACCGTCCACACGTGGGACCTCGCGCACGCGACCGGGCAGTCGCCGGACTGGGACCCGCAGGTGCTCGACGCATCGTTCACCGCGATGCGGACCGCGCTCCCGGCCGACGGACGCGAGATCGCGCCCTTCGCCGACGTCGTGCCGACCGGCATCGACGCGCCGCTCCTCGACCGCCTCGTCGCCTGGAACGGTCGCCGGCCCTGACGCGACGGAGGGGAGGTCCCGACCGTGGTCGGACCTCCCCTCGTCGGGCGTCGGGGCGGACGGGTCACTCCGACGTGCGGGTGCGGTAGCGCCGCAGCGCGAGGAACACGCCGAGGGCCAGCAGCGCGACGCAGTAGATGAACGCTGCGACGACCGGGTGCGACCCGGGCCACGTCGCGTGGGTCACGGGCGACTGCGGGTTGCCGAACAGCTCGCGACATGCGGCGACGATGACCGTGATCGGGTTCAACGTCGCGAACCACTGCAGCACCGTCGGCATGGTGTTCACCGGCACGAACGCGCTGCTGAGGAACGTCAGCGGGAAGATGACCGCGAAGCCCACGCCCATCACCGCGTCCGGCGTGCGGACGAGCAGCCCGATGTACGTGCCGATCCAGATCATCGCGGACGAGAACAGCAGGAGCAGCCCCAGTCCGAGCGCCGCCTCGGGCACGCTGCTGTGGACGCCCCAGCCCACGATGAGCCCGGCGGTCAGCAGGACCGCGATCGACAGGCCCTGTCCCGCCAGCTCGGCGAGGTAGTGACCCGACAGGTAGGAGGTGCGTCCGACCGGGAGCGATCGGAAGCGGTCGACCACGCCCTCGTTGAGGTCGGTGGCGATCGACGTCGCCGGGCCCATCATCCCGAACGTGAGCGACTGGATGAGGATCCCCGCGATGATGAACTCGCGGTAGCTCCCGCCGTCCACGTGGATCGCCCCGCCGAACACGTAGGCGAACAGCAGCACGAACATGAGCGGCTGCAACGTGACGTCGAGCAGCTTCTCCGGCAGCTGCCGGATGTGCTCCATGTTGCGCGACGCGAACACGCGCGTGTCGGACCACCAGGTGGCCAGACCGCGCTCGGGGCGCTCGGTCGGCGTGACGGCCTTCAGCTCGAGGGCGGTCATGCCAGGCTCGCTTCCGGCTCGGGGCGGACGTCGCTGTCGGCGTCGCCGTCGGTCAGGGTGAGGAACACGTCGTCGAGCGTGGCCTCGCGGCGGGCGACGTCGCGCACCTCGATGCGTGCGTCGTCGAGCGCGCGCACCACGTCGACGAGCCGGACCTCGGTGAGCATCGGGAACGTGACCCGATGCAGCTCGTCGTCGATCGAGGGCGTCGCGGTCGCGAAGCGCTCGAGCAACGAGGCCGCCGCGGGCAGCGTCGACGCGTCCTCGACCTCCACGACGAGCCGGTCGGTGCCGATCTGGGTCTTCAGCTCCTCCGGGTGGCCGCGCGCCACGGTGACCCCGTGATCGAGCACGACGATGTCGTCGGCGAGGTGGTCGGCCTCCTCGAGGTACTGCGTGGTCAGCACGATCGCAGTGCCGTTCGCCGCGATCGTGCGGAGCATCTCCCAGAGCTCCGCCCGGCTCCGCGGGTCGAGACCCGTGGTCGGCTCGTCGAGGAACAGCACGCGCGGCTCGACGACGATCGAGGCGCCGAGGTCGAGCCGGCGCCGCATGCCGCCCGAGTAGGTCTTGACCAGGTTGTCGGCGGAGTCGGCGAGCGAGAGCGCCTCGAGCAGCTCGGTGGCCCGGGCCTCGGCCGCGCGGCGGCCGAGGCCGTGGAGGCGGCCGACCATCACCAGGTTCTTGCGGGCGCTGAGGAGCCCGTCGACCGTGGCCTGCTGCGAGGCGACGCCGATCATGGAGCGCACGAGGTGGGGCTCGGCCACCACGTCGTGGCCGCCGACGGCGGCGGTGCCGGTGGTCGGGGTGCTCAGGGTCGTCAGGATCCGGATCGCGGTGGTCTTGCCCGCGCCGTTGTGGCCCAGGAGACCGAGGATCCGGCCCGGGTCCACGTCGAGATCGAGGTCACGGAGGGCCCAGAAGTCGCCGAAGCGCTTGCCGAGCCCACGGGCCCGGACGCCCGGATGGTCGATGGCGGAGTGCATGGTGGTCGTACCTCGTACGTCGGGGTCGTACATCGTACGGACACTTTAGTGGTACGCTGTACGAATGGCAAGCGGTTCGGCGGAGAAGCCGGCGAAGGAGTCGTCCGACCCAAGCTCGCGGATCCAGCAGCTCGTCACGGACGCAATAAACGAGAAGCTCGAACAGAAGGCGGTGCGGCTCGAGCGGTCGGGGACGGCCAAGGCGGCGCTCAAGGCCGGCATCGTGCGCGAGATCCAGTCGCACGTCGGCGGGCTCGACGTCTGGACCCGTCCCGCGCCGGGCGCCCGCAAGGCCCGCTTCTCACGGGAGGAGATCACCGCGGCCGCGATCCGCATCGCCGACGCGGAGGGGATCGAGGCGCTGTCGATGCGGCGCATCGCCCAGGAGCTCGGGGCGGGGACGATGACGATCTACCACTACGTCGAGACCAAGGACGAGCTGCTCACCCTCGTCAGCGACGCGGTCATCGGCGAGGTGCTGATCGGCGAGGACGAGCCGGAGCTCGACACGTGGCGCGAGCGCGTCGTGCGCATCGCGACCCGCACCCGCGACTCCCTGCGCCGGCATCCGTGGGTGTTCGACATCATCGACGATCCGCCGCTCGGGCCGAAGACCGTCCGCCACTTCGACCAGTCCGTCGGTGCGGTGTCCACGCTGCCGATCTCGTTCCTCGACCAGCTCGACATCGTCCACACCGTCGACGAGTTCGTGATGGGCTACTGCCTGCTCGAGCGCAACAACGTCCACACGGAGGGCGGCCCGTCGAACGACGACGCGACCGTCGACTACGTCGAGTCACTGGTCGAGACCGGCGGCTACCCGCACCTGGCGGCGATGGCGGCCGAACACGGTCTGCGCACCATCTGGTCCGAGGTCGACGCCCACATGCGCGACGACCGCCGGTTCGACCGCAACCTCAACCGGCTGCTCGACGGCATCGAGGTCGCGTTCGGACTCCGCGACCTCGATGCCTGAGCGGGTCAGCCCGCGATCGCGTCGCCGGTCTCGAGCAGCGTCTTGAGCCCGCTGAGGATCCAGGCCCAGCCGCCGCCGCCCTGCTCGAGGTCGGTGTCGCCGTCGATCATCGCGGCCGCGAGCGGCGCCGTCGTCACGTCATGGGTGACCGTGAGCCGGGTGACCCCGCCGAGCTCCTCGTGGAGGTCCCAGACGACCTCCTGGAAGCCCTCCTCGATCTGGTCGGGCGCGAACCGGAAGCGCCAGGTCTGCACCAGTCGCTTCGGCTCGTCGGCCTCGACCACCTCGCCGTCGACTCCGACGAAGGGATCGGGGCCGAGCATGCCGGCCGGCATCACCGCCTCGAACCTCCCGCCGGGACGCAGGTCGTACTCGTTGGTGCCCGGGTAGCCGTAGCGGGCGTTCCACTCGGGATCGGTGATCGCGTCCCACACCTGCTGGGCGCTCGCCCGGATGTAGACCCGGAACATCTTCACGGTCTTCTGATCGGTCATGCCGTCTCCTCCAGGGAGTGCTTGAGGTCCGCGAGCACCGACACGCGCTGCTCGGTGTACTTGTCGATCCACCGGTCGTGGACGAGCCGGATGGGCACCGGGTTGAGGAAGTGGAGCTTCTCCCGACCGCGCTTCTTCGTGACGACGAGGCCGGCCTCCTCGAGGACCCGCAGGTGCTTCATCACCCCGAAGCGCGTCATCTCCAGACCGGACTCGAGCTCGGTCAGGGTGCGACCGTCCCGAGCGAAGAGGAGGTCGAGCAGGTGACGGCGGGTGCGGTCCGCCATCGCCTTGAACACCCGGTCGTCGTCCTCGCCCGGGTGCGCTGCCTGCTCGACCACCACGGCAGAATACGTGACCAAATAGTCACGTGTCAACCCCGGATCACGCCCGGCGGGAGAATGCGGTCATGACGCTGCGCATCGCCTTCGGTGCCGACGACGAGAACGAGTGCGTCCGGGCCGTGCGTGACCACCTCGCCGCAAGGGCGACGGTGACCCGGCCCGGTGAGGACCGGTCGTGGCCGTCGATGGCCCGCGCCGTGGCCGAGGCCGTGGCGGGCGGCGACGCCGACCTCGGCGTCGTCATGTGCTGGACCGGGACCGGCACCGCGATCGCCGCCAACAAGGTGCGCGGTGTCCGGGCCGCGCAGGCGTCCGACGCGTGGACGGCACGGGGCGCCCGGCTCTGGAACGACGCCAACGTGCTCGCGCTCAGCCTGAAGCGCCTCGCACCGGCGGTCGCGCTCGAGTGCGTCGAGGCGTTCCTCGACACGAGCACACCCGATCCCGACGAGCTCGCCGCGATCGCGGAGCTGCGCCACCTCGACGAATCCTGAGACGGGGCCAGGCGCGAGTCCGTAGGCTCGCCCGAATGCCGCCCGTCGTCGAGGTCACCGACCTCCACAAGTCCTACGGCGACGTCCACGCGGTGCAGGGGATCTCGTTCGCGGTCGACCCCGGCGAGTGCGTCGCCGTGCTCGGTCCCAACGGTGCGGGCAAGACCACGACCATCGAGGTGCTCGAAGGCTTCCGCGCGCCCGACGCCGGCACCGTGCGGGTGCTCGGCTTCGAACCCGCGCACGCCGGCTCCGACTACCGCTCGCGGATCGGCGTCGTGCTCCAGGAGTGCGGCATCGACCGCTACCTCACCGTCGAGGAGGTGCTCCGCATGAACGCGTCGTACTACCCACGGCCGCGCTCGGTCGCGGAGACGATCACGATGGTCGGGCTCGACGAGAAGCGCACCAGCCGGGTGAAGACGCTCTCGGGCGGGCAGCAGCGCCGGCTCGACGTCGCGCTCGGCATCATCGGGGACCCCGACCTCCTGTTCCTCGACGAGCCGACCACCGGCTTCGACCCGTCGGCCCGCCGGCAGGCGTGGGAGCTCGTCCACACCTTGCGCGGGCTCGGCAAGACGGTCCTGCTCACGACCCACTACATGGACGAGGCGCAGTCGCTCGCCGACCGCGTGATCGTCATCGCGCAGGGGCGGATCATCGCCGAGGGCACGCCCGAGACGATCGGCGGGCGCGCCCAGGCGCAGACCCGCGTCACGTTCACGTGGCCCCCCGACCGGCCGCTCGACGGACTTCCCGTCCCCGTCACCCGGGAGGGCGACACGGTCGTGATCGCCACCGACACGCCCACCGCGGCGCTCCGGGACCTCACGGCCTGGGCGCTCGGGCACGGCGGCGAGCTCCCCGGCCTGTCGGTGACCCGGCCGTCGCTCGAGGACGTGTACCTCGACCTGATCGGCGAGCGCACGTGAACGGGATCGGCACGTGGGCGCGCCAGGTGGTGTGGGAGCAGCGTCAGTTCTGGCGCAATCCGGGCTCGGCGGCGTTCACGTTCGCGTTCCCGCTCGTGTTCCTCGTGGTGTTCATCGAGCTGAACGGCAACGATCGCATCCACCTCGCCGGCGGGACGGTGAAGTTCGCCCAGTTCTACGTACCCGCGATCGTCGCGTTCGGCCTGATCAGCGCGTCGTACACCAACCTCGCGTTCACCCTCTCCATCCGGCGCGACAACGGCATCCTCAAGCGGGTCCGCAGTACGCCGCTCTCTCCCGGCGTCTACCTCGCGGGCATCGGCGGCAACGTCGCGGTCACCTCCACGATCCTGACCCTGCTCGTGACGGTTCTCGGGGTCACGGCCTACGGCGTCACGTTCCCGAACCGCTACCTCGGGCTGATCGTGGTGCTCGTGGTCGGCGCGTTCTGCTTCGGCAGCATCGGCGCGCTCGTCGCGACGCTCGTGCCGAACGAGGACGCGGCTGCGGCGATGATCAACTTCGTGCTGTTCCCGGTGCTGTTCATCTCCGGGACGTTCGGGCGCGTCCAGGCCACGTCGACGGTCGGCCGGATCGCGCAGGTCTTCCCCGTCTGGCACCTCAACCAGCTGCTCGAGGCGGTGTTCAACCCGTACGCCTCGGGGACGGGACTCGTCGCCGGGCACCTCGCCGTGCTCGCGCTCTGGGGAGTCGGCGCGCTCGCCCTCGCGACCCGGCGTTTCCGGTGGGAGCCCAGCCGCACGTGACCGTCGGTCCCGACCTCGACACCCTCATGGGGATCGCGCTCGACGAGGCGCTTGCCGCGCTCGCCCACGACGACGTGCCGATCGGCGCGGTCGTCGCGGACGCGACCACCGGGACGGTGCTCGCCCGGCGTCACAACGAACGCGAGCGGGCCGCCGACCCGACCGCGCACGCGGAGATCCTCGCGTTGCGCGACGCCGCCACGGCGCGGGGGACCTGGCGGCTCGACGACTGCCTGCTCGTGGTCACCCTCGAGCCCTGCGCGATGTGTGCCGGCGCGTTGGTGAACGGTCGCATCGGCGCGGTCGTCTACGCCGCTGCCGACCCCAAGGCCGGCGCCGTCGGCAGCCGGTACCACCTCCTGGCCGATCCGAGGTTGAACCACGAGTGCCCGGTCACCGTCGGGGTGCGGGCCGAGGAGGCCGGCGCGCTGCTCCGCGACTTCTTCTCGAGCCGCCGGGTCGGCTGAGCCCACCGGTACACTGACCCGCTCGTGACCGGGCCCCGCCCGGCCGCGAACCGAGGAGGGGTGCGAGAGCGGCCGAATCGGNNCACCGTGGGTTCAAATCCCACCCCCTCCGCCGTCGGCCCGGACCTCGCGTCCGGGCCGATCTCGTCCCCGGTGGCCGGTTCCGGCCCCTCCGGCGGTCACCGACCCGTCAGCCGGCGGCCCTACAGCCCGGGGAGCAGCGTGCCGATCCGGTGTCCGTGCTGGAACACAAGGCCGGGCTCCGGCTCTTCGCGCTCTATGCGCTGCTGACCCTGGTGCCGATCGCGGTGCTCGGGTTCGTGATCACGCGCTCGGTCCGTTCCGACCTCGAGCAGCAGGGCCTCCAGCGGGGTTACGCGACCGCGCAGGCCATCTCCCACTCGGCGATCGGTCCTGCGCTGAGCGGTGACACGCTCGGTGACGGGGTCAGCCCCGAGGAGCGCCGCGCGCTGATCCGGGCCAGCCAACCGCTCCTCCACAGCGGTGACGTGCTCCGGATCCGCCTCCGTGACCGTGTCGGCCACGTCGCCTTCGATCCGTATCGCACGTTCACGGGGGTCACCGGCGGCACCGACGACGAGGTGATCGACGCGATCAAGGGTGAGCGCATCATGCTGCTCACGCACCTGGACAGCGACCAGGTCGACGGCGGCGCGACGGGGGGCGCACGCGCGATCGAGGCCTACACGCCGGTCTTCGCCGGCAATCGCGGCGAAGCGGTCGGCGCGGTGGAGGTCTACGTGCCGTACGCGCCGATCGCGGCCGGCGTCGACGCCTCCTACGAGCAGATCCGCCTCATCGTCGCGATCGGCCTCGGCGCCGTGTGGCTCGTGCTCGGCCTGATCTCCTGGTCGGTCACCCGGAGGATCAGCCGGTCCGCCCAGGCCACCAAGGAGCTCGCCCGCACCGACCAGCTCACCGGGCTCGGGAACCGGGCGGCGCTCACGCGCCTGGCCGGGACGGCGGTGGAGTCCGACGAGGGTGTTGTGCTCCTCGTGCTCGACCTCGCGGACTTCGGCCGCATCAACGACACGCTCGGTCACGCGAACGGCGACGAGTTCCTCCGCCATGTCGCGCGGACGCTCACCGATCTCGCACCGGACGGCGCCACCGTGACCCGCATCGGTGGCGACCAGTTCGGCGTGCTCGTGCCGGCGGCGTCCGCCGAGGACACCCAGCCGTTCGTCGACGCGGTGCGCGACGCGCTGCACTCGGAGTACACCCTCGACGGGGTGGCGGTCACCGCGGAGTTCGCGATCGGGCGGGTCGAGCGCGTCCCCGGCATGGACGCGGTCGAGCTGCTCCGGCGCGCCGACCTCGCGTGCCGCGAGGCGCGCAGCACCAAGGCGCCGTTGGTCGACTGGTCGGACACGCTGGAGTCCTTCGACGCCGATCGCCTCACGCTCATTTCGGAACTGCGCCACGGCATCGCCGAGGATCAGCTCGTTCTGCACTACCAGCCCAAGGTCCGGGTCGACTTCGGTGCCCTCACCGGGGTCGAGGCGCTCGTGCGGTGGGAGCATCCCACCCGCGGCCTGCTGATGCCCGGTGCGTTCGTCCCGGCGGCGGAGTCGACCGAGCTGATCGTCGACATGACCGACTGGGTACTCGACGCCGCCTGCCGCCAGGCCGCGATCTGGGACACCTCGGGCCGACCCCTGCCGGTCGCGGTCAACGTCTCCGCCCGGTGTCTGCGTGACAACGACTTCTCCGACCGGGTGCTCGCGTCGATGACCCGCTACCGGCTGCGGCCGGAGCTGCTGACGATCGAGATCACCGAGACCGCGGTCGTGTCGGATCCCGAGCGCGCGGCCGCGACCCTTCGGCGTCTGTCCCAGCGCGGCGTCAAGATCTCCCTCGACGACTTCGGCGTCGGCTACACCTCGCTCAGCCAGCTCGACACGTTGCCGATCGACGAGCTGAAGGTCGACCGCCAGTTCGTCGCCGGAATCGCGGGCGGCCGCGACAGCGGCGCCGTGGTTCGGGCGGTGGTTTCAGTCGGCCACGAGCTCGGCATGACCGTCGTCGCCGAGGGTGTCGAGGACCGCGCGACGATTGCGAGGCTTGGCGCTCTCGGCTGCGACGTCGCGCAGGGCTACGAGATCGCGCGACCTGCGCCGGTAGACGAGTTCGAGGCCTGGTGGCGGGAGCGCAACGGCGAGGACCGCGACACCGATCGCGACGGGACGACCGGTCGGGAGCTCAGCTCGCCGGCGTGAGTCCGAGGTCCTCGTAGATCAGCCGCGTCGCCCGGGACCGGTTGAGCGTGATGAAGTGCAGCCCGGGCGCACCGCCCGCGAGCAGCTCGCGCGAGAGCTTGGTGGCCTCTTCCACCCCGACCGCGAACACCGCCTCGGGATCGTCCTGCACCGCGTGGAGCTTGCCGGAGAGCCATTCCGGGAAGTCCGATCCCTGCAGCTCGGTCATGCGCTTGATGCTCGAGATCGCGGTCGCCGGCATGATCCCGGGGATCACCGGCTTGTCCACACCGAGCTCACGGAGGGTGTCGACGAGGTCGAAGTAGTGCTCGGCATCGAAGAAGAACTGGGTGATCGCGAAGTCCGCTTCGGCGAGCTTCTCGGCCGTGCGCCGCCGGTCGTCCGCCAACGACGGCGACTTCGGGTGCGGCTCGGGGAAGGCGGCGACGCCGATCGCGAACGAGCCGACACCGCGCAGGAGCCGGACCAGCTCGATCGCGTGCTCGAGGTCGCCCGGCGGCAGGTCCCGGTCCTTGGGCGGATCCCCACCCAGGGCGAGCAGGTTCTCGATGCCCTCGTCGTGGTAGCGGGACGCGATCTCCTCGAGCTCACCGCGCGTGTGACAGACGCACGTGAGGTGCGCCATGGCCGTGATGCTCGACTCCCGGTGGAAGCGCGTGACGACGTCGTGCGTGAGCTCGCGCGTGCCGCCACCGGCGCCGTAGGTGACCGAGACGAACGACGGCGCCAGCGGCTCGAGCTCGGTCAGCGCGGTGGCCAGCGTGGCCGCCGCCGCCTCGGTCTTGGGTGGGAAGAACTCGAAGCTGTAGGTCGGACCGGCCGCGAGCATCTCGGTGATCAGCATGAAGACGGGGAAGGCTACGCGAGACTCGGGGACCGTGGATCCACGTTCCCGGTCGGCGCCCACGCCGGACCGGCGCCGGGGCGGCCGCTTCCGGCACCACCCTCGTCGCCACCGGCTCCGCGGCCACGGCTACTTCAAGCGGCTCGGGCCCGGCATCGTCACGGGCGCGGCGGACGACGACCCGTCCGGCATCGGGACCTACTCCCAGACCGGCGCCGCGTACGGGGTGGCCCTCCTGTGGTCGCTGCCGCTCGTCGGCGTCATGGCCGCGGCGGTGCAGGAGACGGCGGCCCGGCTCGGACTGGTCACCGGCACCGGTCTCTCGACCCTCATCAAGCGTCACCTGGGGCGGCGGGTGCTGTTCGGGTGCGTGCTGCTCGTCGCGGTGGCGAACACGTTCAACATCGCCGCGGATCTGGCCGCCACGGGCGCGTCGCTGCGACTGCTCGTCCCCGTGCCCGAGACGCTGCTCACCATCGCCCTGGCCACCGGGATGATGCTGCTCGAGCTGCTCGTGCCCTACCACCGCTACTCGCGCGTCCTCCGGATCCTCGCGCTCTCGCTGGGCGCGTACGTGGTCGTGATGTTCATGGTGAACGCCGACTGGTCCGAGGTCGTCCGCGGGTTCCTCGATCCACGGATCCCCGGCGGGCGCGGGGGCATCGCGGTGCTGCTCGCCGTCTTCGGCACGACCGTCTCGCCGTACCTGTTCTTCTGGCAGGCGGCCGAGGAGGTCGAGGAGGCCGAGGAGGGCACCGGCGCCGAGGAGGCCGCGCCGACGCCGGCACACCTGACCGCGATGCGCGTGGACGTGATCGGCGGGATGATCTCCGCGGTGGCGGTCGCGGCGGCAATCGTCATCTCCACCGCGTTCACGCTGCACACCCACGGCGTCACGACCATCACGACCGCCGATCAGGCCGCCGCCGCGCTCGAGCCGTTCGCGGGGTCGGCCGCGCACCTCGTGTTCACGCTCGGCATCCTCGGCCTGGGCCTGCTCGCCGTGCCGGTGCTCGCCGGATCCACCGGATACGCGATCGCGGAGGCGGTCAACCGACCGGAGGGCCTGTCCCGCCACTTCCGCGAGGCACGCGGCTTCTATCTCGTGATCGCCGGCTCGATGGCGATCGGGGTCGCCCTCGACCTGCTCGGGCTCGACCCGATGCGGAGCCTCTTCTACGCCGCGATCCTCAACGGCGTGACTGCGCCCCCGCTGATCGTCGTGATGCTCCTCCTGGCCCGCCGGCCCGCCGTGCTCGGTGAGCACCGGAGCGGTCGCCTCTCGCTCGGCCTGCTGGCGGCGACGGTGGTGGGCTCGCTGGCACTCCCGATTGCGTACCTTCTGTGGCCGTGAAGTTCGAGATCGTCCAGCAGATCGGAGCGGGCGTCGACGCGGTCGACGCCGCGCTCGTCGATCCCACCTTCCTCGTGCGCATGGCCGAGCTCCCGAAGCTCGGCTCGGCCGAGGTCGTCTCCCAGGCGCGCGTCGGGGACGTCGTCAACCAGGACGTGCGCTACCTGTTCCGGGCGGAGCTCTCCTCCGCCGTCACGCGCGTCGTCGATCCCGACAAGCTCACCTGGATCGAGCGCTCCGTGTGCGACCTCACCACGCACCTCACGCAGTGCCGGATCGTGCCCGACTTCTACGGCGGCCTGCTGTCCGGTCGCTACGACGCGCGCATCGTCGAGGTCGACGACGGTGCGCGCCGCACCATCACCGGCGAGCTGAAGGTGAAGATGCCGCTCGTCGGGGGGAAGGTCGAGCGCGCGATCGTCGGCGGTCTCGAGGAGAACGCCGCCGCGCAGACGACGCTCCTCGACGAGTTCCTCGGCGCGTAGCTCCCGCGGGACGGTGCCGCTCAGCGGGCGCCGTGGAAGCGGCGGAGCCGCAGCGAGTTCGTCACGACGAAGACCGAGGAGAACCCCATCGCCGCCGCGGCGATGACCGGGTTCAGCAGACCGAAGGCGGCCAGCGGGATCGCCGCCACGTTGTAGGCGAACGCCCAGAACAGGTTGCCCTTGATGGTGCGCAGCGTGGCCCTGGCCAAACGGATGGCGTCGGGTGCGGCCCGCAGATCACCGGTGACCAGGGTCAGATCCGAGGCTTCGATGGCGGCGTCGGTTCCGGTTCCCATCGCCAGCCCGAGGTCGGCCTGGGCGAGTGCCGCGGCGTCGTTGACGCCGTCGCCGACCATCGCCACCACTTTGCCGTCGTCCTGGAGCCGTTTGATCACGTCGAGTTTGTCCGACGGCAGCACCTGTGCGATCACCTCGTCGATGCCGACCCGGTCGGCGACCGCCCTGGCCGCTCGGGGGTTGTCGCCGGTCAGCAGGACGGGTGTGAGGCCCAATTCGCGGAGCTCGGTCACGGCGCGCGCCGAGGTGTCCTTGATCGTGTCGGCCACCACGATGACCGCGCTCACCGTCCCGTCGACCGCGACCCACACCGGCGTCTGCCCCTGGCTTTGCGCGGTGTCGGCGGCGGCGCGCAGGTCGGCCGGCGCGGCCGTCGCACCGTCGCCCTGCAGCCAGTCCAGCCGGCCGGCGGCCACGGCACGGCCGGCCACCGTGCCGGAAACGCCGTAGCCGCTGTGGTTCTGGAAGCCCGACACCTCGGGCAGCGCGCCGGCGGCGGCGGCCCGGCGCGCAACCGCCCGGGCGATCGGATGTTCGGAGGCGTGTTCCAGCGCCCCGGCCATCAACAGTGTCTCGGTCGCCGGCGCCCCGGCGGCCACGTGCACCGATTCCACCGCCATCTGCCCGGTGGTCACGGTGCCGGTCTTGTCCAGCACGACGGTGTCGACGCGCCGGGTGGATTCCAGGATCTGCGGACCCTTGATCAGGATGCCGAGCTGGGCACCGCGGCCGGTGCCGACCAGCAGTGCGGTCGGGGTGGCCAGTCCGAGGGCGCACGGGCAGGCGATGATCAGGACGGCCACGGCGGCGGTCAACGCCGCGCTGACCGCGGCGCCGGCCACCAGCCAGCCCGCCAGCGTTGCCAGTGCCAGTGCGATCACGATCGGGACGAACACCGCCGACACCCGGTCGGCGAGCCGTTGCACCTGGGCTTTGCCGCTTTGCGCCGCGGCGACCAGGCGGGCCATCTGGGCCAGCTGGGTGTCGGCGCCGACGCGGGTGGCCCTGACCCGCAGCAGCCCGCCCGCGTTGACGGTGGCGCCGACGACATCGTCGCCGGGGTGCACCTCGACGGGGACGGCCTCGCCGGTCAGCATGGACGCGTCCACCGCCGACACCCCGGCGACGACGACGCCGTCGGTGGCGATCTTCTCTCCGGGCCGTACGACGAACACGTCCCCGACCGCGAGCTGTGTCACCGGGATGCGGACCTCGCGCTCATCGGGGCTGCCGCGCAGCACGGCGACGTCCTTGGCGCCCATGGTGAGCAGCGCACGGAGCGCAGCACCCGAACGCCGCTTGGCGCGCGCCTCGAAGTACCGCCCCGCCACGATGAACGTCGTCACCGCCGCCGCGACCTCGAGGTAGATGTGGGGTTCGGCGGCCTGCCCGTCCGGGAACAGGTCGAACGTCATCGTCATGCCGGGCATGCCGGCGTGGGTGAAGAACAGCGCCCACAGCGACCACAGGTAGGCGGCGGTGACACCGACGGAGATCAGCGTGTCCATCGTGGCGGCGCGGTGGCGCAGGTTGGTCCATGCGGCCCGGTGGAACGGCCATGCACCCCAGACCACCACCGGCGAGGCCAGCGTCAGCGTCAGCCACTGCCAGTTGGTGAATTGCAGTGCGGGGATCATCGACAGGGCCACGACGGGCGCGGTGAGCGCCGCGGACACCAGCAGGCGTTGGCGCCAGGGTGCGGCGTCGTCGGGGTCCGCCGGCTCGCCCGCCGGGTCGGGGTCGGCGGGCAGGGTGGCGGTGTAGCCGGTCGACTCGACGGCGGCCACCAGATCCGCGGGGCCGACGGTGTCGGGATACTCCACGGCCGCCTGCCCGGTGGCGAAGTTGACGCTGGCCCGCACCCCGTCGATCCGGTTGAGCTTCTTCTCGATCCGCGCGGCACACGACGCGCACGTCATGCCGCCGACGGACAGGGTGAGGGAGGTCATGTCGTCGTCTCGTGCCGGTCAGGCCGCGCGTTCGACGTCGTAGCCGCAGTCCTCGATCGCGGCGGCGACGGACGCCTCGTCGGGCGTGCCCGCCACGGTCACGACACCACCGGGCAGGTCGACGTCGACGCCGGTGACGCCGGCCAGCGGGGTGACGGCGGAGGTGATGCTGGCGACGCAGTGCCCGCAACTCATGCCCTGTACGCGTAAGACAAGTGCCATGCGCACATCATATACCCATAGGGGGTATGGGTAAAGGTTGATCAGATCTTCATGAAATCCCCAACCCAGGCATATCGCGGGCCGCCACTCTCAATGGGGTGACGACAGGAAGGCGATCGACGGTGAGTACCAGACGTATTGTTCAGATCGGCGTCGGGGCGCTGGCCGCGGCGGCGCTGCTGGCGGGGTGTGCCAACACCGGTGATTCCGGTGGTGCGCAGCCGACCGAGCACACCACACCGGCCGCCGCCGCGGCGAGCGCCACCACCCCGGCGCCCGGCGAGGCGCACGACATGGCCGACGTCATGTTCAACCAGCACATGATTCCCCACCATCAGCAGGCCATCGAGATGAGCGACGTCCTGCTGGCCAAACCGGGGATCGACCCCCGCGTCGTCGAGCTGGCGAATCAGATCAAGGCCGCGCAAGGTCCGGAAATAGACCAGATGCGCAACCGGCTCAACGAATGGGGCATGCCTGCGATGTCCGGTGGCCAGGGCGACGAGGGCGATACGACGGGCCACGGCGGGATGCCCGGCATGGCGGGTGGAATGCCGGGGATGGGGATGATGTCCGACGAGGACATGTCCGCGCTCCGATCCGCCGAGGGTGTGGACGCGGCGAAGCTGTTCCTGTCCCAGATGATCCAACACCACGAGGGCGCCATCGACATGGCCCAGGATGAGGTCGAGGACGGCCGCGATCCGCAGACGATCGCGCTGGCGCAGTCGATCATCACCAGCCAACAGCGCGAGATCGACACGATGCGCAGCATTCTGGCCACCCTGTAACGGATCGGGTCAGCGACCGGTCCCCGGTCCGGCGGGCAGGCTGATCGTGAACGTCGTCCCGGTGCCAGGACCCGCGCTGGCGACGGTGATCCGGCCGCGATGCGCTTCGACCAGGGCACGGGCGATCGCCAACCCGATCCCCGCGCCGCCGTGGTCGCGATTCCGGGCCGCGTCGGCGCGATAGAACCGCTCGAATACGTGGGGCAGGTGAGCCGAGGCGATGCCGTCGCCGGTGTCGGACACGACGATCGTGACCCCGTCCGGCCCGCCGTGTGCGGCGACGTCGACGCGTCCGCCCGCCGGTGTGTGGCGCAGTGCGTTGTCGAGCAGGTTGGCCAGCACCTGCGCCAGCCGGTGCGGGTCGGCCCACAGCTGCGGCAGCGCCCCGTCGGGATCGGTGTGCAGCGTGACGCCCTTGGCGGCGTACCGGTCGGCCGCCGCGGCGACGGCGGTGGCGATGACGGTGTGTGAGTCGACCCAGCACGGCGCGATCGACGCGTGCGCCTCCTCGGCCTTGGCGAGCGCGCCGAGGTCCTCGGAGAACCGCACCAGCCGGTGAGTCTGGTCGCGCAGGACGGCCGTGGTGTCGGCGTCGAGAACCTTCACCCCGTCCTCGACCGCCTCGACGTAGGCGTCGAGGACCGAGACCGGCGTCCGGATCTCGTGCGCGAGGTCGCCGAAAAGCCGCCGCCGGGTGGCTTCCACCGACTCCAGGCGATCCGCCATCTGATTGAACGTCCTTGCCAGGGAATCGAAGTCGTCGCCGAGCCCGGGCGAGGACACCCGGGAGTCATAGCGCCCGTCGGCCACCGCCCGCGCTGCGGTCGCCACGGCGTCCACCGACCGCTGCACGCGACGGCTGAGGTACCAGGTGACCACCAGTGCCGCCGCCGCCGAGACGGCCAGTGCCACACCGATCGAGATGGCCGTCGCGTAGGTGTAGGCCTCCTCGGCGTGGAACTGCTCGTTGGAGTGCTCCGGCACCCCGGCGCGCTGCAGGTGCTCGCGGAACAACGGCGGGCCGACGATAGCGGCGACGATCCAGAGGGCCGCCGCTCCCGCCACCAGCACTGCGGTCTGCGCGGCCAGCAAACGCGTCGCGATGCCGGGCCCCGGTCGCCGTCCCGGGGCGGCCATCAACCCGGGCCCATCCGGTACCCCACACCGCGCACGGTGACCACATAGCGCGGATTGGCGGGATCGTCGCCGAGTTTGCGGCGCAAGTGGCCGATGTGCACGTCGACGACATGCTCGTCACCCACCCAGTCCTCCTCCCACACCGCCTCCAGCACCTGACGGCGGCTCAACACCACACCCGGACGTGACGAGAGCGCCACCAGTACGTCGAATTCTGTGCGGGTCAACAGAATCGGCTCCCCATCTAGGTGCACCTGCCGGCCGGCGACGTCGATGCGCAGCGCGCCGAACACCCGTGGCGGTGGCGCCCCGGCGGACACCGTGGGCGGCTGCGCCGTCCGCGGCCTGCGCAACATGGCGCGGATGCGCGCGACCAGTTCGCGGGGGCTGAATGGTTTGGTCACGTAGTCGTCGGCTCCCACCGACAACCCGACGATGGTGTCGAGTTCGGTGTCACGCGCGGTCAGCATCACCACGTACGCGTCGGAGAAGGTGCGCAGCCGCCGACAGACCTCCACACCGTCGATACCGGGCAGGGCGACGTCGAGGACGACCACGTCGGGGTCGATCTCCCTGGCCAGCGTCACTGCGTCGTATCCGTTGTGGGCGATGCTGATGGCGAACTGCTCATGCTCGAGGTAGCTGGCCACCACGGCGGCGAGGGCGGTTTCGTCGTCGACGACCAAGGCCCGGTACACGGGCGCCTCCGTGGTTCGCTGCACGACTTCATCGTGCCGCACGCCGGCCCACTGCCGCGGCCGAGCTGGCATCCTTGAGGTATGGCAAAAGAAATCGACCGCGTGCGGGCGCGCAGCGCCGCCGGGGTCATCAGGCAGCATCCCGGTATGGTGCTGTTCGCCGCGTCGCCCGTGCTCGTCGGCCTCGGCCTCGTGTGGTGGCTCGCGGGTCCCGGCTGGGCGGGGTTGTTGCTGGTGGCGCTGGTGCTCGTCGGCGGCGCCGCCGTGGTGATGAAGCGCAACTGAATTCAGGTGCCCGTCAGCGGGCCGGCGAATTCGAGGTAGACCGACAGGACGCCCAGCGCCGTCACGACCGCCAGCGCGACGGCGTCGACCGTGGCGGGTCGTGAGGGGTATGCCGAGATCTGGCCCGAGCCGCCGCGGGCGGTGATGGCGTCGCCCATTTCGTCGGCGCGTCGCAGTGACACGGTCATCGCGGTGGCGAGCAGGTCGACGAGTTCGGCGAACGCTCGGCGGAGACGTTCGCGCCGGGTGTTCGCGGTTTCGCGGGGGCGCAGCCGGCGTGCGGCGAACAGTGTGCGGTATTCGTCGAGCAGCATCGGGAACGCCCGAAGTGCCAGCGCGAGGGTGACCGCCCAATCGTCGACGGGCACTCGGAGCATCCGCAGGGGTGCGCCCAGTTTCGCCACGGCGGGCGCGATCTCGGCGACGTTGGTGGTCCACTGCACCAGTGCGCTCAGTCCCAGCAGCGCCACGGAGAGCAGCGTCAGTTGGAGGTAGGAGAGCAGCCCGCCGACTTCGAGGCTGACCGATCCGAGGTGCAGGTACGGGGCGCCGCCCGCGGCGGCGGCGGTGGCCCCGCCGAGCACCAGCACGATCCACACCCACCGCGGTACGGAAGGCAACGCACCTCGGGGCACCCGCGCCAGCCGCGCGGTGCCCACGACGAGAAGTAGAACCGTGGTGAGGGTGAACCAGCCCGGGTAGAGCGCCAGCAGGACACCCAGGCCGGCGACGGCGAGCAGTTTGGTGCCCGCCCACAGGTCGTGGATAGGGGTGCGATCGGGGAGTGGGCGCAGCAGCACCAGGGGCCGGGGCTGTTTATTCGGTGCTGTCGTCGTCATGGCGCACCTGCGGAGCCCGCGGGTGTCGGGATCAGGGTGCCGTCGCGCAGATGCAATGTGCGGGGACACAGTTCGTCGAGGCCGGAGAAGTCATGGGAGATGACGATGACGGTGAGGCCGCGGGTTCGGCGCAGGTCGGTGAGCAGCGTGAGCATGCCGCGGCGGCTGGCGGCGTCGAGGCCGGCGAGCGGCTCGTCGAGGATGATGGCGCGCGGGTTGCGAGCCAGCAGCCCGGCGAGGACGACGCGGCGCATCTGGCCGCCGCTGAGTTGGTCGATGCGCCGACGGCCAATGGCGGGGTCGAGTCCGACGGTGGCCAGCGCGCGTGTCACGCGGTCGATGTCGTCGGCGTCGAATCCGGCCGCGGCGGCGATCTCGGTGCCGACCCGGCTGCGCATCAATTGGAGACGGGCCGCCTGAAAGGCGACGGCCACCGCCCCGATCTGTTCGGACACACGCTTGCCGTCCAGGAGACAGGTGCCCGCGGTGGGCGCGAGGAGTCCGGCCATGATCCATGCCAGTGTCGATTTGCCCGATCCGTTGAGCCCGTGGATCAGAACCCCGTCGCCCTCGCCGACCGCGAGGTCGATGTCACGTAATGCGGTTGACTCCCAGGGTGTTCGGAGGCCGTAGCGGTGACTGACGCCGCTGAGCTGCAGCAGTGCGGCGTCCGAGTGGTGGCCGCCGGCCGGGGTGGTGGTGGGGGCGGCCGTGTTGGTGACCATGTCGATGTTGTCCGCGTTGCCGGTGAGGTTGACGATCCGGTCGGCTGCGCCGGATTCGTCGGTGTAGTGGGTGATGTGGACCAGCGTCGTGTCATGGCGTCGGGTCAGCCCGGCGAGCATCTCGATAAGGGTGTCGCGGCCGGCCTGGTCGACCATGCTGGTGATTTCGTCGGCGATCAGCAGTTGGGGCCGGCGGGCCAGAGCGCCCGCAACGGCCAGCCGTTGGAGCTGTCCACCGGACAGTCCGCCGGTGTCGCGGTGCGCGAGACCGCCGAGGCCGACCTCGGTCAACAGCCGGTCGACGTCGGTGGAGGTGCCGGGCGGCAGCCCCCAGACCACGTCGTCGACCACCCGGGTGCCGAGCACTTGGGTTTCGGGGTGCTGCAGCACCACGGCGGTACCGCCGACCCGACCCAGGCCCACCGCGCCGGGGCGTTCCAGCGTGCCCGAGGTCGGGGTGCGTCCCGCGAGCAGGAGCATGAGCGTGGTCTTTCCCGACCCGTTGGCGCCGGTGACCGCAAGGTGTTCACCGGGAGTGACGGTCATCGTCACCGGGCCGACGGCGTCGTGGTCGGCGCCGGGATAGCGGAAACGGGCCTCGCGCAGGGTGATCGGCACGGGGGCGATCGCCCGGTCATCGTCGGTGACGTCGAACTTGTGCACGTCGGGGATGGCTGAGAGACGCCGCAGCACGCGGTTCAATGCCCACCACCCGACCATCGCGACGAAGGCGACGATCGCGATCGACAGGCCGATGATCAGTACCGGCCAGGTCTGCATCAGTGCGGCCACGGCGTCGCGCATCGCCTGCCCGAGCCGGGCGAACGCGGGTACGGCACTGACCAGAGTCGCGGCCCCGTCCACGGTGGCGGTAATGGTCTCGAACAGCAGGGTCCGCATACGGGACAGCAGCATCAGCACGGCCACGCTGAACGCGGCCAGTGCGGTACCGGCGGCCAGTGCCGCCGCGAAAGCGGTCAGCGCGCCCTTGCCGCGGCGTTTCACCACTCCGACCAGTCCGCCGATGTAGGCGCTGCCCGCGACGACGACCAGACCACCCAGACCGATGACGAGAAACGCGAGGATCACGCCGGCGACCGTGGCGGCGACCAGCACACGCAGACGATGACGGAAGGCCAGCAATCCCATCGGCACGGTGCCCAGCAGCGACAGCCCCGCCCCGAACGGCAAAGCCACCGCCACCACGGCGACGGCACTGCACAGCGCCGCCATCACCGCGGCCGAAGCCAGCTCGACGGGGTGCAACCGCGCGCCACGCCGCGGTGGTGTCTCAGGCATCGCCGGTCCTCGAGCCGTCGCTGTCACGGTCGGTTCGATCGGCGGCCGCGATCATTCGACCTCGGGTCTGAGGTCCTTGGGCTGGTCGCGTTTGAACTCCCAGAACTGCGGAGTGGACGCCAAATGCAATGCGGCGTCCCATAATTTGCCGGCCTCCTCGCCGCGGGGAATCCCCGAGAGCACCGGACCGAAGAACGCGACTCCGTTGATGTGCACGGTCGGGGTGCCCGCGATCGCACCGGCGGCGCTCAGACCCTCCTGGTTGCTCTTGCGCAGCGCCGCGTCCAGTTCCGTTGAGCCGGCCGCCTCGGCCAGTTCGGCAGGCAGTCCGACGTCGTGTAGAGCACCGGCGATGATCTCGTCGAAATCGTAGGTGAGTAGATCGCCGAACTCCGTGTTCTCCTTGTGGTGAAGCCGCGTGCCGATGGCGGTGTAGAGCGGCCCCAGGATCGCGGGCCCGGCGGCGTGTTCGGCGGCGATCGCGACCCGCACCGGCGCCCACGCCTTCTTGAGCATCTCCGGATCGTCGAACTGACGGGGGAGATCGCCCTCGTTGAGGATCGCCAGACTCATCACGTGGAACCGGACGTCGATATCTCGGACCTGCTGAGCTTCGAGGATCCAGCGGGACGTGATCCAGCTCCATGGGCAGAACGGGTCGAACCAGAAATCGACGGTGGCCTTCTCGGGCATCGGGCGCTCCTTCGGGGGTGACACGGAGCGTGCCGGGCACGGACCGTGGTTCAGCGAAAACAGATGTATGCGAACAATTTTGGCGGCATGCCCGGACGGTCAGCCGAACTCGGGCTCCAGTTCATCGGCGCGGCGGCGTTTGAGCTCCCAGAAGTGCGGGTAGGACGCGAAATTCAGCGCGGCGTCCCACAATGTGCCGGCTTGTTCGCAGCGCGGGATGCGGGAGAACACCGGGCCGAAGAACGCGACTCCGTTGATGTGGATGGTAGGCGTCCCGATACCCGCACCGACGGTGTCCATACCCGCGGCGGTACTCGCGCGAAGGGCCTCGTCGTAGTCCTCGGCGACCGCCGCCCTGGCCAACTCTGCCGGCAGACCCACGTCGATGAGGGTCTTGTCGATGATGGCGTTGAAGTCTCTCGCCACCACGTCGTGGAAGCCCCGGTTGCCCTCATGGTGGATCTGGGTGCCCATCGCGGTGTAGAGCGGTCCCAGGATTTCTGGCCCCGCGGCGTGTTCTGCGGCCATGGCCACCCGCACGGGTGCCCATACTTTCCGCATCATCTCCGGATCGTCCAATTGGTGGGGAAGGTCGCCCTCGTTGAGGATCACCAGGCTCATCACGTGGAACGAAATATCGATATCCCGAACCTCTTTCGCTTCGAGGATCCAGCGAGAGGTGATCCAGCTCCATGGGCACAGCGGGTCGAACCAGAAATCGACTGCGGCCTTCTCGGACATCGGGAGGTCCCTTCTCGGCGGAGAGGTGAGCGGAGTTTCCTGTGGGGTGGCTGTGTTTCATGTATATCAATCAAGTTGATATAGGTCAATGGGCTCGACGCGGATGTGCTTGCCGACGCGCGCGGGTCGCGGACGGGTGCTGCCGACGTGAATTATGTCAATATACTTGAGATTGAGGAGCGACGACGAACCGCTGGGTTACCTGCTCTACGGGGTCGTGGCGGCACTGCGGCCGAACGTGACCGCGGCGCTGCGCCCGCTGGGGCTGGGGCTGCCCCAATTCGTGTGTCTACCGAACCTGTCCACCCGGTCGGGCCAATCCAGTGCCGCGCTCGCCCGTCGCGTCCACGCCTCGCCGCACGCGATGAACCCGGTGCTGCGCGCGCTCGAAGGCATGCGCGCAACGGAGGTCGCCGCATAGGCCGATGCCCGGCCCGTCACGCGGCGGTGTCTCCCGACCGCCGTCAGCTGCCGCCCGGTGTCAACGGATTCCGGAGCGCGTCAGCGCCCCGGCCGGATGCGCCACGCGGCGGCCGCGATGGCGATCCCCGCCAGCGCGGCAATCGGGCCGATGATCGACCACGTCGTCGTGTTGCTCATCGGGCTGCCGCCGAGCACGCCGAAACCCTGCAGCGCCCACACCGACCCGGACAATGCCAGCAGGACGCCGAACACGCCGAGGGCGATCACCATCGCAGTTCGCATACCGTTCACCCTTCCACCCCGCGGCCCGCGAAATGGGCGCGCCATTCGCATACTGCCGGTTACCGTTTCGTGGTGCCACTGCGATACGTCGACCCGACACGGGCGTCCACGCCGACGCGCCGTGCCGCGTCCAGGCTCCTGCGCACCCGCCCCGGGCGGTTCATCGCCGAGAAGATCGCGCCGAGGGTCGACGTCTGGCTGGGCCGCCACGTCGGTGCCAGGGTGAGCCTGGGCATGTTCGTCGTGCCGTCGGCGACGCTGACGACGACCGGGGCCAGGACCGGGCAACGGCGCCAGGCCCAGGTCGTGTACTTCCACGACGGGCGTGACGTCATCGTGCTGGCGTCCAACTACGGCGGTGACCGGCACCCGCAGTGGTACCACAACCTCGTCGCCGATCCGGACTGCGACCTCGGCGGCGACCGATTTCGCGCGGGCGAGGTGACCGATCCCGCCGAGTACGCACGCCTTTTCGGGGTCGCCGAGCGCTACTTCGGTGGATTCGCCGAATACCGTGCCAAGACCACCCGGGTGGGACGCACGATTCCGGTGCTGCGGCTGGTCCCCGCCGCCCGGACGTAACGCCCCGATCCGGCGTTTTCGCCGGCGGTGAAACGCCGCCGTAGCCGATTGCAACGGTGTAATCATGTAATCATGAGGAATCATCATCTCCATGGACGCCGGCCGGGACGGTCCGGCGGCTGGCAACAAGCCCAACAACCCGACGCGGGCGACGCGGCCGACTGGTTCGCCGGGCGGTTGCCCGACGGCTGGTTCGCAGGCGCTCCCGAGGTCATCGTCGACCGCGAAGAGATCACCGTCATCGGCCGCTTGCCCGACGTGGGCGGTGACGAGCAGGAGACCCCGGCGCACGCCTCGGGCCGAGCGGCCCGTTTCCGTGAGGAGACCCGACCGGAGCGGATGCGCATTGCCGACGAAGCCGAAAGCCGCTACGGCCGTAAAGTCTCCTGGGGTGTGGAGACCGGGACCGCCGGCGACCCGACCTATGAGCGAATTCTGTTCACCCACATCGCCGTACCGGTGATGACCCGACTGCGCCAGCCCGAACGTCGGGTACTGGACACCCTGGTCGACGCCGGCGTGGCCCGCTCCCGTTCCGACGCGCTGGCCTGGTCGGTGCGCCTGGTCGGCGAGCACGCCGACGAGTGGTTGACCAAGCTGCGCGACGCGATGGCCACGGTCGACGACCTGCGCGCCGAGGGGCCCGACCTCTAGACCTGCGTCATCGCCCAATAGCGGCCGCGCCGTGCCATCAGCGCGTCATGGCTGCCGCTCTCCACGATCCGCCCCGCGTCCATCACCAGGATCAGATCCGCGTCGCGGATGGTGGAGAGCCGGTGAGCGATGATGAAACTCGTTCGGTCCCGGCGCAATTCGCTGGTGGCGTGCTGGATGAGGAGTTCGGTGCGGGTATCGACCGAACTGGTGGCCTCGTCGAGCACGAGCAGCTGCGGGCGGGCCAGAAACGCGCGCGCGATGGTGATCAGCTGTTTCTCCCCCGCGCTGATGGCGCCGCCGTCATCGTGCACCCGGGTCTGGTACCCGTCGGGCAGGGTGTGAACGAAGCGGTCCACAAAGGCCGCCCTGGCCGCGGCCAGCACCTCGTCCACACCGGCGTCCGGCCGTCCGTAGGCGATGTTGTCGTAGATGGTGCCGCTGAACAGCCAGGTGTCCTGCAGCACCATGCCGATCCGGGACCGCAGGGAGTGCCGGCTCACGGTGGTGATGTCCACCCCGTCGACGAGAATGCGGCCCGCATCGGCGTCGTAGAACCGCATCAGCAGGTTCACCAGCGTCGTCTTACCCGCCCCCGTCGGGCCGACGATCGCGACCGTGCTGCCCGGTTCGGCCACCAGCGACACGTCCTCGATCACCGGCGCCTGCGGGCGGTAGCCGAACCAGACGTGCTCGAACTCGACCCGGCCGCCGGCCGCCCCGTCCGGGGACCCGGGCTCGTCCGGCGGATCCGGCGTCATCTCCTCGGCGTCGAGCAGGTCGAAAACCCTTTCGGCGCTGGCGATCCCGGATTGCAGCGTGTTGTACATCGCCGCGACCTGGGTCAGCGGCTGGTTGAACTGCCGCACATACTGGATGAACGCCTGGATGCCGCCCAGGCTGATCTGGCCGGTCGCCACCTTCAGGCCGCCGAGCACCGCCACCGCGACATAGCTGAGGTTGCCGACGAACGCGGTGGCCGGTGCGACCAGACCCGAGAAGAACTGCGCGCCCATCGCGGTCCGGTACAACTCGGCGTTCAGCTCACCGAAGCGTTGCTCGGCGGCGGCGCGGTGGCCGAAGGTCTTCACGATGGTGAAGCCGCTGTAGGTCTCCTCGACGTGGGCGTTGAGCCTCCCCGTGTTCTGCCACTGGGCGACGAACAACCGCTGTGAGCGGCCGGCGATCCAGCGCGTCGCGAGCAGCGACAGCGGCACCGTGACGACGGTGATCAACGTCAGCAGCGGCGAAATCGTCAACATCATCACCAGCACCGCGAATACGGTGAGTACGGATGTGAGCAGCTGGCTGATCGTCATCGACAACGACATCGCGATGTTGTCCACGTCGTTGGTGACCCTGCTGAGCACCTCGCCGCGCTGGCGCCCGTCGAAATAGGCCAGCGGAAGGCGGTGGATCTTGTCCTCGACATCGGACCGCAGTGCGACCATGGTGCGCTGCACGGTGATGTTGAGTATCCGGGCCTGCAGCCAGACCAGCAGCGCGGCAACCAGATAGAGGCCGAGAGCCAGCAGCAGCGTGTGGCCCACGGCGTCGAAGTCCACGCCACGCCCCGGCACGACGTCCATCCCCGAGAGCAGATCGGCGAACGTGGTGTCGCCGCGTGCCCGCGCCGCGTCCACGGCCTGCTCCTTGGTGAGGCCGGCGGGCAGCTGCCTGCCGATGACCCCGTTGAACAGCAGATCCGTTGCGTGCCCGAGGATCCGCGGTCCGATGACCCCGATCGCGATACCGCCCACGCCGAGCAGGACGACCAGGAGTGTGAGTCCGCGCTGCGGTGTCAGCCGTTTCACCAGCCGCAGCGCCGACCCGGTGAAGTCGCGGGTCCGTTCGGGTGGTGCCTCGAGCATGCCGCGCAGCGTGCGCCCCATCGGCCGGGTCACGGGCGGCGCCCCGATCCGCCGCCGGCGCCCACGGTCTGGGAGTCGGCCAGTTCGGCGTATGCCGGGCAGCTGGCCAATAGTTCGTCGTGCGTTCCCGTGCCGGTGACCGCGCCGTCGTCGACGACGACGATCTGGTCGGCGCCGGCGATCGTGGAGATGCGTTGCGAGACGATGACGACGGTGGCGTCGGCGGTGACGGCGCTCAGTGCCGCGCGCACCCGGCCGTCGGTATGCACGTCGAGCGAGGAGAACGCGTCGTCGAACAGGTAGACGGCGGGGCGGCGGATGACGGCGCGGGCGATGGCCAGGCGCTGGCGCTGGCCGCCGGAGAAGTTGACGCCGCCCTGCGCGACGGGCATGTCCAGCCCGTCGGGGTGCGCGGCGACGAAATCGTCGGCCGCCGCGAGCCGCAACGCGTCCCACATCTCGTCGTCGGTGGCATCGGCCTTGCCGTAGCGCAGGTTGTCTGCGATCGTTCCCGAGAACAGATAGCCCCGCTGCGGTACCAACCCGATGGCAGGCCAGAGGTCCTCGGGATCGAGGTCGCGGACGTCGACGCCGTCGATGCGCACCGCGCCCGTCGTCACGTCGTAGAGCCGGCAGATCAGTGCGATGAGCGTCGACTTCCCCGAACCGGTGGACCCCACCACCGCGGTGGTCGACCCCGGCCGCGCGATCAGTGAAACACCCTGGAGGACAGGGCGGTCGGCGCCGGGATAGCTGAATCCCGCCGCATCCAGCTCGACGGTGCCGGCGAGCGGACCGGGGCGTGCCGGAACGGGCGGGGCGGTGACCGCGGGGGAGGTGGCCAGCACGTCGGTGATCCGGCCGGCGCACACCGAGGCGCGTGGCAGCATCGCCAGGAAGGTGGTCGCCATCAGCACGGCCATGAGGATCTGCATGAAGTAGGACAGAAATGCGATCAGCGAGCCGACCTGCATGTGGCCGGCGTCGATCCGCAGTCCGCCGAACCAGATCAGGGCCACGCTGGAGACGTTGATCACCAGCGTGGTGGCAGGCAGCATGAGCGCCTGCCAGCGCCCGGCGGTCAGCGCGGTGTCCGACAGCGCCCGGTTCGCCTCGGCGAACCGGGCGCGTTCGACGGGTTCGCGGGCGAAGGCGCGGATCACCCGGATGCCCGAGAGCTGGTCACGCATCACCCGGTTGATCGTGTCGATGAAGCGCTGCAGGTCGCGGAACACCGGCAGCAGATGGGACACGATCCAGTAGTTGGTGACGGCGAGCACCGGCACGCTGACCGCCAGCAGCCATGACAGTCCCGCGTCCTGGTGCACCGCCATCGCGATGCCGCCGACCGACATGATGGGCGCGGTAACCAGCACCGTGCAGGTCAGCTGGACCAGTGTCTGGATCTGCGAGACGTCGTTGGTCGTCCGGGTCAGCAACGACGCGGCTCCGAAGCGCGCGGTCTCCTCGGAGGAGAACCCGATGACGCGGCCGAACACCGCGGCCCGCAGGTCGTGGCCGAAACCCATACCGGCCCGCGACCCGAAGAACACCGCGCCGACCGCGCACAGCACCTGCAGTGCGGTGATCGCCAGCATCACCCCGCCCAGCTCGACGATGCGGGCGGTGTCGCCGGTGGCCACGCCGTCGTCGATGATGGCGGCGTTGACCGTGGGCAGATACAGCGATGCCAGTGTGCTGATCACCTGCAATGCCGCCACCGCGGCCAGCGGCCGGCGGTACGGCCGCACGAACCGCCGGAGCAGCGCCAAGAGCATTCCGCTACTGTCGCACACCGCACCGGTTGGCCGGTGATGACCTCTGACGCCTCCGGAACCGTCGAAATGCCAGGTCAACCGGCATGTCGGTGGTTGAGGTCCGGTGCTGCCGCTACAGTGCATGGCGTGACCGCAAGCACGTGCGCGAACCGCACGCCCCGCAACGCGAAGGCGTTGGCCGCGTTGGCAGTGGCTATGGTCCCGGTGTTTGCCGCGTGCTCGAGCTCCGACTCGCCGGGCCCGGGACCGACGGAGACCACCGCGGCCCCGCAGAACATCAGCCACGGACCGTTCTTCCCGCAGTGCGGGGGGATCAGCGATCAGGTCATCGGCCAGCTCACCGAGGTCAACGGGCTGGTCAACACGGCCACCACGTCGGTGGGATGCCAGTGGCTGGTGGGCGGCAGCATCCTCGGGCCGCATTTTTCCTTCACCTGGTTCCGCGGCAGCCCGATCGGACGCGAGCGCAAGACCGAGGAACTCTCCCGCGCCAGCGTCGAGGACATCACCATCGAGGGCCAGAACGGTTTCATCGCGATCGGCGAGGATCCCACTCTCGGCGCCAACCTGTGTGAGATCGGCATCCAGTTCGACGATGACTTCATCGAATGGTCGGTGAGCTACGTGCAGAAGCCGTTCCCAGATCCGTGCGACGTGGCCAAGGAGCTCACCCGCCAGTCGATCGTGAACGCGAAATGAGCCCGTCCCGGCCGGTGCGGCGGACTCTCGCGGGGCTCGGCGCCGCGTTGGCGGCGGTGACCGTCTTCGCCGGCACGACGGCCTGTAGCCGAACTGTCGAGGGCGTCGCGGCCAAAGCCGGAACCGGCTCGGTACCGCGCAACGACGATTCGGAGCGGCAGTACCCGAACCTCCTCAAGGAGTGCGAGGTCCTGACCGAGGACATCCTCGCGCAGACCGTCGGCGCCGATCCGCTCGACATCCAGAGCACCTTCGTCGGCGCGGTGTGCCGCTGGCAGGCCGCCAACCCGGCCGGGCTGGTGGACATCACCCGATTCTGGTTCGAGCAGGGCAGTCTGGACAACGAACGCGAGACGGCGCAGCGTCTGCAGTACCAGATCGAGAACCGGTCGATCGCGGGTGTGCAGTCGATCGTCATGCGCCCCAACGATCCGAACGGCGCGTGCGGTGTGGCCAGCGACGCCGCCGGCGTCGTCGGCTGGTGGGTGAATCCCCAGGCGCCCGGTATCGACGGCTGCGGGATGGCGATCAAACTGATGGAACTGACGCTGGCGACCAGCAGCTGAGCTGGTGCCCGCCGGTCGCGGTCAGCGCGGCACGTGGAAGGTGAGCAGCGCGGCGCTGTTGAGGGCCACGCGGTCCCACGGCCCGGCGGTCCGCAACACCGCGATCGCCGACGTCGGGTACTTGGTCAGGATGTCTTCGGCCGCTGCCCTGTCGCTCGTCTCGACGTCGGCCAGCCCGATCGCCACTTGTGACATCGCCGGTTCGTGCCCGATGACCAGAAGGGTGCGCACATCGGCGGTGAATCGTGACGCCACGGTGTTGATCTCGTCGATCACCGTGCCCGGGGAGGCGTCGTAGAGCCGGTCGGCGAATTCGACGGGGGCGTCGATCCCCGTGCGCGCGAGCGTCTGACGGGTGCGGGTGGCCGTCGAGCACAGCACCGCGTCCACCGCGGGTACGTGCGCGCGCAGCCAGTCACCGGCCAGGGCGGCCTCTCGGATCCCGCGGGGCGCCAGCGGACGCTCATGATCCACGACGCCGTGCGGGTAGTCCGACTTGGCGTGCCGCAACAGCAGCAGGGTGCGGTACTCATCGCTCACCCCGACCACGGTAGGCCATCGACCGGGCCGGACACAGGGACTCGGCCGGTCCGACGGGTACATGCCGAAGCGCTTCCCCGGACTTGTCGGCGGCCCGACCTACACTCGCCTTGCCTCGACAACGACACGAGCGAAAGGACGGGCCGGGATGCGTTTCCTGCACAGTGCGGACTGGCAGCTCGGCATGACCCGCCACTTCCTCAACGGTGAGGCCCAGCCGCGGTATTCGGCGGCCCGCCGCGACGCGGTGGTGGCGCTGGGCGCACTCGCGGCGGAAGTCGGCGCGGAGTTCGTCGTGGTGTCCGGCGATGTGTTCGAGCACAATCAGCTGGCCCCCCGCGAGGTGAGTCTGTCGCTCGAAGCGATGCGCACCATCGGCGTTCCGGTGTATCTGCTGCCCGGCAACCATGACCCCCTCGATGCGGCGTCGGTGTACACCAGCGCGTTGTTCGTCGCCGAATGCCCGGACAATGTCGTGGTTCTCGACACCGCGGGGGTGTACGAGGTGCGGCCCGGGGTGCAGATCGTCGCGGCGCCGTGGCGTTCGAAGGCGCCCACCACCGATCTGGTGGGCGAGGTACTCGACGGGCTGCCGGCCGGCGGGGTCACGCGAATCGTGGTGGCGCACGGCGGTGTCGACGTCCTGGACCCCGATGGGGACAAACCGTCCCTGATCCGGCTGGCCGCGGTCGAGGACGCCGTCGCACGAGGGGCGGTGCACTATGTCGCGTTGGGGGACAAGCACTCCCGCACCGAGGTGGGCGCCGGCGGGCGCGTGTGGTATTCGGGCGCACCCGAGGTCACCAACTACGACGACGTGGAGTCGGACTCCGGGCATGTCCTGGTGGTCGACGTCGACGAGTCCGATCCGCGACGGCCGGTGCGGGTGGAGGCGCGGCGGGTCGGCCGTTGGCGGTTCCTCACGCTGCGCCGCGGCGTGGACAACAGCCGCGACATCGCCGATCTCGACCTCAATCTCGACCTGATGCCCGACAAGGAACGCACGGTGGTGCGGCTGGCGCTGAGCGGCTCGCTGACGGTCACCGACAAGGCCGCACTCGATGCGTGTCTCGATCGGTACGCACGTCTGTTCGCAGCGCTCACGTCGTGGGAGCGGCACACCGACATCGCCGTGATCCCGGCGGACGGTGAGTTCGACGGACTGGGGATCGGTGGTTTCGCCGCGGCGGCGGTCGACGAGCTCGTCGGGGTGGCCCGCGCCGACGGTGACGGGGCCGACGACGCGCGGGCGGCGCTGGCGCTGCTGCTGCGGCTCGCCGATAGGGGAGACGAGGCGCGCGGGCGGCGGGCGGACGGGAGTGCGGCGTGAAGCTACACCGCCTCGTCCTGACGAACTACCGCGGAATCACCCACCGGGACATCGAATTCCCGGATCGCGGGGTGGTTGTGGTCAGCGGCGCCAACGAGATCGGCAAATCGTCGATGATCGAGGCGCTGGACCTGCTGTTCGACGCCAAGGACCGCTCGGCGAAGAAGGAGGTCAAGCAGGTCAAACCGACGCATGCCGATGTCGGCGCCGAGGTCACCGCCGAGATATCGACCGGCCCGTACCGGTTCGTCTATCGCAAGCGCTTCCATAAGCGCCACGAGACGCAGCTGACGCTGCTGGCGCCGCGCCGCGAGGAGTTCAGTGGCGACGAGGCGCATGATCGGGTCCGCACGATTCTGGCCGAGACGGTCGACCTCGACTTGTGGCAGGCGCAACGGGTGTGGCAGTCGGCGTCCACGGCGGTGGTGGACCTGTCGGGTTCGGATGCGCTGGCGCGTGCCCTCGACGTGGCCGCCGGGCAGGCGGTGTCGCTGTCGGGCGCCGAACCGCTCCTGATCGACCGGATCGACGCCGAGTTCCGGCGGTACTTCACCCCCACCGGGCGTCCCACCGGGGAGTGGGCTGCCGCGGTCAAACGCCTGCACGACGCCGACGACGCGGTGGCCCGGTGTGCGGCCGCGGTCGCGGAGGTCGAGGATGCCGTACGCAGGCACGCCACCCTCACCGACGAACTCGGCGTGATCGGCACCCGCCGCGACGAGGCGCTGCTGCGGCTGGCCGCGGCGCGTGCGGCGTCCGATGCGGTTGCCGAACTGACCCGTCAGCACAGGGAGGCCGCGGTCGTCGCGGATGCGGCGGCGGCGCGGCATACGGCATCGCTGGCGGCATTGACCGAACGCCGCCGGTTGCGCGCGGACATCGACGAACGCGCCTCGGCGGTCACCGCATTGGAGGCGGTGGCGGGCGAGGCCGTCGACGCCGAGGCGACCGCCCGCGAGGTGCAGGAAGCCGCCGACGCCGCCGCCGACGGTGCGCGAGCGGCGGTCGAATCCGGCGAGAGCAGGGTCGCGGCCGCGCGCCGCGCCGTCGAGCGCATCGCCTGCCGTGACGAAGCCGACCGCCTCGCGGCACGGCTGGCCAAAATCGACGCCGCCGCGCGGGAGTCCGCGAGGGCGGAGCGCGAACTCGCCGACATCGCGATCACCGACACCGCGATGCGCGCCATCGAAACCGCGGCCGTCACGCTCGAGCACGCCGCGGGTCAGGTGCAGGCGGCGTCCGCACGCATCGAACTCGTCGCCGCCGCGGATGTGGACCTCGTCGTCGCGGGCGAGCAGGTGCGGCTTTCGGCAGGGGCGGTGTGGTCGGGCAGTACCGCGGCGGCCACCGACATCGACATTCCCGGCGTACTCGCCGTGCGCATCGCCCCCGGTGCGCCGGCAGCCGAGACGCAGGAGAAATATGTTGCCGCTCAACGGCTTCTGCGTCACGCGCTGGAGTCGGCGCGAGTGCCGGACCTCGGCTCGGCCCGCGAGGTCCACCGGCGGCGCGGTGACCTGCTCAGCGTCAGGGATCGGCTGCGGGCCACTTCGGACGCGCTGACCGGCGAGGACACCGTCGAGGGTCTGCGCGCACGGCTGGCCGAACTGCGCGACGGCCAGCCGCCCGACGTGGGCCTGTTCGAGCTGGGTGCCGACGGCCCGCTGGACGGCGGAGCCGCGCGTGCCGAGCTCGACGCCGCGGTGGCCGCGCACCGGCAGGCCGCGCAGGAGGCGGAGACACATCGCAAGGTGGCGGTGGCCGCGGGCAGGCGCCTGGCGGAATGCGCCACCAGGGCGGGTGTGGCCAGGGAGAAGCTCACGACCGCGGGTGCCGAGCTCATCGTGGCGCGGGAACGCCTTGCGGTGCAACGCACGACCGCCACCGACGACGATCTCGCCCTGGCGGCGCAGGCCGATGGGGAGGAGGCCGGCGGCGCGGCTGCCAGGCTGGCGGAGCTCGCCGGGACGCTGGCAGCCACCGCACCCGAGACGGTCGCCGTCGCACTCGCCGACGCAGTGCGCGGCGCGGAGTCCCTGGAGAGTCGCCACCGCGAGGTCGCCGACATGCTGCGGGAGGTCGCCGCGCAACTGACGGTGTACGGCACCCAGGGCCGCAAGGGGCAGCTGGACGCGGCGCAGACCGAACGTGAGCACGCCGTGTCGGAGCATCAGCGCGTGCGCCACCGCGCCAGGGCCGTCGAAGTGCTGCGGGATGTGATTGTGCGGCACCGCGACGCCACGCGGGCCCGGTACGCCGACCCGTTCCGCACGCAGGTCGAGCGGTTGGGTCGCCTGGTTTTCGGTGAGAGCTTCGAAGTAGATGTCGACAGCGCGCTGAGGATCGTCAGCCGCACGGTGTCGGGTCGCACGGTGCCCTACGAATCACTCTCGGGTGGTGCGAAGGAGCAGCTGGGTATTGTTGCCCGGCTGGCCGGGGCGGTTCTGGTGGCCAAGGAGGACGGCGTCCCCGTCGTGATCGACGACGCGCTGGGCTTCACCGACTCGGAGCGCCTGACGCGGATGGGCGCGGTGTTCGACGCGGTGGGCGGCGACGGACAGGTCATCGTGCTGACGTGCAGTCCGGACCGCTATGCCGGAATCGGCGACGCCCACCGCATCGAGCTCACCCCCGAGGCGATTTCGGCGCGCTGCTAACCGACGCTCACCGCACGTTCGGGCGCCGAAACCGGCAGGCCGAGATGGTCGCGCAGGGTGTCGCCGGTGTAGTCGCGGCGGAACAACCCACGCCGTTGCAGTTCGGGTACCACGAAGTCGACGAAATCGTTGAAGGTGCCGGGTGTTTGGGCGGCGGACACCATGAACCCGTCGGCTTCGCCGGCGCTGAACGACGCCTCGATCTGGTCGGCCACCTGGGTGGCGGTGCCGACGAACTGCGGCAGCAGCACGCCCTGGGCGTACCACTTCCCGATGTCGCGCAGCGTCAGGTTGTCGCGGTTGGCCACGCGGCGTGCGGTGTCGAACAGCCCCTGTGTCCCCGTGACGTGGACGTGTTCGACGGGCGCGTCCAGGTCGTAGCCGGAGAAGTCGTGGTCGGTGTGCACGCTCAGGGTGATCAGCCCGGAGATCGGGTCGGCCAGCTCATTGTGGAAGTCCTGCTTCTCCCGGGCGATCGACTCGGTTTCGCCGATGAACGGGATGAACGCGGGGAAGATGAGGACGTGGTCGGGGTTCCGGCCGTGGTCGTCCGCGCGGGATTTGATGTCGTCGTAGTAGGCCCGCCGGCCCTCCGGCGTCGGGTCGATCTCGAAGATCGCCTCCGCCCACCGCGCCGCGAAATCCCTTCCGGTGTTGGACGACCCGGCCTGGATGAGCACCGGCCTGCCCTGCGGTGAATGCGGTACGTTCAGCGGCCCGCGGGAGCGGAAGTACGTCCCGTCGTGGTCGATGGGACGGATCCGCGTCGGGTCGGCGAAGACGCCGGTCTGTTTGTCGAGGACCAGGGCGTCGGGATCCCAGCTCGACCAGAGTTCCAGCGTGGTGCGCACGAATTCGTCGGCCCGTTCGTAGCGGAAGTCGTGGTCCAGGTGCTGGTCGTGGCCGAAGTTCTGCGCCTCGCTCTGTGTCAGCGAGGTGACGATGTTCCACGCCACCCGGCCCCGGGTGATGTGGTCCAGGCTGGCGAAGATGCGGGCGAGCTCGTAAGGGTGAAAGTAGGTGGCGGACTTGGTGATCGCGATGCCCAGCTTCGAGGTGACCGCGCCGATGCTGGCCGCCACGATCGACGGATCCAGGGTGGCGGTGGCCTGCGTACCGCGGCGCAGCGGCTCGCTGATGTCGTCGCCGAAGCGCACCGGAGCCGCCAGCAGGTCGGCGAAGAACAGGAAGTCGAACTTGCCGCGTTCCAGGATCCGCCCGATCCGGTGGTAGTAGTCGGGCGTGGTGAACCGGGTGTCGCTGCCGGGGTGGCGCCACGCGGCGTGCGAATGGGTGACCTGAGAGGCGATCTGGAAGCCGCCCAGGTGCAACTGTCGAGTCATATTCGAATCTTCCTGTCTCAGTGTGTTTTCGGTGCGCCGTCGGGCGCTCACCGCACGTAGGCGCGCCGTAACCGCTCAGAAGTAGGCGTTCGCGGGCAGCGCGGTGCCGTGCAGCAGGTTCTCGCCGATGGCCCGGGCCTTGTAGGCGACGGGGTTGTGCAAGGTGATGGTGCGGATGTTGCGCCAGTGCCGGTCCAGGTTGCGCTGTCGGCTCGCCGCGCTCGCGCCACCCAGTTCGAGCAGGCGGGTCGCCGCCTCCGGGGCGACGTCGTCGAGGTGGACCTTGACCTCGGCAACTTTGAGCTGTGCGGCGGCGGCCAGTTCGGCGTCGGGGATCCCGTCGACTTCCGAGGCGGTGGCCGACCCGATCGCGTCGGCGGCGTCGAGCACCGCGGCCCGCGCTACGGACGCGGTGGCGGCCAGCACGCCGAGCTGACGTTGCAGCAACGGGTCGTCGGTCGGCCGCTCGGCCGGGGCATGGCTGAAGCTGCGGTCGCGTGACCTCAGCAGTGCCACACCGTCGTCCACCACGCTGGCCAGCACGCCGGCGACCACCGCGTGGATGTAGAGCTGCAGCGACGCGTACTGCACCGTGGGGACGGGTTCGGCGTCGTAGGGCGTGTCGGAGAGCACCTCGTCCGCGGCCACCGCCACATCGGTGAACGTGGTGGTGCCGGTGCCGGTCCGACGTTGTCCGAAGCCGTCCCAGTCGTCGATGAGGACCACCCCGTCACGCTGGGTGGGGACGATGACGGAGGCCACCGAGTCGTGATCGGTGGTGGCGGCGACGGTCAGGTAGTCCGAGAACAGCGTGCCGGTGCTGTAGTACTTCTCGCCGTCGAGCCGGTAGTCCGCACCCGAGGGCAGCAGGCGGGTGTTGAACACGAGGCTGCCCACCGCCAGCGATCCCTTCTCGCTGAACGCGTTTCCGAAGATCTTGCCGTCGGCCACCTCGCGCAGCCAGCGCCGGGATGCGATGTCGCCGCGGGTGCGCAGCCGCTCCTCGACGAACCAGAAATGCGTTCGGAAGATGTGTGCCACGATCGGATCGGCGCGTGCGACGTCGATCACCGCCGAAAACAGTTCTCGTACAGCCAGACCCGGACCACCGAATTCTGCGGGCAGCCGAAGGGTGCCGAAGCCGGCGCGTTTGAGCGCGGCCACCTGGTCGAACGGATTCTCGTCGTTGAGGTCGCGGTCCTTGGCGCCGGCGGCGATGTCGGCGAGTAGTGCGGCGAACGCGTCGCTGCCGGGCAGGATCGGCGCGACGACGGTGGTATCGGTCATGGTTGACGTTCTACCGACGGGCGCCGCGCCGATCACCGATTTGGATCACGGCGAACGTAAGAAACCGTCGCGCATGGCCGGCCGCGGGATGCGGTCAGTCCGCGCTGTCGGGGCTCCGTCCGGCCTGCAGCATGGCTTCGCGGGGTACGACTTTGACCCGTTCGCGGCCCTGCGCGGCGCCCAGTGCGATCTCGTGCGCATCCAGCCGCTGCCATTCCCGCCACGTGGTGTAGTCGATTCCGTTGCTCGACAGGTGGGTCAGGATCGCCTGCGGGTCACCGTTCTCGGCCGGCGGGATGCTCGGCAGGTCGGTGAGCAGGCTCGCGATCGTCTCCGCGGCATCGGATTTGGTATGCCCGATCAGCCCGACCGGGCCGCGCTTGATCCACCCGCTGACGTAGGTGCCCTCGATGATCACGCCGTCGAGGTCGAGCACCCGGCCCGCGTCGTTGGGCACCACGCCGGCATGGTGGTCGAACGGTATGTCGGCCAGGTGTGTCGACAGATAGCCGACCGCGCGATAGACGGCCTCGACCGGCCAGTCGCGGTATTCGCCTGTGCCCCGGACGGTTCCGTCGCCCATCAGTTCCGTGCGCTCGGTCCGCAGCGCCTCGACGCGGTCGGCGCCCAGAATGGCGACGGGGGACTGGCAGAGGTGGATATGGATTCGGTGCGGCGCCCCGGTCGGTTCCCGCTGCATATATCGCATCAGCGTGTCGACCACGAGTTTCGTCGACTTGTTGGTGTTGATCTCGTGCTGGCTGGCCGCGTCGATCTCGAAACCCTCGGGGTGCACGATGACGTCGATGCTGGGGGAGTGCGACAGCTCGCGGAACTCCATCGGCGTGAACTTGATCTGCGCCGGGCCGCGCCGGGCGAATACGTGGATATCGGTCGCCCGGTTGATCGCCAGGCCGCGGAACACGTTCCCGGCGATCTCGGTGCTCAGCTGTTCTTCGGCGGGTTTGGCCAGCACCCTGGCGATGTCCAGCGCCACGTTGCCCGCGCCGAGCACCGCGACGTTCCTGGCGTCCAGCGGCCAGTCCCGCGGCACGTCGGGGTGCCCGTCGTACCAGGACACGAACTCGGCGGCGCCGTAGCTGCCTGGGAGGTCGATCCCCGGAATGTCGAGGGGCCGGTCGGCGCGTGCGCCGGTGCAGAAGATCACCGCGTCGTAGAAGTGCCGCAGGTCGGAGAGCTTGATGTCGGTGCCGTAGTGGACGTTCCCGATGAAGCGAACTCTGTTGTCGTCGCGTGAGAGCACCCGCTGCAGTGCCTTGATGATCTCCTTGATGCGCGGGTGGTCCGGCGCCACCCCGTAGCGGACCAGGCCGTACGGGGCCGGGAGGTGGTCGAAGACGTCCACCTGTGCGCGTTCGTACTCCCTGGTCAAGATGTCAGCGGCATAGATACCCGCTGGACCTGCCCCGATCACCGCTACCCGAATCCGTCGCATCCGCCACCCTCCTCTTTAGGTTAGGCAAGCCTAATGAAAATGGGACGGTGAGACAGGCCTACCTTCGAGACATACGTCACAGGCCGCCGTCGATCCGGTGTGGGCTCCCGTGGCGTCGGGGGCCTGGGCACAATGGACGGCGATGACCCTCAACGCCAAGCGCAGGCGCGCCCACCACAAACTGGCCGCGCTGCCGGGGGTGCGTGCCGTACGCAGGCCCGTGGTTCCCGGCGGCGACGATCGCTTCGACGTGTACTACGTGCGCACCGGACCCAGGTCGGAGCATCCCTTGGTGATCATCCCCGGCGGGCCGGGTCTGGCGTCGGTGCAGCCGTATCGCGGGCTGCGACGGCGCGCCGCGGCCAAGGGCATCGACGTCATCATGGTGGAACACCGCGGTGTCGGATTGTCCCGTCACACCGACGCCGGCACGGATCTACCGCCCGAGGCGCTGAGCATCGACCAGGTCGTCGACGATGTGGCGGCGGTGCTCGACGACGCCGGGGTGGCAACAGCCGATGTCTACGGTTCGTCGTATGGCACCTACATCGCGGCCGGGGTCGGGGTGCGTCACCCGAATCGTGTCCGCGCGATGGTGCTGGATTCACCGTTGTTGTCCGCCGACGACATCGACGCCGTGCGCACGGCGATCCGCGATCTGCTCGTCGACGGCGCGAACCCCCACACGGCGCAGCTCGCACCGAAAATCCGCCGCCTCGTCGACGACGGCGTGATCGCCGGTTCTGCCGGGCACACGGCGACCATGGTGTACGGATACGGCGGGGCGCCGCTCCTCGACCGGCAGGCCGATCTGCTGCTGCGCCGCCGCACCCTGGTGTGGTGGGCGCTGAGTCGGCTGGGGGCGATGTCGCTGCGCAAAGCGCCCTACCGCAACGAGGTGGACCTGGTGTCGCGGATCGCGTTCCGGGAGCTGAACTATGCCGGCGAGCCCGACGGGCTGCCGCTGGACCCGGCCGAGGCCATGCACGAACTGGCCAGCCACGAACCGTCTTTCGAGTCCGAACCCTACGACCTGGTCGCCGAGATGCCGCGTTTCGGCTGGCCCACCGTGGTGATCTCCGGCGGCAGGGATCTCACCACACCTCCCGCGGTCGCCGAACGCGTCGCCGCGCTGATCCCCGGCGCCCTGCTGCTGAGTCTGCCGACCGCGGGTCACAGCATCCTCGACACGCGGGAACGCGCGGCCCTTGCCGTCATCGAGGCGATCCACGACGATTCACCGGGCACGGTCGCGGCCCTGCCCGCCCGGGCAGCCGACCTCGACGCGTTGCCGGGGTGGGGCGTGCTGCGTGTCCTGGTGTCGGTGGTCGCGGTCGCTACGGCCGTCGAATCGGCCCTGCCCGACGCCGTTCCGCGGGTCGTGGCGCGGGTGACCGCATCCTGACCCGCGCTGTGCGGGCCGGTCAGGGTTTCATGAATCCGATCTTGGTGTAGTCCAGGTCGCCGAGTCCGGCGGGGCCGTAGTTGGCCAGTGTGCTGCGTACCGCGACGTTGCCGGGCGCTTGGAACAGCGGCAGGCTGAAACCCTCCGCCCAGACCAGTTTGTCGAACTCGTTGGCCAGGGCGCGCGCCTTCTCGGGGTCGAGTTCGTCGAGCACGTCTTCCGCCTTGGCGTCGATCTCGGGGCTGCTGATCTTGCCGAAGTTGCTGTCGGCACCCGTCGTATAGATCTGGGTGAGGCAGCAGAGCGCGAATGCGTCTCCGGACCAAGCAAATTGGGTGACGTCGAAGTTCCCGACGGTGACCCAGTCCTTGAAGAAGCCGGCGCCGGGTTTGGCCTCGAGTTCCATCTTGACCCCGATCTGGGCCAGGCTGTTCTGGGCGACCTGGCCGATCTGGCGGGTGGACAGCGAATCGTAGAGCACGTTGCGGATCACCAGCTGGCGGCCGTCCTTTTCCCGGAATTGCCCGTTCATGCGCCAGCCCAACGCGTCGAGTTCCGCCTTGGCCTTTTCCGGGTCGTAGGCCACCACGTCGCTGTTGTCCTGGTAGCCCTGTTGGCCGGCGACGAAGATGTGGTTGTTGAGCGGGACCGGATTGTCGGTGAGTCCGCGCTGGCTGACGTTGACGATGGCCTGCCGGTCGATGCCCTTGGCGATCGCCAGACGCAGCGCCTTGTCCGACAGGATCGAGCCGTCGGCGCCGTTGAAGGTGAAGTGGTACCAGCTCAGTGCGGGTGCCCGCCGGATGGAGATGCCCGGGGTGTTCCGCGCGATCGTCAGCTCGTCCAGCGTCGCGACACCCGTGGCGTCCAGGGCGTTGTTCTGCAGCGCCGGGATGCGGGCGGCGTCGTCGAGCACCGAGTAGGTGACGCTGTCCAGCAGCGGGGGGGTGCCCCACCACTTCGGGTTGCGGGTCAGCACGATTCGCTGCGCGGTGCGGTCCAGGCCGGTGACCATGAACGGTCCCGCCGACGGACCCGGTCCGCTGAGCTGACCCTTGTTGAACACCTCGGGGTCCTCGGTCATCTTCTTGGGCAACAGCATGCCGTTGCCGGCGAACATGCCCTGCCAGTCGGTGTAGGGCTTGGCGAACGTCATGACGGCCTGACGGTCGTCGACCCCGCGGGTCACCGATGCGACCCGCTCGCTGCCCGCGGAGCTGGCGATGATGTACGCCGGATCCTTGCCGCTGGTCGCATTGATCTGCGACGCGATGTCCTCCCAGGTGATCGGCGTGCCGTCGGACCACACCGCCTTCGGGTTGATGGTGTAGGTGACGGTCTGCGGATCGTTGCCGGTCAGCTCGACACTGGTGAAGTAGTCGGTGTTGACCGTTGTCGATCCATCAGGTGCGATGCGGAAGGCGCGGGGCAGCGTCCAGCGCATCAATCCCCCGGTGGTGCCTTCGTTGCCGTCGAGGTGCAGGGTGTTGAAGTTGGGGGGGAAGGACGGCAGCGCCAGCCGCAGGTTGCCGCCCTGCTGCAGGGTGGCCGGATCCTGCGGGTTGATGTCGTTGGTGGTCCCCACCTCGGCGGTGCCGCCGGCGGACGGAGGGGCTTCCTGGGTGGCGCCCGAACATCCCGAGAGTGCCACTACCGCAGCCAGGGCGGCCGCGGCGAAGCGTCGCATCGTCATGCGCAGTGACTCTAGTGGCGTTCCGGCGCCGCGGCGGGCAGCGCGGCCACGGCCCTACGGCTGCGGGACCGCAGCGAGCAACCGGCGGGTGTATTCGTGCTGCGGGCGGCCGAACACGGCGTCGCTGTCGCCGTGCTCGACGATCGTGCCCTTGTACATCACCGCCACGTCATGGGCGAGATGGCGCACCACCGACAGGTCGTGGGAGATGAACAGATACGACATCCCGAGCCGCTCCTGCAGCTCCAGCAGCAGGTTGATGATGCCCGCCTGGATCGACACGTCCAGCGCCGACACGGGTTCATCGAGTGCGAGGATCTTCGGTCTCGTCGCGATCGCCCGCGCGATGCCGATGCGCTGTTTCTGCCCGCCGGAGAATTCGGCCGGATATCGGCTGGCGTCCTGGTGGCGCAGGCCGACGAGCCCGAGCAGTTCGGCCACCCGCAGCTCGGTCTGCCTGCGGTCCACACCGTTGGCCAGCAGCGGTTCGGCCAGGACGTCGAATACCGGCAGCCGCGGATCCAGCGACGCGACGGGATCCTGGAATACCACCTGCACATCGCCCCGCAGTGCCCGCCGGCCGCGCCGGTCCAGCGCCGCGACGTCGGCACCCAGCACCTCGATCGAACCTGACTGCGGGGCAGCGAGTTCCAGGATCTGGTGCAGTGTCGTCGACTTGCCCGACCCCGATTCGCCGACGATGCCCAGGGTGCGGCCCTCACGCAGTTCGAAGCTGATGCCGTCCACCGCCCGCACCTCGCCGATCTGCCTGCGGAATACGACCCCCTTGGTCAGCGGGTAGGTCTTGACCAGATCGTGTACCCGCATGACCACCGGCGCGTCCGGTGCGTGCGCATCGGTGGCCGGGGGTTCGGTGGCGATCGCGAAGATGTCGGCGGCGCTGCGCCCGGCGACGGCGTCGACGCGGATACATGCGGCTTGGTGGTGCGTATCCGGTGACCCCGGTTCGACGTCGGCCAGCGCCGGTTCGGCCGTGCGGCATTCGTCGATCGCCAGCGGGCAGCGCGGCGCGAACGGGCATCCGGGCGGCAGCGCCGCCAGGGACGGGGGAGCGCCGGGGATCGGCACCAGCCGGGTGCCCTGGTGCGCGTCGAGACGGGGCACCGAACCGAGCAGGCCGACGGTGTAGGGCATGCGACGGTCGCGGTACAGGTCGCCCACCGGGGCGGTCTCCACGGCCGCACCGGCATACATCACCAGGGCGCGATCGGCGAATGCGGCGACGACGCCGAGGTCGTGGGTGATGATCAGCACGCCCGCCCCGGTCACGTCGCGGGCGGTCCGCAGGACGTCGAGGATCTGCGCCTGCACCGTGACGTCCAGCGCGGTCGTGGGTTCGTCGCAGATGAGCAGGTCGGGGTCGTTGGCGATCGCGATGGCGATGACGACGCGCTGCCGTTCACCGCCGGACAGTTCGTGGGGGAACGCGCGGGCGCGCCGATCGGGTTGGGCGATGCCGACCAGGTCGAGCAGTTCGACCGCCCTGGCGCGGGCGGCCCGCCCGCCGATGCCGTGTTGGTGGATTTCGAGCGCTTCGGCGATCTGGTCGCCGACGGTGTAGACGGGCGTGAGCGCCGACATGGGGTCCTGGAACACCGTGCCGATCGTCTTGCCGCGGATGCGCGACATCTCGTCGTCGGACATGCCGAGCAGTTCGCGCCCGTGCAGCCGCACCGAGCCCGATACGTCGGCGAACTCGGGGAGCAGACCCGCGACGGCCATGGCGCTCGCCGACTTACCCGCGCCGGATTCCCCCACCAGCGCCACGACCTCGCCGGGGGCGACCTGAAACGTCATGCCGCGCACCGCGGTCACCTGTTCGGTGTCGGTGGGGAAGCGCACGGTGAGTCCCGTGACGTCGAGCAGACTCATCGTGCCCCCCTTTTCCCGGCGCGGCGCATCGTGCGCAGCGGCCGGGCGGCGGGGTCGATGGCGTCGCGCAGTCCGTCGCCGATGAGGTTGGCGCACAACACGATCAACACGAGCACGCCGGCGGGGAACAGGAACACCCAGGGGAAGGTGGTCACCGACGGGGTGCCGTCGGCGATCAGCGTGCCCAGTGACACGTCGGGGCGCTGGACGCCGAAACCGAGGAAACTCAACCCGGTTTCGGCCAGTACCGCGACGCCGACGTTGAGTGCGGTGTCGATGATGAGGATGGAGGCCACATTCGGCAGAATGTGCCGCACGATGATCCGCCAGTTGCTCACACCCATGTAGCGGGCCGCCACCACGTATTCGCGGTCGCGCAGGCTCATCGTCATCCCACGCACGATGCGCGAACTGATCATCCAGCTGAATACCGACAGCAGCAGGATCAGCCACAGGATGGTGCCGGACTGGCGGGTGCGTGGGGTGACGATGGCGATGAGGATGAAGCTGGGCACCACCAGCATCAGGTCGACGATCCACATCAGGGTGCGGTCGCGCCAGCCACCGAAATAGCCGGCGACCGCCCCGACGGTGGCCGCGATGATCGTGGAGATGAACGCCACGCTCAGCCCGATCAGCAGGGATTTCTGCAATCCGCGCAGCGTCTGGGCGAACAGGTCCTGGCCCAGCGAGTTGGTGCCGAACCAGTGCGCGGCGCTCGGCGGCTGTTGCAGTGCGTTGTAGTCCAGGTCGTAGTAGTTGTAGGGCAGCAGCGGCGGCAGGGTGTAGCAGCCCACCAGCATCACGATCAGGATGACCAGAGCACCCACCGCGGGTTTGTTGCGCAGGAAGCGGCGGGCCACGAGGGTGCGCCGGGAGGCGAACCGCTGGACGTCCACACCCGATCGCACCGAGACCGATTCGCTCATCGCGCCGCCCTCACCCGGGGATCCAGCGCGGCGTAGATCACGTCGGACAACAGCCCGGCCAGCAGGATCGTCGCACCGGAGAACACGGTCACCGCGGCGATGATGTTGGTGTCCTGGGTCGAGATGCCCTGGACCACCCATTCGCCCATGCCGTGCCAGCCGAAGATCTTCTCGGTGAACACCGCGCCGGTGACCAAGCCGCTGACGCTGTAGGCGAACAGCGTGGCCATCGGGATCAGCGCGGTACGCAGGCCGTGTTTGAACAGCGCCTGACGCCGGGTGAGGCCCTTGGCTCTGGCGGTGCGGATGAAGTCCTGTCCGAGCACATCGAGCATCGCGTTGCGCTGGTAGCGACTGAAGACGGCGATCGCACCCAGCGCCAGCGTGAAGGTGGGCAGGATGAGGTGTTGCAGCCGGTCGACGAACTGATTCCACACCCCGCCGACCGCATCCGGCGAGGTCTCCCCGGTGTATTCGAAGATCCGAACGCCCAGAATCGAATTCACGTTCAGCGCACCGAGGATCAGCACGTTGGCGACGACGAACGTCGGTGTGCTGAGGACCAGCAGCGACAGCACGGTGATGACGCGGTCGGAGAGCCGGTACTGCCGGATCGCGCTCCATGCGCCGACGACCACACCGATGACGGTGCCCAGTACCGAACCGAGGAACACCAGTCGCAGGCTGACCCCGATCCGGCGCCACAACTCGTCGGACACCGGCTGTCCCGTCACCGTCGTGCCGAAATCCCCTCGCACCGCCCCGGCCGCCCAATCGAGGTAGCGAAGCGGAATCGGCTTGTCCAGCCCGAGTTCGGCGGCCTTGGCATCGATCGCGGACTGCGGCGGGCGCGGATTGCGCTGCAGCAGGCTGTCCAGCGGTTCGAACGTCAGCGAGGTGAGTGAGAACGTGAGGAACGAGGCGAGCGCGAGTAGCACGACATAGTTGAAGAACCGGTGCACGAGGAATCGGGTCATCCGAGCGCCGTCTTCGCTGCTGACATGCGCACAGGTTATGAGATGGTCGCCCGCCCGGCGGTGAGGTCGGCTCTCAGGTGGCGTTTTCGGCGTGTGAGCGGTCGGCTAGACAACTCGCACGCGGTGTCAAGCACGCTCCCAGATTCTCGGCGTTCACTCGAAGTACCAGGAGATTCCGCGCGAGAACGGAGAGTGGCGAAGATGACCCCACAGAGTGGCAGAAAGACGAAACTGCTCGCGGCAGTGGTCGGCGGCAGCGCCGTGCTGGCGATGGGTGCGTTCACGGTGTCATTGCACGAGACGCCGTCGTTGTCGGTACCGGCGGCCAAGGCGAACACGATGCAGATCGGTTCGACGGCCACCACGACCACCACCCCGCCAGGGATGGAGGCGACACCGATGGCGGTGCCGACCATCAAGGGCCCGGCGCCTTTGCCCTCCGAGCAGCAAGCGGCCGAGTAAGGCTCACGAATACACCCTTTGCGATCCGGCGGGGATTCCCACCCCGCTGGCAGGGTGCCCACAGGTTCGTTTCGTTCACTGACGCCTGAAATCGGCTGCCGCACTGTCGCGGTGGGCCAACCCACCTTTTCAGAGATGGAGTTCAGGCATGACCGTATCCACGCGGACCCACACCAAATTGCTCGCGGCGATCATCGGCGGCAGCGCCTTGGTCGTCATGGGGGCCGTCACGGTGGCGACCCAGGAAGCAAGTCAGGCGAACACGGTCAGCGTGCAGGGTGCGGGAATGTCATTGGGTGCGACCGCCACGACCACCACACCGCCGGCCGTGGCGCCGATCAGCGTCGCGTCCCCGACGGTGAAGGCGACGTTCTACGGCAAGAGCTGACCCCGGCCCGGGCGCCTTTCACCCGGTTTCCCCGGTCACCCTCGGTCCGGTTTCACCCCCGGTTTCTCCGACAGCCCAGCGGGGAGATCGGGGGTGAAACGCATATTTGGGCGGCGTTCACCGCGTCGGGACGGATCCGCCGGGCTCGCGGGCGGCTATGCCGGTCACGGTGACGGTCGGGCCGGTGCGGACCGCGCGGACGGTGACCTCGTCGCCGGCGGTGTGAGCCCGTCCGGTCGATCCGGCCGCCGGCGGCAAGGTGTAGGTCAGGATGTAGCCGTCGTCGCTGCGGACCGTGAGGGACGTCCCCGAGGCGGACGTGACGGTGCCGGTCTGGGTCACGACGGTGGTGTAACCGCCGCCCGGATCGGCCTGGACGAACTCGCCGTGCAGCGCCGGGGCAATCGACACGTCCGGCGCGGTTCCCGGCATACCCCCAGGTGGGCCGCCCGTTCCGAATGGGGGCCCGCCCGGCCCGAAGGCCGGGCCTGCGGAATGCGATCCGCCCGCGCCGCTGCCGGCGGCCGCGTAGATGGCCGCTCCGCCCAATGCGGCGATCACCGCCGCCACACCCACCGCGGCGGCCGTTTCCCGCAGGCCCCAGGGCCGTCGCACCGTCGCACCCCACACCGGCTCGGTGGCCGGAGGCGACGCTGAGGGGTCTGTGGAGATCGGTTCGACGCTCATGGCTCGACTCTGCCGGTCGCATATGTGTGGGGGCTGTGCGGGCGTTCAGCGCAGGATGTGGCCGTGGTTCACAGCGGGCACATAGACAGCGCACAGGGGTGGCTCATCGCGGCGAGAATAATGGCTGTCGTGCCCACCGTGAACTCCGTCCACGAGAACGAATCGGGCCGCGCCACCATGCGCAGGGCCGACGGCAAGCCGATCCATGTCCTGGTCGTCGACGACGAGCCGGTGCTCGCCGAGCTGGTCTCGATGGCGTTGCGTTACGAGGGCTGGGAGATCGCCACCGCGGGTGACGGCGCGACCGCGATCGCGCTGGCTCGCCAGACCCCGCCCGACGTGGTGGTACTCGACGTGATGCTGCCCGATATGAGCGGCCTGGACGTCCTGCGCACGCTGCGCCAGCAGACGCCCGGGCTGCCGTTGCTGTTGCTGACCGCCAAGGATTCGGTGGAGGACCGCATCGCCGGCCTGACCGCGGGCGGCGACGACTACGTCACCAAACCCTTCAGCCTTGAAGAGGTGGTGCTGCGACTGCGCGCGCTGCTGCGGCGCACCGGGGTCACCACCGAAACCGGCGGGGCCAAACTCGTCGTCGGGGACCTGGTCCTCGACGAGGACAGCCACGAGGTCACCCGCGGCGGCGACTTGATCACCCTGACGGCCACCGAGTTCGAACTGCTGCGGTTCATGATGCGCAACGCCAAACGGGTGCTGAGCAAGGCTCAGATCCTCGACCGGGTCTGGAGCTACGACTTCGGCGGCCGCTCCAACATCGTCGAGTTGTACGTGTCCTACCTGCGCAAGAAGATCGACAGCGGCCGGGAACCGATGATCCACACCCTGCGCGGCGCCGGATATGTCCTCAAGCCCGCCCGCTGACGGGCACGGCGCGACTCGGAGCACGCTGCGGCGCCCGCGCACGTGGTCGCTGCGCGCGCGTCTGCTGGCGACCCAGATCGCGCTGCTGGCGGTGGTGTGCGCCGCGATCGGCGTGGGCACCGAGCTTGCGCTGCAACGCTTTCTGATGAATCAGCTCGACGAGCAGCTGGCCGAGGCCGGCAGACGCTCGGTCGCCCTGTTCGATTTCGGGCCGCCCCCTCCGCCACCGCCGCCGATGATGACACTGCCGCCCGGCTACCCGCCCGGCCTCCCGGCCCGCAGCGTCATCCGCGAGGACCACGGACCCGGTCCGGCGTTCCTCAATGCGCCGGGGCAGGCGACGCGCACGGTCGGAGCGGTGATCTCCTACGGCGAGCCGGTGGCGGCGGCCGTCATCACCGCCGACGGCACGCGCACCGAGATCAGTGCCGGCGCCGCCGCCCAGCTGGCCCAGATCTCCCCGCGCAGGCATCCCGTCACCGTCGACCTCGACGGACTCGGCCGTTACCGGGTGGTGGCCGAGCACACCAGGGCTCCGGGGGAGACCGTCGTCACGGGCCTGCCGACCTCCGACGTCGACGACACCTTGTGGTGGGTGCTGGTGATGTTCGTGGTGGTGTCGGCCGTCGCCCTCGCGGCGGCGACCACGGTGGGCATCGTGATCATCCGCCGCCAACTCGAACCCCTGTCCCGGGTTTCGGCGGCGGCGCGCCAGATCGCCGATCTCGAACTCGACCGCGGCGAGGTGCGGCTGCCCTCGCCGATCGTCGAAGTCGACCCCGCCGTCGCGCACACCGAGGTCGGGCAACTCGGGTCGTCGCTGAACACGATGCTGGACCGCATCGCCGACGCGTTGTCCGCCAGGCATGCCAGCGAAACGCGGATCCGGCAGTTCGTCGCCGACGCCAGCCATGAGCTGCGGACACCGTTGGCCGCCATCCGCGGCTACGCCGAACTGGCCCAGCGCAGGGGCCAGGACCTCCCGGACGATCTCGCGCACGCGATGAGCCGGGTGGAATCCGAAGCCGAGCGCATGACCCATCTGGTCGAGGACATGCTGCTGCTCGCCCGCCTCGACGCCGGACGGCCCCTGCAGCGCGAATCGGTCGATCTGTCGCGGCTGACGGTCGACGCGGTCAGCGATGCCCACATCGCCGGTCCCGACCACACCTGGCTGCTCGATCTGCCCGACGAACCGGTGGTGGTCGACGGCGACGAGGCGCGGTTGCAGCAGGTGCTGGCGAATCTGCTGGCCAACGCGCGCACCCACACGCCGGCGGGTACGTCGGTCACCGCATCACTGGCGCTCGGTGGTGCGGGCAGCGCGGTGCTCACCGTGGCCGACGACGGCCCGGGGATACCGCGGTGGCTCCAGCCGGAGATCTTCGAGCGGTTCGCGCGCGGCGACACGTCGCGTTCACGCCGCGGGGGCAGCACGGGCCTGGGCCTGGCGATCGTGGCCGCGGTCGTCAAGGCCCATCGCGGCAGCATCGGGGTGAACAGCGTGCCCGGCCGCACCGAGTTCGTCGTGGAGCTGCCCGCACATCCACAGCCAAGCCACAGCCGGGACAAATCCGGTCCCTAGCGGAGTCCGCGACGATCGAACCGTGACCGCTGTGGCCGCCGAGCACCCCGCCCGTGCGGTCGTCGTATTTCCGCGGGTGGCAGGTGCTCGGGCGGCGCAGCGGATAGCGCTGGGCGTATTGCTGGCCGCCACCGCGGCGCTGTATCTGTGGAACCTGTCGGCCAGCGGCTGGGCGAACGCCTTCTACTCCGCGGCGGCGCAGGCGGGCGCCGACAACTGGACGGCGATGCTGTTCGGATCCAGCGACGCCGGCAACGCCATCACCGTCGACAAGACTCCGGCCGCCCTCTGGGTGATCGACGTATCGGTGCGGCTGTTCGGGCTGAACCCGTGGAGTGTGCTGGCGCCGCAGGCGTTGCAGGGTGTGGCTGCGGTGGCGCTGCTCTACGCGTCGGTGCGCCGGGTCAGCGGGCACGGCGCGGCGCTGCTCGCCGGCGCGATACTGGCGCTGACTCCGGTGGCGGCGTTGATCTTCCGTTTCAACAACCCCGACGCACTGCTGGTGCTGCTGCTGGTCGCGGCGGCGTACTGCGTACAGCGCGCCTGCGAAAAGGATTCCGGCCGTTGGTGGTTGATCCTCGCCGGGGTGGCGGTGGGATTGGCGTTCCTGGCCAAGATGCTGCAGGCGTTCCTGGTCCTGCCGGGATTCGCCGCGGCCTATCTGGTGACCGGGTCCCGCCCGCTGCGGGGGCGGGTGCTCGACGTGCTGGTCGCGGCGGCGGCGATGGTGGTGTCGGGCGGCTGGTATCTGGTGCTGGTGGAGCTGTGGCCGGAGGGCGCGCGGCCTTATGTCGGGGGCTCCCAGCACAACAGCATCGTGGAACTGGCATTGGGCTACAACGGGTTCGGCCGCCTCACCGGCGACGAACCCGGCGGGCTGGGCAACCTCAACGGTGACGTCGGCTGGGGCAGGCTGTTCGGGGGAGAGATGGGGGCCGGAGTCGCCTGGCTGCTGCCCGCCGCGGTGATCTGCCTCGCCGCCGGGGTGGTTCTCACCCGGCGCGCCCCGCGCACCGACCCGACCCGTGCGGCGTTGCTCGTGTGGGGTGGCTGGCTGGTCGTCACCGCCGTGGTGTTCAGCTTCATGAACGGCATCGTGCACCCGTACTACACGGTCGCGCTCGCACCTGCCATCGCCGCGCTGGTCGGTATCGGCGCTCCGTTGCTGTGGCGCAGACGCACTCGGCTGCCCGCCGCGACGGCGCTGTCGGGCATGGTGCTCGTCACCACGATCCTTGCGGTGGTGCTGCTGGCCCGACACCACGACTGGCACCCGTGGTTGCGGGCGTCGGTGGCGGTGGCCGGGGTGGGTGCGGCGGCGTTGCTCATGGTGGCCGGCCGGTTCACCCCCGCGGTGGCGCGGGTGGTCGCGGGTTTGGCGGTGGCCGTCTGTCTGGTTGCGCCGGCCGCGTACACGCTGACGACCGCGGCGTCCCCACACAGCGGCGCCCTACCGTCGGTCGGCCCGTCGCGGGGTGTCACGGCGCCGAGCGGTGGCGGATTGCTCTTCGCCCCGACACCTGGGCCGCAGCTGACGGCCACCCTGGCCGCCGACGCCGACCGCTTCACCTGGGCCGCCGCGGTGGTCGGTTCCAACAATGCCGCGGGTTACCAATTAGCGAGTGGCGCACCGGTGATGGCGCTGGGAGGGTTCAACGGCACCGATCCCGCGCCGACCCTGCCCCAGTTTCAGGATCTGGTCGCCGACCAACAGATCCACTACTTCATCCGGGGACGCACGATGGTCGGCCATTCGCCAGGCGCGTCGAGCGGTAGCGGTGAATCGTCGCGAATCGCGCGGTGGGTGGAAACGCGCTACGCGCCGATGCGGGTCGACGGCGTGATCGTCTACGACCTCACCGCGCCCGTGGCGAATTCATAGCCGGCACATAGCTTCCGCACGCACGGCGCACAACCAACGCTCCAACCATGGATGGCATGACAGATATCGCGGTGACGCCGTCGACTAGCGAGTACCGGCGGGTCGACGCACCCCCGCGGCGGCCTGCCGGTCAGGTCGAACCGCGCCCGAACCCCCGCCGCTTCATATCGCGCCCGAACGCCGCCGAGACCGCGCGGGCAGCGGGTGTGCCCGTCCTCGACGTCGTCGTCCCCGTCTTCAACGAGCAAGCGGCACTGACGACTTCGATTCTGCGGCTGCGCCGACATCTGCGCGAGCAGTTCCCGTTCAGCGCGCGCATCACGATCGCCGACAACGCCAGTACGGATGCGACATGGCGTATCGCCACCGATCTGGCCGCGGAGTTCGACGACGTCCGCGTGGTGCGGCTGGAGCAGAAAGGCCGCGGCCGCGCCCTGCACGCGGTCTGGTCGGCCTCGGACGCGGCCGTGCTGGCCTACATGGACGTCGACCTGTCCACCGACCTGTCCGCGCTGGCGCCGCTGGTGGCTCCGCTCATCTCGGGCCACTCCGACCTGGCCATCGGCACCCGGCTGGGTCGCGGGGCCCGGGTCGTACGGGGGGCCAAGCGTGAGTTCATCTCGCGCTGCTACAACCTGATCCTGAAATCGATGCTGGCGGCCGGGTTCTCCGACGCGCAGTGCGGGTTCAAAGCGATCCGGGCCGATGTCGCCAGAGAGCTGTTGCCCCATGTCGCCGACACCGGCTGGTTCTTCGACACCGAGCTGCTGGTACTGGCCGAACGCAGCGGGCTGCGTATCCACGAGGTCCCGGTGGACTGGGTCGACGATCCGGACAGCAGCGTCGACATCGTCGCGACGGCGCTGGCCGACCTGAGGGGGGTGGGGCGGCTGGTGCGCGGATTCGCGTGCGGCTCGATCCCGGTGCAGACGATCGCGGCCCAGCTGGGCCCGTCGGCGTCGACGGCGGCGCCAGGATCGCTGCTTCGGCAGGTGGTTCGGTTCGCGGCGGTGGGTGTCGTGTCCACGCTCGCCTACGTCGCGCTGTTCGTGGCGCTGCGGGCCGGAATCGGTGCGCAGGGTGCGAATCTGCTCGCGCTGCTGTTGACCGCGATCGCGAACACCGCCGCCAACCGCCGGTTCACCTTCGCCACCCGCGGCCGGGCCCGCGCGGCGCGCCACCACGTCGAAGGACTGATCGTGTTCGGCATCGCGCTGGCGATCACCAGCGGAGCCCTGGCTGCGCTCAACGCGGTCTACACCCACGCCCAGATGCCGCCGCAGCGCACCGTCGAACTCGTCGTGCTGGTGCTGGCCAACCTTGCCGCGACGGTCGTGCGCTTCGTCCTGTTGCGCGGCTGGGTCTTCCACCCACGCCGATCGCGCTGACCGACTCCGACCGCCGAATATGAGGATTGACATGACACTTGTCGCAGACACCGTGCCCCACCCGGCCACCGGGAAGGCGCAACCCGGCCGCCGGGGATGGGTGGCCCGCATGCTCATGGGGGACGGCTCGCAGCCGCCGTGGGCACGCCCTGCGTTGCTCGCGCTCCTGGCCGCGACCGCGGTCCTGTATCTGTGGGCGCTGGGCTCGTCGGGCTGGGCGAACAGCTACTACGCGGCCGCGGTCCAGGCAGGAACCCAGGATTGGAAGGCGTGGCTGTTCGGGTCGCTCGACTCGGGCAACGCGATCACCGTCGACAAACCGCCCGCGGCGCTGTGGGTGATGGTGCTCTCCGGCCGTCTGTTCGGATTCAGCGCGCTGAGCATGCTGCTGCCGCAGGCACTGATGGGTGTCGGTGCGGTGGCGGTCCTGTACGCCGCGGTGCGGCGGTGCAGTGGCCCGGCCGCGGGCCTGATCGCCGGTGCGGTGCTGGCGCTGACACCGGTGGCGGCGTTGATGTTCCGCTACAACAACCCCGACGCGCTGCTGGTGCTGCTGCTCGTCGTCGCGGCCTACTGCATGGTCCGTGCGACCGAATCCGCCTCGACCCGCTGGATCGCGCTGGCCGGAGGTGTTCTCGGGCTGGCGTTCCTGACCAAGATGTTGCAGGCGATGCTCGTCGTACCAGGGTTTGCGCTGGCCTTTCTGGTCGCCGCACCGGTCGGTCTGTGGCTCCGCATCCGCGCACTCCTCGTGGGCGCGGTGACCATGGTCGTGTCGGCGGGGTGGTATCTCGCGCTGGTCGCGCTGTGGCCGGCGGACTCGCGGCCCTATATCGGCGGTTCGGCCGACAACAGTCTGTTGCAGCTGGCCTTGGGCTACAACGGAATCGACCGTGTCGTCGGGGGCAACGGGCCCGGCCCGGGCGGACCCGGTGGACCGGGTGGGCCGGGTGGGTCGGGCGCGAATCTGTTCTTCGGCGGGGACCCGGGCATCGGGCGGCTGTTCGGCATGTCGATGGGCACCGAGGCGTCGTGGCTGCTGCCCGCCGCGTTGATCGGCCTGCTGGCGGGGCTGTGGTTCACCCGTGGTACGCCGCGGACCGGACGCGTGCGCGCCGGCCTGATGTTGTGGGGCGGCTGGCTGGTGGTGACGGGCGCGGTGTTCAGCTTCATGGACGGGATCGTCCATCCCTACTACACCGTCGCGCTCGCGCCCGCGGTCGCCGCGCTGGTGGGCATCTCGGTGCGCGAGTTGTGGAGCGGGCGGCAGTTCACCGCACCGCGCGTCGTCCTGGCCGCCATGCTGGCGAGCACGGGAGTCTGGGCGTTCGTCCTGCTCGGCCGGACCCCGGACTGGCTGCCTGCGCTGCGGTGGGTCGTGCTGGCAGGCGCCGTTGTGACTGCGGCCGCGCTGCTGGTCGGCGTCCACCGATCCCGCCGAGCGGGTGCGGCAGTGGCCGTCGCCGCGGTGGTGTTCGGGCTGGCGGCCACCGCCGCGTACGCGGCGGAGACGGTCGCCCGTCAGCACGACGGCCCCGTGGCCACCTCCGGGCCGGGTCTGTCGATGACGGGCGGACCGGGCGGACATGCGTTCGGCGACGGTCGGTGGTGGGGCGAACCGGCCGACGACACCGCACTCGAGGCGCTGGTCGCCGGCGCCGACAATCGTTGGGCCGCAGCCACGATCGGATCCCAGATGGCGAGTTCGCTGGAGTTGAGCACCGGCGCGTCGGTGATGGCGGTCGGCGGCTTCTCCGGCTCCGACCAGGCGCCCACTCTGACGCAGTTCCAGCGCTATGTCGCCGACGGGCAGATCGGGTACTTCGTCGCCGGTGAGCGGGGCCGGCCGGGGCACCAGGAGGGCAGCGCCGGCGAGATCACCGCGTGGGTGCAGCAGAACTTCGACCCGGTCGCACTGGGTGGGACAGCGGGTACGTCCGCAAAGGACACGGTCACGGTGTACGACCTGCGATCACCGCGGGGCTCCTGACCGCCGCAGACCGCGATGGTCGCCCCGTTTCCCCCGGCGGGGCGGCCATCGCCCATGGGATCGCGTTGATTCTCACTCGTGGCGGCGCGCACGCATGTTGTTATCGTCGCGACGTTGCGTGCGCCCGCCGATGAGGAGGACCCCATGACCGTGACCGATGAGTACCTGAGGAACAACGAGGAGTACGCGCGGAGTTTCACCGGTCCGCTGCCTCTGCCGCCCAGCAAGCACGTCGCCGTGGTGGCCTGTATGGACGCGCGGCTCGACGTGTACCGCATCCTCGGTCTCGGCGACGGCGAAGCACACGTGATCCGCAACGCCGGCGGCGTGGTGACCGATGACGAGATCCGCTCCCTGGCTATTAGTCAGCGGCTGCTGGGCACCAAGGAGATCATCCTCATCCACCACACCGACTGCGGCATGCTCACGTTCACCGACGACGATTTCAAACGCGCCATCCAGGACGAGATCGGCCTCAAACCGGAGTGGGCGGCCGAGTCGTTCCCCGACGTGGAAGAGGATGTGCGCCAATCGCTGCGCCGTATCGAGGCCAGCCCGTTCGTCACCCGGCACGAGTCGCTGCGCGGCTTCGTGTTCGACGTCGCCACCGGCAAGCTCGATGAAGTGACCCTGTAACCGGGGCGGTATGCCCTCCCTCCCCGGCGAGCGTGCGCAAACTTCGATGCAAACGCGGCGTGTCGCCTGCCGACGCGCACGTTCGGCGGAAGGGGGAGGGTTGCGGCGGGCGGCGGGGCCATGGCGGTTGCGGTAGTTTCTGCTCGGGCGGACGGGCCGCCGCACCGACGGAGGGACGCATGGCAAAGCACCGCAGGGCGTCCGCGCCGAAGTCGTCGGGCCGGGCCGTGGCGGCGCCCGCGCTCATCGGCGGTGTCGCGGTTGCTGTCGCCGCAGCCGTCACCGTCCCGTCGCCGCCGGTGCCCGGCGCAGCGACCGGTGACGTCGCCCTCAAGGCGGTGATCACCCCGGGCAGCGCCACCAACTGGAACGCCGACGGTATCGCCAATTTCTACGGCATCGACTGGAGCCAAACCGAATACGGGCCCGATGTCGTTATCGCCCCGTTCCGGCTGGTCCGGTTCTGGCAAGGCCCGCAGAACATCCTCGAGGCGCTCGAGGCCAACGCCGGCGAATCGAACATCGTGGTGAGCTCCGGGCGTGGCGCGGGCAACGCGAGCTGGGTCATCTCCTATCTCGCCGCGACGGGAGACGAGCAGACGCTGCAGGACACGGTGTGGATCCTGGACAACAACGTGGACCGGCCCAACGGCGGATATGCCGCGCGTTACCCGTTCTTCGCCCTGGTGGGGGTCAATCCCGTGCCCACCCCCACCGACACCGGCGCACACATCGTCGACGTCGGCTACGAGTACGCGTGGAACTCCAGCGCACCCGCCTACGTCGCCAACCCGATCGCGCTGGCCAACGCGCTGGTCGCCTACGCCTACCGCTATCAGCAGCAGGACAAGCTCGACCTGCCCGACGGCGCGCTCGACCCGTGCGGCCCGGAGGGTTGCCGGCATTACGTGGTGGCGCCGGACGGAACCGTGGTCTCCGACGACGTGGTGCCCGGCAGCACCACCACCTTCGTGACATATGAGGCGGCGGGCGTGCCGCTGGTCCAGCCGCTGCGGGACTGGGGCGGCGATTTCGGCAACCTCATCGCCGACGCGACCGAGCCCATCCTCAAGGTCGCCATCGACGCGTCCTACCCGAACAACGATCCGATCGGCGATCCGTCGGTGTACACACCGATGCGGGTGTTCGCCCCGCCGGCGGTGACGATCAAGGCGCTCCAACAGGTTCCGGGCGCGCTCGCCGAGGGGCTGGACAGTGTTCGGGACGACCTCGGCGCGGCCGCGGCCACCGAGACCCTCGTCGCCGGGGACGATGCGGGTGCGGACACCCCGGATGCGGCGGGACCGGTGACCCGCAAGCCCGCGGTGAATCCGATCCTCAAGCCCCTGCGCCGGGACAGCGTCAAATTCTCGCCGGACTCGGTGAGCAGGCCCGCGTTGTCCGCGCGCCGCGGTCCGTTGCGCACACTCGTGAATTCGGTCTTCGGCAAACGCCCGGCGCGCGACTCGGGCGTCGAAGCCACCGGGGTCACCGGTGGCGCCGTGGCGGGAGACGACGCGGCCACCGGTCCGTCCGGCGAGGACTGATCAGCTCGTCGGCTCGCCGGGCGGTCCCGACGACGTTGACAACCCCGCCCCACGGCTGGTTTCATACCCAATCATGATTGCAATTCTGGTCATTTCTACCAACTTTACGGGGAAGCGATGACCGCGGATCTCGATACCCGGTCGGGCCGCTACGAGCTCAGCCACCTGCGCGCGCTGGAGGCCGAGGGAATCCACATCATCCGGGAGGTCGCCGCCGAATTCGAGCGGCCCGTGCTGCTGTTCTCCGGCGGCAAGGACTCCATCGTCATGCTGCACCTGGCGCTCAAGGCGTTCGCGCCGGGCCGGCTGCCTTTCCCCGTCATGCACGTCGACACCGGACACAACTTCGACGAGGTGATCGCCGCCCGCGACGACCTGGTGGCCTCCTCGGGTGCGCGCCTGATCGTGGCGAAGGTCCAGGACGATATCGACGCCGGCCGCGTGGTCGAGACCATCCCGTCGCGTAACCCGCTGCAGACCGTCACCCTGCTGCGGGCCATCCGCGAGCACAAATTCGACGCCGCCTTCGGCGGGGCCCGCCGCGACGAGGAGAAGGCCAGGGCCAAGGAACGGGTGTTCTCCTTCCGCGACGAATTCGGGCAGTGGGATCCGAAGGGGCAGCGTCCCGAATTGTGGAACCTCTACAACGGACGGCACCACAAGGGCGAGCACTTCCGGGTGTTCCCGCTGTCCAACTGGACCGAATTCGACATCTGGTCCTACATCGGCGTCGAGAAGATCGCGTTGCCCTCGATCTATTACGCCCACCGCCGCAAGGTGTTTCGCCGCGACGGCATGCTCCTGGCGGTGCACAGGTACCTGCAGCCCCGTGCGGGCGAGGACGTATTCGAGACGACCGTGCGCTTCCGCACGGTCGGCGACGTGACGTGCACCGGCTGCGTGGAGTCGTTGTCGGCCACGGTCTCCGAAGTGATCGCCGAGACCGCCGTGTCGCGGCTGACCGAGCGCGGCGCGACCCGCGCCGACGACCGGATCTCCGAAGCAGGTATGGAAGACCGCAAGCGAGAGGGCTACTTCTGATGACGCGTACGACGTCGCGGGTCGGGGCGGCGTTGCCGACCGTCTCGCTGCTTCGGCTGGCGACGGCCGGATCGGTCGACGACGGAAAGTCCACGCTCATCGGGCGGCTGCTGTACGACTCCAAGGCGGTGATGGAGGACCAGCTGGCGTCGGTGGAGCGCACGTCACGCGAACGCGGAAACGACTACACCGACCTGGCTCTGGTCACCGACGGTCTGCGCGCCGAACGCGAACAGGGCATCACCATCGACGTGGCGTACCGCTACTTCGCCACGCCCAGGCGGAAATTCATCATCGCCGACACCCCGGGTCACATCCAGTACACGCGCAACATGGTCACCGGCACCTCCACCGCGCAGCTGGCGATCGTGCTGGTCGACGCCCGTCACGGCTTGCTGGAACAGTCCCGCAGACATGCCTTCCTCGCGTCGCTGCTGGGGATCCAGCACATCGTGCTCGCGGTCAACAAGATGGACCTCATCGACTGGGACCGCGAGGCGTTCGAGAAGATCCGCGACGACTTCCACGCGTTCGCCGCGCGGCTCGACGTCCACGACGTCACCACCATCCCGCTGTCGGCGCTGATGGGCGACAACGTCGTCAACAAATCGGCCAACACACCGTGGTACGACGGTCCGGCGCTGCTCTCGCACCTGGAAGAGGTGTACATCGCCGGTGACCGCAACCTGATCGACGTGCGCTTCCCGGTGCAGTACGTGATCCGGCCGCAGACCCACGACCATCTCGACCACCGCAGCTACGCCGGCACCGTGGCCAGCGGGCTGATGCGGCCGGGCGACGACGTCGTGGTGCTGCCGAGCGGGAAGTCGACCCGCATCACCGCGATCGACGGTCCGACCGGACCCGTGGCGGAGGCTTTCCCGCCGATGGCGGTGACCGTCAGCCTCGCCGACGACATCGACATCTCGCGCGGGGACATGATCGCCCGGCCCAACAATCAGCCCAGGGCCGCACAGGAATTCGACGCCACCGTGTGCTGGATGGCCGACGGTTCGACGCTGGAGCCCGGCCGCGACTACCTCATCAAGCACACCACCCGCACCACGCGGGCCAAGGTCGTCGCGTTGGACTACCGCCTCGACGTGAACACGCTGCACCGGGACAGGTCGGCAACGGCGTTGAAACTCAACGAACTCGGCCGGATCACGCTGCGTACGCAGCAGCCGCTGCTGCTCGACGAGTACTCCCGCAACGCGGCGACCGGATCGTTCATCCTCATCGACCCCGACACCAACGGCACCGTGGCAGCGGGCATGGTCCGCGACACCGCCCCGGCGTCGGCCCGGTCGGCCAGCCCGAACACCGTGCGGCACCAGTCGCTGGTCGGCGCGGACGACCGGCTGTCCTGCGGCCGCACGGTCTGGTTCACCGGGCTGTCGGGTTCGGGCAAGTCGTCGGTCGCGGTGCTCGTCGAGCAGAAGCTACTCGAAAAAGGCTGCCCCGCATATGTTCTCGATGGCGACAATCTGCGGCACGGGCTCAACGCCGACCTCGGCTTCTCGATGGCCGACCGGGCGGAGAACTTGCGCAGGCTGGCCCATATCGCCACGTTGATGGCCGATTCCGGGCTGACCGTGCTGGTGCCCGCGATCAGCCCGCTCGAGGAGCATCGTGAGCTGGCCCGCCGCGTGCATGCGGAGAAGGGTTTCGACTTCTTCGAGGTATTCATGGACACCCCGCTGGAGGACTGTGAACGCCGTGACCCCAAGGGGCTGTACGCGAAGGCGCGCGCCGGCGAGATCACCCACTTCACCGGCATCGACAGCCCCTACCAACGACCGAAGAATCCGGATCTGCGGTTGACGCCGGACCGTGCGACCGACGAACTGGCCGACCAGGTGGTCGAACTCCTAGGCTCGACACGGTGAGTTCCTGGACTGACGACGAGGTGGCCGCCCGGCTGGCCACCATGGCCGGTGACTTGTTGCTCGACGTGCGCGCCGAATTCGCGGACGCCGACGTGTCCGAGCGAAAGGCCGCCGGCGACAAGCGGTCCCACGACTTCCTGATGGAGTCGCTGGCCGAGCATCGCCCGGCCGACGCCGTCCTGTCCGAGGAGGGCGTCGACGACCCGGTGCGGTTGCGCTCCGAGCGGGTGTGGATCGTGGACCCGCTGGACGGCACGCGAGAGTTCGCCGAGCTGGGACGCGACGACTGGGCGGTGCACGTCGCACTGTGGCAGTCCGGAGTCCTCGTCGCCGGGGCCGTCGCGCTGCCCGCGCTCAATACGGTGCTGTCCACACCCGATGTGGCCGCACCGGCCGGACGGATACCGGACCAGCCCCGCATCGTGGTGTCCCGCACTCGCCCGCCGGCGATCGCCGAGGCGGTGCGCGCGGCGCTGGGCGGTGTGCTGGTTGAGTTGGGCTCGGCGGGAGCCAAGGTCGCGTCGGTGGTCCGCGGCGCGACCGACGTCTACGTCCACACCGGCGGACAATACGAGTGGGATTCGGCGGCCCCCATCGCCGTGGCCGCCGCTGCCGGACTGCATACCTCCCGCGTCGACGGATCGCCGCTGATCTACAACCGGCCCGACCCGCTGTTGCCCGACCTGCTGGTGTGCCGCGCCGAGCTGGCCGAGGCGGTGCTGGCCGTCACCGCGGCCTGACCGCGCCCAGTAGGCTCCTGCTGTGACCAACCCCACTCTGCGCACGCTGGCGGATCTCCCGCAGGAGCCGGTCCCGCTGGCCGACTCGACGCTGATCCTGATCGACTGTCAGAACACCTACACCCGCGGGGTAATGGAGCTGGAGGGGGTGCAAGCCGCCCTCGACGAGGCCGAGGCACTGCTCGACCGGGCGCGGTCGGCGGGGATCCCGATCATCCACATCCAGCACTCCGGCGGTGCCGGCTCGCCGTACGACATCGACGACGACATCGGCGCGATCACCCCGCGCGTCGCGCCCCGCGACGGCGAACCCGTCGTGGTGAAGGGCTACCCCAACTCGTTCGTGCAGACCGACCTGGACGAACGGCTGCGCTCGCTGGGGGCGTCGAACCTGGTGCTGGCCGGTTTCATGACGCACATGTGCGTCAACTCCACCGCCCGCGGGGCGTTCAACCTCGGGTATGCGCCGACGGTCGTCGCCGCGGCGACGGCAACCCGCGCGCTGCCGGGTGTCGACGGACAGCCCGTGGCTGCGGCGACGCTGCACGCCGCCAGCCTGGCCGCGATCGCCGACCTGTTCGCCGTCGTCGTCCCGGACGGGACGTCGATCCCGGGCTGAATCGTCCTGCGTGGCGGATCCGCCCGGATCCGCCCGCCACCGCGCCGATGGCAGAATTCGCAGCATGCGCATGTCGGCCAAGGCGGAGTACGCCGTCCGGGCCATGGTCCAGCTGGCCACCGTCGACAAGGGTGTGCTCGTCAAAACCGACGATCTGGCCAGTGCTCAGGGCATCCCGGCGCAGTTTCTCGTCGACATCCTCTCCGACCTGCGCACCGACCGCCTCGTCCGCAGCCACCGGGGCCGCGACGGCGGGTACGAGCTGGCCCGCCCGGCGACCGAGATCAGCATCGCCGACGTGCTGCGCTGCATCGACGGCCCGCTGGCCAGTGTGCGTGACATCGGGCTTGGCGATCTGCCGTACTCGGGTCCCACCGCCGCGCTCACCGATGTGTGGCGGGCGCTGCGGGCCAGTATGCGGTCGGTGCTGGAGGAGACCAGCCTCGCCGACGTGGCCTCCGGTGCGCTGCCCGGCCATGTCGGCGAACTCGCGGGTACGTATCTGGATCAGGAACAGCAGCGGGGCCACCACTAGCCCGCGTCGCCACGTTCACCGACGCCCCAGGCCATCCCGGTCCACGACGACCTCGCCGTTCTCGGATCGGGCCGTGATCTCGGCGACGGCGGCGTCGCGGTCGGTCGTTTCGGGCACACGGACCCTGCTCGCCTCCGCGGACTGGGCGCGCACGAGATACGGTCCGCTGCCGGGCAGCCCGATGGTGACGTCACCGTCGCGGCTGATGGCCTCGACGACGGGTGGGGCCGGTTCCGCGAAATCGACGGAGATGTCGCCGTCGGCGGTGCTGGCGGCGAACCTCTCGCGGACGGACAGCGGGTGGCGTGACGCGACCGCACCCGAAACCGTGTGCACCTCGATGCGACGCGCCGACCCGCCGAGGAAGATCCCGCCGTCGTCGGTCCTGGCGATCAGCTGGTCGAGGTCGGCGTTCGCCAGCACCACACCCGCGTTCTGTTCGGTCCGCACCGTCATGCGGCGCGCCTGTTCGGGCGGCAGGGTCACCGTGATCTCACCGCCGCGTGCCCAGCCCAGCAGCGAGGACGGGGTGGGGCCTTCGAGAGCGACGCGGGCGCCATCGGGTCCGTCGGTCACCGCCAGCCGGTGCTCGTCCGGCCGGGTCGAGGTGATCAGCCGCAGGCTCACAGTCGGTGCGGTGGCCGCGTCGTCGGTGGTGATGCGGATCGCGACCGGTACGTCGGCGGTGTCGATCAGGACCGAACGCGCCGTGGCGGACAGGTTCTGGGTGTCGGCGGTGACGCGGAAGGTGCTCAGACCCCATGATGTCACCCCCAGGGCCGCGACCACGCCGACGACCACCACGGCGGCCGCGGCGACGAGGATCACCCGCGCGGCGGTGCGGCCGCCGGGTGAGAGCGTGGGTGGCGCCCCCGCCGGTACGGGTGACGGGGGAGCGATTGTCGTCTGGGGGGAAACCACGGAAGTCCTCTCGTCGTTCACGATTCGAGATAGCGCAGAACGGCCAGCACGCGGCGGTTCTCGGTCTCGTCGGGCGCCAGGCCGAGCTTGATGAAGATCGACGCGATGTGTTTCTCGGTCGACCCGACCGACATGTGCAGTGCGGTGGCGATCGCCGAGTTGGTCTTGCCCTCGGCCATCAGTTGCAGGACGTCGCGCTCGCGGGGGGTCAGTTGATCCAGGGCCGAACGCCGGTGTGAACGCAGCAGGATCTGCGACACCACCTCCGGGTCCAGGACGGTTCCGCCGGTGCCGACGACGTCGACGGCGTCGAGGAACGCGGGCACGTCGGCCACCCGGTCCTTGAGCAGGTAGCCGAATCCCTTTGTGTCCGAGGCGATCAGATCTGCCGCGTAGCGTTCCTCGACGTAGTGCGAGAGCACCAGCACCGCGGATTCGGGGTTCTGTTTACGCAGCAGCGCGGCGGCTCGGATGCCCTCGTCGGTGAACGTCGGCGGCATCCGCACGTCGACGATGGCCAGGTCGGGATGCTCGTCGTTGACCAGCCTAAGCAGGTTCGTGGCGTCGGGCACCCCGGCGACGACGTCGTGGCCGGCGTCGGTGAGGATGCGTTCGATCCCGGCGCGCAACAGGGCGGAATCCTCGGCGATGACTATGCGCACGGCAGCACCGCGCTGACGACGGTCGGGCCGGTGGCGGGGCTGGACACGCCGAACGATCCGCGGGCGGCGCGCACCCGCTCGTCGAGGCCCCGCAGACCCGTGGCGTTGTCGTCGGCGGTGACCGCGGCGCCGCCCCTGCCGTCGTCGAACACCGACACGTGCAGCAGGTTGGCCGATTCGTCGAACCGCACGGTAACCACCGCCTGCGTTGCGTGCGCGTGTTTGGCCACGTTGGTCAGCGCCTCGGCGACGACGAAGTAGGCCACCGATTCCACCTCGTCGGGCAGTCGACGCGGCAGGTTGACGTCCAGTGTGGTCGGAACGCCCGACAGTTCGGCGCGCTGGACGACCGAGGACAGCGCGGCATCGAGCCCGCGGTCGGACAGGATGGTCGGCGCGATCCCGCGCACCACGTTGCGCAATTCCACCAGGGCGTTCTTGGCGTCGTCGTGTGCTTCGGCGATCAGCTGCCTGGCCGCCGGCAGGTCGGTGTCGAGTTTGGTCTGGGCGAGCCCGATGGTCATGGCCAGCGACACCAGCCGCGGCTGCACACTGTCGTGCAGATCCCGTTCGATGCGGTGGCGTTCGGTCTGGGCCGACGACACCGCGCCCTGCCGGGCGTCGCTGAGCGCGCTGACCTGATGCTGCAGTGCGGCGGTGGGGGACGGCGACAGCAGCCAGCGGTCGATCGCTGCGTCCAGGGCCGGGGCGAACGCCAGGATCGCCGCGGCGGCCGCGACCGCCAGCGCCGCCAGCAGCCACGCCAGCGGGGGTGAGAGGAAGGCGAGCCCGGCGTCGAGGTCGCTCTGGCGGATGGCGATGGCGGCCGCGGGCCCGAGGAATGCGAATGCCAGCAGCGCGAAGGCGATGCCTGTGGCGATTATGTCGTAGGCCATCCGCAGGTAGTGCTGGGCGGCGGCCTTCCAGAAGCGGGCGCTGCTGACGTCGAGCCACAGTTGGTGCGCCCAGCGCTGGAAACCGGTGTAGCCCGACATCTTCCGCGGCGGCACCGCGATGCCCAGGCCGAAGACCGCTTCGCTGCGGACCCGTTCCACCCATTCCACGCCGCGGATGAGGTAGATGAACACGACGGCGGCGAGGGCGAACCCGATGACGGACGGGATCGAGGAGATTCCGATGATCAGGATGGACAACGGAATCCAGAACCACACCGACGCGACGACGGCACCGGTGATCATCGACGCGGTGGGGACGACGCCGAGGTGGCGGCCGAACGTTCGCGGTTGCCCGGCGGTGACGAACGCCGATGCGGAACCGGGGCTGATTGCGGTACTTGCGACCATGCCTCCAACCTATGGATCGGCGGCGCCGCCGGACACTGCGTTTTCCCCAGAGTCCACCGGGGGAAAACCTCCCCCCGCGCCACCCCCTCCTCTGCGCGCTCCTCTGCGCGAGCGTGCGTGTCTGCGGCCGACATGCCGCGAGTTCTCCAGAGTTTGCGCACGCTCACCGCGGCCGACCTAGGCTTCGACCCAAGCGGACCGACCGAGGAGATGAGGCAACGGATGCGTGCCATCTGGCGGATCATCGCGGCCGTGATCGCGCTGGCGGTGTGCGCGGCCGCGCCGGTGCTGGCCCAACCGCCCGACCTGATGGCCCGGCTGGACCGGGTGATCGAAGACAAGATCTCCGAGATGGGGGTGCCCGGGGCGATCGTCGGGCTGTCGATCCCCGGGCGCGTCGACTACGTGCGCGCCGTGGGTGTCGCCGACACCGCAACCGGCGCACCGATGACCGTCGACGACCACACCCGCATCGGCAGCGTGACCAAGACCTTCACCGGCACGGCGGTGCTGCAACTGGTCGATCAGGGGCTGATCGCGCTCACCGATCCGATCTCGCGCTATGTCGACAATGTGCCCAACGGCGACCAGATCACCCTGGACCTGCTGGGGCGGATGCGCAGCGGACTGTTCAACTACACCGATGACCCGGCATTCACCGCACGGTTGTTCGCCGAATCCCCGGCGGGGCCGGATGCCGTCCCGGTCACTCCCGCCGACACGCTCGCCATCGCATTCGCGCACCCGCCGAACTTTCCACCCGGGGAGCGTTTCGAGTACTCCAACACCAACACGGTGTTGCTGGGGTTGGTGGTCGAGAAGGTCAGCGGCCTGTCGCTGGGCGACTACTTCAGCCAGCGCATCTTCGGCCCACTGGGTCTGGCCCAGACCAGCTACCCGCCCGACGGGCGGCTGCCCGAACCGTTCGCCCACGGCTACACCGCCCTGCCCGACGGCACCGTGGTCGACACGACACTGTGGAATCCGTCCTGGGCGGGCGCCGCGGGCAAGATCGTCTCCACCTATTCCGACATGAAGGTGTGGGCCGCCGCCCTGGGCCGCGGCACACTGCTCAAGGCCGACACACAAGCCCAGCGGGTGCAGGCGATGGGTTCGGTGCCCGGCGTCGGCTACGGGTTCGCGATCTTCGACGTGCACGGCTGGATCGGGCACAACGGTGACATCCCCGGCTACGCGACGGTGTCGGTGTACCTGCCCGAGGAGGACGCCACCCTTGTGGTGTTCGTCAACTCCGATGTGCCCCAGGACCACTCGGCCGGTCAGCTCGCGACAGCGATCACCGAGGTCGCGACACCCAAGCACGTGTACCGGCTGGCCGACTGACGGCGTGCCAGAATCGCCGTCGTGCACATCGGGATGACGATGCCGGTGATGGAGCCGGATCTCGACGCCGCGACGCTGCGGTCGTGGGCCCGCATCATCGACGGTGGACCGTTCTCGTCGCTGTGTTGGGGGGAGCGCATCGCGTTCGACAACCCCGACAGCCTCACGGCGCTCGGCGCACTCGCGGCGTGGACGGAGCGGGTGCGCCTGGTCACCACCGTGATCGTGGCGCAACTGCACGACCCCGTGATGCTGGCGAAGGCCTTGGCCACCGGCGACGTGCTCTGCGGCGGCCGGTTGACCGTCGGACTCGGCGTGGGCGGCCGCGACGAGGATTACCGGGCGGCCGGCGCCGACACCGCGACGAAGACGATGGCGGAGATGGCGCGGCGGGTGTCGGTGATGAGGCGGGTCTGGTCGGGGGAGAAGGTCACCGAGGCGGTGCTGCCCGTCGGGCCGCCACCACTGCAGCCCGGCGGACCACCACTGGTCGTGGGCACGCTGGGTCCCAAGACGATTCGCAGCGCCGCGCGATGGGCCGACGGCCTCGCCGGGATGACGATGGATCTCGACGTGGCCAGGCAGGCCGAGCTGTTCGACGTCGCGCGGACGGCGTGGGCGGACGCCGGCAGGCCCGCCCCGCATCTGGCGACGTCGTTCTGGTTCGCACTCGGCGACGTCGACGACGCCCGCGCGCAGGTCCACCGTCACCTGCTGCGTTACATGAACTGGATCCCCTCGGCGTATGTCGACGCGATCGCGCCCGGCACCGGATTCGCCGGCGGCGAGGACGACCTGCGCAGGGTGTTGCGCAGCTTCGCCGAGATCGGCGCCGACGAGGTGCATCTGATACCGACCAGCTCCGACGCCGACCAGCTGCGTCGCGCCGCCGACGTCGCGTCGGCGCTGAGCTGAGGCGCAGTCAGGGTTCGTCGTCGTGGAGCACCGAGAACGGCTCGGTCGGCGTCTCGACGATCACCAGCTTGGCCGCCGAGTCGGTGGGGACGACGTTGCGGCGAAGGGCGACAAGGGCTTTCTCGGTACCGACGTCGCAGCCGGCCTGCTCGCTGAGCAGCCAGCGGACCTCGAGCAGATCGCAGAAGGCCTGGATCTCATTGCCCGTGTGCCCGACGGCGGCGTGTGCCCGCAGCATGGTCGGGGTGGCGACTTCGATGTACCACAGCCGTGCGGCCGTCGGCTCATCGACGTCTTCGCCTGCCTCCCTGCATAATTGGGCCTGGTAGGCGTGCAGGTCGCCGAGTAGGATCCTGGCCTGGCCTTCGCCGACGTCGAGTCCGGTGAGCCCACGAAGGTGTTGGGCGTGGTAGCGCCGGTCACCAACGGCCACCCGCAGCCGCAGTTCATCGCGGGCATTGTCGACCGGTTGCAACGACACCTCGTCGACGGCGAAGCCGAGGTCGTTGAGCTTGCGGATGGTGCCTTCCACACGGTAGCGGTCGGCGAAGTCGAAAACCGGTTCGCTGTGCAGGATCTCCCACAGGGTCTCGTAGCGCCGCCGGATGTCGAGCGCTTCGGCGATCAGGGTCTGGTGCAGATCCCGTGAGCGGCCCAGGCGTTCGGCGAGGTCGATCATCCCCGCCGCCACGTTCTCCACCACGATCTGGATGTCCATCTGACGCTGGCCGTTGCTCAGCTCGGGGTGGACCTCGCTGGTCTCGGCGTCGACAAGCCACGCCTGCAACACCTGGCCGTCGCGGGAGAACAAGGTGTTGGCCAGTGAACAGTCGCCCCAGAACACGCCGTGGCGGTGCAGTTCGACCAGGAGCGAGGCCATCGCGTCGAACAGCCGGGCGCGGTGCGTGGGCTGGTCGGGCGGCAGCCGCATGAACAGCCGCCGGTACTGCCAGGATCCCTCGAGGTAACGGGTGACCAGCAGCGCGGTGTCGAATTCCGGCTGGAGGACCAGCCCCGCGGGCCGCACGGCGGGCAGTGCCATCTCCTCAAGCCGGCGCAGAACGGCGTACTCCCTGGCCGCGATCCGCGGCGGGAGATCCTTGACCGCCCATAGCCGTCCGTCGCATTCGACGAACTTCACCAGGTGCCGGCTGGGGCCGACAGCGATGTCCCGCAATGGCACGTCGGGAACCAACCACTGCGACAGCGGCCGATCCCAGGGCAGTGCCAGAAGCCCCGGGGTCGGTGCCCGCAGCCTCAGCTCCGGGGCCGGCATCGATCAGCCGGTGGCGCCGACGCTGGCTTCGTGCCGGTTGGAACCCGTTGTGCGGGTGAGATTGTCGCCGGAGGTCGGATCGAACAGCTGGATGCGTCCGGTGTCGAGCCAGACGCTGGCTTTGTCGCCGGGCCGGACCCGGCTCAGTGGGTCCAGTTCGACGCAGATCTGGGTGCGCATCTGCTCGCTGTCCAGTTCGGTGGCCAGTTGTGCGAGCTGAGCGGTGATGTCCGCGGGCGCCTCGTAGGGCACGAATGCGTACTGCTCGTTGCCCAGCCATTCGGTCACGTCGACGGTGACGTCGAATACCGCACCGCGCGCGGCCTTCTCGGCGTCGACGAGCTCCGCGTCCTCGAAGCTGCCCGGCCGGATCCCGGCGATGTAGACCTTGCCGTCGTCGACGATGTTCCGCCATTCCTGGCGCAGCGGGATGGATACGAACGGCAGTTCCAGCTGTCCGTCGCGGACGGCGGCGGGGACGAAATTCATGGGTGGGGAGCCGATGAACCCCGCCACGAACAGGTTCACCGGATGGTCGTAGAGTTCGCGCGGACTGGCGACCTGTTGCAGGACACCTTTTTTCAGCACCGCGACCCGGTCGCCCAGCGTCATGGCCTCGGTCTGGTCGTGGGTGACGTAGACCGTGGTGACGCCCAGACGTCGCTGCAGGCGCAGGATTTCGGTGCGCATCTGGCCGCGCAGTTTGGCGTCCAGGTTCGACAGCGGTTCGTCGAACAGGAACGCGTCGGCGTGCCGCACGATGGCGCGGCCCATGGCCACCCGTTGGCGCTGCCCGCCGGAGAGGTTGGCGGGTTTGCGCTCCAGATGCTCCTTGAGTTCCAGGGTGTCGGCCGCCTCGGACACCAGCTTGCGGATCTCGTCCTCGGAGTACTTGCCGGCCAGTCGCAGCGGGAACGCGATGTTCTCGAACACGGTCAGGTGCGGGTAGAGCGCATAGTTCTGGAACACCATCGCCAGATTGCGGTCCCGCGGCGCCTTGTCGTTGACCCGCTTGCCGCCGATGATCATGTCACCGGACGAGATGTCCTCCAGACCGACGATCATGCGCAGCAGCGTCGACTTGCCACATCCGGACGGGCCGACCAGGATCATGAACTCGCCGTCGGCTATATCCAGGCTGACGTCGTTGACGGCCGGGTAGCCGTCGCCGTACTTCTTGACGATGTTACGCATCGTGATTTCGGCCATCGGGTTATCCCTTCACTGCTCCGGAGGTCAGCCCCGCGACGATTCGCCGCTGGAAGATGAGGACCAATATGACGACGGGGATCGTCACGACGACGGACGCCGCCATGACGTAGGGCACCGCCGACTGGAACATCGACGCGCCCTGGAAGAACGCCAGCGCCGCGGGGACCGTGCGGGCGTTGTTGGTAGACGTGAGTGAGATCGAGAACAGGAAGTCGTTCCAGCAGAAGAAGAACGTCAGGATCGCCGTGGTGAACACGCCCGGTGCGGCCAGCGGGACGATCACCTTGCGGAACGCCTGCCAGGGGGTGGCGCCGTCGACCTGAGCGGCGTGCTCCATCTCCCAGGGAATCTGCCGGAAGAACGCCGACATGGTCCAGATCGACAGCGGCAGAGCGAAGGTCATGTACGGGATGATCAGGCCGATCCACGTGTCGTAGATGCCCAGGCTGCGCCACATGTTGAACAACGGGCCGACCAGCGCGGCCTGGGGGAACATTGCGATGGCCAGCGCCAGGGAGAGCAGCAGCTTCTTGCCACGGAACTCCAGCCGTGCGATGGCATACGCCGCGAACATCGCGATGACCACCGATAGCAGGGTGGCGATCAGCGCGATCCCGATCGAGTTGATCAGCGCCCTGGTGAACAGCGGTTGGCTGAACACCTCGGTGAAGTTGTCGAATGTCGCTGTGGTGGGCAGGAATTGCGGCGTGCCCGAGACGATGTCCGACGGCGGTTTGAACGCCAGGCTGATCATCCACAGCAGTGGGAAGAAGCTGTAGATGACGATGACGATGCCGGCGACGGTCCACCAGCGTCCGGTCTTTGTGGTGTTCATTCGTCGCCCCTGACCTGTGAGAGATCGGTTTTGAAGCCCTTGACGAAGATCCACGCGATGGCCACCACCGTGAGGAACAGCATCACCGAAACCGCGGATCCCATGCCGAGGTTGACCAGTGTGACGTTCTGGCGGTAGGCCAGGAACGAGATCGTCTCGGTGTTGTTGGCGCCGCCGGTCATCACGAACGGGTTGTCGAAGATCCGCCAGGCATCCAGGGTGCGGAACAGCAGCGCCACCATGATGGCGGCCTTCATATTCGGCAGGGTGATCTTCCACAGCCGCTGCCAGGCCGTCGCGCCGTCGACCTTGGCGGCTTCCTGCATATCCTCGGGCACCTGCACCAGCCCGGCGAGCAGCAGCAGCGAGATGAACGGCGTGGTCTTCCAGATCTCGGACAGGCAGATCACGAAGATCGCCGACCAGCGGTCGCCGAACCAGTTGAAATCGCCGAGCATCAGCCAGTTGTTGACGAAGCCGGAGTCGATCGCGAAGGCGTAGCGCCAGACGAACGCCGACACCACCGTGACGATGCCGTAGGGGATGAGGATCGCGGTGCGCAACGGGCCGCGGCCGCGCACGATGCGCAGCATCACGAACGCGAACATGAACCCGAGCACCAGCTCGATCGCCACCGTGACGACGGTGATCATCAGCGTGGTCATGAAGTCGTTCCACCACACCGGGTCGGTCAGGATGACCCAGTAGTTGCGTAGGCCGACGAAGCTGCGGCCCTCCGGGTCGGTGAGCCGGTAGTTGTACAACGACAGGACCAGTGCGTAGCCCAGCGGATAGGCGGTGACCAGGATCATCACGAAGTACGACGGCAAGGTCAGGTAGAAGCCCAGCCGGCGTTCACCTTTCGCCCGCTCGCTGGCCGGTGCGGCGGGCGGGGCCTTGCGGGATTTCTCCACGGTCGTCACAGCAGCCGCCTCCCGCCGAGCACGTCGGCCATGAATGTGTCCGTCTCCTTCGGGGTTTCGGCATTCACCGCCGCCGGCGGGTGCCAGGTCTGGATCACCGAACCGGCGACGTCGACGTAGAAGGGCGTCAGCGGGCGCGGTCCGGCTTCACCGATCGACTCGCGGATGAGATCGGCGTTGGGGTACTTCTCGCGCACTTGCGCGTCGTCGTAGGACGCCGCGTACGGCGAGGGTTCGCCTTCGTCGAGCATGTACTGCGTGGCCTTCGGCTGCGCGTTGACGCATTCGACCAGGGCGACCGCCTCCGCGCTGTGCTTGGAGTAGGCGCCGATGGCGAGGTTGGTGCCGCCCAGCGGCGGCGCACTGGGCCGGTCGGGGAACACCCGCGGATACCGGGCCCAGCCGATGTCGTCGACGACGGCCTGGTCCAGCGTGCCCTCCTCGACGGCGCTGCGGGCAGCGGCCAGCACGTAGGGCCAGTTCAGCATGAACATGCCGCGCTCGCCCTGGAAGGTGGCGCGGGCCTGTTCCTCCTGGGCGGTGGACAGATCGGCCGGGGCCGCCGCGGAACGGGCGAGGTTGCCGATGATCTCGGCGGCCTTGTCGCCCGCCTCGCCTGCCATGCTCGGTGTGGCGTTGCGGCCGGATTCGGCGTCGGACAGGATCTCCCCGCCCCCGGAGAGCACCAGCGCGTTGACCCACACCATGTAACCCTCGTAGCGGGCGCCCTGTTCGGCGATGGTCTTACCTTGTCCCACCGCGGCTTTGATCATGTCGTCCCAGGTGAACGACGTGCTGGTGGGATCCACACCCGCCGCCGCCGCGAGGGACTTGCGGTACCACAGCAGCTGGGTGTTGGACTTGAACGGTGCGCCGTACAGGGTGTCCTTCCACATGCCGGTTTCCACCGGTGCGGGCAGCATGCCGGCGGTGAGTCGGGACTGCTCCTCGGGGGTGAACGGGCGCAGGAAGCCGGCATTGGCGAATTCGGCCGTGTAGACGACGTCGAGGCTGACGATGTCGATGGAGGTGTCGCCGGCAGCCAGCCGCCGCACCAATTGCTCACGCTGTTGGGTGGCGTTACTGGGCAGGACCTCCATCCGCACCTTGTACGCTCCGCCTGACGCCTCGGCGCACTCCTGGCCACGGGCGGCGGCGCCGCCGTTGTCCGGATTGACGTACCAGGTGAGTTCCGGGGTGCCGCCCGCGGCGCTTCCACAGGCGCTCAGCACGGCGGCGGCGACGACGGTGACGCTTGCCAGCGCAAGGGGTTTGCGTATCGCCACGCGTCGTCGATGTGTTCGTCGATGAAATCGTTTCATCCGCCCTCCAGCGCGAAATTCCGGCTTTGGATCGTTGTGAACTGCGGCTTGATGCGCGTCTAGTGTGGCACAGTTCATATCACCACGGAAGCAACTACGCTGAATGAAACGCGTTTCATGATTGTTTGTGAAGCGCTCTGGTTCGTCCGAGGAGTCCCGATGGGGGTTTTCGCATGACGGGTGACCGCATTGCCGGCGCGACGATCCGCGATGTCGCGCGCGCCGCGGGAGTCTCGGCGACCACCGTGTCCAGATCGCTGCGGGGGATGTCGAACGTCGCTTCGGACACCCGCGAGCGCATCGAGCGCGCCGCCACCGAACTCGGGTACCGGCTGCCAAGGGCGGCCGCGGGCCGGCCGGTGGCCGTGGTGGCGCGATATCCCGCCCAGTGGTTTTTCGCCGAGTCGATCGCCACCGTCGAGCGCACCCTGCGCGGTTCGGACCACGACGTGCTGTTGTTCGGGGCGGGCGACGTCGACGGTCGGCGCAACCTGTTCCACCGACTCATCGAGAATCCGGGAATCGCCGGGGTGATCGTGGTCGCCACCTCGTTCGACCCCGCCGAACGCGCGTCGCTGGACGCGCTCGGCGTGCCGGTGGTGGTCGTCGGGGGTTATGTGCCGGGGCTGCCCAGGGTGGGCATCGACGACGTGGGCGCGGCGCGGATGGCCACGCAACATCTGTTGGCGCTGGGGCACCGTGACATCGGGGTGGTGTCGTTCGCTCCCGACGATGTCGTCGGACATGACACGACGTCGGCGCGGTTGCGCGGGTTCGAGGAAGCGATGCGCAGCGCGCGCGTGCCGGTGCAGTCGCAGTGGGTGCTCGCCCGCGAATCGACCATCCACGGCGGCGTGCTCGCCGCGGGTGACCTGCTCAGCCTGCCCGCGCTACCGACGGGTCTGGTCGCGATGAGTGACGAGATGGCGCTCGGCGCGTTGTGGACCCTGCGGCGCGCCGGAATCGTTGTGCCCGGCGCGATGTCGATCGTCGGATTCGACGACAACGAGATGGCGGCGGGCAGCGACCTGACCACCATCCATCAGCCGGTGACCACCCAGGCCGAGCGGGCCGCCGCGCACATGCTGACCATGATCGACGGCGGCGTCCGCGACGTGATCGATGTCGACCTGCCGGTTCGGCTGGTGGTGCGGGGCAGCACCGGGCCGGCCGCGGCGGCGCAGAGGTGACGGCCGGTCAGGGGTGCGTATCGCGCGAGCCCGCCGGGGGCATGGTGGACCCGCGGATCACCAACCTGGTTGGCAGCACGGTCACCCGCGGATGCCCGGGCACGGGCGCGGCGCCGTCGAGCCGACGGATGAGCAGTTCGGCCGCGATGACGCCCTGGCGGCGCGTCTCCTGTCCGACCGTCGTCAGGTCGGCCACGTCGGCCACGGGATGGTCGTCGACGCCGATGACGGAAATATCCCGGGGCACAGTGATTCCCGCGCGGCGAAGGGTGCGCAGCGCCCCGACGGCGATCTCGTCGGAATGGCAGAACACCGCGGTCGGCACCCGTGCGCGACTGAGCAGTTCCTCCATTCCCTGCGCGCCGCCGTCGATACCCCACGGGACGCTCACGGTCATCGGATCGGTGATGCCGTCCTCGGCCAGTCGGCCGTGGAATCCGCGCACCCGCGCACGGTCGGCCGCCCAGGCGACCCCCTCGGAGTCGAGGGCCTGGATCATCGCGATGTCGCGGTGACCGATGCGCAGCAGATGCCCGACGGCTTGCCGCGCCGCGAGTTCATCGTCGATCCCCACCCAAGGCGAGACGCCGTCGTCGTCGCCGCCGGCCTGGACCATGGGGACGCCGAGTTGGTTCAGACGTGTGTGCTCGCGGGCGCTGAGGGGGGCGGCCACCACGATGACGGCGTCGACTTTGCGCTGCAGCGGCAGCGTCTCGAAGAATCGGTGCCGCGCCGCCGAATCGGGCAGCGGGCACAGCACGAGGTCCAGTCCCGCGGTGGCGAACACCTCGGCGATCCCTGCCAGCACCACCGAGTAGAACCAGGCGTCCACCCTGGGGACGACGACGCCGACCCGACCGGTGCTGCCACCCGACAGCGTCGAGGCCTCCGGGGAGACCACATAGGACAGGTCCTCCGCGATCCGCATGATCCGGTCACGGGTCGCCGCCGACACCCCGGACTCGCCGCGCAGGGCGCGCGACACCGTGGCGATCGAGACGCCGCAGCGTTGCGCCACGTCGGCCATGTTGACCCGCTGTTTGGGGATCATCCCGCCAGGATAAGCCGAGAGCAAATATTTTCGCCAGTGCTGAGACCGCCAGCAGCAGTCCGAATATCCCTTGACATCAACCAAAAGTAGACGCACTCTGATCACGAAAACGTTTTCTCAAACTATGTGGAGGTGCGATGACCGGCGAGACGACGGTGTGCGCTGACGGCGCGGTGAGTGCCGTGACCGATGCGCCGTGGTGGAAGACTGCCGTGGTCTATCAGCTCTACATCCGCAGCTTCGCCGACGGCAGCGGCGACGGAATCGGCGATGTCGCCGGGATCCGCTCCCGGCTGCCCTACCTCGCGGCGCTGGGGATCGACGCGGTGTGGATCAACCCTTGGTACCCCTCGCCGATGGCCGACGCCGGCTACGACGTCGCCGACTATCGCGACATCGAGCCGGACTACGGCACCCTCGCCGAGGGGCAGGCGATGATCGAGGAGGCCCACGCGCTGGGCATCAAGGTGATCCTCGACATCGTGCCCAACCACACCTCCGATCAGCACCGCTGGTTCCAGCAGGCGCTGCGTGACGAACCCGGTGCCCGGGACCGTTACGTCTTCCGGGCCGGTCGCGGCGCGGACGGCGAACTGCCGCCCAACGATTGGCAGAGCCAGTTCGGCGGCCGGGCGTGGACGCGGATACCGGACGGGTCGTGGTATCTGCATCTGTTCGCCCCGGGCCAGCCGGATCTGAACTGGGACAACACCGAGGTCCGTGCGGAGTTCGAGGACATTCTGGCGTTCTGGTTCGCCAGAGGGGTGGACGGCTTCCGCATCGACGTTGCGCACGGATTGGTCAAGGCCGCGGGTCTGCCCGATCGGGGCGAGGTGACGGCGGGTGTGCAACACAACGCGGCCCACCCCGCATGGGATCAGGACGGCGTGCACGAGATCTACCGCGGATGGCGTGCGGTGGCGAATCGATTTGCACCCGAACGGATTTTCATCGCCGAGGCGTGGGTGCCCAGCAATGAGAGGTTGGCGCGTTACCTGCGGGCCGACGAGCTGCACACCGCCTTCCAGTTCGACTTCCTGCGCGCGCCGTGGCGGGCCGAGAGCCTGCGCGCCGTCGTGGACGACGCCATGGCGAGCGCGGCGTCGGTGGGCGCACCGCCGACGTGGGTGCTGTCCAACCACGACGTGCCGCGCACGGTCACGCGCTACTCGCGGTCCCAGCCGGGACACCTGGTGGAAAGCGACTGGGAGCGCGCCAGGTGGGCGAACGAGGCCCCCGACCACGACCGGGGCCGCCGCCGGGCCAGAGCCGGTGCGCTGCTGCAGTTGGCCCTGCCCGGAACGGCATACGTGTACCAGGGGGAGGAACTCGGTCTGGAAGAAGTCGAGGACATCCCCGCCGACGCACGCCAGGATCCGACGTGGGTCCAGTCGGGGTTCACCGACGTCGGGCGCGATGGTTGCCGGGTGCCGCTGCCCTGGTCGGATACCGTTGTGCCATACGGATTCTCGCCTGCGGAGTCGGCGTCGGTGACGTGGCTGCCGCAGCCGCCGCACTGGGGTGAACACTCCGTGGAGCGCCAGGAGCGCGATCCGGACTCCTTCCTGCATCTGTACCGGGCCGCGCTGGGGGCGCGGCGTGCACTGTGGGAGGGCGCCGGTGAGGTGCGGTGGCTGGACCTGCCCGCCGACGTCCTCGGGTTCAGCCGCGGCGAGGCGCAATGCTGGGTCAACACCGGCGAGTCCGACGTCGAGTTGCCCGCCGACCTGGCGGTGGCGCTGGCCTCGGTCCCGGGTGTCACCAGGCACCTGCCGCCCGATGCGTCGGTGTGGCTGGTGCGGCGCTGACGGTTCCGGTCAATCCGCCGCGGCGCGGTCGACCGGTTTGGCCTTGAGCACCATGCTGGAGACCAATGCGACCGCGCCGATGGCCACACAGATCCACAGGGCACTGCGATAGCCTTCCGCGGTGCCCGGTCCGACAATCGGTCCGGCCCAAGCGAATCCGATGGAGGCGCCAACTCCGAAGCATGCGTTGCTGATGCCGGGCAGGGAGCCGGGCGCCTCGTCGGGTGCCTGCACGACGCCCATGCCGCTGGCCGACGTGAGCAGCAGGCCGTTGTAGACCGCGCCGAATATCACCATCAGCACAAAGAGCACGATGAGGTTCAGGCCGAACAGGGCAGCTACCGCCGTCACCACCAGTGTGGTCAACACACCAAGCCGCAGGGTGGCGGCGAAGCTGATGCGCACGGCCAGGCGGCCCGCCAGCGGCGCCGCCCCCAGCCCGATCAGCGCTGCGGGCGTGAGGAACACCAACGCCGTCATGGTGGCAGTCATGGCGAATCCCACCGACGTGTTCTGGGCGATGGACGGGACGATGAAGTTCAGCACCACGTAGAACGCCGCGAGTGCCAGCGTGATCGACGTGATCACGGGCCAAACCTGGCGGGAACGCATGTGCGACACCGCGATCAGCGGGCTGGCGACCCGACCGTCGACGATGACGAGCGCGATCAGCGATGCCACGGTGACACCGATCCACGCCAGCGCGGCAGGTGAGAGCCAGCCGCCGGTGCCCCCGCTGGTGAGGAACAGGTTGATACCGCTGACGGCCAGCGCCAGTAACGCCGCGCCCCACCAGTCCATGTGTCCTGTCGCGGTGGCGGTCGTGTCGTCGCCGGGTATCGCCTTGCACGCCAGCGCGATCGCCGCGACACCCACCCCCAGGATCAGCACGAAGATGGAGCGGAATCCCAGCTGGTCGGCCATCACACCGCCCAGCAGCGCGTCGACGCCGGCGACACCGCCGTTGATGGAGGACACCACGCCGACACAGGCGCCGAACATCGGCCCGCTGAGGTGCTCCCGCAGGATGAGGTAGGACAGCGAGAACGCGATGACGCAGCCGCCCTGCAGGATTCGTCCGACCACGACGACCGGTATCGAGGTGGCGACGATGCACAGCACCGTGCCCACGCACATCACGGCCATGGTGGCGATGAGCACGCGTTTACGCCCGACGAAGTCGCTCCACCTGGTGCACACCACACTCACGATCGCGCCGGCGAGGAAGAAGTAGTTCGCCATGTGGGTGTAGGCGCCCGCGCCGAGTTCGGATTCGATGGAACCGATGGCGGGCACCAGCATGCTCGCGTTGAGCTGAAAGGCCACCACGGAGGTGACCAGGGCCGCGACCAGCAGCACAATCTGTCGCCGCGTCAGCGGCGGCCGGGTCAGGGAATGGTCGGTCACACGCGCTCCTTCCGCCGTCATGTGAACTCTGCCGCACCGCGGGCTTTTCTGGTGGTGATCGATCGCGCTACCGCGCGCCGGATGCGACAGTTGCGTCATGGCAACACCGGTGGAACGTCCCGCAGCACCCTCGACGAAGGTCACGCGGCTCGACGAAAAGCAGTCCGTGTCGCGTGCGGACCTCGACGCACTGCTCGATGCCACACCGTTGGCCACCGTCGCTTTGGTGCGCGACGGACACCCGGTGATCTTCCCGACGGGCTTCGCGCGGCTGGGCGACGAACTGGTGGTTCACGGTTCGACGGGCGCACCCTGGCTGCGCGCCGTGGCCGCGGGCGCCCCGGTCGCGGTGTCGGTGACCGCGTTGGACGGAGTCGTGGTGGCCCGCAGCGGATTCGAGTCGTCGTTCCACTACCGCAGCGCGGTACTCTTCGGTGTCTTCGAGGTGGTCGGCGGGGCGGACAAGGTCGGTTATCTCGAACCGTTGACCGATGCGTTCATTCCCGGCCGGGTGGCCGAACTGCGGGCCAGCTCGCGCAAAGAGCTGGCCGCCACGGTGGTGTTGCGGTTGCCGATCACCGAAGACAATTGGTCGCTGAAGATCAGCGACGGATGGCCGGAGGATCCCGAGGAGGACGTCGCATCGGGGGTGTGGGCCGGTGTGGTGCCGCTGAGCACCGTCTACGGCGCGCCCGTCACCGCACCCGACTGCGACCCGGCGATTCCGGTGCCCGCGTCGGTACGCGCGATGACGGGGCCGCTGTCGAACAGACAGGGCCGGTGAGGGGGAGGCACACGGCGGGCGTGGCACGCTCGTGGGCATGACGACGTCCGAGCCTCCGATGCCGCCGATCGTGTCGCGCTCCGAATGGGAGCGGGCCCGCGCCGAACTCCTGGTCCGCGAGAAGCAGTTGACACGGTTGAAGGATGAGGTGAGTGCGGCCCGGCGACGGCTGCCGATGGTCGAGATCGCCGAACCGTACACCTTCGACGCCGAGCACGGTGTCGTCGCGCTGGCCGACCTGTTCGGTGGTCGCAGCCAACTCATCGTGCAGCACTTCATGTTCGGCGCCGACTGGGCGCAGGGCTGCGACGGCTGCTCGATGATGGCCGATCACATCGGACCGCTGTCGCACCTGCACGCCAAGGACACGTCGTTCGTGCTGGTGTCCCGCGCGCCGCTGGCCACGCTGCTGGCCTTCCGCGGTCGGATGGGGTGGACGCTGCCGTGGGTGTCGTCGGGTGACACGACATTCAATGAGGATTTCGGCGCGACCGTCGACGGCGAGGAACGACACGGGGTGAGCGTGTTCCTGCGTCGCGGCGGCCGTGTCTTCCACACATGGTCGACATACCGGCGCGGGGAGGAACCGTTCATGGTCGTCTTCGACCTGCTCGACACCACGCCGTACGGTCGCCAGGAGACGTGGGAGGATTCCCCGGCCGGGTGGCCCCAGCGGCCGCCGTACGACTGGATGAGGTTGCACGACTCGTACTGAGCGGTCAGCCGACCGACGCCACGCTTTCCGGGTGGGCCGTGCCGGCGTCGGGGCCGGACAGTTCGCGGGCGGCGGCGCGTTCGACGAAGAGCGGCACGTAATCGCGGACCGGGCGGCCCTCGAACCGCGAATGCGCACCGTGGACAACTGAGGCGACCGTGGCGCCGGGAATCTGGGGGAACTGCGCCGACAGGCGATCGATCACCTGCGCGATGGCCGACTGCTCGTGCTCCCGCGGATGAGTCATGGAGTCACCATCCCACTGTGTTCATCTGACGGTCAATCGTGTGCTACCGCGGACCAGGGGAATGTTCGGGTGGGTGTGATGAAGGCGTTTCGTGGGCAGGCTCAGTGACCTGGCCCCACGGCGGCCGGCGCCATCGCGTTCTGTTTGGGTTTGAGGATCAGGCTGAACACCAATGCGGCCACCCCGATCGCGGTGCACGCCCAGAACGCGTGCTGGAAGCTGGCGTCCGTCCCCGAGCCGACAACCGGTCCCGCCCACGCGAACCCGAGTGAGGCGCCGATGCCATAACTCGCGTTGGCCAGGCCGGGCAGCGCGCCGGGCTCCTCGTCGGAGGCCTGCAGGACACCGAGGGTGCCCATCGCCGTTAGCAGCGTGGCGTTGCACGTGATGCCGAACAGCACCATGACGACGATGACTGCCGTCTGCTGCTGGGCGAAGAATGCGAGCAGCGCGGTGACGACGATCGTCGACGCGATCCCGGCACGCAGTACCGTCACGAATCCGATGCGCACCGCCAGCCGGCCGATGAACGGTGCCGCGATGATCTGCACCACGGCTGCCGGGGTGAGGAACAGCAGCGCGGCCATCGTGGCGTTGTGGCCGAAGCCCGAGTCGGGATCCTCGGCGAGCGCCGGGATGATGTAGCCGAGCACGACGATGAACGAGCCCATCACCAGGATGGTCACCACGATCAGCGGCCACGCCTCCCGCGAGCGCATGTGCTGGATCGCGATGAGCGGGTGGGCAATTCGGCTGTCGACGACGACGAGGGCGATGAGCGCTGCCGCGGCCACCGCCATCCAGGCCAATGCGACGGGGGAGAGCCAGCCGCCATGCCCGCCGTTGGACAGGAACAGGTTGATTCCGCCGACGGTCAGCGCGATGAGCGCGGCGCCGATCCAGTCCATCCGGCCCGACGCACGCTTGCCGGGTTCGTCCGCGGGGATCGCCTTCCAGGCGAACAGCAGACCCGCGATGCCGACGGCGAGGATGAGCACGAAGATGGAGCGGTAGCCCCAGCGGTCCACCATGATGCCCGACAGCAGGGCGTCCCCTCCGGCGACACCGCCGTTGATCGACGAGACGACGCCGCAGCAGACGCCGAACGCCGGCCCTTTGACATACTCCCGCAGCAGCAGGAACGCCAGCCCGTAGGTGATGTTCGACGTGCCCTGCAGCAGCCGGCCCACCGTGAACACCGGCAGTGAGGTCGCGACGATGCAGAGCACGGTCCCGACGCACATCACCACCAGGATTGCCAGCAGGACGCGTTTGCGGCCGATGTAGTCGCTCCAGCGGATCAGCACGACGTTGGCGAGTGCCCCCGCGAGATAGAAGTACGTCGACATCGTCACGAAGGCGTCGGGCCCCAATGCGGTGTTGATGTCGCGATAGGCCGGGCCGACCATGGTGGAGTTCAGTGAGAAGGAGACGACCGACGCGACGAGCGCGGCAACCATGAAGACCAGCTGCCGGCGCGACAGCGCGGAGGTGTCGTCGCTGTGGGATGGCGCCGCAAGTGGGGGATGGCCCATGTCGATCGCACTCCTCCCCGCCACGCGGCTCTGGTCGTCGCCGGTCTGCGCCTGGCGTCGCTGCCATTGGCTAGCGCACATTAGCAGTGTTATCTGCGGTGTGAGTTGCATTCGATGCTGGTGGATAGACATTTTGGCGGGGCGTCTCGACATGCGTTCGCCGTCTGAGCAAACCCGTTCGGCATGGTGGGGACATCTGCTTCGACACGGTGGGGCGCACGGGCTCTCCGGCCGGTCGACGGGTGCCGGAATCGGTGCCGTCACCGCAGGTCAAGGCATGTTCTTCCGCCGTTTATGTCCGAGCTGGCAACTATCCGGCGAACGGTGGCTGGGTCGGATAGAGTCCCAGCCAGCATCGGCATTCGAACGCGGAGGCGACATCGTGATCGGGACCAAAATGATCGCGGCGGTCATCGTCGCCGGGGCCATCGGCAGCGGCATCGGGCTGGCGGCGCCGGCCGCGGCCGAGCCCGGCGGCTCAGGCACGATCAGCTGCTCGCCGTGCGACCGTTGGACGGAATTCCCCGGCGGTGTCGCCGACAAGTGGGCGGGTTACCCGGGCGACGTCGCCGACAAGTGGCTGGGCTTCCCCGGTGACGTCGCGGGCAAGTGGCTGGGCTTCCCGGGCAAGCTGGTCGGGAAGTGGACGGGCCTGGACCGCATCGGCAAGAAGCTCGGGCTCGGCTGAGCCTGCTCGAGATCTGGTACTGCCCGCACGGCTGAGGGCTGGGTTGTCAAGCAGCTCAGGTGATTTCGGTTGTGCGGTGGTGAGCCGGCAGATGCGGCGCGGGTAAAGCCATATCGCCCAGTGGGATTCGTTCATCGCCCGGCTGGCTGAATTGCACCCGCACCGGGGGTCTGCGCTCGTGCGGATAATCCCGTGCCGTCGTGGCCGGAGTGTTTGGTGTTTGCCGCGTCCCGTGCAGCCGTTCCGGGCACCCTCGGCTCCGGCGATTCTCCGGCCTCTGTTGGTGCCGCACCGGTCGGTCGCGCCCGTCACTGGGTCGGGTCGGACGATCCGAGCGGTGGGGTTCTGGCGTTTGCCGGACGATCCTCGCTGCTAACGGTGCTGAGCTGGCTTCGTCAACATGTCCGCATGACATCGCTGGTTAGCAAGATTCTCGATCTGCCAACGCCGGTCGGCTGGCAACTCTATGCTGCCGCTGACCGGTTTGCTTGACGCCGGCGTGTATTCGTCAGAGTCCCGAGAAAGGTGAGTGGCGCATGGGCGACCACACGGCTACGGCCGCAGTCGGAGGAGCTCGCAGGGCGGTGTTGCACCGTTCCTGGATGGCGGCCGCCGTCCTCGCGGGTGCGGCTGCGCTGGGGGGTCTGTCGGCCGCCGCGGCGCCGGCGACGGCCAGCGCCGATGGTGGCGCTTGCGTCTCCGGGCCATTGGGCAGCGCCTCGATCGGATCGGCGAGCTGCTCGTCCACGGGACGTTCGACGGCGATCGCCATCGGTCCGAACGCCACCGCGACGGCCTCGGGGAAGGGCAATCTCAGCCTGGCCGTCGGCGACACCGCCAAGGCCTCCGCGATAGGGACGCGCAACCTCGCCGCGGCACTCGGCAATCACACCGGTGTGGCGGCGGGTACCGGGACGCGCAACATCGCCACCGCCGTCGGCCCCAACAGCGGGGCGATCGCCGGCACCGGCAACCGCAATATCGCCACCTCGTTCGGCACCAACGCCGGTGCTCTGGCACAAGGCGGAAACCGCAACATCGCAAGCTCATTCGGGAGGAACGGCGGAGCGGTCGCCGAGGTCGGCAATGGCAACCGAGCGGCATCGGTCGGATCTGACAGCGGCTCCATCGCCTCAGGCGGCAACAACAACAGGGCCTTCACGCTCGGTCGGAAGAGCGGCTCTACCGCAAAGACCGGTAACCGCAACGTCGCGACCACCGTCGGCACCAACAGCAGCGCCGCCGCCTCGGGTGGCGGACAGCGCACCACCGTGGTCGGCAACAACCAGCACAAGCCCTGATTCGCGGATGCCCTGGGGTCGAGGGTCAGCTCTCGCAGGCGACGCCGTCGCCGTCTCTGTCGAGGCCCGAGCGGTAGCCCGGCTCTCCTCGATACAGCGGTGCCGCGCCCGCTCGGCGCGCTTCGGCGCAATTCCCGTAGTACACACTGGACGGCTCATCGGGGCCCGTGCCTGCGGCACTAGAGGAAACACCGGCGGCGGATTCTGTGAAGTCCATGACTGGCCATCCCAATGAGCCTGGTCGGCTGTGCCGGCGGGATTCGGATACCCGCCCGGGGGTGGCCGGCGGTGGGCAGAGCCTCCGGGATTTCCAGGGCGTTTCAGGCGATGGCGTGCGGCCGTCGGGCTAGGCCGATTGACCTAGGGGATTGCGAACGTGCAGAAGGCGGCATCGCCGGGTGGTTGCTGAGCGACGACCTCGCCGTCGAGTGTGATGCGGCAACCTTGTGTACCGGTCTTGTTGACGGCGACCACCGTCAGCAACGACACGTCAGGCCCGATCTTGATGGTGCGTGAGAACGGCACGGCGGTGTTCTCGCCGACACTCGTGCCCGACGGATCCATGTCGATCGAATAGACCGTGCCGGACCCGGTGATCTCGAAGACGACGGTCCGCTCGGCGGCCGGCTCGGCGGGCGGAGGAGTTCCGTCCGGTGTCGGCTGAGGGGCCCCGTCCGGTGTCGGCTGAGGGGCCCCGTCCGGCGTTGGCTGGGGGGCCCCGTCCGGTGTCGGCTGGGGGGCGTCCGCTCTATTGGAAGCCGCGGCGGCGTTGGCGGCCAGGTTCTCGGCGCGGATCTCCGGCGTGACGCAGATGGTGTCGCCGTCGAATGCCTCGCGCCACACGAAGCCCGGTTTGCAGGTGTCCGGCCCGTAGGCGCCGCCATTGGGTTCTTTGTTCGCCGCCGGATTCTCGTTCTGCTGTGCGGTGAGCCGGGCAAGTTCACGAGAGACGCAAACGTCGTCGCCAGCGCGGGCGTTTCGGGGTACCAGTCCTGTCTCACACCCGGTGGAACCGTCAGGCGGCGCGGTTGGTGGTGGCTCGGCCGTGGCGACCGATATGGTCGCAGCCACGACGAGCGAGGCGAGTGCGAGGATCGGGGCGGCGACCTTTGCCGCGGAGGTGATTCCCATGAGTCCTCCCAAGATGAAGACATACGGTATCGCGATCCCAGTGTGCTCGCTAACGCCAGCGCGGAACCTCGATCCGACAATTCAGGGTGTTTCCCTTGCTGCGGTGGCGTGTTCCCGCTGAATGACGGTGGCCGACTACGCGCCGGATTGGATCAAACACCGTGTCCGTGGCCATGAAAAAGTACC
>JAFDWN010000070.1 GCA_018268465.1 Actinomycetota bacterium
AGATGATGCCGATGACGGCCAGCGTGACGACGGTGGGGCGGAACAGGGTGGCGGAGTCGGGGAACAGTTGCAGGCAGTAGCGCAGCATGCCGAAGGTGCCGACTTTGTCGACGACGGCCATCATCAGCACCGCCGTGGCCGGCGTCGCCTGCGTCGCCACCCCTGGCAGCCAGGTATGGAACGGCCACAGCGGCGCTTTCACCGCGAACGCGAACAGGAAACCCAGGAACATCAGGTTCACCCATTGCGGGTCCATGGACCCGGTCATGGTGACCAACTCGCGGAAATCGAACGTCCCGCTACCCGCGGCATACAGGCCGATCACCGCGGCCAGCATCACCAGCCCGCCGAACAGGCTGTACAGCAAGAATTTCAGGGCAGCGGCAGCCGCGTCGCGGCCGCCGTACCTGCCGATGAGGAAGTACATCGGGATGAGCATCGCTTCGAAGAACACATAGAACAGCAGCACGTCCAGCGCGATGAACGACATCAACACCATCGCCTCGGCCGTCAGCACGAGTGATATGTAGACACCGACCGGGCGGCCTCGATCGTCGGCGTCGTTCCAGCCGGCGATGATCAACAGCGGCACCAGCACGGTCGTCAGTACGACGAGGGCCAAGGCGATGCCGTCCACTCCGATGGTGTAGCCGGCACCGAATGATGCGATCCACGGCCGTGATTCGACGAACTGGTACTGCGGCCCAGCGGGGTCGAAGCGGGTCGCCAGGATCCCGGACACCGCAAGTGTCGCCAACGACACCGCCAACCCGGCCCATTTCGCCGGCGCTGCACGGGTGAGCAGTGGGGTCAGGGCGGCACCGACCGCCGGGGTGAGCCACAGGGCGCTCAGCCAGGGAACGCCGGTCACCATAGCTGCACCGCCAGGATCCCGCCGGCCAGCAGTGCGGCGCCGGACAGCACGGACAGCGCGTAGGATCTGGCAAAGCCGTTCTGCAGGAGACGAAGTCGGCGTGAGACGGCCTCGACCAACGCCGCCACGCCGCGGACCGCGCCGTCGACGGTGTTGTCGTCGGCGCGCATCAGCGCGACGGCCAGCCGGCCACCGGGCCGCATGAACACCCGTTCGTTGAAGGCGTCGCCGTAGAGGTCCCTGCGGGCGGCCACGATGAGCGCCGAGGCGGGCGGGGCCTGCCGGGCGACGTCCCTGCCGCCGTACATGCGGCAGGCGATCGCCACGCCGACCGCGACGACGGAGAGGATGACCGCCGTGACGGCCCAGACCGGGAAGGCGTGGTGGGCTTCGCGGGATCCCACGACCGGCTGCAGCCAGTTCGCCAGGACTCCGCCGCCGGCGAGCAGGGCGCCGGCCGAAACGGAGCCTAGGGCGAGCAGGATCATCGGCCAGACCATGACGGCTGGAGCTTCGTGGGGGTGCTTCACCGTGGCCGCCCAACGACGTTCACCGAAGAATGTCATGAGCATGACGCGGGTCATGTAGAACGCGGTGATGCCGGCTCCGAGGACGGTCGCGCCGCCGAGGAGCAGACCCGTGGCGCCGCCCACGCCCAACGCCGCCTCGATGATGCCGTCCTTGGAGTAGAACCCGGCGAACGGCGGGACTCCGATGATGGCGAGGTAGCCCAGTCCGAAGGTGGCGAACGTGAACGGCAACGCCTTCCGCAGCCCGCCGTAGCGTCGCATATCGACCTCGTCGCCCATCGCGTGCATCACCGAACCCGCACCCAGGAAAAGCCCCGCCTTGAAGAAGCCATGGGTGAGCAGATGCATGATCGCAAAGGCGTAGCCGGCCGGGCCCAGGCCCGCGGCCAGCACCATGTACCCGATCTGGCTCATCGTCGATGCGGCCAATGCCTTCTTGATGTCGTCCTTGGCGCACCCGATGACCGCTCCGAACAGCAGTGTGACGGTTCCGACGACGATGACGGCCGCTTGGGCGATGGGAGCCAGATCGAAGACCGGGCCCGACCGCACGATCAGGTAGACACCGGCGGTGACCATGGTCGCCGCGTGGATCAATGCCGAGACGGGGGTGGGGCCCTCCATCGCGTCACCCAGCCATGACTGCAGCGGAACCTGCGCGGATTTCCCGCACGCCGCGAGCAGCAGCAGCAGTCCGATCGCGGTGAGGGTACCTTCACCGAGGCCTTGCGCTGCGGCGAATACTCCGGCGTACGAGATGGTTCCGATTCCGGCAACCATGATCATCATGGCGATCGCCAGCCCCACGTCGCCGACGCGGTTGACGATGAATGCCTTCTTGGCGGCGGTGGCCGCCGACGGCTTTTCCGACCAGAAACCGATGAGCAGGTAGGAGGCGACACCCACGGCTTCCCAACCGAAATAGAGACCCAGGTAGTTGTCGGCCAACACCAGGAGCAGCATCGAGGCGACGAACAGGTTGAGGTAGGCGAAGAAGAGCCGTCGACTCGGGCCCTGATTGTCGAGTCGCTCCGCGAGCGTCGCTCCCGGCACCATGTAGCCGATGGAGTAGATGTGGATCAGCGAGCCGACACCGGTGATCAGCAACACGAAACACACGGACAGCTGATCGAGCTGCAATCCGAAGTCCACGTGCAGTCCTGCGGTGGGGATCCAGGAGAACAGACTCTGGACGAGCACACGGTCGTGGACCGGCCGTCCGAGCATGTCGGCGAACAGGACAGCGCCGAGTGCGAACGAGAGCAACGCGGCCGCACAGCCGAGCAGGTGGCCCCAGCGATCGCTGCGGCGGCCGGTCAATAACAACACCGCGGAGCTGGCCGCGGGCACGGCGATGAGTAACCAGACGAACGATGTCATGTATCTCTACCCTTTGAGCAGGCTGGCGCTGTCGACGTTCGCGGAGCGGCGGGTGCGGTAGATGGCCATGATGATCGCCAGTCCCACCACCACTTCGCACGCGGCGACGACCATGATGAAGAAGGCGATGACCTGACCGTCGAGCTGTCCGTGTATGCGGCCGAACGTCACGAACGCGAGGTTGGCGGCATTGAGCATCAGTTCGACCGACATGAACATGACGATCGCGTTGCGGCGCAGCAATACTCCCGCTGCGCCCACGGTGAACAGCAGCGCCGACAGATAGATGTAGTTGTCGGGGTTCACTGAAGACCGCCTTTGTGATGACCGTTCGTCGAGTAGTGCGCGTGCCCGTTGGTGGCGGCTCTGAGATGTGCGGGCCGTGCTCGTCTACGGGGCGTCGGTGTCGGCGGCGTCGGCGGGATATCGCGCGGCACCAGGATGCGGGAGATCGACTGCAATGCCGGGGTGCCGTCCGGGAGCCGTGCCGGCACGTCGACGGCGTTGTGGCGGGCGTAGACACCTGGCCCGGCCAACGTGGTGGGATGTCCGCCGGGCTGAAACCGTTCGACCGCCAGTTCGCGCTGAGTCTTTCGACTCCGGTCCCGTTCCCGGTAGGCGAGCACCATCGCGCCCAGCGCCGCGGTGATCAGCAGTGCGCTGGTCAGTTCGAACGCCCACAGGTAGCGCACGAAGATGAGTGCCGCCAACGCCTCGACGTTGTTGTCCGGATCCATGGGCGCCGCATTCGGACGTGCGCCGGTGGCCGCCACGTTCCCGATCGCGGCGATCAGCAGGATCCCGAAGCCCAGTCCCGCTACGATGGCCGCGATGCGTTGTCCGCGAATGGTTTCCACCAGGGACTCCGAGGAGTCGACCCCGATGAACATGAGGACGAACAGGAACAGCATCATCACCGCACCGGTGTAGACCACCACCTGCACCACGCCGAGGAACAACGCACCCTGGGCGACATAGAACATGGCGACGATGATCATCGTCATCGCCAGGAATAGCGCGGAGTACACCGCCTTGGCGGCCGCGATGACGCCGAGCGCGCCGGCGACCGCCAGCGGCGCCAGCGCCCAGAACAGCACCTCTTCGCCGGTCATCGGGACTTTCCTGATTCAGCTGTGCCCGAACCGGTTTCGGACGGAGTCACGCCGGCGGTGATGCGTCCGAGGTAGTAGTCCTCGTCGGTGGGGCCGGTGGTCCCCGGGTGGGTGGTCGGGTGCGTGCGGGCGTGTGGGGGTGGTTGCATGCC
>JAFDWN010000071.1 GCA_018268465.1 Actinomycetota bacterium
ATACTTCCACTTGACCATTGACACGTGATCGGTGCCGGGCGGCGATTGGGCTGTGGGCTTTCATTTTGAAGTCATAGTTGACCGCTAATCATTTGCTATCCGACTGAGATGTCGGCCGGGTTGTGGGGTGGGCGCATGGGCCCAAGTGCCAGCGCCGATGTCCAGCTGGCGGAAGTTTCTATCCAGTCGTACTAGTTGCCCACGGAAAACATTGGGTAGAGTGCTGATATGACTCCAAAGAAGATGGCTGTCGCCAAGAGTGCGTCGAAGAAGGCCGCCGTCAGGACTCCGGTGAAGAGGGCGCCCACCAAGAAGGCGACCGGAGTCAAGGCCGCGCGGACGGCTCGTGTTGCCGCTGACGATCCTTTGGCTGAACAGCGGGTCCTTTTCCTCGCAAACGTGTTCTCACGCGCCCAGCTGGCTAAGTGGATTGGGGTGAGTCCATCCCAGACGTCGCGTTGGGCATCAGGTGAAGAGCGGCCGGGCCCGGCCGCTGCTCCAGCCCTCATCGACCTCGAACACGTCTATGCACGCGCGCGTTTGGTGTGGGGAGGCGAGTCGGCACGCATCTGGATGGAAAGCACTAACGCATTCCTCGGGGGAGCTCGACCTCTTGACGTTTTACTCACCGATGGAGCCGCCAGAGTTCTTCAAGCGCTCGACGCAGAGATGTGGGGCGGAGCGGCGTGAGTGCTGGTCTACCGCGTCTTTCCCTACCTTGACACCGCTTCGCCCGGCGAACCAGGGCATCCGCTGTATGAACACCGCCCGCAACGCGGTGGCCGGGCTGACCACCCCGACTATTACGTCTGGTACGTAGCTCGCCAAACCGAAGCCGCATGCGGCGAAGCGTTTGGCAACCTTTCACGCTGGACCGACTCAATGTTCGACTTTCCTGCAGTGCCTGGCGCACGCAAGATACTCGGGGTGTACGAACTGCCCAACGATATGCGCATTTGCGACCTCGATGACCCACACCGCCTAGTAGAGCTAGGACTTCGACCGACACAGATCGTGACCCGCAACCTCGCTGTCACCTCAGACTGGGCGCACCGCATCTGGTCGCAGCGTTCTCCTGCCATCGACGACAGAAAATGGCAGGCGGTTCAATGGTGGTCTTTCCATCGGCCGAACTGGACAGTCATTGCTAGCTGGGAACGGCCCAAGCTCGTCGAACTCGAACATCTCAACCTCAACCACCCAGCCGTAGTCGCGGCCGCTAAAAGCCTCAACCGCCCCCTGTAGACGGGGCAGAGGACCACAGCAAAAACCATTGAAACACAGTGCAATACGGCGTAGTCAACTTGACATAATGTGGCTTATCGGCAATAGGCCTCATTGGAGATGCCAGGGACTTGCTTGTTGGCGCAGCTGATGTCCGATCCGGAACTAGTTGGGAGTAATCCGGGAAAACCTGGTAGCTGTCCGAATTTCGCCCTCCGTTCCAGAACTGTGACACCCGCCCAGGTCCCTGCCCATGCACCTGCGGATCTTCGGTCGGCGTAACCATGGCGCTGAGTCTGAATCCATGACTATCTGACAGCGCCGGACAGGACGATCGACAGTCCAGAACTACCTGGCAGCGGCGGACGCTCCGCGCCGTCGAAGTCCAAGCGCGAACCGTTTAATTCGTCACTGTGACGTTATGTAGGTGATGCAGCCCCGTCCCCTGTTCGCGCAGGCTGGAGGCCGTTGCGGACCACCAGCCGGTGACCGTCCTCGTCGAGCTGATCGGCGAACTGCGCTACGTAGGCCGCGACCTCGGCCTGCAACGCCGCAGCCAGCATCTGCCGCGCACCGTCGCGGACGATCTCATCGAGCAACGACCATGACCGGTCGTCTTGTCGTTGGCCTCCGCGGCATCGTGAACTACCGCGAGCATGGGCGTACCTTCCCAACCAGCGCGCCAACGCCGGTCTTTGATCAGAGCTACTGGACTTCAGATCATCCTCGGGAAGGTGCGCGCCCACTTTCACGCCCCCTCACCAAGGGTCATCCACAAGTTCTGATCATTGCTCACGGAAGGCGCCGCCCAATACTCTTTGCTGGGTGGAAGTCTGGGGTTTAGACGCGCTCCAGGACAACACTCAGTGGTTCAACGACGAGCCTGCGCACGAATCGGCTGGGCATGCTGCCCGGTGACCGCTCGGCCGCAATGAAAGTTAGGGACACGAAATGCCGCACGATACGGACGATCTCAGCAAGGACCCGACACCGGATCGCGCCGAAGACAACGCGTTCTTCCCCTCGCCGTACTCACTGACTCAGTACACCCGACCCAAGACCGACTTCGGCGGAGTCGAGCACGAGGGTGCCTACACCGCGGGCCGTTGGAAGGTGCTCATGATCGCGACCGAAGAGCGCTACATGCTGTGCGAGAACGGCACGATGTTCTCCACCGGGAATCACCCCGTGGAGATGCTACTTCCCCTGCACCACCTGCTGGCGGCGGGCTTCGACGTCGACGTCACCACGATCGCCGGCTATCCGGTCAAGCTGGAACTATGGGCCTTCCCCGGCCAGGACAAGGCCGTGCTGCAGACGTACGAAACACTCAAGCCCCAGCTCAAGCAACCCAAGAAGCTCGCCGAGGTGGTCGAGAACGATCTCGGTCCGGATTCGGACTACATCGCCGTCTTCATCCCCGGCGGCCACGGCGCAGTCCTCGGTCTGCCAGCCGACGAGGCGGTGGCACAGACCATCGAATGGGCGTTGGCCAACGACAAGTTCATCATCACCCTGTGCCACGGCCCCGCGGCGTTGCTGTCAGTTAGCCAGGGCGAAACAGAGTCGCCATTTAAAGGATATTCGCTCTGCGTGTTCCCCGATGCACTCGATGAGGGATACAACCTCGACATCGGCTACCTCCCAGGGCCTATGCGGTGGCTGGTCGCCGACCGGCTCAGGAAGCAGGGGTTGACCGTCGTCAACGACGACATGACCGGCATGGTTCACCATGACCGCAAGCTGCTCACCGGTGACAGCCCCCTGGCGTCAAACAACCTAGGTCTCCTCGCCGCCGCCGCTCTGGTCGAAGCCGTACAATCGAACGCCACAAACTGAGCCGAGCCCGCCAGCGCGGACCTGCGTTTCGAAACGCAGGGAACTTGTAGGAGTGGGCGTAGGCGTACCGCAAAGGTGAGCGACTCGTGGTCGATCGGCGTACGAGCGCGGCTGGCGCCGTGTCGAGGCGACGAATCGTTCAGTGGCTGGCGCTGACCACTTCATAGTGAACATCTGACCGGTGAGACTGCCGGCCGGCTCTGCGATCACCGCGCGCATAGACGCGCCGCGTGCCACAACGTCCGCACGACGACATCGGCGGGTCGCTTGGCCGACTGCTCGACTCACTACATATCCTCGGCGCATGGCCGAGGACGCAACCCGCCCGCACCCTGACGAGGTCGTGGTCATCCACACCGACGGCGGCTGCCGGCCCAATCCCGGCCCCGGCGGCTGGGGCGCGGTGCTGCGCCAGCGCCAGCACGTGCGGGAGATGTCCGGTGGCGAGCCGGGCCAGACGAGCAACAACAGGATGGAGTTGACGGCGCCGATCATGGCGCTCGAAGCGCTCACACGACCGGTGGTCGTGCACCTGTATACAGACAGCACCTACGTCCGCAACGGCATTACCAAGTGGGTGGCGGGCTGGGAGCGCAACGGCTGGCTGACCGCCGCCAAACAGCCGGTCAAGAATGTGGACCTGTGGCAGCGGCTGCAGATCGCCTGCTCGCGGCATCAGGTCGAGTGGTTCTGGGTGAAGGGTCACTCAGGTGTGACGGACAACGAGTTGGCCGACGTGCTGGCGACGCGCGGCTTGCAGGAAGCCCTCGCCGCGTCCGTCTGATCCTCGCCGTGGGCCCGCGACACGGTGCACAAACGTCGTACGCTCAGGGCGATGCTGGAGAGCTCTGGGATTCGCTTCGTCCCACTTGACGGCCGCCGATTGGCGTACGAGGTGCGCGGTGACGGCGCACCCCTCGTCGCTCCGGCATGGTGGGTGAGCCACCTGGAACTCGACTGGCAGAACCCGGGGGTACGGCAATTCTGGCAAGGAGTGGCGCAGGACCGCGCACTGATCCGCTACGACCGGTTCGGGGTCGGCCTGTCCGACCGCACCGTGCACGATTCCGATCTGACGCTTGACGGCGAGGTGGCGATGCTGAGCGCGGTACTCGACGCGCTCGGGCTCGATCGGGTCTCACTCCTCGGGGGATCGTCAGGAAGCTGTACCGCAGTGGCATTTGCCGCGAGCTACCCGGAGCGCGTCGAGCGCCTTACGTTGTACGGCTCGTTCCCCCAGGGTGATGCACTCGCACCACCGGACGTGGCCGACGCGATCGTGGCTGCGGTACACGCCCATTGGGGGCTCGGTTCACGGGTGCTCAGTGACATCTTCCTCGGCGGTGCCGACGCCGCGGAGCACGAACGCTTCGCACAGCTGCAGCGCGAATCCGCGAGCGCCCAGACCGCCGCGGCGTTGTTGCGGCTCGTCTATCGCCTGGACGTCCGCAGCCGCCTTCCGCTGGTCAGCGCGCCGGCGACAGTCGTGCATCGTCGCCATGACCGTGCCGTGCCGTATCGTTTCGGTCTCGAGGTCGCGGCTGCGATTCCGGGTGCGACATTCATTCCGCTGCAGGGCAGTTCGCACTTTCCGTGGCACGGCGACATCGATTCGGTGGTCCGGGCGTGCAGCCAGGTGCCGGCACAGCAGCCTTCCCGATATGACCGGGACGACGTCGAGTCCGTTGCGCTGTCCAGTCGCGAGCGCGAGATCCTCACCCACGTGGCGCGCGGATTGGGCGATCGCGAGATCGCGCAACATCTTCAGCTGAGCGCGCATACCGTGCACCGCCACGTCGCCAATATCCGCCGTAAGCTCGGCAGCCCCTCTCGGAGCGCCGCCGTCGCGGAGGCCGCCCGGCTCGGACTGCTATGAGAAGACCGATATCGGCCATCAGCGAAAGATGGCCGGAATGAGCGAAGCGTGCCCGGTCAGGACACTCTTAACGTCGCGGCATGGCCGAAATCGCCCCCTGCGCGCCCAGCACCAAACAGCCGACCCGCCCTTCATCGGCGGCGTGGTTGCGGATGATGGCGCTGTTGTACGACCCGTTCGTCTGGCTGGGCGAGATCGCCGGTATGCGGGGCCGGCGCCGCACGTTGCTCGCCCGGGCCTACGGGCGCGTCGTCGAAATCGGTGCCGGCACCGGGCTGAACGTCGCGCACTATCCCGCCGGCGTCGCCGAACTCTTGCTCACCGAACCCGAACCCGCGATGCGCCGGAAGCTCGCCCGGCGCGCGCCGCGGGGTAACGCCACCGTGCACATATCGAGCGCACCTGCGGAGCGTCTACCACTGGCGGACGCGTCGGTCGACACCGTGGTGACGACGCTCGTCCTCTGCACCGTGGGCGATCCTGTCGCCGCGCTTCACGAAATCGCGCGCGTACTTCGGCCGGATGGACAAATGCTGTTCATCGAACACATACGCGCGAACTCACGACTCCTCGCGGCCTGGCAGGACAGCCTGGTGCGACCGTGGCGAAGCTTCGCGGGTGGGTGTATGTGCAACCGCGCGACGCTCGAACTGATGCGCACGTGTGGATTCACACTCGAGGCCGCCGATGCCGTGTGGCGCGGGATGCCCGCGATCGTCCATCCGCTCGTGGTCGGGCGGGCGACTCGGCGATGAGATATCGAACAACGATTTCGATTGTGGTACAGCATCTCTCATGACAACGCGCGGTCCGGGCGAACCGGCACTCTGTACGAGGCACCCACGCGCACTCCCCCGAACGCTCGACAGCGTGAGTCAGCTCGACCGCCGTCCAACCACGGAGTGGACCTCCGAATCGGATCGCCCGAGACGCTCGGAGATCGCGTTCAGTTGGTGTTGGGTGGTGATTGTGGTTGTTGGTAGGGCGGGTACCAGCGCC
>JAFDWN010000072.1 GCA_018268465.1 Actinomycetota bacterium
GAGCAATCTGCGCAATCCGGTGCGGTTCCATCAGGCGATCACCGCGGCAGGCCGTGACTACAACACCTTCGTGGAGGTCAGTCCCCACCCCCTGCTGCTGCACGCCATCTCCGAGATCCACGAGGGTCATCACCACACCGTGCCGACGCTGCAGCGCGACACCGACGACACGCTGACGTTCCACACCAACCTCAACGCGACGCACACGGCGAGGCCTCCGCAGACACCGCATCTGCCCGAACCCCACCCGCACATCCCGTCGGCCCCGTGGCAGCACACCCGGCACTGGGCGCAGGCACCGGCGGCCGCGGCCGCCGTCGGCGGCGGTCATCCGCTGCTGGGACAGGGTGTCACCGACCCCACGACGGGGACGCGGGTCTGGGAACGGCGGCTGAGCCCTGCACTGCTGTGGCTGGGCGATCATCGGGTCGACGGCATCTGCGTCCTGCCGGGCACCGCCTATGCGGAGATCGCGCTGGCCGCGGCGATGGACGCGTTCGACGGGGACGACGCCGCCGCGTGGTCCATCGGCGAACTGCACCTCGACCAGCTGATGCCCATCCACGACGACTCCACCACCGTCGTGACGACCCTGACCGGTGACGCGTCCCGCGCACGTGTCGAGATCCGTTCCCGCACCGGCGATTCGGACTGGACCCTGCATGCATCGGCGACGCTGCTGCGCGGCGCCGGCGCGCCGCCGGCGCCTCCCGTGCCCGGCGACGGGCCCGGTGCCGAGGTGAGCGCCGAGGAGCTCTACACCCGGTTGCGCGGCGCGGGCCAGCAACACGGCGCGGCCTTCCGCGGCGTCGAGTCCGTGCGGGTGTCCGACTGCGGTGTCCTCACGGCGCGGGTCGGACTGCCCGCCGAGGCCGCGCGCAGCGCACACGCGTTCGTGGCGCATCCCGTGATTCTCGACATCGCACTGCAGGTGCTGGGGGCCGGTTCGGCCGTCACCGACCTGGCGGCCGGCGGCTCCGACACGCCGGTGGCGCTGCCGGTGCGATTCGCCGGGGTGCGGGTGTGCGGCGACGTCACCCGCGCGGTGCAAGCGGTCGCGACCCTGCGGCCCGCACCGGCCGCCGACCGGGTCGTCGGCGAAGTGACCCTGATCGACGGCGACGGTGCGGTTTGTCTGCACATCGCCGAGGTCGAAGCCGTGCTGCTGAGCGCCCCCGGCACGGGCGAAGGCGGCCGACGCTACTACGAGCTGGCCTGGGAACAGGTCGATTTGGACGACGATCCGGCACGGGTCGGTGGTTCGGTGTTGATCGTGGCCGATCGCGGCGACGACGACGGACTGCTCACCGCCGCCGGTGCCTTGCTGGCGCAGCGCACCGACCGATGCGAATGGGTCTCGCCCGCCGACGACACCGCGACGATCGCGGCGATCGCACGCCCCGACGTGGAATGGGAGTCGATCGTCGTGGTGTGCCCGCCCCGTGCGGTCGACGAATCGTTGCCCGTGGCAGCGCAGTTGGAGCTTGCGCAGTCGCGCACACTCGCGGTGGCCCGGATCGTCACGGCCATCGCGACGAAGGGGGTGCGCAGGAATCCCCGGCTGTGGCTGGTCACCCGCGCCGCCCAGCAGGTGGACCCCGCCGAGCCGGTGACCCTGGCGCAGGCCGAGTTGCGGGGTCTGGCCAGGGTGCTCGTCTTCGAACACCCCAAGCTGAAGACCACGACCGTCGACGCCGACGCCGCCGGGTCCGACTCCGCGGCGGCGCTGGCCGCCGAGATCCTCGCCCTCGCCGAACACGACGAGGTGGCCCTGCGGGCCGGGCGGCGCACGGTGCGGCGGCTGGTGCCCGCCGCGACCACCCCCGCGGGCGCCGTGGCGCCAGAGTCGCGCAAGCAGACCGTCGAGGTCGGCGGCCCGCTGGGCTACCGCCTGGAGGTCGACGCCGCGGGACGTCTCGACGGACTCGGCGTGCATGCCGTCAAACGCCCTGTCCCGCAGGATAATCAGGTCGAGATCGCGATCAGCCTGGCCGGGCTCAACTTTGCCGACGTGCTCAAGACCATGGGGCTCTATCCCGGCCTCCGCGGCCGCGCGCCGGTCATCGGCGCCGAATGCGTCGGCGTAGTGTCCGCGGTCGGCGACCGTGCCGGTGCCCTTCGCGTCGGGCAGCGCGTCCTGGCGCTCGGGCCGGGGACGTTCGGTTCCCACCTACTCACGTCGGCGGATTTGGTGGTGCCGATCCCCGAACAGCTCTCCGACGACCAGGCCGCCACCTTCGGCGCCGCCTACCTCACCGCATGGCATTCGCTGTGCGAGGTGGCGCGGCTGGCGCCCGGTGAACGGGTGCTCATCCATTCGGCGACCGGCGGCGTTGGCCTCGCGGCGATCGAGGTGGCCAGGCTGCTCGGCGCACGGATCTACACCACCGCCGGGTCGCAGACCAAACGCACCATGCTCTCCGACATGGGCGTGGAGTACGTCGGCGATTCCCGCAGTACCGCGTTCGCCGCCGAGATCCTCGACCTCACCGCGGGCGAAGGCGTGGATGTCGTGCTGAATTCCCTTGCCGGTGAAGCGATCAGCGCAGGTGTCGAGGTACTCGCGCCGGGTGGGCGATTCGTGGAGCTGGGCAAGAAGGACGTGCACGGCGACGGCAGGCTCGTGCTGTCCGGACTGGCCAGGAGCGCCTCGTTCGCGGTGGTGGACCTCGATCTGAACCTGCGGCTGCACCCCGCGCGGTACCGCCGCCAGCTCGAGCAGATCCTCGGCCACGCCGCCGCCGGGGACCTCGCCCCGCTGCCGCTGACCGTCTTCGAATTCGCCGACGCAACCGAGGCGTTCCGGTTGCTGGCCTCCGGTAACCACATCGGCAAGGTCGCCATCTCGATGCCGCGCGACGGCAGTGTCCTCGCCACGGCGCCGCCGCCACCGGCGCCCCTCGTGGCCGCCGACGGCGGCTACATCGTCGTCGGCGGACTGGGCGGGCTGGGTTTGGTGACCGCCCGCTGGCTGGCCGACAACGGCGCCGGCACCGTCGTCCTCAGTGGGCGATCGGCACCCGACGCCGACACCGCGGCGGCGATCGCGGAGATGAACCGCGGCGGCACCCGGGTGGAGGTCGTCGCCGGCGACATCGCCGACGCGTCCACCGCCGCCCGTCTCGTCGAGGCGGTCGACGCCGCCGGCTACCGGCTGGCCGGTGTCGTGCACAGCGCGATGGTCCTCGACGACGAGATCGTCAGCAACATGTCCGAGGCGGCCGCAGCCCGGGTGTTCGCGGCCAAGGTCGCCGGCGGCTGGCACCTGCACAACGCCACCGCCGGCCGCGACCTCGACTGGTGGCTGGCCTACTCGTCGGCGGCATCGTTGCTGGGCTCGCCGGGTCAGGGTGCCTACGCCGCCGCCAACTCGTGGCTCGACGGGCTCGTCGCGTACCGCCGGGCGCACGGCCTGCCCGCCGTCGGCATCAACTGGGGGCCGTGGGCCGAGGTCGGGCGAGCACAGTTCTTCGCAGGCCTGGGCTTCGACATGATCTCCAAGGCCCAGGGTCTGCAGGCCATCGAGGAACTGCTCGCCGCCGACCGGTGCCGGACCGGGGTGCTCACCCTCGACAGCCGCCAATGGTTCCAATCCTTCCCGTCCGCGGCGGGCTCGGCGTTGTTCGCCAGGTTGCGCGACGCCGCGCCGGCCCAGGATCGGGGCGGCTCGATCCGCGCCGAACTGGACGCCCTCGATGCGGGTAAGCGGCCCTCCCGGCTCGCCTCGGCGATCTCCGACGAGATCTGCGCGGTGCTACGCTCGACCCGGCCCATCGGACACCACGAGGCGATGAACACACTCGGCCTCGACTCACTGATGGCCCTCGAACTGAGGAACCGGCTCGAAACGGCGCTCGGCATCACCCTGCCGGCCGCGCTCGTCTGGGCATACCCGACGATCGCCGATCTCGCCGTCGTCCTCGGCGAGCGGATGGGTTACCAGGACGACGATGTACCTGGCACCGCGGAGGCCGAGGAACCGGTTGCCGCACAAGGGGAGTCAGCGCTCTCCGACGAAGAGATGGAATTGCTTTCCGGCGTCGTCAAAGCCAGCGAGCTGGAAGCCATGACAGGAGCAACTGAGTCATGACGAGTCTGGCCGAACTCGCGGCCCAACTCTCACCGAACGCGCGGGAACTACTGGCCAAGGAACTGGTGCGCCAGGGTACGAAGGTGCCGTCGTCGGGTGCCGAGCCGATCGCGGTGGTCGGGATCGGCTGCCGGTTGCCCGGTGGTGTCGACGGGCCCGACCGTTACTGGAAGTTCCTCCAGGACGCGGGCGACGCCATCACCGTGGTGCCCGGCGACCGGTGGGACGCCGATGCGTTCTATGACGCCGACCCGATGACGCCGGGCCGCATGACCACCAAGTGGGGCGGTTTCATCGACGACGTCGCCGGATTCGACGCCGAGTTCTTCGGCATCACCCCTCGCGAAGCCAGGGCGATGGATCCCCAGCAACGCATCCTGCTCGAAGTCGCCTGGGAGGCACTGGAAAACGCCGGGATTCCGGCGGACTCCCTGGCCGGCACCCGCACCGGCGTCATCATGGGGGCCTACAGCAACGAGTACCAGAGCGCGTCGGCGGGCAGTCCCGACACCGTGGACGCCTACACCGCAACGGGAAACGCCCACAGCATCACGGTGGGACGGGTGTCCTACCTGCTCGGGTTGCGCGGCCCCGCCATCGCCGTCGACACGGCCTGCTCCTCGTCACTGGTGGCCGTGCACCTGGCCTGCCAGAGCCTGCGGCTGGGGGAGAGCGACCTGGTGCTGGCGGGCGGCGTGCAGCTGAGCCTGTCGCCCTACACCACCATCGCGCTGTCGAAGTGGTCGGCGCTGTCGCCGGTCGGCCAGTGCAAGACCTTCGACGCGGACGCCGACGGGTTCGTCCGCGGTGAGGGTTGCGGCGTGGTGGTGCTCAAACGGCTGTCCGACGCCGTGCGCGACGGCGACCGGGTAGTGGCCGTGGTCCGCGGTTCTGCGGTCAACCAGGACGGCCGCTCCAACGGCCTGACCGCGCCGAACGCGCTGGCGCAGCGCGACGTCATCGGCGATGCGCTGCGTGTCGGCGACGTGCCCGCCGAGACGATCGACTACGTCGAGACACACGGGACGGGCACAGTGCTCGGCGACCCGATCGAATTCGAGGCCCTCACCGCCACCTACGGCCGCGGCGCATCGCCGTGCGCACTGGGTGCGGTGAAGACCAACATCGGGCATCTGGAGGCGGCCGCGGGTATCGCGGGGTTCATTAAGGCCGCGCTGGCGCTGAACCACCGCCATATCCCGGCCAACCTGCACTTCAACCAGTGGAATCCGGCCATCGACCCGACCGGGACGCGATTCTTCGTGCCGACCGCGGGCACCCCGTGGCCGGCAGGCACCGGACCCCGCCGGGCGGCCGTGTCGTCGTTCGGCATCGGCGGGACCAACGCGCACGTGGTGCTCGAACAGGGCCCCGAACCGGTGCCCGCCGCCGGGCAGCCCGACGCGTATCCCGCGGTCACCACCCTGGTGCTCACCGGCCGGACCGCCGACCGGGTGTCCGCCCTGGCCGCGGACCTGGCGGGGTGGATGGACGGCGAGGGCGCCTCGGTTCCGCTGGCCGATATCGCCCACACTCTGGATCACCATCGCGCGCACCACGAGAAGCGGGCCTCGGTGGCCGCGGTGGACCGCGGTCAGGCCATCGCGGGCCTGAAGGCCCTGGCCGGCGGGCAGCCCGCCGTCGGTGTGGTCGCTCCCCAGGACGTCCCCGTCGTTTCCGGCACCGTGTTCGTCTACTCCGGCCAGGGCTCCCAGTGGCTGGGGATGGGCAGGCAACTACTCGCCGACGAGCCGGCGTTCGCCGCCGCCGTCGCCGAACTCGAACCCGATTTCGTTGCCGCAACCGGCTTTTCGCTACAGCAGGTGCTGGCGGGCAGCCCGTCCGAACCCACCCCGCCCGCGGCGGGGCAGGCTGCGCCCGCGGCGTCGCCGCGGGCGGCGGCACGGCAGGCCGCGGCGGCATCGCGGATGGCGGCGCGTGCCAGCGTCCGTGCGGCCCGGGAGAACCCGTTGGTGGGTATCGATCGGAT
>JAFDWN010000007.1:0-101673 GCA_018268465.1 Actinomycetota bacterium
AATCGAAACCATGGGCACGGCCTGAGTCATCGAATCCTCCACTTATCCAGTCGATTTCCGGATTCAGCCAGGTAGCGAAGCATCAACCCCAGCGAATGCCCCTGATTGGCAATGCATCTGATCGTCACAGCCACCTCACCCCTCGCCTCGGTTCCGCACAGTGACGACGCTGTCGCCGATTGCCCTCGCGGGACAGCCGCCTCCACGACGAAACCCGCTCCCTGCCAGTGGTTTGGTATGTGCAACCCTGCAGGCGACCCGACGGTCCGCACGCCGCCAGCGCGCGCGTGCGTGCTGGTGGCGTGCGGACCGGAACCCCCCGTTAAATCTGATTTATCAAACTTTTGATCATGGCCAAAGCGTAGATGCTCCGCCACCCAAGCGCCAACGGCTTTGCGTTAACTCGGTGTAACTCCGCGGGCCCGAAGGTGACCCTCGATCACCCCAGCGGTCGGGTGCTGTGCCGCACGACGAGTTGGGTCGGCAGCTGGACATGGCGAGGTGCCCCGCCACGGATCTGCTCGACGAGCAGTTCCCCGGCGACGACGCCCTGCTGACGGACGGGCTGGCGCACGGTCGTCAGATCGGTCAACTCGGCCATCGGATGGTCGTCGACCGATACCAGCGACATGCCTTCCGGCACAGCGATTCCCGCTCGACGCAGGGTGCGCAGCGCACCCACCGCGATCTCATCGGAAAAGCAGAACACCGCCGTGGGCGGCTCGCCGGCACTGAGCAACAGTTCCATGCCGCGCGCACCGCCGTCGATACCCCACGGGACCGTGGCGATGAGCTCGTCCGGCGGCGTGATGCCCGCCGCCGCCATCGACGCGCGGTAACCCTGCACTCTGGCTTCGTCGGCCGCCCATGACGAGTTCTCGGGGTCGACCGTGCGGATGAGCCCGATTCGCCGATGCCCGGCCCGGATGAGGTGATCCACCGCCTGCAGCGCCGCGCGGCGGTCATCGACGGCGACCGAGGCGAACTGTGCCGACCGGCTCGATACGACAACAACGGGCATGCCCAGCGCCCGTAGCCGCGACTCCGATCGGGTGTCGAGCGGGAAACTCACCACGATCACACCGTCGACTCGACGCCGGAGCGGAAGGTGCTCGAAGAACTCGTAACGGTCCCGCCCGTCGGCCAGGCAGTACAGCATCGACTCCAGCCCGGCGCGACGTAACGCCTGCTGGGCGGCGCCGACGACGGTCGAGTAGTACCAGGTGTCCAACCGCGGCACGAGGAGCCCGACGCGGCCGGTCTTCCCCTCGCCCGACGATGCGGCCTCCGATGACACCACGTAGGACATCGCCGCCGCCTCGCGCACCACGCGCGCCCGGGTGGCGGGAGCGACACCGGGATTGCCGCGCAACGCACGCGACACGGTGGAGACGGAGATCCCCAGCCGCCGGGCCACGTCATCCATGCTGACGTCCTGCTTCGGTATCACGGACCCATCCTGACCCATCGTCGCAAATACTTGCAATACCGATCAGCTTCCGCCGTACCTCCGGCGCAATGCGCAGGCGCACGCCAAGCGCCCAGGTGAAGAAAATTATCGGCTCCCCGGTTTGACAACAATAGTGACTGGCACCACAGTCATCGCATGCAAGTGTTTGCGATCACACACCTCGTGCGCCGGCCGGGTGGCGCAACTGGCCGAGAGGGGTGAACCGCCGTGCACCACTGGAAATCCGTCGACCTGATGCTGCCGGACAACCTCAGCGCCGCAGACGTCCTTGCACAGGCGCGCGACCAGATCAAGATCATCGCCTCGGAGGCCGGTGAGTTCGTCCAACAGATCCGGATCGGTGCGTGCATCGCACACGGCGGGGGCTACCGGAAGTGGACGGCGTCCTATCTGACCGGCCCGCCCGGGGTGTATCCCGTCTGAAGACGACGGCGGGAGCGTGCGCACCGCGGCCATCTCACGGGAGTGACGACGCGAGACACCCGAGTCTGGTAGCCATGTCCCGGGGGAACAACAACGCGACGCACCGCTTGGGCAGCCACCCCTGAGAGTTCGACATGCTGCCCACGGAGACCTTGCGTCGCACCCGGATCGCCGCCAGATGGGAGTTCGGATCTCCATGAGTCCTACGAACCGAAATATTCGGCGTCCGAGGCGACTTCGCGTTTCGGCGTTGGCAGCGGTAGCGAATCCGTCCTACTCGCGGATCGACACCTGGAATCTGCTCGACGACGCCTGCCGCCAGCTGCTGGCGGTACACCGGGGTGGCCTGGACACCCGCCTGGAGACCACCCGGGCGAAGCGGCTGTTGGACCGCCTCGGCGCATACGAGCGGTACTGGCTTTACCCCGGGCCGACCAAGGTGGAGGAGTTTCGCGGGTACCTGGGTGAACTGGCGACCGAACTCCTCAGCGACGAGGTGTCCCTGGCCGTCCGGCTGCTGTCGGAGTACGGCGATCGTGCTGCCCTGTTCGACACCGCGGCATCGCTGACCGAGCAGGAAATCGAGATGCGGGCCAAACGGCACCAGTTCTACACGGTGCTGCTCGCCGACGATTCACCCCTGGGTCCGGAGAGCCTGGCCGAGCAGTTGCGGGCGCTGCGCAACCCCGACGACGACGTGCAATTCGAGCTGCTGGTAGTGCCGAGCGTCGAGGATGCGATCACCGCCGTCGCGCTCAACGGCGAGATCCAGAGCGCCATCATCCGTCACGATCTGCCGCTGCGGTCGCGGGACCGGCTCCCGGTGATCACCCGTCTGCTCGGCGCCACCGATCTGAGCGTGGCCACCGACCGTACCCACGACTGGGTGGAGTGCGGTGAGTGGATCCGGGAACTTCGCCCGCACATCGACCGCTACCTGCTCACCGACGAGTCGATCGCCTCGTCGGTGGACAACGAGCCGGATGTCTACCACCGCACCTTCTACCGGCTCAACGATGCGACCGACCTGTACAGCACCGTGCTGGCCGGCATGCGCACCCGATTCGCCACCCCGTTCTTCGACGCGCTGCGTTCGTTCGCAGCGGCGCCGGTGGGTCAGTTCCACGCCTTGCCGGTCGCCCGCGGCGCAAGCATTTTCAACTCGAAGTCGCTGCAGGACATGGGCGAGTTCTACGGCCGCAACATCTTCATGGCCGAGACCTCGTCGACATCGGGTGGGCTCGACTCGCTGCTGGACCCGCACGGCAACCTCAAGAAGGCGATGGACAAGGCGGCCAAGACCTGGGGTTCGGACCAGACGTACTTCGTGACCAACGGGACATCGACGGCGAACAAGATCGTCGTGCAGTCGCTGACCCGGCCGGGCGACATCGTGCTCATCGACCGCAACTGCCACAAGTCGCATCATTACGGCCTCGTGCTGGCCGGCGCGAATCCGCTGTACCTGGACGCCTACCCACTGGAGTCCTTCGCGGTGTACGGCGCGGTGCCGTTGCGCACAATCAAGAAGGCCCTGCTGGATCTGGAGGCCGCCGGCCAGCTGCACCGGGTGCGCATGCTGCTGCTCACCAACTGCACCTTCGACGGCATCGTCTACAACCCGCAGCGGGTGATGGAGGAGATCCTCGCCATCAAACCCGACATCTGCTTCCTGTGGGACGAGGCCTGGTACGCGTTCGCCACCGCGGTGCCGTGGTCACGGCGGCGCACCGCGATGATCGCCGCCGAACGACTCGAGACGAAGCTGAGTTCCCCCGCGTACGCCGAGGAGTATCAGGCGTGGCAGGAATCGATGGCAGGTGCCGACCGCGCCGAGTGGGTCGACCGCCGACTCCTCCCCGACCCGGCCAGGGCCCGGATCCGGGTGTATTCGACACATTCCACCCACAAGTCGCTGTCGGCGCTGCGGCAGGCATCGATGATCCACATCCGCGACGAGGACTTCAACACCCAGAGCCGCGACGCCTTCGGCGAGGCGTTCTTGACCCACACCTCGACCTCGCCCAATCAGCAGTTGCTGGCCTCACTGGACCTGGCGCGCCGTCAGGTGGATATCGAAGGGTTCCAGTTGGTCCGCTACGCCTACAACATGTCGCTGGTGTTCCGACACCGGGTTCGTATCGACCCGCTGGTCAGCAAGTGGTTCCGGATCCTCGATGAGGCGGACCTGGTGCCCGAGGAGTACCGCGATCCCACGGTGCGCTCCTACCGCCAGGTCAGCCAGGGCGCGCTGGAAGGCTGGAACGAGGCGTGGAAGAGCGACGAATTCGTGCTCGACCCGACGCGGGTGACGCTGTTCATCGGGAAGACCGGGATGAACGGCTACCACTTCCGCGAAAAAGTGCTGATGGACCAGTTCGGGATCCAGATCAACAAGACGTCGATCAACAGTGTCTTGCTGATCTTCACCATCGGGGTGACGTGGTCGAGCGTGCACTATCTGCTCGACGCGCTGCGGCGAGTGGCCACCGATCTGGATCGAAAGTACAAATCCGCCAGCAAGGCCGACCGCGCGCTGCAGCAGCGCCGCATCGAGGAGATCACCGAGGACCTCCCGCCGCTGCCCGACTTCAGCGAGTTCGACATCGCGTTCCGGCCCGACGAGGCCAGCCCGTTCGGCGATATGCGCTCGGCGTTCTACGCCGGATATGAGGAAGCGGACCGCGAGTATGTTCCGCTGGGTGCGGCGGGGCGGCGGATCGCCGAAGGCAAAACACTGGTCTCGACCACCTTCGTGGTCCCCTATCCGCCGGGGTTCCCGGTGCTGGTGCCCGGCCAGGTGATCTCCAAGCAGATCCTGTATTTCCTCGCCCAGCTCGACGTGAAGGAAATCCACGGCTACAACCCCGATCTCGGGCTGTCGGTGTTCACCGAGGGCACCGTCGCGCGATGGGCCGCGGCGCGGCAGGCGATCAACGGGGTCGCTCCGAGCGCGTCGAGCAGTGTTGCGCTCCAAACACTTCCGGAGTCAGAGGTGACGAGCGGTTCGCCACGCGGATGAGGCGTCCAGCAGGGTGCGGTAGACCGGGCCGAGAACCCGGCGTCGGGGCGACTGCTCGCCGCAGCGCTCGATTCCGGCGCACCGCTCGGCGCGGTCCGCCACCGCCCGGCTGAAGCCCTCGCGTCGGGCCACGCGCAGGGTAGCGTGAGAACGGTGGTGACGGTGCGATGAAGCTCGACGACTCGACCCTGCCCGGCCTCGCGGTGGCCACCCCCACCTATGATCGGGGCGAAATCGGCATCGGGATCGTGCATTTCGGAGTGGGCGGCTTACACCGGGCGCATCAGGCGATGTACGTCGACCGCCTGCCGCAGCGGGGGCTGACCGGCGGTTGGGGTATCTGCGGTGCCGGTGTCCTACCCGCCGATCGGCGCACGGCCGATGCGATGGCCGTGCAGGACGGGCAGCACACACCACTGCTGCAGAACCCCGACGGCACCCGCGCGACGCGGGAGGCCCCGGTGGGTAAGGAGGGGCCGGTATGACAGGCCGCGCGCTGGTGATCGGCGAAGCCCTGATCGACATCGTGGAACGGGACGGGCATGTGCTCGGCGAACATGTCGGCGGCAGCCCCCTCAACGTGGCGGTCGGGCTGGCCCGGCTGGGCCGCGGCGTCGACTTCCTCACCCACATCGGCCACGACGCACCTGGGCGGCGCATCGCCGAATACGTCAAACACGATGGGGTGCAATTGGTTCCGGGCAGTACCGACGCCGCCCGCACAGCCACCGCCCGGGCCGTCCTCGACGCGACCGGGTCGGCCCACTACGTCTTCGACATCGACTGGCGGCTCCGCGGCACACCCGAGGTCGCACCGCCGGTGGTGGCGCACACCGGCTCGATCGCCACCGTGCTCGAACCCGGTTGCCTGGCCGTCGCGGCGCTGATAGACGCCTACCACCTCTCGGCGACGGTCACTTTCGACCCCAACGTACGGCCCGCGCTCATCGACGACGCGGACGCCGCACGCACCCGCATCGAACGTCTCATCGAGCGGTGCGACGTGGTCAAGGCCAGCGACGAGGATCTGCGCTGGATCGACCCCAACCGTCCACCGGAGTACATCGCCCGCACCTGGCTCGAACTCGGCGCGTCGATCGTGGCGGTCACGACGGGTGAGCGCGGCGCGTTCGCGGTCTGCCGCGCGGGTGCCGTCGAGGTACCGGCACGGCGAGTGGACGTGGTCGACACCGTCGGCGCCGGCGACGCCTTCATGACCGGGCTCATCGACACCCTGTGGTCGTTGGATCTGCTCGGCGGCGACCGGCGCGCCGAACTCGCCCGCATCGGCGTCGACGCGCTGCGCGGTGTGATCGAAACGGCCGTGTTGTCCGCCGCGCTGACGGTCGCCAAGGCCGGCGCCGACCTCCCCGACCGGGCCGCCCGCGCGGCCGCCGCGGGGTAGCCGGCTCACGTCGCTCAGATCCGGATGACGGGCACCCCCAGGGCCTCGTATGTGCGCGCCTCCGCAGCCGCCAGTTCCGTCCCCGTCACGATGGTCTCGAAATCCGTCACCTCGGCGAACCGGCAGAAACTCGTCACGCCGAATTTCGAATGCGCGGCCAGCAGCACCCGCCGCCTGGCCGACCTGACGGCCGTCTGCTTCACCGCCGCCACCGCGGGGTCCGGTGTGGTCAGGCCGTTTTCCCGGGTGATGCCGTTCGTGCCGAGATAGGCGACGTCGATGACCAGACTGCGCAGCATGTCCACGGCCCAGTGGTCGACCGTGGCCAGCGTCCTGCCCCGCATCCGCCCCCCGAGCAGCAGGACCGTGACGGTGGCGCTGTGCGCCAGCGCCTCGGCGACCAGCAGGGACGACGTCACCACCGTCAGCTCTCGGTCGGCGATCCGCTCCGCGACCAGCCGTGGGGTGAATCCCTCGTCCAGGTACACCGTCTCCGCCCCGTGCAGCAGGTCCACCGCGCCGGCGGCGATCCGGTGTTTCTGCGCCAGATCGACTTGGCTGCGGTATTCGACACCCGATTCGAACGCCGCCGTCTCCAGCGGGATGGCTCCGCCGTGGACGCGTTTGAGCAGCCTGCGCCCGGACAGGACCTTCAGGTCCCTGCGGATCGTCTCGGTCGCCACACTGAGTTCCTCGGCCAGCGAGATGACGTCGACTCTCCCCCGGGTGCGCGCGAACTCCACGATTCGGCTCTGCCGCGTCTCTGAATCCACCCGGACATTGTGGTGGCACGAGTCCGGGGGAGCCAGCAGGACACCGTCAGACCGATCAGCGGTGACCATGAGCGACGTCAGCCGTCCGCGCTGTGGGGCACGCGCGGACGGCTGACGGCGCGATCGGTGCTACGCACGGCCCCCGGAGAGGACGGCTTTCACCTCTTCAGGCGTTTGCGCCTGACGAAGCCGCGCGACCTCATCCTTGTCGAGGAACACATGGGCGATCTGGGTGAGCAGTGTCATGTGGTCGTTGCCTGCGCCGGCGATACCGACGACGAACTCCGCGGGTTTGCCGTTCCAATCGACCGGTTCCGGGTACCGCACGAACGAGATGCCGGTCCGGCGAATGGCGCCCTTGGCCTCGTTGGTGCCGTGCGGGATGGCCAGGCCGTTACCCATATACGTGGACACCGACTTCTCCCGTTCGTGCATGGCGTCGACGTAAGACGGCTCCACCGCACCGGCGGCGACCAACAGCTGGCCCGCTTCGGTGATCGCCGCCTCGCTGGATGTGGCCGACCCGGCGAGCACGATGGAGTCGAGGGCCAGGACGTCGTCCTGCGGCGCGGCCGCGGCGGCCGGCGGAGGAGGCGTGGGCACCTCGGTGGCGGGCGACTCGTCGGGCTCGCTGTTGACCCGCTCGAGCAGGCCGACGATCTCGTCGTAGCGCGGGCTGTTCATGAAGTCGTCGACCGAGACGTGCACCGCCGACGGGGTCTTCTGACGTGCCCGGTCGGTGAGGTCACGATGGGTGACGACGAGTCCGTAGGTGTCGGTCAGGTTGGATATCGCCTGGTTGACCACGGTGACGTCGCCGAATCCGGCCTTCTGCACCTTCCTGCGCAGTACCGAGGCACCCATCGCCGAGGACCCCATGCCCGCATCGCAGGCGAACACGATGCTGGTGATCGGCCCGCTGGCCACAGCCGTGGCGGTGCCCCCGCCGGCGGCGGCGCCGCCGAGCAATGCGCCGGACACGCTGGACTTCTTGCCCTTCATCGCTTCCATGTCGGCGGTGGCGGCGGCGAGATCCGGCTCTTCAGCGGCACGGTCGGTCTTGAGCAGTAGCGACGCGACGAGGAAGGAGACCGCGCACGAGCAGACCACCGACAGCGTGACACCCAGGAAGCTGCCACTAGCCGTCTGTGCGTAGACCGAGATGATCGACCCGGGAGCGGCGGGAGCGCGCAGCCCGGAGTTGAACAGCACGTTGATGAAGATGCCGGTCATGCCGCCGAGGATGGTGGCCGCGATGAGCTTCGGCTTCATCAGGACGTACGGGAAGTAGATCTCGTGGATGCCGCCGAAGAAGTGGATGATCGCCGCACCCGGAGCGGACGCCTTGGCGATGCCTTTGCCGAAGAACATGTAGGCCAACAGGATTCCGAGGCCGGGGCCCGGATTGGCTTCCAGCAGGAACAGGATCGACTTGCCGGTCTCCAGCGCCTGCGTGGTACCCAGGGGCGTGAGCACGCCGTGGTTGATGGCGTTGTTGAGGAACAGGACCTTGGCCGGTTCGATGAAGATCGACGTCAGCGGGAGCAGATTGTTGTCGACCAGGAAGTCGACGACGTGGCCCGCGCCGCGGCTGAACGCCGTGACGATGGGTCCGACGCCGAAGAAGCCGAGGATGGCCAGGAGGAGTCCGGCGATACCTGCCGAGAAGTTGTCGACGAGCATCTCGAAGCCGGGTTTGATCTTGCCGTGCCAGAGCGCGTCGAGCTTCTTGATCACCCAGCCGCCGAGGGGACCCATGATCATGGCGCCCATGAACATCGGCACCTCTGAGCCGGCGATGACGCCCATGGTCGCGATGGCCCCGACGACGCTGCCGCGCACGCCGTAGACCATCCGGCCGCCGGTGGCCCCGATGAGGATCGGGAGCAGGTAGGTGATCATCGGGCCGACGATTCCGCCGCTCTCGAAATCGCCCCAGCCGCCGATCTGGGCCACCCAGCCCGACGGGTCGCGCAGTCCTTGGAAGATCCCCGGCAGCCAGCCGGCCTTGATGAACAGGGCGGTGATCAGGCCCCAGGCGATGAACGCGCCGATATTCGGCATGACCATGTTCGACAGCGACGTGCCGAACTTCTGCACGCGCACCCGCAGACCGGCCCGCGGCGGCGCTTCGGTGATGGTGGACAACTGGTGACCTCCCGATCTCTACGGCTCAAAGGTGATGCCTGTCACATCGACACAATGAGTAAACCGCATAAACGGGCATGATTGCAAGCATTCGGGCAAAAATGGGCGAAGAAAGTCTTGGTTTTGTGCCCACATTGCCGCTACAGTGCAGAAAGGTGAACTTCGTCACTCGAAGCCGCCCCGCTGCCGAACCGTCGGAAGGACGACCATGAAAGCCCTGCGCTTCTACGCACCCGAGGATGTCCGCCTGGAGGACGTCGCCGAGCCCACCTGCGCCCCGGACGAGGTGAAGATCCGGGTCCGCAACTGTTCGACCTGCGGCACCGACGTCAAGATCTTCTACAACGGGCACCAGAACCTGACCCCGCCGCGCACCATCGGGCACGAGATCGCCGGCGAGATCGTCGAGGTGGGAGGCGACGTCAACGCCACCCACGGCAGCAACTGGCAGGTGGGTGACCGTGTTCAGGTCATCGCCGCGGTGCCGTGCGGGGAATGCTACGAGTGCCGCAAGGGCTGGATGGCGGTCTGCCAGAACCAGACCTCGGTGGGCTATCAGTACGACGGCGGGTTCGCCGAGTACATGATCGTGCCGAAGCAGGTGCTGAAAGTCGACGGTCTCAACCGCATCCCCGACAACGTCGGCTTCGACGAGGCGTCGGCGGCCGAACCGTTCGCCTGCGCCATCAACGCCCAGGATCTGCTCGGCATCGAAGAGGGCGACACGGTCGTGGTGTTCGGCGCCGGACCGATCGGCTGCATGCACATCAGGATCGCCCGGGGTGTGCACCGGTGCGGACCGGTCTACCTGGTCGACGTGAACGACAGCCGGTTGCAGATGTCCGCCGACGCGGTCTCCCCCGACGAGGTGATCAACGCGGCGAAGGTCGACGTCGTGGAGCGCGTCATGGAACTCACCGGCGGACGCGGCGCGGACGTGGTCATCACCGCCACCGCTGCCAACATCACCCAGGAACAGGCCATCGCGATGGCGGCCCGCAATGGCCGCATCTCGTTCTTCGGCGGCCTGCCCAAGACCAATCCGACCATCACCTGCGATTCGAACGTCGTGCACTACCGCCAGCTGCACATCCACGGCGCCAACGGCTCGGCGCCCGAGCACAACAAGCGCGCGCTGGAGTACATCTCGACCGGTCAGGTGCCCGTCAAAGACCTGATCACGAGGCACATCTCGCTCGACAACGTGCTCGACGCCTTCCAGATCGTCAAGAACGGCGAGGCCATCAAGGTCACCGTCGAACCCAATGCGCCCGCCGTAGCCGGAGCCGGCGCCCAGGCCGGTTCCCAGCGCGGCTGACGGCACGGGACCGTCGGCGGCGGTGCGGCGCGGTGTCCCCGGGGTGACCTCCCCCGGGGCGCCGGCCCGACCTTCCCGGTCGCGCCGCCCCCGGGCGGCCGCCTCCGTCGGCCATACTGGGCTGATGCGTTCCATCTGGAAGGGGTCGATCGCCTTCGGTCTGGTGAACGTGCCGGTCAAGGTGTACAGCGCCACCGAGGACCACGACATCAAGTTCCATCAGGTGCACGCCAAGGACAACGGGCGGATCCGCTACAAGCGCGTGTGCGAGGTGTGCGGCGAGTTGGTCGAGTTCCGCGACATCGTGCGCGCGTACGAATCCGACGACGGGCAGACGGTGATCATCACCGACGAGGACATCGCGACGCTGCCCGAGGAGCGCAGCCGGGAGATCGAGGTGCTGGAGTTCGTCCCGGCCGACCAGATCGACCCGTTGATGTACGACCGGAGCTACTTCCTGGAGCCCGACTCGAAGTCGTCGAAGTCCTATGTGCTGCTGGCCCAGACCCTCGCGCAGACCGAGCGGGTAGCCATCGTGCACTTCGCACTGCGCAACAAGACCCGACTCGCGGCGCTGCGCGTCAAGGACTTCAGCAAGCGCGACGTCATGGTCGTCCACACGTTGTTGTGGCCCGACGAGATCCGCGATCCGGATTTCCCGGTGCTGGACAAGGAAGTTCAGATCAAACCCGCCGAACTGAAGATGGCGGGCCAGGTGGTCGAGTCCATGACCGACGACTTCGACCCCGACCAGTTCCGTGACGACTACCAAGAGCAGTTGCACGAACTCATTCAGGCCAAACTCGAAGGCGGAGAAGCTTTTACCACCGAGGAGCAGCCTGCCGAACTCGACGAGACCGAGGACGTCTCCGACCTGCTGGCGAAGCTGGAGGCGAGCGTGAAGGCCCGCCGCGGTGACGGATCCGAATCCGACGACACGGCGCCGGCCAAGAAGGCGCCGGCGAAGAAAGCTCCCGCCAAGAAGGCACCCGCGAAGGCCGCGGCGGCGAAGAAAGCCCCCGCCAAGAAGGCGCCCGCCAAGTAGTAGGTGCGCGTTTCGCCACGCGGTGGACAGGCGTACGACGCGGACCGGACTCTTGGCAGACACCACAAACTAGAACGTGTTCCAGAACGTCTTGCTACGGTGGCCTGCGAAGCAAGCAGAAAGGTCCACGTGATACTTGACAGATTCCGGCTCGACGACCACATCGCGGTGGTCACCGGCGCCGGCCGCGGTCTGGGAGCGGCGATCGCGGTGGCGTTCGCGGAGGCGGGTGCCGACGTCGTGATCGCCTCCCGCACACAGTCACAGCTCGACGACGTCGCCGCGCGTATCGAACACGCGGGACGGCGCGCGCACACCGTGGTCGCCGACCTCGCCCACCCCGAGGCGACCGCGGAGCTGGCAGGCGCGGCGGTCGGCGCATTCGGAAAGCTGGACATCGTCGTCAACAACGTGGGTGGCACCATGCCCGCACCACTGGTCAACACGTCGACGAAGGACCTGCGCGATGCGTTCACCTTCAACGTCGCCACCGCGCACGCGCTGACCGCCGCCGCCGTCCCGCTGATGCTGGAACATTCCGGCGGCGGCAGCATCGTCAACATCACCTCGACGATGGGACGGCTCGCGGGCCGGGGCTTCGTCGCCTACGGCACGGCCAAGGCCGCGCTCGCCCACTACACGCGGCTGGCGGCGCTCGACCTGTGCCCACGCATCCGCGTCAACGCGATCGCACCCGGCTCCATCCTGACCTCCGCGCTGGACATCGTCGCCGCCAACGAGGCACTGCGCACCCCCATGGAGAAGGCGACGCCCATGCGCCGCCTCGGCGATCCCGAGGACATCGCCGCCGCGGCGGTCTACCTGTCCTCCCCGGCCGGGGCATATCTGACCGGCAAAACACTCGAGGTCGACGGCGGCCTCACCTTTCCCAACCTCGATCTGCCCATCCCCGATCTGTGAGGAGAGCGACCATGACTGCAGTCCCGGCATCGACCGAGGCGGCGATCCGCGTCGCCCAGATCGGCACCGGCAATGTCGGCGCGCACGCACTCAGACACCTGATCACCGACGCGCGCTTCGAGCTGGTCGGCGTCTGGGTGTCCTCGCCGGCGAAGGCCGGCAAGGACGCGGCCGAGCTGGTCGGACTGGACGATTCGACAGGAGTCGCGACGACCACCGATCTGGACGAGGTGCTGGCCGCCCGGCCCGATTGCGCCGTGTACACCGCGATGGCCGACAACCGGCTGCCCGAAGCGCTGGACGACTACCGGCGCCTGCTGGCTGCCGGGGTCAACGTGGTGGGCAGCGGCCCGGTGTTCCTGCAGTATCCGTGGCAGGTGCTGCCCGACGAGATCGTCGCGCCCATCGAAGAGGCGGCGAAATCCGGTGACGCCAGCCTGTTCGTCAACGGGATCGACCCGGGATTCGCCAACGATCTACTGCCGCTGGCCCTGGCCGGGACGTGTCAGGGCATCGAACAGATCCGGTGCACCGAGATCGTCGACTATGCGACCTACGACAGCGCGACGGTGATGTTCGACGTGATGGGATTCGGCCGGCCCCTCGACCAGATCCCGATTCTGCTGCAGCCCGGCGTGCTCAGCCTGGCGTGGGGTTCGGTGGTGCGGCAGCTCGCGGCGGGCCTCGGAATCGAACTCGACGAGATCACCGAGGTGTACGTCCGCGAACCCGCGCCGGAAGGTTTCGACATCGCGGCGGGGAGCATCCCCAAAGGCAGCGCCGCCGCGCTGCGGTTCGAGGTGCGCGGGATTCGCGACGGCCGGGCGGCGGTGGTGCTCGAGCACGTCACCCGGCTGCGCGAGGACCTCTGCCCCGACTGGCCCCAGCCCGCACAGGCCGGCGGGTCGTACCGAGTCGAGGTGACCGGTGAGCCGTCCTACACCCTCGATCTGCGCCTGAGCAGCAGCAACGGAGATCACAACCATGCAGGTCTGGTCGCCACGGCGGCGCGGATCGTCAATGCCATTCCGGCCGTAGTGGCTGCCTCACCGGGCATCCGCACCACCCTCGATTTACCATTCATCACGGGCAAAGGCCTGTACGCTGCGATGTGAATCTGCTGAGAGGATTTCCTTGTTATGAAGCGACGTCTGAGCACGCTGGCGGGACTGCTGGTCGGCGCGGGTGCTGCCGCGGCGGTTGCGCTGGCACCCGTGGCGTCTGCCGAACCGTACGGCGGCGGCGGTCCGGACAACCCCTTGCTGCCGCAGTGCGAATCCACCGGCGGATCCGCGGTGATCGGCGGTCAGACCACCGACTGCGCGTCGCCGGGCAACTCCCAGATCGACGCCACCCCCGAGGTTCCCGAGTACGGCATGTTCCCCTGGGACGACGACTTCTTCGTTCTCTGAGTTCGGCCGGACTCCGCTGAGCGTAGACTTCAGCCAGCGAACGGAGCCCGTCATGCCATCTGCGGCCACCCTGCTGGTCACTGTTGCCGCGGGTTGCGCCGGCGTCGCATTGGCGCTGGCCCCCGCGGCCGCAGCTACTCCTGAATGCACCACCACCGCACCCAACACCACGCAGTGCGAAACCAACGGCAGCACACAGATCGTCACGTCGCCGCCGACGTTCAACAACTTCCCATGGTTCGGCTACCCGTTCGGCGGATTCCTCGTCGGAGTCGGGATCTGACCGGCGTCCGATGATGCGCACCGCAACCCTCCTGCTGGCCGGGTGGGGTATCGCGGCCGCTGTGGTGTCCTCGCCCGCCGCCGCCGCGGCGCCCGACTGCACCGAGATCGCTCCGGGAACCACCAAGTGCGCCAATTCCGGCAGTGTGCAGATTCGCACCACTCCCCCGCCGATCGGACCGTTCATCCGGTACGGCTGCACACAGGGCTTCACGTCCTACTGTGTGCTCCCCATGCCCGGAGCCGGCGTAGCGGTCGGCCCCTGATCTGGACCAACCCCAAGGTTTCGGCTACCCTAACTTTTCTATTCGAATGGCCGGATAGAAGCGAGGGGGTCGGATGCTCCAGGACACCGAGGTGCGCCGCCGGCGGTCGACGTGGGTGCTGCTGGGCCCGGCGTTCGTCGCCGCGATCGCCTACGTCGATCCCGGGAACGTCGCGGCGAACGTCAGCGCCGGAGCGCAGTTCGGCTTCCTGCTGGTCTGGGTCATCGTCATGGCCAACGTCATGGCCGGCCTGGTGCAATACCTCTCGGCCAAACTGGGTCTCGTCACCGGCCGCACACTGCCCGAGGCGGTGGCCGACCACACCCGCACCCGAACCCGCATCGCCTATTGGCTGCAAGCCGAAATGGTCGCGATGGCAACCGATCTCGCCGAGGTCGTGGGTGGCGCGATCGCGTTGTACCTGTTGTTCGACCTACCGCTGCTGATCGGTGGCGTGATCACCGGCGCGGTGTCGCTACTGTTGCTGGCGGTGCAGAACCGCCGGGGCCAGCGGGTGTTCGAACGGGTTATCAGCGGCCTGCTGCTCGTCATCGCGATCGGATTCCTGACCAGCCTGTTCGTCCAACCGCCGCCGGCCGCCGAGGTCGCCGCCGGCCTGATACCGCGCTTCGACGGGGCCGAAAGCGTGCTGCTCGCCACGGCCATGCTCGGGGCTACCGTCATGCCGCACGCCGTCTACCTGCATTCGGGGCTGGCCCGCGACCGGCACGGCCACCCCGAGGCGGGGCCGCGGCGCCGCCTGCTGCTACGCGTCACCCGGTTCGACGTGGGCCTGGCCATGTTGGTCGCCGGGGCGGTGAATCTGGCGATGCTGCTGGTCGCGGCGACCAACCTGCAGGGCCGCGACAACACCGACTCCATCGAAGGCGCGCACGCGGCGGTACGCGACACCCTGGGCCCGACGGTCGCGCTGCTGTTCGCGATCGGCCTGCTGGCATCCGGGCTGGCGTCGACGTCGGTGGGCGCCTACGCCGGGGCGATGATCATGCAGGGTCTGCTGCGCCGGTCCTATCCACTGCTGCTGCGCCGGATGGTCACCCTCATCCCGGCCCTCGTCGTGCTGGCCATCGGCGTCGATCCCAGCCGCGCCCTGGTCATCTCGCAGGTGGTGCTGTCGTTCGGCATTCCGTTCGCGCTCATCCCACTGATCCGACTGACGAGCAACCGCGCGCTGATGGGCGACGACACCAACCACCGCGTCACCACGGCCCTCGGGTGGGCCGTCGCCGGCGTGATCAGCGTCCTCAACGTCGTCCTGATCTATCTGACCGTGGCGGGTTGACCGGCACCCACAACGTTTCCGCAGGTCACGAACTACGTATACGCTGGATCGGTGCCGTATAACCCGACCACCGCGAGCTGATGCTGCTGCCGCACCTGACCGCAGGCACCGCCGCCCTGACCGATCTCGCCGCAGGGGCGGCGCGGCACGCGTACTTCGCCTACGGCTCCAACCTGTGTGTCCAGCAGATGGCCCGGCGTTGCCCCGGCGCCGTGTTGCCGCGCCGGGCCAGGCTCAGCGACCACGACTGGTTGATCAACGAACGCGGCGTGGCGACCGTCGAGCCCGCGGACGGCGCCGAGGTGCACGGTGTCCTGTGGCAGCTCACCGACCACGACCTGGCCACCCTCGACAGCGCCGAGGGCGTCCCCGTGCGCTACCGCCGCGACCGGCTCGTCGTCCACACCGACAGCGGCCCGTCCGACGCATGGGTGTACATCGACCATCGCGTCGACCCCGGCGCGCCCCGACCCGGATACCTGGAACGCATCATCGACGGCGCCCTGCACCACGAACTGCCCCCGCGCTGGGTCGAGTTCCTGCGCCGCTGGGATCCCGTGCACTGGCAGCACCATCCCAATGCCGCCGACACCCCTGCCCCGCAGTCACTTTCGGAGCTGCTCGGCTATCCCGGGGTGATCGAGCACAGCGCGTTGCGGTCGCGGTTCGGTTTCATGGCCATCCATGGCGGCGGGCTCGAGCAGATGACCGACGTGATCGCCGAGAAGGCGGCCGAAGCCGCGGATGCGTCGCTCTACGTCGTGCGTCATCCCGACCGCTACCCGCACCATCTGCCGTCGGCCCGTTACCACGAACAGGAATCCGCACGGCTCGCCGAATTCCTCGGGCACGTCGACGTGGCGGTGTCGCTGCACGGCTACGGCCGGATCGGCCGCAGCACCGAGCTGCTGGCGGGCGGCAGGAACCGCACCCTCGCCGCACATCTGGCCCGCCACGTCGTGGTGCCCGGCTACCAGGTCATCACCGACCTCGACGCGATCCCGGCGGAACTGCGGGGTCAGAACCCCACCAATCCGGTCAACCGGGCCAGCGGCGGCGGCGCCCAACTCGAACTGACACCGCGGGTGCGCGGACTCGGCCCGCGCAGTGCCATGCCCGGCGACGACGGGCTCTCCCCTGCCACCTCGGCGCTCATCCGGGGGCTCGTCGCGACCGCCCGCAGCTGGCCGGCGCGTACCGTCGCCTGAGGTCCGCGTCGAGCGGAACGCCACGGCGGAATCTTCCCGCGACTACCTCCGCAGCGTTACGTTCGTAGACCTGTCGGTCGTCCGCGACAGACTTCCGGCATGGACGGACCGTTCATCGGACATGAAGCGCTGACCGCCGGGCTCGTCACACGGCACGCACTGCGAACACGATTCGTCGCCGTACACCGCGACGTGTACGTATCGGCGGACACACCACTGACCCCCGCCCTGCGAGCCAGAGCGGCGTGGCTGCGATCCAGGCGGCGCGGCGTACTGGCCGGCCTGTCCGCGTCGGCGCTGCACCGCGCGAAATGGATCGACCAGCGGCTGCCCGCGACGATCATCGACACCAACCGACGACGTGTGCCCGGCGTCGTGGTGTGGGCCGCGCATCTGCAGGACGACGAGATCTGCCACATCGACGGAATGGCAGTGACCACCCCGGCCAGAACGGCCCTCGACCTGGCCTGCCGGAATCCGCCGTTGCGCGCGATAACCGCCATCGACGCCCTGGCCCGCGCGACCCGAATGACGATGTCCGATGTGGACCGGCTCGTCGCACGGCACCAGGGGATGCGGGGACTCCAGGCGGGACGATCGGCACTCGACTTCGTCGACGCCGGCGCGGAGTCGCCAAGGGAGACCTGGGTTCGGCTGCTGCTGATCCGCAACGGATTTCCGCGACCCCAGACTCAGATCGAGATCCGCGACGAGTACGGATGGACGGTCGGGTACGCCGATATGGGTTGGGAGGACGTCAAGGTCGTCGTGGAATACGAGGGCGCAGACCACCGGACAGCCGATCGATTCAACAAGGATGTGCGACGGATCGAATGTCTCGACGAGCTGGGCTGGATCGTCGTACGGGTGACCAAACTGGACACCGAGGGGTCGATCGTGGGTCGGGTAGCCAGAGCATGGGAACGCCGAATGCTACGCCAGGGCGGGAAATCAGCGAAACGGTCGCCGTAGCGTTACCCTCGGCGGCCCAGCGGGCCCCTATTCCTCCATATCCAGCACTGGCGTGGGCCGCTGGAAGCCGCGGGTCACCCAGGCCAGCCACCCGAATCCCACTGCCAGCCAGATCAGTCCGATCACCAGCGTCAGGCCGGACAGGCTCGTCCACAGCCACACCGTCAACGCGAAACCGACCAGCGGCAGCACCAGATTGTTGACCATCGCGCCGCCCTGCCGCTCGCGTCCGTCGACGTAGTAGTGCTTGAAGACCGAGAGGTTCACCGCCGAGAACGCCACCAGCGCACCGAAACTGACCACCGATGCCAGCGTGGCCAGGTCGATGACGACGGCCAGCAACGAGATCACCGACACCACGAGGATCGCGTACACCGGTGTCGAGAACCGCGGCGAGACATGGCCGAATACCTTCCGCGGCAGGATGCCGTCACGCCCCATGGCATAGAGGATCCGCGCCACCGACGCCTGCGATGTGATGGCCGAGCCGAGCGCACCGGCCACATACGCCGCGGTGAAGAATGTGTTCAGGAACGTCCCGCCTGCGGTCGCCATCACGTCGAGCGCGCCGGAGTCGACGTCGGTGAAGTTGTTGGACGGGAACACCACCTGCGCCAGCCACGCCAGCGCGATGAACAACAGCCCGCACAGCAGCGTCGCGATCATGATCGCGCGGGGGACTGTTCGCCTGGGATCTTTGGCCTCCTCGGACAGTGTCGACACCGCGTCGAAACCGAGGAACGACAGGCACAGGATCGCCGCCCCCGCGAGCACCGGACCGAACCCGGGCGCCGAGCCGTCACCGGTGAACGGGGCCATCACGTCGACGGTCCCCGATCCGGAGAGCGTCACGGCGGCCAGCACCGCGAAGACGACGATGAACACCGTCTGCAGGGCAATGATCAGGATGTTCGCGCGGGCCACCGACACGATGCCGACGACATTGAGCACCGTCACGATTGCGATGGTGACCACGATGATCACCCAGTTGGGCAGCGCCGGCAGCGCGGCGTTGAGGTAGAGCCCGATGACCATGTAGTTGAGCATCGGCAGGAACAGGTAGTCCAGCAGCAGCGACCAGCCCGCCAGGAAGCCCACCGGCGCGCCGAACGACTTCTGGGTGTAGGCGTACGCCGACCCGGCGACGGGGTATGCGGCGGACATCCGGGCGTAGGACCGCGCGGTGAACAGCATTGCGATCAGCGTCACGACATAGGCGGCCGCCACCCGTCCGCCGCTGATCTCGGTGACGATCCCGTAGGTGGTGAACACCGTGAGCGGCACCATGTATACGAGACCGAACAGCACCAGCGACGGCACACCCAGGACGCGGCGCAGATGCCCCTCGTGTGGGTCGTCCTGAAGCCGCGGCACCGCCGGATCGAGCGGAGATGGTGAGGACATCGGCACTCCCTCAGCTGGCGGACGAATACCCGAGCTTGCCCCTCAGGTACGTTCCGCGTACGCGGATTGAGGGAATCTGCAGCGGCGGCGTGTCGCGCGGATCGCGGTCCAGCAAAACCAGATCCGCGCTCGCACCCGGCACGATGCGGCCCCACGCGCCCTCGGCGAATGCCTGTGCGGCAACACCGGCGGTGTAGGCATGCAACGCCCGCTCCGAGGCGAGGATCTCGGCCGGCGTCCAGCCGCCCTCGGGATCCCCCTCGACGGTCTGGCGCGACACCGCCACGGCGATGCCGTCCAGCGGCGCGCCCGAGGACACCGGCCAGTCCGAGCCGAACGCCAGCGGCGCACCCGACTGGTCCAGGGTGCGCAACCGGTACTGCTTGTCGGAGCGCTCGGGGCCCAGGCGCGGCACCGTCAGCACGGTCATCAGCGCGTCCTGCTGAGCCCAGAGCGGCTGCATATTCGGGATCACGCCGAGCTGCGCGAAACGCCCGATGTCGGCATCGTCGACGAGTTGGGCGTGGGCGATCACCGGGCGCCGGTCACGGGGGCCGTTGGTGGCGACGACGTGCTCGATCGCGTCGAGGGCCTGGCGCACGGCGGCGTCACCGATCGCGTGGATGTGGATCTGCAGGCCGAGCGCGTCGACGCGTTGCGCCGCCTCGGCCAGCGTCTGCCCTTCCCACACCCGCATGCCGTTGTTGTCCGGGTCCTGCCCGGGGTGCTTGTGCAGCCCCGAGCAGTAGGGCGTCAGCAGCGCGCCCGTCTCGTTCTCGACGACACCGTCGGCGAAGAACTTGACCGTGTTGGCCGTCAGCAGCGGCGAACCCAACTCCTCGACCCGCCGCATGGACTCGGCGAATCCGTCCAGCTGCGAGTCGATATGCCGCGGGTCCGCGTACAACGCGAGGTTGAACCGCACCCGCAGCGCATCGCGGCGGGCGGCGGCCAGATAGGTGTCGACGTCGGCGGGCTCCACCCACGCGTCCTGCACCCACGTCACGCCGCGAGCCAGGTAGTAGTCCGCCGCCGTGCCAAGGGCCGCGATCCGGGTGTCCTCGTCGCGCTCCGGAATCACCGCGTTGACCAGGTCGACCGCACCCCACTCGCGCAACGTGCCCAGCACCGACCCGTCGGCGCGGTGCGGGATCTCGCCGAGCACCGGGTCGGGCGTCTCGGGCGTGATGCCCGCACGGTCCAGCGCGACGGTGTTGCACCACACCGTGTGGTAGTCCCAGGCCCGCAGCACGACCGGCCGGTCGGGCACCGCCGCGTCGAGCCAGCGCGCGTCGAAAAGCCCGTCCGGCGCCAGGCTGCTGTCGTAGGACGCTCCCAGAATCCACTCCTGGTCGGGGTGCGCCGCGGCGAATGAGCCGACCGCGTCGACGATCTCGTCGACCGACGAGCACGGCCGCACCGGCGGCCCGACCGCTTCCAGCCCGCCGAGCAGCGGGTGGGCGTGCCCGTCGCCGAAGGACGGCATCAGGAATCTGCCGTCGAGGTCCACCTCGTCAGCGGTCCCCGCGTGCGCCACCGCCTCAGCGCCGACCGCCTCGACTACGCCGTCGGCGACGAGGAGCGCATCGGTGCAACCCGCGGCGGTGCCGGTCCATATCGTGCCGTTACGGAAGACGATTCGCGACATTCCCGGCACACTACGCGCGGGCAATACGAATGCAAGGCGATCGACACCCATCCGCGACGGCACCGACTCCGAATAGCCGGCGTGGAACACAGACATCCCGGTGGACGCTCGATCGCCGTCATCGGCAGCGGCGTGGCCGGACTGACGGCCGCCTACCTGCTGTCGGCGCGCGACCGGGTCACTCTGTTCGAGGCGGACACCCGGTTCGGCGGACATGCCCACACCCACTACCTGGACCGGGGGGATGGCTGCATCGTCGGCGTCGACTCCGCATTCCTCGTACACAACGACCGCACCTATCCCACACTGTGCCGGTTGTTCGCCGAGCTCGGTGTTGCCACGCAGACCACCGACATGTCGATGTCGGTACGCGACGACACCTGCGGGCTGGAGTATGCGGGCGCATGCGGCCTCGGCGGGCTCTTCCCGTCCTGGTCCACGATGGCCCGGCCGCGGTATCTGCGCATGCTGGCCGAGGTGCGGCGCTTCCACCGCGCCGCGACGCGCCTGCTTGCCGACGGTACCGACACGGACGCAGACGAAACCCTCGGCGCATTCCTGCAGCGGCACAGCTTCTCCGGCTATTTCGCCGAGCATTTCATGGTGCCGCTGGTGTCGGCGGTGTGGTCGTGCCCCGCCGGCGACGCGATGCGCTACCCCGCCCGCTACCTGTTCGTATTCCTCGACCACCACGGCATGCTGTCGGTGTTCGGATCGCCGACGTGGCGCACGGTCGTCGGAGGTTCGGCCGCCTACGTCGAGCAGATCCTCGCGCGGGTACACGAGGTGTCGGCGGGCACACCCGTCCGCAGCGTCGCCCGGGTTCCCGAGGGTGTCGAGCTCACCGCCGAACGGTCGGCGCCACGGCAGTTCGACGCCGCCGTGATCGCCACCCACCCCGATCAGGCCCTGCTCATGCTCGCGCGGCCCACCTCGGCGGAGCGCGAAGTCCTCGGCGCAATCGGGTACTCCAGCAACCATGCACAGCTGCACACCGACGAGTCCGTGCTGCCGCGGCACCGCCGCGCACGGGCGTCGTGGAACTACCTGGTCCGCCCGCATGACGAGGAGGTGCTGGTGACCTACGACATCACCCGGCTGATGCACCTGGGCGGACCGCGGCGCTTCCTGGTCACGCTGGGCGGGCGGGACCGTGTCGACCCGACCCGCGTCCTGGCCGAGATGACCTACAGCCATCCGGTGTACACCATGGAATCCGTTGCGGCACAACATCGTCTGCCCACACTCGACGACGACCGACTGGTGTTCGCCGGCGCGTACCACGGGTGGGGGTTCCACGAGGACGGCGCCGCGTCAGGGTTGCGGGCGGCCCGGCGCCTCGGCGCGGAGTGGCCCGGCGTCACACCGCCGGACAGGGTGGTGGCGAGTTGCTGACCCCCGCGCTGTACCGCACCCGAATCACCCACCTGCGTCGCGTGCCCGTGCACCACTATTTCGAACACCGCGGCTACAGCTGGTACATCGACCTCGACGAACCGCCCCGGCTACCACGCTGGTTGCGGCCCTTTGCGCGGTTCGAGTCCGCCGACCACTTCGGCGGGGACCCGGATCTCTCACTGCGGCAACGGGTCGACGCATTTCTCGCCGAGTACGGCATCGACCTGCATGGCGGCACGATCACCGCCCTGTTGCAGGCCAGGGTGCTGGGATTTGTGTTCAATCCCTTGAGCCTTTATTGGTGTCACGACGCGGACGGGGTGCTGCGCCACATCGTGGCCGAGGTGCACAACACCTACGGCGAGCGGCACGCCTACCTGCTGCCACCGGACGGCACCCGTCCCGTCCTGGTCGAGAAGCGGCTCTACGTATCGCCGTTCAACGAGGTGGACGGCCACTACCTGGTGCGGGCGCCCCGACCCGACACCGAGCTGGATGTGTCGATCTCGTTGCACAGGGGCAATCAACCGGCTTTCGTCGCCACCCTGCGCGGCACCCGCCGTCCGGTCCGCGAACTGGCACGCCTGCAACTCACCGCACCGCTGGCACCGCTGATGGGCGCGTTGGGAATTCGCGTCCAGGGCATCACTCTCTGGTTGCGCGGCCTACCCGTCGTACCCCGTATCACCACCGCCGACAACGAAGGGATTTCCCTGCCGTGAGCATCGACTCCACCAACGGAACCGGAACCGATTGCAGTGCAGTCGATCACGGTACTTGGCCCGATGTCGGCAGGGTGCCCGGCGGCCTTACCGGCGCGCTGTCCGGGATGGTCGCCGGGAACCTGTTGCGCCGCGCCGCCGCCCGGTTGCCGCTCCGCCTCCGCTACCCGGACGGGTCGGTCGTCGGCGCGGCCGATCCGACGCTGCCCACGATGGTCATTCACCGCCCCGACGCGCTCGCCCGCCGGATCGGCCGCCACGGCCTGATCGGCTTCGGCGAGTCATACATGGCCGGAGAGTGGACCTCCACCGATCTAGCTGGTCTGCTGACCGCGTTCGCGGGATCCGCGTCGTCATTGATTCCCGTTGCCCTGCAACGTTTCCGACCGCTGGTTCTGACGGCTCGGCCGCGCTCGGAAGACAACAGCCGCGACCGGGCCCGCCGCAACGTGGCACGGCACTACGACCTGTCCAACGAACTGTTCGGCGTGTTCCTCGACGAGACGATGACGTACTCCAGCGCCCTGTTCGACACCCTGCCCGCCACGCAGGCGGGGTTCGCCGACGCACAGCGGCGCAAGGTCGACCGGCTTCTCGACGCCGCCGGGGTCGGCGCGGGCAGCCGCGTGCTGGAGATCGGCACCGGCTGGGGGCAGTTGTGCCTACAAGCCGCAGCCCGGGGCGCCCACATCCACTCGATCACCCTGTCGGCCGAACAGCAGCGGCTGGCGCGCCGACGGGTCGCCGCCGCCGGACTGGCCGATCGCGTCACCATCGAACTGCGCGACTACCGCGACGTGGCGGGCCGGTACGACGCGGTGGTCTCGGTCGAGATGGTCGAGGCCGTGGGCTACCGGTTCTGGCCGAAGTACTTCCGGACGCTGAACCGCCTGGTGACGCCCACCGGGCGGGTCGCGATCCAGGCCATCACCATGCCCCACGACCGGATGCTGGCCAGCCGCAACACCTACACATGGGTCCAGAAGTACATCTTCCCCGGCGGCCTGCTGCCGTCGACCGATGCGATCCAGGAGATCACCCGCAGGCACACGACGTTGCAGACGGTCGACATGCACTCGCTTCGCCCCCACTACGCCGAGACGCTGCGGCTGTGGCGGGAGCGGTTCACCGCCCGCCACGACGAGGTGGCGGCCCTGGGCTTCGATGAGGTGTTTCGCCGGATGTGGGAGTTGTACCTGGCATACTCCGAGGCGGGGTTCCGCTCGGGTTACCTCGACGTGTACCAGTGGACGTTTGCCCCCGGCGGACGCGCACGATGACGCGTCCCGCGCGGTTGTCGACCAATGGCGCTGTCACTCAGGGTTTTTCGCATCGGATCCACCGGCATCGCGATTGATGTGACGGCATCGGCGTGTGCGGTTAGGCTACCGCTCGTGACCACCGACCTCGACGATCTGCTGCGTCGGGTGGCACACCGGGACGCCGAAGCCTTCGCCGCCTTCTACGACCACACCCGCGCCAGGGTATTCGGCATGGTCAGCCGGGTACTGCGCGATCCCGGCTACAGCGAGGAGACCACGCAGGACGTGTACCTGCAGGTGTGGCGCACCGCGGGCAGCTACGACCGGGCGGCCGGATCACCGCTGGCGTGGCTGCTGACGCTGGCACACCGGCGCGCGGTGGACCGGGTGCGGTCGGAACAGGCCGCGGGCCAGCGGGAGTCCCGATACGGCGCGGCGACCGTGGAGCCGCCCGTCGACCACGTCGCCGAATCGGTCATCCTGAGCGACGAGCGGCGGCGGGTCGCGGACTGCCTCGATTCGCTCACCGATCTGCAGCGCGAGGCGATCCGGCTGGCCTACTACGACGGGCTGACCTACTCGCAGGTGTCCGAACGCCTGTCGGCGAATCTGGCCACCACCAAGTCCCGCATGCGTGACGGGATCCGCGCGCTGCGCAACTGCCTGGGGCTCGCATGACAGACCCGCTGCCCCTCGACCCCATGTCGCTCGCGACACCGTATGCCCTGCACGCGGTTTCGGAATCCGAACGCGCCGAGATCGATCGGTGGCTGGCGCGTGCGTCACCCGAACACGCGCGGACCTTCCTCGACGAGGTGCGAACCGTCCACGAGACCATGGCGGCATTGTCGGCAGCCACCGCGGCGGAGCCGCCGCACCGGCTGCGGGAGCGGGTGTTGGCGGCGGTGGCGGACGTCGGGGGCGACAACGTGCGTCAACTGCACCCACCGGCGCCGCGCTGGCGGACACGCGCGCTGGCCGCCGCGGCAGCGGCGGTGATCGCGCTTGGCGCGCTGGGAGTGGGATTGTCGCTGCGGCCGCAGGTCACTCCGTCGACGGCCGCGCAGGTGTTCGCCGCACCCGACGTGCGCACGGTATCCGGTGACATCCCCACCGGGGGGACGGCCACCGTGGTCTTCTCCCGGGAACAGAACGCCGCCGTGCTGGTCATGAACAACGTCGCCCCACCCCAGCCGGGCACCGTCTACCAGATGTGGCTCGTCGGCGCGGACGGCGCACACTCCGCGGGCACCATGGATGCGCAAGCCGTGGCCCCGTCGACCACCGCCGTCCTTCCCGACATCGGCGACTCCCGGGCACTCGCGTTCACCGTCGAGCCCGGCACCGGGTCGACACAGCCGACCACACCCGTCTTCGCCGAACTGCCCCTGATCTGACGGCACCTACGCCTCCAGCGTCGCGTCCGCGAGTTCGGCCACCACGTCGGCGACCGCACCGCGGTCTCGCCACGCCCGTTGCTGCCGCATCGCCCCGTTACCCTGCGCGCGGACGCGGGCCAGCTCGGCACGCACCATGTCGTGGTCGCCGAGGGCTTCCAGCGCGGGCCGCAGGTACTCGACGTAGCGCTCCAGCAGATCGGCGGCCGGCAGGGTGGCATGGCTGTCGCCGAGGTCGATGGCGTCGCCGTCGAGACCGTCGCGCGCCGATTTCCAGTACGCCGCCTCCAGCGCGTGCGCCGACACCCGGGGTACCCGCACACCGTGCCGCTCCTCGTCGAGGGCCGTCATGACCGCCGCCCTGACCAGGGTGGCCAGCAGGACCGTCTCGGCCGCCGTGGCGGGCACATCGGCGACACGCACTTCCACGGTCGGGAAGTTGGCCGACGGGCGGACGTCCCAATAGACCATGCCGTCGTCGAGAGCCGCGCCCGAGTCGCACAGCATGCGCACCGTCGCGTCGTACTCCTCGGCGGACTCGAAATGCGGGGGCGGACCGGCGCTTGGCCAGCGCGCCCACAGCATCCGCCGCCAACTGGCGTAGCCCGTGTCCGCGTTGCGGTAGATCGCCGAGTTGGCGGTCAGCGCGAGCAGCAGCGGCAGCCGCGGGCGCAGCCGGTTGCTGACCCGGATTGCCGCTGCACGGGTGGGCACGGCGACGTGCACATGGCATCCGCAGATGCCCTGTTCGTGGGCGACCATGCCGAATCGTTCGGCAATCCTGCGGTAGCGCGGGGTGTCGGTGATCGGGAATTCTGTGGGCACCGTGGGCGGCGACCCCACTGCCAGCAGCCGGGCACCGGCGGATTCGGCCGCCCGCGCGGCGGTCCGGCGCAGGCGCACCAGCTCGTCGCGCAGCGCTGCGCTGCTGCTCATGACCTCGGTGGTGGTTTCGACCTGGCAGCTGGTGAGTTCGAGCTGCAACGTCACGCCGTCGGCCGCGGCCTGGTCGGCGACCCGCCGGTTGCACGCGGCCGGCGCGGCGGTATCGGGGTCGACAAGCAGGAACTCCTCCTCGACGCCCATCGTCGGATGTGTACTCATGGCCCCAGAAATCGGTGCGGATATCGATCCGGCCCGTCGGAGTCTCTCTCGACGGGCCGGATCACGGGGGGTGGCTCCTTTTGCGCGCGGTGTGCGACGGTGCTCTCGGATTGCCCGCGCGGAGCACGGTCAAACATCGACCTTCGCGGCGCGCCTACCATCGCGTCCATGGCCAAGGAGTTGCGGTTCGGTTTCGGGCTGCGGGCGGCCGACTCGCTGCGGATCGTGAGCGAGCAGGCACGCCGGGCCGAGCATCTGGGCTTCGACATCCTGCACGTTCCCGACCATCTGGGTGCCGCCGCGCCGTTTCCGGTGCTGACTGCGGTCGCGGCGGCGACGCAGACGCTGCGGGTGGGGACGTTCGTCCTCAACGCCGGCTTCTACAAGCCGGCATTGCTGGCCCGCGACGTGGCCGCGCTGCGCGACCTGTCCGGCGGCCGATTCGAGGTGGGCCTGGGCGCGGGGTACGTCCGCGAGGAGTTCGAGGCAGCCGAACTTCCGTTCCCCGGCGCGGGGCGACGAGTCGACTATCTGAGCCACGTCACCGACCATCTCCGCGACCACGTGCCCGATGTGCCGATCCTCATCGCGGGCAACGGAGACCGGCTGTTGACCGTCGCCGCGCGCCGAGCCGACATCATCGGACTCACCGGCGGTGACCGCCCCGACCGGGACGGGCTGGCCGAGCGGATCGAACTCGTCCGCACCGCCGCGGGCGAACGGTTCGGCGACCTCGAACTGAACATTGCGATCACCGCCATGCCGCTCGACGGCTCGGGCGCCCCGGACCTGACGATCCCCCGCCATTTCCTGCCGACGTTCACCGACGAACAGTTGCTGCGCCACCCCGGCGTACTGTCCGGGTCGGTACGCGAGATCGCCGACCGGATCCGCGGGTACCGCGACGACTACGGGATCAGCTACATCATCGTGCAGTCGCGGCACGCCGAGGCCTTCGCCGGGGTGATCGCCGAATTGCGCTGAGCGCTCACCACCACAGGTACAGACCGCAGAGCACGGCCCAGATCGCGACGCAGTAGCACTCGAAGGCCAGCCGCAGCCCGGCGGGCGCGTCGCGCAACTCCATGAAGTCCAAACCCACCAGACGGGCCTTGAGCGCGGCGATCGCCAGCACGAGGACGGCGACCAGTGAACCGGTGGCGTGTTCGGCGCCCACCGCCCACGAGATGACCGTCGCCGCAACCAGAATCAGCCAGCTGAGACCGGCACGGTTTCGGACCAGTTGCCGCACAGAGATATTCGTCGACGATGCCATCAGCTCACCAGGTATAGGAGTGCGAAAAGGAAGATCCACAGCAGGTCCACGAGATGCCAGAAGCATGCGCCGCCCTCGATCAGAGCAGTGCGGGTGTCGCTGCGCTCGGCGCCCCGCTCGGTTCGGCGCGCCTGGGCACGCAGGAATCCCAGTACGCCCAGCCCGACGACGACGTGGAACAGGTGCAGGCCGGTGAGGATGAAGTAGTACAGGTAGAAGTCGTTGGCGCCGGCACCGTGCCCGTGGATCAGCAGCGCGGTGTATTCGTAGGCCTTGAGGGCGACGAAGGTCAGGCCGAGGGCCAGTGCGGCGTTGATCGCCGTGGCCGCGATCGGGTTCGCCCCGGCGCGGAACGCTCCGAGCGCGACCACCACACAGAGCGAACTGGTGAGCAGCACCAAGGTGTTGACCAGGCCGACGCCGATGTGCAAAGTGGTGCGGGCAGTGTCGAAAACCTCTGGGGCCGCGGCGCGTTCGACCATGAAGGTGACGAAGAAGACCCCGAAGACGACCATGTCGCCGAGCAGGAAAACCCAGGTGCCCGCCTCGCCGGGGATTCGTCGCGGAGCGTCGGCCGGTGCGGCGGGGCCGTTCCGGGTCCGGGGTTTCGACGTCGCCGTCACGCCGCGTCGACCAACTCGCGCTCGGCGGCCTCCTGCGCCCGGATGGAGGTGACCATCACGTACGTCGTGCCGAACAGCCACGCCGTGAGCGCGACACCCGGGATGTAGAACGCGAAGACGCCGTTCCACGCCAGCGGTCCGTCGTTGAAGACGACGACCACGGCGCCGGGCAGCGAGAGCATCGCCACCCACAGGTTGAGGTAGCCGTACCAGCGGGGGAAGGTCGGCGGATCGGTGCGGTCGATGAACGAGGCGATCGCGAGGGTGATGTTCTGCATGACGATGGTGCCGACGATGCCGATGAACCACAGCCAGAAGAGGTCGTTGAGCATGAGCGTGGTTTCCGCCGGGCGGGTTTCGGGCCGGAACGCGGCCACCGCAAGGAAGAACAACGGGAAGAGCAGCGCGGGCACAAAGACCGTCGCGGCGAAGAGCTGTGTCATCGACAGCATGCCGAACCGACCTTCGACGCGACGGATCCGCAGGACCAGGGCGGCCAGGAAGGGCAATGCCAACGCCAGCGCGAGCAGGGACCCCGCCACGCCGAAGCGCACCCAAAGCTTGTGGTCGACGAAGAACCCGGTGATCTCCTCGGCCGACGACGTCGGCGACAGGGGTGGGAACAGCCGCGCCACGCCGGAGAAGAAGGTGCCGTAGACGACGATCATGACGGTTCCGCACCAGGCGCCGATGCGCTGCAGTCTCAGCTCCACGGGTCGCAGGGTACCGCCCCCCGGCCATGTTTTGTCAATTTTGACAAAACAGTGGGGTCGGCTCTCGCGTCCTGGTGTTCCCGCGGGCCAGGTAAGCTCAGCCCGCCAGCCCTCGTAGCTCAGGGGATAGAGCACGGCTCTCCTAAAGCCGGTGTCGCAGGTTCGAATCCTGCCGGGGGCACCATGTGGTGTCGCAAGACATCGGAATAGTCCCGGCCCTGCTTTAGGGTCGGGCCTTTTTCGATGTCTTGCCACACCACATTGCCGGGGGCACTTCCGTGGGGCACTTCTGTGGGACTGCCGGGGGCACTTTTTGTCAGCGCATGTTTCGCAGTCGTGGGCAACGACCGCGCCATAGGAGTCCACTCGGCCGCGTCGAGCAACCGCGGGGCGGCGGGGCGGCCACGCCTGGCAGCCGGTGACGAAACGCCATGCAGCCCTTCGTAGCCGGTCAGCGAGTCAGGAACACTCCTCCACGCAATAGGAAGTCGTTCGGCCTCGATTGAGGAAACGTGCCTCGTCTTCGGCGACACCCGAGTCCGGTGTGTACATCACCTCGACCCATTGCTCGTAGGCCTGCCGGTCACTGAAAACCAGCTCGGTGATTACATCCGGTCCGTTGTCGTTGTCACCCAGGACGTAGTTGCGCTTATAGGTATCGGGGGGCGGTGCCAGGCTGAGAATTAACGGCACATGCTTGTTCTCGTAGTACTTGCGCATGTCCGCCTTGGTCGTACCGTCTCGCCTCACCAGCATTCCGAACACTTTGTACACATCCGCAATCATCCATGCCCCGCCGCCGGGGCCAAACCCACACCCCCACTCAGTCGTCGATATTCAGGGCATTCCTGACAGGTCAGCGAGGGTGTCAGCAACCCCGCAATCACAGGTTCGAATCCTGCTGACACCTGCCGGGGCACCTTTTCCCACATCTGCCACTGATGTGACTTCTGCCTCTCCGTCGCGGCCCCTTCGCCGAGTGTGAACTGGCTGCGAGAGAGCGAAAATCTCGCAGCCGGTTCATATTCGGCGCACAGCGGGGGGCCAGTGGACGCGGGGAGCAACGGCCTGAAGACGGAGCGCACATACAGCGAAGGGGCCCTCGGTGAGGGCCCCTTCGCTGTGTGGCGGGTCAGCGGCTCTGGTGCACGCTGGTGTCGACCTGCGGGACGTTGACGCTCGGGCGACCGATGTCGTTCAACCAGGTCTGATGGTCGATGCCGGCCGAAATGGTCGTCGACGACGGGAGCACGGCGGCCTGCGCAACGGCCGGGCCGGCCAGTCCGAGGATCGCGGCGGTCAGCGCGCTCGCGGCCATCGTTGCCAATCCGAACTTCTTCATGTCGGTGCCTTCTCTCACTGTCAAGAGGGATCTCTCGCGGTATTCGCTCGATCCGATCTGAAAGTGAAAACAGGCAGGTGGGCGCACATATTCCGGTGGCAGAATCTGGCGCATGGCTGGCAGGAATCGTCGGCTCTCAGACGACCACGACCATCTTTCCCCCGGCCTCCCCCGCCTCCATCACACGGTGCGCCTCGCGGATCTCGTCGAATCCGAACACCCGCGACGGCGCCGCATCGAGCTGCCCGTCGGCGACCTGCTGTGCGATCTCCTGCAGCGGTACGTCCGACAGCGGGAATCCGGGCGTCCCGAACACGAAGCTGCCGAAGAACGTCAGGTTGACGCCGCTGGACATCCGCAACAGCGGGTTGAAGTCGGCGATCGGATCCAGCCCGCCGAGCCACCCGGCCAGGCAGGCGGTGCCGCCCCGGCGCAACATGTCCAGCGAGTCCAGGATCGTGCTGTTGCCCACCAGATCGAGGACGGCGTCGATCTGCTTGGATTCGGCAATGCTGCCGGCCAGCTCGGGCTGCTCGCGCTCGACCCGCTCGACTCCCAGGCGCTCGAGCATGCCGAACCGCTCGGCGCTGCGCGCGGTCGCGATCACCCGCGCCCCGGCCGCGACTGCCATCTTGACCGCCGCCTGTCCGAACGACGAAGTCGCGCCGCGGATCACAATCGTCTGGCCGGGCGCCAGGTCGAGGTTGCGGAACAGGCAGGTCCACGCCGTGGCATAGGTTTCCGGCAGCGCGGCTAGTTGGGACCAGGGCAGCGTCGAGTCGATGGAGGCGACGTTGGCGGCACGCACCCGGGTGAACTCGGCGTAGCTACCGTTGACGGTGCGCCCGAGCCCGCCCATCAGCGCCGCGACTTTCGCCCCGACGGAAAACTCGCCGCCGGGGCAGGAGTCCACCACACCCACGCATTCGATACCGCTGACTTCGGCGGCCTCGGCCCATTCGCCGCGCCGCATGTGCATCTCCGCATGGTTGATGCCGAATCCCTTGACGGCGATGACCACCTCGCCGTCCCTTGGCAACGGCTTGGGGATGTCGGTGTACACCAGACTGTCCAGATCCCCGAACCCCGCGAGCACGATGGCCCGCATCGTCGGGCCGCCCGGCTGTTCACGCACCACGGCCGGCGCGGCGGGAACTGCCGGGGCGGCCTGCTTACTCTCAGTGATCACGTGTTCTCCCTTTCTCCTCAAGACTTCTCGGCAGACTTCTCGGCGCGAGAAATACGCCGCGAACGGCCACCGCCGCCGGCGTTCAAAATTTGGGATATGTGACCCAGAATAGGCAGCCGCATGATGACCAGTCAATGGATCGCCGACATGATTGGGCCGGACATCCCAGAATCACGCCGCAGCAGCGGTACCCTGGCGCGGTGCCCGACGTGCAGGATCTGACCCCCAAGGGGCGCGCGACGCGCGACCGGATCGTCACGTCGGCAGCGAACCTCGTCCTCACCGAGGGCTTGCCCGAGTTCAACATGGACAAGGTGCGCAAAGCGGCGTCGGTGAGCGGTTCGCAGCTGGCGCACTACTTCACCGACAAGCAGGCCTTGCTCCGCGCGATCCTCACCCGCCAGATCGAGACCGTCCTCGAATTCCACCGCCAGCCGGCCCTGCGCGACCTCGACACCTTCGAGGACTTCGAGCGCTGGATCACGCTGAACCTGCGGTATCTCCGCCGCGTCGGCTACCAGGGCACGCCCACTTACCATGCCCTGGTCGGGCAACTGGCGAAATCCGACGATGCGACGCGCGCGACGCTGGCGGCCGGCTACGGACAATGGGTGGAGTTGCTCCAGAACGCGATCGGGCGCATGAGGGATCGCGGCCTGCTGGTCGCCGACGCCGATCCGCGCCAACTGGCCCTCGTCATCGTCGCCGCCCATCAGGGCGGCGGCACAATCTCCTTCACGTTCCGCGAGCCCTGGCCGCATGCGCACGCGGTGCGGTTCGCCGTCAACTATCTGCGGCTGTACGCCGCCGACCCGGCCGAACGGGCCCCGCGCCGCCCCACGCGTTCGCGTCGGCAAGCCGGACGTGTCTGATCACCGGAAACCCGCCCCGCCGGCGGTACAGTCGGTTTCTCGCCTCCCCGGGGGGGTGACTGCGAAGGCGAGACGGCGCACCGCGCCGTCCGATCGATGCCGAAGGCGCACCGCGTATGCCCGACGAACCGCAGCAGTTGACCCGAAAAGGACTCGCGACCAAAGCCCGGATCGTCGACCTCACCGCGAAGCTGATGTTCGACCGGGGAGTCGCGGGCACGAGTATTGGCGACGTCCGCAGGGCCGCGGCGGTCAGCGGCTCCCAGATGTCGCACTACTTCGGCGACAAACGCGATCTCACGCGCCAGGTCGTCGCCGCACGCCGCCGCGACGTCCTGACGTTTCACACCCAGCCCCCGCTGGGCGCCCTGGACAGCCTCGAAGCCCTGCAGGCGTGGGCCGACGCGTGCATCGCCGACGTCGAAACCACCTACCGCAAGGGTGGATGCGTGTACGGCTCGCTGGCCGGTGAACTCTTGGAGGCCGACGCAGAGGTGCTCGACGACCTGGCGGCCGGATACGACGAGTGGATCGGACTGTTCCGCTCCGGGCTGACCGCCATGCGGCGCCGCGGCGAACTGCGCGCCGACGCCGACCCGCTCCACCTCGCCACCGCGCTGGTCGCCGCACACCAGGGCGGCACGATGATCACCTTTGCCACCGGCGACGCCGCGCCCCTGCGCGCGGCGGTGAACGCCGCTGTGCACTATGTACGCTCATTCGCCGCCGCCCCGTCCTGACCCCTGGACGTGATTGGGTCGTGTGACCCAGAATGGTGGGATCCGCCACCGGCCGCGCGCTGCCCGCACCCGCGACGTCCGGGGCCGCCGGCGAAGGGATACCAGGATGACACTGCCCGACAGCACGCCCGCCGACGCGCCGGAGGTCCTTGTCTTCGACGTCAACGAGACCCTGCTCGACATCGAGTCGCTGGCACCGTTGTTCGAGGAGATCTTCGGCGACCCCCACGCGTTGCGCAAATGGTTCGGCCAGCTGGTCATGTACTCGATGACCACGGCACTGTCGGGCTGCTACGTCGACTTCTTCACCCTCGGGCGGGCGATGCTGCGGATGCTCGCCGACATCGACGGCCGCAGCATCGGGGCATCAGATCTCGACCGCATCGCACACGGCATGCGCACGATGCCAGCCCATCCCGATGTCGAGACAGGGCTGACGATGCTGCGCGACAACGGTTTCCGGCTCGCTACTCTCACCAACTCGCCGCCGGGCGCCGGCGGCCCCACCCCGCTCGAACACGCGGGCCTGGCCGGGTTCTTCGAACGGCAGCTCAGCGTCGACACCTGCCATACGTTCAAACCCGATCCCGCGGTCTACCGCTACACCTGCCGGGAACTCGACGTCGACCCCACTCGGTGCATGATGGTGGCCTGCCACGTCTGGGACACCGTCGGCGCACAAAGCGTCGGGTATTCCGGCGCGCTGATCACCCGGCCCGGCAACGTACCGATACCCCTGCCCGGCCTGCCGCAGCCCGGGCTCGTCGTGGCCGACGTGCCCGAACTCGCACGCCGCCTCGACAGGAGCTGACCGGCCGCCACACCGGAGGAAGCTCGCCGCCAGCCCGGCCCGGCAGGGGGCGCCCCGCAATGCGCCGGCGCGGCCGGTGCCCGTGACATCGGCCATTGTCACCGGCGGTGACCTGCCAAACCTGCCCCCGAGGGGGTTAAGGGCCCCGCGGCGGGCAAACGATTCCAGACGAATGTGCCGGTGTGCCTGCCCAATTCACCGGGACGCCGGGGCGCGGGGCACGGCCGGCGGGGGCTAGAGTGATCCGCAGACGGGGGATGCCGCAGTCATATGGCAGAAACCGGAAGTGGGGTGTGATCCGAATGAAACTGTTGAAGAAGGCCGCCGTCGGCGTTGGCATGCTGGCCTTCCCGCTGGGTATCGCCGTCGGGGGTGCCGCGCCTGCATCGGCCGGACCGGACATCTGCGTCGGTGGCCCGTGGGGTTATGCCTACGCCTGTGTCGACACACCGGGCTGGGTTGACTGGTACGGCGGGCCAGGTGGGCCTCCGCCGCCCCCGTGGGCAGGTCCGCCTGGTCCGCCTGGGCCGCCTGGGCCGCACGGGCCGCACGGCCCCTGGCGATAAGTCACCGGCGGGTCTCGATCACCCGTCGCGCGACGCCGACCAGCGGTACATTGCTTTCCTGCGAGAGTCGGCGCAGCAGCGTGAGCGGACAGCGCGACTCGACGCGAAAGTCGTTAGTGCACAAGATCACCTCGTGCAGCGGCATCGACGCACGGGCCCTCCGCGACGTCACCTGAAGTTCGTCGAGCCGATACGGCATAACCGGAGTTCCGGCCGGGAAACGAAATAGTGTTTGTCCGCCCACCTTGCGGGCAATGCTCATGCACAGGCACACGTAGTGGTCGACCACGTACGTTTGCCGAGGTCTCGTCGGTTCAGACCACGAGCCGGCGGGGCCGCCCCACGTCCCGCCGGCCTCGTACGCCTCACGCCAAGTCGGCAAGACCTTCGCCATCCGAAGGTTGCTGCGCCGCATCGGTGAGCGACGGAAAGCTGCCGCTGGTTTCAGCGCCGACCGTGCTCGCGACACCGCCGCGGCGCTCATCCCCCGCGCCGATGTCCGCACCCGACGCGACATCCCCCCGTTGACGCGTGAAGCACCTCGCCGCCGATCCCGACCGCCCGCGCACGTCCGCTATCCAACGCTCTGAACTGCACCTTATCTGCACGACCCGGATTTCGGACACCCGCAGAACAGATCTAGCACTCGCATGGTTCGAGTGCTAATATCGGCGTCGCACAGTGATTTTGCTGCCCGCCAGGGTGGCGGGCTCTAAGTGGCTGAGGAGGTGAATTACTGTGCTTCGTTTCGATCCGTTCAGTGACCTCGACACCGTTACCCGTAGTTTGCTGACTACCCAGACCGGGTCGGCGCGCACACCGCGGTTCATGCCCATGGACCTGTGCAAAATCGACGACCACTACCTCGTGACCGCCGACCTGCCCGGTGTCGATCCCGGCTCGGTCGACGTCAACATCGACAACGGAACGCTGACCATCTCGGCGCATCGCAGTGCCCGCTCGGACGACTCCGCGCAGTGGCTGGCCAACGAGCGGTTCTACGGCAGCTACCGGCGGCAACTGTCCCTCGGTGAGGGTATCGACGCCGCGGCGATCACGGCGAGCTACGAGAACGGCGTACTGAGCGTCACTCTCCCGCTGGCCGAACGTGCCAAACCCCGCAAGATCGACGTGACACGCGGAGGCGAACACCGATCGATCGAACCCACCACCGTCGACGCCGACTAGGGCGCAGCGGCTCAGCCGCAGCGGGCCAACCGGAACTCCAGGTTGGCCCGCACGGCGGGCCATTCGACGTCGAGAATCGAGTACACCACGGTGTCGCGCCGCGATCCGTCGGGCAGCAACTGATGGCTGCGCAACACCCCGTCGAGTTTTGCGCCCAGCCGTTCGATGGCGGTACGGCTGGTGAAGTTGAAGAAGTGGGTGCGGAATTCCACTGCCACACAGCCCAGTTCGCCGAATGCGTGGCCCAACATCAACAACTTGCTCTCGGTGTTGACACCGGTACGGCGCACCGATCCGGTATACCAGGTGTGACCGATCTCCAGGCGGCGGTTCGCGGCGTCGACGTTGAGGTAACTCGAGGAGCCGACCAGAGCGCCATCCAGATCACGGACGACGAACGTGATGCCGCCGTCCGCCGCGCGCAGCGTCAGCATCCGCTCCACCCAGTCCCCCGCCGTCCCCGGCGACGGCGCACTGGTGAACCACAATGCGCCCACGTCGCCGTCGGCGCAGGCCGCCGCGATCTCGGTGCTGTGCTCACGGGTCAACGGTTCCAGCCGCACCCAGCGCCCGCCGGTGAGGACCACCGGGCGTACGAAACCCGTCACGACGACCGGCCCGCGGTGAACGCCGACACGACCGCCCAGATCGAACACAGCACCGCGCCGACGGCCACCGCGAGCCCCACGTAGAGGCCGTATCCCGCCGCAACCGGCGGCGCAACGTTGACGCGGAAGTAGAACACCGTCAGCGCCACCAACAAGATCGAAATGCTCAAAGCCGCAACCGAAACCGGTCTGATGGCCAACCCGCGGGCGGACATCGCCCCCGCCACGATCAACGTCGCGGCCAGCAGCACGATCAGCTGACCGGCCCCGAACCGCGGCGGCAGGTGCAGGCTGCCCACCGCACCGCCGATCGCGTTGGCGCGCCCGCCGCCGTCGGCGCCGGTGGTCAGCCACGGCAGCCAGGCACTGACGAGCAGCACTCCGGCGAGAAACGCCACCAGCCAACCGGGACGCGGGCGCAGCATGCGACGAGCCTAACGCGACCACACGGCCCCGACCCGCGCCCGCGCGGCGGCGTCACCTCTAGTCTGGAGCCCGACCTCACCTAAGGCGGTATTCGGCGATGACGGACCTCCCCGACTGGGCACAGACGCTCGACCTGGCCCCCCACCCCGAGGGCGGCTGGTTCCGGGAAACCTGGCGCAGCGACCTGACGATCACCGAATCGGTGCTGCCGCCCGACTACACCGGCCCGCGCAGCGCGGGCACGGCCATCCTGTTCCTGCTCATGCCCGGTCAGCAGTCCGCGTGGCACACCGTGCGCAGCGCCGAGTTGTGGCTGCACCACCGGGGCAGCCCGCTGGTGCTCGAGGTCGGCGCCGAACAGGACGACGCCACAGCCCATCTGCTCGGCAGCGACATCGCCGCCGGCGCGAGTCCCCAGTTCGTGGTCCCACCGGGACACTGGCAGCGCGCCCGCCCCCGCGACGCCGAACCCACGCTGGTGAGCTGCATCGTCGTACCCGGGTTCGACTTCGCCGATTTCGCGCTGGCCGCCCCTAGCGACTGAGCAGTTCCACCGCCGCGGACACCAGATCGGCGTTACCCGCCGGGGTGGAACCGTCGGGCAGCCGCACCGTGTCCTCCAGGCCGATCCGGGTCTGCACGCCGCGCACCCCGGCGTGTTCCAGTAGCGGCCAACAGCTTTCGTCGAGGCCGTGCAGCAGCACCGGCGCGGGCGACCCGGCGGCCATCACCTGGCTGAGCAGATCGTCGGCGGTAGACACGTCTTCGTGGCCCTGCAGTTCGATCATCACCCGCATGCAGTGCTGGGAGATATCGGAATTCGCCCACGATGCCGCCGCCTCGGCATGGAAGATCCCGACCTCCACCCCCAACCCCTTGCTCAGCAGCAGCCGGGCGAGGTCCTCGGAGCCGGGTTCATGCCAGTTGACCGAGGCGAAGTCGGGCAGCACCGTCCACCCGTCCACGGCACGCAGGCGTTTCTCGGCGTCGGGCAGCGCCCAATACCCCGTCGTCACACCCAGCGGCAGCCCCGGCACCGCGTGCCGCACCGCGCTCACCGCCGCCGCCACAACCTCGGGCTGCAGCGAATCCACCCCGTCGGCGGTCTTGGGGTGCATATGCACCGCCTTGGCACCCGCCCGGTGTGCCGCCGCCGCTTCCGCGGCGAGTTCGTCAGGGGTGACGGGCAGGTTGGGGTGCTGGTCGGGCGTCCGGGCGCCGTTGATGCACGCCTTCACGTAGATCTTCGGGGAATTCGGCATGCCATCATCTTCGCCGGTACGCCCGCCGCCGCGCGCAGCGACCTCCGCGGCCCGGGCCGGCAGGTGCTGCTATCAGGTCCTCAGCGACGACAGGTTGAAGCCCGCCCCGGCCGGGTCGGCGACCGCGGCGAGCCGCCCGTAGGGCGTGTCCTCGGCAGGACGCACGACGGTGCCGCCGTTCTCCGTGACCAGCGCGATCGTCTTGTCGACGTCGTCGCAGCCGAAGAACACCGTCCACGCCGACGCGGCCCCCTGCGCCAGCACCGCGCGTCCGTCCATCACGCCGAGTTGCTCTTCGCCGTCGAACACCGCTGTGGTGTACCGGAATTCGTCAGTGTCCGCCTCGGTCCTGAGCTGCCAGCCGAACACGCCGCGGTAGAACTCCAGCGCAGCGTCGTAGTCACGGGTGGTCAGCTGGTGCCACACCGGGGCGCCGGCCTCGCCGACGATCTCGAAACCGCGATGCCCGATCGGCTGCCACAACCCCAGCAGCGCCCCCGACGGGTCGGCCAGCATCGCCATCCAGCCGACATCGGTGATCTCGGTCGCCCCCATGTAGGTGGTCGCACCCGCCGCGGTGGCCGCCTCGACGGTGGCCGCCACGTCGTCGGTGCGCAGGTACTCGGTCCAGCCGCCGGGGCCCTCCTGACACGCCATCATCCCGGCGACGGGTCTGCCGTCGCGGAAAGCGGTGACATAGCCCCCGTACTCGGGCCCGGCCGCCTCGAACGTCCAGCCGAAGACGGCGCCGTAGAACGCGCGGGCGCGTGCGACGTCGGACGTCGACAAGTCGATCCATGTCGGCGCGCCGACCGGCGCGTCATGACGAATGGGCACGATGATCTCCTCGGGGTCGTGGGACGGTCACCGGTATGGACTGTCGCGGCGCCGGCTATTCATCGCGGGATCGGCCGGGTCCGTTAGCGTGAACGCATGCGCATCGTCATCGCAGGCGGGCACGGCAAGATCGCACTGATCACCGAACGGATCCTCTCCGGGCGCGGCGATTCCGTCGCCGGGCTGGTCCGCAACCCGGCCCACCGCGCCGACCTCGAAGCCGCCGGTGCGCAGCCGATCGTCGTCGATCTGGAAGACGCCTCCGCCGAAGTCGTCGCGGCTCATCTCGCCGGGGCGGACGCAGTCATCTTCGCCGCGGGCGCCGGACCGGGCAGCGGCGCGGCGCGCAAGGCCACCGTCGACCGCGACGCCGCGGTGCTCCTGGCCGATGCGGCCGAGGCCGCCGGGGTGCGCCGATACCTCATGGTGTCGTCGATGGGCGCCGACGCGGAAGCCCCAGACGAAGTCGGGGACCCGGTGTTCGTGGCGTACCTGCGCGCCAAGGGCGCCGCCGACGACGACATCCGCGCCCGGGGCGGCCTCGACGCCACGATCGTGCGACCCGGCGTACTGACCGACGAGCCGGGCACCGGGCTGGTGACCATCGCCGGCTCTACGGGGCGGGGCAGCATCCCGCGCGCGGATGTCGCGGCTGTCCTCGTCGCCGTCCTCGACGCCCCGGCCACCGCGGGCCGCACCGTCGAACTGATCTCCGGCGAGACACCGATCGCCGACGCGGTCGCAGCCGTCTGAGCGCCGCCCGGCACAGCAACCGCCGTCGCCCGACGGCGCCGGAGCCGGCGCCGCACGGTCGTGCACGCACAAATACCGCTCGAACAGCCGGTTGAATCGCTCGCGCGACGGCGACGACAAGCGGATAATCACGATGTAGCAACGATTCCATGTCGATCGTTCACATCATCGGCGTGTCGGGACCGCAATCCCCGCGCTCCGTGCATCGGGGAGGTGACACACATGATCAAGTTCTTCGGCGCGCTGACGCTGGCGACTGGTCTCGCCGTCGCTGGGGTTGCACTCGCCACCCCCGCGGGTGCGCAGCCGTGCGTCGGCTCCAACACCACGTTCGCCGGCCACGGCGGTGGGCGCTGCGACTACCCACCCGATCCCGATGGCAGCTTCGTCCGGTGCGACACCGTGTTCGTCTTCGGGATGGGTGGGACGAACTGCTACCGGGTGCCACCCGGCACGCCGACCATTTGAGCCGTCTCGGCTAGGGCGCGAAAACCGACTTGAAGTTGTTCAGCGACTCCTGGATGTCGCTGCGCAGAGCGCCGGCCACGAGCATGCCGATGGGGCCGAACAGCGCAGGCCCACCGAGATGCACATCGAAGGTCACCGTCGAACCCTCGGCGCCGCTCGGGGCAGGTGCGACCTTGCCCATGAGCTTGACCTTGACCCCGCCCTTGCCGTCGCCGTTCAGCGTCATCGCCTCCGGCGGCCGGTAATGCACGATCGTCCAGTGGATCCGATTCGGCATACCCTTGACCTCGACGATCGAGTCCAGGGCGGTGCCCTTTTCGATCGTCTCGGGCAGCGTGGAGCGCCACACCCGGTGGATCGTCAGCCACTCCTTGAAGCGGGACAGATCAGAGGCACACTCCCACGCCTTCTCCGGCGGTAGTGGAACGTCGACGGAGACAGACAGTTTGGCCATACGTCAGGTCTGTGGATTGGTCTTGTCGACGGCCTTCTTGGCGGCCTCCTGCACCTTGTCGACGGTGTCGGCATACTTGCCCTGCGTCTTCTCGTCGACGATGTCGCCGACCTTGTCGATCGCGGTGTCCACCTTGTCGGCGTTCTGCGCCAGCAGGTCCTTGGCCTTGTCGAGAAATCCCATGAGGTCACCCTATCTACGCGAGGTGCCGGTCATTCTTCCGCCTGGCAGCTAGCGCCACAACCGCCTGCGTTCGCCCAGGATCGCCCCCTGCGCCCACCACAGCACCTCGATCACGGCCGCCCCCACCAGGCCGATACCCAGCGCCTTCGACGTCACCGCCATATTGGACGGGTCCAGCATGAACAGCCGCTGCGCCACCGGGATGCTGAAGATCACCACATAGGCCAGCCCCGACACCGCGACCAGCGCCACCCGCCACCATTCGTAGGGCCGGGCCACTACGGCCAGCACCCAGATCGCGGTGACCAGCAACGTGATCAGCGCCGCCGTGGAGGCCTGCGTCTGCTCCACCTCAGAGGCCGCACGGCCCTGATAGGCCAGCAGGTAGGAGGTGAACGTCGCGATGCCGACGACCAGCCCCGACGGCAGCGCCTGCGTCATCACCCGGCGCACGAAGCCGGGATGCGCCCGCTCGTTGTTCGGCGCCAGCGACAGCACGAACGCCGGGATGCCGATGGTGAACCACGCCGCGATCGTCACGTGGATCGGCTGGAACGGGAACAGCAGCGGATCCGAGCCGAACAGCTTGGAAGCCAACCCGATGAGCCCCACCAGCAGCGCCAACAGGACCGAATACACGGTCTTGGTCAGGAACAGGTTGGACACCCGCTCGATGTTGCCGATCACCCGGCGACCCTCACCGACGACATAGGGCAGCGTCGCGAACTTGTTGTCCAGCAACACGATCTGCGCAACGGCCCGCGACGCCGAACTGCCCGACCCCATCGCCACCCCGATGTCGGCGTCCTTGAGCGCCAGCACGTCGTTGACACCGTCACCGGTCATCGCGACCGTATGGCCCCGCGACTGCAGCGCATGCACCATGGCGCGCTTCTGATCCGGGCGCACCCGGCCGAATGTGGTGTACTCCTCCAGGGTGTCGGCCAGCTCGTGCGGCTCGGACGGTAACTTGCGGGCGTCCATCGTCTCGCCGCTCAGCCCCAGCGAACCGGCGACGGCCCCGACCGACACCGCATTGTCCCCGGATATCACCTTGATGGAAACTTTCTGGGACGCAAAGTAATCCAGGGTGTCCCTGGCGTCGGGCCGAATGCGTTGCTCGAGCACCACCAGGGCGGCGGGGGTGACCGCACCCGGCGCCGCGGGGTCGTCGACCGACCGGTCGCTCGACCCGAGCAGGAGGACGCGCAGACCCTGCGAGCCGATCTGCTCGGCCTGTTCGGCGACCGGGGACGCGGGGTCGAGCAGAACGTCGGGCGCCCCGATCACCCAGTTCCCGTGATCACCGTAGGACGCCCCGCTCCACTTGGTCGCCGACTTGAACGGCGCCGTGGCCGTCGCGGTCCACCCCGGGGGCGTGGCGTAGGCCTCGCCGATCGCCTGCATGCTGGCGTTGGGCCGGGCGTCGTCGGCCGCCAACTGCGCCAGCACGTCCTCCACGCCCGCGGCGAAGTGCTCCAGATCCGAGACGCGCATCCCGTTCTCGGTGAGCGTGCCGGTCTTGTCGGCGCACACCACGTCGACGCGGGCCAGACCCTCGATCGCGGGCAGTTCGTTGACCAGACATTGGCGCCGGCCCAGCCGGACCACCCCCACCGCGAATGCGATCGAGGTCATCAACACCAAACCTTCGGGCACCATCGGCACCAGCGCACCAACCATGCGCAGCACCGATTCCCGCCAGCCGGCGTCGGTGGTGAACAGTTGGGTGTAGATGGTGATCAGGCCGGCGGGCCACAGCAGATAGGTGATGAACTGCAGGATCTTGTTGATGCCGCTGCGCAGTTCGGATTTCACCAGCGTGAACTTGCTGGCCTCCTCGGCCAGCTTCGCCGCGTACGCCTCGCGGCCCACCTTGGTGGCCCGGTAGGCGCCGCTGCCCGCAACCACGAAACTGCCCGACATCACCTGATGGCCCGGATCTTTCGCGATCGGGTCGGCCTCGCCGGTGAGTAGGGATTCGTCGACCTCGAGATTGGCCTCCTCGAGCACCTCTCCGTCGACGACGATCTGGTCGCCGGGCCCGAGTTCGATGATGTCGTCGAGTACGACCTCGTTGGGGGGCAGCGCGCGGGTCCCCGACTGTCTGCGCACCATCGGTTTGGCCTGACCGACGATCGCCAGTTTGTCCAGCGTGGCCTTGGCGCGCAGCTCCTGGATGATGCCGATGGCGCTGTTGGCCACGATCAGCAACCCGAACGCCCCGTTGATCACCGAACCCGTCGAGATCACGATGATCAGCAGCACGCCGAGGATGGCGTTGATGCGGGTGAAGACGTTGCCCCGCACGATGTCCGAGACACTGCGCGCCGCCCGGCTTGGCACGTCGTTGGTCTTGCCCTCGGCAATCCGCTGGGCGACCTCGGTGTCGGTCAGACCGGCCACGACATCGGCGGTCACGGCGCGCTCCTGGTGAACGTTCCCCTGCCGTCGCTGTCGTAATACTCCAACGTCAACCTGTCGCCGTCGAAGGTTGCCTTCGAAATCGTGCCCGGCGGGGAGTTTTCGGCGACGAAGGCGAACGTGAAGGTGTTGCCGTCCCAGTGCTTCAGTGGCACCGTCAGTTTCGGGCCGATGGCAAGCTGCAGGGCGCCGTCGCGCTCGGTGACGCGGGCAGGACCCCAGTAGTCGTTGGCATAAACACCCACATAGGCCGACAGCGGCGCGGGCGGGGCGGGATCGGCCGGTGGCGGCACACCGACCAGCGACCCCACCGGCTCCCCCATCGCCATCAGCGGGGTGCGGTAGAGCGTGTACCAGTCCTCGCGGACCTCACCGAACTGCACGAGGTCGGCGAACTGGGCGGTCAGCGCCTCGGGTACGCCACTGGGCGAGCCGTTGGTCAGCGCGATGATCGCCACATCCGCCGACGGCAGGATGAGCAGGTTCGTCCCGGCGCCGAGTTCGAACGCCCCGGAATGGCTGAGCTGCATACGGGCCCCCGACGTCGCGCCGACATTGAATCCGTACCCGTAGAAGCCCGAACGCATCGCGGGTTCGCTCCCCCGGGCCGACACCACCTGCGGGGTGAGCGCGGGCAGCAACGCCTTGGCGTCGACGATCTGGTTACCGTCATGGGACCCGTCGGCCAGCACCATCGCCAGCCAGCGGGTCATATCGTTGACCGAGGAGCTGACCCCGCCGGCGGGTGCCTGCGCGTCGGGGTCACGCACATACTTCGGCTCGTATTTACCGTCGACGTAGATGTGGCCGAGCGCGCGGTCCGCCCGCGCCTCGAAGTCGGCGAACCGGTAGCTGGTCGAGGTCATGCCGAGCGGCCGGAACAACACGTCGTCGGCCAGCACATCCCACGGTTCGCCGGCACTGGCGGCGACCGCCTCCGCGGCCGAGGTGTATCCGAAATTGGTGTAGGCGTAGGAAACCCGGAACGGGTCGAGCGGTAGCTGGCGCAGGCGGTCGAGTACCTGCCTACGGTCATAGCCCATATCCTCGAGCAGGTCGCCGGCGTGATCGGGCAGACCGGACCGATGCGACATCATGTCCCCCACCGTCACCATCTGCGTCACCGCCGGATCCGCCAGCGCGAACCACGGCAGCTTCGACACGATCGGCGTATCCCAGCCGACCGCGCCCACACCGACCTGATGGGCCACCACCGTCGAGGACACCGGCTTGGACAGCGAGGCCAGCTGGAACACCGTGTCAGGGTCGACCCGATTGCCCTCCGCATCGCCCGCGGTCACATCCTTGACGCCAAAACCCTTGGCATACACCGTCTTACCCTCGTGTACCACCGCGACGGCCATACCGGGGACCCCGGACTCCTTCATCAGGTCCTCGGCGATGCCGTCCAGCCGTGCGACCGCGTCGTCCACGGCGTTCTCCGGCAGCGGCATCGCGGGCACCAGCGGGGGCGGAACATCGGACAACGTCGGGGCGGCGGACGGTTCGGCCGGCTCGGCGCTGTCGGCGGCGCAGCCCGCGACCATCGCCGCAGCGACGACGAGGGTGGCCAGCACTCGGGGCATCGTCACAGCCAGCAACGGTAGCCGGTTAGAGCTGCCACCACCGATCGATCTCCACGGCCGTGTCGCGATCGACACGCTCGCCGGGGCGGGGTACCGCGACCCGCACACCGGCGGGTTCGGCCGCGGTGAGCAGCCGCTCCACCGGCTCCGACCACGGATGGGGCGCCAGCCGGAACGTCGCCCAGTGGATCGGGACCAGCAAGCCCGACGCCGCGTCGGCGACGTCGAGGTGGGCCCGCACCGCCTCCTCCGGATTCATATGGATGTCCGGCCAGGCGGGGTGGTAGGCGCCGATCGGCACCAACGTCACGTCGAACGGGCCGTGATCCGCCCCGATCTCGGCGAACGTCTTGGTGTAGCCGGTGTCGCCGCCGAAGAAGGCGCGATGCCGAGGACCGGCGATCACCCACGACGCCCACAACGTGGTGTTGCGGGCCAGCAGGCGACCCGAAAAATGCCGGGCGGGGGTACAGATCAGGGTGAGCTCGCCGATCCGGTGGCTCTCGTGCCAGTCGAGTTCGACGACCCGTTCGGCCGGTACGCCCCACTTGCGCAGATGCGCACCGATACCCAACGGCACGACGAACGGCGCCCGCTGGCTGCGGGCCAGCGCGACGACGGTGTCGATGTCCAGATGGTCGTAGTGGTCGTGGCTGATCACGACGGCGTCGACGGCGGGCAGCGCCTCCAGCGTGAGCGGCGGTGCGTGCATCCGCTGCGGGCCCACCGCCCGGGACGGCGAACACCGCCGGCTCCACACCGGGTCGGTGAGCACCCGGTAGCCGTCGACCTCCACCAGCGCCGTCGCATGCCCGTACCAGCTGACCGCCAAATCGGCGGCGACGTCGGGCGGCGCCGTCGTCGCCAACGGGATCGGCCCCCGCGGGCGCCCTTCACCGCGGGAACCGGTGAGCTCGCGGATGAGCGTCCTGCGCTGGTCACGGTCGAGGGTGACGACCGCGGCGGGGTCGACGTTGACGAACACACCGTCCCGGAAATGCGGTGACCGGCCGGCCACCGCCCGAATGTCGGCGGGGGTGGCCCCGAACGCCGCCGGGGTGCCCTGCAACGCGCGCAACACCCAGCCGCCGCCGAGCAGCGAGGCCGTCCCGAACCCGAACCGCAGCGCCGTGCGCAACACCGTCACGCCCCCGTGAACCGAGGGGGCCGCTTCTCCACCCTGGCCACCTGCGCCTCGATGACGTCGCTGCTGCCCCACGCCTTGTCGAACAACTCCTTGTGCACCGCGTCCTGAGTCTCGTAGGCACCGTCGTCGTTGAGCACCCGTTTGGCGTGCCGCAACGCCAGCGGCGCCAGGGCGGCGATCTCGGCGGCCCACGCCTGCGCGTCGGCCAGCCCCCCGATCCGGTTGGCCATGCCCGTCTGCAGCGCGATCTCGGCGGTGAGTCGCTCCGCCGCCAGCAGCATGCCCCTGGCCCGGCCGAAGCCGACCAGTGACGTCAACCGCCGGATACTCCAGTTGTCCAGCGCCAGGCCGTACTTGGCGACCGGGAACTGGAAGTACGCCTCCGGTGCGACCACCCGCAGATCGCAGATCATCGCCAGCTGGACCCCGGCGCCGATGGCGGGGCCGTTGATCGCGGCGATCACCGGCATGGGCACCGCGTCGATGGCCTTGTTGAGCGCGATCGCCCGCTCGGGGAAATCGGCGGCGAACACGTCGCCCGACAGGTCGGCCCCGGCGCAGAACACCGTGCCCTGACCGGTCAGCACGATCGCGCGGACATCCTCCGACGCGGCGAGTTCGACCGCCTCGCGCAGCCCTTCGACGAGTTCGGTGTTGAGCGCATTGCGCCGCTGCGGACGCTGCAGTTCTAGGGTCGTGACGTCGCCGTCCCTGGTGACACCAATCATGACGCCAACTTAGTGAAACCGCGCCGAAACGTCCCGCGCGGGACCGGCCGCCTGCGATTTCTGCCGGTGCCGCAGCGGCGCGCGGCCGGCCCGGCGGACCGATCGCCGCGGGACGGCACGCGCAGCGGTTAGCCTCATCGGGTGAGCCGCATCGGCGCCCCGGCCCTGCGCGATGCCGTCCTGGACGACGGATCCTTCCAAAGCTGGGACTCCCCACCCCTCGACGTCGCCGCCGACGCGGCATACCGCCGCGAACTGGCCGAGGCCAAGGCCGCCACAGGATTCGACGAATCGGTGCTGACCGGTGAAGGCACCGTGCACGGCCGCCGGGTGGCGCTGGTGGCCTGCGAGTTCGGGTTCCTGGCCGGGTCGATCGGCGTCGCCGCGGCCGAACGCATCACCGCCGCGGTGGAGCGGGCCACCGCCGAACGGCTGCCGCTGCTGGCCTCGCCGAGTTCCGGCGGCACCCGCATGCAGGAGGGCACCGTCGCATTCCTGCAGATGGTCAAGATCGCCGCTGCAGTCGAACTGCACAAACGTGCCCATCTGCCCTATCTCGTGTACCTGCGGCACCCCACCACCGGAGGGGTGTTCGCGTCGTGGGGCTCGCTCGGGCACGTCACCGTCGCCGAACCCGGCGCGCTCGTCGGATTCCTCGGTCCCCGGGTCTACGAGCACCTCTACGGCGAACCCTTCCCGTCGGGTGTCCAGACCGCCGAGAACCTGTGCGCACACGGCGTCATCGATGCGGTGGTCCCGCTCGACGCCCTGCGGGCCACGCTGGACCGGACGCTGACCGTCATCGCCGATCCGCCGGGACAGCCGCCCGCCGCACCGCCCGACGAAGAACTGCCCGACGTTCCGGCCTGGCAGTCCGTGGAGGCATCCCGGCGACCCGACCGCCCCGGCGTCGACCACCTGCTGCAGTACGGCGCCACCGAGCGGGTGCTGTTGTCGGGGACCGGCCGCGGCGAATCGGGCACCACCCTGCTGGCGCTGGCCCGATTCGGCGGGCAACCCGCGGTCGTGTTGGGACAGCAGCGCATCGTCGGCGGCGTGATCGGACCGGCGGCATTGCGGGAGGCGCGGCGGGGTATGGCGCTGGCGGCGGGCCTGCGGCTGCCGCTGGTGCTGGTCATCGACACCGCAGGGCCTGCGCTGTCCAGAGCGGCCGAGGAGGACGGCCTGGCCGGCGAGATCGCGCGCTGCCTCGCCGAACTCGTCACGCTGGACACGCCGACGGTGTCGGTGCTGCTCGGCCAGGGCAGCGGCGGTCCCGCGCTGGCCATGGTGCCCGCCGACCGGGTGCTGGCCGCGCTGCACGGCTGGCTGGCCCCACTGCCGCCCGAGGGAGCCAGCGCGATCGTCTACCGCGACGTCGACCACGCCCCCGCGCTGGCCACCGCGCAAGGCATCCGTTCGGCCGATCTGCTGCGCGACGGCATCGTCGACGCGGTCGTGCCCGAACACCCCGACGCCGCCGACGAACCGCGGCAGTTCACCGCGCGGCTGTCGGCGACCATCGCCACCGAACTGCACCGGCTGCACACTGTGCCCGGCGAGCGGCGCCTCGGCGTGCGGCTGGCGCGCTACCGGCGCATCGGCCTGAGCTGACGGTTCTGCCGGTTCCGCCGAACCAGAAGTCTGGGTCGCTGAGCGGGCCGCTCAGCGACCCAGACTTCTGGTTCGGCGGGGGTGGCGTCACACCTCGATGGGCGGATGCAGGCGCTCCATCGTGTACTGCCGGTTGCGTCTGGCCGCCCACGCGCTGGCGGCCAGCGACGCCGCCAGCACCCCGACGAGCACCGCGACGGCGACCCACAGCCGCGAGTCGATCCCGCCCACCGTCAGCTGACGCAGGCCGTTGACCGCATACGTCATCGGGTCGAACGGGTGGATGATCTGGAACGGCGTCGCGGTGGTCTCCACGGGATAGATGCCGCCCGCGGACACCAGCTGGAACATCAAAAACGCCAACGTGACGACGCGGCCCACGGCCACCCCGAACAGCGCGTTGAACGCCTGGATCAGCGCCAGGAACGCCGCGGCGACGAGCACCAGGAACGCCACCGTCGCCAGCGCGTACCGGGCCTTCAGCCCCACCCCGAAGTGCACCACCACATACATCACCACCACCTGGGCCACCGCGATGAGCAGCGCCGGCCAGTACGACGCCAGCACCACCCGCAGCGCCCCGAGCCCGTTGATGATCGGACGGGACTGCAGCGGCGTCAGCAGCATCCAGATGATCAGCGTGCCGATGAACAACGCCAGCGGCAGGAAGAACGGCGCGAAACCGGTGCCGAACGTGGCCGCCGGGTTGTGGGTGACGAGGTCGAGCGCGACGGGCGCCGACAAAGTGTGCGCCACCGCGGTGCGCTGCTGCGGTGTCCACGACGGCACCTGGGTCGACCCGTCGCGCAGCTTACCGGCCAGCTCCTGCCCGCCGGCCTGCAACTCCGTGGTGCCCTCGGCGAGTTTGTCGGCGCCGGTGGCCAATTGCCTGCTGCCATCGGTCAACTGGACCAGCCCGCCCGACAGCCGCTGAGCACCCGTGTCGAGTTCGTCGACCCCGCTACGCAGTTTGGCCACCTGGTCGCGCAGGTCGCCGTTGAGAGCCTGCGTGAGGAAGGTGCGCAACTGGCTGCCGGGATCGCCGAGCTCGTTCTCCAGCGCCGAGGCACTGGTGCGCAACCGCGCGAGACCGTCGTCGGTGGCCGGGTCGATGCCCTGGGCCCGCATCAGCCGCTGCGCGCCGGCCAGGAACTCGCCGACGTCGCGCACGGTCGGGTCCGGATTGGCCCGCAACGTCCCCACCGCCTGGTCGATGATGGCCGCCGCCTGGCCGTAGTCGACGTTCAACGCGGCGATCCGGTCGGTGGTCGAGCGCACCGCGCCGCTGAGATGCTGGGCCGCCACCCCGACGTCATCGGGGTTCAGACCGAGGCCGCCGACGCGGTCGAGCATCGTCAACAGCGGGCCCGTCGCCTTGTCGATGCCGGTGGCCAGCTCGCGGGTGCCCGCCGCCAGCTGCGCCGAGCCGTCGCGGGCGGTGGCCATGCTGGTGGCCAACGTGTGCGCGCCGGTGGCCAACTGGTGGGCACCGTCATCGGCGGTGGTCAAACCCGACGCCAGTCGGTCGGCGCCGTCGGCGGCCTGCACCAGGCCGGCCCCGGCGTCGGTCAGGCCGGTGAGCACCGTGCCCACCGATTGCTCGCCGATGCGGGCGTTGACCTGGTTGACCACCTCGCGTGCCGCGTTCTGCCCGATGATCGAGGCGAGATAGTTGTTGGCGTTGTTGAAGGTGAACCGGATCTGGGCCTGCCGCGGCTCGGCACCGGCGGACGAGGCGATGTCGGCGCTGAACTCGCCGGGCAGCGTCACCGAGAAGTAGTACTTGCCGCTCGCGACGCCGTCGGCGGCGTCCTGCGCGGAGACCTCGTGCAGCTGCAGCTGACCCGAGTCGATCAGCGCGCGGGCCACTTCGTCCCCGGCGCGCAGCGGCTTACCCTGCGCGACCGCGCCCGTGTCCTCGTTGACCAGGGCCACCGGCACCTTGTTGACCTCGGCGAACGGATTCCAGAACGCCCACAGGTACATCGCTCCGTACAGCAGCGGCATCACGATGATGGTCAGCAAGGCGATACGCGGCAGCACCCCGCGTGAATACCGCTTGAGGTCGGTTCCCAACGACATTCCGGCCAGCACGGCTAATCGGTCCCTTCCTGTCGTCCCGCGAGTTCGGCGCGGGCGGTGTTCTCCACGGCCAGTTGCGCATGCACCGCATGCCCGGTGACGCCGTTGACGGTCGCGGTGACGACCGTCTGCTGCTTGCCGAGTTCGATCAGCCGCTCGACGAGCAGTCCGCGGCTGAGGTCGCTGGCGACGGCGTCGAGGTTGCCCACCACGAGCAGCGGCGGGCGTGCGGTGTTGGCCAGCGCGATGCGCAAAAGCAGCCGGTCCAGTTCGGTCAGCTCCTCGAAGTACTCGTCGAGCGGGGGCAGCGGCAGGTCACCGAACACCGGTCCGCAGACGGCGGCGAGTTCCTCGTCCCCCGCCCGCGGGACCAACCGGTACCACGGCGCGTCCCAGCGCAGCTGCTCGGTGATGAGATCGCGCACCCGCACCGACTCGGACACCGTGTCGAGCTCGTCGATCCCGGCCAGCGCCGAGATCGCGAAGACGTCCCTGGCCCGCGTCCGCCCGAACACCGTCAACTCGCCGGCGACAGGACGCATCCGGCCGGCCAGCGTCATCAGCAGCGCGGTGCGGCCCGAACCGGCCGGGCATACGAGCACCGTCACACCGCCCTCGTCGATATCGAGGTCGATCGGCCCGTACACCGGCCCCCACGGTCCGCGCATCCGGATGCCCTGCGCGGAGATGGCCGGAAGCGGCGCGGGCGCCGAATCGTTTGCGGGATCGTCTACGTGGTTGACCTCCGACATCGGTCAATCTCAACACACGACGACCGTCGTCACGGTCTCGGCGGCGGACACCCACCCCCGGCGCGATGGCATGCTGGGCTTGTGGAGGCGCTCCTTCATTTCGCCGGAAACTTCTGGTGGCTGATCTTCCCGTTCGCCGGTGCGATCGGCGGGACGGTCAAGGCCGTCGCGGCGGCCAACGACCGCCGCGCCCAGCGGCGGCTGGAGCGATACCGGATCAAACAGGAGACCAAGGTCGCGCTCGCCCAGGCCGCGGCGGCCGCACGCGCGGCCAACGCCGCCGAAACGGCACGGGAGCGCGACAGCGCGGCCGGCCACACCCGCGAGATGACCAAGGTGCGCCAGCAGCACGACCGCACCGTGGCCCGGTGGCTGGACTACGAGATCGACGTCGCCAAACTGCTGGACTTCCCGATGATGACGGATATGCGCGATCCGCTGACCGCCGAATTCCACAGGGCCAGAAGCCGCGCGGACCTCCTGCGGCCCGACAGCATCGACGACATCCTCGACGACCGCGACGCCCAGATCGACTACCGCGACGCGGTCCACCACTTCGTCGCGGCGTTCGACGTGGCCGAGGCCGAAGCCGTCCGCAGGCGCCGCAGCGACTTCTCGGCCGAGGGCCGGAACCGGCTGGCCCGCGCCCAGCACCTGCTACGGCTGGCATCCGACGGCGCGGCGACACCGCAGGAACGCCGCACCGCCTACGCCAGGGCGCGCAAAGAACTCGACGGCCTGATCGTGCTGCCCGCGGCGACGCGCGCGAGCATCGAACGCGCAGTGGCGGGCGAGATCGAGGCCTGAGCGCACCGCTCAGACCAGCGCCAGCGCCGTCAGCGTCGTTGCGCAGGTGACCAGGTCCAGCGGAAGCCGCAGCACACTGCGGCGGGTCCACCGCACCGCGGCGGCGGTGTCCACGCCCGCCGGGCCGGCCTTCTCGAAGGCGACGGCCTTCGGGATGAAGTCGGCCAGCGACCAGAGGCGCATCGCCGCATGGCCGGCCAACGCGATCAGCAGGGCGGTGCGCACCGCGGGGTCACCCCATGCCGCGACGAGCGCCACGACGAGCAACACCTCGACGACCGTGTGCGCAGGTATCCAGAAGCGGCGCCGGGAGATGCCGCCATGGGCGGGTTGGATGATGCCGGGACGTCGGGGCCACGACGGGTCCACGACCAGCACTTCGTAGAGCCCGCCGCCGAGCGACACACACGTTGCCAGGGCCGTCGCGGCGATCAGGATCGGCGTCCACATCACCGCCGATTATCGCCGTCGGCGGGGCAGTCGGCCCGCCGAAGGTCCGGGGCCGCCGACATCAGGCTCCGGTACACATCGCGGCCGTATTCCGTGTCACAACCCGGATCTCGGCGGGCCACCCGCGCGGCTCAGCGGGCCGGGAACCCGCTGATCGTCACCAGCCGGCCCCGGGTGCGGTAGTACAACACCGCGACCGCCACGCTGACCTCGACCAGCGCGATCACGGTCGCCACCCCCATCAGCGCCGGCGGGGCCGAGGCCCCGGCCGCCGCACCGTCGTGGCGGTGGACCGGTCCGGGAAGGTGTATCGCCACCATCGCCAGATTCATCAGCGCCACGACGCACCACGCCCGCAACGTCCCACGCCGCCACAAGTCGTGGGCACAGAACAGGCACGCCACGATCATCGCGGCGAGCATCGCCGTCGCGATGAGATTCGGCGCATGCCCCAGCATCACCGCGTGCAGGCCTGCCGACCCCGCCGCCAGCACGGCACACACCCGCCGCCCGAAGACGGCGGACGTGTGCGCGGCCGACGACATCCCTCAACTCTCGCAGCAGTGCGACGTCGGCGCAGCCGGAACGTTCAAAGCGGGGTTGCGATCGAAGAAACCGACCGGTTTGAGCGTGAATCCGGCATAGTCCACCGGCATCACCGGCCAGTCCTCGGGACGCGGGAAGTGGGTCAGCCCGAACGTGTGCCACACCACGATATCCTCGCCGTCGATATCGCGGTCGCCGCGAATGTACTCGGGCAGCCCCGCGCCACCCGGATGCTGGTTGACCAACTGCCCGGCCGGATAGCGCTGCGCGGGATCGTATTTCGTCACCCACAGGTGCTTGGTGGCGAAGGCGGCGCGGGCCGCGATCGAGCTGGACGGGTCGGCGAGCAGCACCGGCTGCCCCTCGGGATGCAGCGCGTAGCCGACGTCCTGCCCGAGCCGGTTCTGCTTGGTGGGATTGGTGATGTGCCAGACGCGAGCCTTGAGGTTGTCGGCGGTGCGGGCAGCCTGCGACTCACGGGTCAGCTTCGTCTTCTGCGCCCGGAAAGCGTTGCCCCAGGGATTGTCCGGGCCCATCGGCACCGCGACCGCGTCGACCTCCGCCACCGCGTTGACGTCGCCGTCGACGGCCATGTCCAGCCGCGCGGAAAACAGGTGCTGATGGAACGGCGCACCGAGCCCGGGCGCGATCTCGGTGGCGAACCCGTCGGGTCCGCGGTAGGCGGACGGGAACACGATGCCGGTGGCCTTGGCCTCCAGTTCGATGGTGCCGTCGAGGTAGAGGTACCAGTAGAAGCCGTAGTCGTAGTTGCCGATGGTCAGGAAGAAGGAGATGACCAGCCGCCTCGAGCGCCGCGTCTCGGCCATGCCGTTGAACATGTCGGTGTGCTTCCACAGCACCCCGAAGTCCTCCTCGTGCAGACAGATGGCGTTCTTCATCACCTTGGGGTGACCCTGTTCGTCGGCGACCGTGACGTCGAAGTAGGTGATGTCGCCCAGGCAGTCGCAGCCCAACTCCAGCGAGTTCGTGTAGCGCCCGAACAGGTATTCACCCTGATCGAAGTAGTTCTGCCAGTAGCGCACCGGCGACGGATCGGCGTAGGGCACCACCATCTCGGCGATCGAGGCACGGTAGACGACCGGGCGCACGGTGTCCCCGTCGCGCAGCGAGATCTGATGCAGGGTCAGACCCTCCCGGACGTCGAAGGAGAACCGGAAAGTCCAATCCGCCCAGTCGATCTGATTGCCCTGGACGGTGAAACTCGGACCGTCCGGCTGGATGATCTCGATGGGTTTGAGGTCGGTGCGGGTCGGCCGCGCATGGGGTTCGGCGTCCCACTGGCCGCGCTCGGCCGGCAGCGGGAGCTCCATCTCGTCGATGACCTTCACGACACGCTGTTGCGGCAGGTCGACGTAGGCGACCACACCGTCGATCGGGTGCGCCCACGGCAGATCCGCCGCGTCGTACTGATAGAACGCCAGCACCCGCACGATCCGGCGGCCTACCTCGTCGTCGTGGCCGAATACGCCGGCCGACAACGGGACCGCACGCACCTTGGCGGGATCGAGCTGACGTTTGCCGATCGCGTCCAGCCATTCGGGGCAGTCGAGCAGGTAACCCTCGATGTCCTCGAACTCCTGGTCGAGGATGGGGAGCTGGCCGTCGACGGCGGCGTCGACCGATGCGCGGCTGACGATGCGATCACCGGTCAGCGACACCACCAGGTCGGTGCCGACCCCGGTCGCCCGATCCAGCAGCAGCACCCGGGCGCGCCGTTCGATCGGGTCACCGACGGCGAACTCCAGCACGGTCCGTTTGTGCGGCTCGTCGAGGGCGACGTAGACGAAGCGCACGCTCTCGCCGAGAAGACCGTTTTCGTCGACGATGCGGCGTGCCGCGCGGATCTCCCCGGCGGTCAACGGGTTCAGCGGGTGATCGGGCGCGGCCGAACCGGTGTGGTCGGCGGTCTCGACGGTCGCGGTGCTCATCGTGCGGTCTCCATTTCGTTGTCGGTCGGGTTGTCATGTCGGGCGGCGTGCGGTCGGCGCACCGCGACCGCGGCGCCGCCGAGGAATGCACCGGCGAGCAGAACGCCGATGATCGCGGCAAGGGTGGTGGAGCCGCCGACCAACAGCGGCAGGTTCACGGCCGTCATGACCAGCAGGACGGCCAGTCCGGCGAAGCCCAGCCCCGGAGCGATCAGTGTGTGCCACACCCTGGTGTCGAAGCGCCAGCGCCGGAAATACACGATGACCGCCGCCGACGTCAGCGTCATCAACGCGACGATGCCCACCGAGGACACCCCGGCGAACCACGCGAACACCTGCGTGACGGGGTCGAGGCCGGCCGCCGCCGACACCGCCACCAACACCAGCGCCGATACGGTCTGCACGACCGACGCGAGATACGGCGATGCGTGCCGCGCATGCGAGCGACCGCACCAGCTCGGCAGGGCCCGGGTGTTGCCGAGCGCGAAGATGTACCGCGCCAGAACATTGTGGAATGACAGCAGCGCGGCGAAAAGGCTTGTGATCAACAAGATCTGGACCAGCTGACCGGCGACCGACCCGACGTAGCGGGTGGCGGTCTCGGTGATCATGCCCTCGGGGTTCTCGGTGGCCAGCGCGACGGCGCCCGCATCACCCCAGGCCGTGACCATCGCCCAGCTGCTCAGCGCGTAGAAACCGCCGATGAGCAACAGCGCCAGGTACGTCGCACGGGGGATGGTGCGGGCCGGATCGCGCGCCTCGTCGCGGAACACGGCCGTCGCCTCGAACCCGATGTAACCGGCGATCGCGAAGATCAGGGCGATGCCGGGGGCGCCGGAGAAGAAGTTCCCCGGGTGCAGAGCGGCGGTGGACAGCCCTTCGGGCCCGCCGCGGCCGAGTACCGCGGCGTTGATGACCATGACGATGCCGACCTCACAGATCAGCAGGACACCGAGGACTTTCCCGGACAGTTCGATGTGGCGATACCCCAGCGTCGCGACCACGGCCATCATCGCCACCGCGTAGACGAACCAGGGCACCGCGGGCCCGCCGTAAGAGGTGACGAGGTCGTTGACGGCCGCGCCGATGTAGCCGTACACCGCGCCCTGCACCGCCGTGTACGACAGCAGCGCCAGGAACGCCGCCCCCAGCCCCGTGTGCCGGCCCAGACCGTGCGCCACGTAGGTGTAGAACGCGCCCGCCCCGCGGATGTGTCGGGACATCGCGGTGAATCCGACCGCGAACAGCAGCAGCACCGCGGTGCACACCACATACGACGCCGGGAAGGCCGCACCATTGCCCGCGGCGATACCCAGCGGCACGGTGCCCGCGACGACCGTCAGCGGGGCGGCGGCCGCCACCACCATGAACACGATGGCGGCGGGGCCGAGACGCCCCGCCAATGCGTGCGATTTCCCGGGCGACGACAGAAGAGCATCGGTTGTCATGGCATTCACTTTCGTGCAAATGAGCGGACAATTGGTTGCGATGCGGTAAGGCATTGGCAAGTTCGAATGAGAATGGCCGCGACACACATTCTCATTCGACCGCGAGAGTTCACCCGTCGGTCGATGCGACATACACACGTCGACGCGTTTCCATCGCCGTCGCCCTGCGCAGTGTCAGGCCTCCCGCAACGGAAAGCCAAGGTGTGATGTGGATCCGCCACTGGAAACTACGCCCAAATGTGGTGCACGTCACCACTTATTTCGAATGGGTATCGCGGCCCATGCCATTCTCATTCGACGTCACACACGCATTCTCAATTCAGCGTCGCCGCTGCCGCAGCTCCGCGCGGCGCGGCGTCCGCGAGCCGCCGGTTTCGCGCGATTCCGGTTGACGGATTCTCATTCGGGATTCGGCAGAATTTACGCGGGAGCGCTGTCGCCACCGGGCCGGGTGGGCTACCTTCCCTCTGGGTTCCCGGCACGGGTAGACAGGCGGTAAGTCACGGTGCGCAGCATTCGGGCGATGCGGAGCAGATCGCCGGTGTCGGGTCTGCGCCGCGGCGAGCTGTCCTTCGCCCAGGTGCTCGGCCAGTCGGTGTCGGCGGTGGCCCCGTCCGCGGTGATGGTGACCCTGCCCGCGATCGTCATCCCGGCGGCCGGATCGCTGACCCTTGCCGTCTTCGTCGTCACCGCCCTGCTGATGACCGCGGTCGGCTACTGCGTGAGTCAGTTCTCCACGCGGATGGTCGCGGTCAGCGGGCTCTACAGCTACACCGTCAAGGGTCTCGGGCCGATTCCCGGCATCGGGGCGGGATGGTCGCTGCTCATCGGCTACGCCGGGGCCGCGATGGCCAGCACGCTCGGCGCCGCCAGCTACCTCGCCGCCCTGCTGGGGCGACTCGGCGTGCCCGGCGGGCGGCCCACCGTCGCGGTGCTGGCCGTCGCCGTCGGTGCGCTCGCCCTGACGCTGATGATCCGAGGAGTGCGGCTGTCGGCCCGGATCTCGCTGACGGTCGAGGTTTTCGCGATCCTCGCCGCGGGCGCCGTGTTGGTCATCGCGTTCACCCACGCGCTGGGCGACGGCTCCGGCAACCGCCCCGCACCCCCCGCGGCGCCACCCGAGCTGGGTTTCGCTCTGTTGCTTGCCATCACGTCCTTCGTCGGATTCGAGAGCGCCTCCACCGTCGCCCGCGAGGCGCGCAGGCCGTTCGTCACCGTGACCCGCGCGATCCGGTGGTCACCGGTGGCGTTGGGGGTGTTGTACCTGTTCGCCGCCGCGATGCAGTCCACCCAGACCCTCGTCGCCGGAACGGGTTCCATCCCCATCGTGCTCAGCATGCCGTCGACGGGAGGCTCCGCATCGACCGCGCTGACGATCCTGATGGAACTCGGCATCGCCGCGTCCTGGTTCGCCTGCGTGATCGGTTCCACCACCGCACTGTCGCGGACGTTGTTCGCGATGGGCCGCGAGGGTGTGGTGTCGCGCCGGATGGGCCGCACCCACCCCGTGTTCCGCACCCCGCACATCGCGCTGCTCGTCGCGATGCCGCTCATCGCCGCCGTCCCGATCGGCTACCTGTTCGTCGCGGGTTCCAGCCGCGAGGTGCTGATCGGCCTGCTCGCCGTGTCGGCGCACGGCTATGTCGGCGCCTATCTCCTGGTGTCGCTGGCCACACCGGCGTTCCTGCACCGTATCGGTGAGCTCACCCGCACGCCGGTGCTCGTCGGCGTCGCCTCGGCCGCCCTGATGATCGCGATCATCGGCTGGGCGGCGTTCACGGTCGAATCCCCGGTGTGGATCGCGACGGCGGTGTACGCGACGCTGGTGGCCACCGGTTACGCCCTGTTCGTGCTGCGCAGACGCTCGGTGCCCGACCTGACCGCCCGGGTCGGGGTGTTCGACGAGACGGTGGCCGGCGACGTGCTGACCGACTACAACCCCTGGCAGGTCCGCCCATGAGCCCGGGCGAGGGCTCCCTGTCGGGCCGTCAGCCCAAGGCCGTGCAGAGCGCGCTGCGGGTGCTCGAGGAGGTGGCGAGGGCCGGCGTCGGCGTAACCGCCAAGGAGATCGCCCAGAACCTCGACCTGCCGTCGGCCACCACCTATCGGCTGTTGAATCTGCTCGTGGCCGACGGCTACATCGTGCGGTTGCCGGATCTCACCGGGTTCTCGCTGGGGCACCGGATGAGCACGCTGATCGACGCGACGGTGGCGCCGAGGGTGTGCACCGCGGCCCGCGACGTGCTCGCGGAGATGCGGTTGTCGGTGCGGTTCGGGGTCCACCTGTTCTACTTCACCAACACGGCCGTACGCATCGCCGACGCGGACGCCGAATTCCCGCCGCCCGCCGACGAATCGGTGCTCAACCGCCATCTGCACGCATGCGCCGTCGGCAAACTGCTGCTGGCCGAGAAGGGTGACGCGGGCGAGCTGGTGCCCGCCTCGCTGGCCCCACTGACCGACCGCACGGTGGGCTCGCGCAGCGAACTGTTCGAACAGCTGCACACGGTCCGCGGGCAGGGCTACGCCGCCCAGACCGGTGAACTGCGCAGCGAGACCGCGTGTGTGGCCGTGCCCGTGCGCGCGCCGTCGGGGGAACTCGTGGCCGCCCTGGCGATGTCAGGACGCAGCGATCAGGACACCTTGCTGCACAGGCAGATTCAGCCGCTGGCCGAATGCGCCGCGCGGCTCAGCCCGCTGCTGGCCTGAGCACGGCCGGCCCGGCGTCACAATGCGTCGACGCTCAGCAGCCGCGCGCTCTCGGCGCGCATGTCGACCTTGCGCACCTTGCCGGTGACGGTCATCGGGAACTCGTCGACCACCCGCACATACCGCGGGATCTTGTAGTGGGCGAGCTTGCCGGATGCGAACACGCGCACCGCGTCGGCGTCCAGCGGGTCACGGCCGGGCTTCATCCGTATCCAGGCACAGATCTCCTCGCCGAACCTGGCATCCGGCACACCGACCACCTGGGCGTCGTCGACGTCGGGGTGGGTGTAGAGGAACTCCTCCACCTCGCGCGGGTAGATGTTCTCCCCGCCGCGGATCACCATGTCCTTGATCCGCCCGACGACGCTGCAGTAGCCGTCCTCACGCATGACCGCCAGATCACCGGTGTGCATCCACCCGTCGGCGTCCACGGCATCGCGGGTGCGCTCCTCGTCACGCCAGTAGCCGAGCATCACCGAGTAACCGCGCGTACAGAATTCGCCCGTGGCGCCCCGCGGGACCACATCGCCGGTGTCCGGGTCGACGATCTTGATCTCGACGTTGGGATGGGCCCGGCCGATGGTGGAAGTGCGCCGCTCCAGATCGTCGTCGATCAGCGTCTGGCAGGACACCGGTGACGTCTCGGTCATCCCGTAGGCGATCGCGACCTCCGACATGTTCATCTCGTTGACGCACCGTTTCATGACCTCGATCGGGCACACCGAACCCGCCATGATGCCGGTGCGCAGACTCGACAGATCGGTCGTGGCGAAGGCGGGATGGCCGAGCATCGCGATGAACATCGTCGGCACCCCGTAAACCCCGGTACAGCGCTCCTTTTCGATCGCCTCGAGGGTCAGCTTCGGATCGAATCCGGGTGCGGGGATGACCATGGTCGCGCCGTGGGTGGTGCAGCCCAGGTTGCCCATCACCATGCCGAAACAGTGGTAGAACGGCACCGGGATGCACAGCCGGTCACCGGGCCCCAGCTTGATCAGCTCGGTGACGAAGAACCCGTTGTTGAGGATGTTGCGGTGCGACAGCGTCGCCCCCTTGGGGAAACCCGTTGTGCCCGAGGTGTACTGGATGTTGATCGGATCGCGGTTGTCCAGCGCCGCCAACCGTTGCGCCAGTTGTTCGGCGGGCACCCCGTCGGCGTCGGCATACAGCTGCGCCCAATCCCCGCCGCCAAGGAACACAACCTGCTCCAGGCCGACGATGTCGGGGCGGACCTGCGCGACCATGCTCACGTAGTCCGAACTCTTGAACGACCGCGCGGAGATCAGCATCCGGACGCCGGACTGCTCGAGCACATAGGCCAGCTCGTGGGTGCGGTAGGCGGGGTTGATATTGACCAGGATCGCCCCGATCTTGGCCGTCGCGTACTGCACCACGGTCCATTCGGCGCAATTCGGCGCCCACATGCCGACCCGGTCGCCGCGCGCGATGCCACGGGCCATCAAACCCCGCGCCACGACGTCGATCTCGTCGTTGAGCTCCCCGTACGTCCAGCGCCTGCCGGTCGCGACATCCACGAGCGCCTCGGTGTCGGGCGCACCGCGCGCGATGCGCTCGAAATTCGCGCCGACGGTCTCCTCCAGGATCGCGATGTCGGTGCGTCCCGCGTCGTACGACTCCATGGGTCAGTCCACCAGCTCCTCGTAGCGGTACTCCGACGCGATGCGCTCCCCCGCCTCGTGGGCCGCATCCTCCCGGCGGCGGAGTTCGACCCGGCGGATCTTGCCCGAGATGGTTTTGGGCAGTTCGAAGAACTCGATGCGGCGCACCCTCAGATACGGCGGCAGGTGCTCGCGCGCGTACTGCAGGATCTGCCGCGCGGTGTCCGCGTCGGCCGCCCACCCCTCGGCCAGCGCCACGTAGGCCTTCGGCACCGTCAGACGGGTGTCGTCGGGCTGCGGGACCACCGCCGCCTCCACCACCGCGGGATGCTCGATGAGCACGCTCTCCAGTTCGAACGGCGAGACCTTGTAGTCGGAGGATTTGAAGACGTCGTCGGTGCGCCCGATGTAGGTGATGTACCCGTCCTCGTCGCGGCGCGCCACATCCCCGGTGTGGTAGTAGCCGCCCCACATGACCATTTCGTTGCGCCGCGGGTCGTCGAGGTAGCCGCTCATCAGGTTCACCGGTTCGCGGCTCAGCTCCAGGCAGATCTCCCCTTCGTCGGCGGCCTCGCCGGTGAGCGGGTCGATCAGCACGACCGGCACACCGGGCATCGGCCGCCCCATCGAACCCGGCTTCACCGCCTGGCCCGGCGTATTGCCGACCTGCAGCGTCGTCTCCGTCTGCCCGAACCCGTCGCGGATGGTCAACCCCCACGCCCGCTCCACCCGGGCGATGACGTCGGGGTTGAGCGGCTCACCCGCGCCGAGGATTTCGCGCAGCCCGTCGGGCCGGGCGCCGAGATCGGACTGGATCAGCATCCGCCACACCGTCGGCGGCGCACAGAACGTGTTGACCCTGGCACGGCGCAGTTGGGCGAGCAGTGTGGCCGCGTCGAAACGCGCGTAGTTGTAGACGAAGATCGTGGCCTCGGCGATCCACGGGGCGAAAAAGCAGCTCCACGCGTGTTTGGCCCAGCCCGGTGAGCTGATCGCCAGATGCACGTCGCCGGGCTGCACACCGATCCACGCCATCGTCGACAGGTGCCCGACCGGATAACTGACCTGCGAATGCTGTACCAACTTGGGTTTGCTCGTAGTACCCGAGGTGAAGTAGATCAGCAGCGGATCACCGACGTCGGTGCACGCGGTGAACGGCCCGGCGGAGGTGACCGTGGCGGCCTCGCCGTAGTGGTGCCAGCCCGGCACCGGCTCGCCGACGGCAATACGCGTGTACCGGCCGGCCACCCCGTCGAACTTCGGAGTGTCGGCGGCGTTGGCGATGACGAACGACGCCCCGCCGCGCGCGATCCGGTCGGCCAGATCGTCGGCCCCGAGCGCACCGGTGGTCGGCATGATCACCGCACCCAGCTTGGCGATCGCCAGCATCGACTCCCACAGCTCGACCTGATTGCCGAGCATGAGGATCACCCGGTCGCCCTTGCCCACGCCCAGCCCCGCGAGCCACGTCGCGACCCGATCGGAGCGCTCGGCCATCTCGGCGAAGGTGACCTTCTGTTCGCCGCCGTCCTCTTCGACGATCCACAGCGCGAGCCGCTGCGCCGACGACGGGGTGCGGGCGGTGACGTCGAACCAGTCGGTCGCCCAGTTGAAGGTGCCCGTCAGCCGCGGCCACGCGAACGTGTCCACCGCCTTCTCGTAGTCGCTGATGACGGCACAGAGCTGATCGCGAGCGCCGCGATAGATATCGGTGTTGGTCGCCATGCCCGATAGGATCCAGGTCACAATCAGTCCGACGCTACCCCCGAAAGTGGGTGCCCACGGTGCCCCTCGACGAGCAACCCGCGACGCCGGCCCGGTCGCCGTTGCTGCGGCCGCGCGACGCCGACGCGGTGCGCGCAGAGCTGCGGCGCGTCGCGGCGGAGACGAGCCTGCCGCTGACGTTCGGCGGCGAGGTGCACGACGACACACTGCTCCTCACGGAGTTCTTCGGCGCGCGGACCAGCGCGATGCGGGGGCTTGCGGTGCTGCCCAGCGCCGGACTCGGCGGTGCGACGATGGTGGCGCGGCGGCCGCTGTCCGTCGCCGACTATCGCAGATCCTCGACGATCACCCACGACTACGACGGTCCGGTGCTCGTCGAGGGCATCACCTCGATCCTCGCGGTCCCCGTCGTCGTGGACGGGCGGGCCCGCGCGGTGCTGTACGGGGCCTACCGCGCGGCCGCGCCGATCGGCGATCGGACCGCCGACGCCATGGTGGCCTCCGCCCGCCGGCTGGGTATGGAGCTGCGGGTACGGGACGAGGTGGACCGCCGCATGCGGTTGCGGGAGGCGCAGCTGGCCAACTTCGGCGACCCCGTTGCCGGTGCCGAACAGGTCCGCGAGGTGCATGCCGAATTGCGGCGGCTGGCCGCCGACACGACCGTCGGGCCGGCGATCCGCGCCCGTCTGCGCGGCCTCGCGGCCCGGCTCGGCAGCGCGGCGTCCGGCGAGGCGCCGACGCTGAGCACACCGCTGACCGAGCGGGAACTCGACGTGCTGTCACAGGTTGCGCTGGGTTGCACCAATGCCGAAGCGGCGAAGCGTCTTTCGCTGCGGCCGGAGACGGTCAAGAGCTATCTGCGCAGCGCGGCGGCCAAACTGGGCACCCGCACCCGCCACGAATCGGTATCCAGGGCGCGGCGGTCACGGCTTCTTCCGTAGCCGGCGCCGTCCGGTGGTGGATGCCGGCCCGCGGCAGCCGACCGATCGCGCGCCGGGCGACGGGCCGGCGCGAGATCGGGCCAGCCGGGCGGGCATCAGGCCAGCGACTCGACCCAGACCCGGTGCAATTCGGCGTAGTGCCCGTCGCCGCGGCCGATGAGGTCCTCGGGAGAACCGTCTTCGACGACGCGGCCATGCTCGAGCACGAGAACCCGGTCGGCGACCTGCACCGTGGACAGGCGGTGCGCGATCACCAGCGCCGTGCGGTCCGCCAGCACCGTTTCCAGCGCGCGCTGCACCATGCGTTCACTCGGGATATCCAGCGAGGACGTCGCCTCGTCGAGAATCAGCACGGCGGGATCGGCCAGGAACGCGCGCGCGAACGCGATCAGCTGGCGCTGCCCCGCCGACAACCGGCCACCGCGCTTGGCGACGTCGGTGTCGTAGCCGTCGGGAAGCGCCTCGATGAAACCGTCCGCACCGACGGCTTCGGCCGCCGCCCGGATCTGCGCGTCGGTGGCATCGGGGCGCCCGAACCGGATGTTGTCGGCGACGGTGCCGTCGAACATGAAGTTCTCCTGGGTGACCATCACGACGTGGCGGCGCAGATCGCTCTGCGCCACGTCCCGCAGGTTCACCCCGTCGACCGTCACCGACCCCGACGTCGGGTCGTAGAACCGCGCGATCAACTTGGCGATCGTGGTCTTACCCGCACCGGTGGTTCCGACCAGGGCGATGGTCTGCCCCGCCGGCACGTCCAGCGTCAGGCCGGGCAGCACCGGGCGGTCCGGCACATAGGCGAAATGCACGTCGTGGAAAGCCACGTCACCGCGCACCCGGCCATCCCCCGAGGCCAGCGGCACCGGCCGGTCCGGGTCGGCGATACCCGGGCGTTCTGCCAGCACACCGGCCAGCTTCTCCAACGCCGACGACGCGGACTGAAAGGTGTTGAAGAACTGGGAGATCTCCTGCATCGGTTCGAAGAACATCCGCAGATACAGCAGGAACGCGGTCAATGTGCCGATGGTCATTTCACCGCCCAGCACCCGGTAGCCGCCGTAGAGCAGCACCACGCCGGTGGTGATGTTGCCGACCAGTTTGACGCCCGGCATGAAGACGGCGAGCAGTTTGAACGTCTTCTCGTTGATCGCCCGGTACTGGTCGGCGACGTCCTCGAAGATCTCCTGGTTGCGGGGTTCGCGCCGGTAGGCCTGCACGGCCTTGATACCCGTCATGGTCTCGACGAACTGGACGATCACCAGCGCCGCGCTCTCCCGCACCTGCCGGTAGGTGTGCGCCGACTCCGTGCGGAACCACCACACCAACGCGACCAGCACCGGGAACGCCAGCAGGCACATCAGACCCAGGCGGACGTCGAGTGCCACGAGCAGGACGGCGGTGCCCACCAATGTGAGCACCGCGGTGATGAGGCTGTCGAACCCCGTCTCCAGCATGTCCTGGATCGCCTCGACGTCATTGGTGGATCTGCTCACCACGCGGCCGGACGTGTACCGGTCGTGGAACGCCACGTCGAGGCGCTGGAAGTGGCGGAACACCCGTCGGCGCAACTCCAGCAGCACCTTCTGCCCGACGCGTCCCGAGCGGCGCAGGAAGAACATCCTGCTGACGGCCTGCACCACCACGACACCCGACAGCGCACCCACGATCAGCAGGAGTTCACGCGCGGGCCCGCCGTCGATGATCGGGGGGATGCCATGGTCGATACCCCGCTGCACCAGCAGCGGAACCGAAAGGCGCGCAACGTTTTCCACCACCACCACGAGCGCGAGCAGCGCGACGATGCCGCGGTACGGACGCAGCAGGGAGCCGAGCAGCGCGCGAGCCTCGCGGCGGCGGGGCAGCGTCTCGTCGATCGGCAGATCGTCGCCACCGTCCTCGAAGCGGCCCCGCCAGCTCGAGACGTCGCGGCCGCTCATGGGCGCTGCACCTCCGACGTCGCAAATCTGTTCACGCGTTCAGCCCCGGTCCGGTCCAGTGCCTCCTGCTCCTCGTGCACCCGCCCGAGACGCTCCAGATCCTCGTCGTCCTCCCAGGCGCAACTGCGTTCGGCGTCGTCGACGAGTTCGTCGTCGGCCGCAAGCAGATAGCGGTACCGCGGCACCGACGCCAGCAACTCGGCGTGGGTACCCACGTGGGTGATAGTCCCGTTCTCCAGCAGGGCCACCTTGTCGGCCAGCAGCACGGTCGACGCCCGGTGCGCGACGACGATACCGGTCACCTCGTCCAGGATCCGCCGCAACGCGGCCTCGACCACCGCCTCGGTGTGCACATCCAGCGCGGACAGGGTGTCGTCGAGGACCAGGATCTTCGGTCCCGCCAGGATCGCCCGCGCCAGCGACAGCCGCTGCCGCTGGCCGCCGGACAGGCTCATACCCTGTTCACCGATTCGGGTGTCCAGGCCGAAGGGCAGATCGTAGACAAAATCGGCCGCCGCGACGTCGAGTGCCTGCGCCAGCTGCTCATCGCTGGCGTCGGGGCGGCCCAGCCGCAGGTTCTCGGCGACCGACATCGAGAACAGCGTCGGATCCTCGAACGCCGTCGCGACGGTCTTGCGCAGCGCAGGCAGCGACAGTTCGCGGATATCCCTGCCGTCGATGCGGATCGCACCCTCGGTGACGTCGTACAGCCGCGACAGCAGCGCCGCCAGCACCGACTTCCCCGAACCCGTCCCGCCCACCAGGGCGAGGGTCTCCCCCGGCTCCACGGTCACGCTGACATGGCGCAGTGTCCAGGTGTCGCGCTCCTCGGGAAACCGGAACCCCACATCGGTGAGTTCGAGCCGCCCGCCCCGCGGCAGCCGGCCGTCCGGGCCGTCGGTGATCTCCCGGGGCGCGTCGAAGATCTCCGCGATCCGGTTGGCCGCGGTGAAGGATTCCTGCGTCATCGACAACAGGAAGCCCAGCGAGGCGATCGGCCAGACCAGCGACAGCATCATCGTGATGAACGCGACCAGCGTCCCCATCGTCACGTAGCCGTGCCCGGCCGCGTAGGCGCCCACCCCGAGCACGATGATCAACGTCAGGTTGGGGATGACCTCGAGCACGGTCCAGAACTTCGCCGACACCGACACCCGGCTGACCTGGGTGTCGTACAGGTCGGTGAGCTTATCGTCGAACCGCTCGTAGACGTAGTCCTCCCGCCCGAACGACTTCACCACGCGCACCCCCAGAGCGGACTCCTCGACATGGGTGGCGACGTGGCCGGACTGGTCCTGGGCCAGCCGAGACAGTCGGGTGTAGGCCTGCTGGAAGTGCAGGACCGTCAAGGTGATCGGCACGATCGACACCAGCACCACCACACCCAGCGGCCAGTACATCGCCAGCAAGATCGCGGTCACCACCGTGATCTGCAGCCCGTTGAGGACCAGGAACACCAGACCGAACGAGGTGAATCTACGGATGGTGCCCAGATCGTTCATCACCCGCGACAGCAGCTGCCCGGACTGCCAGCGGCCATGGAACGACATCGGCAGGACCTGCAGCCGCGCGTAGAGGTCCTTGCGGATGTCGGCCTCGACGCCCATCGTCGCGCGGGCGACCAGCCAGCGGCGGATGAACCACAGCACCGCCTCGGAGATACCGACCGCCGTGGCCACGGTGCCCAGCAACCACAGCCCACGGGGGTCCTGGTGCCGCACCGGCCCGTCGATGACGGCCTTGGTCATGAGCGGGATCGCGACCGTCGCGGCCAGGCTGGTCACGGCGATGACGACCATCGCGATCCAGCGCGCCCGGTAGGGCATGAGGTAGGGCAGCAGCCGCAACAGATCGGAGCTGGCCCGCCCGCGGCGCGGCGGAGGTGCGATGGCCGGCACCGAGCGCAGTGCATGATTCTCGGCTCTATCCACTGTGTCGATGTTCCCACCCGGCGCAAACCAATAACGCCCCGCACGACACGGCGCCGGGCGTGTGCGAGCGGACACCGGCTGGAATGCGGGTCCGCGAAATTCGTGTCATGCGGCGAAACTGCCTTCCTGGTTGCCGAATTGGGTGCGGTACAGCTCGGCGTACCGTCCCGCGCGGGCCAGCAACTGCCGATGCGTGCCGCGTTCGACGATGCGTCCGTCCTCGACGACGAGGATGAGATCGGCGGCGCGGATGGTGGAGAGCCGGTGCGCGATGACGAGGGACGTCCGCCCGGCCAGCGCCTCGGCCAGCGCCTTCTGTACCGCCGCCTCCGACGCGGAATCCAGCGACGCCGTCGCCTCGTCGAGCACCACCACCCGTGACCTCCCCAGCAGCAGACGCGCGATGGTCAATCGCTGCCGCTGCCCTCCCGACAGACGGTAGCCGCGCTCACCGACAACCGTGTCCAGCCCGTCAGGCATCTCCGCGACGACGTCGGCCAGCTGGGCTCGGCGCAACGCGTCCCAGAGCTCGTCATCGGTGGCCTCCGGTGCGGCCAGCCGCAGGTTGGCGGCGATCGACTCGTGGAACAGGTGCCCGTCCTGGGTGACCATGCCCACGGTGTCCTTGAGGGATGCGAACGTCACGTCGCGCACGTCGACGCCATTGAGCCGCACCGCACCGCCGGTGCCGATCCCCGCGTCGCTGCGCTCCTGCCCGCCGGTGCTCATCCCCGCGTCGCTGCGCTCCTGCCCGCCGACGTCATACAACCGGGCCAGCAGCGATGCGATGGTCGACTTACCCGCACCCGACGATCCGACGAGCGCGACCATCTGGCCGGGATGGGCGGTGAACGACACACCGTGCAGCACTTCGCCTCCCCCGCGTAGATCCGCGTCGGGCAGCGCCGCCACCTCTTCCAGCGACGCCAGCGACACCTTGTCCGCGGTCGGGTAGGTGAAGCGCACGTCGTCGAACTCCACCGTCACGGGGTCCCCGGCATCCCGGCCGGGCACCGCCACCGCGCCGGGCTTCTCCCGGATCAGCGGCACCAGGTCGAGCACCTCGAACACCCGCTCGAAGCTGACCAGGGCGCTGGCGATCTCCACCCGCGCGTTGGCCAGCGCCGTCAGCGGGGCATACAGCCGGGTCAGCAGCAGTGCCAGCGACACGATGGCGCCGGCCTGCAGGTGTCCGCCGATCGCCAGGACCCCGCCCAGCCCGTACACCAGCGCGAGCGCCAGCGCCGACATGAGCGTGAGCGAGTTCATGAACGCCGACTGCAACATCGCCGACCGCACACCGATGTCGCGGACCCGGCCCGCGCGGCCGGCGAATTCGCGCGCCTCCCGGTCGGGGCTGCCGAACAGCTTCACCAGCGTCGCGCCCGGCGCGGAGAACCGTTCGGTCATCTGGGTGTTCATCGTCGCGTTATGGCGTGCCGCGTCGCGCGACAGTTGCGCCATCGTGGTGCCGATGCGCCGGGCGGGGACCACGAACAGCGGCACCAAAACCAGCGACAGCAGCGTGATCTGCCACGAGATGCCGATCATCACCGCCAGCGTCAACGTCAGGGTCACCAGATTGGACACGACGCCCGAGAGCGTGTCGCTGAATGCCCGTTGTGCGCCGATGACGTCGTTGCCCAGACGACTTACCAGCGCGCCGGTGTGTGTGCGGGTGAAGAAGGCGACGGGCATCCGCTGAACGTGCTCGAACACCGCGGTGCGCAGGTCCAGGATCAGGCCCTCACCGATGGTCGACGACAACCAGCGGGTGAGAAGCGACACGACGGCCTCACCGACGGCCACGACGGCGATCACCGCGGCCAACAGCACCACAACACCCGGCGTGCCCCCGCGCACGATCTCGTCGACCACCCGGCCGGCCAGCACGGGGGTGGCCACGGCCAGCGCCGCACTCACCACGCTGAGCCCGACGAACACCCCCAGCCTGCGATGATGGCGCGCCGAGAAGCGCCAGATACGCCCAAGCAGACCGCGCCGCGCCAGGGTCCGAAGGTCGCCGCCACTGGCGTTCATCTGCCGGTACAGCGCGTGGCTCGCCGCCGATTCGATGCTCATGGATTTCACCGTAAAACCTCAACAAATGATGAGGTCAACAGCTTCCCGCGGTTCGCGCCGGACATCAGGCAAGATTGCGTGCATGGACAGTGGTGTGGCCTCGCCGCGGGTGCTCGTGGTGGACGACGACCCCGACGTGCTGGCCTCGCTGGAACGCGGGCTGCGCCTGTCGGGGTTCAACGTGTCCACCGCCGTCGACGGCGCCGAGGCGCTGCGCAGCGCCACCGAGACACGGCCCGACGCGATCGTCCTCGACATCAACATGCCGGTGCTCGACGGCGTCAGCGTGGTCACGGCGCTGCGCGCGATGGACAACGACGTCCCGGTCTGTGTGCTGTCGGCGCGTAGTTCGGTCGACGACCGCGTCGCCGGGCTCGAAGCCGGCGCCGACGACTACCTGGTGAAACCGTTCGTGCTGGCCGAGCTCGTCGCCCGGGTGAAGGCGCTGCTACGCCGGCGCGGCGCGTCGGCGACGTTCTCCTCCGAGACCATCCAGGTGGGGCCGCTGGAGGTGGACATCCCGGGCCGCCGGGCGCGGGTCAACGGCGTCGACGTGGACCTGACCAAACGGGAGTTCGACCTGCTCGCCGTCCTGGCCGAACACAAGACCGCGGTGCTGTCCCGGGCTCAGCTGCTCGAGCTGGTCTGGGGTTACGACTTCGCCGCCGACACCAACGTGGTCGACGTCTTCATCGGCTACCTGCGCCGCAAACTGGAAGCCGGCGGCGCCCCGCGCCTGCTGCACACCGTGCGGGGCGTGGGATTCGTCCTGCGCACCCAGTAGTTCACGATGAGCCTGCTCTCGCGGATCTTCCGCCGAACACCGTCACTGCGCACCCGCGTCGCGCTGGTCACCGCGATCGCCGCGGCCATCGTCGTCGGGATCGTCGGAACCGTCGTCTGGGTCGGCATCACCGACGACCGCAAGGAGCGCCTGGACCGCCGCCTCGACGAAGCGGCGGGTTTCGCGATCCCGTTCCTGCCGCGCGGCCTCGACGAGATCCCCAAATCACCCAACGACCAGGACGCGGTCATCACCGTCCGCGCCGACGGCGACGTCACCTCCAATTCGGAGGTGGTCCTTCCCGAGCTGCCACCCGGCTACGCCGACACCTACATCGACGGCGTGCGCTACCGGGTGCGCACCGTGGAGATCCAGGGCACGCAGGGACCCATGCTGGTGGCGGTCGGCGCGACCTACGACGCGACCATCGCCGACACCAACAACCTGCACCGCCGGGTGATCATCATCTGTTCCTTCGCGATCGGCGCCGCCGCCGTATTCGGCTGGGTGCTGGCCGCGTTCGCGGTCCGTCCGCTCAAACGCCTGGCCCAGCAGACACGCCAGATCGACGCCGGCGACGAGGTGCCCGATGTGGAGGTGCGCGGCGCGACCGAGGCCGTGGAGATCGCCGACGCCGTCAACGGCCTACTGCAACGCATCTGGAAGGAACAGGGCCGCACCAAGGCCGCACTGGCCTCGGCGCGGGATTTCGCGTCGGTCTCGGCCCACGAACTGCGCACACCGCTGACGGCGATGCGCACCAACCTCGAAGTGCTGTCCACCCTCGACCTACCCGACGAACAGCGTAAAGAGGTGGTCAACGACGTCATCCGCACGCAGTCGCGCATCGAGGCGACGCTCGGCGCGCTGGAGCGGCTGGCGCAGGGTGAACTGTCCACCGCCGACGACCACGTGCCGGTGGACATCACCGAACTCCTCGACCGGGCCGCACACGACGCCATGCGGGTGTACCCCGAACTCGACGTGTCGTTGGTGCCGGCGCCGACGGTGATCATCGTCGGCCTGCCTGCGGGCTTGCGCCTGGCGGTGGACAACGCGATCGCCAACGCCGTCAAACACGGCGGTGCGACGCGGGTGCAGCTTTCGGCGGTCAGTTCGCGGGCGGGGGTGGAGATCGCCGTCGACGACGACGGCGTTGGTGTGCCCGAGAAGGAACGCAGGGTGGTGTTCGACCGGTTCACCCGCGGGTCGACGGCGTCGCGCTCCGGATCCGGGCTGGGCCTGGCGCTGGTGGCCCAGCAGGCCGAACTGCACGGCGGCACGGCGTCGCTGGAGGCCAGCCCGCTCGGCGGGGCGCGGCTGCTGCTGCGGCTTCCCGGCCCCCGCTGACGCGCCGCGAGTCGTGACTCTCCGCGGCGGCGCCCGGAGTGTCACGACTCGCTGATTGTCAGCGGGTGGCCAGCAGGTCGATGACGAAGATCAGTGTCTTACCGGACAACCGGTGCCCGCCGCCGGCCGGCCCGTAGGCCTGCGCCGGCGGGATGATCAGCTGGCGCCGCCCGCCCACCCGCATCCCGGGAATGCCGTCCTGCCAGCCCTGGATCAGGCCGCGCAGCGGGAACTCGATCGATTCGCCGCGGTTCCACGAGCTGTCGAACTCCTCCCCGGAGTCGTATTCGACGCCGACGTAGTGCACCTCCACCGTGCCGCCCGGCACGGCCTCGGCGCCCTCGCCGACCACGACGTCCTTGATGACAAGTTCGGCCGGAGCAGGGCCGTCGGGAAATTCGATATCGGGTTTCGTCCCCGCGTTCTCAGTCACCGCACCCACCGTAGTCGGGCAGACTGGACCGGTGGCCACAGACCAAGACATCCTCGCCGAAGTACACAAACTCGTCGCCGAGGAGAACGAGCTGCGTTCCAAACTGCAGCACCGCGAGATCGACGAGTCCGAGGAACACCAGCGGCTCAAGGCGGTAGAGGTGCAGCTCGACCAGTGCTGGGATCTGCTGCGCCAACGCCGGGCACTCCGCGACACGGGCCGCGACCCCGAGGGCGCTCACGTCCGGCCCGCCGACGAGGTCGAGGGCTATATCGGCTGATCGACGCCCGGTGAACCAACCCGACGTCGTCGTGGTCGGCGGTGGCCACACTGCGCTCGTCGCCGCCGCCTACCTCGCCCGCGGCGGGCGCGAGGTGCTGGATCTGTTGTGCGGCGCGGGATCCCGCAGGGGCGGCGCGGTGTCGGGTATCGGCGGCCACAACGCCGCCACGGCGGTGCCGGAGGGACGTTAGCGGGCGCGCTCGCCCGCAGCGACCCTGGACAGGATGTCCCGCAGGGTACGCAGCTCCGCGCCGCCGAGGCCGGCAAGCGCGGCCGGCGCCGGGTCGCTCACCGCGTCGATCACCCGCACCATCTCGCAGCCCGCCGGGGTCAGCGACACCACCTTGGCACGCCGGTCGTCGGGGTCGATCCGGCGCACCGCCAGCCCGCGCTCCTCGAGGTCGTTGACGGCGACCGTCGCGGCGGGCGCGTCGATGGTCGCCGCGCACGCGATCTGCTTGACCGTCATCGGACGCCGGGACAGCCGCATGAGGATGCGGATCCGGCTGAACGGCAGGCCCGTCGCCTCGACCACCTCGCGCTTCCAGCCGTCCCGGTTGTCGATGACCAGCGCGGCCATCGTGCGCCACACCTCGTCTGCCAGAGTGTCATCGGACATGGGCGGCCTCGTGGTCATGCCGGTGCCCGGCGACCAGCGGCGCCAACCGCTCAGCCGAGCGCATCGCACGCCGCGACGTCGATGCGACGCCGAGGACGAGGATCACCGCCCCCAGTGCCGCGCAGACCAGCCACAGCGGCCGGGCCGCCGCCGCGAAGTCCACGCCCGAGGCGGCCAGTGCGCCGCCTGCCAGCGAACCGCACAGCGCCACACCGATACTCACGCCGACCTGCCTGCTGGTCGAGGCGATGGCCGACGCGGCGCCGGCCCGGTCGGTCGGCATTCCGCTGACCGCGGCCGTTGTCACCGGGGCGTTGACCATGCTGAATCCGATGCCGAATACCGCGAACACCACCAGGAGCTGCCACACCGGCGTCTGCGCCGTCAGCCTGGTGAGCAGCAGCGCCGCCGCCGTCAACAGGACACCGGAGGCGACCAGCGACGGGCGGGCGCCGAACCGCCCGACCAGCCGGCCCGACAGCGGCGAGAAGATCAGCGCACCGATGGCGATCGGCAGGAACACCAGCCCGGTCTGGACCGGCGACAGCTGGCGCTCACCCTGCAGATAGAGCGACATCATGAACAGGAACGCCCCGAAGGTGGCGAACGCGCAGACCGCGATGACGGTGGCGGAGGCGAAGGGCATGCTGCGGAAGAACCGCAGGTCGATGAAGGGGTCGCGGCGGCGCGACTCGACGCGCAGGAAGGCCGCGAACGCCGCCACCGATGCGGCGGCGAACCCGATGGTCAGCGGATGCGTCCAGCCCATTCCCGGGCCTTCGATCAGGACGAACACGACACCGAACAGGAAGGCGATGGCCAGCCCCTGGCCGAGGGGGTCGATGTCACGCATGGTCGCCGACTTGGACTCGGGGACGAATACGGCCGTCAACACGATCGCCAGCGCGCAGATCGGCAGGTTGATCCAGAACACCGCCCGCCAGCCGACCAGTTCGATCAGCAGGCCGCCGATGATCGGCCCCAGCACCATGGAGATCCCGACCACACTTCCCCAGATCCCGATGGCGCGAGCCCGTTCGACACGGCCGGTGAAGACCTGCGTGACGATCGACATCGCCACCGGATTGAGCATCGATCCGCCGACTGCCTGCAGAAACCGCGCGGCGATCAGCATCTCGACGGTGGGCGCCAGGCTGCACACCAGCGATCCCAGGGCGAACACCACCAAGCCGGTCTGGAAGATGCGTCTGCGCCCGAACCGGTCGCCCGTGGCCCCGGCCAGCAGCAGCAGCGAGGCCAGCACCAGGGTGTACACGTCGATGACCCACTGCAGCTGGGCGGGCGAGGCATGGAACTCGGCGCGGATGCTCGGGATCGCGACGTTGACGATGGTGGCGTCCATCGACGCGATGAGCAGGCTCAGGCAGCAGGACATCAGGATGATGGCCTTACGCCGCGCACTCAACGGTGCGACAGTTGTAAACACACAATCATTGTGAAACTACAACGGTCTCCGGATCAAGCGGACCCAGCTGTGAAAAAGCTCGCAGAAACCGAACCGGACGGATCAGCGCGCGCCGAGGTCGGTGTAGTCGCGTTCGGTGTAACCGGTGTAGATCTGTCGTGGACGGCCGATCCGGCCGCTGCCCGCGTCATGCATCTCACGCCAGTGCGCGATCCAGCCCGGCAGCCGGCCGAGCGCGAAGAGCACCGTGAACATCCGCGTCGGGAATCCCATCGCGCGGTAGATCACGCCCGTGTAGTAGTCGACGTTGGGGTACAGCTTGCGCTCGACGAAGAAATCGTCGGTGAGGGCGATCTCCTCCAGCGCCTTGGCGATGGCCAGCAACTCGTCGTCGCCGCCGATCTTGCCCAGGATCTTGTCGGCCTGTTCCTTGACGATCCGCGCCCGCGGGTCGTAGTTCTTGTAGACCCGGTGACCGAAGCCCATCAACTTCACGTTGTCCTCGCGGTCCTTGACCCTGCGCACGAAATCGCGCACGTCACCACCGGAGAGCCGGATCTTCTCCAGCATCTCCAGGACCGCCTGGTTGGCGCCGCCGTGCAGCGGACCCCACAGCGCGTTGATGCCGCCCGAGATCGAGGTGAACAGGTTGGCCTGCGACGAGCCCACCAGGCGCACGGTCGAGGTGGAGCAGTTCTGTTCGTGGTCGGCATGCAGGATGAACAGCATGTCCAGCGCCCGGACCAGCTCCGGGTCTACCTCGTAGGGTTCGGCGGGGAACCCGAACGTCATCCGCAGGAAGTTCTCCACCAGCGTCAGCGAGTTGTCCGGATACAGGAACGGCTGGCCGACGGATTTCTTGTAGGCGTACGCGGCGATCGTGGGCAGTTTGGCGAGCAGGCGGATGGTCGAGAGCTCCACCTGGGCATCGTCGAAGGGGTCCAGGGAGTCCTGGTAGTACGCCGACAGGGCGTTGGCCGCACTGGAGAGCACCGGCATCGGGTGGGCGTTGCGCGGGAAGCCGTCGAAGAACCGCTTCAGGTCCTCGTGCAGCAGCGTATGCCGCTGGATCTGGGTGGTGAACTTCTCCAGCTGCTCCTTAGTCGGCAGCTCACCGTAGATCAGCAGGTAGCTGACCTCGATGAACGTCGAATTCTCCGCGAGCTGCTCGATGGGGTAACCGCGGTAGCGCAAGATGCCCGCATCGCCGTCGATGTAGGTGATGGCGCTCTCGGTGGAGGCGGTGTTGACGTACCCCTCGTCGAAGGTCGTGTAGCCGGTCTTGGCCAGTAGTGAGCCCAGAGCGATCCCGTCGGCGCCCTCCGATGCCCGGACGATATCCAAGCTCACCTCGCCACCGGGGTAGGTCAGGGTGGCTTTGTCTCCACTGGTCGAGCTATCGGCCACGGGAATCCCTTCGTCGCTGCTGGGAACCATCTCTGCCTAAAAAGGTAGCCCCCCTGCAGCCATCGCGCCCGCGCGGGGCAGTTTGACGGTCAGACCGGTTGGGCGACACCGGCGGTGAGGTCGACGAACTGGGCGTAGCCGGCGGCGATGCGAGCGACGATTTCGCCGACGGTCATCGTGCCCCAATCGGTGTCCGGCCCGAGGTCGCCGAGCGCGGTCATGATGACGGCCCCGCAGACCGCGCCCACCATCCGCACCCGGGTGTCGCCCGGCTCCAGCTCCATCCGGCGGGCCAGCGCATCCTCGACGAAACCGGTGCTGTACTCGGTGGCCGCGCGCATGAGCGTCGCCGACGACGTGACGATTCTGGCCGAGGCGAGCAGCCTTTCCTCGGTGAGCCCGTCGGCCGGGGCGTACACCGCGGCCTCGAACGCCTCGATGTTCGCGCGGTAGAGCGCCTCGACGTGGCCGAGGCCGGCCGGCTGGGCGGCGAGATTCTGCGCCACCAGCGCGAGCAGGTCGTCGATCAACGCGAAGACGACGGCATCTTTGGTGGCGAAATACCGGCTGAAGGTGCGGGGTGAGACATCGGCGACGGCGGCGATCTGGTCGACGGTCGTGCGCTCGAAGCCCTGCCGGTCGCACAGCTGGATCGCAGCGTCGATCAGCGTCATGCGTGTCCGTTGCTTCTTGCGTTCGCGCAGTCCGCCTGCCGCCACCCCGGGATAGACCACGTCACGAATGGTAGTCGGTGCACGTCGACGGGTCGCGGCGACAACCGCGCGAAACTAGAACACGTTCTAGCTGGCGGTGCCGACCCGATAGCGGACGAACGCGGGGACGGCCAGCGCAGCGATCACCACACCCACCACCACCAGGACTCCCCCGCCCGCGGCCGCCACCGTGGTACCCACCGCCGCGGCGGTGGCGCCGTGCACCGTATCGGCCAGCCGGGGACCGCCGGCGACCACCACGATGAAGACCCCTTGCAGCCGCCCGCGCAGTTCGTCCGACGCCGCCTGCTGCAGGATCGTCGACCGGAACGCCGCGGAAACCATGTCGGCCGCGCCGCCCACCGCCAACGCCGCAAGCGCCACCCAGAACAGGGCGCCGACCCGCCCGCCCGCCAGCCCGGCCGCCAGGCCGAAGCCGACCATCGCCACACCCCACACCACGATGGCCACCACCACCGCCAGGCCCTGACGCCGGATGCGGGGCAGCCAACCGGAGAACACCCCGCCGGCGACCGCACCCACCGACATCGACGCGGCCAGCAACGCCATGACGGTGCCGCCGTCGACGGGCCCGCCGAAGCTCTCATGCGCCATCTGGGGGAACAGCGCGCGCGGCATCCCGAAGATCATCGCGATGAGGTCGACGACGAAGGACATCAGCACCACCCGGTTGCCGGCCAGATAGCGGAACCCGTCCAGCACCGCCGCCAAACCCCAACGCGCGGAACCCTGTTCGGTGCGCACCGCGGGCATCGGGGTGAGGCGGAACGTCGCCCAGAGCGGCGCCAGGCAGGTGATCGCGTCGATCAGATAGAGCGTCGACAGGTCGACCCAGTTGAGCATCAGGCCCGCCAGCAGGGGTCCGGCGATCGCACCGAACTGCATCACCGTCATATTCAGGGCGTTCGCCGCGGGCAGTTGGTCGCCGGGCAGCATCCGGGGGATCGCCGCCGCCCGGGTGGGCTGATTGATCGCGAAGAACGCCTGCTGCACCGACAGCAGACCCAACACCACCCAGACGTCGTTCAGGCCCAGCGCCGCCTGCAGCCACAGCAGCACCGACGCCACCGCCAGTCCGCAGGAGGCGATGATCAGCAGCAACCGCCGGTCCATCGCGTCGGCGAGCGCGCCACCCCACAGCCCGAACACCACCAGCGGAACCAGCGCGAACAGACCCGCCAGCCCGACGTAGAACGAACTCTGCGTCAACGCATACAGCTGCACCGGCACGGCGAACACCGTGAGGTTGGCGCCGACCACCGTGACGATGCCCGCCAGCCACAGCCTGCGGAAATCCGGTGTCCGCAGTGGCGTGGTGTCGGCCAGCAGATTCCCCCGCGCGCGTGCGGGGCCCTTTGCCGCGCTCAGGGTTGCAGCCGCTCGACCCGCGGCGCACCACCGGTCCGGCTCACCGTGATCCGGTTGTGCACGCGGTCCTCGCGACCCTGCCAGAACTCCACGACCTCGGCCCCGATGAGGTACCCGCCCCAGTTGGGCGGCACCGGCACGGCGCCGACGTCGGCGAATCGCCGGGTGACGGCGTCGAGTTGCGCCACGAGTTCGGCACGCGAGGCGATCGGGCGGGACTGCGCCGACGCCCACGCACCCAGCTGCGACCCGCGCGGGCGCTTGGACCAGTAGTCGGCGGTGGCTTCGGCGGACACCTTCGTCACCGGGCCGCGGACGTGAACCTGCCGCCCCAACGCAAACCAGGGGAAGGTGGCCGAGGCGTGCGGGGCAGCCTCGAGCTGGCTGCCTTTGGCCGAGTCGTAGTTGGTGAAGAATGTGATTCCGGACTCATCCATGCTCTTGCACAACACCGATCGGGTGACCGGCCATCCCCTGGCGTCGACGGTGCCCAGGACCATGGCGTTGGGCTCGGCGACACCGGCCCGTTCCGCTTCGGCCAGCCAGCGGCGCAGCAGCACCAGCCAGCCGGTCGCCGGATCGTCGCCGAGCCAGTCGGCGTCCAGGTCAGGACTACCGTCTTTCTCCGGTCCGTACTCCGTCCGCATCGCCGCCAGGTCTTCGCGCTCGGGTGCCACGGGCTCACGCTACGCCGCCTGCGGACGCCATTCGGCCGGGCCCGGCGACGCTGCGCGGGGAGGGCCGCGAATCCCTCACGGCGAGCACTCCCGGAGTTCGCGGGTTTGTTACCCACCGGTAGCGAAGACCCTGGGCCTGGGTGTAAGAATCTGCCCATGACTGAGGTGACTGAGGTGCCTAGGGACTTCGCCCCCGGACTTGCCGGCGTGGTGGCGTTCTCCACCGAGATCGCCGAACCCGACAAGGACGGCGGGGCGCTGCGCTACCGCGGTGTCGACATCGAGGATCTGGTCGGCAGCCGGGTCACCTTCGGCGACGTGTGGGGGCTGCTCGTCGACGGCCGCTTCGGCACCGGCCTCCCGCCCGCCGAACCGTTCCCGCTGCCCATCCACAGCGGCGACGTCCGTGTCGACGTGCAGGCCGGCCTGGCCATGCTGGCCCCCATCTGGGGTTACGCACCTCTGCTCGACATCGACGACGAAACCGCACGCGACCAGCTCGCACGCGCCTCGGTGATGGCACTGTCGTATGTCGCCCAGTCGGCGCGCGGCATCTACCAGCCTGCCGTGCCGCAACGCTTGATCGACCAGTGTTCCACTGTCACAGCACGTTTCATGACCCGCTGGCAGGGCGAACCGGACCCGAGGCATATCGAGGCCATCGACGCCTACTGGGTCTCGGCCGCCGAGCACGGGATGAACGCGTCGACGTTCACCGCCCGGGTGATCGCCTCCACCGGCGCCGACGTCGCGGCGTCGCTGTCCGGCGCGATCGGCGCGATGAGCGGCCCGCTGCACGGCGGTGCGCCCGCGCGGGTGATCCCGATGATCGAGGAGGCGGAGCGCACCGGCGACGCCCGCGCCGTCGTCAAGGGCATTCTCGACCGCAAGGAGAAGCTGATGGGCTTCGGCCACCGGGTGTACCGGGCCGAGGATCCACGCGCCAGAGTGCTCCGGGCCACCGCAAAACGCCTGGCAGCGCCACGTTTCGAGGTGGCGGCCGCGCTCGAACAGGCCGCGCTGACCGAATTGCGCGAACGCAGGCCCGACCGCGCTATCGAGACCAACGTGGAGTTCTGGGCCGCAGTCATCCTCGACTTCGCCAAGGTGCCCGCGCGAATGATGCCGGCGATGTTCACGTGCGGCCGCACCGCCGGCTGGTGTGCGCACATCCTCGAGCAGAAGAAGCTGGGCAAGCTGGTGCGTCCGGCGGCCATCTATGTCGGCCCCGAGCCGCGTAGTCCGGAGTCGGTCGAGGGTTGGGACCTCATACTCAAGTCGTGACCGACGCCATACTCGCCGCGTTCGAGGCGGCCGGACGGAGTTTCGCCGGGCTCGTGCGCGACATCCCCGCGACGGCGTGGGACGGCCCCGGGCTGGGTGAGTGGGATCTGCGGTCGCTGGTCGGGCATACGGCGCGGTCGCTGATCACGGTGAGCACCTACCTGCAGGGCACCGCCGAGCGGGTGGATGTGGCGACCCCGGCGGACTATTACCTACTGATCAGGCCGTATGCGGCGCAGGTGGGCGCCGCCGACATCGTCGAACGCGGCCGCCAGGCGGGCAGGGATCTGGGCGCGGACCCGGCCGCGGCGGTCGAGAATCTGCTCGAGCGCGTCCTGGACGATCTGTCAGGACAGGACGACCGGATCATCGCGGTCATCGGCGGACTGGGCATCCGGCTGTACACGTATCTGCCGACCCGCACGTTCGAACTCGCGGTGCACAGCCTCGACATCGCCGGGGCGCTCGGCGGCGACATCACCCTGCCGCCCGCGGTGGCCGCCGAGGCCGCCGGTCTGGCCGCGGCGATCGCCGCGACCTCCGGCCAGGCCGAGCAGGTGCTCTTGGCGCTGACCGGCCGCGCCGCGCTGCCCCCGGGCTTCTCGGTGGTGTAGCCGGACTGTCGGTGCCCGGTGGTTGCATGATGACGTCCGATGAGGTTGGCCGGGCGGGGCGGTCAGTATCGATGCCGCCCACTCGGGCGACGTCAATACGCGCACACCGCAAGGAGACCACCGTGACCATCGAATTCCAGCCGTCCGTGTCCCCGCATCTCGTCGTCGACGACGCCGCCGCCGCGATCGACTTCTACGTCAAGGCGTTCGACGCCGTCGAACTGGGCCGGGTACCGGGTCCGGACGGCAAACTCATCCACGCCGCGCTGACCATCAACGGCGCGACGATCATGCTCAACGACGACTTCCCCGAGATGACCGACGGCAAGTCCACGACCCCGACAGCCCTGGGCGGCTCTCCGGTCACGATCCATCTGCAGGTCACCGACGTCGACGAGAAGTTCAAGAAGGTCGTCGACGCGGGTGCCACCGTCGTGATGCCGCTGGAGGACCAGTTCTGGGGTGACCGCTACGGTGCGGTCCGCGATCCGTTCGGGCATCTGTGGTCGCTGGGGCAGCCCGTGCGCGAGGTGTCGATGGAGGAGATCGAACAGGCGATGAAACAGCACCAGTAGCAGGCTGCTGTCCGCTTCCCGCGGCTACCCGCGCCCGGCCAGCAGCTGCCTGAGCCGGCCGGGCGCCGACGGGGACGAGGAGCGCCGCGCCGCGGCGGACATGTCGCCGATGGTGACGAACTTGATCCTGGGACGGCCCTGCGGCGCGCCGCGCTCGATCTCGGCGTCGTCGATGGCCCACCAGCCGCCGGCGTCGATCCGGTCGGGTCGGCGACTGTGCACCAGGTGATCCAATGCCGCGGGCCGGTCGAAGCCGGGCGCCGGATCGGCCAGCAGGCCGTTGTTGTAGTCGTCCACCAGATGGCGCACGGTCTCGGCGGCACAGGACTTGTTGGTGCCGATGAAGCCGGTGGGGCCGCGTTTGATCCATCCCGCGACGTAGCTGCCGGTGACCGGTTCCGCCGATCCGGGGTCGATGACCCGCCCGCCGGCATTGGGCACCACCGCCGCCCGCTGGTCGAACGGCAGGTCGGGGACGGGCCTGCCGCGGTAGCCGATGGACGTCAGCACCAGCCCGGCGTCGACCGTGCGGACGTCGTCGGTGCCGGTGACGGTGAAGGTCACCGCGGTGGCCCGGGTGGGACCGGCGACCACCGCCGGTGTCAGCCGGTAGGCCAGCCGCACCCGCGGCCGGGTGATCGGATCGGAGGCGCTTCCCAGCGTGCTCAGGACCTCCAATTTGCCCCGCGTGAGCGGGTCGGTGACACGGGCCAGGTCCTGGCACACCAGATCGCGGACGTCGCCGTCCGGACCGCTATCGAGCACCACGTCGCAGGTGGAGGTGAGGCCGATCAATTCGGGCAGCGTGAACGCCGATTCGGCCGGCCCGCGCCGCGCGGCGATCACCACCTCGTCGATGCGGGACGCCCGCAGGGCCGCCAGCGCGTGGTCGGCGATATCGGTATGCGCGAGCACGTCGGGATCGGTGGTCAGCATCCGCGCCACGTCCAGCGCCACGTTGCCGTTGCCGACGATCACCACCCGGTTGTGGGCCAAATCGACTGGCATCTCAGCGAATTCGGGGTGACCGTTGATCCAGGCGACCATCTCGGTGGCGGTCGCGGTGCCCGGCAGCCCCATCCCGTCGATCGTGAGTCTGCGGTCGTCGGGGGCACCGACCGCGTAGAGCACCGCGTGATGATGGGCGAGCAGTTCGGCATGGCTGATATCGGATCCCACCTCGACGTTGAGGTAGAACGTGAATCCGCGCCGCCGCGAGACGTCGTCGAACAGCCGGGTGACACGTTTGGTGCTCTGATGGTCGGGCGCGACGCCCGCGCGCACCAGCCCGTAGGGCGTGGGCAGCCGGTCGAAGACGTTGACCCGCACCCCTTTCTGGGTGAGCAACTCGTCGGCGGCGTACATGGCGGCCGGACCCGAACCCACGATCGCCACCGTCAGCGGCCCGCCGGCGCGCGGGCGCACCACCGGCGCCTCGATCACCGGCGCCAGCTTCGACGTCGGCGGCACCTTCTGCCCGTCCGGCCGAGCGGGATAGAAGGAGGCGTTGAGCGCGACGAACGGCAGCTGTTCGGACGTCAGCCGGCTATCGGGTGCGATCGCGCCGACCGGGCATGCGCTGACACAGGCCCCGCAGTCCACACAGGCCGCGGGATCGATGAAGAGCATTTCGGCCGTCGCGAAACCCGGCTCGTCGGGCGAGGGGTGGATGCAGTTCACCGGGCAGGCGTAGACACACGACCCGTCGCTGCAGCAGGACTGGGTGATCACATGGGGCATGTCGCGACGTCCGTCAGGCGGCGGACACCACGTGCCGGCGCTGCGGTTCGCTACGGTAGCGGCTCGGCCGGCCGTCGATCCTGCACAGCCGCCAGACGAGTCTGGCGGCCCGGTTCATCAGGCCGGTCTCGTGACAGAGCATCCGGACGTCGGCGAATACGTCGCGCAGCATTTGCCGGGACTCGGGCGCCCGGAAGAACAGCTCACGTCTGACCGATCGCGGGATGTCGAATTCGTTCCAGAAACTCCGTGGCGGCACGATGATCGCCTGGCACAGCAGCCGCATCACCAGCGGGACGTAGATCGACAACCAGAACCGCTTGCGCGCGGGCAGCTGCGGCAGCCGCTTGCGCAGGTACTCGTGGGCAAACGAGATGTGCCGGGCCTCCTCGGCCACGTGGATGGCCATCACCCGCTCCATGATCGGATGCAGTGACTTGCCCTCGCGCAGCACGTTCTTCTGCGTGTGGTCGATGGGTTCCTCGCCGGCGAGCACGCCGAAGAAGAACGGGATCGGCAGCGGGCCGGCCACCAGCGGGATGAACGGCGACAGCCAGCGCAGCATGCGCGGCATACCAGGGACGTCGGCGCCGATGCGGTTCACCATCTCCTGAAACATCATGGTGTGGTTGCATTCTTCGACCGATTCATGCATGCAGTAGCGGTATTCGGGTGACCCGTTGGGCACCCAGAACGCGTAGTTCGTCAGCCCGCGGATGAGGATGATCTCGAACTGCAGCCCGACCTTGGCGACGTTGGCCTGGCGCCAGCGCCCGATCTCGATCTGGCGGCGCACCGGCTGCGCGAGATACCACGGATGCCGGCCGAGAGGATCGGATTCCGGCAGGATCCAGCGCTCGTCGTCGTCGACGACGGCAAACTCCGGTGTGTCCCAATCGATGTCGGTGTAGGGGTTGAAGTTCCGCCGCACCGAACCCTCGGACAGCGTGGCGAGAACGCTGGTGTACTCGGCATCGTCGAGGACGTCCATATTGCGGCGCCACCGCCGGACCATACGCGTGCGGGCCATTGCCAACCTCCAGATAGGTTTACATTTACCGGCTTGTTGTACACGGTACCGCAGGTATCGGATAGCTGTCCATCCCCCGCCGCCACATTTGCTGGCGAACCCCGACGGTCGGCGCGCCGGGTAACGTGGCTGACCGGCGCAGACAGTGGCACAACGGGTGCCCGGCCGAGGAGTTGAGCCCAGTGGTGGAACTGAAGACCGAATCCGAGATCGAGGCGATGGCCGCCGCCGGCGCGGTGGTGGCCGAGGCGTTACGGGCCGTCGCCGCACATGCCAGACCCGGGATGTCACCGCGTGCCCTCGACACCGTCGCCGCCGAGGTGCTGCACCGGCACGGCGCCGGTTCGCCGTTCCTCAACTACCACCCGGCGTGGGCGCCGACGCCCTTCCCCGCCGTGCTGTGCGTCAGCGTCAACGACGCCGTCGTGCACGGCATCCCCGGCGACCGGCCCCTCGCCGACGGGGACCTCGTCTCGGTGGACTTCGGGGCGACCCTGCGGGGATGGTGCGGTGACGCCGCCCGCAGCTTCGTCGTCGGCACACCCCGGGCCCGCGACACCGCGCTGATCGACGCGAGCGAGGCCGCGCTGGCGGCCGGGATCGCAGCGGCGCGGCCAGGCAACACCCTCGGCGATGTCGGACACGCCATCGCGTCGGTCGCCAGGAGCGCCGGATTCGGCATGCTCGCCGACCACGGCGGCCACGGCATCGGGCGCACCATGCACGAATCGCCGCATGTACCCAACGAGGGCAGGCGCGGCAAGGGCATGAAGCTGCGACCGGGCCTGGTCATCGCCATCGAACCGATGCTGATCGAGGACGGCACCGAGGAGTACACCCACGACCCCGACGGCTGGACCCTGCGCACCGCCTCCGGCGCCCGCGCCGCCCACAGCGAGCACACCGTCGCCGTGTGCGCCGACGGCACCCGCGTCCTGACCCGTTAGGACCGATTGGGATCCGCCGGGGATCGACTTCTAGGCTTACGGTCATGGCCGAACTCACCATTCCCGAGGACATCAAACCGCGCGACGGACGCTTCGGGTGCGGGCCGTCGAAGGTCCGGCCCGAACAACTCGCCGCACTGGCCGCGGCGGGCGACCTGTTCGGCACGTCGCACCGCCAGGCCCCGGTGAAGAACCTGGTGGGCCGCGTGCGCGACGGCGTCCGTCAACTCTTCGCCGTGCCGGACGGCTACGAGGTGATCCTCGGCAACGGCGGCTCCACGGCCTTCTGGGATGCCGCCGCGTTCGGTCTGATCGACCAGCGATCGCTGCACCTGACCTACGGCGAGTTCAGCGCGAAATTCGCCTCCGCCGTCGCCAAGAACCCGTTCGTCGGGGACCCGATCGTCGTCAAGGCCGACGCGGGCAGCGCACCCGAACCGCAGTCGGATCCGTCGGTGGACGTCATCGCCTGGGCACACAACGAGACCTCGACCGGGGTGGCGGTGCCCGTGCGGCGCCCCCAGGGCGCCGGTGAGGCGCTGATCGTCATCGATGCGACGTCGGCCGCGGGCGGATTGCCCGTGGACGTCACCGACGTGGACGCCTACTACTTCGCCCCGCAGAAGAACTTCGCCAGCGACGGCGGGCTGTGGCTGGCCGTGGTGTCCCCCGCGGCGCTGGCCCGCATCGAGTCGGTCGCGGCATCCGGGCGATGGGTCCCGGACTTCCTGTCGCTGCCGATCGCCGTGGAGAACAGCCTCAAGAACCAGACCTACAACACCCCGGCGATCGGGACGCTGATCCTGCTCGCCGACCAGCTGGACTGGATGCTGAGCAACGGCGGGCTGGACTGGGCGGTGAAGCGCACCGCCGATTCGTCGCAGCGCCTGTACTCGTGGGCCGAGAAGTCCCGCTACGCGACCCCGTTCGTGGCCGACCCGGCGCTGCGCTCACAGGTCGTCGGCACGATCGACTTCGCCGACGACGTGGACGCCGCCGCAGTGGCCAAGGTGCTGCGCGCCAACGGCATCGTCGATACCGAGCCGTACCGCAAGCTCGGCCGCAACCAGCTGCGCATCGCGATGTTCGCCGCGGTGGACCCCGACGACGTGAGCGCTCTGACGCAGTGCGTCGACTGGGTCGTCGAACGGCTCTGATCCCGGGCGCCGGCCGCGCCCGCGTGTCAGCGCGGTAACGAGCAGATAACGCAGTAGGGTGACCTGCTGAGGCGGGCCCATGTGACACCGGGGCCGGAGCCGGAGGAGGTCGCATGCGGGAATTGAAGGTCGTCGGACTCGATGCCGACGGCAAACGCATCATCTGCGAAAGCGACGAGTCCGGCGAGAAGTTCGTGCTGCGCGCCGACGACCGGTTGCGCGCGGCGGTGCGCGGCGACAAGGCCGCGTCGAACCAAACCCAGATCGATGTCGAGGTGACGACCATGTTGCGTCCCAAGGAGATTCAAGCCAAGATCCGGGCGGGCGCGTCGGTCGAGCAGGTGGCCGCCGCCGCGGGCGTCGACATCGCACGGGTGCAGCGGTTCGCCAATCCCGTCCTGCTGGAGCGCGCCCGCGCAGCGGAGCTGGCAACCGCCGCACATCCCGTGCTCGCCGACGGCCCCGCCGTCCTGACACTGCTCGAGACGATCAGCACGTCGCTGGTCGCACGCGGGCTGGACCCCGACGCCACGACATGGGACGCCTGGCGCAACGAGGACGGCCGGTGGACCGTGCAGATGGCGTGGAAGGCCGGCCGGTCCGACAACGTCGCACACTTCCGGTTCACCCCGGGCGCCCACGGAGGCACCGTCACCGCCTTCGACGACACGGCGTCCGAACTCATCGACCCCAATTTCAACCGGCCGCTGCGCCCGGTGGCGCCGGTGGCACAACTCGACTTCGAGATGGCCCCGCCGCCGCCCAAACCCGCGCCGGTACCCGCACCCCGACCGGAGTCCGAACCCCAGCCCGAGGCGCCCAAGACCTCCCGGGCCCGCAAGGCCCGCCCCGCGGTTCCGGGCTGGGAAGACGTCCTGCTGGGCGTGCGCTCCAGCGGACAACGCTGATCCGCGTCACGGCCGCGCCGCGGGTCAGCCCCCGAGCACCATGGCGAGCGTGACCAGCCAACCCGCCGCGACCCCGATGCCCGTGCCCAGGACGAACCAGCGCCAGACCGGCAACGTGCGCCAGCCCCATACCGTGGGGGCCAGACCGCCGACCGCGACCATGTTCAGGCCGACGGCCAGCAGCGGATGCACCCGAGTCAGGCCCAGGCTGAGTACCACGACAGCGGCGGCAGTCACCGCCGCGACGAAACCCGCCACCGTCAGCCCCGTGCCCCACGGCGTCGACTCGTCGGTCATAGCGCAAATCTATCCTGCGGTTCTGGCCCGCTCGTAGAACGCCAGCGCCGCCGCGGTGGCGACGTTGAGCGAATCCGTGCCCCGCGACATCGGAATCCGCACCCGCACGTCGCTGGCCCGCATCGCCGATTCCGTCAGCCCGGGCCCCTCGGCACCCACGAGAATCGCCACCTTGTCGTCACTGAGTTCAGCCATCGCATCGGCCAGCGCCACGGCCCCCGGATCGGGCGTCAGCGCCAGCACACGAAACCCGTTGCGTCGCAGCAACTCCAGATCGCGCGGCCAATCCGGGGCCCACGCGTAAGGCACCAGCAGGGCATGACCCATCGATACGCGGACCGCGCGACGGTACAGCGGATCGGCACATCCCACGCCGAACAAGGCGGCGTCGACGGCGAGTCCGGCGGCGTTGCGGAAGATCGAACCCAGGTTCTCGTGGTCATTGACACCCTCCAGCACGGCGATCGTGCGGGCCCCGTCGACCACGTCGGCCACCGCCAGCTCCGGCGGGCGTGACGCCGACGCCAGCACACCACGATTGAGGTGGAAGCCGACCACCTCGGCCATCACCTCGGCCGATGCGCGGTAGAACGGGGCCGCACGGCCTTCGAGATCGGCGGCGAGTTCGCGCAGCCGCCGGTCGGTGCCCAGCAGCGCGCGCGGGGTGAATCGCGACGCCAGCAGGCGCTGCACCACCAGCACCCCTTCGGCGATCACCAACCCCTTGCCGCTGGGCAGGTCCGGGCGGCGATCGACACTGTTGAGGTCGCGGAAGTCGTCGAGCCGCGGATCAGCGGGGTCCTCGACATCGACGACGTGCACCGGTCGCGCGGCGCTCACGCGTGTTCGTCGACCATCGCCGACATCAGGTCGGCCGCCTCCAGCAGAGTCCTGCGCTGTTCGTGATCGAGCCGCGCCAGTCGTTGCGCGAGCCACTCCTGGCTGGCCCGCCGCTCGGAATCCACGAGTTCGGCGCCCGCGGGCGATACCGAAACCAGCACCTGACGGCCATCGGCGGGGTGGGCGCTTCGCGCCACCAGACCCATGTCGGCAAGGGAGGCGATCACCCGCGTCATCGACGGCGGCCGGACGCGCTCCCGGACAGCTAATGCGCCGGGCGTCATCGCACCTTCTTTGGCCAACGTGGCCAGTGCCGACAGCTGCGTGAGCGACACAAGAGAATCCGCACGCCGAAACCGTAATTGGCGCGCCAATCGAACCACTGCGAGCGACAGATCACTTGCCAGCCGGGCGTCGTGGTCCTTCACAAGGCAAATACTACCCAGCGCCGGGGAATACCAGGCCGCGGCCACGACACCGCTCCCGCGACGCCGCCGTGCACTAGGTTGATGCTCGATGCCCGCCGACGCACCGCAACCGCCGCCACTACCCGCGATCCTGTTGGAACCGTGGCCGGTCATCGCGGTGCTGGCAGCCGTCTGGCTGGTCGTCGCGGTGCTGGCGTTCGCGGTACCCGGCCTGCACGAGTGGCGGCCGGTCGCAATCGCCGGTCTGTGCGTCGGCATGCTGGGGACGTCGATCTTCCTCGCACAGCGCCGCGCCGTCCGCCGCGGAGCGCGCGGCGCCCAGCGCGGTCTCACCTGACGGCGCTACGCCCGCTCGGTGAGATCGAGCAGGCCGTCGTCGTACGGGTCGAACAGCGGTGAGCCGGTACCCGGCGGCTGGGGCGTGTCCGAATGAGCCCCGCAGCCGTACTCCGCATCCACCACGCGGCCGTCGGCGGCCAGCGCATTGGCGCACACCCCGAACATGATGCCCAGCGATCCCGCCAGCGGCAGGTAGAACCCGCAGTCCCGGCAGACCCGCCGGGTGGAGCGCGCCATCGCCGACGCCGGCCCGAAGTCGCCGTCGTGCCAGCGCTGCGCGGCACCGACGCGCCCCCAGTCGCTGAGCACCTGACGGCGGCCCAGACCCAACTCCTGCGCGATGTCGTCGATCTCCGGGTCGCCGCACGCCACATGCCCGGGCACCAGCCGCGGATCCTCGGGCAGCGGGGCGAGCAGATCCCCGGGGCTCAGATCGCCGGGCTGGACGCGGTCCTGCCACGGCACCCACTGGGGGGCCAGCAAGGCCGTCGGGCCCGGCACCAGCACCACCTCGCTGATGGTGGCGTGGTCGGCGCCGGGGTAGGCGGCCACGACCACGGCCCACTGCCAGCCCCGGTAACCGGGCAGGTCGGCGAGGAACCGGTGGGTCGCCGACGTCGAATCCTCGAACGACGCGCCCAGATACTCCCCGATGCTGTCGCCGCCGCTGAACTCGACCAACGCCGCACGCGCCTGCTCGACGGCGCCACCGAGCATCTGTTCGAGCGCACTGCTGCCCTCGACGGCTTCGACGAAGGGTGTCACCGCGACCTGCGGCGGTTCGGGGTCCTCGGCCGCGGGTGGCGGCACATCCTCGTCCGCGGGCGCGACGTCACCATCCCCAGGCTCGGCCACCACCGCCTCCACCGGCGGATTCGGGTCGGCGTGCAGCGGTTCGGCCTCGGCTGCGGGTGGCGGCGGCGCGGCCTCGGCGGTCTCGGCCATGGGGTCGGCCGGGTCGACCGCCCCGACCATGCGGTCGCCGGACTCGTGTTCTGCGGATTCGGTCGTGCTGTCCATCGCCGTCAATACTGCCTGAGGCCCATGTGCGGGGGCTACACCGGATGGCCGCCGCGCCGGCGAACCGCGAGTTCTCCCCTCCCGCCCCCGTCCGCGGCGATAGGGGAGAATCAGCACCGTGACCGGCGGGCAGGAACGACGCGACCGGAGGACCGGGCCCGGACCCGGGCAATCCGCCGACGCGCGCGATCCCCACTACTACCCGCCCCGCCCACCGGCCGGCCCCGCCGACGAGCACCCGGGGATGGCGAACTACCCCACCGACGGTGCCACCTACCGTCGTCCGCGCCGCAGCCCCGTCCCGAGTTCGAACCGCTGGCTGCCCCCGCTCGACGACGCCCACGACCCCCGGACGGATGCGCCCCGCAGTGCGGACGGCGGGGCGGATCAGCGCGTCACCGTGACGCGGGCCGCCGCGCAGCGCAGCCGCGAAATGGGCTCCAGGATGTACGGACTGGTACATCGCGCGGCGACCGCCGACGGCGCCGACAAATCGGGCCTGACGGCCCTCACGTGGCCGGTGGTGGCGAACTTCGCCGTGGACGCCGCGATGGCGGTCGCCCTGGCCAACACCCTGTTCTTCGCGGCCGCGTCGGGAGAGAGCAAGAGCAAGGTCGCGCTGTACCTGCTGATCACCATCGCCCCGTTCGCCGTCATCGCACCACTGATCGGGCCCGCCCTGGACCGGCTACAGCATGGTCGCCGCGTCGCGCTGGCCATGTCGTTCCTGCTGCGCACGGCGTTGGTGGTGGTGCTCATCGCCAACTACGACGGCATCGCGGGCAGCTACCCGCCGTGGGTCCTCTACCCGTGCGCACTGGGAATGATGGTGCTGTCCAAGTCGTTCAGCGTGCTGCGCAGCGCGGTCACCCCGCGCGTCCTGCCTCCGACCATCGATCTGGTGCGGGTGAACTCGCGATTGACCACCTTCGGCCTGTTGGGCGGGACGATGGTCGGCGGGGCGATCGCGGCCGGCGCCGAGTACCTGCTCAACATGTTCCACCTGCCGGGCGCGTTGTATGTCGTCGTCGCCGTCACCGTGGGGGGCGCGGCCCTGTCGATGCGCATTCCGAAATGGGTGGAGGTCACCGAGGGCGAAGTGCCGACCACTCTGAGCTATCACGGCGCGGATTCCGGGGACGCCGAGAAACTGAGCAGGCATCCCAAACCCAAAGCGCGTCAACCCCTCGGCCGCAACATCATCACCGCGCTGTGGGGTAACTGCACGGTCAAGATCATGGTGGGGTTCTTGTTCCTCTACCCGGCGTTCGTCGCGAAATCGCACGACGCGTCGGGCTGGGAACAACTGCGGATTCTCGGGCTGATCGGCGCCGCGGCGGCGATCGGCAATTTCGCCGGGAACTTCACCGCCGCGCGGCTGGAACTGGGCCGTCCGGCGCTGCTGGTGGTGCGGGCGGCGATCGCCGTCACCGCCGTCGCACTGGCCACCGCGGTGACGGGCAACCTGCTGGTGGCGGCGTTCGCGACGCTGATCACCTCGGGGGCCAGCGCGATCGCGAAGGCGTCGCTGGACGCCTCGCTCCAGGACGATCTGCCCGAGGCCTCCCGCGCCTCGGCGTTCGGCCGGTCGGAGTCCGTGCTGCAGCTGGCGTGGGTGGCCGGCGGGGCGACGGGCGTGCTCATCTACACCGACCTGTGGGTGGGATTCACTACCATCACCGCGGTGTTGATTCTCGGTCTGGCCCAGACGATCGTCAGTTATCACGGGGACTCACTGATCCCGGGCTTCGGCGGTAACCGCCCGGTGGTGGCGCAGCAGGAGGGCGGCCAATCCGGTCGCGCCGGCGGCGGCCATTCGGATGCCGCCGCGGCGGTGTCCGAATGAAACGGGTCGTCGCGGCGCTGACGATCGTGGCGATGCTGGCGTCGTCGGCCACGGTGCTGCTGATCTGGCTGCTCACCAGGGACCGCGGACCGCATCTGCCCGAGATCAGCGCGTACTCGCATGGGCAGCTCGCCAGGGTCGGCCCCTACGTGTATTGCCCGGTGCTCGATTTGAACGACTGCGAGGTGCCGCAGACCGTCGGTGAACTCGCCGTCGACGCCCGGTTCCCCATTCAGCTGTCCGTACCGCCGGCGATCGCCCGCGCGCCGTGGATCCTGCAGCGCGAGTACGAAGACGGTCTGCCGTCGCTGGTCGAGGAGTTCGCCCCGGACACCAGGCTGGCGGTCACGATCCCCACCGTCGATCCTCGCCGCGGCAAGCTGACCAACGTCGTGGTGCAGCTGCCGACGCTGGCACGCGACGAGGAGGGTAACGAGTTCCCGGTGCCGCATGCCGAGTGGTCGGTGCGGCCGGTGTGGCCCTAGACCGCCGAGTGGCCGGCCGGGACGCGCTCCCCCGCGCGCGTCGGCTGCGGCGGTGACCCGTCCCCGAACGGCCGACCACCGAGCGCTTCGCGCCCGTGCGGGGTGAGCCAGTTGCCCAGCTCCGGTCCCCTGGGCACGATCGTGGTCGGATTGATGTCGGCGTGCACGATGTAGTAGTGCTGCTTGATCTGCACGAAGTCGACGGTGTCGCCGAATCCCGGGGTCTGGAACAGGTCACGCGCGTACGCCCACAGCACCGGCATCTCGTCGAGCTTGGCGCGGTTGCATTTGAAGTGCCCGTGGTAGACGGGGTCGAATCGGGCCAGTGTGGTGAACAGCCGCACGTCGGCTTCGGTGATGGTGTCGCCGACCAGGTAACGCTGGGTGGCCAGCCGTTCGCCGACCCAGTCCAGCGCGGTGAACAACCTGTCGTAGGCGGCATCGTAGGCGCTCTGGGAGCCGGCGAAACCGCATCGGTAGACGCCGTTGTTGATTTCGGTGTAGATGCGGCGGGCGACCTCGTCGATCTCGCCACGCAGCGGTTCGGGATAGAGCTGCGGGGCGCCGTCGCGGTGGTATTCGGTCCACTCGGTGGACAGATCCAGTGTCATCTGGGCGAAGTCGTTGGTGACCACCTGCCCGGTCGGGACGTCCACGATGGCGGGAACGGTGATGCCCTTCGGATAGTCCGGGACGCGGGCGAAGTAGGCGTCTCGCAGACGCGGGATCTGCAGCACCGGGTCGACGCCGCCGGGATCGAGGTCGAAGGTCCAGCTGCGCTCGTCGTGGGTGGGTCCGCAGAACCCGATCGACAGCGCATCCTCCAGCCCGAGCAGCCGCCGCACGATGATCGCGCGATTGGCCCACGGGCATGCCCGGGCCACGATCAGGCGGTAGCGCCCCGGCTCGACGGGATAGTCGCCGTGTTCCGGCGCGCGCGTGATGCGGGTGGTGATGTAGTTGGTGTCGCGGTTGAATTCGCCTCCGCTGGCGACATAGGCAGCCACGACAACAGCATGCCCGTTCCCGCCGAATGTGTGATCACTGCGCGAAAATCCGATACATCGCGCAGAGGCCGGGACGCTCGGCGGGGGCGGTCAGGCGTCGAGTTCGCGTGCGACGGCGCGGACCACCTCGGAGACCCGCCGGGCCACCTTGCGGTCGGGGTAGCGGCCCTTGCGCAGCTCGGGCTGCACCGCACCTTCCAGCAGCGTGATCATGTCCTCGACCATGCCGTGCAACTCGTCGGGGGTGTGCCGGTGTTCAGGCGCGGCGGCCTCGCGGCGGGTCTTGCTCAGGCTCGGCGGCGGGTCGATCAGTTTGAGGCTCAGCGCCTGCGGGCCGCGACGACCGGCGGCCACCCCGAACTCCACCCGCTGGCCCGCCTTGAGACCCTCGACCCCGGCAGGCAACGCCGACGACCGGACGTAGACGTCCTCGCCGTCCTCCTGGGACAGAAAACCGAAGCCCTTTTCCGCGTCGTACCACTTAACCCTGCCGGTCGGCACTGGTCCTCACCTGCTCGTCTCGAAACTCAAATGTATGGAACATAAGGAAAGCGTCCCGCTCGCCGCAGGACGCGATGGGGCCGATCCTACTCGGGCCACGGCGCCGGCCGACACCTGCATTACCCCCGCTCACCGGTTGCCTCACCCGCACCCGACGAACTGTGTATGCAATGTACTCTTGAGTTTCCACTGGAGGAGAGATGCGCCTGATCCTGAACATCATCTGGCTGATCTTCGGTGGCCTCTGGCTGGCACTCGGCTATCTACTGGCCTCGGCGATCTGCTTCATCCTGATCGTCACGATCCCGTTCGGCTTCGCCGCGTTCCGGATCGCGTCCTATGCGTTGTGGCCGTTCGGCCGCACCATCGTCGCCAAACCCGGACCGCGCCCCGGCGCGCTGATCGGCAACGTGATCTGGGTGCTGTTGTTCGGCATCTGGTTGGCCATCGGCCATCTGGTCAGCGCGATCGCCATGGCCATCACCATCATCGGCATCCCGCTGGCGCTGGCGGACCTCAAGATGATCCCGGTGTCACTGATGCCGTTGGGCAAGGACATCGTCCCGGTGGACGACGCCAGGGGCGCTCCGCAGGTGCCCGCATGATCGACGCACGCACACACCGGGGCGCACCGCCGGCCCGCAGGCCGGGGGGAGCGACGACATGACCGTCACCGCACTGGGATTGCCGACGGTCCAGCGTCCGCTCGGCCCGCAGGCCGACGCCCCGCGGGACGGTCCGCTCGTCGACACGTTCGGACGGATCGCCACCGATCTACGGGTGTCGCTCACCGACCGCTGCAACCTGCGCTGCACGTACTGCATGCCCGCCGAAGGGCTGAACTGGCTGCCGTCCCAGCAGCTGCTGAGCCCCGACGAACTGGCGCGGCTGATGAGCATCGCCGTGACCCGGCTCGGGATCACCAGCATCCGGTTCACCGGCGGCGAGCCGCTGGTGGTCCGCCACCTTGAGGATGTGGTGGCCGCGGCGGCCGGGCTGCTGCCCCGGCCGGAGATCGCACTGACCACCAACGGGATCGGGCTGGCCCGCCGGGCCGGGGCGCTCAAGCACGCCGGCCTGGACCGGGTGAACGTGTCGCTGGACAGCGTGGATGCCGCACGCTTCGCCCGCATCACGCGCCGGGACCGGCTGGCGGACGTGCTGGCCGGGCTCTCCGCCGCGCACGAGGCGGGCCTGGCCCCCGTGAAGGTCAACGCCGTGCTCGACGCGGTCACCGGCCGCGAGGACGCCGTATCGTTGCTGCGCTTCTGCCTGGACCACGGCTACCAGCTGCGGATCATCGAGCAGATGCCCCTCGACGCCGACCACCAGTGGGACCGTGACAGGGCGCTCGGGGCCGACGACGTGCTGGCCACGTTGCGGCGCCATTTCGATCTGCAACCCGACCCCGCACCGCGCGGGTCCGCGCCCGCGCAGCTGTGGCGGGTGCACGGCCCGTCTGGCGCCATGGGCAGCGTCGGCATCATCGCGTCGGTGTCGCACGCGTTCTGCGCCGCCTGTGACCGCACCCGCCTGACCGCCGACGGTCAGATCCGCAACTGCCTGTTCGCGCGCGAGGAGACCGACCTGCGCGGGCTCATGCGCGACGGCGCCGACGACGCCGCCCTGGAGGCCGCGTGGCGCGCGGCGATGTGGTCCAAGGCCGCCGGGCACGGCATCAACGACCCCGATTTCGTGCAGCCGGACCGGCCGATGAGCGCGATCGGGGGCTGAGATGTCGGTGTCGTGGCATTCCGCCGAGGCCGCCCCGGTCGATGGGGTTCCCGCGGTGCTGACGGTGCGGTATTTCGCGGCGGCCCGGGCCGCCGCGGGTGCCGAGACGGCGTTGCTGCGTGTGGCGCCGGGAACGACGGTCGCGACCCTGATCGACCGCTTGGGCCACGGTAACGACGACCTCGCGCGGGTATTGCGCCGATGCTCGTTCCTCTGCGACGGGGTCGCGGTGCGCGATCGCGCGATGCGGCTGGAATCGCGGCACGAGATCGACGTGTTACCCCCTTTTGCCGGCGGCTGACCGTGATTTGCATCACATAACGAAATGGTCACGAGCTGGCTACAGACTGGTGGAGTTGGCCGTCATCCTGGGGCAACGACGCAGGTTCCTGCGTTTTTAGAGATCTATTAGTATTTGCCGCCGGCGGAAACGCCGAGACAGCCAAAAGGTGACGGGAATAAGTCGACCCGTTACGGTTCTGTCCCAGGCCAATCGACCCTAATCGGTTGGCCCGCCGCACCCGATAGCGCCGAGCTCCATCCATCGGGTCAGGCCTACGACGAACACCTGGATGGAGGCGGGGGACCCACCGGTCCACCGAAGGACCTGGGGCCGTTGCGGCCCCTTGGGGTGAAGCCGACACCGTCGGCCGGGTGACCTCTCCTACCCGAACCCGACAGCTGACCTCGCGGGCGCCACAGAGAGGACCTACCGCACCTATGAGTGGACGCCACCGCAAGCCCACCGCCACGTCCGTCAACGTCGCCAAGATCGCCTTCACGAGCGCGGTCATCGGCGGCGGAAGCCTCGCCCTCGCCGGGCAGGCCGGCGCCGCCACGGACGGCGAATGGGATCAGGTCGCCGCCTGTGAATCCGGCGGCAACTGGGCCATCAACACCGGCAACGGCTATCACGGCGGGCTGCAGTTCTCGCCGAGCACCTGGAGCTCCCACGGCGGCGGCGAGTTCGCCCCGTCGGCGTACATGGCCACCAAGGAAGAGCAGATCGCCGTCGCCGAGCGCGTGCTTGCCACGCAGGGCAAGGGCGCCTGGCCGTCCTGCGGCCGCGGTCTGTCCGGACCGACCCCGCGCAACGTCGTTGAGCCGCAGCCGCTGGATGCGCCCGCCGTGAACGGCGAGCTGCCGCCGGCGCCGCTGGACGCCCCGCTGCCGCCCCCGGCCGATCAGCCCCTGCCTCCTCCGCCGCCGGCCCCGTTCGACGCCCTGGCCGCACCCGCACCGCTGCCGGAGGCCCCGCCCGCCCCGCTGCCGCCCGCTCCGGCCCCCCTGGACGCCCCGCTGCCGCCCCCGGCCGATCAGCCCCTGCCTCCTCCGCCGCCGGCCCCGTTCGACGCCCTGGCCGCACCGGCACCGCTGCCGGCACCCGCCCCGGTGGATGCTCCGCTGCCGCCCGCACCTCCGCTCGCGGACACCATCACCGCGGCCGCCGACAACTGGGACGGCACGGCCGCTCCCGTCGTCCAGCCGGCGAACTGGTCCCTGCCCGGCGGCCCCGCACCGCTGCAGCCGGCCCCGCCGCTGCCGCCCGTCCCGCCGGCACCCGACGTACCGCCGCCGCCTGCTGCACCGCCGGCCCCCGCCGCGATCGCGGCCCCGGCACCGGATCCGCTGGCCCCGGTCGACGCGCTGCCCCTGCCGCAGCCGGCGCTCGACGCCGCCAATCAGGTCGCCTCGGGCCAGCTGCCGGTACCGCCGGACGGCACTCCGCACCTGGCCAGCCCCGACGCGCTGCCTCCGGGTACCACCGTCGACCCGGCGGAGATCGCCAACCAGAGCCCCAACGTCACGTACCTCAAGGAGATCTGGCACGCTATCCAGACGCAGGACATCAGCGGTAAGGATGCTCTGCTCGCGCTGACCCAGCGACCCCTGACCACCCCGGACCCCGGTGGTGTGTCGCCGAGCCTGCCGGTGCCCGCGGGTCAGGCCCCGGCCGACGTACCCCCGCCGCCGCCCGCCGAGGTTCCGCTGCCGATTCCCCCGGGCTGACGCGATCGGCCGTCAGGCCGATCCGACCCACTCTTCGGAGCCGTCGGCGAAGAACTGGTGTTTCCATACCGGTAGCCGATCCTTGACGGTGTCGACGAGCCGGGCGCAGGTTTCGAACGCCGCCCTGCGATGGTCCGCTGCCACAGCCGCCACCAGGGCGGCGTCGCCTATCTGTAGGGTGCCCACCCGGTGGCTGACCGCGATCGCGCGGACTCCCTCGGCGTCCTTGGCGATCTCGGCGGCGACGTCTTCGAGGGTCTGCTGCGCGGTGGGGTGCGCGGAGTACTCCAGGCGGGTGACCGTGCGCCCGCCGTCGTGGTCCCGTACGACACCGGCGAATCCGACCACCGCCCCGGCGGCCTCGTGAGCGACCAGCGCCTCGTACTCGGCGAGCTCGATGGTGTGCTCGGTCAACTGGACGCGCAGAACCTCGGCGCTCATCGACACTCTTTTCTCTCCGTCGTACGGGCACTCGGCGCCCGCACGCTCAACGGTTGTGGTCGGCGCCCCGCAACTGGTCCAGCGCGTGCTCGAGCACCTCGTCGAGCACGCTCAGGCCGTCCTTGACCCCGCCGGGTGAGCCCGGCAGGTTGACGACCAGGGTGCGGTTGGCGACGCCGCACACTCCCCGCGACAGCACCGATGTCGGCACCTTGGGCAGACCGGCGCGGCGAATGGCCTCGGCAAGGCCGGGCAGTTGGTAGTCCAGCACCGCCGCGGTGGCCTGCGGCGTGGCATCGGTGGGCGAGATCCCGGTGCCGCCGGAGGTGATGATGACGTCGGGCTCGGCCGCGACCGCACGCCGGAGCACCGCGGCGACGGGATCACCGTCCGGCACCACCTCCGCGGCGGCCGTCGTGATGCCACGCGAACGCAGCCAGTCGACGATGATCGGCCCGCAGCGGTCCTCGTAGACACCAGCGGAGGCACGGGTGGACGCGATGATCACCACGGCGGTCCGGTCGGGCGCGGCGTCAGTCACGGGTCCAGACGCCGGTCTTGCCGCCCTCCTTGCGCAGCACGCGGATGTCGTCGATGCGCGCGGCCGGGTCGACGGCCTTGATCATGTCGTAGATGGTCAGCGCCGTGACGCTGACCGCGGTGAGGGCTTCCATCTCGACGCCGGTGCGGTCGGTGGTCCGCACCGTCGCGGTGATCCGGATGTCGGCCGCGCCGACGTCGAACTCCACGTCGACACCGGTCAACGCGAGTTGGTGGCACAACGGGATGAGGTCGCTGGTGCGTTTGGCCGCCATGATGCCGGCCACCCGGGCGGTGGCCAGCGCGTCACCCTTGGGCAGCCCGCCGGACGCGATGAGCGCCACGACGTCGGCCGTGGTGAAGAGCATGCCCGCCGCGGTGGCGACGCGCCGGGTGGCGTCCTTGGCCGTGACGTCGACCATGTGCGCCGCCCCGGACTCGTCGAGATGCGAGAGCCCGCCTGCGTGCGTCGTTCCGGACACCTAACGGTTGATGACGGTGACCGGATGGGTGTAGGGCAGATCTTCGGCCGGCAGCGGGAACGTCAGCTCGCCGAACGGTGACAGCGCACCGGTGCGGTCGGCGACCAGCTCGCTGACGGCGTGATCGTCCTCGCCGTGCATCGTCGGCCAGCCGGGATCCACATAGTTGTTCTTGTTGTCAGCCACACCGCCATTCTCGCAGGCGCCGCCCACTTCGGCGATACCGGCCGCGGTTGGCGGCGAACGGACCGCGAGATGAGCCCGTCCCGCTGCTTTACGCTGGTCAGCGATGATCGAAGATCCGGAGCCCGGCACCGGCGGGGGCACATCCCGCGGGCAGGGTAGGAGGACCCGGGAAGCGGCGACGCCACGCGTGCCGCTGGGCTCCTGGCTGGCCGAACTTCCCGACGCCCGGCTGATCCGGGTGCTGGAGCTGCGGCCGGACCTGGCGCAGCCGCCGCCGGGCACCATCGCGGCGCTGGCCGCCCGCGCGGCATCACGCCAATCGGTCAAGGCCGCGACCGACGAGCTGGATTTCCTCCGGCTGGCGGTCGTCGACGCGCTGCTGGTGTTGCATGCCGAAACCACCGCGGTGCCGCTGACCAAACTGGTCGAGCTGCTCGGGGATCGCGCCGCCGAGGACACCGTCGCCGCCGCACTCGACGATCTGCGGGACCGGGCGCTGGTGTGGGGAGATTCCGCGCTGCGGGTGGCGGCGGAGGCGGCGGCGGGACTGCCGTGGTACCCGGGCCAGGCGGTCGTCGAGGCTCCCGGGGTGTCCCCCGACGACATCCGTGCGCGGCTGGACGGGCTCGACGACGCGGCGCGCGACCTGTTGCGCCGGCTGCTCGACGGCTCCCCCGTCGGCCGCACCCGGGACGCCGCGCCGGGTACCCCGGCGGACCGGCCGGTGCAGCGGCTGCTGTCGGCGGGTCTGCTGCGTCAGGTCGACGACGAGACGGTGATTCTGCCCCGCCTCGTCGGCCAGGTGATGCGCGGGGAGGTACCCGGCCCGGTGACGCTGACCCCGCCCGACCCGGCGGTGTCCTCGACCACCGTCGCCGACGTGGACGCCGCCGCGGCGGGTGCGGCCATCGACATCCTGCGCGAAGTCGAGTTGGTGCTCGAAACTCTTTCCGCCGCACCGGTTCCCGAGCTGCGCAATGGTGGCCTCGGGGTGCGGGACGTCAAGCGGTTGACGAAGGCGACCGGGGTCGACGAGCGCAGGCTCGGCCTCATCCTGGAGCTGTCCGCGGCGGCGGGACTGATCGCGTCCGGTATGCCCGACCCGGGACCCGGAGACGGTGCGGGTCCGTACTGGGCGCCGACGGTGGCCGCCGACCGGTTCGTCGAATCCCCAACGGCGGTCCGGTGGCATCTGCTCATGTCGACGTGGCTGGATCTGCCGGGCCGCCCGGGGCTGATCGGCAGCCGCGGCGCGGACGGGAAACCGTATGCCGCACTGTCGGATTCGCTGTACTCGACGGCCGCACCGCTGGACCGCCGGTTGCTGCTGGGGGTCATGGCGGGTCTGCCCGCCGGGTCGGGTGTCGACGCGGCCTCCGCATCGGCGGCGATGATCTGGCAGCGGCCGCGCTGGGCGGTGCGACTTCAGCCGGATCCGGTGGGTGTCCTGCTCGAGGAGGCGCACGCGCTGGGCGCGGTCGGCCGCGGCGCGGTCGCGACACCGGCGCGGCGGCTGCTGGCGGGCAGCCCGGCCGAGGACGTGGTCGCGGCGATGACCAAGGTGCTTCCCGAGCCGATCGACCATTTCCTGCTGCAGGCCGATCTGACCGTGATCGTCCCCGGGCCGCTGCAGCGGGACCTCGCCGACCAACTCGCCGCGGTCGCCACCGTGGAATCGGCGGGTGCCGCGATGGTCTACCGCATCAGCGAGGCGTCGATCCGGCGGGCCCTCGACACCGGCCGCACCGCAGGACAACTGCATGCGCTGTTCGCCCGGCATTCCAGGACACCGGTGCCCCAGGGGCTGACCTATCTGGTCGACGACGTGGCACGCAGGCACGGCCAGCTGCGGGTGGGGATGGCTGCGTCGTTCGTGCGGTGCGAGGATGCGGCGCTGCTGGCACAGGCGGTGGCCGCACCTGCCACCGCACCGTTGGAGCTGCGGTTGCTGGCGCCGACGGTCGCGATATCGCAGGCGGCGATCGGCGAGGTGCTCGCGGGGCTGCGCGGCGCGGGATTCGCCCCGGCCGCCGAGGACGCATCGGGAGCCGTCGTGGACATCCGGGCCCACGGCGCCCGCGTGCCGGCCTCACCCCGGCGACGCGGTTACCGGCCCGCCGCGAGCCCGACCACGCAGACGCTGGCGGCCATCGTGGCGGTGTTGCGTAAAGTGGCCAGTGCGCCGACCGGGGCACTGCGGCTGGATCCCGCCGAAGCGATCATGCAGTTGCAGGACGCCGCGATCAACCAGACGTCGGTGGTGATCGGTTACGTGGATCCCGCGGGCGTGGCCACCCAGCGGGTGGTGGCACCGATCAACGTGCGCGGCGGGCAGCTGACGGCCTACGACCCGGCGTCGGGCCGGGTGCGGGAGTTCGCCATCCATCGCGTCACGTCCGTGGTGTCGGCCGATTCCGAATAATGGTGGAGTGTCCCGGGCGTGAGCCGCGGAGCACTGGAGTGCGGATGACTTACAAGCGAGAAGCGGAG
>JAFDWN010000007.1:101721-374477 GCA_018268465.1 Actinomycetota bacterium
AGCGAGAAGCGGAGCGGGATCGCGTATGACAGACGGCCCATTGATCGTGCAGTCCGACAAGACGGTGCTGCTCGAAGTCGACCACGAGCAGGCGGGCGCAGCCCGCGCGGCGATCGCGCCGTTCGCCGAGCTGGAACGCGCCCCCGAGCACGTACACACCTACCGCATCACGCCGCTGGCGCTGTGGAATGCCCGCGCGGCCGGCCACGACGCCGAACAGGTGGTCGACGCGCTCGTCAGCTTCTCGCGCTACGCCGTCCCGCAGCCACTGCTTGTCGACATCGTCGACACGATGGCCCGATACGGGCGGCTGCAGCTCGTCAAGCATCCGGCGCACGGCCTGACACTGGTGAGCTTCGACCGCGCCGTCCTCGAGGAGGTGCTGCGCAACAAGAAGATCGCCCCGATGCTCGGCGCCCGCATCGACGACGACACCGTGATCGTGCATCCCAGCGAGCGCGGCCGGGTCAAGCAGATGTTGCTCAAGGTCGGCTGGCCCGCGGAGGACCTCGCGGGGTACGTCGACGGCGAGGCGCATCCGATCACCCTGAATCAGGACAGTTGGCATTTGCGGGACTACCAGGAGATGGCCACCGAGTCGTTCTGGGCGGGCGGTTCGGGTGTCGTCGTGCTGCCCTGCGGGGCGGGTAAGACGCTGGTCGGAGCCGCCGCGATGGCCAAGGCGAGCGCGACCACGCTGATTCTGGTGACCAACACCGTCTCGGGACGGCAGTGGAAGCGGGAGCTGATCGCGCGGACGTCGCTGACCGAGGACGAGATCGGCGAGTACTCCGGCGAACGCAAGGAGATCCGGCCGGTCACGATCGCGACGTATCAGGTGATCACCCGGCGCACCAAGGGTGAGTACAAGCACCTGGAGTTGTTCGACAGCCGGGACTGGGGACTGATCGTCTACGACGAGGTGCACCTGCTGCCCGCGCCGGTGTTCCGGATGACGGCCGACCTGCAGTCCCGTCGACGGCTGGGGTTGACCGCCACGCTGATCCGCGAGGACGGACGCGAGGGCGACGTGTTCAGCCTGATCGGTCCCAAACGCTACGACGCGCCGTGGAAGGACATCGAGGCCCAAGGGTGGATCGCCCCCGCCGAGTGCATCGAGGTCCGGGTGACGATGACCGACAACGAGCGGATGATCTACGCCACCTCCGAGCCCGAAGAGCGGTACAAGCTGTGTTCGACCGTGCACTCCAAGATCGCGGTGGTGAAGTCGATCCTGGAACGCCACCCGGGTGAACCGACCCTGGTCATCGGCGCCTACCTGGATCAACTGGACGAACTGGGCCAGGAGCTCGACGCGCCGGTGATCCAGGGTTCGACGAAGAACGCCGAACGCGAGGCGCTGTTCGACGGGTTCCGCCGCGGCGAGATCCCCACCCTGGTGGTGTCCAAGGTGGCGAACTTCTCCATCGACCTGCCGGAAGCGTCCCTGGCCGTCCAGGTCTCCGGGACGTTCGGATCCCGCCAGGAGGAGGCGCAACGGCTGGGCCGGTTGCTGCGGCCGAAGGCCGACGGCGGCGGTGCGGTGTTCTATTCGGTGGTCTCGCGCGACAGCCTGGATGCCGAATACGCCGCGCATCGGCAGCGATTCCTGGCCGAGCAGGGCTACGGCTACGTCATCAAGGACGCTGACGACCTGCTGGGACCGGCCATCTGAACCAGACGCGTCCCGCCGGGGGACGTGTCCGACTTCACCGGTGCCCACGCGTCCGCGACGGTGAGGCGCTAACCTCGTTACCCATGACCGCACGCCGGCGCCGCCGCGCCACCTCACCCGCGCAGGCCGCCAAGATCGCATTGGCCGGCGTCGCGGTCGGCCTGGGAGCGCTCGTGGCGGCGTCCCCCGCGAGCGCACAGCCCGACGTTCCGCCGCTGCCCACGCCGGTGCCCGGGGCCCCCGACGCGCCCCCGCCACCGGGGCAGCCCTACGCGGTCGCCGCCGACGACCCGGCGGCCCCGCCCGCACCCCCGCCGGTCGGTGGGCCGCAGGTGCCCGAGATCCAGAATCCGCAGTACGGACAGGGCTCCAGGCCCGGGCCCTTGGCGTTCCTGCGGGATGCCTGGAATCAGGCCAAGGATCCCTACGGGTTCACCGGCATGCCACCCGGCGCGCTGCCGCCGGGCGCCCCGCCGCCGCCCGGGGCGGGTCCGGCCCCGCAGCTGCCGCCCGGCTACACCTCGCTGACCGCACCCGAGTCCAACGGACCGCCGGTCGCACCGCCCGCTGAGGGCGGACCTCCGCTGCCGCCGGGGTACTACCCGCTGAACGGGCCGCCGCCGCCCGGGTACTACGACACGCCTGCGCCCGATCCGGCGGCTCCCCCGCCGCCGGTCGCGCCGGCTCCTCCGGCACCGATCCTGCCGACGCCCTAGCACGGGCACGCCGCCCACCTCGAAGCCTTGGGTCCGCGGATTTCCGGCGTCACCGGAGAACCGCGGGAACGGCCGTAGGGCTTCGCCCGCGCCGGGGCGGTCAGGTGTTGGGCCCGACAGCCTTGACGACGGTCAGCAGCACCACCGAATCCTCGTCGGCGTGCAGGGCATGGCGGGCGGGTGGGATGACGAGGTGATCCCCCGGCGCACCGTCCCAGTGGGTTTTGGCGTCGGTGAGCCGCACTCTGCCCTGCAGCACCTGCAATGTCGCCTCACCGGGACTGTCGTGTTCGTCGAGGGCGCTGCCTGCGGTCAGGGCGATCAGCGTCTGCCGCAACGAGTGCTCGTGGCCGCCGTAGACGGTGTGCGCACTGCGGCCGCTGTTCGCGGCGCGGGCCGCCTGCAGGTGCTCGCGGGCCAGTGCGGTGAGTGAGACCTTGTTCATGGTTGTGTTCCTACCCTTCACGTGGGCGGCGCACGCACGGGTTCGCGGTTATGCCCGGCGTCTTCCCCCGCCGCTACTGCAGCGCGGGGATGACCTCACGCTCGAACAGTTCGACACCGGACCGGTCGTAGGCGGCTTCCGGGAAGTACAGGATTGCGTACTCGCAGCCCAGATCGCGCATCCGCCGCAGCTTCTGGACCACCTGTTCCGGTGTGCCGCTGGCCGATTCGGGCGCGGTGACGGTCGAGATCATGGCGTCCGTGGCGCCGTCGTCCAGATGCGCGGCAAGCCGGGCACGCACGCGGTCGAGCCGCTGTTTCACGTCGGCGTCCGATTCTCCGATCACGGCGTTGAAGTTGGCCGAGCGCACGATCGCCCCGTAGTCGGTGCCGACGTCCCGGCAATGTCCGGCGAGCACCTGCGACTTGTGGGCGAACGCCTCGGGGTCGGAGCTGAAATTGGTGTACTGCGCGTACTCGGCGGCGATCCGCAATGTCACCTTTTCCCCGCCGCCCGCAATCCACAGAGGAATTCCATTGGACTGCAACGGTTTCGGGGCGACGATCGCGTCGTCGACCTGATAGTGCTTGCCGGCGAAACTCACCCGGCCGTCCCGCCACGCGGTGCGCATAATCTGCACACCCTCGTCGAGCCTGCCCAGCCGGACGCCCGCCGACGGGAATCCGTAGCCGTAGGCCCGCCATTCGTGTTCGTACCAGCCGCCGCCGATACCCATCTGGATCCGGCCACCGGAGATGGCGTCCGCCGTCGCCGCCACCTTCGCGAGATACGCCGGGTTGCGATAGCTCATCGCGGTGCACATCTGCCCGAGTTTGACCCGCGACGTCACCGCGGCGTAGGCCGCCATCAACGTCCAGGCTTCGTGGGTGGCCTCGTCAGTCGGGATCGGCACGGTGTGGAAGTGGTCGTACACCCACAACGAATCCCAGGCGCTGCCGTCGGCGTAAGCGGCCAGCTCACGCATCACCGGCCAGTGGTCTTCGGCGGGGATGTCCACCAGATCGAGTCGCCAACCCTGCGGAATGAACAGTCCAAAGCGCATGCATCCGACTCTAGCCAGAAAGGTCACCCGTCCCCGCGTTGAGTCTGCGCACAGGTCGTGAATCACCGGGCAGACTCAACCGTCCGTCGGCGGAGCGCCGCCCCGCGTGATTAGCCTGGCGACCATGGCCCTTTCAACACAGGAACGCGAACAATTCCTCGCCGAACCCCACATCGCGGCCCTCTCGGTGAATGCCGGTGACAGCCGCGGCCCGCTGACCGTGCCGATCTGGTACCAGTACGCGCCGGGCGGCGAACCGTGGGTGCTCACCGGTGTGGACTCACGCAAGCACCGGCTCATCGAAGCGGCAGGCCACTTCTCGTTGATGGCCGAACGCCTCGAGCCGACCGTGCGCTACGTGGCCGTCGACGGCGCGGTCAGCCGCATCGAACCGGCCACCGACGATCAGCTCGTCGAGATGACCAAGCGCTACCTGCCACCGGACAAGGTCGAGGCCTATCTGGAGTTCGCCCGCCGCGAGCATGGCCCCGCCGTTGCCGTGTACCTGCGTCCGCAGCATTGGCTCTCGGCGGACCTCGGCGGGCTCTGAGCGATGACGTCCCGCCGCCGGTTGTTCCGGGTGCTGTACCGCCTGGGGTTCACCCCGTGGGACGGTCATCCCCTGGCGCACAGTCTGCGTGTCCTGGTCGAGGGCTCCGCGGACGCCACCCCGCTGCCGGCCGGGACGGCTCTGGATCTGGGCTGCGGAACGGGTGACAACGCGCTGTATCTGGCCGCGCACGGCTGGACGGTCACGGGCGTCGACTTCGTCGCGACCGCCGTCGAGAAAGCCCGCGCCAAGGCGGCGGCAGCGGGCGCGGCGGTCCGGTTCGAGCAGGCCGACGTCACCACCTTGAGTTCGGCGGGGATCGTCGACGGCGTGGACCTGATCGTCGACAACGGGTGCCTGCACGGGATGAGCGACGAGGACCGCCGGGCTTACGTCCGCGAGGTCACCGCCGTCGCCGCACCCGAGGCGCGGCTGCTGATCATCGCGTTCGTGCGGGGCGGATCCTTCGGGGTGCCGGGCATCGACGAGGCCGAGGTGATGGGGCTGTTCCCGCCGCGCTGGACGCTGCTGTCCTCCGGCGACGAGCCCGGCATGAACCACAACGGCAAGAACCCGGTGCGCCAGTACCTGTTCCGGCGCACCGCCTGACGCGCGGACGCCGATGCCCCGGAACATCGTTTGTTCCGGGGCATCGGCGTGTGGTGGCGTTAGGACGTCAGCGAGTCCGGCGGCGTGAACCGGTCGCCGTACTTGGCGGCCAGCTCGCGGGCACGCGCGACGAAGGCGTCCTTGCCCGTGCCCGCCGGGCCCTGGTAGCCGACGATGTACTGCGCGGTGCCGCCGGTCCAGGCCGGGAAACCGATGCCGAAGATCGAGCCGATGTTGGCGTCCGCCGTCGTGGTCAGTACACCCTCGTCGAGACACTTCTGGGTTTCCAGCGCCTCGGCGAACAGCATCCGGTCGACCATGTCCTGCAGGGGCGGGGTGGACGTGCCGGAGTTGAACGTCTCGCGCAAGCCGGGCCACAGGCCGGTCCGCTTACCGTCGGCGTACTCGTAGAATCCGGCGCCCTTCAGCCGCGACGGCCGGCCCAGTTCGATCATCTTCTCGATGACCGCTTCGGCGGGATGCGGCTCATAGGTGCCGCCGGCATCCTCCACCGCCTTACGGGTGGCGGTGGCGATCTTGTGCATCAGCTCGAGGTTGAGCTCGTCGGAGAGCTGCAGCGGCGCCGCCGGGTAACCGGCCTGCGACCCCGCCTGCTCGACGGACGCCGGTTCGACACCCTCACCGAGCATCGCCAGCGCCTCGTTGACGAATGTGCCGATGACCCGGCTGGTGTAGAAGCCGCGGCTGTCGTTGACGACGATCGGCGTCTTGCCGATGGCCAGCGTGTAGTCGAACACCCGGGCCAGCGCCTCGTCGGAGGTTTTCTCCCCCTTGATGATCTCGACCAGCGGCATCTTGTCCACCGGCGAGAAGAAGTGGATGCCGATGAAGTCCTCCTGGCGCTTGACGCCGGTGGCCAGCCCGGTGATGGGCAGCGTGGAGGTGTTCGACCCGAGCAGGGCGTTGGGTTCGACGATGTCCTCGATCTCGCCGAAGACCTTGTGCTTGAGGTCCTGGTTCTCGAACACCGCCTCGATGACGAAGTCGACACCTTTGAAGTCGGCCGGGTCGGCGGTCGGGGTGATGCGGCCGAGCAGCGCCGCGCTCTTCTCTTCGGTGGTGCGCCCCCGTTCCAGGGCCTTGGCTTCCAGCTTCTCGGCGTAACCCTTGCCCTTCTGGGCGGCTTCGAGGGTGACGTCCTTGAGCACCACGTCGTAGCCGGCCTTGGCCGAGACGTAGGCGATGCCGGCGCCCATCATGCCCGCGCCGAGGACACCGATCTTGGTGATCGGGGTCTTACCGATGCCTTCGGGGCGTGACCCGCCGCCGTTGATGGCCTGCAGGTCGAAGAAGAATGCCTGGATCATGTTCTTGGCGACCTGGCCGGTGACGAGCTGGGTGAAGTAGCGGCTCTCGATGCGGCCCGCGGTGTCGAAGTCCACCTGCGCGCCCTCGACGGCGGCGTCGAGGATGGCCCGCGGTGCGGGCATCGGCGCACCTTTGAGCTGCTTCTTGAGCAGGGCCGGGAAGGACGGGAGGATCGAGGCGAGGCCGGGCGACGACGGGGTGCCGCCGGGCATTTTGTAGCCCTTCTTGTCCCAGGGCTGCTCGTGGGCATCGGGATTGGCTGTTATCCAGGCCTTGGCGGCGGGGATCAGTTCGTCCACGGTGCCGACGAGTTCGTCGACCAGGCCGACCTCCTTGGCCTTGGCCGGCTTGAACCGGGTGCCCTGGCTGAGCACCTCCATGAACGCCTTCTGGATGCCGAACATCCGCACGGTGCGCACGACGCCGCCGCCGCCGGGCAGCAGGCCCAGGGTGACCTCGGGCAGGCCGATCTGGCTGCCCCTGACGTCGGCGGCGATGCGGTGGTGGGTGGCCAGCGCGATCTCCAGGCCGCCACCCAGGGCCGCGCCGTTGATGGCGGCCACCACGGGTTTGCCCAGCGTCTCCAGCGTGCGCAGGTCACGCTTGACCCGTTCAACGAGATCGAACGCCTCGCCGGCGTTCTCGGGCCCCAGGCCGATCATGCCCTTGAGGTCACCACCGGCGAAGAATGTCTTCTTGCCGCTGGTGACCACCACGCCGGTGATCGAATCCTTCTCCGCGACAAGGCGTTCGACGGCTTTGCCCATGGACTCGATGTAGTGCTCGTTCATCACGTTGGCCGAGCCGGTGGGGTCGTCCAGCGTCAGGGTGACAATGCCGTCGGCATCCTTGTCCCACTGAATGGTGTTCTCTGCCATTGCTTCTGGATCCCTTACTCTCAGACTCGCTCGATGATGGTGGCTACGCCCATGCCGCCGCCGATGCACAGCGTGATCAGGGCGCGGCGGGCGCCGCGGCGCTCCAGTTCGTCGACCATGGTGCCGGTGATCATGGCGCCGGTGGCGCCCAGCGGGTGGCCCATCGCGATGGCGCCGCCGTTGACGTTGAGCTTCTCGTCGGGGATGTTCAGGTCCTTCTGGAACTTCATGACCACCGAGGCGAACGCCTCGTTGAGTTCGAACAGGTCGATGTCGTCGACGGTCAGCCCGGCGCGGTCGAGCACCTTGCGGGTGGCCGGGGTGGGGCCGGTGAGCATGATGACGGGGTCGGACCCGCTGGTGGCGGTGGCGACGACCCGGGCGCGCGGGGTCAGCCCCTGCGACTTGCCCGCCGCTTCCGAACCGACCAGGACCAGGGCGGCGCCGTCGACGATGCCCGAGCTGTTGCCGCCGGTGTGGACGTGGTTGATCTTCTCGACCCAGTGGTACTTCTGCAGGGCCACGTCGTCGAAGCCGCCCATCGCGCCGAGGCCCTCGAAGGCGGACTTGAGCTTGCCCAGGCCTTCGAGCGTGGTGTCGGGCCGCATGTGCTCGTCGTGGTCGAGGATGACCAGGCCGTTCTGGTCGCGCACGGGGACCACGGATTTGGCGAAGTAGCCACCGGACCACGCCGCCGCGGCCCGTGACTGGCTGCGCAGCGCGTAGCGGTCGACGTCCTCGCGGGAGAAGCCCTCCAGGGTGGCGATCAGGTCGGCGCCGATGCCCTGCGGGACGAACCCGACGCTGTAGTTGGTTTCTGGGTCGGTGGCCCATGCGCCGCCGTCGGAACCCATCGGTACCCGGCTCATCGACTCCACGCCGCCGGCCAGCACCAGGTCGTCCCACCCGGAGCGCACCTTCTGCGCGGCGGTGTTCACGGCTTCCAGGCCCGAGGCGCAGAACCGGTTGAGCTGTACCCCGCCGGTGGTCTCGGGCAGGCCGGCGGCCAGCACCGCGGTGCGGGCGATGTCGCCGCCCTGGTCGCCGACCGGCGACACCACGCCGAGGATGACGTCGCTGATCAGGGACTCGTCCAGGTCGGGGTTGCGCAGCCGGATCTCGTCGATCAGGCCGACGACCAGGTTCAGCGGTTTGACCTCGTGGAGCGCGCCATTCCGCTGCTTCCCGCGGGGGGTGCGGATGGCCTCGTAGATGAAGGCTTCTTCGGACATGTGTGTCTCCAGGTCCTGTTCAGGTTGACGGTGCGCGGATGCACCCGCGCGGAGGCTGGGTCCTCTCTACCGCGAGCGTAACAGAATCTCCCAACCCGTTGGTTGGCCGGGGGCTGGGAGTGATGGTCGTCTCACCGACCACCCTGACACAACGACAACGCCGAGCACGGCGGTTCGGCCGTACTCGGCGTTGCGAGGAAAAGCGGGGTCAGGCGGACTTGGGCTCCGCGAGTTCCGCCAGGGTCGGATAGTCGACGTACCCGGCGGGCCCGGGTGCGTAGAACGTCGCGGGGTCCGGCTCGTTCAGCTCGGCTCCGACCACCAGCCGATCGATCAGGTCGGGGTTGGCCAGGAAGGCGCGCCCGATCGCGACGGCGCTGACCGCACCCCATTCGGCGAATGTCTCCAGCTGGCAGAAGTCGGTGTCGGTCTCCCGGCCGGTGTTGAGTACCAGGGGTCCGGTCCACAGCGCGCGGATGGCGCCGAACGTCTGGGCCGACGGGTCGACGAGTACGTGCAGGTAGGCGATATCCAGCGGGGCGATGCGTTCCAGCAGCGCCGCGTAGACGCCGACGGCGTCGTTCTCTCGCATGTCACCCGCGGTGTTCCCCGGGGAGATGCGCACACCGACACGGCCGGCGCCCACCTCGTCGACCACGGCCTCGACGATCTCGGCGGTCAGCCGGGCCCGGTTCTGCGCCGATCCGCCGTAGCCGTCGGTGCGCTGGTTGACGACATCGGATTGGAACTGGTGGAGCAGGTAGCCGTTGGCGGCGTGGATCTCCACCCCGTCCATTCCCGCGTCGACCGCGCGCCGCGCGGCGGCGCGGAAGCTCGCGACGATCCCTGGCAGCTCCTCGGTGTCCAGCGCGCGCGGCACCGGCAGCGGCTTCTTGCCCGACGGGGTGTGGGTGACCATGTCGGCGGCAACCGCGGAGGGGCCCACCGATTCGACACCGCTGATCTCGGGGTGCCCCATCCGGCCGACATGCCACAACTGCAGGAACATCTTGCCGTCGGCCTCGTGCACCGCCGACGCGATCTCGGCCCACTTCTGCTGGTGGCGGTCGGTGTAGATGCCGGGTGTGTTGAGGTAGGCGCCGTTGGCGCTCTGGGAGACCGCGGTGGCCTCGGTGATGATCACCCCGGCGGCCGCGCGCTGCGCGTAGTACTCGGCGGCCAGCGGCGACGGGGTCGCGTCGGAATCCGCGCGCGATCTGGTCAACGGCGCCATGAAGATTCGGTTGGCAGCGGAGGTGAGCCCGACCTGGACGGGTGTCAACAGCTGTGCGTTGTCATCGAATTGGAAAGCCACGTCCGGGTCAAGCGCCGACAATGCGGTTTTCATTCCCGCCGAGCCAGAAGCCCGGGTCGCTAAACGCGTCGGTCAGCGACCCGGGCTTCTGGCTCGGCGGTGAGAGTCAGATCAGCATGGTGAGCGGATTCTCGATCCGCCGCACGAACGCCGCCATCCACTGCGCCGCGACGGCCCCGTCGATCACGCGGTGGTCGGCGGACAGGGTGACGGTCATGACGGTGGCCACCGCGAGCTCGCCGTCGACCGCCACCGGACGCGCCGAGGCGCCGCCCACCGCAAGGATGCCCGAGTGCGGTGGGTTGAGGATCGCCGAGAACTCGCGCACTCCGTACATGCCGAGGTTCGACACCGAGAAGCTGCCGCCCTCCAGTTCGGGCTGCTGGATCCGTCCGGCCCTGGCGCGTTCCGCCACGTCGGCCACGCGGGCGGACAGCACCGACAACGGCAGGGTGTCCACACCGCGCACCACCGGAGTCAGCAGACCGCCGTCCACGGCGACGGCCACCGCGATATCGGCGTGTTCGAATCGCCGGATCGAGTCGCCGTTCCAGATGGCGTTCGCCTCGGGGACGTCGGACAGCGCACCCGCGACGGCCTTGAGCACGAAGTCGTTGACCGACACCTTGACGGTGGCCGCGGCGTTGACCGATCGCCGCAGGTCGAGCAGCGCGTCGACGCGGCAGTCGGCCGACAGGTAGAAGTGCGGCACCGTCGTCGTGCTTTCGGTGAGGCGCCGTGCGATCGCCTTGCGCATCCCGGTGAGCGCGACGTCGGTGAATCCCGTCGGCGTCGGGCCCCCAGGGGACGCGGGCGCCTGCGGTGCCGCGGGTTCCGGCGCGGGCCGGGCGGCCGGCGCGGCAGGCAGCCGGTCGAGGTCGCGACGCACGATGCGTCCGCCCGGCCCGGTTCCGGTGACGGTATGCAGGTCGATACCCTTCTCCTGCGCCAGCTTTCGCACCAGCGGCGTGGCGAAGAGGCGCCGGCCGTTCGCGCTGGGCGACGCAGGTGGGAGCGCGGCCGGCTGCGGCTCGGGGACGGTCACCGCACCATTGGGTGGGGCGGCCGCCCCGAGCAGCCCGGGGTCGAGGTCGGCGTCGGTCTCACCCGGCGCCAGGACCACCGCGATGGGATCCCCCACGGGGACGGCCGCGCCGGGTTCGGCGATCAGCCGCGCGAGGATCCCGTCGACCTCGGCGGCGTATTCGACGACGGCCTTCTCGGTTTCGATCTCGGCGAGCGGATCGCCCGCGCTGATCTGCTGCCCCACCGAGACGAGCCAGGTCTGGATGGTGGCTTCGCTGGTGTTGGCCAGTACCTCGGGCATACGCACGACGGTCGCCATCAGCGTTGTCCCATCCCGACGAGGATCTGCTCCAGACCCGTGACCACTTCTTCGGTGCCCGCGACCGCGGCGCGTTCCAGAACCTTCGAGATACTCGGCGACGCCTCCTGTCCCGACACCCGCTGCACGGGCTGGTCGAGCCAGTCGAAGAGGCGGCGCTGGATCTCGTCGGCCAGCCAGCCGCCGTAGGAGGTTCCCTGGGCGCCCTGCTCGACGATCAGCACGGCGTTGGTCTTTCGCACACTCTCGGAGATGGTGTCCCAGTCGATCGACGCCCGGTCCAGCCAACGCAGGTCGATCAGTTCGGCGTCCACACCGGTCTGCTCGATCGCTTCGAGGCTACGGTCGACCATGGCGAGGTAGCTGATGACGGTGACGTCGGATCCGCTCCGCCGCACGGCGGCCCGGCCCGGCGGGATCACATAGTCCAGGTCCCCGTCGGGCACCCGGTCGGATTTGCCGTACAGGTCCACGTGTTCGATGACGAGCACCGGATCCTGCAGTGCCAGCGCGGCGTTCATCAGTCCGACGTAGTCCGCGGCCGTCGAGGGGGCCACGATCCGCCAGCCCGGGCTGGTGGCGAATATGCCCGCCGGATCCATCAGGTGCTGGGATCCGTAGCCCGATCCGATCGCGACTTTGGTGCGGATCACCATGGGCACCGGGTTGTCGCCGCCGAACATGTGCCGCGCCTTGCCGATCTGGTTGAACACCTGGTCGGCGGCCACCCACATGAAATCGGGGTACATGAATTCGACGACCGGGCGGAAGCGGCCGTCGAGCGCCATCCCCCCGCCCAGGCCGGTGAACGCGTTCTCGCTGATCGGGGTGCCGATCAGCCGGTTCTCGCCGTACTTGGCCAAACCCTTTGTGGCGCCGTTGGTCCCGCCCCCGAGTCGATGCACGTCCTCGCCCATGACCACGATCCGCTCGTCGCACTCCATGCGGCGGTCCATGACACCCGATACCGCTTCGACGAATTTCACCGCGCGCCAGGGACCGGGATGGCCGGCGGGTTCCAGCGTCGGCAGGGTGTCGAGCTCGGCTGCGTCACCGCGCACCCCGACGTTGACGAAGCCGGGGTCGGGCCAGAGTTCCGGCCGGATGCGGCGCTTGCCGGCCGCGTCGGGGTCGGCGTCGAGCAGCGCCGAGACGGCCGTGGCCATCGCCTCCTGCGCCTGCGCCCGCACCGACGTCACCCCGGCCTCGTCGATGAGACCCAGCGCGATCATCTCGCGTGCCATCCGTTCCAGCGGATCACGGGCGCGCCATTGCGCCTCCTCGGCCTTGTCCCGGTAGCCGAATGCGCTGCCCGGGTAGGGGCCGTTCTGATGGAAGAACCGGTACACCTCGACTTCGATGACAGTCGGCCCGTCGCCCCGCCGCATACGCTCGGCGGCCTGCTCGGTGGCCAGGTACACCGCGAGGGGATCCATGCCGTCCACTCGCCACCCCGGAATGCCGAAACCCTGTCCGCGCACCGAGAGCCGGGCATCGGCGGAGATCTCGTCCACTCGGGTGGACACCGCGTAGAGGTTGTTCTCGATGAAGAAGCAGAACGGCAGCCGCCACGCGGCGGCCAGATTCATGGTCTCCAGCACCGAACCGATCTGACTGGCGCCGTCGCCAAAGTAGCTGATCGTCAGATCACTTGTGCCACTGTGCTTCTGAGCCCAGGCATTACCCGCACCCATCGGAACGCCGCCGCCGACGATGGCGTTGGTGCCCAGGGCTCCGGCTTCGAACCACTGCAGGTGCATGGAGCCGCCGCGGCCGTGGCAGTATCCCTGCGCCAGACCCAGGATCTCGGCGAGGGTGCGCTGCAGCACCCGCTGCATTTTCGGAGTGACCACCGCGGCCGGGTCGATGACCCCGCCCGATACGTGGGTCAGCGCCTTGGCGAGGAATTGGTGGTGACCGCGGTGGGATCCGTTGACGGCGTCGGAGGAGCGCAGCCCGACGATGGATCCAACCGCGCCGCCCTCCTGTCCGATGCTGGAGTGAGCGGGTCCGTGGACCAGGCCCTCGCCGGCGAGTTCGAGCACCGTCTCCTCGAATGCGCGGATGAGGTGCAGCTCGGCGAGCATGGTGCCGAGAAGGGTCGGGTCGGCGGCCTTCCAGTCGTCCGGGGTGCTCTGCAGCTCGACCCAGGCCGAACCCGTTTCCAAAGTGATTTCGCGCGGCATGTCCCTGCCTCCGTCGATGGGTGGCGCCGCGATGCGGCTGCCGTCCGTGAGCGCCACAGTACCGGTATTGGATCCACTTTGACTAGATCCCTGCCGAAAGTTTCTTCGTTCGGGCTAGGATTGCCTTGATTGGATCCACAAGTGAGGAGCGACGATGCCACTGCCAGGTTTGGTCGGAACCGACCACATCGGGTTCACCGTGCCCGATCTCGAGGAGGCGCACGACTTCTTCGTCCGCGTGCTGGGCTGCACGCACGTCTACACCCTCGGCCCGTTTCGGCACGCCGACGACTGGATGGCCGAGCACCTCAACGTCCACCCCCGCACGGTGATGCGCGAACTCCGCTTCTACCGCTGCGCCACCGGCGCCAATTTCGAAGTGTTCGAATACCAGCCGGCCGACACCCCGGCGCCGATTCCCCGCAACAGTGACATCGGCGGTCACCACATCGCGCTCTACGTCGCGGATCTCGACGCCGCCGTGGCGTTCCTGCACGCGGAGGGCCTTCGCGTACTTGGCGAACCGACGGCCAGTCGCAATGCCAGCGAAGGCCAGCGATGGGTGTACTTTCTCAGCCCGTGGGGCATGCAGTTCGAGCTGGTCAGCTTTCCCGACGGCAAGGCATACGAAGCCGGCGCGCAGCTTCTGCTGTGGAACCCCAACCACCCGGCAGACTGAAGGCGTCAGGGATCGGAGGTCGGCATGCCGCAACCCCAGGTGCGTGACGGAGTCACGGGCGCACGCGTCGCCGAGCATCTGCGCGACGAGATACTGCGCGGCGCCCACCCGCCCGGAACACGCCTGCGCCAAGAGGAACTCGCATCGCTGTACGGCGCGAGCCGGGTACCGGTCCGCGAAGCGCTGCGGATGCTGGAGGCCGAGGGTCTGATCACGACGGTGGCCAACACGGGCGCCTGGATCGCCCGCCTGAGCCTCGACGAATGCGTGGAGCTCTACCAGGTCCGCGAGCGGATCGAGCCGCTGCTGCTGCGTTACAGCATGCCCCATCTCACACCCGGGCAGATCGACCACCTTGCCGAGTTGGTCGAACGGATGCGCACCGCGACCGACGTCGAGGACTTCCTGGCGCTGGACCGGGAATTCCACCTGGGCAGCTACCGCGGCGCCACGACGAGCTTCCTCGGCAGCACGGTCGAGCGGCTGTGGAACACCACGCAGCACTACCGACGGGCCTACACCCATCTACTCGACACCGACAGCAACCGGATCATGCACGACGAACACCACATGCTCGTGACCGCCATCCGCGAAGGCGACGCCGACGAGGCGGAGCGGGTCCTCTTCGGCCACATCCGTCGCACCCGGCTGCAGCTCGCCCGCCACCCCGAGGTGTTCGATTAGGAGCGCCAGCCCATTGATTGCATCCAATAGCTCGACTATATTGGCGAATACGACCGAAAATCGGGCGTGATCCGTCATATTGAATCCAATCTGATGGATCGCTCAGCGACAAGGGACCGCGCACATGGCTATCGCAACCGTCAACCCGGCCACCGGCGAGACCGTCGAGACCTTCGAACCCCACGACCGCGCCGAGGTCGAGCGGCGCATCGCCCAGGCCGCCGACGCGGCGGTGACCCTGCGTGGCACCACCTACGCCCAGCGCGCGGAGTGGATGCACGCCGCGGCCGGCATCCTCGAAGCCGACGTCGAGCAGGCCGCGCGGATGATCACGCTGGAAATGGGCAAACCGATCGCGCAGTCCCGCGCCGAGGTGCTCAAATGCGCACGGAATATGCGCTACTACGCCGACAACGCCGAACCGTTCCTGGCCGCCGAGACACTGGCCGACCCGTCGGCGGTGTCGGCGAGCAAGGCGGGCACGGTGTGGCAGCCGCTGGGCGTCGTACTCGCGGTGATGCCGTGGAATTACCCACTCTGGCAGGTCATCCGATTCGCCGCGCCCGCCCTCATGGCCGGCAACACCGGGCTGCTCAAACACGCCTCGAACGTCCCGCAGTCCGCCATGTACCTCGACGGTCTCTTCGAGAAGGGCGGCTTCCCGCCGGGATCGTTCCGCACCCTGTTGATCGGGTCGGCCGAGGTCGCCGCGGTCATCGACGACCGCCGCGTCAAGGCCGTCACGCTGACCGGTTCGGAACCCGCGGGCCGTTCGGTCGCCTCGACCGCAGGCCAGGCCATCAAGAAGGCCGTCCTGGAGCTGGGCGGCTCCGATCCGTTCATCGTCATGCCGAGCGCTGACCTCGACGCGGCCGCCGCCACCGCGGTGAAGGCACGGATCTCCAACAACGGCCAATCCTGCATCGCCGGAAAGCGATTCATCGTCCACGCCGACGTCTATGACGCATTCGTGGAGCGGTTCGTGGCGGCCATGCGCGCACTGGTGGTCGGCGATCCGATGGACGAAACCACCGATGTCGGGCCGCTGGCCACCGAGTCGGGACGCGACGACGTCGCCGAACTCGTCGACGACGCCGTGGCCAAGGGGGCACAGGTACTCACCGGCGGCGCCGCTCCGGACGCGCCGGGCTGGTACTACCCGCCCACCGTGCTCGGCGGGCTCACCGACGATATGCGCATCGTCATGGAGGAGACATTCGGTCCCGTGGCCTCGGTGTACAAGGTGACCGACCGCCACGAGGCGGTGCGCGTGGCCAACCAGACCACCTTTGGGTTGAGTTCGGCCGTGTGGACCACCGATGCGGCAGAACAGGACTGGTTCGTCGCCAACCTCGACGCCGGCGCGGTGTTCCTCAACGGGATGACGATCTCCTATCCCGAGCTGCCGTTCGGCGGTGTCAAGGATTCGGGTTACGGCCGGGAGCTGGCCGCGGCCGGCATCCGCGAATTCTGCAACCTCAAGACGGTGTGGCAGGCCTGAGCGCCCGGGGGGCTTACGCCCCCCTCACCACCGCCAACCCATGAAACGCCGAATGTGGGCCTTGGGTACGGGATCCTGCTGGAACCCGTACCCAAGGCCCACACTGGCGGGGCGCGCCGCCCGGCGCTCAGTACTCGTTGGCGACGAACAACTCCTGGGCCGGAAACTTCGTGAGAATCACCGGCCCGTCGTCGGTCACCACGACCTCCTCTTCGATGCGGGCAGCCGAGAAGCCGTCGGATGCCGGGGCGTACGTCTCCATCGCGAACACCATGCCCGCCCGCAGCTCGATCGGGTTCTCCAGCGAGTTCAGCCGCGAGATGATCGGACGTTCGTGCAGGCCGAGTCCCAGCCCGTGCGCGAACTGCAGCCCGAATGCCGCCATCTCATTCTCGAACCCGAAATCTTCTGCCTTGGGCAGCAATAGGGCGATCTGATCGGAGCCGACACCCGGACGGATCGCGGCGATCGAAGTGTCCATCCATTCGCGCGCCTGCTTGTAGGCATCCCGCTGGCTCTGCGTGGCACTGCCGACCCCGAAGGTGCGGTAGTAGCACGTGCGGTAGCCGTTGTAGGAGTGGATGATATCGAAGAACGCCTGATCCCCGGGCCGGATGATCCGGTCGGTGAAGTTGTGCGGATGCGGGTTGCACCGCTCCCCCGAGATCGCGTTGACCGCCTCGACCTGATCCGATCCCAGCTCGTAGAGCCGCTTGTTGGCCAACGCCACGATCTCGTTCTCCCGCACACCGGGTTTGAGCACGTCGACGATGTCCTGGTAGACCCCGTCGACCATGGCCGCGGCCTGGTTGAGCAACATGATCTCGTCGCGCGACTTGATCACCCGGGCGTCCAGCATGCTCTGCTGGGCGTCCACCACCGAAAGCCCCTGCCGCTGCATCTCGAACAGGAACGGCGGCTCGACGATGTCGAGCCCGATCGGCTCGTCGGCGACGCCGGCGTCGACCAGGATGCCCTTGATCTCGGTGACGGCGTCGCGCATCAGCCCCGCATCCGGGGCCACCGCGCCGCGGAAGCCCAGGAATCCGGGCCGCCAGTTCTCCTCGGGCAGCCAGGGTGAGTACAGCTTGTGGTGGCGGACCGCCGAACCGAAGTCCCACAGGATGGGGTCGCCGTTGCGGGTGAGCAGACAGTAGCGAATCATCTTGTCGCCCAAAGCCCCACCGATCCACGTCTGCGTGGTGTAGCGGATGTTGTAGAAGTCGAACAGCAGGAACGCCCCGCACCCGCTGGCCTCCAGCGCGGCCTTGGCCCGTCCGATGCGATACTCGCGCAGCCGGGCGAAGTCGACCCGCTCCTCGTAGTCGACGCCCATGTGGCCGGGCGCGCCAAGGGGGCGCGCCGCGACCGGCGGGGCAACCAGAGCCGTCATGACCGCACCGGGGTGAGGCCGTCGTCGATGGCGACATTCTCCGGCGTGAGCGTGACACCCGCGCCGCGGGCCACCTCGAGCAACAGCGTCGCGAAGTCCTCGTCGTCGCCGCGGCCCGCGCCGGCCGCCTGCGCGACGATCTGGCGGGTGGCCGAGCAGACCGGCATCGGCGACTTCAGGCCGTAGGCCGCGTCGAGACCGAGGTCGAAGTCCTTCTGCAACAACTCCATCGTGAACGTCGGGGTGAAGTCGAGGTTGACGAAGGCCGGCGACTTGTACTGGGTGAAGACCGAACCCATCACGGAGTCGTTGAGGAAGGCCAGGAAGTCCGCCCGGCTGACGCCGCCCTTCTCGACGAGCACCGTGATCTCGGCCAGGCACTGCGTCACCACGCCGAGCATCAGGTTGTGGGCGATCTTGACCAACCGCGCCACCTCACCCTCGCCGACGTAGGTCACGCTGCGGCCGAACACGTTCAGCACCGGCTCGATGGATTCGAACACCTCGCGAGGCCCCGACACCGCCACGGTCAGCTTGCCCGCGGCGATCACCTTCGGGTTGCCGCTGACCGGGGTCGCCAGGAAGTCCGAGCCGCGCGAGTTGGCGGCGGACCGGATGAGGGCGCTGGTCTCCGCCGACACGGTGGACACATCGGCGATGACGCGCGGCGAAGCGGTGCCGGTGAGCAGCCCGCCCTCACCGAGCATGACCTGCTCGAGATCCTTGGACGACGAGACCATGCTGAACACCAGGTCCCGGTCGGCCAGATCCGCCGGACGGGTGACGACACCGGCGCCGCGGTCGGCCAGATGCGAGACCTTGGCCGCGGTGCGGTTGTAGACGGTCACGTCGTAGCCGGCGTCCAGCAGTCTCGTGATGAGCTGGGCACCCATCCGGCCCGCGCCGATCCAGCCGATTTTCAGAGTTGAAGCAGACATTGTGATTTCCTTTTCTCGTTACGCCGTGGGCTGGGCAGCTGCGGCCGTGGGGGCGGCGGGAGCATGTACCGCTCCGCCGAAGTACAGGTCGGCGATCTCCGGGTTGGACAGCACCGATTGGGCGGGTCCGGTGAGCAGCACACGGCCGCTCTCCATGACGATGCCGCTGGTGGCCATGCGCAGTCCGAAGCGCACGTTCTGCTCGACCATCAGGACGGCCTTGCCGTTGGCTCGCATGATGGCGACGGCCTCGTCGATCACCGTGAGCGACTTGGGATCCAGGCCCAGCGACGGTTCGTCGAGGAGCACCAGTTTGGGGTCGAGCATCAGCGACCGGGCGAACTCCACCATGCGGCGCTGACCGCCGGACAGGTTCCCGCAGCGCACCCCGGTCTTGTCCTGCACCAACGGGAACATGTCGAGCACCTGGTCGTAGCGCTGTTTGACCAGCGCGCGCTTTCTGCGGATCACGTACGCGCCCATCAGGATGTTCTCGCGCACCGTCAGCGTCGGGAACAGGCCGTTGCTCTGCGGGACCTGGGTGACACCGTGGGACAGCACGGCATCCGGCGCCAGTCCGGCGATGTCCTGGCCGTCGAGCAGGATGCGTCCTGCGCTCGGTGTGAGCAGACCGCTGACCGCACGCAGCACGGTCGACTTTCCCGCCCCGTTGGGTCCGACGATGCAGCCGAGTTCACCGGCACCGACTTCGAGGTCGACGCCCTGCAGGACGTTGCCGCCGCCGTAGCCCGCGACCACTCCTTCGAGTTTGATCATGCCGGGTTCCTCTCCACTACAGGGACTTTCGCATTGACATCGGCCGCCTTGGACGGCGCTTCGAGCAGGTAGTCGTCGCCGAGGTAAGCGTCGAGCACCAGGGGATCCTTCTGGATCTGTTCGGGTGTGCCCTGCGCGATCACCGCGCCGCGCGCCAGCACCCGGATGGGGTCGCACAACCCGACGACGAACGGCATGTTGTGTTCGACGAGCAGGAAGGTGGTGCCCTGGGCGTTCAGGTCGCGGATCAGGTCACCCATCCGTTCGATGAGGGTGGGGTTGATACCGCCCGCGGGTTCGTCCAGCAGGATCAGCTTGGGGTCGAGCATCAGTACCTGGGCCAGTTCCACGAGCTTCTGCTGGCCGTAGGACAGGGCGCCGGCGCGGGCGTCGCGGTAGGCCGACATCCCGACGAAGTCGAGCAGTTCGGCGGCGCGGGCGGCTTCCGAACCCGAGACCGCCCCCAGCCCGAGCTGCCGTACCGAGAACTCGCGCAGCGGGGCGACGACGTTCTCCAGCACCGTCATCTCGCGGAACAACCGGGTGATCTGGAAGGTGCGGCCCACCCCGCGGTGCGCCCGCGACCACGGCGACATCGCTTCGATCCGTTCGCCGGCGAGCAGGATCTCGCCGTCGTCGGGGGTCATGGTGCCCGAGATCAGGTTGAACACCGTGGTCTTCCCGGAGCCGTTGGGCCCGATCAAAGCGGTGATCGACCCCTCGGGGACGCTGAAGCTGCAGTCGTTGACGGCGTGGTTGCCGCCGAAACTCTTGTGCAGTCCCCGCACTTCGAGCAGCGTGCGTCCGGTCGGCTCCGGCCTGTCGGCCTTGACCGCCACCATGGGCCGGTCCAGGGGGTTCAGGCGTGCACCGGAAAGACCAACGGTGCCTTTGGTTCTGGCCTTCTCGAGGAATCCCGCGATGGTCGGCAGGATGCCCTTGGGCAGGACGATGACGAGCAGCACCAGCAGGCCGCCGAACAGCACCAGGCGGGCGTTGCCACCGCCGAACGCGTCGTTGGCGAAGTTGTTGACGGGCTGAATGATGAACGCGCCGAGCACGGGACCGAACAGGGTGCCCCGCCCGCCCAGGATCACCGACAGTACGATCAGCGCGCTGGTGATGATCGAGAACATGCCGATGGGGTCGACGAAGGACAGGTAGTACCCGTAGACCGAACCGGCCATCCCGACGAACAGCGCGCTGGCCCCGAAGGCGAGCAGTTTGTACACCGGTGCGTTGACCCCGATGGTGCCGGCCTTGCCCTCGTCCTCGCGGATCGCGATGAGGCCCATGCCGAATTTGGTGCGGCGGATCCACCACGTCAGCGCCACCGACAGGCCCAGCAGCGCGACCAGGGTCAGATGGAACGGCCAGTTGCCCCAGGAATCCGGCCAATCCGGCAGCGGCAGCGTCAGTCCGGCGGTGCCGTTGGTGACCGACACCCATTCGATGGCCACGAACTGGACGAGGAACAGGAACGCGACGGTGATGATGACGAACGCCGGGCCGCGGGACCGGTAGGTCACCAGGCCCAACAACATCGCCACGATCGCGGCGACCACCCCGGCGACCGGCACCCACAGCAGCGGCTGCACGTCGGGGAACCGGACGGCCAGGATGGCGCCGACATAGGCGCCGATGCCGATGAAGGCGCCCTGGCTCAGCGACAGGTAGCCGGTGTAGCCGGTGATGATGTTCAGTCCGCTGGCCCCGATGGCGAGGACGAGCGCCAGGATGACGGTGTTCTGCGCGGACATGCTGGGAGACAACGGGAACAGCAGGATCACGACCGCCGCGACGACGACGATGCCGCGGGTGAGCCACTTCTCCAGTTTGGGGTCGAGCAGTGTCGAGATGCTCATGCGAGATTTCTCTGCGTTCATGCGACGGTTCTGAATTCGTCGATTCTCTGCGTTCATGCGACGGTTCTGAATTCGTCGATTCTCTGCGTTCATGCGACGGCATCCTCTCGAAGCCGGGTGCCGAGCAGCCCCTGAGGCCGGGTGATCAGCACGACGATGATGACGAGGAAGGGCACGGCGACGGGCCAGGCCGCACCGATGTAGGCGGTGGCCACCATCTCCCCCACCCCGATGACGAGGGCGCCGAGGATGGCACCGGGCAAGCTGCCGAGCCCGCCCAGCACCACGATGGCCAGCAGCCTGGCGATCCACTGGTAGTGGGTGCCGGGCAGGAACGGGTAGATCGTGGACAGCATGGCGCCGCCCGCGCCGAGCGTCGCCACGCCGATGGCGAAGGTCAGTGCCGCCACGGTGGCCACGCTGACCCCCACCAGCAGCGCCCCGCTCTCGTTGGACGACGCGGCCCGAATGGCCCGTCCGGCCCAGGTGCGGTTGAGCAGCAGGTACAGCCCGCCGATGACGAGCACCGCGATCACCGCGGCCAGGGCCATCGCCACGGGCAGGTAGAACGGTCCGAACGTCAGCGAGCTGTCGGTGTAGGACACCCGCACGGCGGTGGAGGTGTTGCCCCAGATGAAGCCCATCACCCCCTCAAGGAGCAGGGCGATCCCGAAGGTGGCCAGCACCGTCATGGTCACGTGCGCGCCCCGCACGTGGCGGATGACGGTGACGTACACCAGCCAGCCGAAGGCGAACATCACCGCCATCACCAACGGGATCGACAGGATGGGATCCAGGCCGAGTTGCTGCCAGAGTGTGTAGGTCAGGAAGGCGGCGAGGATGGCGAACGCGCCGTGGGCGAGGTTGATCACCCGCATGACCCCGAAGATCAGGGTCAGGCCGGAGGCCATCAGCGCGTAGAGCGCGCCGACGAGCAGCCCGAGGATGAGTGTCTGTACGAGCGAGGTCATGGTGAAGCTCCTTGCAGATGTGGAGTCCGCGGTGGACTCAGATGTCCCCGCCCTGCCAGCGCAGGATCTGGTCGGAGGTGGCGACGTCGGTGGGCAGCACGATCTGGGGTACGCCGCGCTGCCACTGCCCCACCAGGAAGTCGCCCTTGGGGCTGCCGTCGGTGTTCCAGCTCAGCGGTCCGAGGACGGTGTCAACGGTGTTGTTGCGCAACCAATCCGCCAGTTTGGCCTGGTCGTCGATGGAGCCGACGGCGGTGACGGCGGCGGCGAGCACCTGGCCGGCGGCAAATCCGTCGGCGGCGTCCTCGGGCGGGGTGTGCCCGAACTTCTCCTCGAATCGCTTCACGAACGCGGCGTTGTCTGTGGTGTCGGCCAGTGCGCTGTAGCTCGAGGAATAGAAGACGCCTTCGGCGTTCTGGGCACCGACCGCGTCGAGGTACTGCTGGCCGTAGGTGGGTGAGCTGCTCTGGTAGAGGATCGACGGCTTGTACCCGGCTCGGTTCATCGAGCGGATCATGTTGACGCCGTCTTCGAATTGGGCGCCCTGCACCACGATCTCGGCTCCGGCGTCCTTCATGGCGTTGACCACCGAGTCGAAGTTCTTCGTCGTCGCCGGGTACTGGTCCTTGTAGACGGTGCGGATGCCCGCGTCGGAGAGGATCTTCTCCGCGCCCGCGACGACGGGTCCGGCGAACGGGTCATCCAGGGCGGGGTAGGCGGCGGTCTTGGGGCGCTGGTCGTCGGGCAGCGCGGCGACCCATTCGGCGAACACCTTGGCCTGGTCGGTGGCCACGGCCTGCTGTGAGAAGAAGATGTAGTTGAATCCGCGGGAGAACATGTCCGGTGACCCGCAGGACGGGCAGACGAACAACTTGTCGTTTTTCTCCGCGACGGCCGAGGCGGGGATGTTGAGCAGCGACGATTGGCTGCCGAGCAGCAGGTCGACCTTTTCCCTGGAGATCAGGTTGTTGTAGTTGCTGACTGCGGTTTCCTGGGTGGTGGCGTCGTCCTGGATGACGATCCGCACCGGCTTGCCCAGCAGACCGCCGGCCTCGTTGGTCATCTCGACCCAGGTCTCGTAGCCGCGCTGAGTGTCCAGGCCGCCCTGGCTGAATTCGCCGGTGAGCGGCAGCGAGGCACCGATGGAGATGGTGTCGGAGTTCGACGGCCCGTCGGCGGTGCAGCCCGTGGCGGCAAGCGCGATGGCGGCGGCCGCCGCTATCGCGCGAAGTGCGGTGAATGTGCGCATGCCCAACCTCTCTGTCAGACCGATTGCCCCTGGATCCGTCCGGGTATGACGCAGATCATCTGCAATCGATTGCAGTGAATCGTGACACAAGCGCAAGGCGGTGTCAACGGATTCCCCCGGTCAGCGGTCAGCTAGACGTGTGCGCCGACAACGCCGTAACGGCGCACGCCCCCACCGTCACCTCGGGCGATTTCCCCGCCGGGGCCACCGCGCTCTAGGCTGAATCGCAATCGATTGCGACCTCTTGGTCGCCACCTACGGATATCGGAGCGGCCCATCGTGTTGGCTCAGCCCGGCGCCACCCGTCACCGGCCACCGGCCCGATCCGCCTCGCCGGCTTCCGAGGTGACTCGAATAGTGTTTCGGCGCTGACACATTGGGCGCCCTCACGACGCTGCTCCTCGCCGCCCTGGTGTCCATGGTGGATCGCTCCGTGATGCCGTCACTGGTACCCGTCATCGCCGCCGACCTCGGGTCGCCCATCGGTCCGGTCGCGAACTCCCTGACGGTGTACGCGGTCGGCTACGCCGCCTTCCAGCTGGTATGGAGCACCCTGTCCGACCGGTTCGGGCGCATCCGGGTACTCACCGTGTCGACGGCACTCGGTGGCGCGGCCAATCTCGCCACCGCGCTGGCGGCCGATCCGCTGGCCTACACCGTGGCGCGCGGGGTGTCCGGCGCGGCGTTCGCGGCCACCATCACCACGGCGCTGATCTACTTCGGCGACACCATGACCATGGAGCGGCGCGCGGTCGCCACGGCCAACCTGGCGGCCGCGGTGTCGCTGGGCCTGGCCGGCGGAACGGTCGGTGCCGGTGCGATCGCCCAGTGGTGGGGCTGGCGGTGGGTGTATGTCGTCGTGGCACTCGCCTGCGCCGCGCTGGCCGTCGCCGTGGCGCGGCTACCCGAATCGTTCTCCCGCACCGGCGAGGGGCTGCCCACGTCGATACGCCGATTGGCCCGGAACCGCTGGGCGGTCGCGATTCTCGTACTGACCGTCCTCGAGGGCGCACTGTTGATGGGGGTCTTCAACTACCTCCCCGTCGCCCTGCAGGCCGAGGGTGCATCGGTGCTCGTCGCCGGGCTGGCCACCGCGGCGTTCGGCGCGACGGTCGTCCTGACCAGTCAGCTGATGAAACTCATCCTGGGGCGCTGGCCGTCGTGGGTGTTACTCGTGCTGGCCGGGCTGGCCATGACGTCGGCGTATCTGGTTCTGGCCGTGGAGGTCTCGCTGGTCAGCGTGGTTGCGGGCAGTTGTTCACTCGGCCTGGCCTGGGCACTCGGGCACACCACGATGCAGACCTGGATGACCGACGCGGTCGCCGACAGCCGCGCCATCGGCATGTCGTTCTTCTCGATCTCACTGTTCGTCGGCGCCGGGCTCGGGGCCGCGCTTGGGAACGTCGCGGCATCGCGGGACGCCTTCGCCACACTGTTCGTCGTGGCGGGTGCGGCGTCGCTGTGCTTCGCGGCGGCGGCAGGTATCGCGCGCGCCCGCTACCGGCTGCGCGAATAACGCTTCGGCATCAGGAGAAGCGGCCGCGCAGATCGACGATGGTGTCCATCGACGCCGCGTCCACGATGCCGCCGGGGATCAGCCCCCGCGCGGGATCACGCAGCACCGCGACATGTTCGGCGGCCTCCTGCGCACCCAGATCCAGCAGCGCCGCAGCCGCGGCCCGCGCGGTGTCGTCCAGTTCTCCGGCACGTATGGCGTCTGCGGTATCGAGGAGCGCTGCGACGAACCGGTCGACGGCCGGCGCCGGGCGCATCCGCGCGACGACGGTCCCGATGTAGGGGCCCAGTCGGGTGACGTCGGCCAGTGCCGTGCACCCGAAGGCGCGTGCGGCCAACTCGTTGCCCGCGTTGAGGACGGTCATGTCGCAGCCGCCCGTGCGCAACGCCACCGCCCGCTTCGGCGTCGAGCCGAGTGCGACGACGTCGTAGTCCTCCCTGCGCAATCCGACCGCCTCGAGCAGCGCGTATGCCACGAACGCGAAACCGGAGTCGGGCACGTCGACGCCGAGCACCCCACCGCGCAGCGCATCCGGGTCGACGACCCCGGGACGGGCGGCCAGGCACAGACCGAGGCCGCGGTCCAGGCCGGCCACGACCTCGACGTCGAGGAGTTCACCCAGCGGGTTGCCAGGCACGAATCGGTAGGCGAGCACGTTGTCGGGGCTGGTGAACACGGCGTCGAACGCCCCGTCGCGCAGCGACGCGAACTGCGCGGGCGACGACGGCACCGGCACGGTGCGGACCTGCACCCCGGCCGCGGCCAGCCGGCCGCTGGTGCGGGCGACGTCGAGCAGCACCGACGGGGAGAACACGCCGAGAGTCAGAACGTCCATTGCGGCACCCATAGCGACACTGTGTTCGCAATCGATTGCAGTGTCAAGTACCGAAACTCAGTCCGGCGCGGGACCGGTGGAGCCGCGCACCACCAGCGACACCGGCAGGGTCAGCGTCGCCGCCTCCTGCTCACCGGCTTCGATGCCGTGCAGCAGCAGCCGCGCCGCCTCGGCACCGATTTCGCGCAGTGGCATATGCACCGTGGTCAGCGGCGGCCAGAAATCCTCGGCGAAGGGCATATCGTTGAAGCCGACCACCGACACGTCCTGCGGGCAACGCAGACCGTGGGCCCGCAGCCGGCGCATCAGCCCCAGCGCGACGAGGTCGTTACCCGCCACCAGAGCGGTCGGGCGCGGATCCGGCCCGCTGAACAGCTGATCGCCCGCCGCGCAACCCGCCTCGACCGTCAGCGACTCCGCATACAGGGTGTGGTGCCCCACACCGGCCCGCAGCGCCGCTGCGCTGAACGCCTCGGCCCTGGCGCGGGTGGTGGAGAAGTTCAGCGGACCGGCGACGTGCACGATGTGCCGGTGGCCCAGGCCGACCAGGTGCTCCACCGCCGCATCGATACCTCCCGCGTTGTCGCCAGACACCAGCGGAAACCCGCCGGCCCCAGAACCGCGGTTGGCCAGCACCACCGGCACGTCGGCCGCCGCCGCCTCCGCCACGATGGCCTGGTCGTCGAGGCGGCCGGTGGCCAGGATGAACCCGTCGACGCGGCGTTGCAGCAGCGACTCGAAGGCCGACACCTCGACGTCGGCGCTGGTGTCGGTATCGGTGTTGGCGACGAGCACCGTGTATCCCCGCGGTTGCAGCACGTGCTCGATACCCCGGACCATCGGCGGGAAGATCGGGTTCATCAGGTCGGGGATGATCACGCCGATCGTCATCGACCGGCTGGTCCGCAAACCGCGGGCCATCGCGTTGGGCACGTACCCGAGCTGACGGGCGGCGCGTTTGACCCGTTTGAGGGTTTCGGCGTTCACCTGATCGCGGGTGCGCGCGTTCAGCGCGCGCGACACCGTCGCCTTGTGCACCTCGGCCAGGCGTGCCACGTCGTCGATGGTCACCCGTCGCGGCATGCTCGTGATCCTCGTGGTCGGAGAGTCCGCCACCGTGGCGGACCTTTCGCCCAGGCTACCGCCGCACCCCCTTTTCAGACGCGCAAATGTTGCAACCGTTCGCAGCGTGGCGCGGGTGCGCTCACGACGCTGTCGGCACCCTCATTGCCCAGGCGGCGGCCACCGCCCCGGCCCGACGTCACTACGCTCGATCCCCATGACGGTGGAGAGGCTGCGCCCGTACGCGGTGACGGTGTTCGCCGAGATGTCGGCGCGGGCGGCGCGGCTGGGCGCGGTCAACCTCGGGCAGGGGTTCCCCGACGAGGACGGACCGCCGGAGATGCTCAAGACGGCCGAGAACGCGATCGCCGAGGGCGTCAACCAGTACCCGCCCGGGCTGGGTATCGCCCCGCTGCGCGAGGCCGTCGCCGCGCAGCGCAAGCGGCGCTACGGCATCGACTACGACCCCGACACCGAGGTGCTCGTCACCGTCGGCGCCACCGAGGCCATCGCCGCCGCCGTGCTCGGCCTGGTGGAGCCGGGTTCGGAGGTGATCCTCATCGAGCCGTTCTACGACTCCTACTCCCCCGTGGTGGCCATGGCGGGCTGCCGCCGGGTGACGGTACCGCTGGTGCCGGACGGGCGCGGGTTCGCCCTCGACATCGACGCCCTGCGCCGCGCGGTCACACCGCGCACCCGTGCGCTGATCGTGAACTCGCCGCACAATCCGACCGGCATGGTGCTGCGCGACGCCGAACTGGCCGCCATCGCCCGGATCGCCGCCGACGCCGATCTGCTGGTCATCACCGACGAGGTCTACGAGCATCTGGTTTTCTCCGATCCTCCCGGCGTACGGCATCTACCGCTCGCGGGATATCCGGGTATGGCCGAGCGGACCGTCACCATCTCCAGTGCGGCCAAGATGTTCAACTGCACCGGATGGAAGATCGGATGGTCCTGCGGCCCTGCGGATCTCATCAGTGGGGTGCGCGCGGCCAAGCAGTATCTGAGCTACGTCGGCGGGGCGCCGTTCCAGCCGGCGGTGGCCCGGGCACTCGACACCGAGGACGACTGGGTGGCGGCGCTGCGGGATTCGCTGCAGGGCAGGCGCGATATGCTCGCCGCGGCGCTGACCGACATCGGCTTCGACGTCCACGACAGCTCCGGCACCTACTTCCTGTGCGCCGACCCCCGGCCGCTGGGCTACCACGACAGCACCGCGTTCTGCGACGAGCTGCCCGAGAAGACCGGGGTGGCCGCGATTCCGCTGTCCGCGTTCTGCGACCCCGGGGGCCCGTCGTTCGACGCGTGGAATCACCTGGTGCGCTTCACCTTCTGCAAACGCACCGACACCCTGCGCGAGGCCGTCGCCAGACTGTCGACGCTGGGAGACGCGGCCGGCCGGTAGTTGGGCATCGCAGCGGTGCGGGGTAGCGTCGGACGGGTGAATGCCAAGGCGCAGGCGGGCTACACCGTCGGCGATTATCTGCTGGATCGGCTGGCCGAACTGGGCGTGACCGAGATCTTCGGTGTGCCCGGCGACTACCAGCTGGAATTCCTCGACCATATCCTGGCCCATCAGCGGGTGCGCTGGGTCGGCGCCGCCAACGAACTCAACGCCGGCTACGCCGCCGACGCCTACGGGCGGCTGCGTGGAATGGCCGCGCTGGTGACCACATTCGGAGTCGGGGAACTCTCGGCGGCCAATGCGATCGCGGGCAGTTACGCCGAGCATGTACCCGTCGTGCACATCGTCGGCGCACCCTCGAAGGACGCCCAGGGCGCCCGGCGCATCGTGCACCACACCCTCGGCGACGGCGACTTCGAGCACTTTCTCCGGATGAGCCGTGAAATCACCTGTGCACAAGCAAATCTGGTGCCCGCGACGGCCACCCGCGAGATCGACCGGGTGCTCTCGGAAGTGCGTGAGCAGAAACGTCCCGGCTACCTGCTGCTGGCCACCGACGTCGCCCGCTTCCCCGTCGAACCGCCGCCCGCCCCGCTCGCGCGCTACACCGGCGGCACCAGCCCGCGGGCGCTGTCCCTGTTCACCGAGGCGGCGGCCGAACTGATCGGCGACCACCGGCTGACGGTGCTCGCCGACCTGCTGGTGCACCGCCTGCAGTGCGTCGACGCACTGGATGACCTGTTGGGTGCCGACGTCGTACCGCACGCGACCCTCATGTGGGGTAAGAGCCTTGTCGACGAGAGCTCGCCGAATTTCTTGGGCATCTACGCCGGAGCGGCCAGCGACGAACCGGTGCGCAGGGCGATCGAAGAGGCGCAGGTGCTGGTGACCGCCGGGGTCGAGTTCACCGATATGGTCAGCGGGTTCTTCAGTCAGCGCATCGATCCGGCCCGCACCATCGACATCGGCCCGGTCCAGAGCGTCATCGCCGGACGGGTGTACGCGCCGCTGGACATGGCCGCCGCCCTCGGCGCCATCACCGTCATCCTCACCGAACGCGGCGTGACCTCCGCGCCGTTACCGGCCGTCCCGGTGCCGGACCGCGGTCCCGCCCCCGCGCGCGATAGCGCGTTGACGCAGGAAGCGTTGTGGGACAGGCTCGCCGAGGCATTGACACCCGGCAACGTGGTGCTCGCCGATCAGGGCACCTCGTTCTACGGGATGGCCGGTCACCGGCTGGCCTCGGGGGTCAGCTTCATCGGACAGCCGCTGTGGGGTTCCATCGGCTACACGCTGCCCGCCGCGCTCGGCGCCGCGCTGGCCGACCGGGACCGCCGCACCGTCCTGCTGATCGGGGACGGCGCTGCGCAATTGACGATTCAAGAACTCGGCAGCTTCGGCCGCGAAGGCCTGGCACCGGTCGTCCTGGTCGTCAACAACGACGGTTACACGGTCGAACGTGCCATCCACGGGGAAACCGCGTACTACAACGACATCGCGGGCTGGCGGTGGACCGATCTGCCCGCGGTGCTCGGGGTGCGCGATGCCCTGGTGTTCCGGGTGACCACCTACGGCGAGCTCGACGATGCGCTGGCGGCGGCGGAGTCCGCCAAGGATCGGCTGGTCCTCGTCGAGGCGGTGGTGCCCCGGATGGACATCCCGCCGCTGTTGGCCGAGCTCGCGCAGTCGGCCTCGGCGGCCAACGCCGGAAAACCCTCAGCGGTGGGCGCTAACCCTTCTTGAGCGTCATCACCCGGGTGCGCAGCCCGTCGGTGGCGGTGTCCATCGCGCCCTTGAGTGCACGTTTGAGCAGGAACCCGGGCAACGGCACCAGCGGGTCGACGGCCAGGTCGAACCTGACATGGGTCTGCCCGCCCCGCGGGGTCAGTGTGTAGGTGGCGTCCTGGGCCTTCAGCTGACCCGCGGACACCAGCGACCAGCTGACCGTGTTGTCCCCCCAGCGGTAGGAGACGACCTGGTCGTCGGTGATGCCCACCGACTTGACGGTCATCTTCACCTGGCGGGGCCGCCCGTCGTCGTGGCGGTCGAGCACCTCGACCCGCTGTTGCGCCGACGACCATTCGGGGGTCGACTCCACGTCGGCGATGACGTCGAGGATCTCCGCCGGTGTCGCGTCGATGTCGACCTCGCGGGTGTCACTGATAGCCATGGCACGTGACCCTAGCGGGTCGACCGCATGCGTTGGGGGCGTTGCGATCAGCGGCCGGTCACTCCGGCCATCCGTTGTCCAGGATGGTCGAGACGAAGTCGTCGCGGACGAAGTCCGGGTCGAAGTGTTCGAGCACGTCGGTCTCCACTCCCGCTGTCACCAGCGCGATCTCGGGGTCGAGGTATTCCGGGACGCCGGGTGTGGTGTGCAGGGCGATCGCCAGCCACACCTTTCGGGCGGCGTCGTCGCCGAAACCCCTCTGCCGAAGGAAGTCTCGGGCGGCGTTGGCACCGTCGACCTCGAATCGCAGCATCGAGTCGCGGTAGCCCTCGGTCAGCCCGATGTCGTGGAACATCGCGCCGGCACCGCCACGACCAGGTCAGATCCGCCGTTCATCCCACAGATGGCGACATAGCATGGGCGGGTGGTCGAACGGGTCGTCGTGATGGTGGTCTTCGACGGGATGAAGCTGCTCGACCTGGCCGGACCCGCCGAGGTTTTCGCCGAGGCCAACCTGTTCGGCGCCGCCTACCGGTTGATCGTCGCGTCGGTGGACGGGTCGGATGTGGCCACGTCGATCGGGGTGCCCTTCGCGGTGTCCGCACGCATCGATTCGATCGAAACGGCCGACACCGCGATGGTGTCCGGCGGCGACGAGCTGATCGGCCGGCCCATCGACCCGGCGCTGGTGGCGGCGCTGACCGGGTTGTGGCCCAGGGTGCGGCGGATGGCGTCGATCTGCACCGGGACGTTCATCCTGGCCAAGGCGGGCATTCTCGACGGCCGCCGGGCGACCACACACTGGCGTCACGCCGCCTTGTTGTCGCGCGCATACCCACAGATCACCGTCGAACCCGACGCGATCTTCGTCCAGGACGGCGATGTGTACACCTCGGCGGGGGTGTCGGCGGGCATCGACTTGGCGCTGGCGCTGGTCGAGGACGACCACGGCCCCGAGCTGGTCCGCGAGGTGGCGCGCTCGCTGGTGGTCTTCCTCAAGCGCGCGGGGGGGCAGTCGCAGTTCTCCGCGCTGGTGGAGGCGCGGCCGCCGCAACGGTCGGAGCTGCGTGCGGTCACCGACGCGGTCGCGGCCGATCCCGCGGCCGACCATGACGTGGCGGCGCTCGCCGCGCGAGCGTCGATGAGCACCCGCCAGCTCACCAGGCTCTTTCGCGCCGAACTGGACACCACCCCGGCCCGTTACGTCGAAACGGTACGCATCACGGCCGCGCGCGCCGCCCTCGACGCGGGACGTCCGGTGGCCGAGGCCGCCCGGCTTGCCGGATTCGGCAGTGCGGAAACGATGCGGAGGGTGTTCGTCGCCACCTTGGGCGTCTCCCCGCGGGCCTACCGCGATCGGTTCCGCTCGACGTTGCGGGACTGACCGGCCCACTAGGCTGAACCGCCATGAGCACCGTCATCGACCCCGCCGTCCCGCCGAGCGGAACGGGATGCGTGGAATGCGACGCCGTCGGGGGCTGGTGGGTGCATCTGCGCCGCTGCGCCACCTGCGGGCACATCGGCTGCTGCGACGATTCACTGGCCCGCCACGCGTCGGCGCACTGGCGCGAAACCGGGCATCCGATCATCCGCTCGTTCGAACCGGGTGAGGACTGGTTCTGGGATTACGGCACCGACGCGTACTACGACGGGCCCGACCTGGCGCCGCCGCAGTCCCGCCCGGCGCAGGAGACGACCCCGGGACCGCGGGGCAGGGTGCCCCGCGACTGGGCCGAACAGCTTGCACGTCGCGGCATCTGAGCCGAGGCACGTCAGCGCGCGTCGGCCAGCGCCGCCTTGGCCGCGTTGTACCCCGGAATGAAGGTGATGCCGGGACCGCCGTGGCAGCCGGCGCTGCCAAGGTAGAGCCCGGCGACCGGGAGCGGTTGGTCGACATAGCCTCTGGGGCCCGGGCGGTTCGGCCCCATCTGCTCGGGGTGGATCAGACCGTGGCAGTAGTCCCCGCCCGGCGCACCGAACATCGTCCCCATGTGACGGGGGGTGAAGGTGGTGCGACGGATGATCAGACTCTCGAAATCGGGTGCCAGCCGGGTGATCTTGTCGACGACCCGCCGTCCCATCTCCACCTTCATATCGCCGTAGCCGGAGCCGCCGTCCCCGGTCTGGTCCTCGATCGGGAACCACAGCGAGAAGGCCGACGCGGCGTGTTTCCCGGGCGGGGCGAGCTGCGCATCGTGGGCGGACGGAATCTGCAGCGCGACAGCGGGATCGGCGGGCACGATGCCCCGCCTGGCGTCCTGCCACTGCTGTTGGAGTTCTTCGGGGGTGCTGAAGATGCCGATGGCCGCCTGCATGGCGGGATCGTTGAGGATGCCGTAGGGCTCGGCGAACGTCGGGATGTCGTCGAGGGCGAAGTGCATCTGCAGGTAGCTGCCACGGTGGTCGATCCGCCCGAAGCGGTCCCGGATCTCGCCGGGCAGGGCACCCGGGTCGATGAGTTTGGTGACCGTCATATCCGGTGCCACACCGGAGATGACGATGGGCGCGCGGAGCGTGGAGCCGTCTTCCAGGCGCACGCCGGTGACCCGCCCGTCGCCGACGAGGATCTCCTCGACCTTGCTGCGCAGCCGGATCTCGCCGCCGGCCTCCAGCAGCAGCGCGCGCAGGTGATCGGTGAGCGCGCCGATCCCGCCGCGCAGCTTCTTCATCAGCACGGCATCCTCGTCGGGTACGGCGAGTCCGTACGCCAGGGCGGCCGCGCTGCCCGGGGTGGCGGGGCCGCGGTAGGTGGTGTTGACGGCCAGGAACGCCAGCATGCCGCGCAGGGCGCCGTGTTTCTCCCGGTCGGGGAAGTACCGGTCCAGCACGTCGCTGACTGACCCGAAGAGCATGTCGGTGATCGCCGAGCGCTCCAATTCGTTTCTCGCACAGGCATACATCTCATCGAGGGTGCGCGGTGGCAGGTCGGCGTCGAACCGGCCCATCGCCCGCGTCGGCCCCAGACTCCAGGCCATCAGCCCGGCCATGCCGTTCACGGCGTCGGCCCCGTGCACGTCGTTGAGGTGGGTGAGCAGCTTCATCGGATCGGTGTAGTAGACCACCGGGTCGTCGCCGACGCCGCGGGTCGACACCGACATCACCTCCAGGTCCACCGTCGGCAGCGTGTCGAGCCCGAGTTCAGCGCTGACGGTTCGCGAGGTGGGGAACTGCAGGGAGCCGGCGATCTCGAACCGGTAGCCGTCGAACAGCTCGACGGTGGAGGCCATCCCGCCGGCGTAGAGCTTGGAATCCAGGCATACGGTGCGCAGACCGGACCGCTGCAACAGTGCCGCCGCGGTGAGTCCGTTGTGACCGGCCCCGATGACAATCGCGTCGAAATCCGCCATCGCCAGAGGCTGACACGCGGCCGCAGTTTTGTCAATATTGACAAAACTTGGGTTTGCCCGATCGTCAGGCGGTGTCGGTCACCCCGGATCCGAGGAACTCCAGCGCCGCCCGGCACAGCCTGGAGAGTTCCGGCAGCGACCGTGGCTCGCCCAGCATCCACATCTCCATCGCGCCGAACACCGCCGCGGCGATACAGCGTGCGGTGACGGTGATGCGCAGCGCCTCATCGGATCCCGGCGCGATGGCGTGGCGCCGCGCCAGATGTTCCTGCACCGCCTCGGCGAAGTCGGCCTCGACCTGGCGGATGTGACGGACGATGCGTCCCTGGTCGAGTTCCTGGGCGCGCAACGTCGCGATTTTGGTGACGGCTTCCGCATCGTAGGGCGCGGCGAGGATGGCCGACTGGACGGCCTCGATGATCGATTCGTCCGGGGAGGTGTCGGCGAGCGCGGCCCGGAACCACCGCAGGCTCGCATCGTAGTCGGCGAACAGCAAATCGTGCTTGGACGCGAAATGCCGGTAGAACGTGCGAAGCGACACCCCGGCGTCGGCCGCGATCTGTTCGGCCGACGTGTCCTCGACCCCCTGGGCGATGAACCGCACCAGCGCCGCCTGCCGCAGCGCGTCACGGGTTCGCTCGCTGCGAGCCGTATGTGCCGGCCTGGCCATCCGGGTAACCTACCGCACCCGCGCCGGCCGCGCGGCCGCGCGCGCATCGGTGCGCCATGATCCCGGGCACATCGCCGCGAGGTGCGCTGGATCGTGCATCCACCTCGCGATCCGCGCGCCACGAGACTGAGAGTTTTCCGCCAATTCGCTGGGAATTGACTGTGAGCTCTGGGTCTCAATCCCTCTGAGCAGCAACATCGTTGGCGCCGCGCGAGATGTGGCGGGGATTACAGCCCCACTCGTGAATGTTTGGCCGCGCGGATCCGTCTAACCGTTATCGGCGAAAGGCGGCCATCGTGACCAGTGACGTACAGCATGACACCAGCGGCCTGCGGGACCTTGGCGGGTCCGCGGAGGACCGGTTCGCCCACCGCGTCACGGAACTGTACGCCGGCGACGCCCAGTTCCGCAGGGCCAGACCGATCCCCGCGGCCCTGGAGTCGGCACGCAGGCCCGGCCTGCGGTTGGGGCAGGTGCTGCAGACCTTCGCCGACTGGTACGCCGACCGTCCCGCACTCGGGCAGCGGGCCACCGAACTCGTCACCGACCCGCAGACGGGGCGGACCACATCACGGCTGCTGCCGACGTTCGAGACGATGAGCTATCGCGACGTGTGGTCGCGGGTCACGGCCATCGCCGCGGGGCTGCGCACCGACCCGACTTTCCCGATCGCCCCCGGCGACTTCGTCGCCACCGTCGGATTCGCCAGTGCCGACTACCTCGTCATCGACCTGGTGTGCGCCTACCTCGGGTTGGTCTCGGTTCCGTTGCAGCACAACGCACCTGCCTCCAGACTGGGGCCGATCATCGCCGAGTCGCAGCCGCGCGTGGTGGCTGTCAGCGCCGAATACCTCGACCTGGCAATCGAATCGGTGCTGGCATCCGGCCGGACACCGGATCTTCTGGTGGTATTCGACCATCGCCCGGCGATCGACGACCACCGCGAGAACCTGCAGCGGGCCCGCGACACGCTGGCGGCCGCCGGGATCTCGGCCGTGGTCCATACGATCGACGAGATCGCCACGCGCGGTGAGCAATCCGCTGGCGAACCACCATACACGGGAGGAAGCGACCAGCGCCTGGCGATGGTCATGTACACCTCGGGTTCCACCGGAACGCCCAAGGGCGCCATGTTCACCGAAGCGACGATGACCACCCTGTGGACCTCCCAGTTCGTCTCCGACATCCATCTCCCGGTGATCAACGTGAACTTCATGCCGCTGAATCACCTCGGCGGCAGGCTACCCCTCGTCTCGTCGTTCCAGACCGGCGGAACCAGCTACTTCGTCCCCGAATCGGATCTGTCCACGCTGTTCACCGATTGGAATCTGGTGCGGCCCACCGAGTTGGGACTGGTGCCGCGCGTGGTGGACATGCTCTTCCAGCGTTACCGCGGCGCCGTCGATCAGCGGGTGGCGGCGGGTATGGCCGAAAGCAGCGCACAGGCCCAGGCCGCAGCCGAGATTCGCGACCGGGTGCTGGGCGGCCGGGTGGTCGGCGGATTCGTCAGCACCGCGCCGCTGGCCGGCGAGATGAAGGCATTCCTGGACACCGTGCTCGATATCCACGTCGTGGACGGCTACGGATTGACCGAGGTCGGCGCGGTGCTGCGGGACGGTGTGGTGACGCGTCCCCCCGTGGTCGACTACAAGCTGGTCGACGTGCCCGAGCTGGGTTACTTCCGGACCGACAAGCCTTATCCACGAGGCGAACTGCTGGTGAAGACCATGACGGCCACACCCGGTTACTACCGGCGGCCCGATACGACGGCCGCTGCGTTCGACGCCGACGGCTACTACCGCACCGGCGACATCATGGCCGAGATCGAGCCCGACGTCCTGGTATACGTCGACCGGCGTAACAACGTGCTCAAACTCGCACAGGGCGAATTCGTCGCCGTGGCACGATTGGAGGCCGTCTTCGCAGGCGCGCCGCTGGTACGGCAGATCTTCGTGTACGGCAACAGCGAACGCGCCGCCCTGCTCGCCGTCATCGTGCCCACCGCCGCGGCGCTCACCCGGTTCGCGGGCGACCCCGACGGGCTGCGGTCCGCGTTGAGCGAGTCACTGCAACGCACCGCCAAAGACGCCGAGTTGCAGTCCTTCGAGCTGCCTGTCGACTTCATCGTCGAGACCCAGCCGTTCAGCACCGACAACGGTCTACTGTCCGGTGTGGGAAAGTTGTTGCGCCCCAATCTCAAAGACCACTACGGCCCACGGCTGGAACAACTCTACGACGATATCGCCGCCGCCCAGGTCGATCAGCTGCGGGCCCTACGGCAATCGGCGGCCGACCGGCCCGTCGTCGAGACCGTCACACGCGCCGCCGGCGCGATCCTCGGAACCGCGGAGGTCGACCCCGAAGCCCACTTCACCGACCTGGGTGGGGACTCGCTGTCGGCCCTGACATTCTCCAACCTGCTCACCGACGTGTTCGGCGTCGAGGTGCCCGTCGGGGTGATCATCAATCCCGCGAGCAATCTGTCCGACCTGGCCGACCACGTCGCCGCCCGGCGCGGTTCGGGCGCCAAGCGACCCACGTTCGCCAGCGTGCACGCCGGACCCGACGGGCTTGCGCCCACCGAGGTGCGGGCAGCCGATCTGACCCTCGGCAAGTTCCTGGACGACACGACGCTGGCCGCCGCCCCCACCCTGCCCCGCGCCACGGGCGAACCCGACATCGTCCTGCTCACCGGGGCCAACGGTTGGCTGGGCCGGTTCCTGGCGCTCGAATGGCTGGAGCGCCTCGCGCGCCGCGGCGGCACGCTGGTCGCGGTGGTGCGGGGCCGTGACGACGACGAGGCGCGGGCCCGGCTCGACTCCGCATTCGACAGCGGCGATCCCGCGCTGCTGCGCCGCTACCGCGAACTCGCCGACGGTCATCTGGAGGTGCTGGCCGGCGACATCGGTGAGCCGAACCTCGGGTTGGACACCCAGACCTGGCAGCGGCTCGCCGAGCGCGTCGACCTGATCGTGCACCCCGCGGCGCTGGTCAACCACGTCCTGCCGTACAGCCAGCTGTTCGGGCCGAACGTGGTGGGCACCGCCGAACTGATCCGGCTGGCACTGACCACCCGCATCAAACCGGTCACCTACCTGTCGACGGTCGCCGTGGCGATGACCGTCCCGCCGGCCGAGTTCGTCGAGGACGGCGACATCCGCACTGTCAGTGCGGTCAGGCCGATCGACGACGGGTACGCCAACGGCTACGCCACCAGCAAGTGGGCCGGGGAGGTGCTGCTGCGGGAGGCGCACGATCTGTGCGGACTGCCGGTGTCGGTGTTCCGCTCGGACATGATCCTGGCCCACACCCGGTATGCCGGTCAGCTCAACGTGCCCGACATGTTCACCCGGTTGATCTTCAGCCTGCTCGCGACGGGGATTGCGCCGAAGTCGTTCTACGAGGGCGAGGGGATGGGCGCGCGGCCCAGGGCGCATTACGACGGGCTGCCCGTCGACTTCGTCGCCGCCGCGATCACGGCGATCGGCGGGCAGTCCTCGCCGGACTTCCGGTCGTTCGACGTGATGAACCCGCACGACGACGGGGTGTCGCTGGATGTGTTCGTGGACTGGCTGATTCGGGGCCACAACGAGATTGCCCGGATCGACGACTATGCCGACTGGCTGGCGCGGTTTGAAACGGCACTGACCGCGCTGCCCGAGCGGCTGCGTCAGCACTCGGTGCTGCCGTTGCTGCACGCGTTCCGGGTGCCCGAGAAGCCGGTGCGCGGGGCGGCGGCCCCGACGGGCGCGTTCCGCGCCGCGGCGCGCAGCGCGTTGCGGTCACCGGACGGCGAGCACAGCGCGGCCGACGCGTACTGGGACATCCCGCACATCGGCCAGGGGCTGATCGCCAAGTACGTCAGCGATCTGCGGCGGCTCGGCCTGCTCTGAGCGGCGGCCCGCCCTATCGGACGACGGTGGGGCTGTGACCGATCGACGAATTCGGGCGGGGGCCGGGTTGGCTCTGCCGCATGGAGATGCACACCCCGAGGCTGCCGCCCACACACGGGATGCCGTTCATACTCGGCACCGGCCCCCCGGAGTAGTTGCCGGTGGGGTCCGTCGCCGCGGGGCCGGCGCCGGCGGCGGGCGCCGTGGCGACGGCCGCCGCGCAGCAGCAGGCGGCCAGGAGCCAGCCGAGCCCGGTGCGTTCAGGCATGGTCACCGTCCCCTTCAGCGCGGCAGCCGCGCGACACGGCGGCGGGCGCGTTGGCGTGCGGCCGCGATGGCGGTTTTCAGGCCGCGGCGCCGGCCGGTGACCGGATCGGTGCCGCCGAACCCGGCGTCGTCGAGTTCGGTGAACATCCGCTCGCTGCGCGTCTCCGGCGCATCGTCGGCCGTGTCACGCAAGAACCGGTCGGGCAGCGACAGTTTCGCGATCGTGCGCCATGCCTTGCCGTACTGCAACAGGAACGACCCCGTCGTATAGGGCAGGTCGTACTTGTCGCACACCTCCCGCACCCGGACAGAGATCTCGTGCAGCCGGTTGCTGGGCAGATCGGGGTAGATGTGATGCTCAATCTGGTGGCACAGATTGCCGCTCATGAACTGCAACACCGGGCCGGCGTTGAAGTTGGCGCTGCCCAGCATCTGGCGCAGATACCACTGCCCCTTGGATTCGCCCACCATGTCGGTGCTGGTGAACTTCTCCGCGCCGTCGGGGAAATGCCCGCAGAAGATCACCGCGTTCGCCCACAGGTTGCGGATCACGTTGGCCGTCGCGTTGGCCGTCAGCGCCGAGCGGAACGTCGCGCCGGGAGACAGCGAGGTCACTGCGGGGAACACGGCGTAATCCTTGAGCAGCTGATGGCCGGCCTTCACCGTGAACTCGCGCACCCGGATCAGCGTCGCGGCGCGTTCGTCGGGCCCGTGGCGGTATTTGCGCAGTTCCAGGTGCTGCAGTCCGATACCCCATTCGAAGCCGAGCGCGAGCATCGTGTTGAAGAACAGGTTGAGCACGTTCTTCGGCGTCCACGGTTCGTCTCGGGTGACGCGGATCAGGCCGTAGCCCACATCGTCGTCCATCCCGAGGATGTTGGTGTACTTGTGGTGCATGAAGTTGTGGGTGAACCGCCAGTGTTTGGCGGCGCCGCCCAGATCCCATTCCCACGAGACCGAGTGAATCTCCGGATCGTTCATCCAGTCCCACTGGCCGTGCAGGACGTTGTGGCCGATCTCCATGTTCTCGACGATCTTGGCCACCCCGAGCGTCGCGGTGCCGGCCCACCAGAAGCTCCGTCTGGAGCTGCCGGCCAGTAGCAGCCGGCCCACCACCTCCAGCGCGCGCTGGGCCCCTATGGTGCGACGGATGTAGCGGGCGTCGCGCGCGCCGAGGGACTCTTCGATATCCCGGCGGATCCCGTCGAGTTCGTTCGCCAGATTCTCGACGTCGGCATCGGTCAGATGCGCGAACGCCGGAACGTCAGTGATTGCCATCGGTGACCATCTTCTCACCAAACGGCGGGCGGCAGCGAGGCCGCCAAGTCCCGGGTCACCTCGCCGAGATCGACGCCGGCGCGGGAGCTACTCGAACTTCTTCGCGCCGGCGTCGATCTCGGTGTGCCGGGGCACCCGCGCTCGGGCCGGCGGGGGGTCTGGCCCGCTACCGCCTAGGGTTCGGTGACCAGCACGTTGATGGTGTGAAACGTCGGATCACTGGCCCCGTGAAGTTTGCCGCCGCCGTCGGCGATCTCGCGCAGGTAGGTGATCGTACCGGCGGCGATCCGCTCGCCCGGCAGCAGCGCCGGGATACCCGGCGGGTAGCTGGCGATGGATTCGCAGGAGATCCGCCCGGGCGCGTCCTCGACCCGCACCTGCTCGGCCTCGCCGAGGAACGCCTCCCGCGGCGGGATCGCCACCTCATAGCCGAGCGATGCGGCAGGCGGCACGATCAGCGGGGTGTCGCCCGGCTCCCACAGCCGCTTGACCACCTCTTGGACATCGCTGGCGACCCGCAACAGGTTGGCGGCGGACTCACCGAGGCCGATCACCAGCACGATGGTGGCGTGCAACGGCAGCTCGACGTGCACGTCGTAGCTGCGACGCAACTCGTCGGCGATCTCGTATCCGGTGCGCCCGGTGTGCCGCACGTCGAGCACGATGCGCAGCGGGTCGTAGCCGGCGACCCCCATCCGGCCGACCAGGGAATCGTCGACCAGCTGGATGCCCTCGATGGTCCGCAGCTTGTCGCGCGCCACCCGGATCGCCACCAGGGTTTCGTGCAGCAACTGCTCACCGTGCATGACCAGCTGTCTGCGAGCGCTGTCCAGCGACGCCATCAACAACGACGACGGGCTGGTGGACCTCAGCAGCCGCAGCGCCCGCGCGACCGCCCCGATGTCCACGCGGCCGCTGCCGGCGATGTGCAGCATCGCGGCCTGCGTCAACGCGCCCGCGATCTTATGGGTGCTGGTCAGCATGGCGTCGGCGCCCTGCGACAGCGCCGTGGGCGGCAGGTTGCGGTTGAAACCGAAGTGCGGGCCCCACGACTGGTCGACGATCAGCGGAACCCCGTGCGCGTGGGCGACCTCGGCCAGCCCGGCGATGTCGGCGGCCATGCCGAAATAGGTGGGCGACACGATGAACGCCGCCTTGGCGTCCGGGGCGTTGTCGAGCGCCGCATCCAGGGCGGCCGGAGTCACGCAGTGGGTGATGCCCAGCGTCGCGTCGTACTCGGGCGCGACGAAGCTGGGGATGCCGCCGGAGAGCACCAACCCGTCGACGACCGATGCGTGCGAGTTGCGCTGCGCGACGATCCGGGTCCCCAGCGGGGCGATCGCCATGCATAGACAGTGGTTGCCCTGGGTGGCGCCGTTGGTCAGGAAGAACGACCGCGCCGCACCGAACGCCTCGGCCGCCAGCCGCTCGGCCTCGTTGTACGGCGTCGGCGCCGGCCCGATGTCCACCCCGTGGATCCCCAGCGGCACATCGGAGGCGAGCGCGTCGATACCGATGGCCTTGACCAGTGCCGGATCCGCGCCGGGACCACCCTTGTGGCCCGGCGTGTGGTAGCGGGCCGCGCCACGGAACGCATAGGCGACGACGGCGTCGAGATACGGGGCGTTCGGCTGTTCAGCGGTAGTCACGCCGACACCGTCTCACGGGCATTGCCCGCGCGGGTCCGAACAGGCCCCTGGAATGACGGCGAGGGATATGTAGTGCGGCGATGACACCGCCGGAGTGGTGGCCAGGGCCGGGATCGAACCGGCGACCTTCCGCTTTTCAGGCGGACGCTCGTACCAACTGAGCTACCTGGCCGGAAGGCACCGGCCGGTCGTGAGACCGGCGTGCCTCGCCATACGATGGCGACCCTGACGGGACTCGAACCCGCGACCTCCGCCGTGACAGGGCGGCGCGCTAACCAACTGCGCCACAGGGCCTTGCTCGTGCTCCGCGTTACCGCGTTGCGTACCCCCAACGGGATTCGAACCCGTGCTACCGCCGTGAAAGGGCGGCGTCCTAGGCCACTAGACGATGGGGGCCCGTCCGAATCTCTCCGGGGTACTCACAACGTCGTTCCGCTGGGAGCTTCGATAGCTTAGGGTACCGGCACCCGAATCCTCAAACGGGCCGGTCCAAGCGTTGCCGAGCGGCCACAGTATCCTTGGTCGCGCGCCCCTATAGCTCAGTTGGTAGAGCTACGGACTTTTAATCCGCAGGTCCCAGGTTCGAGCCCTGGTGGGGGCACCAAAAGCGGCAACGAGCCATCGTTTATTCACCGGTTATGGTTCGGTCGAGGAGGGCTGCGACCTCGGCGTGAACCTTGCCGCGCCGCATGTAGCGGTCCTGAGTCATCGACACTTTGGAGTGCCCGAGCTGGTCGGCGCCGATCCGTGCCGACATGCCGGCGTCATCGATCAGCGTGGCCAGCGACTTGCGGAACGAGTGCGATGTCACGTCGGGCACCCCCAGGTCGTCCCGCACCCTGCGCCACTGCTTGTTGAAGTTGTCCGGGTCACGGCAGGTGCCGGCCGAGGACGGGAAGATCATCCGTTGTTCGCCCCAGAAGTCCCGGCCGCGGCGCTCAGATAGGGCTGTGATCGCGAACTCGGGTAGCGGCACCGTCCGTGCCGAAGAGTCTGTCTTGCCGCTGTCGAGGCGCCGTAGGCCCTCCCCCGCGATCCGCGCCACCTTGCCGCACACCGTGATGGTCCCGGCGGCCTCGTCGAAGTCCTCCCAGCGGAGCGCCAACAGTTCGGAACGCCGCAGACCAGTCGCCGCCAGCAAGGTGATCGGGTCGATCAGATCGGCGGCGACGCACACCTCCGAGGCCCGGAGCTTGCCGAGCAGTTCCCGAATCTGGCCGCCGTCGAGAGCGGGGGCACCCTTTGGTTTGCGGTCCGATTCGATCCGGCTCACTTGCGCCACCGGGTTGGCGCCCAGGACGTCATCGAGGACGGCGATCTGCAGCGCACCCCGCAGCAGAGTCCGGCCGTGACGAGCCATGTTCGCGCCGTGCGCCTGACGTATCGATCGGATCACCGCGTTCAGTCGGCCCGGTGTCGCATCCCCGACCCGCAGGGCCTCGGAGAACTTCGCCAACCTGCGGGCAGCACTGTGATACGTCGTCAGCGTGGCCGGAGACTTCCCGTCTTGACCAAGACGTTCAAGATGCAGGTCGACGAGCACCGAGATCCGGGTATCGAGCGAGATCTCACCCGATACCCCGGGCGGCCGGCGGTTCTTCAGCGACTCGACCAGCGCATCCTCGGCGAGCTTGCCGTGTTGGTCGAACTGTTGAACCGGGCTGCGCCGCTCCACGATCCTAGTCACGCCATCTGCGTCACGAAATCGGCAGCGCGCCAACCACACACCACCACCCAACGACTTCCGGGTGATCTTGCCGTGCGCACCGATCCTCAGCGGCGGCCTACCTGCCATCGAGCCGCTCATCAGGCTTCAGTTGTTGCTCGGCCGTCTCGACCTCGGTGATCAATTTGCCGATCTCCCGGTTCACGTCATCGAGAGCTTTCCTCGCCGCCGGCCCGAAGGTTCCTCCGAACACCCGAACATCCTGGGTGTGCGCGAGCCGCACGATCGGCTCCAGCAGACTGACGGCCTTCACGGCTGGATCCTCGTTCCACCAGAGCATGGTGCGGTGGAGGTCCCGTGCTGCCTTCGCAAACTCTTCTTGCGACGCGTCCTCGGGCCAGGGCTGCTCACCACGCAGCCACCAATAAAGTTCGTCGACTCCAAGCGGGTCCACGCCCTTTGCCACCGTCAGGCACTCCCCGCCCGCGGGAAGCAACAGGTCAATAACACTGGTATTCAACGCGATTGCAATCTTGAGCAATTCGTCAACCGCAACCTTCCGCGTGGCGTTCTCGACCTCAGAGACCCCGGAGGGAGACAACTTCAGCCCAAGGGGAGCGAGTTGAGTAGATAGATCGCGCACAGTCATGCTGCGGACGCCGCGGATACGCCTGATGTTGTCGCCGAGAGACACCCGCACGGGGTCCTTTTCGCCCGACGCCGAGTCGTTGCCGTCTGTCACATCTCGATGCTAACCCCTTGTCCGGAAAAAACGCACCGCGAACGGACTTGACGGACAGAGAGCAGAAGGGCATCATCCACCTATCGCCGGAAAATCCGGATGTTGTTCGGAAAATACGAACAGGAGGAAGATGCCAACTTCAGAGGACTACTGGCTCACTCGGCCAGAAGTCGGGGAACGTCTCAAGGTGAGCCCCAAAACACTCGCCCAGTGGGCAACCAGAGGGGAAGGCCCCAGATACGCGATCTTCGGAAAGTTTGCACGCTACCGACTCTCAGACGTAATCGATTGGGAGAACGCCCAATTCACCGGTGGTGCCGCGTGACGCGCACCCCAGAAACGCCGGCGGCCCCCGTTGATCTCGACGCGCCAACGTCGAGCGGGGACCGCTGCCCGTCACTCACCAGAGATCAGGAGAACCCCATGGTACAGAAGACCAAGCTCGACCTATTGGACCTCGACCTCCAGCACGCCATCAACGGTCGTTTCCTCGGTCGGCGTGGCATCTTCCGCCACATACGGCCAGACGTCGAGACGGCCCAGCGTCTGGCTCGGGAGCGCGGCATCACGCAGTTCCACACGATGGTCACGGTGTTCGCGTACGAATTCCACCCGTCCTCGTATGGCGTGCTCATGAAGGTTCTCCGAGAGCGGAGTTTGGTCGGTGAGCTGGTCCGCTGGGTCACCGAGGACGGTGAGGTCGGCTACGACGCCGAGATCAATGGCACTGATGGCAACGACGCCGGACTGTGCGAGGTCGCCATCAGCAGCATCCGCAGCCTCGACGCCCTCGCCAAAGTCGCGGGCGATCTTCGCCTTGAGTGGGAGATCATCACCGGCGTCTACGCCGATCAAGGCGTGACCTGGAGCGCCGTCTGATGGACACCGAATCGGTTGTGGCCCAGCATCGCCGGCGGGCACTCGCGCCTCCTTGTCGCCTATGCGGCGTCGATACCGGCGAACTCTGTATAAGCCATGTCACCGGGGAGCCGATGCCCGACCGGATCCATTTCACCCGGGCGTTGCGGGTCGAACCGCAACCCGACAGCCGACGCCGCCAGCACGACCGGCGCACACAGGCCGCGGCCCGGATGCCCGTCATGGCCTGCGGCTGCACGGACTCACTTCGCCACCGGTGCGGGTGGTGATGCCGAAGTGACTGATGATCGCCGCGCGCATATCGAGCGCGGCAAGGTTGTTGCCCAGGAGGTCGCCGGCCAGCGGCCCCCTGGCGCACGCCTGCTCGACGAGGTTCACGCATCCATTCAGCGGTACTGCGTCCTGCCCGGCGAGCACGAGTCGGTGGCGGTGACGTTATGGGTCGCGTTGACGCATCTACTGTCCTGCTTCGACTACGCCCCGCGGCTCGTGATCCGATCGGCCGAGAAGCGGTCCGGGAAATCACGCCTGCTCGAAGTCGTCGACGCGCTCGTGTACTCGCCGCTGCGCGCCGTGAACGCGACCGTCTCGTATGTCTTTCGGTCGCTGGCCGCCGATCCGCCTCCCACACTGCTTTTCGACGAGGTCGACACCATCTTCGGATCCAAGAAGGTCGCCGAGAACAACGAGGAGCTGCGCGGCCTGCTGAACGCCGGATTCCAGCGCGGCCTGCCGTTCGGCCGGACCGTCGGCCCCAACCACGTCCCGGCCGAGTTCTCGACCTTCGCCATGGCTGCGCTCGCCGGCATCGGCCGCCTACCCGAAACAATCGAGGACCGCGCAGTCGTCGTCGTGATGAAACGCCGAACCGCCGGTGAAAAGGTCGCGCCCTACCGGATCAGCCGCGACGGCCCCAAGCTGCACGCACTGCGGAACCGAGTCGGCGAATGGGCCGACATGGTGCGCGAGCGCGCCGAAGCTCAAGGCGAGCCGGAGCTGCCCATCGAGGACCGCGCCGCCGACCTCTGGTCCCCGCTGGTCGCGGTGGCTGACCTCGCCGGTGGACAGTGGCCAGAACTAGCTCGAGCGGCTGCCTCCGCACTCGTCGAAACGGCAGCCGAAGAGGACACCACCCGCTCGACGAACATGCAACTACTCGAAGACATCCGCGGCGTGTTCGAGGGCAAGTTCATGAAGAGCGCTGACCTGTGCAGCAAACTCCGGCAACTGCCCGAATCGCCGTGGGAACAGTTCGGACTCAACCCTTCAAAGCTGGGCCGAAGACTCCGCGAATACGCCATCAAGACCCGCCACTCCGACGACAAAACCGAGCGCGGCTACCACCTCCCCGACTTCCGCGACACCTTCGCCCGCTACCTCCCACCCCCAGAAAAGGCGTCCGAAGGTGTCCAAGGCGTCCAACAAACCTCTGACCAGCAACGACAGCAGGACACCTTCACCCACCCCAAGGCGTCCGCAGCCCACACACAAGGCGTCCAGGACACCACCGCGGACACCTTCCCAACCAACAAGGCGTCCCAGCAAAACCCCAGCTCAAACCCCATACCGGACACCATGGACACCATGGGACACCTTTTTTCCGAACCCGGAGAGAAACCCAGCGGCAACGTGACCGCCATTCCCTCCTACAACCCACACCGCCGCAAACGCACCCGAGGCAAGTTCCAACCACCCGCCGGACCCGGCCGCTGCCCATCCTGCGGATGGCACATCGAATCCATGGGCCACGCCGACGACTGCGACACAGCAAACGAGGAGCAGACAGCATGAGCAACCAATTCCCTACCACCGAGCAGACCGCAGCCGCACCCGTCGACGCCCTGCTCATCGCCCGCGCCTACCTCCGCGGAGACGACGACGCCACCCAAGTCCTCCTCAAGCATTGCGATCCCTGGTCAACCACGCTGCAGCTCGCAGGCTGGCTGCGCACCGCCCTCGCCGAAGCACTCCACCGCGGCGCCGGGCACCAACACGAGGACCACACTGTCGAGGACGTGCTCGACCGGTGGATCGCCACGGTCCGAGCCGAAGCCGACCAGTGACCCTCAAGCCCTGCCTGGTCTGCGGGCAGCCTGGACGCCGCAATCGCTGCCCCGAGCACCTGCCCAAGCGGCCCAACAAGCACCTCCCGCGCCACCACCCCCACATGAACGGCGGCCGATGGAAACGGCTGTCCGTCGCAGCCCGACGCCGCCAACCATGGTGCCTGGACTGCGGCGCCGTCGCCGACCTCACCGTCGACCACGTCATCCCCATTGCCGAGGCACCAGAACTGGCCTACGAACCACGCAACCTCGCTGTCCGCTGCCGACCCTGCAACAGCCGCCGCGGCGCACGCTGCACCGACGCCGAACGCGACGCCGTCCTCGAAGCCATCACCGCGCCCCCGACCAGGGGGGATGCCCTAAACGGTGCCCTCCACCGCCGCGACGCCAAGGCACGGGGGGCATTACACACCCCTGGGGGGTATGCGTGAGATCAGCGAATGCGGACGGGCTTGGACGGATGCTTCTCGCCGGGGCTGACGTGTGTCCAGTAGTTGGGGCTATAGAGCTTCACCTGCTCGCCGTCCTTCCTGACCTCAATGAGGCCCCACTCCTTGACCTCGATCGAGTGCGAATCGTCGTAGGAGTCGTAATCGGCTTTGTCGCCGCGAGCGTAGAAGATCGTGAATGCCATTCCGGGATGGTGTCATGAGGGCTGGCCCGAAGGCGTCGGTTGATGCCAGCCCGTTACCGTGGCGGCCGCGGTCGACGGGTTCAGCGCGGTTCGCCCGGTTCTGTGAGCGGTACGTGAAGGTGCCGAAGGGCACCGGGGCCCGGTCGCCGTTGAAGCTGCGGGCGTGGCAGCGCGATCTGGTGGGGTCGGTGCTTGACGCGAATCCGCAGCCGCGGACGGCGGGCTGGATGCTGCCGCGCGGTTCGGGCAAGTCCAGCTTGATGGCGGCGTGGGGTTTGTACGAGTTGTTCATGGGCGGCGAGGGCGCGACGGTCTGTGTCGTCGCAGTCGATGAGCGGCAGGCCGGCATTGTGTTCAACGTCGCCCGTCGTATGGCTGAGCTCGACGAGGATCTTGCCGCGCGGGTGCAGGTGTTCAAGGAACGGCTCTACATCCCCGAACGCGATGCGCATTTCCACTGTCTGCCTGCTGAGCCGAAACGCCTTGAGGGATTGGATTACACGCTGGCGATCCTGGACGAGGCCGGCGTGGCCAACCGTGACAGCTACGAGGTGTTGACGCTGGCGCAGGGTAAGCGGGAACGGTCGACGCTGGTGGCGATCGGCACGCCGGGGCCGAACCTTCAGGACCAGGTGTTGCTTGATCTGCGGGCGTACGCCGCCGAGCACCCCGAGGACGGATCGCTGGTGTGGCGGGAGTTCTCCGCGGCCGGGTTCGAGGACCACCCCGTGGACTGCGCGCACTGCTGGGAGCTGGCCAACCCGGCGCTGGATGACTTTCTGCACCGCGACGCGCTGCACGCCCTGTTGCCGCCGAAGACCCGTGAGTCGACGTTCCGGCGGGCCCGGCTGTGCCAGTTGGCCGGTGACACCGAGGGTCGATTCCTGACCCCTGATGTCTGGGACAACCTGTCCACGAGTCAGCCGGTCCCGGATGGCGCCGAGGTGGTCATCGCTCTGGACGGCTCGTTCTCCGATGACACGACGGCGCTGTTGGTCGGAACTGTGGCGGCCGAGCCGCATTTCGACACGGTGCGGGTGTGGGAACGTCCACCGGGTGAGGACGCCTACCGGGTGCCGATCGCGCAGGTGGAGGACACCATCCGGGAGTCGTGCCGGCGGTGGCGGGTGGTGGAGATCGTCGCTGACCCGTTCCGCTGGACCCGCACGCTGCAGGCGTTGGAGTCTGAGCGGCTGCCGGTGGTGGAGTTCCCGCACTCCCCGGCCCGGTTGACCGCGGCGACGACGGATCTGTACAGCGCCGCGGTGAATGGCCGTATGTCGCACAGCGGCAACGCGAAGCTGGCTGCCCATGTCGGGGCCGCGGTGATCGTTGAGGACGCCCGCGGGATGCGCCTCTCGAAGCAGTCCCGGTCCCGCACCGCACCCAAGATCGACCTGGCCGCGTGCCTGGTGATGGCCCATAGCCGCGCCACGTGGCGCGCTACCCACAAAACACGAAGGAAGACAAGGAGTTTCGTCGCATGACCGACAACCCGCTACTGCTGTCGTTGTTGCAGCGGCTCGACGAGCCAGCCGCCCGCTACCACGAGCTCGATCTGTACTACCGCGGTGAGCAGCCGTTGGCGTTCCTGTCGCCGGAGGCGAAAACCGCTCTGGGGCAACGGTTCGGCCGTATGGCCTCCAACATTCCGCGGCTGGCGGTGACGGCGCTGGCCGAGCGGCTGCGCCTCACCGGGTTCACCGGCGACGCGGCCGACCTGTGGGCGGACTGGATCCGCAACGATCTCGATCAGGAGGCCGGGGTGGCGCACCGCGAGGCCCTGCTGCTGGGGGACTCGTTCGTCATCGTCTGGGCAGACCGGGTGGGCCGGCCCAAGGTGACCATCGAGTCGGCGAAACAGGTTGCTGTGCAGCTTGACCCCGGCACACGGCAGATCACCGCCGCGGTGAAGCGGTGGGAAACGAAGACCACCACCGAGGCCGTACTGTACGAGCCCGATCAGATCACCCGGTATCGGGCCAACGCCACCGGCGCCACCGTGCACGGCTTCACCGTGGTCGAAACGCTGGCCAACCCACTGGGTGTGACACCGGTAGTCGGTATCCGCAACTCCGACCGCATCCTGTCCGAGCGTGGCTGTTCGGAGATCGACGACCTCAAACCGTTGGTCGACGCGTTGAACAAATCCTTGGCCGACATGATGGTCACGTCGGAATATGTTGGCCGCCCGCGCCGCTGGGCCACCGGCATCGAACTCACCGAGGAACCCCTAGTCGACGGCGACGGCAACCCCGTGGTCGATGTGGACGGCGAGATTGTCATGACCGAGGCCAACCCCATCGCGGAAAACCACCGCGCGATGATTTCGGAGAACGACCAGGCCAAATTCGGTCAGCTCCAGTCCGCGGACCTGTCGGGCTACGAAGCGTCAGTGCGGGTCATCTTGGGCCAGATCATGGCCGTGTCAACACTTCCCGCGCACTACGTCGGCGTGTTCACCGACAACCCCGCCAGCGCGGATGCGCTGCGCGCCGCCGAAGCATCGTTGACCGCCCGCGCCGAGGCCCGCCAGGCCACGTTCGGCCGCGCGTGGGAACAAGTGGCCAAGCTGATGGTCGCGGTCCGTGATGGCCGTGACCCGCTGCAGGTCGAGGCCCGGGTGCAGTGGGCCGACGCCGCCACCCGATCGGTCGCCCAGGAGGCCGACGCCGTGGTCAAGCTGCACGCTGCCGGGCTGCTGCCCGCGTCCTACGCACTGGCCAAGCTCGGCTACAGCGATGACGAGATCCTCGAGATCCGTGCCGCGCGGCGCGCCGAAGCCCTCGACAGCCAGGGCGTCAACCTGGTCAGGTCGGCGCCGGCCGCCGACGCAGTACCCGCTCAGCCCCGGCCGGCGGCATGAGCGTCGTCGACGATTTCCAATCCGCCACCGAGGACCTGGCCACCCTGACGGTGGCCGCGGTCCGGGCGATCTATCTGCAGTTGGTGGCGCGGCAGATCAGCCGCGATGACGCGGCCCTCCTGGTGGCGGGCGCCGTCAACCGCGCCAACGCGTCAGCGGTCACCCTGGCTGACGCGTATCTGGCCGCTCAGATTGAGGAAGCGGTCGGCGTCCCCGTCCCCACCACCGGGGTGGCGCCCGTCGACGCCTCCGAACGACTCCTCAAGGCCGCCACAACGATCCTGACCGAGGCACCCAAAACCAGCTTCACCCAAGCCGAGATCCGCGGTCTGCTCCGTTCAGTCGGTCTGGACCCGCAGCCGTGGGACATTGCAGCGATCACGAGGGAGGTCAACCGCTCCCTGGCCGACCGGCTCGACGAGATGGACCCCGCACCGGACTGGACCCCCGCCGATATCGCCGCGGCCCGCGCCGAGCACGGCACGTTCGCGATGGCCGACTTCATCGAGCTGGTCAACGAGAGCCCGCGAAAGCTCAGTGAGCGTGGCCTGTTCCCGCCGCCCCCACCGCACACCGGCGGCATCGACCCCCACCGCGACGCCGCCCACGACGCATGGGAAGCGCAACTGGCGCCGGACCTGAACCCGGACGACTACACCGACCACCCGCCGATCTGGGAACCCGAACCCCAGGACGCGGAAACGCGGCTGGAACGCCTCGCCCGCTGCGAACCCCTCGAAGCCGCCCAGAACGCCGCCCAGGCCGCAATCGAACGTCAAGACCTCGTCGAGGGCTGGACCCGGCAGATGGACGACGACCCGTGCCAACTGTGCCGGTGGTGGTGGCGCGAAGGCCGAATCTGGCCGAGCAACCACCCATTCCAGTCGCACAAGGGCTGTAACTGTCAGCCCCGGATCGTGCTCGCCACGAACATCGGATCCACCCAATACACGCGCCGTCTGGCGCGCGCGCACGCCGACACCGGCACGCGTATCCCACGATGAAAGGAGAAACCATGTCCGACAACCACACCCCCGACGAAACCACCACCGAGGTGATGGAGAGGTCGGAAACCGACCCGGCAACCGACGTCACGTCCGGCGCGGCCGACACCCCCGAAGGGTCCGATTCAGAATCGAACCCCGAGACCTTCCCCCGCTCCTACGTCGAGGAACTACGGCAGGAGAACGGCCGCTATCGGCAACGCGCCCAACAGGGTGACGCCTACGCGCAACGCCTGCACACTGAACTCGTCCGGGCCACCGGCCGACTCGCCGACCCCACCGACCTACCCTTCGCCGCAGACCACCTCGACGACAGCGACAAGTTGTCACTCGCACTCGACGAACTGCTCACCCGCAAACCACACCTCGCCAACCGCCGACCCGCCGGCGACATCGGCCAAGGCCCAACCCCATCCGGCGGTAGCGTCGACCTCGCCGCAATCCTGCGGCAACAAGCCCAATAGATATGAGGGGGAACAGAGTATGGCAACTGCGGGGATCAACGAGAAGAACGAAACTGCCAAGGCGTTCTACACGGCGATTGGGGCTGAGCTTGAATTGGTCGCCGCTGGAGAGTACACATCCAAGTTGGCTGCTCTCGAGCAACTGGCTCGCATCTACGCGCTGGTAGCTGAAGCACCTGTGTCGAGAGCCTGATCATCTCGTCGGGAACAGGGGTAAACTGGTGGGGTCGGTCCTGGTGGCCGGCCCCATCGTTGTCCTGGTGACACGGGTTCGTTGAATCCCACTTCCCTTGTCACGTAAGGACTCTCATGGCTGAATCCACCGCCACCAATCCCACCCTGCTCGCCGACCAGGTTTCCTCGCTGCTCGTGCAGCCCCTCGAAGCCGCCAGCGTCGTCCTATCCAGCGGCCCGCGGATCTTCGACACCGCCGGCGTGCTGCGCATCCCCAAGCTCACCGGGTCGTCCACGGTCGGGTTCGTCGGCGAAAACGAACTCATCCCCTCCGACCACGACACGAACTTCGACGAGGTGGTGCTGATGCCCACCGACCGCAAGTCCATCAAGGTCATTGAGCGCTACTCGCGGGAGCTGGCCCGCCAGGCCGTCATCGGCATCGACGCCACCCTCAAGAACCGCTTGGTGAAGGTGGTCTCCGACAAGCTCGACACCGCCCTGTTGACCGGCAAGGGCCAGGCCACCAACGAGGTGCAGACCGTCACGATCACGGGTTCGCCCACCGGCGGCACCTTCACCCTCAGCTTCCGCGGCGCCACCACCTCCGGGCTGAACTACAACGCCGCCGCGTCCACCGTGCAGACCGCGCTGCAGGGCCTCGCGACCATCGGATCGGGCAACGCCACCGTCGCCGGATCGGCCGGCGGCCCCTACACCGTGACGTTCGCCTCCGCGCTGGCCGCGACCGCTGTCGACCAGCTCGTGGCCAACGGCGCCAGCCTCACCGGCGGCACACCCGCCATCGCTGTGACCACCACCGCGGAAGGAGAGTCGGCCAACGGTATCCGCGGCATCATCAACCAGCCCGGCGTGCAGACCGGGGAGCTCGACGTCACCGACGCCGATTCTCTGTTGGACGCGATCGCGCTGGCGTCGGCAGCCGAAGTCACCCCCACCAGATGGTTCCTGTCCGGGGCCGACTTCATCGCACTCCGCAAGCTCAAGGACGGCAACGACCGCTACCTGATCGAATCCGACGTCACCAAGGACACCACCTACCGACTGTTCGGCTTGCCGGTCACCGTGACCAACAAGATGGCCACCGGCAAGGGCATCCTCGCCGACACCAGCCAGATCGCCATCGCCCGCGACCTCGCCCCGTCGGTCACGATCCTGTCCGAGCGATACGCGGACTACGACCAGATCGGCATCCGCGTCGTCACCCGCTACGACCTCGGCCTTCTGCACCCGCAGGCCGTCATCGTCCTCACCGCCGCCTGATGCAACCCGAAATCGTCCCCGACCACGCGGTGCCCGGGCTGCTGGCCGCCACACCAGACAGCCCGAGCGCGGTGATCCCGCTCATCACGGCGATGGCCCGGGCATACACCCGGGGCCGCGGCTTCGACGACGACGGCCGGCCCAACGACGAGGTGGCCGCCGTCATCACCACCGCGTCGGCGCGGCTGGCCGCCAACACCAAGCAGCTCAACCAGTCAGCCAGCATGGACGGGTTAGGCGCCGACACCCGCTCGTTCTTCACCGGCTGGACCCTGGCCGAGCTGTTCGTGCTCAACCGCTACCGTCGGCGAGCCATGTAGACCGGGTGGTGGCTGGCGTCAAACCCGAACCCAGGCTGACATGACCTGCTCCCCGGGCAAGGACCGCCACGACCGCCGGTCGCGCGCGAGCGATACCTGCGCCAAGCCACCACCCCCAACGCTTATTCACCTGCAATAACCGAGAATCGGCGAGAACAGCCGAGATCTAGTTAAGGCAGAATAGAAACAACATCGCAGGTAATGAGGAATTATCGGGACTGCTCAGCAATCCCAAGGACACCCGGCGTGGTAATCCGCAGGTCCCAGGTTCGAGCCCTGGTGGGGGCACCACACACCCGCGGCGGCAACCGCGGGTACACCCGTTGAGCTGGGCTTGACGCCCCACGACGCCCTACGGCTCGGTGACGGGCGCCGGGATCGGCCCGATAGGGATCGGCGGCGCGGGGATGCTGACCGGCGGCGGGGACGCCAGCACGGCCAGCACCATGTCGATGCGCCGGGTGAGCGCTTCGAAGAACTCCGGGACCACCGAGATCGGATCGATGCGGGAATCGAGTCGCACACCCATCAGCGTGGCGCGGTCGAGATCCACCACGACGTCGGTGGGGCCCGTCAGGCTCACGGACTCCAGCGCGGCCGCCCGTTGCGCCAGCTCCTGCCCCGCGGCCCGCACCGACGCGTCCACGGTGACCGCCGACAGCGCCGCGCCCATACCGACCACGGCCACCGACGCGACGGCGACACCGATCGATCGGGCCCTGCCGCACCGGCGGCCGACGACTCGCGCCATGAGGAAATGGTGACCGATCGCGGGCCTGGTCGCCGCACGAAACGCCGAAAGCGTTACCTGGCTGGAACCGTCGGTACCGCCGGGGTGTTCGGCCAGCATCCCAGCGGGCTGATCCCGGCCTCGCGTGCCGCGTCGAGGCATTTGCTGACCAGTACGTTCGGGTTGTCCGAGACGGACCCGGCCAGGATCTCGTTGGCGCGCGCCTCGGCCTCGGCGGTGCGCGCGCGTTGTTCGGCGACTCGGGTGTTGGCCTTCTCCACGTTCAGCGCGTTGATGCGGCTCTGGGTGGCCTCGTCGTAGTTGACAAGCGGCACGATCACGTTGATCACTTCGATCTGGTCGCCCACTTTGGTCCGCAACTTCTCGGCGACCTCGTCGCCCAGCGCCTGCACATTGGTGCCCTCGGTGTTCTCCGGGGACAGCGGGTCGAAATCGGCGAACACCTCGTTCAGCGCCGACCGCAGCTCGCGGGTGACGAGGTTGTCGCGCACGTTGTCGAAGTCGCGGTAATCCAGGTAGAGCGTGTCCGCGGCGGCTGGCTGGATGCGCCACCGCACGCTGTTGTCGACGTAGGCGGTGGAGTTGTTGCCCAGCCGGACGGTGGTCGCGTACTCCCCGGTGTGGTTGTCGATCTGGATGGTGCCGTTCATCTCGGTGACGGTCTGCCACGGCGCCTTGAGGTGCAGGCCATTGCCGAGCGTGCCGCTGGGCCGGCCGAAGGTCGTCACCACCCCGATGTTGCGGGCGGACACGACGGTGAACGTGCCCAGTGCGAGGACGAGCACGGCAAGGACACCGAACAGCACGGCGAACCGCGAACCGCGGGTACGGCTCTCGGGTTTGGTTGCCATCAGCCGTGCCAGCAGCACCCCGAGCACACCGAGCAGAAACACGACGGCAACCCAGATGTTCCACGGCATTTCGGCCCTCTTCCCATTCGCCCGCACGCCAACTCCGGCGAATCGTATCGGTCCGCCGTACGCGCGCCATACCGTACGTATGATCGATGTCGATGTTCGACCAGCAAACACGGCCGCCGTTCTGGCGCCGCCACCCGGTGGTGAGCGGCGCGGTCGCGCTGCTCACCTGCGTGATGCTGTTCGACGGGTGGTACGTCACCGTGGGCACCGCGGCCGCCGTGGTGCTGGCGGTCGCGCTGCGCCGCCGGATCCGCGCCGTCACGCTGCGCGACGCGGGCCTGCGCGCCCGCGCCGACTACGAATACCGGCTGAGCCTGGCCGGCGACCCGCGCGGCACCTTCGGGCGCTATCCGCCGGTGCAAGCCGGCTGGTTCCCCGATCCGCACAACCGGCTGCTGATGCGCTACTTCGACGGCACAGTCTGGACCCGCCACGCCGTGTACCGGTAACCCCAGGCCGGTCCCGCGTCCACAGACGGCGCGCACGGGTGTGCAATCCGCGGCCTCGCGTGGGGTCTTGGCGCGCAGGGCCGCGAGGGGCTTCGGACCGCCCGCCCGCGCGCCCAGATCGACGTTATGCGGACGTCCGCCCGCGGTTTGACTGCACATCGTGGATCTCGGCGTGGGAGCGGCCATGTAACAATCCGCGCCGCCGGCCGAAGTACTTCCATGTCAAGGAGTTGGGCCCGAGGGGTTCCGGGGGCGCAGTCAGCCCCCGGGGGCCGCGGGGCGGCCCGCACGGCCGGCAGGGGCGAATCCGCCGGTCGGGCGGGCCGCTCCGGACGTAACTTGAGGCACTGGTGGACTGCCCGCCGACGTCGGGCACAGCTCTGACCACGTGCGTTGCCACCACGGGAGTTGAGGAGTGGACGTGGAGACGGGTCAACGGCGCCGGCGATGGTCCGGTGTTCCCCTGCGCGACCGCCAGGCGTTGCGGCGCGATGCGCTCATCACCGCGGGCGTCCAGCAGCTCGGCAACGCCGGCGGTCCCACACTGACGGTCCGCGCGGTATGCCGCGACGCCGGGCTGACCGAACGCTACTTCTACGAGAGCTTCGCCGACCGCGAGCATTTCGTCCGCGCCGTGTACGACGACGTGTGCAAACGCGCGATGGCCACCCTGATGACCGCCGACAGCGCACGCGATGCGGTGGAACGATTCGTCGCTTTGATGGTCGACGACCCCACCCGCGGGCGCGTTCTGCTGCTGGCGCCCGCCGTCGAGCCGGTGCTGGCCCGGTCCGGAGCGGTGTGGATGCCCACCTTCATCGAGCTGCTGCAGCGAAAGTTGACCAAGATCAGCGACCCGACCATGCAGACCATGGTGGCCACCGGGCTGGTCGGGGCGCTCACGGCGCTGTTCAGCGCCTATCTGAACGGGCGGCTAGCCGCCACCCGGGAGCAGTTCGTCGACTATTGCGTCGACATGCTGCTCACCCGGGCGTCGAGCTAGCGCGTCACTCGTCGGGGGTGCTGACCGCCTGGAGCTCCTGCTCCTCGGCAGCCTTCGCCTGGTCGGCGGCGGCCTTCGCCTCGCGACCCTCGGGGCTGGCGACCGACGGGCCGGCGCTGGTGGCGGTGGCGTGATCGCCGTTGCAGTTCAGCGCGAGCATCACCTCGCCGCCCGAATGCCCGAATTCGCCGCCGACATCGCGCACGAACGACCCGCTCCACGCGTTGGTGACGATGCACTCGTCTTGCGGGAGCCGACCGCCCACGGTCGTCGCCACGACCGCACTGCCGCCGCTGTCGGAGATGGCCGACGACGCATCGGCGTAGGTCTGCCCCACCACGTCGGGCGCCGCAACGGCAACACCCGAACCGAACAGCGCCATCGAAGCTGACGCAGCGACGATGCCGCTACCGAGAACGATGAGCTTTTTCACGTGTGCCCGACCTCCGAGTCTGGGTATCTGTGCCTCTTAATTAGAGAGCCGCAATACATGGTCCGCCCGGATAGTACCGCCCCGGAAACAGTGACGCAGTCCGCATCCGACACACCGAACGAGCAACTTGATGTCACCGAAGTACACAGATATATTGACTGCAACCAACAGGTACAGATAACTGGGAGACGCCTGTGTCGAAAGAAATGACTGACCTGCAGTTGCTGGAGGAACTCCAGCCGGTGGTCGAGCAGTACATGGACCGCCACATGAAGATGACCAAGGACTGGAACCCCCACGACTACATCCCGTGGTCGGACGGCAAGAACTACTACGCCCTCGGCGGCCAGGACTGGGACCCCGAGCAGGCCAAACTCTCCGAAGTCGCCCAGACGGCGATGGTGCAGAACCTCCTGACCGAGGACAACCTGCCCGCCTACCACCGCGAGATCGCGATGAACTTCGGCATGGACGGCCCCTGGGGCCAGTGGGTCAACCGCTGGACGGCCGAGGAGAACCGCCACGGCATCGCGCTGCGCGACTACCTCGTCGTCACCCGCAACTGCGATCCCGTCCAGCTCGAGGAGTTGCGCGTCGAGCAGGTGACCCGCGGATTCTCCCCGGGCCAGAACCAGCAGGGCGATCTGTTCGCCGCAAGCCTGTTCGACTCCGTCATGTACGTGTCGTTCCAGGAGCTGGCCACCCGGGTGTCACACCGCAATACCGGCAAGGCGTGCGACGAACCCATCGCCGACCAGCTGCTGGCGCGCGTGTCCGCCGACGAGAACCTGCACATGATCTTCTACCGCGACGTCAGCGGGGCCGGTCTGGACATCTCGCCGAACCAGGCGATGACGTCGCTGCACCGGGTGCTGCGCAACTTCAAGATGCCCGGATTCACGGTGCCCGAGTTCCGTCGCAAGGCGGTCATCATCGCCGTCGGCGGCGTCTACGACCCCCGCATCCACCTCGACGACGTCGTGATGCCGGTCCTGAAGAAGTGGCGCATTTTCGAGCGCGAGGACTTCAACGGCGAGGCCGCCCGCCTGCGTGACGACCTGGGCGAGCTGATCAAGGAGCTCGAGGACGCCTGCGTGAAGTTCGAGGTCGCCAAGGAACGCCGGCTGGAGCGCGAACGCAAGGTCGCCGAGAAGAAGGCGATGAAGAACCTGCTGGCCTCCACCTCGGCGTGACGACGACCGCGGACACCGCGGGACAAGCGGGTACAGCGCTGCTCCCCGCGACGGCGCCGACGCTACGGATCGGGCCGATCACGCTGCGCAGCCCGGTGGTGCTGGCCCCGATGGCCGGTGTGACCAACGTCGCATTCCGCACCCTGTGCCGTGAACTCGAGGTGGCCAGGGCCGGCACGGTCAGCGGCCTGTACGTGTGTGAGATGGTGACGGCCCGCGCGCTGGTCGAACGGCATCCGGTGACGATGCACATGACGACGTTCGCCCCCGACGAATCCCCCCGATCGCTGCAGCTCTACACGGTGGATCCGGAGACGACGTACCGCGCGGCGAAGATGATCGCCGACGAGGGTATGGCCGATCACATCGACATGAACTTCGGCTGTCCGGTGCCCAAGGTCACCCGCCGCGGCGGCGGTGCGGCACTGCCGTTCAAACGGCGCCTGTTCGGGCAGATCGTCGCCGCCGCCGTCCGGGCCACCGAGGGCACGGACATCCCGGTGACGGTGAAGTTCCGCATCGGCATCGACGACGCCCACCACACCCATCTCGACGCCGGCCGGATCGCGGCGGAGGAGGGTGCGGCCGCGGTGGCACTGCATGCGCGCACCGCCGCGCAGCGGTACTCGGGGGCGGCGGATTGGGATCAGATCGCCGCCCTCAAACAGCATGTGACCAGCGTCCCGGTACTCGGCAACGGCGATATCTTCGCCGCCGACGATGCACTGACGATGATGGCGGCCACCGGCTGTGACGGAGTCGTCATCGGGCGCGGATGCCTGGGCAGGCCGTGGCTGTTCGCCGAGCTGTCCGCCGCGTTCACCGGCCGCGACATCCCCGTCGCGCCCGCACTCGGCGAGGTCGCGGACATCATCCGCAGGCACGCCGTGCTGCTGGCCGACCATTTCGGCGAGGACAAGGGTATGCGCGATATCCGCAAGCACGTCGCGTGGTATCTGCACGGATTCCCCGCCGGCGCCGAGCTGCGCAGGTCGTTGGCCCTGGTCAAGACGCTGGACGAACTCGACGCCCTGTTGGGGCAGCTCGATCCTGATGTGCCGTTCCCGGCCGCCGCGGAGGGCCCCCGGGGCCGCCAGGGCTCGGCCGCGTCGGTGGCGCTGCCCGAGGGCTGGCTGACCGACCCGGACGACTGCACCGTGCCCGCGGGGGCCGACGTCATGCACTCCGGAGGCTGACCGAGACGTTCCCGAGACGTCCGCTGGCTGGCTCACTCTCAGGTTGTCTCAGTACGATATGGATCTCGTCGCACCCGGCTCCGGTGGCGGAGCCGCACCGAGTGCTGCTACAAGAAACAGACAGCAGAGACGTGTGTGCACTGCCGCGCACCACCAGAGCCGGAGGCCGATAGGACATGAGTGACGGCGACAACGCCACTCCTGGCCATCGGCGACCCCCGGAACCGGGCGACGAAGACTGGCTTACCCGAACTCCGCCGCGAACTCCAGGCGCCGCGCCGTGGGAGCGCCGCGACACCGCCTCCGACGTGCCGGCCGTCGCCGACGGGCCGACCGGGAACCACACCGACGGCGTCACCGTCGCCGATCTGATCGCCAAGGTGACCGCAGACGGCACCGGGCCGTCACCCGAACGTGGACGCCACCGCGCCGAACCGGAGCCGGAGGCGCCGACGGAACTCGTCGACGCCATCCCGGCGCACGACGACCTCCCGCCGGTCCCCGACCTCCCGATCCCGACGCACGACGACCTCCCCCCGGTTCCCGAGCCGCAGGAGATCCCCGTCCCGCCGATGCCGGTTCCGCCGGCAGCCCCACCGGTTCCGCCCGCCTACCTGGATGCGGACCGGCAGGACACCGAAATCCTCCCCGCGCTGGGCACCTACGGCACCGAGATCCCCGACCTGGCCGCCCTGCGGCACGACCGGGTGCCGCCGGTGCGGGTCGAGGGCGATGCGGTCGCCGCGCCGCCGCCGGCCTCACGCCACCGCGGGGTGCGCGTCGCGGGCCGCGTCGCGGCCGCCCTGCTGGCGATCATGGCCCTGGTCCTGACCGGCGCGGCCTGGCAGTGGCAGTCGTCGAAGAACAACAGTCTCAACACGGTCGCGGCGCTCGACCCGGATTCGCGCGACATCGTGGACCCGAACGCGCAGTTCGGTGACGAGAACTTCCTGATTGTGGGCGTGGACAGCCGCATCGGCCAGAACAGCGACATGGGTGCCGGCGGCACCGAGGACGCCGCCGGGGCTCGCTCCGACACCGTGATGCTGGTCAACATCCCGGCCAACCGCGAACGCGTGGTGGCGGTGTCGTTCCCCCGCGACCTGGCCATCACACCGATCCAATGCCAACCGTGGAACGCCGAGACGGGCGCCTACGGCCCGATCTGGGACGAGGACTCCCAGTCCTACGGTCCCGACGAAGTGTGGACGGAGACCAAACTCAACTCCGCGTACGCATTCGGCGGCCCCAAGTGCCTCGTGAAGGTCATCCAGAAGCTGTCGGGTCTGTCGATCAACCGGTTCATGGCGGTCGACTTCGCCGGATTCGCCAAGATGGTCGACGCGGTCGGCGGGGTCGAGGTGTGCAGCACCACCCCGCTGGAGGACTACGAACTGGGCACCGTGCTGGCCAACGCCGGACGCCAGATGGTCGACGGCCACACCGCGCTGAACTATGTCCGCGCGCGGCAGGTCACCACCGAGTTCAACGGCGACTACGGACGCATCAAGCGTCAGCAGCTGTTCCTGTCCTCGCTGCTGCGTTCGCTGATCTCCAAGGACGTGTTCTTCTCGCTGAGCAAGCTCAACAATGTGGTCAACATGTTCATCGACGACAGCTACGTCGACAACATCAAGACCAAGGACCTCGTCGACCTGGGCCAGTCGATCCAGGGTGTGAACGCCGGCCGGATCACCTTCGTCACGGTGCCCACGGGGATCACCGACGCCAACGGCAACGAGCCGCCCCGCACCGACGACATGCGCGCGTTGTTCGACGCCATCATCAACGACGACCCGTTGCCGGGCGAGAAGAACTCGGACAACAGCCCCGTCCCGGGTACGCCCGAATCGGCTGCCGCGACAACGGAACCGGCGGTGCCGGTCAACGAACCCGCACCCGAGGCACCCAGCACCGGCGAGGTCGTCGACGCGGTCACCACCGACCCGCACGACGTCACCGTCCGGGTGTCGAACTCGACCGGCGAGTCCGGTCTCGCCGCGACCGCGGCAAATGAACTGCAACAACACGGATTCAACGTCACCGCACCGGACGACTACCCGGGCGCGCTGACGTCGACGACGGTGTTCTTCTCCCCCGGCAACGAACAAGCCGCGGCCACCGTGGCGTCGTCGTTCGCCAACCCCACCATCGAGCGCGTCACCGGGATGGGCGACGTGGTACGGGTCGTGCTCGGCAGCGACTTCTACTCGGTCGCGGCGCCCTCACCCAGCGGGTCGGCCGTGCAGGTGAATGTGGTGCGCGGCACCACACCCGAACCCACCCACCTACCGGAAGATCTGACCGTCACCAACGCCGCCGACACCACCTGCGAGTAAACGCGTCCGGGCGTCGGTGGCCCCATCAGGGGCATTCACCGTCCGTTCACCGTGTACGCCGTGACGACTGGTCGGCCCACCCTTTAGGGTGGGCTCATGCGGACCGCGTACCACGAACAACTCGAATCATTGTCGATGCAGCTCGGCGAGATATGCGGGTTGGCAGGCACCGCAATGGAGCACGCCACCCAGGCCCTCCTGCAGGCCGACCTCGTCCTGGCCGAGCAGGTCATCACCGACCACGAACAGGTCGCCGTCAAGTGTGTGCGCGCCGAGGAGGCCGCGTTCGTCCTGCTGGCGCTGCAGGCCCCGGTGGCGGGCGATCTGCGCGCGGTGGTCGGCGCCATCCAGATCGTCGCCGACGTCGAGCGCATGGGCGCCCTGGCGCTGCATGTCGCCAAGATCGCGCGGCGGCGCCATCCGCAACACGCGCTGCCCGAAGAGGTGAACGGCTACTTCGCCGAAATGGGCCGTGTCGCAGTCGAACTGGGTGTTGCGGCACAAGAGGTGCTGGAAACCCGGGATCCGGAGAAGGCGGCGAGGATCCGCGAGGAAGACGACGCCATGGACGACCTGCACCGCCATCTGTTCACCGTCCTGATGGACCGTGAATGGAAGCACGGCGTGACGGCGGCGGTGGACGTGACGCTGCTCAGCCGGTTCTACGAGCGGTTCGCCGACCACGCGGTCGAGGTTGCCCGGCGGGTCATCTTCCAGATCACCGGCCGCTACCCGGACGACGAAGAGATCCCCACCCCGCTCTGACGCGCGGAGCGCGTCAGACGCAACGAATCCCCCGCACACCATGCGGGGGATTCCTCGTTGCGGGTCCACTATCCGCAACGACAGAACGGGCGCCGGACCGCAAAGGTCCGACGCCCGCTCGGATGTTCGCCGTGATTATCCGAAACGGCCCGAGATGTAGTCCTCGGTGGCCTTCTGACTCGGATTGGAGAAGATCTTCTCGGTGTCGTCGATCTCGATGAGCATGCCGGGCTTGCCGGTGGCCTCCAGGTTGAAGAACGCGGTCTGATCGCTCACCCGCGCGGCCTGCTGCATGTTGTGCGTGACGATCACGATCGTGAAGTCCTGCTTGAGCTCGGCGATGAGGTCCTCGATCGCCAGTGTCGAGATCGGATCCAGCGCCGAGCACGGCTCGTCCATCAGGAGGACATCGGGCTGCACCGCGATCGCCCGCGCAATGCACAGGCGCTGCTGCTGACCACCCGACAGGCCGCCGCCGGGCTTGTCCAACCGATCCTTGACCTCGTTCCACAGGTTGGCGCCCTTGAGTGACCGCTCGGCGACCTCGTCGAGGGTCTTCTTGTTGCGCACCCCCTGCAGCTTCAGGCCGGCCACCACATTGTCACGAATCGACATGGTGGGGAACGGGTTCGGGCGCTGGAACACCATCCCGATGGTCTTGCGCACGCCCACCGGGTCCACCCCGGCGCCGTAGATGTCGTCACCGTCGAGCAAGACCGAACCCTGCACCGACGCGCCGGGGATCACCTCGTGCATCCGGTTGAGGGTGCGCAGCACGGTCGACTTGCCGCAGCCCGACGGACCGATGAACGCGGTCACGCTGCGCGGCGGGACCGACATCGAGACGTCGGCCACCGCGTGGAACGAACCGTAATAGATGTTGACGTCTTTGAGGTCGAGACGCTTGGCCATGTCAGTGGACTCCTAGACCTTTTTCGGGGCAAAGAATTTGGCGATGAACCGCGCGCCGACATTCAGCAGCGCGATCAGGATGATGAGGGTCAGCGCGGCGCCCCACAGCCGGTCGGTGGGCACCGGGTTGGCACCCGCACCCGCCGACGTCTGGTCGTACATCATGCCGGGCAGCGATCCCATGAAGCCGCTGAACATGTCGAAGTTCATCGCTTGCGAGTAACCGACCAGGATCAGCAGCGGCGCCGTCTCACCCATCACGCGGGCGAGCGCCAGCAGGATGCCGGTGACGATGCCCGACAGGGCTGTCGGAATCACGATGGCGGAGATGGTCTTCCACTTCGGCACACCCAGCGCGTAGCTCGCCTCGCGCAAATCCATCGGGACGATCCGCAGCATCTCCTCGGTGGAACGCACGATCACCGGGATCATCAGCAGCACCAGCGCCAGTGACACCGCGAATCCGGAACGCTGGAAGCCCAGGGTGGCCACCCACAGCGCGTAGATGAACAGCGCCGCGACGATGGACGGCACACCGGTGAGGATGTCCACCATGAAGGTGGTGAGTTTGCCGAGTCGGGTTCCGCCCCCGTACTCCACGAGGTAGATGCCGACGAAGACGCCGATGGGGATCGAGATGATGGCGCACACCAGGCCCTGCAGCAGGGTGCCGACGATGGCGTGATAGGCGCCACCGCCCGGCGCGAACGCCGTCATACCGGCCTGGGAGTTCATCCACCACGTCGACGACGTGACCACGCCGATGCCCTTGACCACCACGGTCACCAGCACCCACACCAGCGGTACCACGGCGATGGCCACCGACAGGGTGACCAGTGCGGTCGCGGCGTTGTTGGTGATCTTGCGCCGGGTGCTGACCCCCTGGAAGGTCGGCGCCTTGACCGGCTTGTCCAGTGTTGAAGAGGTCATGACCTGCCCTTTCCGGAGACCGCGGCGCGGGCCAGCGAGTTCACCACGAAGGTGAGGATGAACAGCACCAGGCCGGCGGCGATGTAGGCGCCCGCCTTGTACTGGTCGTTGAACTCCGATGCCGCGGAGGCGATCTTGCTGGCGAAGGTGTACCCGGCGTCGAACAGCGACCACCCGAAGGCGGTCTGGGTGCCGCGCAGGATGATCAGCAGGGCGATGGTCTCGCCGAGCGCGCGGCCCAGACCCAGCATCGCGCCGCTGATGTAGCCGGACATACCGAACGGCAGCACCGTCGTCCGCACGACTTCCCAGCGGGTGGCGCCGAGCGCCAGGGCAGCCTCGATCTGTCCGCGCGGCGTCTGCACGAACACCTCGCGGGTGACGGCGGTGATGATCGGCAGGATCATCACCGCGAGGACGATGCCGGCGGTGAAGATCGTGCCGCCGCCCGCCACCGACGCGTTGCCGGTGGAGAACAGGAAGATCCAGCCCAGATTGCCGTTGAGCCACAACGCGACCGGCTTGAGCACCGGGGCCAGGACGTACAGACCCCAGACGCCGTAGATGATCGACGGCACCGCGGCGAGCAGATCCACCATGTACGCCAGCGGGCCCGACACCCGGCGGGGGGCGTACTGGGTGAGGAATATCGCGATGCCCAGCGCCACCGGCATGGCGAGCACCAGGGCGAACACCGACACGAACACCGTGACCTGCAGCAGGTCGAGGATGCCGAAGTGCATTGCCGAGGTGTCGGTGGTGACCCAGTTGCCGCCGTAGAGGAAGAAGTTCTCCTCGTTGCGGCCCAGCGCCGGGATCGCGCGCCAGAGCAGGAACAGCCCGATCGCCGCGATGATGACGACGATCAGGATGCCCGAACCCTCGGCGAGTCCGCGGAAGACCCGATCGCCCGGTCGCACCTTCGCGTTCTTCGAGGGATTGGTGGAGATCGGTTCCGGTTCGGGGAAGGGTGAAGCGATCACTTCACCCGACCCAGCATCCGCCGGATTTGGTGTGGTCACATCGAGCCTATCGGTCATCGGTCAGCACCTCATCCTCGCCGCATTCCACTGATTGCGCCACGGATCTAGGCGCTAGGCCCGATGGCGTCGATCGAGGTGAGCAGGCGCTCCTTGAAGGCGTCCGGCAGCGGAACGTAACCCGCGGCCGAGAGCCCGCTCTGGCCCTGGTTGGCCGCGACGGTCATGAACGACCGGATCGCCGCGGCGGTGTCGGCGGGGTAGCCGTCGGAGCAGACGATGTTGTAGGTCGCGAGCACCAGCGGGTAGGCGCCGGCCTCCGTGGTGCCGTACAGCGAGTTCAGGTCGAGTACCAGGTCGTTGCCCTCGCCGGCGAACTTCGCGGCGTCGATCGCCTTGGCCGCCGACTCATCGGTGAGCTCCACCGGGCCGCTGCCGGTGTCGATCTGGGCGAACGGGACACCGGCCTGCTCGGCGAAGCCCTTCTCCACGTAGCCGATGGAACCCGGGGTGGCCTGGACGGCCTGAACCACACCTGCGGACTTCTGCGCACCTTCACCCGCACCGCCCTGGAATTCGCTGCCGGCGCCCTTGGTCCAGGCTTCCGGCGCGGCGGCGGTCAGGTACTTCTGGAAGTTGTCGGTGGTGCCCGAGGAGTCCGAGCGGAAGATCGGGGTGACGTCGCTGTCGGGCAGCGTGGCGCCCTCGTTCAGCGCGGCGATGGCCGGGTCGTTCCACTTGGTGATCTGACCCTGGAAGATCTTTGCCAGCGTCTCGCCGTTGAGGACGAGCTTGTCGACGCCCTCTATGTTGTAGGCCATGGCGATGGGGCCGAACACCAGCGGAAGATGCCACGGTGCGTTGCCCTCGCAGCGGGCGGTCGCCGGCGCGATCTGCTCCTCCGACAGCGGCGAATCCGAGCCGGCGAAGTCGACGTTCTTGGCGATGAACTGTTCACGGCCCGCACCCGACCCGGTCGGGTTGTACGAGAGGTTCTTACCCGGGCACGCCTGCCCCCAGGCCTGGTTGAACAGCGCGATGGCGTTCTGCTGGGCCGTGGAGCCCTCCGCGGTCAGAGAGTTGGCGCCGCCGCAGTCGGCGGCCGCCGTGCCGGTCGCACCCTCCGCACCGGTGGTGCCCGCGGTCCCGGCGTTGTTGTCGCTGCCGCACGCGGAAAGCGTCAGCGCGACCACCGCCGCGGCGGACACCGTCGTGCCGAGCGTCTTGCCAATGCTGAAGAACTTCACTTATCCCACTTTCGTTGACGGCATCAGGCTCTCCGGCAACGTATGCGGCCGGGGTGGACGGCGCGCGGATGCTAGATGAACGAACGGTGAACAGGTTCAGCTAATTCACAGCTAGCGGGGGTTCGAGAGGGTATAGGCGACGTCGGTGTTGACCACCTCGAAACCCAGCATTTGATACGTCTTCACCGCGGCCGAGTTATCGGACTCGACGTAGAGCATGACCGCCGGCTGTGAACTTCCTGACAACCGGTCCGCAAGGTGATGCAACCCGACGAGGGTGAGCGTGCGGCCCAGTCCGCGGCCCTGCGCAGCCGGGTCCACCCCGACGATGTAGACCTCGCCCAGGTCCGCGGTGTGCAGCTTGGTCCAGTGGAAGCCGAGGAGTTTGCGGGCCTCACCGGAGTCGAAGGCCAGGAACAGGCCCGCGGGATCGAACCAGCGCTCGCCGCGCCGTTCGGCGATGTCGTCGCTGGTCCAGCCGCCCTGTTCGGGGTGCCAGGAGAACGCGGCGTTGTTGACCCGCAGCAGCTCGGCGTCGTCACCGGGGCCGGAATACGTGGTGATGTCGACACCGTCCGGCCGGTGCACCGGCGGCAGGCCGGTCAGCGACCGCCGCATTTGCAGGAGTTCGCGGACCGCGACCAGGCCCAGCGCGTCCGCCGTCGCCCGGGCGGCAGGCAGATTGCCGTGCGCCCATATCCGGGCGGTGTCGCCGCCCTCGGCCAGGCCGGTGCGTGCCAGCGCGGCGCCGATCCCGGCGCGCCGGGCCCGCGGATGCACGACCAGTTCGGCCATGGGTGGCGCTTCGTCGGCGGCCGGGGCCAGGTTGAGGTATCCCACGACCTCGCCGGGCGTGCTGGTGTCGTCGACGGCGAGCAGGTGACGGGTGCGGTCGTGGGGCAATTCCCGCAGGACCTGATCGCCCACCGGGGCGATGCCGTCGTGGGCGGTGGCGGCGGCGATGACGTCGCGGATCTGCTGCTGGGTATCGGGCGGCAACGCGGTGCGCCAGCCGATCACCGCGGCGGTGCGGCTGGCGGATTCGGAGTGTGTCACTGAGTGTGCAGCGGGTCCAGCGCGTCGGACACGCTGTCGGGCGCGGTGTCGTAGCCGTCGTCCGCCTCGATGTCGTCGTGCTCCAGGTCGTCGTGCAGATCCACGCCCGGGGCGGGCGGACGGCCACGGGCGGGCCGCACCGCCTTGTACCCGACGTTGCGGACGGTGCCGATCAGCGATTCGTATTCGGGGCCGAGTTTGGCGCGCAGGCGGCGCACATGCACGTCGACGGTGCGGGTGCCGCCGAAGAAGTCGTACCCCCAGACCTCCTGCAACAGCTGGGCACGGGTGAACACCCGCCCGGCGTGCTGCGCGAGGTACTTCAGAAGTTCGAATTCCTTGTAGGTGAGATCCAGCGGGCGCCCGCGCAGTCGCGCGGTGTAGGTGCCCTCGTCGATGACGAGTTCGCCCAGGCTGACCTTGCCGACGTTCTCCTGGTTGGCCACCCCGCCGCGGCGTCCCACCAACAGCCGCAGCCGTGCGTCGATCTCGGCGGGGCCGGTGCTGGGCAGCAGGATCTCGTCGAGTCCCCATTCGTGGTTGACGGCGACCAGGCCGCCCTCGTTGACCACCGCGACCACCGGGATGGATGTGCCCGTGGTGCCGAGGAGCCGGCACAGGCCGCGGGCCGCGGCGAGATCCGTGCGCGCATCGACGATCGCCACGTCCGCGGTGCCCGCCTCCAGCAACGAGGAAACCTCGGTGGGCGCTGTTCGCACGGTATGAGCGAGAAGCGACAAAGAGGGCAGGACAGCCTCAGGGTGGGGGTCGACGGTTAACAGCAGTAAATCCAACAGGCCCTCCAGCACGCCCTGGACACATCTCCACGGACTCCGACGTCCGGGTGATCTCCCAGATTCATGGCCGACACGTAGCCGTTACCCGGCCAGCCGTCACCTAACGATAGCGTGCTACCTGCTGTAAAGCCGCGCCAAGCCGGACCCGGCGGGGACCGTGGGCAAGAATGTGCGGGTGCGAAAGCTCCTGATCGGACTGGTCGCCGCGGTCACCGCTATCGCTGTCGGCGGCGTGGGCGTGGACTTCGGCGCCGCCATCTACGCAGAATATCGCTGGTCGCGTACGGTCCGGGAGGTTGCTCACCTACAGTTCGATCCCTGGGTGGGCATTATTGGTTTCCCGTTCATCTCGCAGGCCGTGCGCAGGCACTACGACGAGGTCGAGATCCGGGCAAGTGGTGTGGATCACCCTGTCACCGGCAAGTCGTCGCTGGAAGCGACCATGCATTCGGTGGACCTCGACCAGGCCAGCTGGCTCGTCCGGCCGCAGGCCGACCTACCGGTCGGCAAGCTGGAGAGCCGCATCATCGTCGACTCGACGCATGTGGGCCGTTTCATGGGCATCAAGGACCTCCTGGTCGAGGCACCGCCCCGGGAGACCAACGACGCCACCGGCGGCACCACCGAATCGGGCATCTCCAGCAACCGCGGGGTGGTGTTCACCGGAACACCGCAGAACGCGGATTTCCCCGAGCGGGTCAGCATCGCCGTCGACCTGACGATGGCCGGCCCGGCGCAGACCACCCTCGTCCTCACCGCCACCGGCGTGCTGACCGGCCCGGGCACCGCCGACACCCCGGTACCCGACGACAAGCTCGGCGCGGTGCTCGCGGAGTTCAGCACGTCGATCCCCGACCAGAAGCTGCCGTTCGGCATCGCCCCGACCAGTCAGGGTGCCCGCGGCTCGGACATCATCATCGAGGGCATCGCCGAGGGAGTGACGATCACGCTGGACGGGTTCAGGCAGTAACCGGCCCGTCGCGCCCGGGTCGGGGCCGATCGGGGAGAAACCACAATCGTGGCCGGGTTAAGGCAGCACCCACAACCGCATCGCCCACGCGCGATCGGGGAGAAACCACAATCGCGGCCGGGTCAAGACAGCACCCACAACCGCATCGCCCACGCGCGATCGGGGAGAAACCACAATCGCGGCCGGGTTAAGACAGCACCCACAACCGCATCGGCCACGCGCGATCGGGGAGTAACCACAATCGTGGCCGGGTTAAATGAAGCATGAGTTCGTCAGTGGTCGTCGTCGTCGCCGTGCTGATCGCCGCGTTGGGCCTGGCCTACGTCGTCGGCAAGCTCATCACCTTGCGCTCGGGCATGTTGCGGTCGGCCGCCGAAGCCGCCAACGTCGACACGACGGGGTTGGGTCTGTCCGACACCGGCCCCACGGTGCTGCACTTCAGCGCGGAGTGGTGCGGCCCGTGCGCGGCTGTGCGCCGCGTGGTCGACCAGGTATGCGCCGACCTGCCCGGTGTTGCGCACGTGGAGATCGATATGGACGCCAATCCCGAGGCGGCGCGGCGGCTTTCGGTGCTGTCCCTGCCGACCACCATCATCTTCGATGCGCAGGGCCATCCACGGATGCGCACCTCGGGTGTGCCCAAGGCCGCTGACCTGCGGGCCGCCCTCGAACCGCTATTGGCCTGATCAGTCCCTCATTGGGTAAGCTGTGCCGCGTGTTGCCCCGCACCGAGCTCGTGCTCACCAAGCGTCGCGCAGTCGATCTGTGCCGCACCGCGGGTTGCTGCTGTTGTTGTTGTAGCTGCTGAGTAGCCGCGCCACCTCTTTTCGCGCCGCGCTCGGAGCCGCCCACCGAGGCGTGCCCATGCCAGCCCATATCCACACAGCAGGAGCATCGTCATGTCATCACGGTCAGCCGTCGCCCGCGCAGCCGTCGCCCCCGATCAGGTCGATGTGCGGGGTCCCCGCTTCGCGGCCTGGGTCACCACCGCGGTCCTGGTGGCCACTCTGCTGGTCTCGGCGTTCAGCCCGGCCGCGGCGGCGGTCATCCTCGGGGCGCAGGCTGTCGTGTTCGCCATCGGCGCGGCGCGCGGCCCGCGCCGCCATCCCTACGGGCTGGTTTTCGCCCGTTTCGTCGCGCCGCGGCTGGGTCCGGTCACCGAACGCGAACCCACACCGCCGCTGAAATTCGCTCAGCTGGTCGGCCTGCTGTTCGCGGTGGCCGGGGTCGCCGGATTCGCCGCGGGCTCGGCGATCACAGGTCAGGTCGCGACAGGTTTCGCCTTGTTCGCCGCGTTCCTCAACGCGGCCTTCGGCATCTGCCTCGGCTGTCAGCTCTATCCACTCTTCGCCCGGCTCCGCACCTCCCCTGCATAACCCACCGATTACCAAGCAACCGAAAGGATTTCGTTCATGGCTCGCTCCGACGTCCTGGTCTCTGCCGACTGGGCTGAGAGCAATCTCGCGACACCGAATACCGTCTTCGTCGAGGTTGACGAGGACACCTCCGCCTACGACGGGGGCCACATCGCCGGCGCCGTCAAGCTGGACTGGAAGACCGACCTGCAGGATCCGGTGCGCCGCGACTTCGTCGATGCCCAGCAGTTCTCCAAGCTCCTCTCGGAGCGCGGCATCGCCAACGACGACCAGGTGATCCTCTACGGCGGCAACAACAACTGGTTCGCCGCGTACGCGTACTGGTACTTCAAGCTGTACGGACACGACAACGTCAAGCTGCTCGACGGCGGACGCAAGAAGTGGGAGCTCGACGGGCGCCCGCTGTCCACCGACGCGGTCAGCCGCGCGGAGACGAGCTACAGCGCCAAGGACCCCGACAACACCATTCGCGCCTTCCGCGACGAGGTCATCGAGGCCATCAACGTCAAGAACCTGGTCGACGTCCGCTCCCCCGACGAGTTCTCCGGCAAGATCCTGGCACCGGCCCACCTGCCGCAGGAACAGAGCCAGCGACCCGGCCACATCCCCGGCGCGATCAACGTGCCGTGGAGCAAGGCGGCCAACGAGGACGGCACCTTCAAGTCGGATGCGGACCTGGCCACCCTGTACGCCGAGGCCGGCCTGGATGGCTCCAAGCAGACCATCGCGTACTGCCGGATCGGCGAGCGGTCGTCGCATACGTGGTTCGTGTTGCGCGAACTCCTCGGCCACGAGGACGTGAAGAACTACGACGGCAGTTGGACGGAATACGGCTCCCTGGTGGGCGCCCCGATCGAGTTGGGAAGTTGATTATGTGCTCTGCCCCGAAACAGGGTCTGACCCTGCCTTCGAACGTCGACCTGGAAAAGGAGACGGTGATCACCGGACGGGTGGTCGACGGTTCCGGTCAGGCCGTCGGTGGCGCATTCGTGCGGCTGCTGGATTCATCGGACGAGTTCACCGCCGAGGTCGTCGCATCGGCCACCGGTGACTTCCGGTTCTTCGCCGCCCCCGGCAAGTGGACCGTGCGCGCCCTGTCCAAGGTCGGCAACGGCGACGCCGTGGTGGCTCCGTCCGGCGCGGGCATCCACGAGGTCGACGTCAAGGTCGCCTGATCTGACCCTCCCCCACCCCGGCGAGCGTGCGTGTCTGCAGGCGCCACGCCGAGCAAAAGTGAGATATCACGCACGCTCGCGGGGGTGATCGGGTCGGTCTCACCCCCTCACACGAACTAGACTCATCACCGTGGTGCTCTTCTTCGAGATCCTTCTCGTCGCGGCCGTCGTGTTGATCACGTGGTTCGCGCTGTACGCGTTGTACCGCCTCGTCACCGACGAGTCGTGACGTCCGACGACGGTCAGTCCATCGCTGGTTCGGGCGATCGTGCCGTCGCGGCCGCTGCCGAACGCGCCAGGGTCACGGCCACGCGCAACATCCCGGTCTTCGCCGATCTGCCGCTACCCGCCGACACCGCCAATCTGCGTGAGGGCGTCGACCTCAACGACGCGCTGCTCGCGCTGCTGCCGCTGGTCGGCGTCTGGCGCGGCGAAGGCGAAGGCCGCGGTACGCACGGCGATTACCGCTTCGGCCAGCAGATCATCGTCTCCCACGACGGCGGCGACTATCTGAACTGGGAAGCCCGGTCCTGGCGATTGGACGAATCCGGCGACTACGACGCCCCCGGTCTGCGTGAGACCGGCTACTGGCGCTTCGTCAACGATCCGGCGGATCCGTCCGAATCGCAGGCCATCGAACTGCTGCTGGCCCACTCCGCGGGTTATGTCGAATTGTTCTACGGCAGCCCCAGGAACCAGTCGTCGTGGGAGCTGGTCACCGACGCCCTGGCCCGCAGCAAGTCGGGTGTGCTGGTGGGCGGCGCCAAGCGGCTCTACGGCATCGTCGAGGGCGGCGACCTCGCCTACGTCGAAGAGCGGGTCGACGCCGACGGCGGGCTCGTCCCGCATCTGTCGGCACGTCTTGCGCGGTTCGCCGGCTAGTGCGCCCACTGTGCTGCGCCGCGCTGATCGCCGCGGCGGGATTGCTCGCGGGGTGTTCATCGACCGCCCCCGCACCCGAGCCGTCGCCGACATCCGATACCGCGCCCGCCTCCGGTCACGGCGCGCTGGCCCAGTGTCTCTCCGAGCACGGGGTGCCGGCCGCGCCCGGCCCGTCGGCGGGTCCACCGCCCGGCGTCGACGCCGCCACGTGGGACGACGCCATGCGGGCGTGTTCGACACTGGCACCCGGTCCCGCCTGATCGGACCCATTCCCGCCGCCGTGGCGATCAGCCTCCGGTGACCCGTCGCAGGAACTCCTGCGTCCGGGTTTCCGTCGGCTGGGTCAGCACGTGCTCGGCCGGGCCGGATTCGACGATCACGCCGCCGTCGAGGAAACACACCGTGTCGGCCACGTGGCGGGCGAAGGCCATCTCGTGGGTGGCCATCACGATGGTGCGGCCCGCGGCGGCGAGTTCGCCGACCAGATCCAGGACGTCGCCCACCAGCTCGGGATCCAGCGCGCTGGTGATCTCGTCGAGCAGCAACAACCGGGGGTCGTAGGCCAGCGCCCTGGCGATCGCCACCCGCTGCTGCTGACCGCCCGACAGGGTGTCGGGGTATGCGCCGGCCTTGTCGGCCAGCCCGACCCGGCCCAGCAGTTCGCGGGCCCTGTCCTCGGCGTCCCCACGTCCGGCGCCGTGCACCACCCGGGGCGCCAGCGCCACATTGGCCAGCGCCGTCATATGCGGAAACAGGTTGTAGGACTGGAACACCATGCCGATCGCCCGCCGGGCCCTGTCTGCGTCGATCCGCGGATCGCTGATGTCGGTGCCGTCGAGCAGGATCTGGCCGTCGTCGATCTCCTCGAGCAGGTCGATGCAGCGCAGCAGCGTCGACTTCCCCGAACCGGACGCCCCGATCAGCACCACCACCTGGTGCTCGGCGACGTCGAGGTCGATCCCGTCGAGTACGGAGCGGCCGTGGTAGGCCTTGCGCAGCCCACGCACCGACAGCATCGGCGCCGTCACAGCGCACCCTGCCTGGTCGCGGCGCGGCGCGCCACCCAGTCGGCGAGCCGCGCCGACGGCACCGCCAGCGCCACGAACAGCAGACCGGCCAGCACGTAGGGAGTGAAGTTGTAGGTGGTGGCGGACTGGATCTGGGCGGCGCGCACGGCGTCGACGGCGCCGAGAACCGAGATCAGCCCGCAGTCCTTCTGCAGCGCCACGAAGTCGTTGAGCAGCGCCGGTGTGACCCGCCGGATCGCCTGCGGCAGCACCACCACCCGCATCGTGCGCCGGTGATTGAGGCCCAGGGATCTCGCGGCCATCAACTGCGACGGGTGGACCGATTCGATGCCTGCACGGATGACCTCGGCGACGTAGGCGGAATACACCAGCACCAGCGCCACCGTGCCCAGGATGACCGGGCTGGTCGGGATCCCGGCCAGCCGCAGGCCCGGCAGCCCGAATCCGACCAGGTACAAGCAGATCAGCAGCGGCAGGCCGCGGAAGAAGTCGACATAGCCGATCGTCAGCGCACGGACGGGAAACCACACGGGCCCGCGCAGGGTGCGCAGCAGCGCCAGGCCCAGGCCGATGACCAGAACCAACACCGAGGCGACGGCCAGCACCCGCAGGTTCAACCACAGCCCGCTCAGCAGCGCGGGCAGGCTGTCCCATCCGATGCGCAGGTTGAAGAACGATTCGCGCACCCGGGGCCAGCCCGGCGCCGATGTGACGCCCAGGAACAGGACCGTCGCGAATACGACGGTCGATGCCAGCGCGACCAGGGTGGAGCGCCGCGCCTTGCGCCGCCGGTAGGCGTGCCGGTCCAGCGCCGGCGTCGTCACCGGTCCCGTCACGAGAGGAACGGCGCCGCTCCCGGACCGGCCAGCCATTCCTTCTGCAGCCGGAACAGGACCCCGTCGTCGCCGAGTTCGTCGACCGCTTCGGATACGCACGCCGTCAACGGGCTGCCCTTGTCCAACACCATCCCGAACTGTTCGTCGGCGCCCGGATGCGGAGGCAGCTGACCGATGATCCGGGAGTCCGGTATCTCCGTCTGCACGGCGAATGCGGTCGGCAGGTCGAGTACCAGCACGTCGATCTGGCCCGCGATCAGGGCGGCCTTCGCGTCGTCGTTGGTGTTGTACACCCGGACCTCCCGGTCACCGGCGACGTTCTTGGCGGCCTCGTAGCTCGTGGTGCCCACCTGCGCGCCCAGCTGCACGTCTGCCAAACCCGCGACGGTGTTCACCGAGGCCGCCGGCGACGTCGGTGTGGTGAGGAACGCCTGGGTGACGTTGAAGTAGGGCGACGAGAAGTCGACGGCCTTCTTGCGTTCGTCGGTGATGGAGAACTGGGACAGGTTCGCGTCGAACGTCTTCGGGCCCGGTGCGATGGCGGCGTTGAACGGTACCCGGACCCATCGCACGTCCTCGCGGGCATAGCCGAGTTTCTCGGCGACCGCGTACGCCACTGCCGACTCGTAACCCTGCCCGTTCTCCGGCTGGTTGTTGATGAACCACGGCTGGTATGCCGGGTCGTCGGTGGCGTAGGTGAACACGCCGGGTGTCAGGGTGGACAGCGAGTCTTTCTGGCACGACTGCGGCGATGCCGAAGTGGGTGGGCCGGCCTCGTCGGTGGGCGCGCAGGCGGACAATGCCGCGATCGCACCGACGGTCAGGGTCACAAGGATCGCAGAGGGGCGCATGGCCACGCATCATCGCGCACCTCGGCGGGTCCCGCCACGGAAAAGCGCCGGATGAGTCGATCGGCGGGGTGCGGATATGGAGCGGCCCCCGAGCCTTAGCTCCTGGTCGGACAAGACCGAGAGGCTCGGGGGCCGGGTGACTGCCGGGAATTCGCCAGCGCGCGCGGTTGCTTGAGCGCGTCGAGATGCCACGCGAAAACTCCCGGTGCTGCTAGCGGGCAGCCACCTCACATGTCCATACGTCAATCAATTTGTCGGACCACCTCCTTCCCTGTGTACGAGCGACCGTACCCGCGCCTGGGCGTGCCGACAACCGATTTCCGTTGCGCGTTCAGCGATCGCAGACGATGGCGGCCTCGACGAGCTCCGAAATCTCGGCCGCGAGTGGTGCAGCCCGTAGCAGTGCTCCGTCGAGGGTATGCACACGCGCGGCCAAGGTGATGCTCGACACGAGCCAAACACCTTGCGCGGCAACGAGATCTGAAATACGCAGGGCGCGGTAGTCGCAGTCGTAGCCCTTGTTGCGGGCCACCTCGAACAGCGCCTGCTGGGTGGTGCCCCGCAGGATCGGGTACCACGGCGGCGGGGTGAGCAGGCAGGTATTCGCGCCGTCCTCACCGTCGGTCGCGATGACCACCGTCGAGCGGGGCCCTTCGAGGATGTAGCCGTCCGAACTGACGAAGATAACGTCGCCGGCGCCCTGCTGCTCGGCGTGGCGCAGCGCGGCCATGTTCACCGCGTAGGACAGCGTCTTGGCGCCGGCCAACAGCCAGGGCATGTCCGAGGTGCCGTCGGCGGACAATCCGCGGCCCAGGGTCAGTGCCGCCACGCCCTCGCGGCGCGCGGCACCCACCCGGGCCGGCAGCGCCCCGACGGTGACGAACGCGGTGGGCGGACCGCCGCTCTCGCGACCGCGGCTGTAGACCAGTCGCAGCGCACCCTCGCGGCCGTCGCGGCCGGCGCCGTCGAGCCACCGGGCCGCGGCCGTCTCGGCGGCCATCCGCCAGCGCCCGGTGTCCGGGTCGGGCAGCTCGGTCATCTTCGCGGAGTGGACCAGCCGGCGCAGATGCGCGTCCAGCAGACACGGCCGGCCGTCGCGGACCAACACCGTCTCGAAGATGCCGTCGCCGCGCACGGCGGCCAGATCGTCGGCGTAGAGCAGCGGCTCACACGGATCGTGGGACGTACCGTCGAGCGTGACCACGACACCTGGTTGGCCTGCCATCATGGGACCTCAGCGTAGCCGGGCCCGGGCGTCCCGAGCCGACGCGGCCGGGCGCTCAGCGCTGATCGTACAGTTGGCATATGTCAGCAGTTCCCGCGCCAGAAGGCGGTCCCGACGCCGGCGCCGTGTGGCACTACGGCGATCCGTTCGGCGAACAACGGGCGGCCGCCCTCGACGCCGTCGTGGTCGACCGGTCCCATCGTGCCGCCCTCACCCTCACCGGCGGTGACCGCCGCACATGGCTGCACAGCATCTCCACCCAGCACGTCAGTGACCTGCCCGACGGGGCGGTCACCCAGAATCTCAGCCTGGACGGGCAGGGACGTGTCGAAGATCACTGGATTCAGACCCAGCTCGACGACACCACGTATCTGGACACCGAGCCGTGGCGGGGTGGACCGCTGCTGTCGTTCCTGCGCAAGATGGTGTTCTGGGCCGATGTGCAGGTAGAACCGGCCGATCACGCGGTGTTGTCCCTGGTGGGCCCGAAGGTCGCCGACACGCCGGTGCTCGATGCCGCCGGTCTGAGTTCACTACCCGCTGAATCCACGGCCGTCGCTCTGCCCGGGGGCGGGTTTGCGCGGCGGATGCCCGGGGCGGCTGCGGAACTCGACCTGGTTGTTCCCACCGATCGGGCGGGGGACGCGCGTGCGCGCCTGACCGCCGCCGGGGTCCGCCCGGCAGGTGTCTGGGCGTACGAGGCGCACCGGGTGGCGGCGCATCGCGCGCGCCTCGGCGTGGACACCGACGACCGCACGATCCCCCACGAGGTGGGCTGGATCGGTCCGGCCGTCCACCTCGACAAGGGCTGCTATCGGGGGCAGGAGACTGTCGCACGCGTCCACAACCTGGGAAAACCGCCGCGGATGCTGGTTCTGTTGCATCTGGACGGCTCGGTGGAACGCCCCGTCACCGGTGATCCGGTTCTGGCGGGCGGTCGCACCGTCGGCCGGCTCGGCACCGTCGTCGACCACGTCGACTTCGGCCCGATCGCCTTGGCGTTGGTCAAGCGCGGCCTGCCCGCCGATACCGAGTTGACCACCGGCGGCGAGCATCCGGTCAGCGCGGCGATCGATCCAGAATCGATGCCCGCCGCCGATGTCACGGGCGCCGGACGGCTGGCCGTCGAGCGCCTGCGGGGCGGTGCACGGTGAGCTGAGGACGGCGACGCGCGCCCGACGGTGGCCATGCCAGCACACCGCTGCCGGGCACGGTAAAGTGTTGGCAGGATATTGATGACACACAGATCGGAGCCGCCTGTTAAATGGGCCGCTCCGTTATTGCGCGAGGGGGTTCCCCCATGGGCCGCGGCCGGGCTAAGGCGAAGCAGACCAAGGTTGCTCGTGAGTTGAAGTACAGCTCACCGCAAACCGATTTCGAGCGGCTTCAGCGCGAGCTGTCGGGTGCTCCCGACAGCGACGCCATGAACGGCGCCGACGACTGGACTGACGAGGACGACTGGCGGCGCTGACGCCGCCTCCCGGGCCCGGCGACTCTTCTCAGAATCGCGGGTGCTGCCCCACGAGTTCTGCTCGTGGGGCGTCCTTGCCGCCCTTCATGACGGTGCCGAGCGTCCAGCAGGTCAGGTGTCGTGCGGTCAGGATCGCCAGCGCGCGGTCGGTGTCCTCCGGGGCGACGACGGCGACCATGCCGACGCCCATGTTGAACGTCTTCTCCATCTCCGCGCGGTCGATGCGGCCCCGCTGGGCGATCATCTGGAACACCGGCGCCGGGGTCCACGTGCCGCGGTCCAGTTCGGCATAGAGACCGACGGGGATGACGCGACCCAGGTTGCCCGCCAGGCCGCCGCCGGTGACGTGGCAGAAGGTCCGGACCTGCGTTTCGGCGGCCAGGGCCAGGCAGTCCTTGGCATAGATCCGGGTCGGCTCCAGCAGCTCCTCACCCAGGGTGCGGCCGAACTCCTCGACATGGCCGGCCAGGTTCATCCGGTCGATCTCGAGTAGCACCTTGCGGGCCAGCGAGTAGCCGTTGGAGTGCAGGCCACTGGCGGCCATCGCGATGACCACGTCGCCGGGTCGGACGCGCTCAGGACCCAGCACGTCGTCGGCTTCGACGACGCCGACGCCGGTGGCCGAGATGTCGTAGTGGTCGGGTGCCATCAGGCCGGGGTGTTCGGCGGTCTCACCGCCCAGCAGGGCGCAACCGGCGATGACGCATCCGTTGGCGATGCCGGAGACCAGCTCACTGACCCGTTCGGGGACGGTGCGGCCGACGGCGATGTAGTCCTGGAGGAACAGCGGCTCGGCGCCGCACACCACCAGGTCGTCGACGACCATGGCCACCAGATCCAGCCCGACGGTGTCGTGCTTGTCCATGGCCTGCGCCACGGCCAGCTTGGTGCCGACTCCGTCGGTCGAGGAGGCCAGCAGCGGCTCCCGATAGCCGCCCCGCAGTGCGAATAGGCCGGCGAACCCGCCAAGGCCGCCGCGCACCTCGGGCCGGGTGGCTTTCTTGGCCAGTGGTTTGAACAATTCGACGGCGCGGTCACCCGCCTCGATGTCCACACCGGCTGATGCGTAGGAGATGCCGTACTGCTCGGCCTGCGCTCCGTCGCCGCTCATCGACATTCTCTGTTCGCTGACCCCTCGCTCATCGCGCCCAAGGCTACCGGTCCCGCCGAGAGAAGCGCATCCGCTCCTCGCACCGGCGTCTCCGCGCGGCACCCAGCCGACAGCGCGGCACCGGCACACTGCCGCGGCGCGCAGGTCGGCGCGCGCCTGAGGGAGGGTCGGGGCGGCCGCTACGGCCGGCGCAGGGCAGAGACGTTGTCGTTGTCCGCCTGCAGCGGAAGCCCGGATCGTGCGGCGGTCGCCAGCATGTGCTCGATGACGTTCTTGCCCAGTGCCGTCTCCCCGGGCAGCTCGATCGGGTAATCGCCGTCGAAGCAGGCCGCGCACAACCGCGAGGCGGGCTGCTCGGTGGCCGCGATCATGCCCTGCTGGGAGATGTAGGCCAGCGTGTCGGCGCCGATGGCATGCCGCACCGCCTCGAGCATCTCGCTTTCGTTCGCCTGGGTGTTGGCCGCGTTGGCGATCAGTTCGGCCGGTGTGGCGAAGTCGATCCCGTAGAAGCACGGCCACTTCACCGGTGGCGAGGCGATCCGCACGTGCACCTCGATGGCGCCGGCCTCGCGAAGCATCCGGATCAGCGCGCGCTGGGTGTTGCCGCGCACGATCGAGTCGTCGACGACGATCAGCCGCTTGCCCCGGATGACTTCCTTGAGCGGGTTGAGTTTCAGCCGGATACCGAGCTGTCGGATGGTCTGCGACGGCTGGATGAAGGTGCGGCCCACGTAGGCGTTCTTCATCAGGCCCTGGCCGTAGGGGATGCCGGATTCCTGGGCGTAGCCGACGGCCGCGGGGGTGCCGGACTCCGGCACCCCGATCACCAGGTCGGCGTCGACCGCGTACTCCCTGGCAAGCCGCCGGCCGATGTCCACCCGGGTGGCGTGCACCGAACGTCCGCCGAGCGTGCTGTCGGGGCGCGCCAGGTAGACGTATTCGAAGACGCAGCCCTTGGGGCTGGGGTTGGCGAAGCGGGTGGACCGTACCCCGTCGGCGTCGATGGCCAGGAGTTCACCCGGTTCGATGTCGCGGACGAAGGACGCGCCCACGATATCCAGCGCGGCCGTCTCGGAGGCGACGACCCAGCCGCGGTCCAGCCGACCGAGGGACAGCGGGCGCACCCCGAACGGATCGCGTGCCGCGTACAGCGTGTTCTCGTCCATGAAGGTCAGGCAGAACGCGCCGCGCACGGTCGGCAGCAGCTCCAGGGCCGCCTGCTCCAGCGTTGCGTCCGCCGCGCCGTGGGCGAGCAGCGCACCGAGGATGTCGGAGTCGGTGGTCGCCGGCGCGGCGCCGCGGGTGCCGATCAAACCCTCGTCCCTGGCGCGCGCCGCGAGTTCGGCGGTGTTGACCAGGTTGCCGTTGTGGCCGAGCGCGACACCGGTGCCCGCGGCGGTGTTCCGGAACACCGGCTGCGCGTTCTCCCAGGTGGTCGAGCCGGTGGTGGAATAGCGGCAGTGGCCGATGGCGACGTGTCCGTGCATGGCGGCCAGGGTCGGCTCGTCGAAGACCTGACTGACCAGCCCGAGGTCCTTGAACACCAGCACCTGTGAGCCGTCCGCCACGGCGATACCGGCGGCTTCCTGGCCGCGGTGCTGCAGCGCGTAGAGGCCGTAATAGGTGAGCTTGGCGACGTCCTCCCCCGGGGCCCACACCCCGAACACGCCGCATTCTTCGCGCGGGGGATTCTCGGTCTCGTTCGAGTCATCTGTCACGGCGAGGCTGCTCCCAGGAGGCGGTGGGTGACGAGTTCAGTCTACGGTCACCTACTCGTCAGTACGAATGGGCGCAACACATTTTCACCTGGCAACGGTCGCCATCGTGGGGAATCTCACACCGCGCTGCCGTCGGTGGCGGGCCCGAGCGCCACCAACGGAAGCCACCTGGCGACTTCGGCGGCGCGTGATCCCGACAAGTGCAGGGCACCTGCGGCGGCGGCATCGTCGACGCCGGTGAGGCCCGTGGCCAGCCGCAGCCAGGTTCGGGGGTCGGTTTCGACGACGTTGGGCGGCGTGCCACGGGTGTGTCGCGGGCCCGCGATGCACTGCACGGCCACGAACGGCGGCACCCGGACTTCCACCGACGCGCCGGGGGCGTTCGCCGCGAGGGTGCGTGCGGTGAGACGGACCGCGTCGGCCAGCGCGGCACGGTCGGGGCCGGCGACGGTGTCGTCGCGCAGCCATGCTTCGACGCCGAGAACCGCGGCGCGGGTCGCCGCCGGATCGGGGATGCGGCGAGTGGCCATACCCCAGGGTCTCAAAGTGCCTGCGCCCGCGGGTTGGCGGGAACGGACTTCGGGGCGGATCGCCGAATCTCCTTGACCTAAACATTTGTTCAGGTTCTAGCGTCGGGGTATGACCACCACAACACTCATCCGCGGCGTCGCTCTCGGGCTCGGGGCGACCGCCGTCGCGGTAGGGCTGGCCGCGACCGCACCCGCCGCCCCGTCGGGCCCCGTCACCGCGCAGGACATGATCGATCAGCTGAAACTCAACGGATACCGGGTCGTCGTCGCCCCGACGGGCAGCACACCCCTGTCCGAATGCACGGTGACCTCGGTGCGACGGGGCGCCGCCGTACAGACGCCCACCGCGCAGCCCGGCTCCGACGGCGCCCAGCAGATGCCCCGGTATACGCCGGTCTTCGTCGAGGTGGCGTGCTGATGTCCTTCCGGCCCCACGAAATCGACTATCTCCGATCCGCCACCCTGGGCCGGCTGGCCACCATCCGGCCCGACGGCACTCCACAGAACAGCCCGGTCGGATTCGTCTACAACGACGCGCTTGGCACCATCGACATCGCCGGCTACCGGATGTCGCGGAGCCAGAAGTTCCGCAACATCGCCGTCAACGCCAATGTCGCGTTCGTCGTCGACGATATCGCGTCGCGCAATCCATGGCGGGTGCGATGCCTCGAAATCCGCGGCACCGCAACACAGGCCGTGGCAGCTCCGCCGCAGGACGACGGCGGCCACGAGCTCGATCCCGCGATCATCCGCATCACGCCGCGGCGCATCATCGGCTTCGGCATCGACGACACGCAGACCGAGCCGCATCTGCTGACCGCCGACAGCCGCGACGTCTAGGACGACCGCGCGCGACGCCGCACGGCCAGGGCCGCCACCGCACCGGCCTCGTTGATCGCCAGATGCGCCAGCATCGACGCGGCCAGGCTGCCCGACCGTCGGTAGAGCCGGTCGAAGATCCAGCCCGCCACCCCGGTGACGGCGACGGTGCCCAGCACCGCCGCACCGGCGGCCCGCCCCGATCGCTCCTGCACCCCGTCCACGGCGACGCCGTAGTGGGACAGCCCGAACGCCGCCGCCTGCAGCAACCCGCCACGCGTCGGCCCGAATGCCTCGGCGCTCAGGCCGCCCAGCGCGGCGCGGAACGCCGCCTCCTCCGACCACACGGTCCCCAGCGGTATCCCCAGGAGCAGCCAGCGCGCCGCGGAACCGGGAAGCTCGCGTCCTGCCATGGCTGTCCGCACGGCGGGCACGGCGGTCGCCACCGCCACACCCGCACCGACCACGGCGACGGCGGCCGAGCCGAACCGCAGTCCCGGCCACAGAGCGGGCGGACGCAGACCGAGCGGTGCCCGCGTCGCCGCCACCAGCGCCGCACCGAGCGCGGCGTGCGGCAGCGGATGCCACTGCGGGGGCACCCGGGGGTTCACCCATCCGTTCCAGCCGATCAGCGCGGCCGCCAGAGCCAGCGCACGGAACCGCTTGCCGCGCATCAGTCTTCGGGACCGTCCGCGGTGGCGCGCAGCGCGGCGCGGATGCGTTCGGTATCGGACGGCGTCCAACCGCCGGGAGCCGCCACCGCGACCCATCCGTCGAGCACCATGTCGCCATAGTTGTGGCCGTGCCCACCCGGCACGCCCGCCGCGTTCGTCACGTCGGCGCCGACCTGCCAGAACGTCACGATCGGATACCAGCGCATCGATGCCGTGCGATCCCGGCCCGGCGGTTCAGTCAGCCAATCCGGCTGGGAGAACAGCAGATCCGGTGACCACCAGACGATGGGGTCGGACGGATGCTGCAGGAACAGCACCCGGGTGCCCTCCCAGGGGGGCACGGCCACCCTGGCGATCTCCGCGGGGTCCGCGGCTTGCGAGAACCGCACGGTGCGGCCGTTGTCGTACCGGGGTTCGACCTCCGGGGTGCCCGGATCACGCCGCACCGTCAGTCCATGCCACAGCGGGCTGGCGTTGGGCGGGCCGACCCACAGCACCGACGAGAAACCCATCTGTGCGATGTCGGGCAACCAGGCGAACGCGCCCTGACCGGCCATGGAGCCCAGGCTTTCACCGTAGAGGACGAGGTCGGGCCGCCGGTCGGGCGCCCGCTGCTGCCAGCGGTCGTGGACGGCGTCGATCATCAGCCTGCCGATGTCCATCGACTTCTGCCGGTCGCCGAGGAACGAGATCCAGCTGGGCAGATACGAATACTGCATGCCGACCAGCGCGGTGTCGCCGTTGTACATCATTTCCAGCGACCGGGCGGCGACCGGGTTGACCCAGCCGGTGCCCGTGGTCGGGATGATCGCCAGCACCTTGCGGTCGAACGCTCCGGTGCGCTCCAATTCGCTGAGCAGCACGGCGATCCGCTGCTCGTCGGTGTCGGCCGTCTGCAATCCGACGTACACCCTGATGGGCTCCTCGGCGGGCCGGCCGTTCACCTGCGTGAGTTGCGCCGCTCGGGGCCCGCCGGCGACGAAGTTGCGGCCCTGAAAACCCAGAGTGTCCCACGGCGCGAAAGACTGTGGACTGCCCGATCTTTCGTATTCTCCCGGCTGCTCGACACCGGGCCGGGTGGCGGAGTTCTGGGGCTGGAACACCAGGCTGGCCCCGCCGAGGAAACCACGGACGAGCACACCGTTGATCAGGGTGATGAGCAGCACCACCACCAGGGCGGTGCCGATGAACAAGGCCACTTCCTGCTGCAGGTGCCAGCGCCGGATCAAGGCCCGCGCAACGGCTCTGACGGTGTCGATGAGCACCCGCGACACCGCCACCAGCGCACCGCCGACGAGGATGGCGATGACGAGGGTCCGCATATAGCCCAGCGTCGCCGGGCCCTCCAAACCGACCTCCGCCGACACCTGACGTTGCCACGCCGCCGCCGGCACGACCATGAGCACACATGCCGCCGCCGACAGCCCGACGGTGACGGCCTTACACCAGTACAGCACCCGCCTGGCCGGTGGCCACCAGCGGCGGTTACGCAATATGAAGTGGCGGAACGCTTTTCCGATCGCAACACCGAGGCCGTAGCCGATCGCCGCGTTGATGCCGCCGATCAGCCCCTGGAAGAGCCAATCGCGCGGCAGCAGCGACGGAGTCAGCGACAAACAGAAGAACAGGGCGCCGAACACGATGCCCACGAAGTCCAGACGCAGCATCCGCCAGGCCCACACCACCATCGGATGCCATGGCGGGCGCTCCGCGGTTCTGGCGACCGATTCGCCGGTGAGGTTCCCCGGCGGGACACTCACCCGAACAGCCCGGGAAGCACGCCCTCCGACGTGCTGCGCAATTCCTCCAGTGAGACGGTGAACAGGCCCTGCACCTCGACGTCCCGGCTGCCCTGGTCGACCACACCGACGCGGGTGGCCGGCAGGCCGCGGGCCTCGCACATGGACCGGAATCTGCTCTCCTCGGTGCGCGGCACGGCCACCAGCACCCGGCCCGCCGATTCGGAGAACAGGAACGTGAACGGGTCGGTGCCCTCCTGGGAGCCCTCGGGGATCAGGATGCGACAACCGGTTTCACCCGTCAGCGCCGACTCGACGACAGCCTGGATCAGCCCGCCCTCGCTGAGGTCGTGCGCGGCGGAGACCAATCCGTCGCGCGACGCGGCGGTCAACACCTCGGCAAGCAGCCGCTCGCGGGCCAGATCGACCCGCGGCGGCAGACCGCCGAGGTGGTCGGCGCTGACCTGCGCCCAGATCGAACCGTCGAACTCGTCGCGGGTGTCGCCCAGCAGGATCAGCGTCTCGCCCGGCTCGGTGCCCAGCCCCGTCGGGATCCGGCGTTTGACGTCGTCGATGACGCCGAGCACACCGACCACCGGTGTCGGCAGGATGGCCGCGGCACCGGTCTGGTTGTAGAAGCTGACATTGCCGCCGGTGACCGGAATGCCCAGTGCCGCACAGCCATCGGCCAGACCGCGCACGGCCTGCGAGAACTGCCACATCACACCGGGGTCCTCCGGGGACCCGAAGTTGAGGCAGTTCGTCACGGCCACGGGGGTGGCGCCGGTGACCGCGACGTTGCGGTAGGCCTCGGCCAGCGCCAGCTGCGCGCCGGCGTAGGGGTCGAGTGCGGTGTAGCGCCCGGACGCGTCGGTGGACACCGCGATACCGCGGCCGGTGGTCTCGTCGATGCGCAGCACCCCGCCGTCGGCGTTCTCGGCGAGCACGGTGTTGCCGCGCACGTAGCGGTCGTACTGCTCGGTGATGAAGCGCCGGCTGCACAGGTGCGGGCTGCCGAGCATGGCCAGCAGCGTCGCGCGCAACTCGGCACCGGTCCGCGGCCTCGGCAGCGTGGCCGTGGTGTCCGCGTTCAGGGCATCCTGGCTGTCGGGGCGCGCGACGGGGCGCTCGTACACCGGACCCTCGTGCGCCACGGTGCGCGGCGGCACGTCGACGACGGTTTCGCCGTGCCAGGTGATCTGGAGCCGGTCCCCCTCGGTCACCTCGCCGATCACGGTGGCCAGCACATCCCATTTGCGGCACACGGCCAGGAATGCCTCGACATTCTCCGGCGCGACGACGGCGCACATCCGTTCCTGCGATTCGCTGGAGAGCACCTCCGCGGGCGTCATATTCGCGGCGCGCAGCGGCACCTTGTCCAGTTCGATGGCCATGCCACCGTCACCGGCCGACGCAAGTTCGGATGTGGCGCAAGATAATCCGGCACCGCCGAGGTCCTGGATGCCGATCACCAGACCGGCGGCGTAGAGCTCGAGACAGCACTCGATGAGCACCTTCTCGGTGAACGGGTCGCCGACCTGCACCGCGGGCAGCTTCTTGCGGCCCGAACCCGACTCGTCGCCGGCGAAGGTGTCCGATGCCAGCACCGACACCCCGCCGATGCCGTCCAGACCGGTGCGGGCCCCGAACAGGATGATCTTGTTGCCCGCACCCGACGCGAACGCCAGATGCAGGTCCTCTTTGCGCAGCACTCCCACGCACAGGGCGTTGACCAGCGGGTTGCCCGCGTAGCACGCGTCGAACACCGTTTCTCCGCCGATGTTGGGCAGACCCAGGGAGTTGCCGTATCCGCCGATCCCGCGCACCACACCGTCGAGGACGCGGCGGGTGTCGGGGGCGTCGGCGGCGCCGAAACGCAGCTGGTCCATGACCGCCACCGGCCGCGCGCCCATGGCCATGATGTCGCGGACGATGCCGCCGACCCCGGTGGCCGCGCCCTGGTAGGGCTCGACATAGGAGGGATGGTTGTGCGACTCGACCTTGAACGTGACCGCCCAGCCGTCGCCGATGTCGACGACGCCGGCGTTCTCGCCGATGCCCGCGAGCATCGAGGACCGCATCGCCTCGGTGGTGGTCTCGCCGAAATAGCGCAGATGCACCTTGGAGGATTTGTACGAGCAGTGCTCACTCCACATCACCGAGTACATCGCCAGTTCGGCGTCGGTGGGGCGGCGGCCGAGGATCTCCCGGATCCGGTCGTACTCGTCGTCTTTGAGACCGAGTTCGCGGAACGGCTGAGGGTGATCGGGGGTGGCTGAGGCACGCTGGACGGAATCGAGGGCGTTGGTGAGCTCCGGCGTCACGTCGATAGTTTAGTTTGTGCCCGCGAGTAGGCGCGGACGGCCGCGGGTGTGCCCAGCCCGTGGAGCACGACACTGCCGAGTACCGCGACGACCATCGTCATCAGCACCTCGTTCTCGTCCTCACCTCCGAGCACGTTGAACGCCAGCAGCCCGAACACGATCGACGTGGTGCCGCGCGGCGCCAGCACCCCGACCAGCAGCCGTTCCCCCAGCGAGAACCGGGTTCCCAGCAACGCCACCAACACCGGCACGATGCGTACCACCGTCAGCGCCAGCAGGCAGAACACGATGGTGCCCAGGGACACACCAGACTCCAGGGCTATCACCGCGGCGGCCCCGAATACGAACCACATCACGGTCGACAGCAGGAATCCGAGGTCGTCGACCAGTTCGAGCTCACGCCGGATGGACTCCGACCGCCGCAGACCGTTGTATGTGAGACCGCACACAAAGGCGGCGACGAAGCCGTTTCCGCCGATGGCGAGGCTGGATCCGAACGACAGCAGCGGCGCGGCCACCAGGATCATCCGGGCGGACTGTTCGGTCAGCAGATCGCGCCGTTGGGCGGTGTTGGTCAGCAGCGCCAGCGCCGCGCCGACGGCCGCACCGACCAGAACCGCCTTGATCGCCTCGGGCACGGCCGCGCCGAGCGCCTCCAACGGCGTCGACGCGTGCGACTGATCCCCCGCCAGTGCCAGCGCGAAGATGAATGTCGGCGACAGGATGCCGTCGTTGTAGCCCGCCTCGACGTTCAGGACATTGCGGACCCGTTCGGGCACGCGGCGGTCCCGCAGGATTGACGTGACAGGAGCGAAGTCCGTCGGCACCACCACGCACGCGATGAGCAGTAGGACCGCCCAGGACAGGTGCGGCAGCAGCCACATCCCGGCGAGCACGGCCCCCAGCAGACTCAACGGCAGCGCGATGAACAACATCCGGACCGCGGGACGGGGTTCGCGCCCCAGCATCCCGCCCCGCACATCGGTGGCATCGACGAACAGCAGGACCGCCAGGATGACCTCCGCCGCGTGCTGGGCAGCGTCGGTGTTCAGCGTTCCGGTGATGTCGTGGCGGGTCATCACGCCGACCGCCAGGCCCGCCAGCACCAGCACCATCGGTGCCGTCAGTCCCCACCGCTCCAGCCGTCGAGTCAGCAGGGACCACCCGGCGAGCACCACCGAGATCGCGATCAGGGACAGCAGCACGTCCCTGATCCTTCCAGGATTCGGGCTATCCGCCCGCTACGCAGAAGGCGTTGCCGGCCGGGTCGGCGAGCACCACCCACCGGAACTCATCGCCGAAGCTGTTCCGTTCGGTTTCGGTGGCGCCCAGCGCGACCAGCCGCGCGACTTCCGCCTCCATATCGGTGGCCTGGAAATCGATGTGGACGCGGTTCTTGCCCGGTGTCGGATCGGGCACCCGCTGAAACCCGAGGGTCGGGCCGTCCTGCTGCCCCACCGCCACGAATTCGCCTGGGGCGACGGCATTCACCTCCCCGGAGACCGCCTCGGCCCACCACCGGGCCAACGCGTCGGGATCCGTACAGTCGAACGTGATCATCTCAACGTGCAGTGCCATGTGCGCGACGATATCCCCGCGGTGTGACACGTTCGGTGTCATGGCGCGGACGGCGTCAGGAACGCCGCCAGCGCCGCGGCATACGCCGCCACGTCGGCGGCCCCCATGAGTTCGCGCGCGGAGTGCATCGCCAGCTGCGCCGCTCCCACGTCCACAGTCGGGATGCCGGTGCGCGCGGAGGTCATCGGCCCGATCGTCGATCCGCACGGCAGATCCGCGCGGTGCTCGTACCGCTGCAGCGGCACCCCGGCCTGGGCGCAGGCCAGCGCGAACGCGGCCGCGGTGCGGCCGTCGGTGGCGTAGCGCAGATTGGGCTGGACCTTGAGCACCGGCCCGGCGTTGACCTCGATGAGGTGACCGGGTTCGTGGCGTTCGGGGTAGTTCGGGTGCGTCGCGTGCGCCATGTCGCCCGAAGCGACCATCGACCCCGCCAGCCGCCGCAGGAACTGTTCGCGGTCCCCACCCGCGGCCAGTGTGATGCGCTCCAGGACGGTGGGCAGCAGATCGGACTGTGCACCATGATCCGAAGTGGAACCGACCTCCTCGTGGTCGAACAGCGCCAGCACCGGGATGTGGTCACGCGGTTCGGCGGCCAGGATCGCCGCCAGCCCGGCGTAGCAGGTGGCCTGGTTGTCCAGCCGCGGGGCACTCACCAGCTCGCGGTCGGCTCCGACCAGCGCCGAGGCCGTCAGGTCGTGGGTCATCAAGTCCGCACCGAGGACGTCGGCCGCGTCGACACCGGCGCACCCGGCGACGTAGGACAGGAACGATCTCACCCCACTGCCGATGCCCCAGACCGCGTTGACGTGGCGCTGGGGATCCAGGGAGACCGACTTGCGGTCGTCGGCGAGGTGGATCGCCAGCTGCGGCACCCGCAGGATCGGCTTGTCCACCCGCACCAACACGTGGTCGATGCCGGTGGCGGTCCGCACCGACAGCCGCCCGCTGATGCCGAGGTCGCGGTCCAGCCAGGAGTTCAGCCAGGCGCCGCCGTAGGGTTCCAGCGCCACCACCTGCCATCCGGTGACGAACCGGTCGGGATGCTGCTTGACGCGCAGGTTCGGGCTGTCGGTGTGGCCGCCGACCACCCGGAAGGGGCGGTCGGCGGCGCCGTCGGTCTGCCATGCGACCAGCGAACCGGCACGCACCGTGAAGTACCGGCCCGCGGCCGCCGGCCATGCCTGGCGCTCGTCGAGTTCGCTGAATCCGGCGGCGCGCAACCGCTCGGCGACGGTCAGGCAGACGTGGAACGGCGACGGCGAACGGTCGACGAAGTCGCACAGGCCGGCGCCGGACGCGGAGGTGAGGTCGGCCAGGGAACTGAACATGTTCACCATCTTTGGCCATCGCGGGTGACGGGGTTGCCGCTAGGGTCGTGTCGTGCCCGATGCGCGTCCCCAGCCGATCCTCACTCCGCTCACATCCGCGGCGATCTTCTTGGTCGCCACCATCGACGACGGGGGCGAGGCCGTCGTGCACGACGCGCTCTCCGGGCTGTCGGGTTTGGTGCGGGCGGTGGGTTTCCGGGTGCCGTCCTCGCGCCTGACCCTCGTGACGGGTGTCGGCGCGCAGGCATGGGATCGGTTGTTCGCCGGACCGCGGCCGGAAAAACTGCACCCCTTCGCCGAATTGAAGGGACGGCGCCACCACGCACCGTCGACGCCGGGTGACCTGCTGTTCCACATCCGCGGCGAGTCGATGGATGTGTGCTTCGAACTCGGCGGACGGATCCTGGCCACGATGGATGGCGCGGTTACCGTCGTCGACGAGGTACACGGATTCCGCTTCTTCGAGCAGCGCGACCTGCTCGGATTCGTCGACGGGACCGAGAACCCCGACGGACCCGAAGCCGTCGCCGCGGCGCAGATCGGTGCCGAAGATCCGGCGTTCGCAGGCGGCAGCTACGTCCACGTCCAGAAGTACGTCCACGATATGGCGGCCTGGAATGCGCTCAGCGTCGCCGAACAGGAACGGGTGATCGGACGCACCAAACTCGAGGACATCGAACTCGACGACGCCGTCAAACCGCCCAACTCGCATCTCGCGCTCAACGTCATCACCGACGACGAGGGCAACGAGTTGCAGATCGTGCGCGCCAACATGCCCTTCGGGACGCTGGGCAGCGGCGAGTCGGGCACCTACTACATCGCCTACTCGGCCGACCCGGACGTCACCGAACGGATGCTGCACAACATGTTCATCGGCGATCCGCCCGGCAACACCGACCGGATCCTGGATTTCTCGACCGCGCTGACCGGCGGGATGTTCTTCACCCCGACCGCCGGCTTCCTCGACGGTCCGCCGCCCCTGCCTGCGGCACCCGCGGAAACGGACACCGTCACCGTCACAGCGGCCACCCCCTCCGACGGTTCACTTGCGATCGGCAGCCTGAAAGGACATCACTGATGAACAACCTCTATCGCGAACTCGCGCCGATCACCGATGTGGCGTGGGCGCAGATCGAGGAGGAGGCCACCCGAACCTTCAAACGCCACATCGCCGGTCGCCGGGTGGTGGACGTCAGCGAGCCGGGCGGTCCGGTCACCGCCGCGGTCAGCACCGGTCATCTGGTCGACGTGGCCGCGCCCGGCGACGGTGTGGTGGCCCATCTGCGCCAGGCCCAACCGCTGGTACGGCTGCGCGTCCCGTTCACGGTCAGCCGCACGGACATCGACGACGTCGAACGCGGCTCGCAGGATTCCGATTGGGATCCCGTGAAGGACGCCGCCAAGAAACTGGCGTTCGTCGAGGATCGCGCGATCTTCGAGGGGTACGAGGCGGCGTCGATCGGTGGCATCCGCAAGTGCAGCTCCAACCCGGCGCTGGCACTGCCCGAGGACCCCCGCGAATACCCCGATGTATTCGCCCAGGCCCTCTCGGAGCTGCGGCTGGCCGGTGTCGACGGCCCGTATTCGGTGCTGCTGTCGGCCGACGCCTACACCCTGGTAAGCGAGACCACCGAGCACGGATATCCGCTGCGCGAGCACCTCAACCGGCTGGTCGACGGCGACATCATCTGGGCTCCCGCGATCGACGGCGCGTTCGTATTGTCGACCCGCGGTGGCGATTTCGACCTCCAGCTGGGCACCGACGTGTCCATCGGTTATCTGTCGCACAACGCCGACACCGTCGAGCTGTACCTGCAGGAGACCCTGACGTTCCTGTGCTATACCGCCGAGGCCTCGGTCGCCCTGACCCCCTGACGCCCCCTCTCCGCCGCGAGCGTGCATGTTTGCGGCCGACACGCCGGGCAAATCATCGAGTTTGCGCACGCTCGCGCGGGGAATGGGCGCCCGCTAGCGCCGCGGCGAAAAGTCGCTCAGACCGACAGCACCGCGTCCAGCAGCGAGTAGAACATGCCCAGACCGTCGTCGGACGGGCCGGTCAACGCCTCCGTGGCATGTTCGGGATGCGGCATCAGGCCGACCACCCGGCCGTTGGCCGAGCTGATGCCGGCGATGCCGCGCATCGATCCGTTGGCGTTGTCGCGGTAGCGGAACACCACCCGGCCCTCGCCCTCGAGTTCGTCGAGCACCGTCTCGCTGGCGACGTAACGCCCCTCCCCCGACTTCAGCGGGACGAGCAGATCGGCGCCCAGGTCGTAACGCGTGGTCCAGGCGGTCGTATTCGACGCCACCTCCAGCCAGACGTCGCGGCAGATGAAGTGCAGACCGGCATTGCGGGTCAGTGCCCCCGGCAGCAGACCCGCCTCGCACAGCACCTGGAATCCGTTGCAGATGCCCAGCACCGGCAACCCGCGTCCGGCCGCCTCGATCACCTCGCCCATGACGGGCGCGAATTTGGCGATCGCCCCGCAGCGCAGGTAGTCGCCGTAGGAGAAGCCGCCGGGGACGATGACAGCGTCCACGCCCTTCAGGTCGGCGTCGCCGTGCCAGAGGTTCACCGCCTCACCGCCGGCGAGCCGCACCGCACGCGCGGCGTCGACGTCGTCGAGAGTGCCGGGGAAGGTGATCACACCCACCCGGGCGGTCATGCCGTCGCCCCGCGGGAGCGTTCGCCGGTCACGACGGCTCCCTGCTCACCGACCAGTCCTCGATGACGGTGTTCGCCAGAAGTGATTCGGCGATCTCGGCGACCGTCTCGTCGGCCACCCCGTCGTCGACCTCAAGCTCGAAACGCTTGCCCTGACGCACATCTGAGATGCCCGCCACACCGAGACGACCCAGGGCGCCGACAATCGCCTGCCCCTGTGGGTCGAGGATCTCGGCCTTGGGCATCACATGCACAACGACCCGGGCCACGCGCGGCTCCTTATCATGTCGGCTGCAGACTGCTCGGCGAACACTCTACCGGCGGCGCCCGGCCACCCGCCTCACGGGCACGAGCCGATGTAGGCCGTGCACAGCGGTGCGATCATGGCGTCGAACACCTGCACGTCGGGGACGGGTGGCCAGTCGGTCAGGGGCGGCGCGGCGGACCACAGCGCCAACTCCACCACGCTGCTGCTGCGGGGATGTGCGACGAGGTACTGGTGCAGTACCCGCAGGCCGTCGATGCTGACGACGGCGGCGAGGCGTTCGGGTTCGTCGGTCGTGACCGACGGCGACGCGGCCGGCGCCGTGAGCTGGCAGGCACGGAGATTCGCCGAGGCGGTCCGCAGCACCGACAGTGCGTCCTGACCGCCGCGCCACGTCTCACCGCGCCAGTGCACCACCTGGGTCTGGAGTTGCCACTGCCCGTCCGGTTGGGGCACCGCCGCGCGGGCGGCCACGGCGTAGACGCGCGGGTCTGCGAAGACGGGCGGCGTGACGCATTCGTCCTCGAACCGGAATCGGGGCGACGGCGCCGTGACGGCGATGCCGGCCAGGCCGGGCCAGTGGTACACGGCGTCGAGGGGGACGGCGGTCGTGTCGATCCATGCCGAATCGGGGATGCGATCGCACACGGGCGGGCAATCGGCGGGTTGTCCGGACGCGGGAGCGACAACGGCGACCGCCGACCCGCAGACAGCCACCGCGACGGCGAGCACCGCCCGCAGCATTCGCATCGCATCCCCCGTTTACCGCGCCCCTTGCGCGCCACAATATAGGGATGCAGCTCACGCATTTCGGCCATTCGTGCCTACTGGCGAGTTTCCCCGACGGTTCCGGCGCCGACACCACGTTGTTGTTCGATCCGGGCAACTTCTCCCACGGATTCGAGGGCCTCACCGGACTGGCGGCGATCCTGATCACCCACCAGCATCCCGACCATGCCGATCCCGCGCGCCTGCCCGCGCTGGTGGAGGCCAACCCGTCGGCGCAGTTCTACGCCGACCCGCAGACCGCCGCGCAGCTGGGTGGGCCCTGGCGCGCGGTGCACGCCGGCGACGAATTCACCGTCGGTGGTCTGCGGGTGCGGGGCGTGGGTGGACGCCACGCGGTGATCCATCCGGAGATCCCGGTGATCGACAACATCTCCTATCTCATCGGTGACGGCGACCATCCGGCCCGGCTGATGCATCCCGGCGACGCCTTGTTCACCCCCGGTGAGCCGGTCGACGTGCTGGCCACCCCCGCGGCCGCCCCGTGGATGAAGATCTCCGAGGCCGTCGAGTATCTGCGCGCCGTCGCGCCCAGCCGGGCCGTGCCCATCCACCAGGCGATCATCGATCCGTCGGCGCGCGGTATCTACTACGGGCGGCTCACCGAGATGACCGACACCGATTTCCAGGTCCTCGAACCGGAGAACGGCACCGAGTTCTGATCCACTGCGGTCCCCTCAGCCCGCGGCGCGTCCCGCCGCACGGCCCGAGAAGATGCAGCCGCCCAGGAACGTACCCTCCAGCGACCGGTACCCGTGTACGCCGCCGCCGCCGAATCCGGCTGCCTCCCCGGCGGCGTACAGCCCGTCGAACACCGAGCCGTCCGATTTGAGCACTCGTGCATCCAGATCGGTTTCCAAGCCGCCCAACGATTTACGCGTCAGGATGTGTAACTTGACCGCGATGAGAGGTCCGGCTTTGGGGTCGGTGAGGCGGTGCGGCGCGACGACGCGGGTGAAGCGGTCGCCGAGGTAGGTGCGCGCCGAACGGATCGCCGTGATCTGGGTGTCCTTGGTGAATCGATTGGCCACCTCGCGATCGCGCGCCGTCACCTCCGCCTCCACGGTGGCCAGGTCCAGCGGCACGACGTCGGGCACCGCATTCATCGCGTACACCAACTCCGGCAACGATTTCGCGGTGACGAAGTCCACCCCGCGGTCGACGAATGCCTGCACCGGCGCCGGCGCCCCCGGCTTCACCCTGGCCAGCACATCGCGGATGCTGCGCCCGGTCAGATCGGGGTTCTGCTCCTGCCCGGACAGTGCGAACTCCTTGGCGATGATGCGCGCGTTGAGGATGAACCACGTGTAGTCCTGCCCCGTGCGGCAGATGTACTCGAGCGTGCCGAGGGTGTCGAAGCCCGGGTACAGCGGTGCGGGCAGCCGTTTGCCGTTGGCGTCCAGCCACAGCGACGACGGCGCGGGCAGGATCCGGATTCCGTGCGCGGGCCAGATGGGGTCGTAGTTGGTGATGCCTTCGGTGTAGTGCCACATCCGGTCGCCGTTGATCACACGGGCGCCCGCGGATTCGCTGATGCCGATCATTCGTCCGTCGACATGCGCGGGCACCCCGCTGAGCAGCTGGTCGGGCACCCTGCCCATCCGGGACGGCCAGTTCTTGCGCACCAGGTCGTGGTTTCCGCCGATGCCGCCGGTGGCCACGATGACGGCGTCGGCCCGGAATTCGAACTCGCCGACGGTATCCCGTGAGGACGGCACCGCGCGAGGTTGTGTCGACGGAACCAGGACCGCGCCGCGGACACCGGTGACCACGCCGGACTCCACGATCAGTTCGTCGACGCGGTGGCGGTGGGCGAACCGCACCGCCGGCCCTGCCGATGCCAGCCGCCGCGCGAAGATTCCGACGATCTCCGGGCCCGTGCCCCAGGTGATGTGGAACCGGGGCACCGAGTTGCCGTGTCCGCGTGCGTCGTATCCGCCGCGTTCGGCCCAGCCGACGAGCGGGAAGATGCGCAGGCCCCGGTCGTGCAGCCAGCTGCGTTTCTCACCGGCGGCGAAGTCGACGTAGGCGTGTGCCCACTGCCGCGGCCAGTGATCTTCGGGGCGGTCGAATCCCGCGGTGCCCAGCCAGTCCTGCAGCGCCAGCTCGTGGCTGTCGCGGATACCCAGCCGCCGCTGCTCGGGACTGTCGACGAGGAACAGTCCGCCGAACGACCAAAACGCCTGCCCGCCGACGTTGGCCTCGTTCTCCTGGTCCACGATCAACACCCGTCGCCCGCGGTCGACCAGCTCGCACGCGGCGACCAGGCCCGCCAGTCCGGCTCCCACGACGATGACGTCGGCATCTGCCATGGACGCCAATGTAGCGGTCGGTTCAGGCGGCGTCGGTCAGTGCCGGGTAGGGCTGCCACCGGTAGACGCCGGGGACACATTCGTGCAGGAGGGACAGGTCCACCGCGTCGAGCATCGCCTGGTGCGGTCCCGGCCTGCGCAGCTGGCGCGCGGAGACGGCGAGTCTGACCAGTCCGCCGCGCCGCGCGGTGCGTTCGGCCGAAAGCACCAGCGTCCTGCACCACCACGGCTCGGTGAGGAATCCCTCGCCGATGCCGAGCACTCGCGCACGCGTCGTCGTCCGCCGCACCAGGTCGGTCACACCCGTCATCCCGGCCAGCAGCCGAAAGCCGTTGCGAGGCAGCGCGACGGATGTGCCCTCGGAGGCGTTCCAGCCGGGTGCGGCGAACAGTCGTGTCCGCAGGCCGAGGTGTTCGAGCACGCGGTCGGCGCCCATCAGCCGCAGATTCGCTTCGTGGGCCTGCAGTGCGGCGAACTCGCCGCGGCGTTTCTTGGTGGCCGCGGCGTCGTAACCGTTGAGGACGAGGGCGTCGCCGGCGCGGCGCCGGCCCGCGAGCCATTCGACGGTGTCGTGGTCACGGTCGAGCCGGTAGCCGCCCTTGAGCCGGGGCGCCACCAGCAGCGACAGCGGGACTTTGCGCGCGTCCAGTTCCGCGCAGAAGGCGCGGAGGCCGGGCAGTGTGCGCTCGTTGATCCCCGAGACGGAGACGATCAGTTCTCCAGCCACGATGGACAGTCTGCCGGCGCCAGGTGTCAGGACGGTTGCGGGGAGATCGACGTCATCTGTCGCCCAGCTGGCCGTTGAGACCTGGCCGTCCGGGTGCGGTCAGGACTCCGGACCGCCGAACAGGCTGTCCACCTGGCCGCCGGCGTGGCTGTCGCCGTCCGCGGTCGCCAGCACCCACGCGTACTGGAACGCTGCCTCTTTCCACCGTTCGTACCGCCCGCTGATACCGCCGTGGCCTGCGCTCATCTCGGTCTTCAGCAGCACCGGCCGGGAGCCGCTCTGGGTGTGACGCAGGGCGGCAACCCATTTGGCGGGTTCGACGTAGTACACCCGGGTGTCGTTGAGCGACGTCATAGCCAGGATGGCCGGATACTCCACCGCCGCGACGTTCTCGTAGGGCGAGTACGACTTCATGTAGTCGTAGACGTCCTTGTCTTCCAAGGGGTTTCCCCATTCGTCCCATTCGGTGACGGTCAGCGGCAGCGACGGGTCGAGGATGGTTGTCAGCGGGTCGACGAACGGCACCTGCGCCAGGATGCCGGCGAAGAGGTGCGGTGCCATGTTGGCGACCGCACCCATGAGCAGGCCTCCCGCGCTGCCGCCGAGCGCCACCAGGGCGGCCGGTCGGGTGACGTCGGTGGCGACGAGATGTTCTGCGACGGCGATGAAGTCGGTGAAGGTGTTCTTCTTCTCGAGCAGTTTGCCGTGCTCGTACCAGGGCCTGCCGAGCTCACCGCCGCCGCGCACGTGCGCGACCGCGAACACCACGCCGCGGTCCAGCAGCGACAGTCGTGCGATGGAGAACCGCGGATCCTCACAGGATTCGTAGGCGCCGTAGCCGTAGAGCACCGCGGGGGCCGGGAACTGCAGCCCGGCGCGGTGGACGATCGAGATCGGCACCCGCACACCGTCGGCGGCCACCGCCCATTCCCTGCGTTCGACGTAGTCGTCGGGATGGTAGTGGCCGAGGACGGGCTGCTCGCGCAGCAGTGTGCGGTCCCCACTGAGCAGGTCGATGTCGTAGATGCGCACGGGCGTGACGAAGGACGTGGCGCCCACCCGCAGCCGCGGCGCCGACCAGTTGGGGTTGGCGCCCAGTCCGGCCGAGGTCAGCTCGGACTCGAAGGTGATGTCCTCGGGACGGCCGTACACCCCTCCGTCACCCCGGTTGAGGATGGGCCACAGCTGGATCCGCGGCAGCGCCTCGCTGCGGTAGCTGACCACCAGATGATCTTCGAAGGCGTCGACCGCGTCCAGCCGCACGTCGGGGCGGTGCTCGATGAGCGTCCGGACGGCGGTCGGGTCGGCCACCGGCGCTTCGACCAGGGTGAAGTTCTCCGCGCCGTCGTTGTTCAGGATGAGGAATCGGTCCTCACCACCGACGACGGCGTGTTCCACGGAATATTCGACGAGTTCGCGGCGCGGCCACACGACGGTGAATTCGGCCTGCGGATCCCCGGCGTCGGCGTAGCGCACCTCGGAGGTGACCGCACTGCCCGCCGCGATGACCACGTATCTGTTGCTGCGTGTCCGTCCCACCCCGAGCCAGAACCGTTCGTCGGCTTCGTGGTGGACCTTCTCGGCGGGCAGCCCCGAACCCAGCCGGTGGCGCCACACCGTGTCGGGCCGCCACGAATCGTCGACGGTGACGTAGTAGACCGTGTGGTTGTCGGTGGCCCACGTGGCGCCGGCGCCGATACCCACAATCGTGTCGGCGTATTGCCGACCGGTGCGTAAATCCCTGAACCGCAGCGTGTATCGCTCGTCGCCGACGGTGTCGACGGAGTAGGCGAGGACGTTGCCGTCGGGACTGACGGTGGCCGCACCCAGGGAGAAGAAGTCGTGGCCCTGCGCTTCGACGTTCTCGTCGAGCAGGATCTGCTCGCCGGGGATCGGCGTGTGCTCGTCGAGGGTGGGCGGTGTCCAGTCGTCGGGATCGGTGACCGGGCAGCGGCACTGCACGCCGTACTGCTTGCCCTCGAAGCTGCGCCCGTAGTACCACCACTCGCCGCGCCGCGTCGGCACCGAAAGGTCGGTTTCCTTGGTGCGGGCCTTGATCTCCTCGAAGATCTTCTGCCGCAACGGTGCCAGGTGTGCGGTCGCGGCTTCGGTGTAGTCGTTCTCGGCGGTCAGATGGTCGATGACCTCCGGGCTGGACTTCTCGCGCAACCATTCGTAGGGGTCGACGAACACATCGCCGTGGAATTCGCGGCGCGAGTCGACACGTTTGGCGATGGGCGGTGTGGGGTTCATGCCGCCGGTCCGATCCAGTCGCTGAAGCGCAATCCCGAAATCCGTTCGTAGGCCTCGATATAACGGGATCGGGTGGCGTCGACGATCTCGGGTGGCAGCGGCGGTGGCGGGTTGTCGCCGGCACGGTCCCACCCCGACTCGGGCCCGGTCAGCCAGTTGCGGACGAATTGTTTGTCGAAGCTGGGCTGTACGACCCCCTGCCGGTAGGTGTCGGCGGGCCAGTACCGCGAGGAGTCGGGGGTGAAGACCTCGTCGGCGAGCAGCAGGTTGCCGTCCCGGTCGACGCCGAACTCGAATTTGGTGTCGGCGACGATGATTCCGCGGGTCAAGGCGTGGTCGGCGCCCTGGATGTAGGTCTGCAGGGTTCGTTCGCGTAGTTGGTCGGCGCGCACCGCGCCGACGAGTTCGATCACCTCGGCGTAGGAGATGTTCTCGTCGTGTTGTCCCAGTTCGGCTTTCGTGGCGGGGGTGAACAGCGGCTCGGCGAATCTGCTTGCCTCGTCCAACCCGGGCGGCAGCGTGATGCCGCACAGCGTGCCGGTCTTGCGGTAGTCGATCAGGCCCGAGCCCGTCAGGTAGCCCCTGGCCACGCATTCCACGGGCAGCATGTCCAGTTGCCGTACCACCTGGGCGCGGCCCAGCACCTCGTCGGGGATCCGCTCGTCGTCGGGTGGGCCGGCCAGGTGGTTGGGCGCGTCGACGTAGTCGAAGAAGAACGTGCTCATGGCCGTGAGGATGCGGCCCTTGTCGGGGATCTCGCTGTCCAGGACGAAGTCGTATGCGGAGATCCGGTCGGAGGCGACGATCAGGAGGTGGTTGTCGTCGACGCGGTAGAGCTCGCGAACCTTACCGCTGGCCAGATGCTGGTAGTCGGACAGAGCGGGGCGCATCGGGACAGCTTAGTTGGCCGTGCCGCGGCGTCCGCTCACCCGGTCGGATGGTCGCCTCTGCCCACCGGCGCCGCGATCCGGCAGCATCATCGCCATGACATCACGGTTCCTGCCCTATGCCACCACGCCCGGCCGGCTCGTCGCCCAGGTGATCAGCGACGTCGTCGTGGCGACCTGGACCGTCATCTGGGTCCTGGTGGGGTTGGCCGTGCACTCGGCGATCGCGACCATCGCTGAGGTGGGCCGGCAGGTGCAGGACGGCGCCACGGGGATCGCCGACAACCTCGACTCGGCGGGCAACAGCGCAGACAACGTCCCGCTGATCGGTGACGCGATCGCCAAACCGCTGATCGCGGCCAGTGCGGCGGCGTTGGACATCGCCGGCGCCGGACAGAACCTCGACAGCACCGCCAGCTGGCTGGCGTGGGTGCTGGCGCTGGCGGTGGCGTCCCCGCCGATCCTGGCGGTCGGTATGCCCTGGCTGTTTCTGCGGGTGCGCTTCTTCCGGCGGAAGTGGACGGCGATCACCCTGGCGTCGACCTCGGCCGGCGAGCAGTTGCTGGCGCTGCGCGCACTGGCCAACCGGCCGCTGGTCAAGCTCGCGGCCATCAGTGATGACCCGGTGGGCGCCTGGCGGCGTCAGGACGCCGTCGCCATCCGGGGATTGGCCGCGCTGGAATTGCGGACCGCGGGCGTGCGTGTCCGCCGCGTCCCCCACCAATGAGCTGCTAGAGGATCGCGCCCGAGGTGTACTTGGCGGCCTCGGGATAGCGGCCGACCAACTCGTCGACGGCCTGAACCACCCGGTCGACCTGGTCGCCCGCCGCGCCGGTGAAGGCCTGTTTGTCGGCGAGGGCCGCGTCGAGTGCGGGGCGGTCCAGCGGCAGCCGCGGGTCGGCGGCGAGCCGCTCGAGCAGATCCGGCTCGGCGCCGCGTTCCCGCATCGCCAGTGCGACGGCCACGGCGTGCTCCTTGATCACCTCGTGGGCGGTCTCGCGGCCCATCCCGGCGCGCACCGCCGCGATGAGGATGCGGGTGGTGGCCAGGAACGGCAGGTAGCGGTCGAGTTCCCGCTGGATCACGGCCGGGTAGGCGCCGAATTCGTCGAGCACCGTCAGGAACGTCTCGATCTGCCCGTCGATCGCGAAGAACGCGTCGGGCAACGCGACGCGGCGCACCACCGAGCAGAACACGTCCCCTTCGTTCCACTGCGCGCCGGCGAGTTCGGCGGCCATCGAGCCGTATCCGCGCAGCACGACCTGAAGGCCGTTCACCCGTTCGCAGCTGCGGGTGTTCATCTTGTGCGGCATCGCCGAGGACCCCACCTGGCCGGGTGCGAAACCCTCTGTCACCAGTTCGTGCCCGGCCATCAGCCGGATGGTGTGGGCCAGCGACGACGGGCCTGCGCCGAGCTGTACCAGCGCGGACACCACGTCGTGGTCCAGTGAGCGCGGATAGACCTGCCCGACGCTGGTGAAAATCTCTGTGAAACCCAGGAATTCGGCGACCAGACGTTCGAGTTCGGCAAGCCGGTCAGTGTCGCCGCCGAACAGGTCGAGCATGTCCTGCGCGGTGCCCATCGGGCCTTTGATCCCCCGCAGCGGGTAGCGGTCGATCAGCTCACGCACCCGGGTCAAGGCGATCAACGTCTCCTCGGCGGCCGACGCGAAACGTTTGCCCAGCGTGGTGGCCTGCGCGGCGACGTTGTGGCTGCGGCCGGCCATCACCAGATCGCGGTAGACGACCGCCCGCTCGGCCAGCCGCGCCACCACCGCGACCCCGTGGGCGTGCACCAATTCCAGGGAGCGGCGGATCTGGAGCTGTTCGACGTTCTCGGTGAGGTCGCGACTGGTCATACCCTTGTGCACGTGCTCGTGGCCGCCGAGTGCGTTGAATTCCTCGATACGGGCCTTCACGTCGTGGCGCAGCACGCGTTCGCGGGCGGCGATGGAGTCCAGGTCGACGTTGTCGAGAGCGCGTTCATAGTCGGCCACCACACCCTCGGGCACCGCGACGCCCAGCTCGGCCTGAGCGCGCAGCACGGCCAGCCACAGCCTGCGCTCGGCGACGATCTTGGCGTGCGGGGACCAGATCGCCACCATTTCGTCGCTGGCATACCGGCCGGCCAACACATTGGGGATCGCCACAAAGACAGAGCTTACGACGGCGATCAGGCACAGTAGGAACCGTGTACTTCGTGGGGGTCGACCTGGCGTGGGGTCAGCGCAAACCCACCGGCCTTGCCGTCCTCGACGACGAGGGCCGGTTGGTGCACGTCGGTGCGGCGTCGGACGACGCCAGCATCCTCAAGGCGTTGGAGCCGTTCGTGCAGGACGACTGCCTGGTCGCCGTGGACGCCCCGCTGATCGTGACGAACCCGACCGGGCAGCGCCCGGCGGAGAAGCAGCTGAACGCCGATTTCGGCCGGTTCCAGGCCGGCGCGCACCCGTCCAACACGGGCAAACCCGAATTCGCGGACACCCCGCGGGGGGCCCGGCTGGCCGAGACGCTCGAATTGGACATCAACCCCGATTCGACGGCGGACCGGCGGGCCATCGAGGTGTATCCGCACCCGGCGACGGTGGCGCTGTTTCGGCTCGGCCGCACCCTGAAGTACAAGGCCAAGCCGGGGCGGCCGGTGCCGCAGCTGCGCGCGGAGCTGCTGCGGTTGATGGAGCACATCGAGGCGCTCGCCCAGGCCAGCCCGGCGATGCGGGTGAGCGACCATGAAGGCTGGGCACGTCTGCGGGATATTGTCGAAAACGCCACGCGTAAAAGCGAATTGCGGCTGGCCGAGGATCCGGTCGACGCCGTCCTGTGCGCATACGTGGCGCGCTACGCCACGGACCGGCCCGACGATGTGACCACCTACGGCGACGGCGTCACCGGCTATATCGTGACCCCGACGCTGCCGGCCGATCTGACGTCGACGCCACCGGAGGCTTCACCTGGGGCCGTGCACCACGCGATCGCCACGTTCACCGAACGCAGGCCCGCGCTCATCGCCGGCACCGCGCGCTACCTGGACCGGGTCACCACTCTGCTCGACGACGCCGGGATCAACTATCTGAGCGTCACCGCGCGCACCAAGTCGGTGTCGTCCTTCGCGGCCAAGGCCGAGCGAAGCGTTGACGGTGTGCGGCTCTACACCGATCCGCTCACCGAGATCACCGACCAGATCGGTCTGCGGGTGATCACCTACCTGCGCGAGGACGTGGCCGCGGTGGCCAATCTGCTGGCCGACGGCATGCGGCTGCTCGACGACCGCGACATGGGGCTGGAGACGGCCAGCGCGGGCCGCTGGGGTTATGCGAGCAGACATCTGCTGGTCGCGGTGAAGGGTGAGCAGCAACCCGCGTCGGTGCAGGTCCGTACGGTGCTTCAGCATGCGTGGGCGGAGTTCGAACACGACATCCGCTACAAGGGGTCGATCCCGGTGGAGGACGCCCCCGACCTGGACCGCCGCTTCACGCTGGCCGCGGGCCTCCTCGAGCTGGCCGACCGGGAGTTCACCGCGATCCGCGACCGGCTGAGGTCCTCCGATCCCGGCGAGCGGGTGCTCGCGCCGTCCAGCGATCCGCGGATCCCCACCCCCGTCCTGGCCACCTACCTGGGCAATCGGTTTCCCGACGCGGGCTGGTCGCGCACCGACCACTACGCCTGGATCTCCGGGTTGTTACTCGAGTTGGGCGTGGACTCACCGGAGCTTCTTGACCCGATCCTCGACGGTGTGGACAGCGCGGCCATCACCACCTCGATGGATTACCGCTTCCCGCCGGGGGCGGTGCGCCGCCTCGACGACGTCCTGCTCGCGGTGTTCGGCGACCGCTACATCGCCCTGGCCGGCAACGCCGATCGCGTCGCGCTGCTGCGAGCGCGGGCGCTCCGGCTGCATCCCGCCTAATCCGGCGCGGACCCCAGGTGCGTGGGGTCGGTGATGCCGGCGTCGCGAATGCCCAGCTGCCGGTTGATGGCCATGGTGATGAAGAACAGTACGACGCCGATCGCCACCAGCACGCACGCCAGCAGGTACTGCTCGGCGGGCCGGCCCGACAGCGGTGTCACCAGATACAGCGACGTCAGGCATCCGATCACCGGCAGCGCCGTCGGCGTGCGGAAGTGCCCGCCGGCGGCGCGCACATCGCGGCGCAGCACCAGCACCGCCACGTTGACCATCGCGAACACCGTGAGCAGCAGCAGCGAGGTGGTCCCGCCGAGGACGGCGATCGCGTTGCTGTTCGCGAACGCCGTCACGTAGAAGATCAGCCCGAACGCGATGGTGGTGGTGAACAGGATCGCCACCCAGGGGGTGCGTCGCGCCGGGTGGACCGCCCCGAGGACCGGCGGGAGCACGTGCTGGCGGGACATACCGTAGATCAGCCGGCTGGCCATCAGCATGTTGATCAGCGCGGTGTTGGACACCGCGAACATCGAGATGAACGGCAAGATGTCCTCGATCGGCAGTCCCGGCGCGCCCGCCTTGACGACCTCGACGAGCGGGGTGTCGCTGGCCGCCAGCTCGCCCACCGGGACCAGCGCGACGGCGACGATCGCCACCACGACGTACACCACGCCGGCGATGCCCAACCCGGACAGCAACACCTTGGGGAACACCCGCACGGGATCCTTGGTCTCCTCGGCCATGTTGACCGAGTCCTCGAAACCGACCATGGCGAAGAATGCGAGCGAGGTGGCGGTGGTCACGGCCAGGAATGCGTTCTTGTCCTCGGCGGTGTCGAACGCCACCACCCGGGAGAAGTCGACATCGGCGCCGCCGGTGAACGCCCACAAACCGACCAGGATCACCAGCAGCAGGCCGGTGATCTCGATGATCGTCAGCACCACGTTGAGCTTCACGCTCTCGCCGACCCCGCGCAGGTTGACCAGAGCGAGCAGAAGCATGAAAAGCAGCGCGACAACGACGATTCCGGCTGTCCCCCAGCTGAAGTCGAATGCGGTGAAGAAGTTGGACGCGAAGAACCGCGACGCGGTCGAGGCCGACGTGATACCCGAGCACATCACGATGAACGCGACCAGGAAGGTGATGAACTGCACGCCGAAAGCCTTGTGCGCGTACAGCGCCGCACCGGCGGCCTGCGGATACTTGGTCACCAGTTCGAGGTAGCTGAACGCCGTGATGGTGGCGATCAGGAAGGCCACGAGGAACGGAAGCCACGCCGCCCCACCGACTTCGGCGGCGACGTCGCCGGTGAGCGCGTAGACGCCGGTCCCGAGGATGTCGCCGACGACGAAGAGCAGGAGCAGACCCGGGCCCATGACCCGCTTGAGTTCAGGCTGGCTGCTTGTGGTTGCGGATTCCCCCATGGCCCCTCCTGTCGAACATCCCGACGCCTCATCATCGATCAGCCGGGCTTGCTGTGTACCGTCAATGCGCCGATCGGCTCCAGGAGTTCGGCGTGCCCGTCATCGCGCTGACGCGGTCCAGGAATCGCTCGGCCGACGCGGCATCGTGGTCGCGCTGCCATCCGAACGTCGTGGGACGTTGGGCACGGTCGTGCCAGAAGTGTCCGGCCCGGCCGGCCGGCCGGGTGGCGACCAGCCATACGGCGGTGTCGGCGCCGTCGGCCGCGTCGCGCAGCAGTGGGCCGGCGAGTTGGCCGAAGCGCGGCAGCGCCTCCGCCACGCCCGGAGTCTGCACCCACCCGGGGTGCATGCTCTCCACCCGCACGTCGGTGCCCGCCAGGCGCTGCGACCATGCCTCGGCCAGCACCACCTGCATCCGTTTGGTGCGCGCGTACGCGCGCACACCGTCGTAGGGGCTGTCCCGGTATTCCATGTCGTCGGCGCACAGCGCCGAGGAGTACATGCCGCCGGAGGACACGAACACCACCGACGATCCGCCGGCCGCGCGCAGCAGCGGCAACAGTTCCTCGGTCATGACATGCGGGCCCAGGATGTGGGTGGCCAGTTGCAGTTCGTGGCCCTGCGGGCTCTCGCGACGCTCCCGCGGCAGCACACCGGCGTTGTGGACGAGCCCGTGCAGCGCGTCGATCCGCCCGCGCAGATCGGCACACCACGCCCGCACGGCGTCGAGATCGCTGACGTCGCAACGCTCCTCGATCACCGTCGCGGCCGGCACCGACCCGCGGATACGCCCGGCCGAGCGCCGCAGCCTGGCTTCGTCGCGTCCCACCATGTGCACGGTGGCGCCGAGTTCGGCGAAGCAGCCCGCCATCGCTTCGCCGATGCCGGAGGTGGCGCCGGTGACCACCACCCGCTTGCCGGCCAGCGCACCTGGGTCCGGGTCGGCCGGCCACCACCGCCGGCGCAGCAGTGAACCGATCTTTGAGTAGCCGAGCACCACCGAGCGGTCGAGGGCGGTATCGGCGAGCGCGGAGAACTTCATCGCAGCGAGGTAGCCGCGCGGGGGCCTCCCCAAACACCGGCGAGCTCAGTCATAGGGGGCGAGCACGTCGATGACATCGACCAGGGTCGCGCGCGCGGTTTCCCGCGGGCTGTCGCCGTCCCCCACGAGCGCTGCGACCACCGCTCCGTCGACGGCGCAGACGAGTGCGGTGAGCTGTCCGGGCCGAACCGATCGGCCGGAGCGGGCGACGACCTCGACGACCGCGTCGGTGCGCTGCCGCAGGATGCGCCGCTGGATGTCGCGCAGCCCAGGCTGCCGCGCGCAGGCGACGAACCGTTCGTAGCGCGATATCAGTTGTTCGCTGACGCGGGGGCCGGGGGCCTCGCCGACGAGCAGGTCGACCAGGACGTCGGCGGTCGACTCCGCGCCGCGGCGGCGACGGGACAACCCGGCGACGCGGCTACGCAACTGTTCGGTTTCGCGGTCGCCGACATGTTCGACCGCACTGGCGACCAGGTCTTCGAGCGACGAGAAATAGTAGGTGGTCGACGCCAGCGGCAGGCCCGCTCGACGCGCGACGGCGCGATGCCGAACCGCGTCGAATCCGCCTTCGCACAGCAGGTCCGCAGCTGCGCTGACCAGCGCATACCGTCGACGTTCCCCTTTGGGGGTGACCGCTGCCGTCACCTCTAGCATGCTGCCAGCCAGGGCCGTGCGGCATCATGCTTTCGGCTAATCATCAGCCTTTACTTATGCGCGGGCGGGGTGGCACCGACTCCGGGTGGCATGATGGCCGCCATGCCTGAGCTCAGCCGCCGCACGCTTCTGCGCGTCGGCGCCGCGGCGGCCGCGGGCGCACTCGGCGCCGCCGCGTTGGGCACTGTGCCGCGCGGTGAAACCGGCGTCGAGACGACGGTTTCCATGGCCGGCCGCGGGGTGCCGCTGGCGCCGCCGCCACAGCCCGCGCCCGCCGCGGCTCCCACGATGACCACCGGTTCGTTCGTGTCGGCGGCGCGCGGCGGGATCGACACCGCGTGGGCGATCGCCCGCCCGCCCGGACAGACCGCACCGCTGCGGCCCGTCATCGCCCTGCACGGCAAGGGCGGCAGCGCCGCCGAGGTGATGGCAGGTGGCGTGGAGCAGGGTTTGGCCCAGGCCGTCGACGCGGGTCTGCCGCCCTTTGCGGTGGTGGCGGTCGACGGCGGCGGAAGTTACTGGCACAGAAGAGCATCCGGTGAGGATTCGGGTGCGATGGTGCTCGACGAGCTGTTGCCGCTGCTGGGCGCGCAGGGCCTGGACACCTCGCGGGTGGGGTTCTTGGGCTGGTCGATGGGCGGCTACGGCGCACTGCTGCTGGGCGCCCGGTTGGGCGCAGCGCGCACGGCGGCCATCTGCGCGGTGAGCCCGGCGCTGTGGACGTCGGCCGGCGCCGCCGCGCCGGGCGCCTTCGACAGCGCCGACGACTACGCCGCGAACAGCGTGTGGGGACTGCCGCAGTTCGCGTCCATCCCCATCCGCATCGACTGCGGCACCGGCGATCCGTTCTATTCCGCCACGCGGCAGTTCATCGCCGAACTGCCCAATCCGCCGGCGGGCGGCTTCTCCCCCGGCGGACATGACGGCGCATTCTGGAGCGCTCAGCTGCCCGCCGAGCTGACCTGGATGGCGCCGCTGCTGGTGGCCTGACCTCAGAGGCTGATTCTGCCTTCGGCGGCGGCTAATCCGATGTCGGTGCGAAAATGGCTGCCGGCCAACCGGATCGAGTGCATGAGCGTGTAGGCCGCGTCGCGTGCGGCGGCCAGATCGGCTCCCGCACCGACCACCGAGAGCACCCGGCCGCCCGACGACACGACCGCCCCGTCGTCCCGCCGTGCGGTGCCCGCGTGCAACACGCCGTCCGCCTCGGACCCGGTGATGACATCACCGACCCGCGGCCGTCCCGGATAGTTCTCCGCGGCCAGCACGACCGTCACGGCGGCGCCGTCGCGCCAGCGCAGATCGGGGAAGGCGGCGAGTTCGCCAGTGGCGGCAGCGCGTAACAGCTGCCCCAGCGGGGATTCCAGCAGGGCCAGCACCGACTGCGTCTCGGGATCGCCGAAGCGGCAGTTNNGCGGCACCTGTGGCCGCGGGCGGTGCGCAGCACCGCCGGGGAGGGGTGGTGCGAGAACAATCGCACCGCCGCCGAACATCGGCGGCGCTTCGCGCCGCCCGCGGCCACAGGTGCCGCGGCTACAACTTCTGTTGCAGCTTCGCATCTTTCTCCGTCACCTTCGCCGCCATGTCGGCCTTGAACTGCTCCAGCCTCTTGGCCAGCTCCGCGTCTCCCACCGCGAGGATCTGCGCCGCCAGGATGCCGGCGTTCTCGGCGCCGCCGACGGCGACGGTGGCCACCGGGATGCCGCTCGGCATCTGCACCGTCGAGAGCAGCGCGTCGAAGCCGTTGAGGCTGGTGGCGTTCATCGGCACGCCGATCACCGGCCGCGTGGTGTGCGCGGCGACGACGCCGGCCAGGTGCGCGGCGGCGCCGGCGGCGGCGATGAACACCGCGATGCCGCGACCCGGCGCGGCGGCGACGTACTCCATCACCCGCGCCGGCGTGCGATGCGCCGACATCACGTGCACCTCGCAACCGACGCCGAATCCCTTGAGGCGCTCGACCGCCCCCTTCATCACTTCCCAGTCGCTGTCGCTGCCCATGAGGATCGCCACTCGTGCCGTCATCGTTCCCGCTCCATGGCGCGATGACCGATGTCGCGCCGGCAATGCATTCCGTCCCAGCTGATGCGGTCCACCGCGCGGTAGGCCTCGGCCACCGCGGCGGTCACGTCCTTCCCCAGCGCGGTGACGCCCAGCACGCGGCCACCGTTGGTCACCACCTGGCCGTCGCGTTTCGTCGTGCCGGCGTGGAAGACCATGCCATCGCGCCAGTCGCGCAACCCGTCGAGGCCGCTGATCGGCTTGCCGCGCTCGTAGTTGCCCGGGTAGCCGCCGGCCGCCAGCACGACGCACACCGCCGGGCGCGGATCCCAGCTCAGCGCGGTGCCGGCCAGGCGGCCGTCGGCGACCGCCGCCATCACCGCGGCCAGGTCACCGGTGAAGCGCATGAGCAGCGCCTGGCACTCGGGATCGCCGAAGCGGCAGTTGAATTCCACCACCGCGGGTCCGTCCTCGGTGATCGCCAAACCCGCGTACAGCAGCCCCGAGAACGAACTTCCGCGTCGAACCAGCTCGGCGGCAACGGGTTTGACGACGTCGTCGACGATCTGGGCGGTCACCGCGTCGGGCAGCCACGGCAACGGCGCGTAGGCGCCCATGCCGCCGGTGTTGGGTCCGGTGTCGTTGTCCCCGACGCGTTTGAAGTCCTGCGCCGGCAGCAGTGGCACCACCGTGGCGCCGTCGACCACGCAGAACAGCGACACCTCCGGCCCGTCGAGAAACGACTCCAGCAATACCGGGTGCCCGGAGTCGAGCAGCCCGGCTGCGTGCGCCCGCGCGGCGTCGCGGTCGGCGGTGACGACCACACCCTTGCCCGCCGCCAGACCGTCGTCCTTGACCACCCACGCCCGCTGGCCCGCGGGCGGGCCGAACCGGTCGAGGGCGGTGTCGAGGTGACCGGGGTTGTCGACGGTTTCGCTGGTCGCGGTGCGCACACCCGCGGCGTCCATCACGTCCTTGGCGAACGACTTGGAACCTTCGATGCGGGCGGCATCCTTGGTCGGCCCGAAACACGCGATCCCGGCGGCCCGCACCGCGTCGGCGACACCGAGCACCAGGGGGACCTCGGGTCCGATGACGACGAGGTCGGCACCGATGCGCTGGGCCAGCCGGACCACTGCCTCGCCCGAGGTGGCGTCGACGTCGTACTGGTCGGCGATGATCTCGGTGCCGGCGTTGCCGGGTGCCACCGCGACCTCCTCCACCTCGGGATCCCGACGCAGGGCCAACAGCAGGGCATGTTCACGGGCTCCGGAGCCGATCACGAGGACGCGCACGATTGCCCACCCTAATCGCACTCGGATTCGGTGTGCGCGGATCGTCGGGACCATGCAGATCCGGCTCGGCATATGACCGGGGTAGGGAGTGCGCCACGTCACACCCGACGCCCACGAGGGCGCCCGCGTCGCGGTGACCACGACCGAGAACCGCGCGCCACGGTCCGCGGCACCGTCGCCGAGCACGTCGCAGCGAACCCGACGCCGCGGCGATGATGCCGATCGGATTTCCGAAGATCACCAAACTTTCCGAGCCCCAACGGCTTCGGTCGGGTACAGCAACGGCGACCAGCATCTCGGGCACGGGTTGCGGGCCCGCGACGCGGCCACGCCCACGAGTACGATGCCGCCATGCGCACCCATGGCTGGTCCGGTTCGGCGCCCGCGTCCGACGAGGAGGCGGTGGCACGCATCCTGGCGGCCGCGGGGAAAGCCATCGACCAGCACGGCGCCGACATCAGCATCGCCCACGTCGCTCGCACGCTGGGGGTCACCCGTCAGACGGTCTACCGCTATTTCCCCAGCACCGAGGCATTGCTCGTCGAGGCGGCCGTCCACGCCGCGGCCGATTTCCGCGATCGGCTCGCCGACCACCTCGTCGGCGTCACCGATCCGGTCGAGGCCGTCACCGAGGCGATCGCGACCTCGTTGGAGTGGTTGCCGAAGGATAAGCACATCGGCCTGCTCCTCGCGCCCGGGCGGGCCCACACCCACACCCAGTCGGTCACGTCCGACGTCGCGCTGCGGTTCGCCCATTCGATGATGCGCCGGTTCGACGTCGATTGGGCCGCACACGGGTTGGGCGACGCCGACCTCGACGAGCTCGCCGAGCACCTGCTGCGCATCATCCAGTCGTTCGTCATCGACCCCGGCAGGCCACCCAGAACGGGTGCGGCGCTGCGGGATTACCTGCGCCGCTGGGTGGGTGTGGCGGTGGCGCGACCGCCCGGGTGACCGGCGTCGCGCACCGTGAGCGGCAACGAGCGGCGCGGCTCGAATACGAAGGACGCTCCGCCACTGACCTTGGCGACCGACACTTCAGGGAATTCCTTTGCGACAGTGTCTGTTTCGACAATTCGCGCGCTCCAGTCAGAATCAGTGCCTGTCACCTCGATGCGCAGCCGGGGGTCCACCGCGGCGGCGACGGCCTGCAGGGGACGCTCGGCTCCGGGTCCGCACAGCGAGATCCACGCGCCGTCCTCATGCGCCGGTGAGCGAGCCACGGACAACGCGCCCGCGCTCACGCCGGCCGTCACATAGGCGGCCGGGTTGAGTAGCGGATGCAGGGTGAGCACGTGCAGCGCACCCTCGGCGCCGCCGGGCAACGCCAGCGCGCGGTGGATCCGCTCGGCGGCCAGCCCCGCGAGCCCGACGAGCTGTTTGGTGCACACCGATTCCGCGACGCCGGCGTCGGCGCGGGCCCGCACGGCAATCGCGAACGACAGGTAAAGCAGGTGCATCTGCAGGCACACCTCGTCGGCGATGCGGACCAGCGCCGAATGCGAGTATGCGCCGAAGTCGACGTCGGAGAGCAGCGGTCCGGTGTAGTCGGCGAGACCGTCGCCGGTCGTGTCGATCGGGTCGAGCGTGACGGTGGCGGCGCGGCTGTTCCGCACGATGTCCAGCGCGGGTATGCCTCGCACCGGCGGATGGGATTCGTCGATGATGACGGTCCAGGCACAGTGCGGCTGCCGGCCCGCAGGCACCCGCGGTGGCCGGTGGATCGGGCGCACCTGTGCCCTGGCGTTGGTCGCGACCGCGGTCGCGTCGAAGGTGGGGTCTTCGATGTCGTGGCACATACCCCGGACGTAGTCGTCGCCGAGCGGCTCGACGTCGAGCAGCGCACCGCAGTGCGCGAGGTGGAACTCGCCGTGCCACCGGTCGTGCACGGTGTAGCGGAAATCCATGAACTGTGGCGGCGCACCGATGTCGAGCTGCAGTCCCTTGAAAATGGTGATGACGTCGTCGCCCTCGAACGACAGTGCCCGCTGCATGCGTTTGGTATAGATCGGGCTGGCGCCGGCCCACTCCTCGATGGCGATCTGCACCATCTCCTCACGGCCGAATTGCTGGATGCACCAGGCCATTCCGGAGCGGTCGATAAGCTGGCCGATGAGCAGCAACTCGGGGACCAGCGCGGCGAGTTGCCCGCGGGTCAACCCGGCGTATCGGCTACTCGGCGCCGGCATCGTCGCCGCCGTCCGTCGCGGCCTTCTTGGCGATCGCCTTCTCGGCGATCGTGTACACCTTCTGACCCAGCGGCCAGCCCACGTAATGGGTCAGGAACAGCGCCACCTCCCGCAGTTCGTCGTCGCTCAGCTCACCGTTGGCCAGCGCCGCCGTGATCTGGATCTGGAGGATGTCGTCGAGGCCCATCGCGCTGACCGCGCCGAGCAGCAACAGCCTGCGGTCGCGCTGGGTCAGTCCGGGTCGCGTCCAGATGGTGCCGAACAGGTGCTCGACGGTGTACTTGTAATAATCGCCGGGCACGTCGGGCATATCCCAGCCGTAGACCTCTTTCATCTTGGCCAGGCCGGTGCGCCGCAATTCGTCCATCGCCTGCTACTCCGTCGTCGTTGCCGTGGTGTGGGGTACGCCGAGACCTGCGGCGAGGTCGCGCAGCGCGATCTCGGCGAGCGGAAGATCCACGCCGCGTTCGGCACCCAGCGCCAGCGCCAGGCCGAGGTCCTTCTCGCCGAGCCCGCGGACATGGTTCATGATCGGATACCAGAAGTCGTCCGGGTCGATGCGCGCGGTCTTGTCGCGCAACATGATCGCACCCGGGCCGCCGGTGATGGCGTCGGTGTGCCGCACCACCCTGCCCAGCGCGGTAATGTCCAGGCCGCAGGCTTCGGCCAGTCGTTGGGCCTCGGCCGCGGCGTTGAAGGCGATGAAATGCAGCAGATTCCGCGCGAGTTTCATTCGGGTGCCCGCCCCGGGCGGGCCGGCGTGCACGATGAGTGAGGCCCAGCACCCGAAGGGTTCGCGGATCCGCGCGAAGACGTCGTCGTCCGCGCCCACCATGGTGGCCAGCGCACCCCGGTCCGCCCCCGGGGCACCGCCGCTGACCGGTGCGTCGACGAGATGAAGTCCGTGGCCGCGTAGTTCGTCGGCCAGCTCGACGGCAGTGGTGTCGCTGATCGTGGAGTGGATGGCGATCACGGTGCCGGGCCTGGCGTGGGCCCGCAGTTCGCCGACGACCGCGCGCACCTGCGCGTCGTCGAGCACCGTCACGCTGATGAGGTCGGCCCCGGCGACGTCGGCGACACTGCCTGCCGGTATCGCACCGGCCCGGGCCAGTGCGGTCACGGTCTCCGCGCGGATGTCGAACACCGTGACGCCGCCGGGCCAGTCGGTCAGGCGTCTGGCCATCGGCGCACCCATCTTGCCGAGGCCGATGTAGCCCAGTGTGACGTGTTCGGGAGCAGTCATGCGGGCGCCCTTTCAGGATCGGATGATCTGGCCGCCGTCGACATTGAAGATCTGCCCGGTGATCCACGATGCCTGGTCCGACAACAGGAACAGGCACATCCCGACCAGATCGTCGGGCGTGCCGATGCGGGAGAGGGGCAATCCCCTGACGATGTCGGCGACGATCTCCTGCGGGGTGGTGGTCCGGTTGGCCTCGGTGTCGATCGGGCCGGGTGCGATCGCGTTGATCCGGATGTTCTGGCCGCCCAGCTCACGGGCCAGCTGCTGTGTCAGCCCGTTGACACCCACCTTGGCCAGCCCGTAGAAATTGGCGTACAGCCATGCCGCGGTGGATGATTGGTTCACGATGGCGCCGCCGCCGCGTTTGGCCATCTTGCGGTACACCGCCCGGGTGCACCACAGCGCGCCGTCGAGGTTCACGCTCATGAACTTCTTGTAGTAGTCGGGGTCGACGGTCAGCAGGAAGTCGAGTTTCATCCCGCCGAAGATCGCGGCGTTGTTGACCAGGTAGTCGATCCCGCCGAACTCCGCGAGGGTCCGGTCTGCCATCTCCTTGGCCGACGCCGGGTCGGAGACGTCGACCGCAACGCCGATCGCCGTCCCACCGTCGGCGACGATCTGCTTGGCCACCGCCTCGGCGGCGCCGGCGTTGATGTCGGCGACGGCGACCGCGGCGCCCTCCCGGGCGAGCGCCTCGGCGTACGCCTGCCCGATGCCTCCTCCGGAGCCGGTAACGATTGCCACCTTGCCGTCGAATCGTCCCATCGTCGTCTCCTCAGTGCGCGGCCGTCGCGATCAGCTTGATCTCGGTGTACTCCTCGAACCCGGCCAGTCCCATCTCCCGGCCGATGCCCGACTGTTTGTAGCCGCCGAAAGGCGCGTCCGCCGCGTACCAGACGCCGCCGTTGACGTTGACGGTGCCGACACGCAATCGGGTGGCGACCGCCGCGGCCCGGTCGGCGTCCGCGCCGAACACCGTGGCCGACAGTCCGTACGGCGAGTCGTTGGCGATCCGGACGGCGTCGTCGTCACCGTCGTGAGCGATGACCGTGAGCACCGGACCGAAGATTTCCTCGCGGGCCACCCTGGCGTCGTTGGTCAGCCCCGCGATCACCGTCGGCTCGACGTAGAACCCCACCCGGCGGTCGGCGGGACGTCCTCCCCCGCAGGCGAAATGCCCGCCTTCCCGGGCGGCCAGGTCGAGATAGCCCAGTACCCGGTCACGCTGGCGCGCCGAGATCACCGGACCGCATACGGTGCGTTTGTCGGTCGGGTCACCGGGCCGGATGGACGCCATCGTCGCCGCCGCGGCCTGGACCGCATCGTCGTAGCGCGACCGGGGCACCACCAGCCGGGTGGTGATCGCGCAGCCCTGGCCGGCGTGGATCGCCGCGGTGAACGCCGCGACGGAACCCGCGGTGGCGATGTCGGCGTCGTCGAGCGCGATGAATGCCGACTTGCCGCCCAGTTCGAGAAACACCTTCTTGACCGTCGCCGCAGCGTCGGCCATCACGGCGCGGCCGGTGGCGGTGGAACCGGTGAACGAAATCATGTCCACCCGGGGATCTTCGGACAGCAGGGCACCCAGACCGGGATCCCCGGAGGTGACGATGTTGAGCACGCCCGGCGGGATGTCGGTGTGGTCGGCGACGATCTCGGCCAGCGCCGCGCCGCACCACGGCGTGTCCGGCGCGGGTTTGAGCACAACGGTGTTGCCGGCCGCCAGCGCGGGCCCCACCTTGGCGAGGTTGATCTGGTGCGGAAAGTTCCACGGAGTGATCGCACCGACCACCCCGACGGCCTCCCTGACGATCGTCCGGTTGGTCGGGATACCTTGCGGTGTGGCGTATCCCAGATCCTGCCGCCACGGGTAGCGCTCGGCGGTGTCGGCGGCGAACATCAGGTCCTCGATCGGCCCTTCCAGTTGTCCGCCCTTGGTGAGCATCCGCGGCGCCCCCACCTCCGCGATGGTCAGGTCCCGCAGCTCGTCGACGTGCGCACGCAGCGCGTCGCGCAGTTGACGCAGGCAGCGCACCCGCAGTGCGGTGTTGCGCGACCAGTCGCTGTCGTCGAATGCCCGCCTGGCGGCCTCGACCGCGGCGGCGACGTCGGCGGCGTCTCCGTCGGCGGCGACGCCGAGCACCTCCTCCGTGGCGGGGTTGACCGTCGGGAACGTGCCCGCGCCGCCGGCGACGAGCTTGCCGTCGATCAGCAGCCGGCCCTCACGATCGGCCAGTAACGACATCCGAACTCCATCCCAGTTATCTGGACACTTGTCCGACTCAGGTTCTTCGAACCATAGCGGCGGCGCCCATGACCCCGCAAGGCCGGGCCGCAGGCACGGGGATTTTGCAGCCAGTATCACTGGCGTAGTGGGCATTTGACACGGATAGTTGCCGCCGATCGCCTGTGTCGGCTAACTTGGACATGTGTCCAGTGAATCCGTGGCCACGGTCACAGATCGAGGTGGCGACCAACCGTCTGACGCGCCGCGGAATCGTCGCCAGGAAGAGACGTTCCGCAAGGTGCTCGCGGCGGGTATCGAGATGCTGCGCGAATCGTCCTACGCGGATCTGACCGTGCGCGCGGTCGCGGCCCGCGCCAAGGTCGCGCCGGCGACGGCCTACACGTACTTCTCGTCGAAGAACCACCTCATCGCCGAGGTGTATCTGGATCTCGTCCGTCAGGTGCCGTACTTCACCGACGTCAACGAGCCCACCGTCACCCGGGTGGAGAAGGCGTTGCGCAGCCTCGCGCTCATGGTCGCCGACGAGCCGGAGGTCGCGGCGGCCTGTACCACGGCACTGTTGAGCAACGGCGACGCCGCCGTGCGCACGGCCCGTGACCGGATCGGCGCGGAGATTCACCGGCGCATCCGTTCGGCGGTCGGGCCGGGCGCCGACCCGCGCACCGTCTCCGCCCTGGAGATGACCTACTTCGGCGCCCTGGTGAATGCGGGCAGCGGCGCGTTCACCTACCACGAGATCGCCGACCGCCTCGGTTACGTGGTCGGGCTCATGCTCGGGGAGGAACATCCTGCCGGGGACGGAGCGCAGGGATGAGCGCAGGACACGGGCCGTCGACCGTGGCGGCCCCCGGGCCCGTCCTCGACCCGTACGACTACGACTTCCACGAGGACCCCTATCCGTACTACCGGCGGCTGCGCGACGAGGCGCCGCTGTACCGCAACGACGAGTTGGGTTTCTGGGCGCTGTCGCGCCACGCCGACGTCCTGCAGGGTTTCCGCAACAGCACCGCGCTGTCGAACAGGTTCGGCGTTTCCCTGGACCCCGTCTCCCGCAACGCCGAAGCGCACCGTGTGATGTCGTTCCTGGCATTGGACGATCCCGGTCACCTCCGATTGCGCACCCTGGTGTCCAGGGGTTTCACGCCGCGGCGCATCCGCGAACTGGAACCACGGGTCACCGCGATCGCCAATCGACATCTCGACGTCGCGCTGGAGCGCGAGAGTTTCGACTATGTGGCCGAATTCGCCGGCAAACTGCCCATGGACGTGATCTCGGAGCTGATGGGGGTACCCGAACAGGATCGCGGGCGCCTGCGCGAGCTGGCCGACGGCGTGATGCACCGCGAGGACGGTGTGGCCGACGTCCCGGCGTCGGCGCTACAGGCCTCGGCCGAACTGATGGTCTACTACGCCGACATGGTCGCGCGGCGCCGCCGGGAGCCGACCGCCGACCTGACGACGGCCCTGCTCGAGGCCGAGATCGACGGGGATCGCCTCACCGACGCCGAGGTGATGGCCTTCTTGTTCCTGATGGTGGTCGCGGGCAATGAGACCACCACCAAATTGCTTGCCAATGCCATGTATTGGGGCCATCGCAACCCCGACCAGCTCGCCGCGGTCTTCGCCGACCACGCGTTGATCACGCCGTGGATCGAAGAGACACTGCGCTACGACACATCCAGTCAGATCCTCGCGCGCCACGTGGCCGAAGACGTGGCGCTCCACGGCACCACCGTCGCCCGGGGCGACGTGTTGTTGCTGCTGCCCGGGTCGGCCAACCGCGACGACCGGGTGTTCGAGGATCCCGACGAGTACCGGATCGGACGCGACATCGGTTCGAAGCTGGTGAGTTTCGGCAGCGGCGCGCATTTCTGCCTGGGTGCGCACCTGGCCCGGATGGAGGCCAGGGTGGCCCTCACCGCATTGTTCACGCGGATCCGCGGTGTCGAAGTCGACGAGGACAACGCTGTTCGCGTGCATTCGAGCAACGTCCGGGGATTCGCCCACCTTCCGATCACCGTGGAGTTCGCCTGATGCCCCGTTTCGACCCGCACCCCGACCGCCGACCCGTCGTCGTGGCGGGCGCTTCGAGCGGTATCGGCGCCGCGACGGCCCTGGAACTGGCCGAGCGCGGGTTCCCGGTCGCCCTCGGCGCCCGCCGGGTGGACCAATGCGGCGAGCTTGCCGACCAGATCCGCTCCGCCGGAGGCGAAGCCGTCGCCTTGCCGTTGGACGTGACCGACGCCGATTCGGTCAAGGAATTCGTGCATCGCGCCACCGACGCCCTCGGCGAGATCGAACTGCTGGTGGCCGGTGCCGGTGACACGTTCTTCGGCCGGCTGCACGAGATCAGCACCGACACGTTCGAGTCGCAGATCCAGATCCACCTCGTCGGAGCCAACCGGCTGGCCGCCGCCGTGCTGCCCGGGATGCTGCAGCGCAGACGCGGCGACCTGATCTTCGTCGGATCCGACGTCGCCCTGCGCCAGCGGCCCCACATGGGCGCCTACGGCGCCGCCAAAGCTGCGCTGGTCGCGATGGTCACCAATCTGCAGATGGAGCTGGAGGGCACCGGTGTCCGCGCGTCGATCGTGCATCCCGGCCCGACCAGGACCGGTATGGGCTGGAGCCTTCCGCCGGAATCGATCGGGCCGATGCTCGAGGATTGGGCCAGATGGGGCCAGGCACGGCACGACTATTTCCTGCGCGCATCCGATCTCGCCCGTGCCATCGCCTTCGTGGCCGAGACACCGCGCGGCGGCTTCGTGGTGAGCATGGAGATCCAGCCCGAAGCGCCGCTGTCGTCGGCACCGTCGGAACGCCGGCGGCTGAGTTATCCGGAGGATTCGTGAGCAGCCCAGAACTCAAACAGGCACAGCGTGTTTCGGGTGGCCAGGACCGTTACGGCCACCTCGAGGAATTCCGCACCGACCCCATCGGACTGATGCAGCGCATCCGTGACGAGTGTGGCGACGTCGGCTGGTTCCAGCTCGCCGACAAGCATGTGATCTTCCTGTCCGGGGCCACCGCCAACGAATTCTTCTTCCGCTCGGCAGACGAGGATCTCGACCAGGCCGAGGCGTATCCGTTCATGACTCCGATCTTCGGCAAGGGTGTGGTGTTCGACGCCAGCCCCGAGCGGCGCAAGGAGATGCTGCACAACTCGGCGCTGCGTGGCGAACAGATGAAGGGCCACGCCGCGACGATCGAGAACGAAGTGCGGCGCATGGTCGCCGGGTGGGGTCCCGAGGGTGAGATCGATCTGTTGGAGTTCTTCGCCGAGTTGACCATCTACACGTCGACGTCGTGTCTGATCGGTACCAAGTTCCGCAACCAGCTGGACTCGCGGTTCGCGCACTTCTATCACGAGCTGGAGCGCGGCACCGACCCGTTGTGCTACGTGGACCCCTACCTGCCCATCGACAGCTTCCGGCGGCGCGACGAGGCCCGCGCGGGACTGGTGGAGCTCGTCGGGCAGATCATGTCCGACCGGCTGGCCGCCCCGCCCGCCGACAAGAGCGCGCGCGACATGCTCGACGTGCTGGTGTCGATCAAGGACGACGAGGGCCGGCCGCGGTTCTCCGCCGACGAGGTCACCGGGATGTTCATCTCGCTGATGTTCGCCGGGCACCACACGAGTTCGGGAACCGCGTCGTGGACCATGATCGAACTGCTGCGCCACCCCGAGGTGTATGCGGAGGTGATCAAGGAACTCGATGACCTCTACGCCGACGGCCGGGAGGTGAGTTTCCATGCGCTGCGCCAGATCCCGAGACTGGAGAATGTCCTCAAGGAGACGCTGCGGATGCATCCACCGCTGATCGTGCTGATGCGGGTGGCCAAGGGCGAGTTCGACGTGCAGGGTTATCCGATCGCGCCGGGCGACCTGGTGGCCGCCTCACCGGCCATCTCCAACCGGATTCCCGAGGACTTTCCCCACCCGGACTCGTTCGACCCCGACCGCTACGAGAAGCCGCGCCAGGAGGATCTGGTCAACCGCTGGACCTGGATTCCGTTCGGCGCCGGCAGGCACCGGTGCGTCGGCGCGGCGTTCGCGACCATGCAGATCAAGGCCATCTTCTCGGTGTTGTTGCGGGAGTACGAGTTCGAGATGGCCCAGCCGGCCGACAGCTACCGCAACGACCATTCGAAGATGGTGGTGCAGTTGGCCCTGCCGGCCAAGGTGCGCTACCGGCGCCGGGTATAGGAGTCGGGGACGTGGGGTACCGCGTGGAGGTCGACCTGGATCTCTGTCAGGGGCACGCCATGTGCGAGCTGGAGGCGCCCGAGTTCTTCCGCGTGCCCAGACGCGGCCGGGTGCAGATCCTCGACGCGCGCCCACCCGATGAGGAACGCGCGAACGTCGAACAGGCCGTGTGGGCCTGCCCCACCCAGGCGTTGTCGATCACCGAAGACCCGGAGAACGGCAGCGGCACCATCGTGGACGGAGAAGAGGGAGTATGCGCGTGACCGATACACCGACGGGTGCCCGCCGGGAAGTCCTGGAGGATTTCGTCGAACGCTGGCTGGCGGCCAACCGGGATGCCGAAAGCAAGGGCGACTGGCGGGGGCTGGCCGATTTCTACACCGACGATGCCACGTACGGCTGGAACATCGGCCCCAAGGAAGACGTGATGTGCGTCGGCGTCGACGAGATCCGGGACATTGCGCTGGGCCTGGAGATGCAGGGTCTGGACAACTGGCGCTATCCCTACCAGCGGGTCGTCATCGACGACAAGATCGGCGAGGTCGTCGGGTTCTGGAAGCAGATCGCCAGGGTGGACCAGGCCGGCGACGCCGAGGAATTCGAGATCTACGGGATCGGCGGGAGCTGGTTTCGCCTGGATGCCGACGGCAGGATCACCTGGCAACGCGATTTCTTCGACTTCGGCCATGTCCAGAAGCTCTATCTGGACCTGATGAAGGCCGGAAAACTCTCGCCGGGGATGCAGAAGCGCATCGAGCGCAGCCTCGCCGGTGAGCCGCTGCCCGGCTACTACCCGCTCGGCGAGGCGCCGGTTCCGATCTGGTGAACATGTCTCGGCCTGCGAATTCGTGCCCCGCCGCTCGTCGGGACGTGACGAGGGTCATAATGCAACCAGAACAGGAACACGTTCTAGATCGGTATCGGTCGTCAGCAGGCCGCCTCGCCGTCGGGGCCGGTCCAGTGAGTGGAGGTACTCGGTGAAGACAAAGGGCGCTTTGCTCTGGGAGTTCAACAAGCCGTGGTCGGTCGAGGAGATCGAAATCGGTGACCCCCGCAGGCACGAGGTGAAGATCCAGATGGAAGCGGCGGGCATGTGCCACTCCGATCACCACCTGGTCACCGGTGGCATACCGATGGCGGGATTCCCTGTGCTGGGCGGCCACGAAGGTGCGGGCATCATCACCGAAGTCGGCGATGGCGTCGAGCACCTTGCCCCCGGCGACCACGTGGTGCTGTCGTTCATCCCGTCCTGCGGCGCCTGCCCGTCGTGTCAGGCCGGGCTGCGCAACCTGTGCGACCTGGGGATGGGCCTGCTGTCCGGCGCGTCGGTGAGCGACGGTTCCTTCCGGATCCAGGCCCGCGGCCGCGACGTGTACCCGATGACGTTGCTCGGCACGTTCTCGCCCTACATGGTGGTCCACGAGAGTTCGGTGGTGAAGATCGATCCGTCGGTGCCGTTCGAGGTGGCCTGCCTGGTGGGGTGCGGGGTCACCACCGGATACGGTTCCGCGGTCCGCAGCGCGAACATCCGGCCCGGTCAGGACGTCGCGATCGTCGGCGTCGGCGGTGTCGGCATGTCGGCACTGCAGGGCGCGGTGAACGCCGGCGCCCGCCACATCTTCGTGGTGGAGCCCGTCGAGTGGAAGCGCGACCAGGCCCTCAAATTCGGTGCCACTCACGTCTACGCCGACATCTACGCCGCGATGGCGGGCATCGCCGAGGCCACGGTCGGTTTCATGGCCCACAAAGTCATCGTGACCGTCGGCGAGGTGCACGGAGCCGACATCGACAGCTACATGACCATCACCGCCAAGTCGGGCACCTGTGTGCTGACCGCGATGGGCAGCATGATGGAGAACCAGGTGACCCTCAACCTGTCACTGCTCACCCTCATGCAGAAGAACCTGCAGGGCACCCTGTTCGGCGGCGGCAACCCGCACTACGACATCCCGCAACTGCTGTCGATGTACAAGTCCGGCAAACTCAACCTCGACGACATGGTGACCCGGCAGTACACGCTCGAGCAGATCAACGACGGGTACCAGGACATGCTGGACGGCAAGAACATCCGCGGCATCATCCGGTACGGCGCCGCCGACCGTTAGCCGGGATGCCCACATCGGCAGGCAGCCGCCGACCACGGCGCGCGAGCCGCGTGCGCCCTATGTGTGAGGAGTGAAACACCTTGTCCCAGAATACGGTCGAGAAGACTCCGGCGCTGGCCGCGTCACACAACTCGTGGCGCTGCGTGCATGCCCACGACAAGGAGGGCTGGCTGGCACTCATGGCCGACGATATCGTCGTCGAGGACCCGATCGGCCAGTCCTACACCAATCCCGACGGTGCGGGCGTGCGCGGCAAGGATGCGGTCGCGGCGTTCTACGACAAGGTGATCGCACCGAACGATCTGCGGGTCACCTGCGAGGAGACGTTTCCGTCCAGTTCCTCCACCGAGATCGCCCATATCCTGGTGCTGCGCAGCCGATTCGACAACGGGATGACCAGCACCGTTCGCGGGGTGTTCACCTACCGCGTCGACGACGCCGGGCTGATCACCAATCTGCGCGGCTACTGGAACCTGGACACCATGGAATTCGGCAAGGCGCAGACGGGGCGCTAGCGAGCGCCAGACCGGAGAGGTCTGTCGATTGCCCTGCGACCGAAGAAGACTCGCCGCAGGGCGACGAACCGGATCAGTGTGGCGACCAGATTGGCAACGACCAGGACGCCCAATTCGGTCGTCTTGCCGACCTGCGGGTCGACGCCGTGCAGCGCGACCAGCGATCCGCTGGTGATCGCCAGGCAGACGGCGAACACCGCCAGCCCGTGCACCTGATGGCGCGCGACGCCGGCGCGCCCCCGCACACCGAATGTGTAGGCACGGTTGGCCGCCGTGTTGGCGATCGCGGTCAGCAGCAGCGCGGTGAAGTTGGCCGCCTGCGCACCCATCGCCGAGTGCAACACCAGATAGAGCAGCGCGTAGCCGACGGTGCTTGCGACGCCGACCATGCCGAACCGGACCATCTGGCCGACCATGCCGTGGGGAACACCCGGCACCAGGGGATCGCGCCCCAGGCTGCGCCGCAGTTCCCCGACGGGCAGCGCACCGGTGGCCAGTGCGCGGCCGACCCGCCAGCATCCCTTGAGATCGTCGACGGCGGTACGCATGACGTCGACCCGTGAGTCGGGATCGTCTACCCAGTCGACCGGCACCTCATGGATGCGCAGGCCCGCACGTTCGGCGATGACGAGAAGCTCCGTGTCGAAGAACCATCCGGTGTCGGCGACCAGGGGCAGCAGGCTGCGGACGACGTCGGCCCGCACCGCCTTGAATCCGCATTGGGCATCGGAGAACCGGGCCCCGAGCATGCCACGCAACAGCACGTTGTAACTGCGCGAGACGAATTCCCGCCGGGGTCCGCGGACCACCCGCGACGACGCCGCCAGTCGGGACCCGATGGCCACATCGGAATGGCCCGACACCAGCGGCGCGACCAAGGGCAGCAATGCCGACAGGTCGGTGGACAGATCGACGTCCATGTACGCGACGACCGTCGCCGGGGACGCCATCCACGCGGCGTACAGTGCGCCACCGCGCCCCTTGGCGTCGAGGTGGATCACGCCGACGTCGGGCAGCTCGGCGGCCAGTTGCGTGGCGAAGGCCAACGTGTTGTCGGTACTTCCGTTGTCCGCCACGGTGATTCGGGCGCGGTACGGCATCTCGGCACGCAGGAACCGGTGCAGTCTGCGCAGACTTCCCGGCAGCGCGCCCTGCTCGTTGTACACGGGGATGACGATGTCGAGCACGTAGCCGGCGGGCACTCCGCCCTCGAGCGGTGCGGACAGACAACCGGCCGAACTGGGGTCAGCCAGGCCGGTCATGGCGTCAGCGTCGCCGACGACGCTGCCACCGCACTGCGGCGCCGCTGGGAGCTTGCTGCCAGCGGTTTATGCTCAGGTCATGGCGAGCGTCTTCACCAAGATCATCAACGGCGAGCTGCCCGGCCGATTCGTGTACGAGGACGACGAGATCGTCGCGTTCCTGACGATCGCGCCGATGACGCAGGGCCACACCCTCGTGGTTCCGCGAGCCGAGATCGATCAATGGCAGGACGTCGACCCCGCGGTGTTCGGCCGTGTCATGGCGGTGTCCCAGCGGATCGGCAAGGCCGTATGTGCGGCGTTCGGCGCCGAGCGGGCCGGGGTGATCATCGCTGGCCTGGAGGTGCCGCACCTGCACGTCCACGTCTTCCCGGCGTACAACCTGACCGACTTCGGCTTCGCCAACGTGGACAACAATCCGTCACCGGAGTCGCTGGACGAGGCCCAGGCCAAGATCAAGGCAGCGCTTGCCGAGGTGAGCTGAACTCCATGGCGTGGTCGTCGCCCAACGGGTGGGCGGCGACGTCGGCGATGCGCGGCAGGCTGACGGTGAACCGGCACCCCTGACCCGGCGCGGTGGTCACCGACACGGTTCCGCCGTGGGCGTACACGAGCGAATCCACGATCGACAGCCCGAGGCCGGTGCCGCCACTGGCGCGGGCGCGCGACGAGTCCGCGCGGTAGAACCTCTCGAACACCCGGTGGGCGTCCTCCTGGCTCATACCGGGGCCTTGGTCGCATACCTCCAGGACGGCGTAGTCGCCCCCGGTTCCGACCCGCAACGTGATTCCGGCGCTCTCCGGTGTGTGCTGTAGAGCGTTGGCCACCAGGTTGCCGAGGACCTGACGCAGCCGCATCTCGTCGCCGAGCACTTCGGGGGTGCCCGGCCCGTCGATCACCTCCAGCCTGATGCGCCGCTTGGGGGCGATGGACTGTGCGTCGTGCACGGCGTCGCTGGCGAGAGTGAGCAGGTCGACCCGGTGCCGTTCCAGGGGCCGCTGCGCGTCCAGTCGGGCGAGCAGCAGTAGATCCTCCACGAGCAGGCCCATCCGGCGCGATTCGCTTTCGATGCGGCCCATCAGCATTTCGACGTCGCGGGCGGCGCCCTGGCGGTAGAGCTCGGCAAAACCGCGGATGGTGGTCAGCGGGGTGCGCAGTTCGTGGCTGGCGTCGGTGATGAACCGGCGCATCCGCTCCTCGGAGCCGCGGGCCTGCTCGGCCGAGGCATCGGACGCTGCCACGGCGCGCTGGATCTGGGCCAGCATGCCGTTGAGTGCCAGCGACAGCCGGCCCACTTCGGTGCGCGGATCGCGCTCCGGGACGCGACGATCGAGCTGTCCTGCGGCGATGGCGGCGGCGGTCTGTTCCACTTCCACCAGGGGACGCAGGCTGCGGTGCACGACGGCGTATCCCGCGATACCCAGCACCAGCAGGACCGCGGCGCCGATGCCGACCTGCGACCAGGTCAGCGCGCGCATCGTGGATTCGACGTTGGACAGGTCGATCGCCACGGTGGTCAGTTCGCCGTTGGGGCCGCGGACGGTCATCGCCCGCCACTCCGCGTGGGAGTTGTCCACCGAGGGGACGGTCACCGGGACGGGTCCCACATCGTTGTCGGCGGGCAGCGCGGGCTCACCCTCGCGGTCGTTGATCGCCAGCCAGATGCGCCCGTCGGGACCGACGCCACGCACGTAGAAGTCCGACGGCGGACGGGCCGGGTTCGGGCCTTCCAGGGGGATGGGGGGCATGCGGCGCGGCGCCTGGGCCCATCCCCGGGATGCGTCGAGCAGGGTCTGGTCGACCCTGCTGAACAGGGTGTGCTGCATGATCGACGTCACCGCGATACCGGACGCGAGCAGCCCACAGGCCACCAGCACCAAGGTGGCGGCCACCAATGCGATACGCAGGGGCACGCCCCGTCCGCGAACTCCGGGCACCCTTCTATTGTTCGTCAGGTCCGGCCGCGCTAGCGCGGTTCGCGGAGAACGTAGCCGACGCCGCGCAGCGTGTGCAGCAGCCGCTTCTCCCCTGTGTCGATCTTGCGGCGCAGGTAGGAGACGTAGGACTCGACCACGTTCACGTCGCCACCGAAGTCGTAGCGCCAGACGTGGTCGAGGATCTTCGGCTTGGACAGCACCGTGCCCGCGTTGATGATGAAGTACCGCAGCAGGGTGAATTCGGTGGGCGATAGCGAGACCGGCTGGCCCGCCTTCCACACCTCATGGGTGTCCTCGTCGAGTTCGATGTCGGCGAAGATCAGCCGGGAGCTGCGCGGCTCCTCGACGCCGCGCCCGGTGCGACGCAGGATCACCCGCAGCCGGGCGACCACCTCTTCGAGGCTGAACGGTTTGGTGACGTAGTCGTCGCCGCCCAGGGTCAGCCCCGCGATCTTGTCCTGCAGGGAGTCGCGCGCGGTGAGGAACAACGCGGGTGCGTCGATACCGTCTGCGCGCAGCCGGCGCAGCAGGCCGAACCCGTCCATCCCGGGCATCATCACGTCGAGGATCACCGCGTCGGGCCGTACCTCGCGGGCTTTGTCCAGCGCCGCGGCCCCGTTGGAGGCGGTGTGGACCTCGAAGCCCTGGAATTTCAGGCTCACCGAGAGGAGCTCGACGATATTGGTCTCATCGTCCACGACGAGGACGCGCGCCTCGGGCGTGGACTCGGGCAGTGCAGCCATGGCCATCTGAACAATCTCCACCATTTCGTTGCGGACATCCTGCACGCCGCCTGTGGATGTCCTGTGAGTTTCCGCCCAGGCGTATCCGGGATCGGCGGGGGTGCCGCCAACCCACCCATAGACTGAGGTCATGAACCTCGGCAACGCCCTGGTGCAGATCGCCACCGCGCCGGTCCGGGTCGGTCTCGCCGTCGCCGAGACCGGCCTCGACGTGGCCAACGGCGCGCTGAACGTGGCGCAGCGCACGCTGGGCGAGGCGAACGACCGAGCCAGGAGCCGACCCGGCTCGGTGGCCCACATCCTGGGTATCGAGGACACCGTCGAGCGGGCCAACCGCCTGGCCCGGCTGATGGACGACGACGCTCCGCTCGGCCGGGCCCTGGCCCCCGACGGTCCGCTGGACCGGCTGATGAAACCGGGCGGGGTGGTCGACCGGCTCACCGCCCCCGGCGGGGTGCTGGACCGGTTGACCCAGGAGGACGGCGGACTGATGCGCGCCATCGAGCCGGGTGGGCTGGTGGACCAGCTGCTCGATGAGGACGGCCTGATCGAACGGCTGCTGGCCGAGGACGGACTGGCCGATCGGCTGCTGGCCGAGGGCGGGCTGGTGGACAAGCTGACCGCCCGCAACGGCCCCCTCGAGCAGCTCGCCGACGTCGCGGACACCCTCAACCGGCTCGCACCCGGGTTGGAGGCGCTGGCGCCGACGATCGACACACTGCGCGATGCGGTGAGCACGCTCAGCCAGGTCGTCAACCCGCTCAGCAACATCGCCGACCGGATCCCGCTGCCCCGGCGGGTGGCGCGCCGGTCGCCCCCGCGCACGGTCCCGTCGCAGCGCATCATCGACCACGAGGAGTAGACGGCGCGCGACCCGATAAACTCGGGCGCGCCACACCGCCTCCTTAGCTCAGTGGTAGAGCACTCGCCTTGTAAGCGAGCGGTCGTCAGTTCAATCCTGACAGGGGGCTCCACGTCTCATCGGAACACGCACCGGCCGTCCTGGTCTGGTCTGGTCTGGTCTGGTCTGGTCTGGTGAGTAGAACCCGCCGAAATCGCGCCGAATGGCAGTAGCGTGCTACTGCGCCCGCCGCAGCCCATGCGACTGACGATTGATCGGTCACCGCATATGGGGAGGCGCGATTCGATGGTTCGAAACGTGACACCGGTGCTGGAGCTCACGGGTGTCGACAAAACCTACCGTCGCGGCGACGAACAGGTGCGCGTGCTCAATGGCTTCGACTTCACCTTGGACGCAGGCGAATTCGTCGTCGTGACCGGACCGTCCGGGGCCGGCAAGTCGACCCTCCTGCATATCGCCGGCGGGCTGGACGCTCCCGACGCCGGGACGGTGGCGGTGAACGGTCAGGACGTGTGGTCGATGAGCACCGGCGCGCGAGCCGCGTTCCGGCGGCGCAACCTCGGATTCGTGTTCCAGTTCTTCAACCTGGTGCCGATGCTGACCGCGGTGGAGAACGTGTCGTTGCCGCTGGTCCTGGACGGGATGGCGGCCCGCACGGCGGACGCGCGTGCCGCGGAGCTGCTGGCGCGGGTCGGGCTCGGTGACCGCGCGCGGCACCGGCCGGCCGAGCTGTCGGGCGGACAGATGCAGCGGGTGGCGGTGGCGCGGGCGCTGGTGGCCCGGCCGTCGCTCGTCCTCGCCGACGAGCCGACCGGAAACCTGGACAGCCATTCGTCGGCCGAGGTCTGGGAGCTGCTGCGATCGCTCTCCGACGAAGACGGTGCGGCGGTCGTCATCGTCACGCACGACCGTGCCGCGGCGAGTTACGGGTCCCGCGAGTTGCGCCTCGTCGACGGCGCAACCGACGCGGCACCGGCCGCGGAGCGGTGACACCCGGGCTGCGCGCCGGTTGGACGTGTTTCCGGCGCATCCACCTCGCCGCGTTGATCGCCGATTGGCACCGGACACTGCTCAGCGTGATCGGCGTCGCGCTCGGGGTGACGGTGGTGCTGGGGACGCTGATTCTCAAATCCGAGCTTGTGCGGCCGTTCGACTCGTTCGGCCCCGCACTGACCCACGCGGCCGACATCGGGGTGGTCGAGGTCGTCCCGAACGTCAGCGGCCGGTTGCCGATCGACACGGTCGACCGGCTACGCGCCGAGGTGGCCGGGGCGCGCGCGGTGATCCCGGTTGTCGCCGCCCTGACACCGGTGGAGGTCACCGGCGGGCGACCACATCCGGTCCGCCCGACCCAGGGTTTCTTTCTGCTCGGCGGGTCGTGCCAGATCGAACTGCTCGTCGGCGCGTTCGACTGTGAACGGCGCGCTCGCGAGGTCGAACCCGTTCCCGGTCCCGGCATGCCGTTGCAGATTCCGGCCGTCATCGCCGCACGGCACGGCCTACAGCTCGGAGACGAGGTGCGCATCCCGGGCCTGCCGCCAGGGTCGGCCCACCTGGGATGGACGTTCCCGGAGTTCGACCGCGTCGCGGGCGTCAACGGCGGCTACGTCCTGTTCGCCCCCTCCGCCGATCTCGCCGCGAGTCTGGTCGGTATCCCCGGATACGCGACGGCCGCATTCGTCCTCCCGGAACAGGGAACTGACGGATCACGCGTCGCCGCCGACGTCGACCGTGTCATCGCCGGTGTCGCGACGGCGGGTGCGCCACGGACGCACCTGCCGGCCATATTGGTAGGAGCCGCACAGAACCTCAACCTGACCGCGCTGGCCGGCATCATCATCGGCGTCCTCATCGCCGTGAACACGGTCCTGCTGGCCGTGGAGGACCGGCGCGCGGTGATGGGAACGATCGGCGCGATCGGCGCCAAGCCGGTCGGGTTGTTCGGCGGGATGCTCGGCGAAGGCGCGGCGGTGGGTCTCCTCGGGGGATTGTTGGGTGTCCCCAGCGGTTTCCTGTTCGGGACGTATCTGCTGGACCGATTCGGGCGATCCATGCTGGCCGGGTCCGGTGGCACAGTCACGGCGCACTTCACGCCGGCGTTGGTCGGGATCGGAGCGGCCGCGGGGATCGTCTGCGGAATCATCGCGATGCTGGGGCCCAGCACCAGACTGCTGCGCGACGGGCCGTTGGCGTCCATGGCGAGCGTGGCCGGGGTGCAGCACGCCAGGAAGATCCCGACGTGGCCGCTGGGCGCCGGGGTGATCCTGCTTGCCGGGGCCGTCGTCGTGATGAAGATATTCGAGCGCGGGTCACTGCCACTGGGCATGGGCATCAACGGCTTGACGCTGGCGCTGTGCGGGGTGGTGTTGGTCACGGTGTGGTTCGCCCCGCGTGGCGCCCGGATGCTGATCGAGCTGCTGACGTTCGCGCGACCCGCGGTGGGCCGTCTGCTCGGCGCCGACACTCGGCGTTACGCGGTGCTTTTCGCGTTGTGCGCCGCGCTGCTCGCGGAGAGCGCCAGCTTGGTCATCGGCTCGTACGGCATGCAGCTGCTCGGCACGCAGCAGGTCGCCGCGCAGAAAGCCGACCGACTGCCCACCGCGTTGTTGATATCCGCCCAATCGGTGTTCGATCAGCGGGCCGGCCGGATCTCCGACTCCACATTCGAGTTGGTGGCCGGCGCCGCCCGAGGGCGGCAGGTGTCGTCGCACTGGCGGTCGACGATCTCGTCGGGGACCTCGTCGCGCCTTGTCGATGGCGTCACGCCGGGCGATTGGTATAGCCAGGCGCTGTATGAGCCGGCCGGCAACGGTGACCGGTTCTGGCGGGGACTGCGGGACGGCGAGGTTGGGCTCAGCACGATTGCCGCGAGCCGTCTCGGCGTCGCCGCCGGCGGCACCGTCGAGCTGCCGACCGTCGGTGGGCTCAAGCGCTACCTGGTGGCGGGAATCTTTCGACCCCGAATGGTCAACGATGCCGCCGTAGGCGACATCGTCGTGGTGGCGGACGAACTGGCGCGTTCCGACTGGGCTGCCGTACGCGACCAGGTCGCGGTGGCCTACCCGTCTGCCGCCGACGCAAGCGCCCACCGTGACGATTTCCTGAGGCTCGGTGCCGGATTGTCGGTGTACGACGACGACGAGTGGCGCACGGTTGCCAGCGCTGGGATCACCCGTTTCTTGGAGCCGTTGACGATCGCGGGGTATGTGGTGATGGCGGCCGCCGGCCTGAGCGTGCTGAATGTGTTCGTGCTGGGACTCGTGCAGCGCAGGCGTGAGCGGGCCGCATTGCGGGCGATCGGGGTGACCCCCGGGCAGGAACGGGCCGTGATCATCGCCAACGCCGCCCTGCTCGGCGTGATCGTCTCCGGCATAGCGGTCTTCGGCGGTGTGGGTCTCACATACCTCTGGTCACTGGGCTCACCGGTGTTCTATGGCACCGAGATCGATTGGGGTGTCGCGCCGTTGGCGCTGCGAACCGGAGTGGCGGCGGTATTCGTGCTCGTCGTGGCCGCCGCGGTGTATCCGGTGGCCCATTCGGGGCGACTGGAGACCGCCGAGGTACTGCGTAGCAGTTAGCCGTGAACCTCACGGTGCAGTCGGGGTATGTCGTCGCCCGCCCACCGGAAGCGGTGCATGTGCGCCCGGATCACCGGATGTGACATGGCCTCGAAGTCCCTGGGCGGCAAGGCCATCTGGAAAAGCAGCCCCCGGCCGCCCGCCCCTTCCATCAGGTTGCCGAGTCCTGCAACCGGAAGTTTCATCAATGCCGTGCAGTAGGCCGTCGCGGTGTCCTGGAACTGGATGCGATAGACGCCGAAGCCGGTCTGATTCGAGATGAGCGGGTTCCACCGGGCCGGATCGAAGGACTTGGATACGCAGCGCGCCGCCCGCCATGGCCCCGCGGTATCCAGGAGCTGTTGGTTGGTCCGCATGTCGCGGTGTTGCTCGGCGAATCGGTCCACATGGTGACGGATGCGTTCGGCGATCTCCCCGGCGTCCTCGCCGCGGCGCAGGTCGAGATTCAGCGTCGTGATGATATTCCCGACGAGCATCGGATCAAGGCCGCACCGATTCCGCGCGTTCACGGCGATCGCGAGGGTACGGCGGTCCACGGCGGGATCCGCCTTCAAGAGCGCTTCGGATACATGGGCGCACACAACGTCGTTCGCCGACAAGCTGATCCGGACGGCGTAGGCGTCGCGCATGCGGGCGATTTCGTCGTCCCCGAAGTAGACACCCAGAGTCCGCTGCTTGGGCGCGTCCTTGACCAGATAGAGCGCGCTGTGCGCGACTTCGGCGAGCCCGAGGAAGCGCACCCCTGGCTCGCCGGCGCTGTCGGCGGGGAGATGCTCGTCGAGGTAGGCGACGCGGTCTTCGACGACCAGCGGCTCGGTGAGTGGCGTGCCCGACGCGGCTGCGGCCCACGCGCGCATGAAATGCATCGCGGATTGCATGTCGCCGATCGCGTGGTGCCATGAGAAACCGATCGCGGTCGCATCGTCGGCAAGTTGGGTGACACGGACCTTACACAGCGGGCCCACACCCCACCGCGCCGCGGCGCCGTTGACCGGGTCGATGAGCCACCGCCCGTCATCCTGGGAGGCAGAACGGACCGCCTCGCGCAGGGTGCGCGGCGATGACGACGAGGTGAAGGGTACCCCCTGTCCCGCGCAGCGGATTCGCATGGTGCCGTTGGCAAGTCCCATTCGTCCCGCGAACAGCGGCAGAGTCGTGAGCGCCTGCCCGAATGCGAGGGCCAGGGCTCTCACGTCGAGACGCCGCCCGAAGAAGAACACGAGGTGGATCGCGAGGTTGGCGACCATGGCGTCGCCGACAGTGCAGCGGATGTCGATCCGTTGCGTTCCTGCCGGTTTGATCAGTTGGGTGGACATCACGGGCTACCGTCGGCGGTTCACGACGATGAGGCCGCCGAGTTTCGGGGTGTGGGCGACTCCGCGGAAGTGCGCCTTCTCATCGGCGGCAGCATCGGTATGGATCCGGAAGTTCTGCAGGACCGTCCGCAGCACGACATCCATTTCGGTGATCGCGAAGTCGGCGCCGATGCACCTGCGGGTGCCGGCGCCGAACGGCAGCCAGGCCGGTGTCGGTGGCTTGCTGTCGCGGAAGCGACACGGATCGAACCGTTCGGGGTGAGGGAAACTCTGCGGATCCTCGTGCATGTCGGCGATCCGCACGAGCACCGTGCGATCGCGCGGAATGCTCCAGTCGCCGAGGCGGACATTCGATGCCCCGACTCGGCGACCGGCGACGTCGATGACGGTGCGCACCCGCAGCGACTCCAGAATGGTGGCCCGCCGGAAGTCGCTGCCGCCCTCGTCGACCTCCCTGACCAATTCGGCGAGCACGTCCGGGTGACGCCGCAGCCGCTCAAAGGCCCAACTCAGCGCCGTCGCCGTGGTCTCGTGGCCGGCGCCGATCAGGGTCAGTATCTCGTCGCAGATCTCCCGCCGCGACAACGCGGTTCCGTCGGGCCGCCTGCTGCGCCGCAGCACCGCCACGATGTCCGACCGGTCGCACAGACGCGGATCGGCATCGGCCCGGTCGATCGAGGTGAACGCGATTCGTTCGAAGGCGTTGCGGAATTCGTCGAGTGTGCCCCACGGGCTGTGGCGTCGGGCCCACGACGGCGGGGCCGGCACGAACGCCAGCAGCGATCCCAGTCGCATATAGGGCGGGACGATCGTACGCAGCTCGTCGAGCACGTCGGATTCCGACCGATCGGCACCGAAGATGGTCCGCAGAATCACGTTCAGGGTGATTCTGTTCATCGGTTCGAGGATCCGGAATTCGCTGCCCTCGGGCCAGTTCGCGCTTTCGCGCAACGTCTCGTCCTCGATGACTTTCTCGTGGCGTCTGAGGCTCTGACCGTGAAACACCGGTGCCAGCAGTCGGCGCCGGTCACGATGCCGACTCCCGTCGAGCCCGAACATCGACTCGGGCCCGAACCAGTTGCTCAGATTGGGCTGCACGTTGACCAACTCGTCGGCGCTGGCGGTGCACACCGCCCTGACCAGAGCCGGATCGGACACGATGACGGACCGACCGAAGAACGGCACATTGATTTCGAAGATGTGCCCGTGCCGTGTGATCCAATGCCGCATCGAGCGCCGGCGAACGAAGGCGAATGCCGCACCCTGCACGAGCTTGGGTAGGCGCACCCGCGGCGGGTCCACTCGGTTCGGCGTCGACGCCGCGCACGGACCGGTCGTGGCCGGATCGGTCATGCGGTCCCCCAAACTGCGTTGTCGGTACCGGCGGGTGGGGACACATCGTCGCCGATATCACCGCCCGCGTCCATGGCAGTCGAGCGCTGTCGCACGCTGCCATGGGGATCGTCACTCGCGCGGGTTAGGGCGCGCTCGGTAATGCACTACTGCGATCCCGGCGGGATCCGGCGCGGTGGTACTCGGGTTTCGGGCCGGCGACTGTGGGGCCTGTGTACGCATATCGGCGGCGATCGGTACACAGCCCCCACACTCGGGGCCGCCCGCATGGCCCCGGACCTACTGGAGGAGTTCCCAGCTGTCGTTGTCCCCCCACGCCGCCCGCCGTGAGCCGAACGGTGCGGGTGTCGCCGTCAGTCGTCGGCATCCGTGCGCGCCGCCTCGACGAGGGCGCGGATCGCCCACCTCCGGACGTTCTGCGCGTCGTTATCGGTCATCTGCAGAACGTCTTTGAACACCACCATGGCCTCGGTACCCATGACCAGTGCCAGGGCCGCGGTGAGTGACTTGAGATCGTCCGCGGCGAACCGCGTGCGCGCGGGCGCCAATGCAGCGTCGATCAGGGCGGTGCGGCGGTTCTGCCGGACGGGCAGGTCCCCGTCGGATTCACCGTCGAGGCTGCGCTGCAGCGACAGCGCCAGCATCAGCCGCAGGGGGACTTCGTTGTCGGAGATCATTTCGTGCAGGGCGGTTTCGACGAGGACCAGACGTTCGACGGGATCGTCGGGCGAGGTGTCACCGAACAGGTCGGCCGCGTCGGGCACCGCCACGTCGATCGGTGCTTCGACGAGTAACGCGTCGATACTCGAGAAGTAACGGTAGGCGGTGGCGCGCGACACCCGGGCCTCCTCGGCCACCTCCTCGAGCGAGGGCCGGCGACCCTGTTTGATCATCCGGGATGCCGCCTGCAGCAGGTCTTTTCGTGTGCGACCTGTCTGGTTGGGGCGTCCATTCCGCTCGGCCACGACCTCAGTCCTGGGGTAGCTGGTCGCGAATCGCCGCCAGGTCGATCCACACGTTCTCGCGCGTGATGTCGCCGTTGTCGGCGAACTGGACGACATGCAGCAGCCGGAACTCGAGCGGCCTGCCCCGGCCCTGCAGACCGAACGGCCGACCGGGGGCGCGGCCCCGCCACAGCGATTCGTCGACGACGAAATCCTCGCCGTAGAGGCGGCGGATCGTTTCGACATCGCTCTCCGCGAGGTCGGAGAACATGGCCTCGTAGAACGGCCGCGCACCCTCGCGGCCGCGGGTCGCTCCGAACGGCGAACCGACGACGTCATGTTCGGCATCGGGGGCGAGTGTCGCCAGCACCCCCTCGACGTCGTCGCGGGCCTCGAACCCGAAATGCTCGTCGATCTTCTTGTCCATCTCTGCGTGGCTGAGCGCCATGATCGGTCCCTTCGTCCAGTCGGCGTCCTGGCGTCCCACTCTAATGAGACAACAATCTCATCGCAAGACTAAAATCTCATCAGCACCGACGCGTTGAACCCAGGGCAATCCAGATCGGGCGAACTCAGCTCGCGGAGTTCACCGGCACGTCGAGAATCGGGCGGGGTTCACCGGCACCCGGTCCGTCGAAATGCCACCACTCGCCCACGTACACCGTGAACCCGCCGGACTCCATCGCGTCGCGGAGCAACGCCCGATTGGCCTGCGCCACAGCGCTCACGCCCTCGGTCGCATACGCCAGGCTGCGCGGGGTGAAATCGTCGAAATCGGTGCCCATGTCGAGGAGTTGCCCCCGACGGGCGACCGTCACGTCGACCGACCGCCCCGCCTCGTGATTGCGCGCGTACGGGCCGGGCTGCGCCACCCACGCCGGGTTGGGCACCGCCTCGAACAGCTCGATCTGCACGTCGTGCGGGCGATAGCAGTCCCAGAAGACAAGCACATCGGGCCGCAGCGCCGCCGCGGCGGTCGCCAGCCCCGCCGCCAGCGATTCATGCACCAGGCACCGGGCGTCGGCCGGATACAACGGCCTGCCCACGAAGTTGTTCGCCGTCGCGTACCGCAAGTCGATCACGGCGTCGGGCACGACGGTGCGGACGTCGACCAGACCCGCCGAGGATGCCGGCGACGCCGGCGATGCCGCGCCGATGCCGGGGGTCGCCCACAGCGCGCCGCAGGTCAATGCACAACACCCGATGAGACCGCCCAGTATCCGCACGAACGCATCATCGCCGAGGGCGAACCGTCGCGCACCGCAATCCCGGAGTAGAAGTGGGGTATGCGTATCGGATTCGTCGGGCTGGGCAAGATGGGCGCGGCCATGGCTGCCAACCTCGTCAAGGCCGGCCACGATGTGCACGTCTACAACCGGTCACCCGAACCGGTGCAGGTGCTCGCGGCCCAGGGTGCCCGACCGGCGGCCACCGTGGCCGACGCCTGCCGCGGCGAGGTCGTCGTCACGATGCTGGCCGACGACCGCGCGGCCGAGGCCGTGACCTTCGGCGACGGGGGCATTCTGGCGTCGCTTCCCGCCGGAGCGGTGCACGTGTCGTCCTCGACGATCAGCATCGCCCTGGCCGAGCGGATGACCGCGGCGCACGCCGGGGCCGGACAGGGGTTCGTCGCCGCCCCCGTCTTCGGGCGGCCCGAGGCGGCGGCCGCGGCCAAACTGTTCGTCGTGGCGGCGGGCGCAGACCCGGCGGTGGCCGTCGCCTCCGCGGTGTTCGACGCGGTCGGCCAGCGCACGTTCATGGTCGGGGACGAACCGCGGGCGGCCAACCTCGTCAAACTCAGCGGGAACTTCCTCATCGCGTCGGTGATCGAAGCTCTCGGAGAGGCGATGGCGCTGGTCGGCAAGGCCGGTGTGGACAAGGCGCAATACCTCGACCTGCTGACGTCGACGCTCTTCGACGCACCGGTGTACCGGACCTACGGCGGGTTGATCGCGCACGAGCAGTTCGAGCCGCCAGGCTTCGCCGCACCGCTCGGGTTCAAAGATGTGCGGTTGGTGCTGGCGGCCGGCGAGGCCCTGGAAGTCCCGCTGCCGATCGCCAGCCTCCTGCGCGACCGCTTCCTGACGTTGCTCGCCACCGGCGGAGGCCACCTGGACTGGTCGGCGGTCGCCGGCATCACCGCATGGGAGGCCGGTGCGGCGCTGCCCGGCGCCGGTTCACACGACCCCGCGTAATCCTTCGGCGCCGAAGGCCGGTTCGAGCATCGCCGACATGTCGGGTCCGCGTCGCAGCCCATGGCCGCCGTCGACATTGACGATCTGGCCCGTGATCCAGGTCGAGGCATCGCTGAGCAGGAACAACGCCAGGTTCGCGATATCGTCGACCTCACCGAAACGCGGCAGCGGCGTGCACGCACGATAGTCCGCCGACACGTCCGGCGAGCCGATGATCGGGGCCACCAGATCCGTGCGCGTCAATCCGGGCCGGATCCCGTTGACCCGCACCCACGACGGCCCCAACTCGTCGGCGGCCAGCAGTAACAGGTGGTCCAGTGCCGCCTTGCTGACCCCGTACGCCCCGAACCACCGGTGGGTGTTGCTCGATGCGATGGACGATATGCCGACGAACGATCCGCCGCCGCCGCGGACGAGTTCCCGCGCGCCGTGTTTGAGCAGGTAAATGCTGCCGTTGACATTGAGGTCGACGGTGCGGCGCCACGCCGCCGAGTCCGTCTGGGTCAGCGGCCCGATCGTCTCGGATCCACCAGCGCTGTGCACGATGCCGTGCAACCGGCCGTTCCACGAGGTGGCTGCGGCGACGATCCGGCCGACCTCGTCCTCGTCGGTGATGTCGGCGGGCGCATAGCGCACGACCCCCGCATGCGCGCCGGCCGCCTCGGCGATCTCCTCCGCGGCGGCGGCCAGGCGGTCCGGATTGCGGCCGACGATCATCACGTCGCCGCCGGCGGCCGCGACGGTCGCGGCAACGCCCTTTCCGATGCCGCTACCGCCGCCGGTGATGAGGACCGTCCGATTGGTCATCGACAGGTGCACAACCACTCCTCGGCAAAAACTAGAACACGTTCTCGCCATCGAACCATGGCCGTCACGATGCGCGCACCGGTTTCGGATACCGCGACGCCCTGCGTCCAGAAACGGCACGGCACACACCCGACCGCCGGCACGCCCGCGAACACGGCTCCGAAGACCTTGAATTACCCTTCAGCGCTTGATATTTAGCCGACATCCGGCGAATTACAGCCCTTTCCAACCGAATTCGGGCACAGGCGATCCATCACCGGGGCACCGGACCGCGCACTGCGCCCCACACCGCGGACAGGGAGGCCACAGCAACTCATCAGCAGCTCCACAGCGAAGACACCGACGCCGCACATTAATCACCCTTGAACACCGTCATCCGTTGCAGGCGAGTATTCTTGAGTTGGGTAGATAGCGCTTCGGAAAATCCAGGCGGCTCCCATAAGTTAGTTACAGCAAACACACAGAAAGCGTGACGATGGCGAACTTCCAGTTCTCAGCACGACGGCTGATCCTTGCCTGTGGATTCGCCGTCGCCGCGGCGGCGGCGCCGGTGGCCGCCGCGTTTGCCACCCCCGCATCAGTCGGCCCGGTACCGTCGATCGCCTCCTGCCCGAGCGGCGAGACCGAAGACATGTTCACCGGCATCTGCGTCCCCGACGTCGTGCCGAACTCCCCGGAGATCCAACCTGCCCAGGGCCCGTTGCCCGAAGTCAGCGGCGTCCCCTGCACCGGGGCCAATACCGGGCAGTGCATCGGCCTCTCCGAAGAGCAGCAGGGGCCGGTCGTGACACCGCATTCGTCGGTCAGTTCCAGCCCGTAGTCCTCCGTAGCCAACCCACCACCAGCCGAGGCGTCCCGAACGGGGCGCCTCGGCTGTGTATTGTCTGGAAGTCGGCAGTTCAAGGCCGTTTTGCTGCCAGCGGGTGCACGGAAGCTGTGCAGATTGCTGCCAGCATTCCTAGAATGCAGACGACGGGTACACCTACAGAAAGCGTGACATGGCGACCTACCGGTTCTCGGTACGACGACTGATCCTTGCCGGCGGGTTCGCGGTCGCGGTGACCGCCGCACCGGTGATCGCCGCATTCGCTACGCCGATCGGGGACACCCAGGTGCCGCTGGCCTCGTGCACCAACGGTGAAGAGGAAGACGTGTACACCACCACCTGCACGCCGTTCATGGTGCCCAATTCGCCGTTCTCGACACCGCTGGGCAATCCGGACGTTCCGGAGGTCGACGGCGTCCCGTGCATGGGCAACAACGCCGGGCAGTGCATCGGCTTGGCGGAGTCGGCAGAGGCAGACGGCCCTGAGGCCGTGCCGCGGACCTCCATCAGCGCCAGCCCGTAAACCAGATCCACCACAGGCCCGATTACGCAACTCCCATGGGACCATTCCCAGGGAAGTAGTAGAACGTGTGCAGAACTCGTTCAGCTTCCATAGAATTCATGCCGACGCATCAACAAGACGACAGAAAGCGTGACGATGGCGACCTTCCCGTTCTCAGTTCGACGACTGATCCTCGCCGGCGGATTCGCAGCTGCTGCAGTCGCCGCACCGGCGATCGTCGCCGTCAGCGCTCCCGCGGCGACGTTCGCCCCGCTGGCCCAGACGTGCCCGGCTGGTGAGGAAGAGGATCTGTACACGGGCGTGTGCGTCCCGCACACCGTCCCCAACTCGGGCTCGGTACCCAACTCCAGCGGCGGTTCGTTCCAGTCCATCCCGGGCAACCCGAACCTGCCTGCCGTCGACGGCATCCCCTGCACCGGCGCCAACACCGGCCAGTGCATCGGCCTGTCCGAGGAGAACCAAGCGATGGGCCCCGCGCCGACGTCAACGTTTGGCGACGGCCGCAACGGCTAGTCACAGGCGGCGGCCGCGCACCTCGCCGCGTCGCCTAGAGTTGTCGTATGCCTGCAAAATCTGATCCCGCCGAACTCGGCGACGTGGAACCGCTCGCCGACAGCACCGCAAGCCAGGCCAGGCGAGTCGTGGCGGCGTATGCGACCGATGCCGACGAGTGCCGGATCTTCCTGTCCATGCTCGGCATCGGACCGGCGAAACTCGAGGTGTAGGTGAGTCCGGGAGACGGCCAGGCAATGGCCGGCTCCGGGAACTCCGACTTCGTCGTGGTGGCCAACCGGCTGCCGATCGACTTGGAGCGGCTGCCCGACGGCAGTACGAGATGGAAACGTAGCCCCGGCGGCCTGGTCACCGCGCTGGAGCCGCTGCTGCGGCGCCGGCGCGGAGCCTGGATCGGCTGGGCAGGCGTACCCGACAGCGACGAAGATCCCATTGTCGAGGACGGCCTGCACCTCTACCCGGTCAGGCTGTCCTCGGATGAGGTGTCCGACTACTACGAGGGCTTCTCCAACGCCACCCTCTGGCCGCTCTACCACGACTTGATCGTCAAGCCGATCTACCACCGGGCGTGGTGGGAGGCCTACGTGCGGGTCAATCGGCGCTTCGCCGAGGCCACGGCGCGGGCAGCGGCCCCCGGCGCCACCGTCTGGATACAGGACTACCAGCTGCAGCTGGTACCCAAGATGCTGCGTATGTTGCGACCCGACCTCACCATCGGGTTCTTCCTGCACATTCCGTTCCCGCCGGTCGAACTGTTCATGCAGATGCCGTGGCGCCGCGAGATCGTCGACGGCCTGCTCGGCGCCGATCTGGTGGGGTTCCATCTGCCCGGTGGTGCGCAGAACTTTCTGATCCTCGCCCGCCGCCTGGCCGGCGCGAACACCTCGCGCGGCACCGTGGGCGTGCGGTCCCGCTACGGCGAGGTCTACGTCGGATTCCGCGGCGTGAAGGTCGGCGCCTTTCCGATCTCGATCGACTCGGCCGAACTCGACAGCATGGCGCGCAACCGCGGCATCCGCCAGCGCGCCAAACAGATTCGCGCCGAACTCGGCAATCCGCGCAAGATCCTGCTCGGCGTGGACCGTCTGGACTACACGAAAGGGATTGACGTTCGGCTGCACGCCTTTTCCGAGCTCCTCGAAGAACAGCGGGTCGACCGCGAGGACACCGTGCTCATTCAGTTGGCCACGCCGAGCCGGGAACGCGTCGAGAGTTACAAACAGATGCGCGAAGACATCGAGCGCCAAGTCGGGCATATCAACGGCGAATTCGGCGAGGTGGGCCACCCGATCGTGCACTACCTGCACCGTCCGGTACCGCGGGACGAACTGATCGCCTTCTATGTCGCCGCCGACGTCATGCTCGTCACCCCGCTGCGGGACGGCATGAATCTGGTGGCCAAGGAGTACGTGGCCTGCCGCAGCGATCTCGGCGGCGCGCTCGTCCTCAGCGAATTCACCGGCGCGGCAGCAGAACTCCGTCAGGCCTACCTCATCAATCCGCATCACCTGGAGGGGGTCAAAGACGCCATCGGCGACGCCCTGACACAGACGCCCGACGAAGGACGCCGGCGTATGCGTGCCCTGCGGCGTCAGGTGCTGGCGCACGACGTCGACCGCTGGGCCAGGTCGTTCCTGGACGCACTGGCGGCGACGCCAGCCGCGGAGCCGCCCCACAGCAATCCAGACACCCGCTAGCAGAGGGCGTTGCGGTTGCGGCACAAAGGGTTTGAACCGACGACCGTTGTGGTCTCGGTGCACCGCCCGCAGGAGTTCAGTCGCGCGAGGCCATCAGCGCCGACGCGGAGAACCCCACCTCGGGGTCACGGCCGGCGAAGTAGTCACCCAACGTCGCACTGAGTTCGGCGGGATCCCAGGCGCCGGAGACGGCACTGAAGTGGCATTCGGCCGTCGGTGCGGCCACCAGGGTGACGGTGGGTCCGTACACGATGAACAGCTGGCCGTTCACCTCATCGGAGGCGGGTGACGCCAGGAACCGCACCAGCGTGACCACGTGGTCCGGAGACAGTCCGTCGATCTCGCCGTCGGCGAGTTCGGGCGCATCGCCGAACACATCGGCGGTCATGGCCGTGCGGGCGCGTGGGCAGATGGCGTTGGAACGGACACCGTAGCGTTCGAGCGCACGCGCGGCGGACAGCGTGAGCGACGTGATACCGGCTTTCGCGGCACCGTAGTTCGCCTGCCCCACCGGCCCGGACAGCCCAGCCTCCGAGGAGGTGTTGACGATCCGTCCGTACACCGTGCCGTCACCCTGTTTGGCCTTGGCGCGCCAGTACGTCGCGGCGTTGCGGGTCAGCAGGAAATGCCCTCGCAGATGCACCGCGATGACTGCGTCCCAGTCCTCGTCGCTCATGTTGAAGAGCATCCGGTCCCGGGTGATCCCGGCGTTGTTCACCACGATGTTCAGTCCGCCGAGGCCCTCGGCCGCCAGGATCAGTTCGTCGGCCGTCGCACGCCGGCTGATGTCACCGGCGACCGCGATCCCCTTCGATCCGGCGGCACCGATCTCGTCGAGCACATCCGAGGCGTTCAGCGCCGTATCGATGTCGTTGACCACCACCGTCGCACCGGCCTGCGCCAGTCCGATCGCCTCGGCCCGGCCCAGTCCCGCCGCCGCACCGGTGACGACCGCCACCAGTCCGGAAAGATCGTTCGCGCTCTGCAATGACGTCAATGTACGAATACCTCTAGTCTCGGCGGATCAGGGCGGCGCGGGGGCACTCCGCGACGGATTGCTCGGCCAGGTCCTCCTGGCCGGAGGGCACCGGGTCGGCGATCACGACGGCGTAGTCCTCGTCATCGAGATCGAACAGTTCCGGCGCGATTCCCACGCATACCGCGTTACCTTCACAACGGTCGCGGTCGACTTCCACTCGCATCTCGGCCTCCTCGCACGTGTCCGGCCACCGCTCGGGCGTCCTGCCCGGAGTACGTTCCACCTGGAACGCGGCCCGGGCCTGGACCCCAAGACTAGAACGTGTTACAACCGGGAGAGTTCAAGGGTACCCCGCGACAGTGAGGACGTGGTGATGCGGATCGGTTACACACCCGAGCAGGAGGAGCTACGCCGCGATCTGCGGTCGTACTTCTCCCGGCTGATGACGCCGGACCGGGTCGAGGCGCTGGCCTCCGTCGACGGTGAGTACGGCAGGGGCAACGCCTACCGCGACACGGTGGCACGGATGGGCCGCGACGGGTGGCTCGCACTCGGCTGGCCGACGGAGTACGGCGGTCAGGCCCGCTCGGCGATGGACCAGCTGATCTTCACCGACGAGGCGGCGATCGCCGGCGCACCGGTCCCCTTCCTCACCATCAACAGCGTCGCGCCGACCATCATGGCGTTCGGCACCGAAGAGCAGAAGCGGTTCTACCTGCCCAGAATCGCCCTCGGCGAGCTGCACTTCGCCATCGGCTACTCCGAGCCGGGCGCCGGCACCGACCTCGCGGCGCTGCGCACGACCGCGGTCCGCGACGGTGAGGACTACGTGATCAACGGTCAGAAGATGTGGACCAGCCTGATCGCCTACGCCGACTACGTCTGGCTGGCAGCGCGGACGGATCCGAACGCCAGGAAGCACCGCAGCATCTCCATGCTGATCGTGCCGACCACCGCACCCGGCTTCTCCTGGACGCCGGTGCACACGATGGCCGGCCCGGACACCAGCGCGACCTACTACCAGGATGTCCGGGTCCCGGCCGCCAACCTGGTCGGCGAGGAGAACAGCGGCTGGAAGCTGGTAACCAACCAGCTCAACCACGAACGCGTCGCACTGGTGTCGGCTCAGCCGATCTTCCTGGCACTCAACGGTGTTCGGGAGTGGGCCCAGAACACCAAGGACGCCGCGGGTGCGCGGCTGATCGACGCGGAATGGGTTCAGCTCAATCTGGCCCGGGTGCACGCCAAGGCCGAGGTACTCAAGCTGGTCAACTGGGAGCTGGCGTCGGCGGAGGGCAGCGCGCCTTCCCCGGCCGACGCTTCGGCGGCGAAGGTGTTCGGAACGGAGCTGGCCACCGAGGCCTACCGGTTGCTGATGGAGGTGCTGGGTACGGCGGCAACGCTGCGTCCCGACTCTCCGGGCGCCCTGCTGCGCGGACGCGTCGAGCGAATGCACCGCGCGTGCCTGATCCTCACCTTCGGCGGCGGAACCAACGAGGTGCAACGCGACATCATCGGCATGGTTGCCCTCGGGTTGCCCAGGGCCAACCGCTGAAAGGGCGAGAAATCCATGGACTTCACCACATCCGAAGCGGCGACCGATCTCGGTGGCCTGGTACGCACCATCACCGAATCCGTCTGCACACCAGACCATCAGCGTGACCTCGACAAGCTCGGCCAGCGTTTCGATCGGCAACTGTGGCGCACACTCACCGATGCCGACGTGTTGTCGGCCGCCGCGCCGGAAGGGCTCGGGGGCGGCGGTTTCGGCGTGCTCGAGCAGGTCGCGGTGCTCACCGCGCTCGGCAGGCAGCTCGCCGCCGTCCCGTACCTGGAATCGATCGTCCTTGGCGCGGGCGCGCTCGGCCGATTCGGGTCCGGCGATCTCCAGCGGGACTGGGCGGCACCGGCGTTGACCGGGCAGAAGATCCTCACGGTGGCACTCGACGGCGACATGGGGCAGGGACCCGTGCAGGCCGCAGTCGTGGACGGCGGGTTCCGGCTCACGGGTGCGCGCACCATGATCGGATACGGTCCGGCGGCTGACGCCTTCCTGGTGTCTGCGGAAACACCCACCGGTACCGCGGTTTTCGTGGTCAGCACCAGCGATCCCGGCGTCGCGGTCACCGTGCTCGACACCACCGGCAACGGCAGTGTCGGGCATCTGGAACTGGAGGGGACCGACGTCGGCGCGGACCGGCTGGTCGGCGGGAGCGAATCCGGCGAGTCGGTTCTCACCTGGCTGACCACTCTGGCCACCCTGGGCCGCAGCGCCTTTCAGCTCGGAGTGCTCGAACGGGCACTGGAGGTCACCGCGGCGTACGCGAGTGAACGCGAACAGTTCGGGCGGCCGATCGGCAGCTTCCAGGCGGTCGCGCAGCGGCTCGCCGACGGTTACATCGACGTCAAGGGTCTGCGCCTGACGCTGACCCAGGCGGCTTGGCGGGTATCCGAAGACCTGCCCGCCGACCTCGAGGTCGGCACCGCGGCCTTCTGGGCGGCCGACGCGGGGCACCGAATCGCCCACACCGCCGTGCATGTGCACGGCGGAGTCGGCGTCGACAAGGACCATCCGGTGCACCGCTACTTCCTGGCGGCCAAGCAGACGGAGTTCGCCGTCGGCGGCGCGACAGGGCAGCTGTTGCGGATCGGCCGGGAACTGGCCGGCACACCGGTGTGATCGAAGCGGGCTCCACCGAGGAGGACACTGTCGGGCATGGACCCTGATCCGGAATCGACGGTCACGGGGCTGCTCGCGCCGCTGACCGATGCCGACGACCGGGGCGTGCACGATGAGTCCGGAGAGTTCACGTGCTGGCGCGCCCACCTGGCGGCCGCGGCCGAACTCGCCTCGGCGCTGGCCGCCCGGTGCGAACCCACACTGCCGCCGCACATCGGGGTCCTGCTGGGCAACACGCCGGTGTTCTCGACCGTCCTCGTGGCCGCCGCGCTGACCGGACTGGTGCCGGTGGGTCTCAACCCCACCCGGCGCGGGGACGCGCTCGCGCGCGATATCGCCCGCGCCGACTGCCAGCTCGTGCTCACCGACGGTTCCGCCGAGCCCGCCGGAAATACCTCTGAGACAACCGATCACATCGACGTTCGGACGCCGCAGTGGGCAGGTGAACTCGCGGCGCACCGCGGCGCGGCGGTGCGATTCGACCGGGACGTCCGGCCCGACGATTTATTCATGCTGATCTTCACCTCGGGCACCAGCGGTGAGCCCAAGGCGGTCCGGGTGACCCATGAGAAGGTCGCCTACCCGGGCCGGATGCTCGCCCGGCGATTCGGCCTGGGGCCTGAGGACACCTGTTACCTCTCCATGCCGCTGTTCCATTCCAATGCGGTGATGGCGGGCTGGGCGGTCGCCGTGGCCGCGGGCGGGTCGATCGCCCTGCGCCGAAAGTTCTCCGCGTCGCAGTTCATCCCCGATGTGCGCCGCTTCGGTGCGACCTACGCCAACTACGTCGGCAAGCCGTTGTCCTACATCCTGGCCACGCCGCCCCGCGCCGACGACGCGGACAATCCCCTACGGGTTCTGTACGGCAACGAGGGCGCCCCCCGAGACTTGGACCGGTTCGCCCGCCGTTTCGACGTGGTCGTGGTCGACGGCTTCGGATCCACCGAGGGCGGGGTGTCGCTGGCGCGAACACCCGACACACCCGCCGGCTCCCTCGGCCCCCTGACCGACGAGGTTGCCATCGTCGACGTCGACACCGGACTGGCCTGTGCGCCGGGCCAGGTCGGCGAGTTGATCAATCCGCGTGGGCGGGGGTGGTTCCGCGGTTACTACAACGACTCGGCGGCCGAATCGGAACGTCTCGCCGGCGGCGTCTACCATTCCGGCGACCTCGCCTATTCCGACGAAGCGGGATTTGTGTACTTCGCCGGACGGCTCGGCGACTGGATGCGTGTCGACGGCGAGAACCTGGGTACCGCACCGATCGAACGGATTCTGTTGCGCCATCCCGACGTCATCGAGGCGGCGGTGTATCCGGTGCCCGATCCCGCCGTCGGCGATCAGGTGATGGCCGCTCTGGTGCTGGCCCCCGACACCGACCTCGACGCCGCACGGCTGCACACCTTCCTGGCCGAACAGCCCGACCTCGGCCCGAAGCAGTGGCCTTCGTTCGTCAGGATCAGCTCGGGCCTGCCGCGCACCGAGACGTTCAAAGTCCTCAAACGGCAACTCTCCACCGAGGGAACCGACTGCGCCGACTCGGTGTGGACGATCGAACACCGCCGGGCGGAAACCCGTTCGGCCGGCGGTTAGGCTCACCGCCTGGGGTGTTCCGGAACCCCGTGGCTGACAGGAGCGAACGCGTGAAGTCCACGGTGATCGGCAGCGCAGCCGTCCTCGCGGCGGCGCTCGGCATCGGCCTGTGCGGGTGCGGTGCTGACGCGGGCCCACCCGGCGTGACCCCCACCGCGAATGTCTCGGCGCCCGCCCCCGACAATTCCGCGCTGAATGCGACGATCGCCGGGTACATCCAGCGCAACGGGATCGTCGAGACGAGGGTCCGGCGGGGTGACCCCGGGTCGCCGACCGTCACCCTGCCGGTGCCGGAGGGGTGGCGGCCCGCGGGCGACGAGTCGCCGGAATGGGCCTACGACGCGATCGTGTACGCAGGCCCCGACGCCGGCGGCTACAAACCCAGCGTGGTGGCGGTGATGTCCAAACTGACGGGCAACGTCGACCCGGCCACGATCATCGCCCTCGCCCCCGGCGAACTGCAGAACCTACCCGGATACCAGGCCGTCGAGTCCGGTGCGGCGGGAACCTTCGCGGGCTATCAGGACTACCTGCTGGGCGGCACCTGGGTGCAGGACGCCAGGACGAAGGTCGTCACACAACGGACCGTGGTGATCCCCGGCAGCGACGGCCTCTACGTGCTGCAACTCAACGGCGACGCGCTCGCCCAACAGGCCGCCCTTATCGACGCGGCCACCGCGATGATCGATCAGCAGACCACCATCACTCCGTGACGGCGTTCAGCCCTCGCGAATGTCGTCGAGCCGGCGGGTGGCCTCGTCGAAACCGCCGACCAGATCGGCGACGATGTCGGCAACCGGACGTATCTCGTTCATCCGGCCGACGATCTGACCCACCGGCATCGACACCGTCCGCGGGTCGCCGGATTCGTTCATCCGCTGGTGTGCCTCGCTGACGAGGATGTTCTGCAGCGGCATCGGCAGCGGTTCCGGGGCTCCGGGGGCATCCCAGGCATCGGTCCACCGCGTCTTCAGCAGGCGCGCCGGTTTGCCGGTGTAGATGCGGCGCCGCACTGTGTCGGCGGACGTGGCATCAAGCAGCGCCTCCTGGATCACCGACATACCGGACTCCCGGGGCACTCCGAGGTCGTACTCGGCCGCGGTCAGGAACGCCGACCCCATCCACACGCCCTGCGCGCCCAGCGCCAGGGCCGCCGCGACCTGCCTGCCGGTGCCGATCCCGCCCGCCGCCAGCACCGGGGCCGCGCCGTCCAGCGCGTCGACGATCTCCGGCCAGAGCACCATGGACCCGATCTCACCGGTGTGCCCACCGGCTTCGTGGCCCTGCGCGACGACGATGTCGACGCCGTTGTCGACATGCCGCCGCGCATGCTTGGCACTGCCGGCCAGCGCAGCGACCGGGACCCCCGCCTCGTGCACCTGGTCGATGACGTCCTTGGGCGGCGAGCCAAGGGCGTTGGCGATCAGCTTGATCGGATGTTTGAGGGCGACCTCGACGTGGCTGCGGGCCACCGAATGCAGCCAGCCCAGTACACCTTCCGATCTGGCCTCGTCCTCGGGGAGCGGGGGTACGCCGAGATCGGCCAGCGTCTTGGCGACGAAATCGCGGTGGCTCTGCGGAATCAGGTTGGCGATGTCGACGGCGCTGCCCTCCTGGGGCACCTTCGCCGGCATGACGACGTCGACGCCGTAGGGCAGCCCGCCGGTGTTCTCGTCCATCCACTGCAGGACATTCTCGAGATCGTCGGCGTCGTTGAATCGCACACAGCCGAGCACTCCCAGTCCCCCGGCGCGGCTCACCGCCGCCGCCACCTTCTCCGACGGGGTGAACACGAATATCGGGTACCGGATGCCGAAGCGTTCGCACAGTGGCGTGCGCATCAGACACTCGCCCCCTGCGAACCGGCATGGTTGGCGTGCACGTCGTCGGCGGGCCGCAGTTCGGTCTGTTCCTTGGCCCAACGGTAGTCCGGTTTGCCCGCCGGTGACCGCTTCAGATCGCCGACGAGCCAAAGGCTGCGCGGCACTTTGTATCCGGCGATCTCACCACGCACGTGGCCGTCGAGATCGGACAGCGTCAGGTGGGCGCCTTCGCGCGGTTGCACGACGGCGGCGACGTGCTGTCCATAGCGCGGATCGGGCACACCGACCACCAGTGCGTCGAAGACGTCGGGGTGGCCCTTGAGCGCGGCCTCGACCTCTTCGGGGTAGATCTTCTCGCCGCCGCTGTTGATCGACACCGAACCCCGGCCGAGCATCGTCACGGTGCCGTCGGCCTCGACCTGGGCGTAGTCACCGGGTATCGCGTAACGCACCCCGTTGATGACGCGGAAGGTCTGACGCGTTTTCTCCTCGTCCTTGTAGTAGCCGACCGGGATGTGGCCGCGTTTGGCGATGATGCCGCGGACCCCTGAACCGGGCTGGACATGGTTGCCGTCGTCGTCGAGCACCACCGTGTTCGTATCGATCTTCACGCGGGGACCACCGGTATGCGATTCGCCCTTGGCCACGATGCTGGTCCCGCCGAATCCTGTCTCCGAGGACCCGATCGAATCGGTGATGATGCGGTTGGGCAGCAGTTCCAGCAGTGCGTCCTTGATGCTCGGCGAGAACAGCGCCGCGGTGCTGGCCAGTAGGAACAGCGATGACAGCTCGTATTCGACACCGGATTCCCTGGCGGCGAGCAGCGCGTCGAGCAACGGCCTGCCCATCGCGTCGCCGGTGAAGAACAGCAGGTTCACCTTGTGGTCGTGAATGGACCGCCACACCAGGTCGGCGTCGAATTCCGGTGCCAGAACCACCGTTTGGCCCGAGAACAGTGCCATCCACGTCGCGGACTGGGTGGCGCCGTGGATCATCGGCGGAATCGGGTAGCGGATCATCGGCGTGTTCGCGACGGCCTGCTTGGCCAGGTCGTATTCGTCGGCCAGCGGCTCACCCGTGGCGAAGTCGATGCCACCCAACAGCACACGGTAGATGTCCTCGTGGCGCCACATCACACCCTTGGGAAAGCCGGTGGTGCCACCGGTGTAGAGCAGATAGATGTCGTCGGCGCTGCGTTCGCCGAAATCCCGTTCCGGCGAACCCTGTTCGAGCGCCGAATAGAATTCGACACCGCCGTAGGCGCGGTAGGTCTGTTCGTCGACGTCACTGCCGTCGTCGACCACCAGGACGGTCTGCACATCGGGGGTGTCGGTCAGGACGGCGGCGACCCGGTCCGAGTACTGACGCTCGTGCACCAGCGCGACCATGTCGGAATTCTCGAACAGGTAGCGCAACTCCGCTTCGACGTAGCGGAAGTTGACGTTGACGAGGATCGCGCCGGCCTTGACGATGCCGAGCATCGCGATCACGATCTCGATCCGATTGCGGCAGTAGAGCCCGACCTTGTCGTCCTTCTTCACCCCACGGTCGATGAGGTAGTGGGCGAGCCGGTTGGCCTTGTCCTCCAACTGTGCGTAGGTCAGGTGCTCGTCGCCGCAGATGAGGGCGACACGGTCAGGCACGGCATCGATGGCGTGCTCGGCGAGATCGGCGATGTTGAGGGCCACAGAACCCAAACTAGAACGTGTTACAGTTCATGACAAGTCTGTGGAAAGGTGGACATCAGGTGAGCGAGTCGGAATCGCAGCCTCACGCCCTGGTCGAGCAGCGCGGACACACCCTCGTCGTCACCCTCAACCGGCCGCACGCACGCAACGCCTTGTCCGGCGAGATGCTCTCCATCATGGTCGGGGCGTGGGACCGTGTCGACGGCGATCCCGACATCCGCACCTGCATTCTCACCGGGGCCGGTGGCTACTTCTGCGCGGGTATGGATCTCAAGGCGGCTACCAAGAAGCCGCCTGGCGACTCGTTCCGGGACGGCAGCTACGACCCGTCGCGCATCGACGGCCTGCTCAAGGGCCGGCGGCTGACCAAACCGCTGATCGCCGCCGTCGAAGGACCCGCGATCGCGGGCGGCACCGAGATCCTGCAGGGCACCGACATCCGCGTCGCGGGCCAGAGCGCCAAGTTCGGCATCTCCGAGGCCAAGTGGAGTCTGTACCCGATGGGTGGGTCGGCGGTGCGCCTGGTGCGGCAGGTCCCCTACACCGTCGCCTGCGATCTGCTGCTCACAGGCCGCCACATCAGCGCGGCCGAGGCGCTGGAGTTCGGGCTGATCGGCCATGTGGTGCCAGACGGTCAGGCGCTCGACAAGGCCCTGGAGATCGCCGAGACGATCAACGCCAACGGTCCGCTGGCGGTGCAGGCGATTCTGCGGTCGATCCGGGAGACCGAGGGCCTCAACGAGAACGACGCCTTCAAGATCGACACGCAGATCGGGATCGAGGTGTTTCTCTCCGAGGACGCCAAGGAGGGCCCGCTCGCTTTCAAGGAGAAGCGCACGCCGGTGTTCAAGAACCGCTAGTCCTACCGATGCCCATTGGCGTCCGTGGGGCCGGTCCGTCGTCGGTCCCCTACGGGCGCGGTCGGGGTGAACACCACCGGCATCGACTCCAGACCGCTGACGAAGTTGGCCGGCCGCAGGGGCAGCGCGGACTCGTCGGCAAGCCGTAGATCAGGCAGTCGCCGCAGCACCCGGCGGGTCATCAGGGACAGCTCCAGCCGTGCCAGCTGGTTGCCGAGACAGAAGTGGGTACCGAAGCCGAACGCCAGGTGGCTGTTGGGATTTCGACCGATCCGGAAGTTGTGTGGGTCGCCGAAGACCTGCTCGTCGAAGTTCGCCGACTCGAACAGCAGCATGATCTTCTCGCCCTCGCGCAACGCGGCGCCGTGGAATTCGGTGTCCGCGGTCAGCGTGCGGCACATGTTCTTCACCGGCGACGTCCAGCGCAGCATCTCCTCGATCGCGCCGGGCAGATACGTGTCGACGTCGCCGGCCAGGCGTTCCCACTGCGCCGGGTGGCGCAACAACTGTTCGGTGCCGCCCGAGAGCGTATGCCGGGTCGTTTCGTCGCCGCCGATCAGGATGAGCAGGCTTTCCATGACGATTTCGTCGTCCGACAGGCGCTGGCCGTCGACCTCCGCGTGCACCAGCACACTGATCAGGTCGTCGTTCGGCTCGGCGCGGCGCGCGTCGATGGTGGCGCGGGTGTAGTCGTTGTAGGAGGCGAAGGCGCCCATCATGGACGCGGCCATCTCCTCGGTGACTTTCGAGCTCAGCCCCTTGACGAGGTCATCGGACCAGGCGAGGAACATCTCTCGCTCGTGCGGCGCCACGCCGAGCATGTCGCCGATCACGGCCATCGGCAACGGCGCCGCGACATCCTTGACGAAATCGCACTCGCCGTTCTCACAGACGGCGTCGATCAGCATGTCGCACAGCTGACCGATCGATTCTTCCTTGTCCCGCACTCTTTTTCGGGTGAAACCGGCGTTGACGAGTTTGCGCCGCAGCACATGCGCGGGGTCGTCCATGTCGATCATCATCAGCATGCCGGGCTGATCGGGCCGGATGCCGCCGGCGTTGGAGAACAGGTCCGGGTTCCGCTCGGCATCGATGACCGCCTCGTGGGTGGCGGCGGCGGCGAGGCCGTTGCGGTCCCGGAACACCGGCTGATGGACCCGCATCCAGCGGTAGGCGTCCCGGGCGCTGCCGTCGGCGTAGAAGGTGCCGTCGGCCAGATCGACGTCCGGCCGCAGCCCGGGAAGCACCTGGGTCATCGGATCTCCTCGGCCTCGTCGAAGGACATCTGCACGTCGGTGGCCGAACCCGACAGGACGGCACGTCTGGGCAGGCCCAGCGACGCGAGTTCGCGGGCGTAGGGATGGTCGCCGAGTCGCAGCCGCGCGCCGCCGGGCCGGTATCGGACCCCGCGCAGAGTCATCGTGCCGGCGGTCTCGCGGGTCACCCCGTCGAGATGGGAGTAGGTGCGGTGGACCCGCGCGCCGGAGGTGAACCGTGACGGGACGGCCAGCCCCGGCCGGAACTCCATGCTCACCGCCATCCGCCCGTCGATACCGACGTCGAATCCGAACTGGCGACCGTCACGAACGGTGAAGTCCGCCATCACTTTCGGGTATCCCCAGATGGTCCGGCCCGCTTCCAGGGTGAACGCCTGATCGACAGGCAGGTGGTGGACGAACGCGCCGGCGGACCGCAGCGCAGCCAGACCGCGGTCGCCGGAACCCGGCGGGTTGACCATGACGTTCGAGCCGTATTCCAGGTACTCACCCAGGTCGCTGTCGAGATAGCGCATCAGCATCAGCACCACCATGGCGCGGCCGGGGCGGTAGCGGCATACCTGCAGGCCGCTGTAGTCGATCATGCGCTGCGCGGCGTCGGCGTCCACGGAGAACATCGCCATGTGCTGGCGAGCCCGGCGGACCACCACGGGCATCGTCACCTGCCGTTCGGCGACGGTGTGTGTGGAGACGGGGGTGGCGTCGGTCACACGCCAAATCTAGAACGTGTTCTAGACAGATCGCAACAAGTGTCTACACCAGCGTGGCGAGTTCGCGGATCTGCTGCGCCGAGCGCGCCCCGACCACCATCATCGTGACACCCGCGGCCTCCCACACCTTGACCTGTTCGCGGACGTGGTCCACGTCCCCGACGATCGCGGCGTCGTCGACGAGTTCATCGGGGACGACCCGGGCGGCCTCGTCCTTACGGCCGCTGCGGAACAACCTCGTCACGTCGTCGACCACCTCGGCGTATCCCATCCGCCGGTACACGTCGGCATGGAAATTGGTGCCTTCCGAACCCATTCCGCCCATATAGAGCGCGAGGTGGGGCTTCATCAGTTCGAAGGTGCCCGCCCGGTCGTCGGTGATCACCACCTGCGCCGTCGCGCAGATCTCGAAATCGTCGCGGTCGCACCGCGCACCCGGCCGCGCAAAACCCTCGTCGAGCCATTCGTTGTACATCCCGGACAGCCGCGGGGTGTAGAAGATCGGCAACCACCCGTCGCAGATCTCAGCCGCCAGCGCAATGTTCTTGGGCCCCTCCGCACCCAGCATGACGGGTATGTCGGCACGCAGCGGATGCACGATCGACTTGAGCGGCTTACCGAGGCCGGACGTGCCCTCGCCGGCGATCGGCAAGGGGTAGTGCGGACCCGCGCTGGCCACGGGCGCCTCCCTGGCCCACACCTGCCGCAGGATGTCGATGTACTCACGCGTTCTGGCCAGCGGCTTACCGAAACTCTGGCCGTACCAGCCCTCCACCACCTGTGGACCCGACACCCCGAGACCGAGGATGTGCCGACCGCCCGAGAGGTGGTCGAGCGTCAGCGATGCCATCGCACACGCGGTCGGCGTACGTGCGGACAGTTGCACCACCGAGGTGCCCAGCCGCATCCGGGTGGTCGCCGAACCCCACCACGCCAGCGGGGTGTACGCATCCGAGCCCCATGCCTCCGCGGTGAACACCGTGTCGAATCCCGCCGCCTCGGCGGCCGCCACCAATTCGGCATGGTCGGTGGGCGGTGTCGCGCCCCAATACCCGAGCTGAAGTCCGAGCTTCATGAGTTCGTCCACCGACCCTTTCTTGCCACGATTGTTAGAACCTGTTCTACTCGATGGCGTGACCGCCAGCCAGAGCAGCCCGGCGCTGATGGCCGAGCATGAGCCACCACTGTCCGCGCCGCTGAAACTGTCATTCGACTACACCCGTTCGGTAGGTCCGATCCTCGGCGCGTTCTTCACCGCGCTGCGCGGGCGCCGCATCGTGGGGACGCGCGGTTCGGATGGCCGGGTGTTCGTGCCACCCGCCGAGTATGACCCCGTGACCTACGCGCCACTGTCGGAGGTCGTTCCCGTTGCCAGTGTCGGCACGGTGACGGCGTGGGCGTGGCAGGCCCACCCGCTCGAAGGCCAGCCCCTGGATCGGCCGTTCGCATGGGCGTTGATCACTCTCGACGGCGCTGACACACCGCTGCTGCATGCCGTGGACGTCGGGGACGGCGGTCCGGGCGCCATCACCACGGGGGATCGGGTGCACGTCCGCTGGGTCGACGAGCCCGTCGGCGCGATCACCGACATCGCGTGCTTCGTGCCCGGCGAGGAACCAGAACCCGAGCCGGCACCATCGGTCTCCGGGGAGCGCGATCCGGTCACGCTGCTCGTCGTCCCAACCAGCATCGAAATCCAGCACACCGCATCGCATCCCGAGAGTGTGTACCTGCGCGGACTGCAGGAGGGCAAACTCGTCGGGGCGCGGGCCACCGGCCCCGGCGAGAACGGCACCGAAAAGGGCAAGGTGTACTTTCCCGCCCGCGAGACCGATCCGGCCACCGGCCAGTCCGCCACCGAGTTCGTGGAACTGCCCGACACCGGAACCGTGACGACATTCGCCATCATCAACATCCCCTTCGCCGGACAGCGGATCACACCGCCCTACGTCGCGGCCTACGTACTGCTCGACGGCGCGGATATCCCTTTCCTGCACCTGATCCAAGAGATCGACGCCGACCAGGTGCGCATGGGCATGCGGGTGCAGGCGGTGTGGAAGCCCCGGGATCAGTGGGGTCTGGGGATCGACAACATCGAGTACTTCCGGCCGACCGGGGAACCCGACGCCGAGTACGACACCTACAAGCATCACCTGTGAGGCCGAGATGACCGATCGTGAGATAGCCGTCGTGGGATTCGCCCACGCCCCACACGTGCGCCGCACCGACGGCACCACCAACGGCGTCGAGATGCTGATGCCGTGCTTCGCCGAACTGTACGCCGAACTGGGCATCACCCGGTCCGACATCGGCTTCTGGTGCTCCGGCTCCTCGGACTACCTAGCCGGACGGGCATTTTCGTTCATCTCCGCGATCGACTCGATCGGGGCAGTGCCGCCGATCAACGAGTCACACGTGGAGATGGACGCGGCATGGGCACTCTACGAGGCGTACATCAAGCTGCTGACCGGTGAGGTCGATACCGCCCTGGTGTACGGATTCGGCAAATCCTCGGCGGGCACCCTGCGCCGGGTGCTGGCCTTGCAGACCGATCCGTACACCGTCGCACCGCTGTGGCCGGACTCGGTGTCGATCGCCGGACTGCAGGCCCGGCTGGGCCTCGACGCCGGTAGGTGGACCGCGGCGGCGATGGCCCAGGTGGCTCTCGACTCGTCCGCGGCGGCACAGCGCAACGATTCGGTGGAATCCGCGGCGAACGTCGAGGACCTGCTCGCGCGGCCGTTCTTCGCAGACCCGCTGCGCCGCCACGACATCGCCCCGATCACCGACGGCGCGTCGGCTGTCCTCCTCGCGGCGGGTGACCGCGCCCGTGAACTGCGGGAGCGACCCGCCTGGATCACCGGTTTCGAGCACCGGATCGAAACCCCGGTGCTCGGTGCCCGCGATCTGACCGTGTCCCCCTCGACCGCCGCCTCGGCAGCCGCGGCGACCGGGGGCGACACCGGTTCGATCGACGTCGCCGAGATCTGCGCGCCGTTCACCCATCAGCATCTGATCCTCACCGAGGCGATCGGGCTGCCGGCTTCGACGACGGTCAACCCGTCGGGGGGCGCGCTGGCCGCCAACCCGATGTTCTCGGCCGGACTGGAACGCATTGGCTTTGCCGCGCAACATATCTGGCATGGCACAGCACAACGCGCCCTGGCGCACGCGACAAGCGGACCCGCGCTGCAACAGAATCTCGTCGCCGTCATGGAAGGGCGGTAGGACCGTGGCCGCGAACTCCGGGAAGAAACTGGCTGCCGTCCTGGGCACGGGTCAGACCAGATACGTCGCCAAACGCCAGGACGTGTCCATGAACGGTCTGGTGCGCGAGGCCATCGACCGGGCGCTGGCCGATTCCGGATCGACCTTCGCCGACATCGACGCGGTGGTGGTCGGCAAGGCGCCGGACTTCTTCGAAGGCGTCATGATGCCCGAGCTATTCATGGCCGACGCCATGGGCGCCACGGGCAAACCTCTCATCCGGGTGCACACGGCGGGATCCGTCGGCGGCTCCACCGGCGTCGTGGCGGCCAGCCTGGTCCAGTCCGGCAAGTACCGCAGGGTGCTGGCGGTGGCGTGGGAGAAGCAATCCGAATCCAACGCGATGTGGGCGCTGAGCGTTCCCGTTCCGTTCACCAAACCCGTCGGGGCGGGCGCGGGGGGATACTTCGCCCCGCACGTCCGGGCCTACATCCGCCGTTCCGGCGCGCCGACGCACATCGGTGCGATGGTGGCGGTCAAGGACCGGCTCAACGGGGCCCGCAATCCGCTGGCCCACCTGCACCAGCCCGACATCACCCTGGAGAAGGTGCTGGCCTCCCAGATGCTGTGGGACCCGATACGTTTCGACGAGACGTGTCCGTCCTCGGACGGCGCCTGCGCGATCGTGATCGGTGACGAGGACGCCGCCGACGCCGCGGTGGCCGGTGGTTCACCGGTGGCGTGGATCCACGCCACCGCGCTACGCACCGAACCCCTGGCCTTCTCCGGCCGCGACCAGGTCAACCCGCAGGCCGGCCGCGACGCCGCGGCGGCGCTGTGGAAGGCCGCCGGGATCACCAGCCCGATCGACGAGATCGACGCCGCCGAGATCTACGTGCCGTTCTCGTGGTTCGAACCGATGTGGCTGGAGAATCTGGGCTTCGCCGCCGAGGGCGAGGGCTGGAAGCTGACTGAGGCCGGCGAGACCGCGGTCGACGGCCGCATCCCGGTCAACGCCTCCGGTGGTGTGCTGTCCTCCAACCCGATCGGCGCGTCGGGGCTGATCCGGTTCGCCGAGGCCGCCATCCAGGTGACCGGCAAGGCGGGCGATCACCAGGTGCCCGGTGCACGCAAGGCGCTGGGCCACGCCTACGGCGGGGGCTCGCAGTACTACTCGATGTGGGTCGTCGCCGCCGACAAGCCGGGGGTGCCCGCATGATGAAGTACACCTGCAGCATCGCGATGGGCCCGGTCGACGAACTCGTCGAGATCGCCAGGACCGCCGAGGAAGTGGGCTTCGACGCGATAGCGCTGCCCGACTCGCTGTTCTACATGGAGCAGCAGTCCGCCGCCTACCCGTACACCCCGGACGGCTCACGCATGTGGAATGCCGACACACCGTGGGTGGATCCGTTGATCGCCGCCGCGGCGATGGGCGCGGTCACCTCGACGCTGCGGTTCTACACCAACGTCCTGAAGCTGGGCTCGCGCCATCCGCTGCTGCTGGCCAGGCAGGTCGGATCGGTCGCCACCCTCACCGGCAACAGATTCGGACTGGGGGTCGGGATCGGTTGGGCTCCAGAGGAATTCGAATGGTGCGGCCAGCCCTACGCTCGTCGTGGCGCTCGTGTGGACGAGATGATCGAGGTGATCAGGCTGGTCCTCGACGGCGGAATGGTCGAATTCCACGGCGAATTCTACGATTTCGACAAGCTGCAGATGAGCCCTGCGCCGTCCGAACCGGTGCCGTTCTACGTCGGCGGCCATACCGACGTCGCCCTGCGGCGTGCGGCACGGGTTGCCGACGGCTGGACGAGCGCGATGATGACGTGCGCGCAGCTGGCCGACACCATCGCCACGATCAACGCGCTGCGCGCCGAATCGGGCCGCACGGACGAATCGTTCGAATTCCAGGCGGTCTGTATCGACAAGTTCGGTGTGGACGGGCACCGCGAACTGGCCGATGCCGGTGTCACCGACAACATCGTGATTCCCTGGATATTCGACGGGCTGGGATTCGACGCACCGTTGCCGAAGAAGAAGGACTCGCTCAAGCGCTTCGCCGACACCTACATCCACTCGGGCTGGCAGCGGTGACGGCCGGACGCTGATCACCCGCCGCACCCGCGCCACACGGCGGTGGTGAGCCGCTCCACCTGGGCGTCGCCCAGCGGCGGCAGTCCGAGCACCAGCCGGTAGTACGGCGGGGACACCAGCGCGTCGACCACGGTTTCGACATCGGTGTCCGCCGATATCTCCGCGCGCTCGACGGCGTCGCGCAGGATCACCGCGGCCGCCTCCCGCCGCGGTGCGATCCATTCGTCGATCACCGCCCGTTCGATGGCCGGATCCGACGACGACGCGGCGATCACGTTGCGCAGCAGGGGCCCCACCGCGGGGTCGGCGAGGATCCCGTTCAGCGACCGGACGTGGTGGATCAGCGCCTCCAGTGACGAACTGCCGGGCGGGCGCCGGATCGACGCGCGCACGGAGTCGAGCAGCCCCTCCAGCACGATCGCCGCGGCCGACGGCCACCATTTGTAGATCGTGGTGCGACTGACCTCGGCGCGCCGGGCGATGGCGTCCACCGTCGCTGCTGCCGGGCCACCGGCGAGGGCCAGCTCGGCGGCGGCGGCCAGCACCGCGTCACGTACCGCGGCGCTGCGTGGCCGTCCGCGCCGGCCGCCGGCACCTTCGGTGAGCACACCGCCGAGCATATGGGGCGCGACCCTCAGCGGGGCCTATGCCGGGATACGCGGTGACCGGCCGCGACGATCGCCAGACTCACCATGGCGGCCGCCGCCCCGACTCCGAACATCACCGGATAGGTGAGGATGCCCGGCCAGCGCAAGGACAGCGTGGCCAGCACCGCGGGCACCCCGAATCCCAGGTAGCTCAGGCCGTAGAACACCGCAGTCAGTCCGGCGAGGTCGTCAGGGCCCGCGATGCGCTGCACCTCGTGCAGGCCGGTGATGAGCGCCATACCGTAGCCACAGCCCAGGATCGCCGCCGCCAGCAGCGACAACCACACGGTCAGGCTCGCCGCCGCCATGGCCGCGGCGAGCATCCCGGCCACGAGGAGCGACAGCGCGACGGTCACGCCGCGGACACCGCCCGGCACGTCGATGCGCCTGCCCACCGACTGGATGGCCAACCCGGAGCCGAGGGTCACCACGCAGAGCAGCGCCGAGAAGGCGATCGGCGCGCCGCCCGCACGGTCGGACATCAGCGCGGGCAGCACCGCGTATGCCGAGGCCGCCGCCCCGAACACCCAAGGTGCGACCGGGGCCACCACCAGCAGGAATCGCCGGTGCGCGGCGGCGGGGACCGCCAGATCCGCCCACAGCGGGCGGACCGTGAGCTGACGGGCCCTGGTCTCGGGTGCGGCCAGCAGCAGGGCGCCCGCGGCCAGACACAGCGCGGTGTTGAGCGCGTAGGGCAACGCCATGGGCCATGGGGCCCACTGGGCGAGGACCCCGGCCGTGCCGGCGCCCACCCCGAAACCGGCCGTCAGGCTCATCGCGGCACGCCGCGCGCCGGCGTCGCCGATATCCCAGGGCGGGCTGGACAATTCCTTGATCCAACTGCCGCCGACCGCCATCGCCAGACCGAGCGCCAGACCGCTGAGCACCCGGCCGGTCGCCAGCATTACCGCGGAATCCGCCCCGGCGGCCAGGATCAGCGAGCCGAGCGCGCCGAGGCCCGGTGCCGGCAGCATCACGGGCCGCCGTCCCAGCCGGTCGGACAGCGCGCCGCCGATGAGCAGCGCGGGGACGATGCCGAGCACGTACGCGAACAGCAGGATGTCCACGGTCACCGCAGAGAGACCGTTCTGGGTGCGATACATCACCAGCAGCGGTGTGAATTCGTTTCCACCCCAAGCGATGGCAAATGTGGCGGCGGCCACGGTCAGCCACCGCCTGCCGTCATGGACGGCCGAGGGCCGCACCTGCGGCGGCGTCGCGGTGATCGTCACGTCAGAACCCATGAATAACTGGACATTCTGTTCACTATATATATTCCCGGGCCCGAATGCGCCTGCATACGATTCGCCAGCCCCCGCACGACTCACGTACTGTGGTTGCCGGACGCCTCGTCCACCAAGCCAGCGCCACCAGAAGCCCGGTAAGTTTGTGTCTCGCATCCGTCTCAGCCGCCCCACGTCCCGTCGCATCGCCGCACTGGCCCTGATCGTCGCCCTCGGCACCGCCGCCTGCGATTCCCCGCAGCCCACGCCTTCCTCGCGAGCCGGCACCCTGGCACCGACGACGTCCAGCGCCGCTGCTGCCACACCGACCGTCCAACCGGAATCCGTCGACTACAGTCGCCTACTCCTGACGGCGGGCGACCTCAGCGACGCCGAAGACACCTTCTCGGTGCGTTCGCAGAGTCAGAACCCCAACGGAATGCCCGGCGCCAGTGCGCTGTTCGTCAACGCCGACGACACCCGGGCGATCGCCGACACCTTCGTGGTCTATCCGGACGGGGCGACGGCGACCGCGACCCTGCGTCAGGCCGCGGCCACCATCAACACGATCGTCGCCGGCGGCGAGCCGCGCCCCTCATCGGTGGGTACCGACGGCACCGTGATCTCCGGCACCTCGCCCGACGGCACCAAGGCCGTCACCCTGCTGCTGTTCACCCAGGGACCCGCGCTGGTCCGCCTGGAATTCGACAGCGCCCCCGGCGATACCACGACCGACCAGTTCGTCACCGCGATCGGCACGATGCAGAAGGTCGCGCTGCGGATCGGCCTACCCGACACCGAATGAGGTCAAGTCATCACCGCCCACCCGCGGTATCGATGAGCTGACCGACCCGATAGTCGACGAGACCTCGCATCACCAGCGCCGTGCGGGTACGGCGCACACCTTTGATCTCGAGGATCTGACCGGCCACCCGGTACAGGTCGTCGGCGTCGCGTGCCACCACCCGGACCAGGAGGTCGACGGTTCCGCTCAGGCCCTGGACCTCGATGACCTCGCGCACCTGCTCCAGGGAGGCGGCGACCTCGTCGAGCATCCGCTGTTTCACCCGGGTGAGCACCACCGCCTGCATCGGATAGCCGACGAACGCGGGGTCGACACGCCGGTCGAACGGCCGCAGGGCACCACGCTGCTGCAACCGGGCCAGCCGCGCCTGGACGGTGTTGCGACTCACGTTGATCTCGTCGGCGAGCGCAATCGTCGTGGCTCGGGGGTCGCGGATCAGCGCGCGCAGAAGTCGCGCATCGATGGCGTCGGCGACTGGGCTTGTCATAGTGGTGACCTTTCCGCACGGTTCGCCGCGGCGAACTGATCATATTGCTCATAATCAGCATAGGCACTTGCGCGAAAATCCCATCGGTGGTGCCCTTGATCAACTGTTATGCGCAAATCGATCAAGGACTGCACGATGCTGACCCGCCATCCGGACATCCCCGAGTCCTCCCTCGCGACCGCGGCGCTACAAGACGTCGCCGATCAGGTGCTGTGGCTGGCGACCGCGATGATCCACCACGCCAATCACGTCCGGCCCAATCTCAGCGGGCTGAAGGTCGGCGGTCATCAGGCCTCGTGCGCCTCGATCGCCACGATCATGACATCGTTGTTCTTCGAACAGTTGCGGGCCGGCGACCGGGTTTCGGTGAAGCCACACGCCTCGCCCGTCCTTCATGCGATCAACTACCTGCTCGGCGAACTCGACGAGAGCTATCTGACGCGCCTGCGCGAATTCGGCGGTCTGCAGAGCTATCCGAGCCGCACCAAGGACCCCGATCCCGTCGACTACTCGACCGGATCGGTGGGAATCGGTGCCACCGCACCGATCTGGGGTGCCATCGCGCGCCGCTACGTGCACACCGCCTTCGGCGGCGCGGGTTCGGGCAGGCAGTACTCACTGGTCGGCGACGCGGAACTGGACGAAGGCGCGGTGTGGGAAGCGATTCTCGACCCGTCGGTCGCCGAACTCGGCGAAATCGTCTGGGTCATCGACATGAACCGGCAGTCCCTGGACCGCGTGGTGCCCAACATCGCCGCGGGCCGCCTCGCCTCGATGTTCTCGGCGGCGGGCTGGCAGGTCATCGACGTCAAATTCGGCACGCTCCTCGAAGCGCTGTTCAGGCGCCAGGGCGGCGGATCGCTTCGGCAGCGGATCCTCGACATGCCCAACCCCGAGTACCAACGCCTCCTGCGATGCGACGCAGGGGAACTGCGCTCCCGGTTGCCCGGCGACGGTCCGGGCGCCGCCGAAATCGCGTCCCTGATACGTGAACTCGACGACGACACGCTGGTGCGGGCGATCAGCAACCTCGGCGGGCACGACCTCGACGCGCTGCGGGAAGCCTTCGCGCAGATCGACGACCGCCGGCCCACCGTCATCATCGCCTACACCGTCAAGGGCTACGGCCTGCCGATCCAGGGACACCCCCAGAACCACTCGTCGCTGCTGAGCATCGAGCAGTTCGGAGAATTGGCCGACCGGGTGGGCAAGGACGCTGCCGCGCCGTGGGGCCGGTTCGATCCGCAATCCGCGGCGGGCCGGATCTGCGCGGAAGCCGGCGACCGGCTACACCGAGGTGCATCCGCACCCGTCGCGCCTCCCGCCGTGCCCACCGAAATCGGACGAAATCCGTTGGCCGTCACCACCACCCAGGCAGCGCTCGGCCGTGTGCTGCTGGACCTCACGCGCGAAGCGCCCGACGTCGCCCGCCGGGTGGTCACGGTCAGTCCCGACGTCAGTTCGACTACCAACCTGGCCGGTTGGCTGAACAAGGTCGGGGTGTGGTCGCCCACCGAACGCCGCGACTGGTTCGCTGACGACGCCGAGACCATCATGCACTGGCGTGAACGTCCAACGGGCCAGCACATCGAACTGGGCATAGCCGAGACGAACCTGGTCGGCCTGATCGGGGAACTCGGGGCGACCTGGAGCCGTTGGGGTGAGCCGCTGCTGCCCATCGGTGTCCTCTACGATCCGTTCGTCGAACGGGCGCTGGAACCATGGTCTTTCGGCATCTACGCCGGAGGGCAGTCGATTCTCGTCGGCACCCCGGCCGGCGTCACACTCGCCGCGGAGGGCGGTGCGCACCAGTCGATCAAGACCCCGTCCATCGGCATCGAACAGCCCGGTTGTGTCTCCTACGAACCGGCGTTCGCCGTCGAGGTGGAATGGATCCTGCTGCACTGCATGGCACAACTGGGCCGGCCCAGTGGGCGGTCAGCCTATCTGCGGTTGTCCACCCGGCCGGTGCACCAGGATCTGGCCGCTCTGCCCGGCGACCCGGCCGCGCGGGAGCGGCGCCGCCGCCAGGTCGTCGCCGGCGCATACACCCTGCGCCCGAAAACCCATCCGGCCGTGCGTATCGTCACGATGGGCGCGGTGGCGACCGAAGCACTTTCAGCATCGGATCGGTTGGCGCACAACGGTATCGACGCAGAGGTGGTGTGCGTCACCAGTCCCGGCCTGCTCTTCGACGCGACGCTGGCGCGGCAGGGTAAGGGTGACGCCCCGTCGTGGATTCTCGACCAGGTCTTCCCCGCCGATCGTCCGGCACCGATGGTCACCGTCCTCGACGGCCATCCGCACGCGCTGGCGTTCCTGCCGGCGGTGACCGGGGCCGCGCATCGGTCGCTGGGCGTCACCGAGTTCGGCCGGGCCGGCGCGCTGGACGACGTCTACCGCTGGCATGGCATCGACGCCGACGCCATCGTGCGCGCGGCGCTGGACCTGGTGTGACGCTTGGATTTCCACGCATCGTCCGGATGCACCGACATGTCAGCGACGGTGCGGAACAGACTCGTCGGGGGCCTCCCGAAGCGCCCGCCACAGCTGTGCGGCGGTGATCCGGGCGTGGCCGTCGGGCACGATTCTCGAGCCGCTCGCGGGCTGATCGGCGGGTACGCCGCCGATGTGTTCGATCAGCGCGACGGCCAGCGCCCGCACCTTGAGGTTGGCCCGCTGACTGGTGTCCCGCAGCGTCTTCCACGCGGTGTCGGCGTCACAGCCCAACTGCCCCATGACGGCGCCCTTGGCCTGTTCGATACAGCCACGGGACTGGACGATCGCAAGCGCCTGATCGATGGCGGTGGTGGCGGTGGCGGCCACCAGCGCCGACGCCACCAGCTGTTCGTAGCCGATCAGCGTCGTCACCGTCGTGGCGTCGGCGGGACCGCTCAGCGTCGACGAGAGCACCACGGTGGTTTCGTCGCCCCACGAACCGGGTACGGCGGCCGCGCCCACCACCGGGTGCACGTCGGCGACACCGGCGTCGGCGATCGCAGCGGCGCCGAGAGCGGGCCAGCGGTCGTCGCGGGTGACGGCCAGGCTGATCACCGGCAGCTGATGGCGCACCGCGTCGGGTACCGGACCGCCGCAGCGCACCTGAGCCGCGATCACGCCGTTCTCGATACCCCGGTGCGCCAGGACATGGACACCCGAGCCGTCGCCGGCGCTGACGGCCAGACCGAGCGCCTCGGGCAGATCGGCGGCCACGCGTTCCAGGATGCGGTCGAGCAGCTCCCCGAGTTGGGTGTTGCGCCGAAGTTGGTCCAACGTTATGGGCAAAGGCCGCTCCTGCGCCGGTGATCGGTGGTCAGTCGACACGTCTGACGGTCGTGATGCGGTCGAGTCCGGAGATCCGCAACAGCGCCGTCACCGGTCCGCGGTCGCGAATGCTCACCGTCAGTTTGGTGTGGGCGGCGACGGTGAACAGCGCCCGCATCGCGGCACTGTCGCAGTACGTCACCTCGCGCAGATCCACCTCGACGGTGTCCGCCGCGGACGCGGCCTCGTCGAGGACGACGCGGAACTGGTCGACGTTGGACAGGTCGATCTCACCTCGCGCCGTGACCAGGGGTGCGCACGCGTCATCGCCGGACGCCACCACGAACTGCGGCTCGGTCAACGGTCACGCCTCCTTAGACGAGTGCGGGACGGGCGCTGTCGTACGGCAATTGTCGCGCGTTCGACGCCGCACGTGCAGCGCTGCGAGGGTGCGGACGGCGGGTCCCGCCCCGGGGCCGTCACCGGGTCACACTCGCACACAGCCGAACGGTGGTGCCCGCGGCGTCGGAGTGAAAGGACACGTCGTTCATCAACGCCCGCATCAGCGTCACGCCCCGGCCACGGTGCAGGCCGGTGTCCGTCCGTGGGGTCTTCCACGAGCCGCAATCGCTGATGGTGAGCCGGAGCTGGTCGACGAGGGCGGTCGCGTGCAGGGTGATGGCGCCGTCCGGTTCGTCGCGGTGGCCGTGTTCGATGGCGTTGGCCAGGGCTTCACCCGCGGCGATCAGGACGTCATAGGCCTGTTCGGTGTCGATCCCCGCACGCGTCAGCCAGCTCCGCAGCGCGGCACGCGTCGCCGCGAGGTGACCCGCGTCGGCGGATATGCGCACTTCCAGGGGCGGCGGTTGTCGGTAGAGCAGCAGTGCGACGTCGTCCTGGTAGCCGCCACCGGGCACCAACCGGGTCATGATCTCGCTCGCGAGATCATCGAGAACCCTGGCGCCGCCCCCCTCGACGAGGCCGGCCGCGCGCGCGATGCCGTCGTCGAGCGACTGGCGACGCCGTTCGACCAGGCCGTCGGTGTAGAGCAGCAGGGTGGCGCGGGGCGGCATGGTGACCCGGGCTTCTGCCCGGGACGGCTGCGGAGTGAGGCCCAGCGGGACCGCACGAACCTCGTCGAGCATCTGCGTGGTGTGGTCCGCGTGGACGAGGATGGGCGGCGGGTGACCGGCGGTGGAATACACCAGCTCACCGGTCTCGGGGTCGAGTACCGCACACAGCGCCGTGGTGCACTGCGCGCCGGGCAGGCGGGCGGCGAACCGGTCCAGTCCCTCCAAGGCGGCGCGGGGACTGGGATGCTCGAGCAGCAGCGCGCGGCAGGCGCTGCGCAGCTGCCCCATGACGCTGGCGGCGGCCAGGCCGTGGCCGACGCAGTCGCCGACGACCAGCGCGATGCGCCCGTCGTCGAGTTCGACGACGTCGTACCAGTCGCCGCCGACCTGCAGCGGGCGCGTCGCGGGCTGGTAGCGCACCTCGAATCCGTCGGGCAGGCGGGCCGGACCCAGGATCGCGTGCTGCAGCGCCAACGCCGTCTCCCGTTGCTGGTCGAGTTGATGCACGCGCTGCAGACCCTGATCCAGGCGGCCGGCGAGCACGGTCAGCAGTTCGTGGTCCGCGGGGGTGAACGGATGGCGATCCTCAAGCTCGATCGACACGACCACCACACCCCGCGGATGGCGCAGCGCGATGCCGACCACGCCGGTTTCGTCCTGCTGCGGGGTGAGCAGGCCACCGTCGCGCGAGGCCTCGATGATCCGGCGGCTGCGCTCGGGCAGGTCTGCCCAGTGCGCGGGCGGCCCGACCACCACGAGTTCCGGCGGGCGGGCCGCGGCGCCGGCGGTTTGGTCGCGAGCGGGGAAGGTGGTGGCCACGACGCGGCGCGCGTGCCACAGGTGCCGCAGCGCGGTGCCCGCCGCCCGCAGCGCATCCTCGACGGTGTCCGCCTGGGCGAGTTGCTGATTGACGGCGGCGAGCGCGGTGGTGCGTTGCACGACGTAGTGCTCGTCGGTGGTGTCCCGGAAGGTACCGACGATGACACGCCCGCCGGTGTCGGGATCGGCGGCATGGCTGAAGCTGATGGTGATCCACAGCCGGGGGCCGTCCCGGTGGGACACCGGGATCGTGAACGTGCCGCGGGGGCGACTGAGCAGCTCGTCGTGGGCGGCAACGATCAGACTGTGGGCCTCGGGATCCTCCGTGGCGTCGGGCCACCACGGCGCGGCCGGTGGGTAGGGCAGGCCGTCGGCGCCGTAGCCGAGGATATCGGTGAACGCCGCATTGATCTCCACCACGGCGCCGTGCTCGTCGCAGACGAAGAACGCCTCCTGCAACGAGTCGATGAGCGCGGCGCGCCACCGGGTGTGGTGGCCGCGCATGCGCGCGAGTTCGATGTTGGCCCGCACCCGCGCCACCAGATCGGCCGCCGCGAACGGTTTGGCCAGATAGTCGTCGGCGCCGGCCCGCAGACCTTCGATGGAATCGTCCTGGCCGGCACGCGCCGACAGCAGCAGTACGGGCAGTGCGGCGGTACGCGGATCGGACCGGAGCGCGGCGAGCAGCTCGAAGCCGTCCATCCCCGGCATCATGACATCGCTGATCACCAGGTCGGGGAGGTCGGCGCGGGCGGCCTGCAGGGCCAGCACGCCGTCGGCGACGGTGTCGACGCGGTACCCCGCGGCGCACAGCAGCCGGTCCAGGTATTCGCGCATGTCGGCGTTGTCGTCGACGACCAGCACACGCGCTCCTGCCGCCGATCCCGCCGCGCCGCCGGTCGGCCCCGCGACGCCGTCGTCGGGTAACCACTGCAGCGCTTCGGTCACGTACGGGTCGGCGATGCGGGCGATGTCGCGCGTACCCGCGGTGGCGTCGTGGCGCTCGGCGGGCAGGTGGGCGGTGCCGAAGGGCAGCCGGACCGTGAACGCCGAGCCCCGCCCCTCGGTGCTGTCGGCGGCGATGCTGCCGCCGTGCATCCCCACCAGTTCCCTGACCAGCGCCAGACCGATACCGCTGCCCTCGATGGAACGCGCTCGCGCGGTCTCGACGCGGTAGAAGCGCTCGAACAGCCGGGGCATCTCGTCGGCGGGCACGCCGATCCCCGTGTCGGAGACCGTGATCACCGCGTCGTCACCGTCGCGGGCGCACACCAGGCTGACCGAACCCGTGAACGTGTACTTCAGCGCGTTGGACAGCAGGTTCAGGATCACCTTCTCCCACATGTCCCGGTCCAGGTGGACCGGCTCCCCCAGCGGGGGACAGTTCACGGTGAACGTCAGTCCCGCGCGTTCGATGGCCGAACGGAAGACGCTGGCCAGCTCGGCGGTGACGGCGGCGATGTCGACGGGCTCGTAGTGGGCCTGCATGCGGCCCGCTTCGATGCGGGAGAAATCCAGCAGTGCGGTGACGAGTTTGTTCAGTCGCAGCGCGTTTCGGTGGACGAGGTCGAGTTCGCCGCGGGTGTGCTCGTCGATGCCGGCCGGATGGGCGCGCAGTTCGGCGACGGGTCCCAGGATAAGCCCCAGCGGTGTGCGGAACTCGTGGCTGATGTTGGCGAAGAATGTGGTCTTCGCCCGATCCAATTCGGCCAGTTCGGCAGCGCGCCGCTGTTGGGCCTGATAACTGCGGACGCTGGCGATCGCCGCCGCGAGGTGGCCGGCCACCAGGGTGACGAAACCGCGGTACTCGTCGTCCAGTGGCCGGTAGCGGTTGAGCGCCGCGACCAGGAAGCCGCACGGCACGCCGCCCCGCTGGGGGATGGGGACCACCAGGGCCCGGGTGGGCGGTTCGGGCCAGGCGCCCGCCGGCAGGTCGCCGAACCGCGCCGGGTCGAGGTCGACCACGACCGTCACACCCCGCGCCGGCTGTTCGGCGGGCCAGACGTCGGCACCATCGGCGGGAAACACGAGTGGCGCAGCGCGATGCCCGCGGTCGATGCCGCTCGTGGCCGCCAGGCGGGCCGAACCGTCCGCGGTCAGCAGGTAGGTCAGGGTGAATGGCAGGTCGCGTGTGTTACCCCCGAGTTGGAGGGCCGCGAAAGCCAGGGTCTCCTCTTCGGAACGGCTGAGGCTGGGATCCGAACCCAGATCCCGCAACGTGGCGATGCGCCGCTCCGCGATCACCCGGTTGGTGTCCTCGCTGACCACACAGAGCATGCCGACGACCTGCCCGCCGTCGTCGCGCAGCGGACTGTACGAGAACGTGTGGTAGGACTCCTCGGGATAGCCCGACCGCTCCAGGAACAGGAGCAGTCCCTCGTCCCACGTCGCCTCACCCGTGGCGAGGACGTGCTCGATGCGGGGGCCGACGTCGTCCCAGATCTCCGCCCAGACCTCCCCGGCGGGACGGCCGAGCGCCCACGGGTACTTGCGGCCCAGCGTGTCCCGGCGGTAGGCGGCGTTGCAGAAGAACGTGCGATCCGGACCCCACGCCATCCACATCGCGAACCGCGACGACAGCAGGATGTCCACCGCCGTCTGCAGACTCTGCGGCCACGTATCCGGCGTCCCCAGGGCGGTCGCCGCCCAGTCCACCTTCGCCAGGTCGCCACCGACAGCGGGGTCGGACGCGAATGTCGTTGTCGCCCAGTTATTCGCGGGTTGTTCCGCGTCGTCAACGCCCAACCGGCAGCCCTCCCGTTCAGCCTGACCGGGTCTGCTGCCGCGGATCGTCTCACTGCGGGGTATCCGCCCCGACCCTACCGCACCGGGGCCGGCTCACGACGCGGTCGACGGCGCTAGGTGGCGACCTCCTCGATCTGCAACTCGCCCATCTCCGACCAGCCGTCGGCGTCGATGACGGTGTGCAGGATCTGCGGTGTTCTGGTCAGTGCGGGCCGCATCGCATCCAGTCCGGCCTGGAAATGGGGTGCGGTGACGTGGGCGACCCCGGCGTCCTGATCCCGAAACGCTTCGACCAGAACGAATTCGGACGGGTTGTCGACGCTGCGGGACCACTCGTACCAGAGGTTTCCCGGCTCGGCCCGGGTGGCCTCGGTGAAGGCCTTGGTCCTGGCGATCCAGCCGTCGGCGTGTTCGGGCTGGACGGTGAACTTGACCACGATGAAGATCATGTCGGTACTCCTTTGAGTCAGGCGCTCACGAGCACTTTGAGCGCACCCGTGTCACCCGCGCGAGAGAACACGTCGTAGGCGGCTTCGAACTCGTCGAGCGCGAAGCGGTGGGTGATCATCGACGACGTGTCGAGCTGGCGGCTGGCGACCAGTTCGATCAGCGTGGGTGTCGAGTAGGTGTCGACGAGGCCGGTCGTCAGCGTCAGGTTCTTGATCCAGAGATCCTCGAGGTGCAGCGTGACGGGGGCGCCGTGCACGCCGATGTTGGCGACGTGTCCGCCGGGCCGGACCAGGGACACGGCGAGATCGAAGGTCTGCGGGATCCCGACCGCCTCCATGGTCACGTCGGCACCCAATCCGCCGGTGAGGTCGGCGATCACCGCTGCGGCATCGTCGCGGTCGGGGTTCACCACGATGTCGGCCCCCATCTTGTGCGCCGCCTCGAGCCGGGATTCGGCGCGGTCGATCGCCACGATGTGGCTGGGGCTGAACAGCTTCGCCGTGAGGACCGCGGCCAGCCCGATCGGTCCGACACCGACGATCGCCACCACATCGGCCGGACGCACCGTCCCGTTGAGCACACCCACTTCGTAGGCGGTGGGCAGGATGTCGGCGAGCAGGATCATCTGCTCGTCGCCGACTCCGTCGGGAATCTTGTAGGTCGAGTTGTCCGCGAACGGGACCCTGACATATTCGGCCTGGGTGCCGTCGATCAGATGACCCAGGATCCAGCCTCCGCCGCCGCGGCATTGGCCGTAGGCGCGTTCGCGGCAGTAGCGGCAGCTGCCGCAGGAGCTGATGCAGGAGACCAGCACCCGATCACCCACCTTGACTCGTCCCACGGCGGATCCCACCTCGACGACCGTGCCGACCGCCTCGTGGCCCAGGATGCGACCCGGGGTGGTCTCTGGGACGTCGCCTTTGAGGATGTGCAGGTCGGTGCCGCAGATGGTGACGGCGTCGACGCGCACCACCGCATCGGTGGGCGCCTGGATTGCCGCATCCGGTACCGAGTCCCACGATCGCTGTCCGCTGCCGTGGTACACAAGCGCTTTCACTGTCGATACTCCGATCGCCTGACGAAAAGGCAGTTGGGGAGTCACACCGATCGCCGCGGCCTGGCGGGGCCTCGTGCGGCGATCGGTGTGACTCGGGTGGGCGAAACGATCAGTAGATGTTGGACGGCCGGACCATGCCTTCGGCCAGGTCGCCGAAACCGGGCGCCATGATCGCGCCCGGGTGACCGACGACCTGTTCGACGATGGCCGTCTCCGTCGTGATGAGAAGCGCGGCAATGGATGCAGCGCTCTCCAGCGCTGCCCGCGTCACCTTGAGCGGGTCGATCACGCCTTCGTCGAACATATCGCCGTACTCACCGGTCAGTGCGTTGAAGCCGTGCCCCAGCGGCAGGTCCTCGACGATCTGCACGACGTCGTCGCCCTCGAAACCGGCGTTGAGAGCAATCCACCGCAACGGTTCGGCGAGCGCGTTGCGCACCACCAGGGTGCCGACGGCCTCGTCACCGGGCAGGTTCAGATCGGCGAGCGCGCGGTGCGCCTGGGCCAGCGCGGTACCGCCGCCCGACACGATGCCGGCCTCCGCCGCGGCCCGGGTGGCGGCCAGTGCGTCCTCCACGCGCAGCATCCGTTCCTTGAGTTCGACGCTGGTCGCGCCGCCCACCCGGATTACCGCCACCCGGCCCGTCAACCGGGCGACACGCAGTTCGATGCTCTCCCGGTCGGCGTCGATGCGGGCCCGTTCGAGCTGGGCCTCCAGCTGCGACACCCTGGCGTCGACGAGGCGTTGCTCGCCGTGTGCGCCGACGATCGTCGTCTCGTTCTCGGTGACGGTGACGCGGTCGCAGGAGCCGAGGTGTTCCAGGCTCACCTCGTTGAGTTCGATACCGGTGTCCTTGGCGATCACGTGACCGCCGAGGGCGACGGCGAGGTCCTCCAGTTCGGCGACCCTGCGGTGCCCGAAGCCCGGTGCGCGCACCACCACCGACTGCATCGTCTTGTGCATGTTGCCGCCCACGAGGAGTTGCAGCGCGGGACCGTCGACGTCCTCGGCGAGCACGACCAGGGGGCGGTCGGCACGTTTGGCGGCCTCGATCGTCGGCATGATCTCCTGCACCGCGGTGATCTTCTTGTTCGTCAGGAGGATCACCGGGTTCTCCAGGACAGCTTCCATGCGCTCCGGGTTGGTGACCATGTACGCCGAGATGTAGCCGTGGTCGAACTCGATGCCGTCGACCACATCGATGCTCAGGCCCAGAGCGTCGCTCTCCTCGGTGGTGATCACCCCGGATTCGCCGACGTGCTCGACGGCGCGGGTGATCACCTCGCCGATCGCCTCGTCGTCGCTGGCCGCCAGGGACGCGATGCGCAGCAGGTCGCTGCGACCGCTGACGGCGACGGACTGTTCGGTGAGGGCCTGCAGCACGACCGGAACCGTGCGTTCGATACCCCTGCGCACCCGCATCGGGTTGGCGCCCGCCTCCACCGCCCGCAGCCCTTCGCGCACCATGGCCTGAGCCAGCACGGTCGCGGTCGTGGTGCCGTCGCCGACCACGCCGTTGGTCTTCATCGCGACTTCCTTGACCAGTTGCGCGCCCATATTGGCGAACGGGTCGGCCAGCTGGATCTCGCGGGCGATGGTCACGCCGTCGTTGGTGATCGTAGGCGGTCCGGTCAGCTTCTCCAGGACGGCATTCCGCCCCTTGGGGCCCAGCGTCACCTTCACCGCGTCGGCCAGCGCGTTCACGCCGTGCTCGAGGCGTTTACGCGCCTCGGTGTTGTACCGCAGCTCCTTTGCCATGGCTGATTTCCTCTCTCGTTTGGATGCGAACGGCGGCTGTCAGGGGATCAGGATGGCGCGACCGCGCACCCGTCCCGCGTCGAGATCGTCGATCGCGCGCTGGAATTCGTCGAGCGGGTACTTGCTGGTATGCAGCGTGACCTTGCCCTGCGCAGCCAGGACCATCAACTCCTGCAAGTCGTTGTAGGACCCGACCAGATTGCCGATGAAGTTGATCTCGGTGGAGATGACGTCGATGGTGGGGACGTCGATGTTCTCGCCGTAGCCGACGACGTAGTAGTTGCCGGCGCGGCGCAGCATCGCCACGCCCTCCTTGGTAGCGCCGCCCTCGCCGACGAAATCCAGCACCGCCTCCGCGCCGTGCCCGCCGGTCAGGTCGAGGATCTGCTGAACGTGGGTGCCGTCGGCGACGATGCCCTTGTCGGCACCGACCTCCACGGCCAGCGCGACAGCCGCAGGGTTGCGGTCGACCACGACCACGGTGACTCCCGAGATCGCCTTGAGCACTTGGATTCCGATGTGGCCGAGGCCGCCGGCACCGATGACCACGCAGTACTGTCCCGGGTGCGTGGCTCGCGCCACCTTGGCTGCCGCGTGGTAGGCGGTCAGGCCGGCATCGGCGAGTGCGGCCACGTCGGCCGGTTCGAGCGAATCGTCGATCTTCACCACACTGCGGGCGGTGGTGCGCAGGTACTCCGCGTAGCCGCCGTTGGTGTCGATGCCGGGGAAACTGCTGTTCTCGCAATGCACATCGTCTCCGGACCGGCACGCGCGGCAGAGTCCACAGGTGATCAGCGGGTGCAGGATGACCTTGTCGCCGACCGATACGTTGGTCACCGCGTCACCGACTGCGTGCACCCACCCGGCGTTCTCGTGACCGATGGTGTACGGCAGCGCGACACCGGTCTTCTGCTCCCACTGACCCTCCAGGATGTGGATGTCGGTGCGGCACACACCCGCACCGCCGATCCGCACGACTACATCGAGGGGTCCCTCGATCACGGGTTCCGGGATGTCGGTCAGCTGCAGTTTGGTGTGGTATCCGACGACCTGGACGGCTCTCATCAAGCGCTCCTCGTTCTGGTGTTGGTGAATTTCATTGCGGTGCAGTCCTCGTCGCCGTATCTCGTGGCCAGCAGCCCGCGGCAGAAATGCCCGTTTCCCTCGATCGAGATCCGGACCGAGCGGGCCAGTCGCAGCCGCAGCGGGACGGTGTCAGCCTCCAGCGGGTGGCCGTCGTCGTCGATCATGACCCGGCCGTTGGGGCACATGCTGATTCCCAACGCGAAACGACGGCGCAACAGCGCGGACTTCTCCGTCCCGTCGGGCAGGTCGCGCAGCGTGAGCATGTGGATATCGTCGTGCGCCACCAGGCCCCGCTTCAGCATGGCAGAGACCACCCGCTCCATCGCCGCGGTGTGCGCTTTGCGCAGGAATGTCAGGCGCAGGTCGTCGAGGCTCTCCTGCGCCTCCGAGCCGAAAGTGCCGACATACCCGGCGTGACTGGCCAGGCCGGCGTTGATCTTGTCGCTGTCGTGGTGGTCGTCCAGCAGCACCCGCACCACTCCGATGTCCTCGACGCCCGAGAGCGCGTCGAGGGCGTCGGAGGCCATCAGATAGGCGAAGTTGGGTGAGCAGAACGCCGTCGGCAACCGCAGATGCACGGTGACACCGTCGTCGTCGACGGCCACCGACCGGACGAATCCCAGCTCGGTGATCGGCTGGTCGAGCTCGGGATCCATGACCGTCGCCAACGCCGCCATGATCGCCGAGTCGATCGTCTCGACCGACACCATGGCCACGCTCATAGCGACACGGCCTCCTTGGCCCCCGCGGCAACCTCGACGGTGTCCTGTCCCGGCGTGGCGAGCTGCAGCTCGGCAGGCACCTCGATGTCATACAGCGACGCGGCGTTGAGGCCGAGGATCTTCTTCTTCTGCTCGACGGTGATCGGCGCGTATTCCGTCATGTCCTCGGGGATCTGGAAGTCGACGAACCTTTCGATCAGCCATTTCGGCGTCCACAGCGCGTAGTCGCTGGCGAACAGGATCTTGTCCTCCCCCAGCCAGTACAGCAGCTCCCCGATGACCTGGGCGAAGTAGCGCGGCCGGGTGTGGATGAACGGGATGGCCACGGCCAGACCGCCGTACACGTTGGACTCCTGGGTGGCAATCCAGCAGAAGTCCTCCAGCCGGGGCAGACCGCAGTGCTCGACGATGAAGTTGAGCTCCAGGTAGTCGGTGGCGACCTTGTCCACGTCGGCGACATCGAACGCGTCGCGATCCAGGGGCCGGATCGTCGGGCCCTTGTGCACGTGCACGTTCTTGATCCCAAGGTTGATGCACTCTTCGAGGTAGCGCCGCGACCAGGGGTCGTCGAGTTTGTATCCGCGCGAATCACCGTGCCACTCCGCGGTATACAGCTTCACTCCCTGCAGCTGCATCCTGGCGGCATCGCTGCGCAACTGAGCGAGACCGACTTCGCCGTTGCGGGGATCGTAGGCATGGTTGTAGGTCAGCTTGTCGGGGTGTTTCTGCGCCAGCCCGAACGCCTCCTCGGTTTGACCGAAACCGTTGACGTAGAAATCGCTGAGCAGCGTCGCCTGGAAGATCGCGTGGTCGACGTAACCCTCACTGAACAGGTCGTGCATCAACCGCTCGCCGCCGTAGTAGGTGTAGGTGTCGTAATCCCACACGACTTCTTCGGGCGACAGGTTGCGGTGGTAGTCGTAGAAGCAGTCGATGAACTGTTTGCCGTGGATGTTCTTCAGGTTGGATGCACGGCCGTCCCAGATGTGCACGTGGCCGTCGACGATGAAGTAGGAGTTGCCGTCCTTGTGGTACATCGAGAATCCTATCGATTGGGCTGCTGATGGATCATCTTGAGATTTGGGTGCTCTCGCCGACGGTGGACGTCGGCGAGAGCACCCAAATCGCGGGTTCTACTTCGCGGTCAGGTCGAAGCCGATGTACTCGGCGGCGTCTTCGGGGTTGGCGAACAGCAGGGTCCGGTCGTCGAGGTGCACCATGCGCCCGTAGTGGGTGGAGCTGATCTCCTCGAAGATCGAACCGTCGAATTCCTCACCGAGGGCTTCGGTGAGTTCGGCGTAGTCGAAGTCGAGCAGCCGCTGACCGTCGACGCGGATCATCGACGGATACTCGGTGAGCTCGATACCCTCCTTGGCGCCCATCACGTCGGCGACGACCCGCCCCACCGGGGTGTTCATCAACGTCACGCCACACATGTTGGAGACCGCGGTGGCTGATCCGAACTGCATGGTCACTTGTCCAGCTCCTTAGGGGTGTCGAGGTCGATGGAGTCGAGCAACGCGGTGAACTTGTCCTTGGTGTGGCCGAGGCTGGTGGCGAAGGTGACCACCTTCTCCGCCGGCTGGGACCACAACGGCTGCAACGCATATGCGGCCTCCAGGCTGCGCGGCACCCAGACCGACATCCAGTCGGCGAACAGCGCCTTGTTGGCGTCGCCGAACTTCTCGTCGCGGGCGAGCATGCGGAACAGCGCCCGGGTGTAGCCCAGGTCGCGGTCGTAGTCGTTCTCGCCGGTGCCGACGATGGTCGGCGTGATGTAATCGCCGTTGCGTGCGGCTATCTGCATCACCAGTTCGCTGCGGAACAGCTGCCCCACCAGCTGCTCGAACACGATGTTGGTGGCGAAGAGCAGTTCGCACCAGTCACCGATCGCCGTGAGACGTTCGACGGCTTCGCGGGTGCGCTGCCATTCCGGGGCGTTCTGCCACACATCCTTGTGCGCACTGCCGTCGAAACCTTCAGCGGCATCGGACAAGTCGAGGTTGAACAGGGCGAGATCCTGCGCGAAACGCATCTTGTGCGCGGCGTTGACGGCGACCGCGGTGTTGATCATGTTGGTCGGACCCGAACGCTGGATGGAGGTGAAGACGTGCAGCGCCATGCCGTTCTCGGCGTGCATCCACGCCCCGAGGTGGCGTTCGAGGAACTTCAGCCACGGCGTATTCCAGCCGTCGTAGGCGCGGGCCCGCTTCGCGTTCTGCAGGCACAGTTCGACCTGACGCACCACCGCGGCGTTGTTGCGGTAGATGGTCTGCTCCCACTCCTCGTTGGGGTCGAGGAACCCGTGCCAGTTGGAGGACCGGGCGGCCGTCCACTCCTGGGGATAGCCGCCGGGACCGTCGCCGAAGCCGTAGATCCAGCCCTGGGTGAGATGCCGTTCGGGGTCAGGCTGCACGTCGACCGTCACGTCTTCGTACATGGTGGAGCGCAGTTTGGCCGGCTTGTAGTAGGAATACTTCCTGCTCTTACTGCTCGGGAACTCCTGCGCACCCGCCTCCGAGTCGGTGAACTCGATCTTGGGGAAGCTGCGCTGCTTTGCAGGTGCTGACATTGCTATCCTTCCGGTTTCTTTGGGCTGTAAAGCTTTTGTGGCGAACTGTCATTCGAAGATGGGGCTGGTGAACTTGTCGTAGAAGATCTGGTCCTTGGGAACCGCCCGGGTGTCGAGCAGTTCCAGCGCGGCGTCCACCATCGGCGGCGGACCGCACATGTACACCTCGGTCTTGGCGATGTCACCCTCGTGACGGGCCACGACGTCGGTCACATTGCCCTGTTCGACCGTGACCACCTCGGGCAGATCCCCGTCCATCGACTCCGACAGACACGCGATGAACGCAAAATCCACCAGTCCCTTTCCGATTTCGGCGATCTCATCGAGGTAGAACAGGTCAGCCGCGGTGCGGGCTCCGTAGTAGAACCGCACCGGCCGCGTGCTGGCCGACTCACTGAGATGCCGCATGATCGACAACACGGGCGCCATACCCGCGCCGCCGGCCACGCAGACCACCGGCAGCACGTGACCGTCCTTGAGGGTGGAGGTCCCGTACGGACCCTTCAGCGACAGCTCGTCGCCCACCGCGATACCGTCGTCGAGCAATCCGGAGAACTTGCCGCCCGGGTACTTCTTGATGAGGAACTCGACCCGGCCCGGGGTGGACTGCGTGGTCGCCATCGAGAACGACCGGTGCTCTTCGGTTCCCGGGATCGTGATGTCGGCGTACTGGCCGGCCTTGAACTCGAACGTCGCCGGCTCCACCGCCTCCAGACGCAGCGAGACGATGTCGCGGGTGACGGGCTCCACCGCGGCCACCCGGGCCCGGACGTCCTGGATGGGCAGCCCACCGAGCAACTCGTCCTCGTCGAAGTTCAGCAGCTCGATCGTGCAGTCGCTGAACGCATGTGAACGGCACAGCAGGACATACCCCTCGTCCACCTCGGCGTCGTTGCAGGCAAAGGTGGAGTAGTTGTCCATCTGGATATCGCCGTCGAGGACATAGGATTTGCACGCCGAGCAACGGCCCTCGCGGCAGCCGTGCATGAGATGGATGCCCTGCCGGAAGGCGGCGTCGAGGATGTTCTCGTCCTCGGCGACTTCCATCTCGATGTCGACCGGCTCGAAGTTGATGCGATGCGTGTCGGCCACGGAATGCTCCTCGGCTGTCGGTGGGTACGGTGGAGACCCGGTGGGTGGCGGCGGAGAGGCACGCCGCCACCCACCGGGGGTTGGGGCACAGACGGATCAGGCAGGCGACAGCGTGTCGGCGCGGTACGCCGCGATGTAGGCGTCCCGCTCCTCGTCGCTCATCTCGTTGAGCAAGACGTTCGGGCTGTTGAACACATTGCCGCGGACGTCGTCGAGGGTCCACATCTTCTTCGGGTCGAGATCCAGATGCGGTTGCGGGATCAGCGTCTTGCCGTCGTCACGCACATAGCCCAGATCGGAGATGATGTCGGCGAGATCCTTGCCGTGGTGCAGGGTCTCCCATTCCCGGAAGCCGGTGAGCCGGCCCATATTCGGCGTCGGCCGGCCCTCGTACTCGCCGCGGAACGCGACCGCGTCGGTCCAGTGGCAGGTCTCCGAGCAGTATGTCCGCCACTGGCCGTCGACCTTGTCGAGCACGGTGTCCTCACGGATCAGGCAGGGCACCATGCAAGTCCAGCAGCGCTGCGGGTAGGTGTAGCCGACCTCCTCGAAGGCGATGGGCTTGTTCCGGCCGGGGTAGGCCAGCCGGTTGTAGTTCTCCCACCACTTGCCGAACTTGTTGTACCAACCGGGGTACTTCTCCTCGAACCACTCGAAGTCCTTGTCGGTCATGGCGTCGATCCGCCAGTAGTTGACCGGCCAGCCGGTGGCGAAGAACCGGGCGACCTCGTGCACGTAGTGCTTGTCGACGATGCGCTTCCACGCCTCCTCGACCAGGTCGTGCGGGATGGTCAAACCGTACTTCTCCAGCGGCAGAAGATAACTGCGGTAGTAGTCGTCGTAGATCCAGCGCCGCCACATCTCGGCGTAGCTCTCCCGGTCCTTGCGGCGGTCCTTGGTCCCGTATTCGATGAAGGTGCCGATCGCCGCGTCGACGACGCAGTGGTTGTTCCACCAGGCGTAGCGCAGATCGCGTTCGAGCAGCGGGCGGTTGCGTTCGTCGGCCAGCGCCATCAGCAGGATGGAGTAGCCGTTGGAGATGTGCCGCGATTCGTCGGACTGCACCGAGTGGAACACCGTCGGCAGCAGGTAGTCGCCGTTGGCCGCGGCCTCGTCGGGCATGGCGACGAAAAGCGTATTGGTGAAGGCGGTTTCGGCGACGACCGTCAGGTAGATATTGGCCGCGGTGATCGCGTCACCGGTGATGAATCCTTCGCCGAACTGACGACCGATCGTGCCCGCGTAGTTGTTGGCGAACGCCTTCTCGGTGATGTCGAACCCGGCGGGGTCGATGTAGTTGTTCATGTAGAGCTTCTTGAGGTTCATCTGGATGGTCGAGTGACGAACCTCGTCGATCATCTGCACGGCCAGGCCGTTGTGGATCTCCGGGTTGGGTACCGCGTCGATGGCCATCGGCATGGCCCGGGCGGCCGAGATCTCGGGGAAGGGGATGATCGACAGGAACAGCTTCTGCCATTCCAGCCACCGCTGCTGCACCTGGCGGAACATGTTGCCGCGGATGGCGCCGTCCATGGCGCCGAAGACGCGGTTGTCCTTTTCCTCTTCCATCGGGAAGTAGGACCGCATGATCTGCTTGAGCGGATCCTTCTTGGGGGCTTTCTCGAAGGTGTAGTCGGTGCCGAACCGCGTCGCCGGTGTGGCGAATGTGGGTTCCCACGACAGTTCGGTGATCTTCGCGTGCGCCTTGGTCAGGCTTTGTCTACTCAAAGTGCGCCTCCTGTGAGCTGGCCAGCACGGTGCCGGCGGGCGGACGTTGCCCCTCGAATGCAACCCCGCCGCGACTCCGGGAGGCGTCTCACTATGAGACGCAGGTCACAATCTGCGGTCCGGGGGTCGCGGAGCGCACACCTGCGCGCGGTAGTCTCAAATTGAGATGCAGATCACATCAGAGGGGCTTTAACGTGCGTGGTCAGCCATTCATCGACCGAGGTGACAGCCACCATGGCCAATGACACCGACGCCCACGCCGCTGTGGACGTACGGCATGCGAGGGAACTGTTCCTCGCCGCGGGGTCGCTGCACACCGATCTCATCACGCCCGGTGTGCTCAATTCGTGGCGGCGCTCCCAGGCATTGCACGTGCACCCGGACCGGATGGACCTGCCCTACGTGCGCGATCCGGACACCGACACCCCACTGGCTCACGCCGCGGCCCCGGTGCTGCGCCGCATCGCCAGCGATCTGGCGTCGCAGGCGGTCAGCGTCGTCCTGACATCGGCCGACGGCGTGGTCCTGGAACGGATCGCCGCCGACGCGACCATCCAGCGGGTGCTCGACGATGTGCGGTTGGCGCGCGGATACAGCTACGCCGAGGAGTTCACCGGAACCAATGGGATCGGCACCACCCTGGAGACCGGGCTACCGACGTTCATCCGGGGCAGCGAACACTACGTCGGGACCCTCGGGCAGCTCGCGTGTGCCGGCAGCCCGATCCGCGACCCGATCACCCGCAAGGTTCTCGGCGTCGTCGACCTCACATGTTGGGCCAGCCAATCCGATCCCTTGCTCTTCGTCCTGGCCAAGAGTGCGGGCAGTCAGATCGAGGACCGCCTTTCGGCGCTGAAGAACGAGAGTGAGACGGCGCTGCTGGACGCCTATCTCAAGCAGAGCAGGCGCTATCCGGGCGGCGTGCTGGCGGTGGGCGGGGACGTCGTCCTGATGAATCAGTATCTGCGGCAGGCACTGGACGCGCGTGACCAGTCCGCGTTGCTCGACCACGCGGCCGAGTTGGTCCGCACCGCGGCCGTGACGACGGCCGTGGCGACGCTGCCCAGTAACAGCACGATCCGGATCACGACCGCCGAGGCGGTCGACTCCCGCGGGCGACACAGCAACCTGGTGTTCCACGTGCACGTGCAGCCGGCCGACCGAGTCGCCGCGGGACACCATGCCGCACCGCCGCCGATCCCCCGCCTGGCCGGCCGCAGCAGCTCGTGGCGGCGATGTTGTCAGCAGGTGGAGCGCTGCTATCGGGAACGCGAATGGGTGGTGATCCAGGGCGAGGCGGGGTCCGGGCGCACCAGGCTGGGTCAGGCGGTGGCCCAGCACGTCAGCCCGGAACGTACCGTCCGGGTGTTCCGGATCGAGGACTTCACCGGTATCGACGATTTCGCCGCGGAGGTGGAGGCCGAGACCGACGGCGACGATTTCGCGGTGGTGCTCGCCAATGTCGACGAACTGCCCGCCGAGGCTCTGGAACCGTTGGCCGCGATACTGCAGATGCGGGCCGGGCACGGCTGGATCGCTGCCACCATGGGTGTGGAAGCCCGCTCACCGTTGGTCGACATGCTGGTGCTGCCGTTCTTCACCCACACCGTGAACGTGCCCGCCCTGCGGCACCGGGTCGAGGACATCGAAGAACTCGTACCGCAGCTGCTGCGTGAGTTGACCCGCGGCGCCGATGTCCGCCTCGGCGCGGATGCCATGCGCCAGCTCACCAAACTGCCGTGGCCGGGCAATGTCGCCCAGCTGCGCAAGGTGCTGTCGGCGACGGTGGCCCTCCAGCGTTCGGGCACCATCGGCGCGGACAAACTGCCCGCCGAGTGCCGGTCGCTGTCCCGGCGGCGGTTGACCCAGCTCGAGTCGCTGGAACGCGACGCGATCGTGCGCAGCCTGCGGGAGAACGGCGGCAGCAAGGCCGACGCCGCCGAAGCTCTCGGGATGTCGCGGGCGACGATCTACCGAAAGATCAAGGAATTCGGCATCGCCTGAACCTCACACCTCGGTCAGACCGGCGAGATAGCGCCGGGCCAGGTCCTGATACAGCGCCGGATTGGTGTTGATCCAGTTCTCGGCGCCGGTGCCGGCGATCGGTCCGCGCACCCGGGCCGGCGCCCCCGTCACCAGGACTTCGTCGGGGATTTTCGTGCCCCCGATCACCAGCGCATGGGCCGCCACCAGGCTGCGTGACCCGATGACCGCGCCGTCGAGCACCGTCGAATGGTTGGCGATCAGCGCCTCGGCCCCGATGTGCACTCCGTGGATGACGCACGCGTGCCCGATCGTGGCGCCCGGTCCGACATCGACCGGGATGCCCGGCGGCGCGTGCAGCACACTGCCGTCCTGGATGTTGGCGCCCTCGCGGACGATGACCGGTGCGAAATCGGCTCGGATCACGACGTTGAACCACACCGACGCCCCCGCCTCGACGCGGACGTCGCCGACCAGGGTGGCCGTGGGGGCAATGAAGGCCGTCGGATCGATGACGGGGGCGCGGCCTTCGAACGAGTAGACAGGCATTCTCGCGCTCCTCTCGCCTGCAGACGGCCGACGTCCACGTCATACCCGTCGTGTTCGTCATATATACCGCAGGTCGGGCCGCATTCGTTGCGCCGGCCGGCAAGAAAACTGTAACGTGTTCTAGTTAGGAACTGAGAGTTGGAGGCATGAGGTGACAACCGACAGGGCCGGCGGCATCCGCGAGATCGACACCGGAACACTGCCCGACCGCTACGCGAGGGGCTGGCATTGCCTCGGGCCGGTGCGGGACTACCTGGACGGCACACCGCATGCGGTCCAGGCATTCGGCGGCAAGCTGGTGGTGTTCGCCGATTCCGAAGGCGCCCTCAAGGTGCTCGACGGCTACTGCCGCCACATGGGCGGCGACCTCTCGCAGGGCACCGTCAAGGGCGACGCGGTCGCATGCCCGTTCCACGATTGGCGCTGGGGCGGCGACGGCAAGTGCAAGCTGGTGCCCTACGCGAAGCGCACCCCGCGACTGGCCCGCACTCGCGCCTGGCAGACCGACGTGCGCGGCGGATTGCTGTTCGTCTGGCACGACCACCAGGGCAACCCGCCACCGCCTGAGGTGCGCATCCCCGACATCCCCGAATTCGGCAACGACGGATGGACCGACTGGCGGTGGAATTCGCTTCTCATCGAGGGCTCCAACTGCCGCGAGATCATCGACAACGTCACCGATATGGCTCACTTCTTCTATATCCACTTCGGGCTGCCCACCTACTTCAAGAACGTATTCGAAGGCCACATCGCCACGCAGTACCTGCACAACGTCGGCCGACCCGACGTGGGCGGTCTGGGCACGGCCTACGGTGAGGCACACCTGGATTCGGAGGCCTCCTACTTCGGCCCGTCGTTCATGATCAACTGGCTGCACAACAATTACGGCGGCTTCAAAGCCGAGTCCATCCTTATCAACTGCCACTACCCGGTCACGCAGGATTCGTTCGTCCTGCAGTGGGGGGTGATGGTTGAGAAACCCAAAGGTATGGACGAGGCGACCACCGAGAAACTGGCCAAGGCATTCACCGACGGCGTGAGCAAGGGCTTCCTGCAGGATGTCGAGATCTGGAGGCACAAGACGCGCATCGACAACCCCCTGCTCGTCGAGGAGGACGGGGCCGTCTACCAGATGCGCCGCTGGTATCAGCAGTTCTATGTCGACGTCGCCGACGTCACACCCGACATGACCGATCGTTTCGAGATCGAAGTGGACACCACCGCGGCCAACGAGTACTGGCACACCGAGGTCGAGGAGAATCTCCGCCGGCAGGCGGATGGGAAAGCCGAAGAGTCGACGCAGGTTTCGTGATGGCGCGGGAGAATGCCCCCGATGTCGACCAGCTGGCCCGGTCGATGCTGTTGCTCTACGGCGCGCATGACGACGAGCCGCCCGGCGGCACGGACGACCCCGGTGGCGGGTCGTGGTCGAAGGCGCCGGGCTTCGGGTCCGACCCCGGCCGGGCCGCGGCGGTTCACGAGGCCACCCGGCGCGACCGCGAGCGGTATCTGACGTCGGGACTGACGCCTGTCGACTGCCGGTTCTGTCACGCCACCGTGGCGGTGCGCAAGCAGGGACCGGGATACACGGCGGTGCAATGGAATTCGGAGGCAACGCAGCGCTGCGCGGTATTCGCGGAGCTGCGCGCCACCGGGGGCGCCAGCAGCCGCGCCCGGACGTGCCCGAAACTGGCCGACAGCATCAAGCACGCGATTGCCGAGGGGTGTCTGGAGGAGTACTCCAGCGCGCCGCCACCCGGCGACGGCTGACGCCGGACCCGACTCGGAACGCCCGATTGCCGTCGCACACGCCACGGTGGTGGCACCATCGACTACCGTGGCACAGCTCTCGGGCCCGGCCCGACCGCGCCGGGCGGCACCCCCGCGCGACGACGCCCCGTCGGCGAAACGCTCCTACTTCATCGACTCGCTCGGTCGCGGGCTGTCGGTGATCGACGCATTCACCCCGGAACGCCCGGAATTGACGCTGCGCGACCTTGCCGACGCCGCGGGGGTCAGCCAGCCCAGCGCCTTCCGTATCGGCTACACCCTGGTCGAGATGGGTTATCTGGTGCGCAATCCCGTGACGAAGGGATACCGGTTGGGTCCACGGGTGATCACCGCCGGCCTGGCCACGTTGGCCTCCCTCGTGCTGCCGGAGATCGCCGAACCGTATCTGACCGATTTGCGCGATCGCACGGACGAGACGGTCAAGCTGGGCATCCCCGCCGGCCAGCAGGTGATCGTCGCGGGCTGGTACCCGTCCGAGCGCCATCCCCACGGTGATCACCTCGGTGCGGCGCTACCCATCCACGCCAGTTCACTCGGCCGCGCGATTCTCGCCGGGTTGCCCGACCAGACCGCGCGGGCGCTGCTCACCACGGCCACGATGGAGCGGCTGACACCGGGCACGATGACGCCCACCCAGGCCTTCAGGGATCTCGCCGAGATCCGGCGCCGCGGGTACGCGATCAACGATCAGGGCACGACATCCGAGCACCGCTCGGTCGCCGCCGCGCTGGTCGATCCGAAGGTCGGCGCCGTCGCGGCCATCAACGTGTCGGTATCTGCGCAGCGGGTGTCCGTCGCCGACCTTCAGCGCCAGCTCGCTCCACTGGTCGTGGCCACCGCCCGGCGGATCAGCGCGGTGATGCCGCCCCACGTCGAGGGTGCCGGCTGGCTGCGGGCCTGATCACGCCGGGCTCGCGCGCCTGATTACGCAGGGCGTAACGAATACGCAGAACGAATATTCCTTGGCGGTCCGATACCTCGCCCTTACCGTGGGCCAGCTTTCCACCCACGAAAGGTACGACGATGTACATCCGAAACTCCGCCGGAAGAGTCACCGCAACGGCGGTCGCCGCCGTCGCCTGCACCGTGGCGACAACCCTGGTCGCGGTACCGACCGCGGTCCTGACGGCGCGGGCGGACGCGACCATCACCACCTTCGTGGTCCCCGGGAAGAAGAAGGCGCCGTGGGAAGCCGACGAGCAACGACCCGATGCCGAATACCTTCCGATGAACAGCAACTTCTACGACTTCGCCGCGGCCGATGTCCAGATCTTCCCGTATTCGCGGGCCGCGTGGCCGTTGACGGGTCTGGACACCCCGACATACGGGAGCGCGGTGCGCGAAGGCTCCCAAGATCTCACCCAGCAGATCCTGGCCACCGACGGCAAGATCGTCGTCGCGGCGCATTCCGAGGGTGCCGTACTCGCGGACAACACCCAGCGCCAGCTCGCCGACGATCCGTCGGCGCCGGCCCGCGGCGATCTGATCTTCATCCTGTCCGCGGACCACCAGCGCAGCACACCGCTGTCCAACGCGCTGTTCACCTACCTGCCCACCGGACACATCCCAGTCCTGGACTACGACAATCAACGGCCGCCGGAGAGCAAGTACGACACGATCGTGATCGTCAGTGAATACGACGGATATGCCGACTTCCCCGATCGCCCGTGGAATGCACTTGCGGTCGCCAACGCACTCATGGGTATTTCCGTGGTGCACTCCAGCACGATGTCCGCCGACCCCGCGCAGATCCCCACCCAGAACACCACGACGACCCACAACTCGCTCGGGGGCACCACCACGACCTACCTTGTGCCCACGCCCACCCTTCCGCTGTTGAGCCCACTGGAGGGTTTGGGTGTGCCCGAACCGGTGGTCGACACCCTCAACTCCGCGCTCAAACCGGTCGTCGACGCGGGATACAGCCGTAAGGACGAGCCCGGCAGCTGGCGGCCCTACCTCAAGCCCTCCGCGACCAGCTGGCCCACCGTCGAGGTGGCGGCGCTGCATCCCCCACGGCAGACCGAACTCGGCACCGCGGACGCCGATGCCGGCGTGGTCCGCCAACCCCGCACCGTCACCGGCGGCACCTCGACCAGCCGCGTAACCCTCGGCAACCAACCCACCACTGCGCCAACACAGATGACCTCCCCCAGGCCGCGCCGCGGGGCCGATGGCGGCATATCGACAAGCGCCGGCTCGTCGGGCCCGCAACGCCACGGGCCGATCAGCCAGACCATCGGGAAGGTCACCGACAAACTCAGGAAAGCGATGCGCGGCAACGCCGGCGCACGGGAGGCCGATTCCGCAGCATGACGGCCCGGCCTTCACAGACCCGTGAAGCGCTCCGTGACCTGCTCGGTCGTCAGACCGTAATCGCCAAGTGCGTAGGTGTGTTTCGGTGCGCGAGGCCCCTTGCGGCTCTCGGCGTGAGAGTCCGTCATCGCGGCGCGCGCCGCGTCGGTCAACTCGATGCCGAACTGACGGTAGATGGCCGCGACCGTACCGACGGGGTCGGCGATGAGGTCGACGTAGTCGACGTCGTAGAACTGCGCCGAATCATGCCTGGCTCGTGCGGCGTTGAAGAGCTCCAACCCCCGCGACCAGGTCTCCATCGAGTCCGCCCCGATCGTGGCCCCGACGAACGACTCCGACCAGCCCGCTGTGGTGTGCTGGGCCAGCGAACACATCGACGCCATGATCGTCTCCACCGGGCGGTGACACTGCACCACCAGCGCGTCGGGATAGGTCGCCATCAACGCGTCGAGCGCAAACAGATGGCTCGGATTCTTCAGCACCCAGCGCTTCTCGGCGTCGTTGAGACCGATCAGCTGGAGGTTCCTGCGGTGCCGCTGGTACGACGGTGTCCAGTCCTGCCCGGCGAGCCAGCGCGCATAACCCGGGACGTGCGCGAGCGACTCATAAGACACCGAATGTACCGACTGGCGCAGCAACTGCCAGCACTCCTCGACCTCGTCGGCGGTCATGTAGTGCAGACCCGTGTAGTCGGGATTCTCGTTGTGCGCCTTGGTGAACTGCGCGTCGAGCTGCTGGAAAACCGGGTTCTGCGGCCACGTCTCACGGGGCGGCCGCGGCTGCGGGAACTCGGCCAGCCACAGTTCCAGGCCCTGATGGCGCGGGTCGGCGCTGAGCAGCCGGTGCAATGCGGTGGTACCGGTCCGGGGCAGCCCGGTTACGAAGATCGGTCGCTCGATGGCCACCGCGGCGTGCTGCGGGAAGCGCTTCCACGCCGCCTCGGACAGCAGCCTGGCCACCAGCGCGTTGCGCAGGAAGAACCGCGACATCTTGCTGCCCAGTTCGGTGAAATCCGCTTCGCTCGCATAGGAATCCAGCAGCACTCCGAGCGCTTCGCGGTAGTTGTCGTCGTCGGTTCCGAAGTCGTCGAGACCCACCGCCTTTGTCGCCGAAGCGTGCAGGTCCTCGACGGTCCCGACATCCGTTCTCACTGTCATGCTCGACTCCCGCTCGCTCCGGTCATCAGGCCTTGTACTCCCCGCAGTTGACATCCAGCGTCTGCCCCGTGATCCCGCTGGCCAGGTCGCTGCCCAGGAACAGGATCGCCGAGGCGACCTCGTCTTCGGTCGGCAGCCGCTTGAGGTCCGAACTCGCCGCGGTGGCCCGGTAGATCTCCTCGACGGTGGTGCCGTATTTGCCGGCCTGGTGGCTGAAGTAGCTCTTCAGCGTGTCTCCCCAGATATAACCTGGCACAACTGAATTCACCCTGATGCCCTGTTCCCCCAGCTCGGTCGACAAGGATTGGGACATCGCCAGCAGCGCCGACTTTGCCATCTTGTACGCGCCGTACTTGGCCTGTGAATGCCGGACCACCATCGAATTGACGTTGACGACCGAACCCTTTGCCTCGGCCAGCGCCGGAGTGAAGCCCTGGGTGAGGCGCAGGGCGCCGAGCACGGTGAGTTCGATGGCGTCTCTGATGTGCTGAAATGTGGTGTTGGCCAACGGCTTCATCGACGGGACCCGGAACGCGTTGTTGATCAGGACATCGACCCTGCCGTACGCCTCCAGCGATGCCCCGACCAGGTGCTCGACCTGGTCGTCGACGGTGATGTCGGTTGCCACCGCGACAGCCCGGCGGCCCATGTCCGTGACCTGCTTGGCGACGTCGTCGAGTCGTTCGACGGTACGGGCGGCCAGCACCAGATCCGCACCCGCCGCAGCGCAGCGCTGCGCGAGTGTGGTGCCCAGCGCGGGTCCGACCCCGCTGATCACCACGACCTTGTTGTCGAGCAGACCGGCCATGGGCTACCCCACCATCCTTTGTCCGATGAGTCTCTGTCGCTGGCAGATCCGCGCCCGCCAGTCGTCGTCGGTGATCTTGTTGTGTGCGTGGTACGGCAGGTGTGCGGGGATCTCGTCGACGTCGACGAGCGCCACGACCGGCCCGTCGGACTCGGTGAGCTGCCGCGACACCCGCTGCCACCGGAACTGCAGAAAGCCCTTGCGGTGCCCGAGGGTCTCAACCCAATTGGTCACGCCGGGATTGGCGTCGGAAACCACGATCCGGATCTTGCCATCCGGATCCGCCTGCGCCTGTGCACCGTTGAGCGAGGTCTGGTGGTTGATGTAGTCCAGCGAGATGTACCACAGACTGCCCAACTGGAAACCGAGATAGGGGGCGTCCGTGACCGGCAGGGTGATGATGAGCGCCTGATCGGGCAGGAGCTCGTAGTGCCCCGCCGACGAGTACTGAGTGGCCAGTCCGCCGGGCGTCAGCCGCGGCGCAACCATGGTGTTCACCGGAATGTTGAAGTAGAACCACTGCGGGAACTGCAGCCAGGTCTTCACGCGCTGTACGAGCTGCTTTCCCGCGGAGGCGAAACGCCGTTCGACGAGTTGGCCGGTCAGTGGCGGTGGCGCAGTCCCCGCGGTGTCGACACGGCTGATCGCCACACTGCCCCGCTGCGCCGACCAGTCGTTGTACACCTCGCGAATCACCAGCTGCGAGGGCCCTTTCGGGGTGAATCGCCATTCGAAGGTGCCGTCGGCGGCGATCTCGAGCTGGCGATCGTCGAACGCCGACTCGCTGTCGGGGACCCCGGTGTCGGTGTACTCGCCACCGAGCAACTGGAAGCTGAGGTCGGTGGTGGTGCCGCGCCGGCCGGTCACGACATAGTCCCGACCACCGTGCACCCGGGTGCCGAAGTACAGCGTGTCAGGGTTGTCGAGGCCCATCTTGGTGAACGGTCCGGTGCCGCTGTGCAGGAACGGATGGTCGCGGTCGTAGTGGAATGCGACATGCGTGCACGCGGCGATGCAGCCGGCCAGGTACTGCAACCCCTCGAGCAGATCGGCCTCGGATTCGATATGAGGGGCCTCGCATACCAGGCGCTCCGCCTCGGCGATCGCGTCTGTCAACGGTTGTGAATGCATTGGTGACCGCCTCCGCGGTTCAATATTGGACCAGTTCGGTAGAGTTTACCGTCCGAGATTAGAACGTGTTCTAGTCCTGCGTCAACGGCCGCGCGGCGTGCGACGTTCCCCGACAGCGGTTCATATATGGACCGTCTTGGTACATTTTGCACCATGGTGTCGAGGGACTCGCCCGGGCGCGCTTCACCGCCGACGCAGCGGGTGGTGGCAGTACTGGAATTCCTCTCGCGGTATCCCCACGAGCGGTTCGGGTTGTCCGACCTCGCCCGCCGTGTCGGTTTGACCAAACCCACCTGCCTCGGAATCGCGACGACTCTGACCGAGGCCGGATACCTCGTCCGCGACGCCGGCGACAAGACCTACCGCCTCGGCCCGGCGTTGATCACGCTGGGACATGCCGCACAAGAGTCCATGCGCATCAGTCCGGCTGCGCGCGAACAACTCCGGCGACTCTCGTCGGCGCACGCCACCACCGCGGCGCTCTCCGCGGTGGTCGACGACCGCATCACAGTGCTGGAACTCGTCGCGCCGCCGTCGACGGCGGCCCCGGTGGAAGTCGGCCAGAGTTACCCGTTCGCGCCGCCGGTGGGTTTGATGTTCGTCCTGTGGGACGACGACGCGGTGCGCGGCTGGCTGGCCAAGGAACCGACAATTCCGCTGCGGACCGACGACGAGCGGCTTGCCAGGGTGATTGCCGAGTGCCGGGCGGACGGGTACCTGGTGGAGCGCCAGACCGCCGCGGGCCGCCGCCTGTACGCCCTGATGGCAGGCATGTCCAACACGTTGCCCCACGAACTACGGGCCCTCCTCGGGGAGATGGTCTCCGATATCGGTGAGCGTGTGTACCTGCGCGGTGAGAACAACGGCGACACTCGCCAACGCCATGACATCAGCGTGATCTCCGCGCCGGTCTTCGACCACCACCAGCGGCAGGCGATGGTCGCCTCACTGCATGTCGGCCGTACGCTCAGCGCGGCCGAGATCGCCCGCTGGGCCCGCGCGCTGGTGTCGACGGCCAATACACTCACCGCCCAGTTGGGCGGGCGCGCGCCTGCGTGGTGAGCCCGGGTGGGCGTCCCGCGTCAGCCGACGCAGGCAAGCGCGAAGGGCAGGACTGCAGGCGCGCCTGCCCGGCGCAGCAGCCGTGCGGCCATCGTCAGCGTCCATCCGCTGTCGGCAAGATCGTCGACGAGCAGTATCGGGCCCGCCACCGCGCCGACCAGTGCCGGATCCGGCGGCTCCCATGAATCCTGTAATGCGGCAACACGGTACGCGGAGTTGGCGGCGACGACAGGTCGTCGCCGCGCCCCGTAGCGCAGCGTTCCCAGATCGGTGAGGCGCCCCAGTTCGGCCAGCCGGGTGCGGGTCGAGCCGATCAGGACGGGGTGGGTGGCCGAATCCAACGACATCACCGCGGCCGGCCGGACGTCCCAATTCCAGGCGGCGAGGACGTCGACCGCGGCGCGCACCACGTCGTCGGTGACCTCAAGGTCCGGTCCGGACAACAGGCGTCGCAACCGTGCGCCCCAGCCCAGGTCGGTCAGACGTCCGATCGCACGTCCCGGTGCCGGTCCGTCCCCAATGCGGCCCGACAGGTCGACACCGAGTGTGCGCAGTCCCGTGGGCCATTGCTTACGCGGGGCGATCTCGACCCCGGGGCGCATCAACCGTTGCCGGGTGGCCTCCGCGGCGGCCGTGTCGACGTCGGCGGTGTAGCGCGGTGTCGTGCAGTTGTCGCAGCGGCCGCACCGGTCGCCGTCGGCCAGGTCGGGATCGTCGAGTTGTCTGCGCAGAAAGGCCATCCGGCATTCGGCGCTGTCCTGGTAATCGAGCATGGCCTGTTGTTCGCGGTCGCGCGCCTGCTCGAGGGTCCGGTAGCGCTCTTCGTCGTAGCGCCAGGGCTGGCCGGTGCCGATCCAGCCACCCTTGACCCGGCGTACCGCCCCGTCGACGTCGAGCACCTTGAGGACCATCTCCAGGCGGCTGCGATTGAGGTCGACGAGCGGCTCAAGTGCCTGCACCGACTGCGGGCGTTGCGGGTCGAGCACCCCGATCACGTTGCGCACCAACGCTTCCGACGGGAAGGCAACGGATGCGAAATATCGCCAGACGTCACGGTCTTCACGTCCCGGCAGCAGCACCACCTCTGCGTTCGCGGTGGACCGGCCCGCGCGTCCGACCTGCTGGTAGTAGGCGATCGGTGAGGACGGCGCGCCCAGGTGAACGACGAATCCCAGATCCGGTTTGTCGAATCCCATGCCCAGCGCCGAGGTGGCGACGAGGGCCTTCACCCGGTTGGCGATCAGGTCCGACTCGAGCTGTTCGCGTTCGGCGGTTTCGGTCGACCCCGTATACGCGCCGACGGGAAACCCCTGTGCACGCAAGTCGGCGGCGACGTCCTGGGCCTGCGCGACGGTCAGGGTGTAGATGATGCCCGAACCGGGCAGCGAATCCAGATGCGCACCGATCCACGCCAACCGTTGCGCGGGATTGCCGGCCTTGACCACCGACAGCCGCAGCGACTCCCGGTCCAATCCGCCGCGCAGGACGACGGTGTCCGCTCCGCCGACCCCCAGTTGGCTGGCGACGTCGGCGACCACCCGATCGTTGGCCGTCGCCGTTGTCGCGAGGACCGGGATATCCGTGCCCAGTTCGGCGATCAGCGTGCGGATGCGCCGGTAGTCCGGCCGGAAATCGTGGCCCCAGTCGGAGACACAGTGGGCCTCGTCAATCACCACGAGGCCCGCGTCGCCGGCCAGCGCGGGCAGCACATCGTCGCGAAAGTCCGGATTGTTCAGGCGCTCCGGGCTGACCAGGAGCACGTCGAGCGCACCGGCCGAGACGCGCTGGTGGATCTCGTTCCAGTCGGTGACATTGCTGGAGTTGATGGTCGCGGCCCGGACCCCGGCGCGCTCTGCCGCGGCGACCTGATTGCGCATCAGCGCGAGCAACGGGGAGATGATCACCGCCGGGCCGTAGCCCGCCGCGCGCAACAGTTTCGCAGCGATGAAGTACACCGCCGACTTTCCCCATCCGGTCCGTTGCACGACCAATGTCCTGCGCCGGTGCACGACAAGCGCCTCGATGGCGGTCCACTGGTCACCGCGCAGCTCGGCGTCCGGACCTGCCAGCTGAGCCAACAGCGCCTGCGCCTGCTCGCGGGTAGTGGTGAGGGTCGTCATGTGGCCATCGTGCCCGGCCCCTATGACAGCTGCCACGGGCGGGTGCCAAACACCCTGCCGTCCGGCGAGGCCGGTGGCGGCGGCCGTCGCCCCAGGTGGGAGGAAAATCCGGGAACGGAAAAATATCGCTCTCGGTGCGACGTGACCTCGACAGCTTGGCGACGAGCCTGCGGATTCACGACGTGGTCCACGGGCCGTACTACGTTGCGGGCCACCTCTGGGGCAGCATGGTCGGGACTGATCTCGTTGCCCTGCGGGCGTTGTCGGCCCTGTCGGTGGCTGTTGCGACCGCCCTGATGGTGGTGTTGGGGTCCATGCTGTTGGGCCTGCGCTTCGGTATCTACGCCGCGCTGGTGTTCACCACTCTGCCGCGGATGATGTGGGCGGCCACCGAGGCACGCTCGTCGGCACTGGTGACCGCCGCCGTGATCGCCGCGACCACGGCGTTCCTGGCGGCACTGCGCCGGGATTCGCGGTGCCTGTGGGTGCTCTACGGATTGCTGCTCGTCATATCCGTCCATGTGTTCGAGTTCGCCGCATTGTGTTTCATGGCCCTGCCGGTCGTCGTGGCAGCCGCGCGACCGCCGCGGCGCGCGGTGATTCGATTCGGGTTGACGACCACAACGGCGGCGTTGGTGTGCGTCCCGTTCCTGCTTCAGACGGTGCGCCAATCCGACACCGTCAACTGGATCGCCCAGGGCTTCACGGTGCACGGCGCGCTGAAGGCGATTGGGACCAGTCAGTTCCTGTCACCAGACGGCGTGCCGCGCCGGGATGCGCTCGACGCGATGGTGTGGCTGATCGCGATCGCAGGCATTGTCCTGGCGGGGTGGCGGGCGCGCACGGATCCGGATGCCCGAGTGGCTGTTTCGTTGGCTACCGCCTGGTTGATCCTGCCGACGGCCGTGCTGTTGGGCTATTCGGTGCTCGTCACACCGGTGTTCGAACAGCGTTATCTGGCCTCGTCCGCGCCTGCCCTGGCATTGGCCGTCGCACTGGCCGTGTTCTATGTGCCGGCTCCGCGGAACGTGGCGGTGGGCCCGATACTGCTGGTGCTGGTGATGCTGCTATCCGTCGGTGCCTGGACCCACTACCACGCCGTCTACGCGAAGTCGGGCTGGATACAGACGGCGCAAGCCGTCGCGGCGATCAAGCAACCGGGCGACGTCGTCGTGGCGGCGGGCCCGCTGGAGGCGAACGCGGCCGCGGTGATGCCGGCGGAGTTCTCCGGTCTCCCCGTCATCAATGTCACCGTGCCGTACTACGCCGACAACACCCCACTGGGCCAGGTGTCGACGCTCCGCGACAACCCTGGTCTCCTCGATGGTCACAGGAGAGTCTGGTATCTGGCCGAGAACGGGATCGACGACGCCGATGCCGCAGTGTTCGCGCACGAGGGATTCACCGAGCGCGAGCGTATCGAGCAGTACCGGCTCGGGGCGATTCTCTACGAACGCGGTTAGGCGCCAAACGTATCGGGCGCCGGCCACTTACGACCGGTTCGATACGGCGTGACCCGCGTCCTGCTCGCGTTTGATCTCCAACGCGATGTCGATCAGCTGATCCTCCTGACCGCCGACGAGTTTGCGCTGGCCCGCGCGGTGCAACAACTGGTGGGCGGGCACCCCGTAGCGCTCGGACTGGCGGATGGCGTGCTTGAGAAAACTGGAATACACACCGGAGTAGCCCATGATCAGGGCATTGCGGTCGAGGAGGCATTCGGCGGGCATGGCTGGGGCGACGATCTCTTCGGCGGCATCGGCGATGTCGAAGAAGTCGATCCCGGTTTTGACACCGATCTTGTCGAAGACTCCGATCAGCGCCTCGACCGGGGCATTGCCCGCCCCCGCCCCGAACCGCCGGCACGACCCGTCGATCTGCTTGGCGCCCGCCCGAACCGCTGCGACCGAATTGGCGACGCCCAGGCCGAGATTCTCGTGGCCGTGGAAGCCGACCTGGGCATCCGAACCCAACTCGGCGACGAGGGCGGAGACGCGGTCGGCCACACCTTCCAGAACCAGGGCGCCGGCGGAGTCCACGACGTAGACGCACTGGCAGCCGGCATCAGCCATGATCCTGGCCTGCTGGGCCAGCTTCTCCGGCGAGACCGTGTGCGCCATCATCAGGAACCCGACCGTCTCCAGTCCCAGATCGCGGCACAGCCCGAAATGCTGGATGGCGACGTCGGCCTCGGTGCAGTGGGTGGCGATGCGGCAGATCCCCCCGCCGTTGTCCTGGGCTTCTTTGATGTCGTCCTTGGTGCCGAGGCCGGGCAGCATCAGGAACGCGATTTTGGCGTTCTCGACGGTGTCCGCGGCGAGTCTGATCAGCTCCTGTTCGGGAGTGCGGGAGAACCCGTAGTTGAAACTGGAGCCGCCGAGGCCGTCGCCGTGGGTCACCTCGATGACCGGCACACCCGCCGCGTCGAGCGCGGCGACGATGGCGTGCACCTCGTCGGCGGTGAACTGGTGGCGCTTGTGGTGCGACCCGTCGCGCAGGCTGGTGTCGGTGATGCGCACGTCCCAGAGGTCGCTGGTGAATATCTCGCCGCCGGCGGTCATCGGACTGCTTCCTCCCTCGAGCTCAGCGTTTCCTTCGCGATCTCTTCGCCGACCTTGGTGGCCGCGGCGGTCATGATGTCCAGATTGCCCGCGTACGGCGGGAGGTAGTCGCCTGCGCCCTCGACCTCGATGAAGGTCGTCACGACCGCCTGCCCACCCGAGTTGAGCGACGGCTCGTCGAATTGAGGCTCGTTGAGCAAGCGGTAACCCGGCACGTACGTCTGCACCTCCGCGACGACATCGTGGATCGAGCGGGTGATGGCGTCGTGGTCAGCGTCGTCGGGAATTGCGCAGAAGACGGTGTCGCGCATGATCATCGGCGGTTCCGCCGGGTTGAGGACGATGATCGCCTTGCCCTTGCGGGCGCCGCCGATCGTCTCGACACCCTTGCTGGTGGTTTTGGTGAACTCGTCGATATTGGCGCGGGTGCCCGGCCCGGCCGACACCGACGAGACGGAGGCGACGATCTCGGCGTAGGGGACTCCCCCGTCGTCGGCCACCGCGCGGCTGACGGCGTGGACGATCGGGATGGTCGCCTGCCCGCCGCAGGTGACCATGTTGACGTTGGGGGCATCGAGGTGTGCGCGTAGATTGGCCGGCGGGATGACTCCGGGGCCTACCGCTGCGGGAGTCAGGTCGATCGCCCGGATTCCGGCGTCGGCATATCGGGGCGCCGCCACCCGGTGCACGTAGGCGCTGGTGGCCTCGAAGACCAGGTCGGGTTTGTCCGATTGCGCGAGGAGCCAGTCCACACCTTCGTGGCTCGTTTCCAGACCCAGCTTGCGTGCGCGCGCCAAACCTTCGCTGTCCGGGTCGATCCCGACCATCCACCGAGGCTCCAGCCAGTCCGATCGCAGCAGTTTGTACAGCAGGTCGGTGCAGATGTTGCCGGATCCGACGATGGCAACAGAGGCCTTTCGAGCCATTCCTCGCTCCTCGGGTTACTCGAACGAAAGGTGTACGACGCCCAGGCCGGCGAAGTCGGCGACGAAGTCGTCACCGGGACGGGCGTCGATGGCTTTGGTGCACGATCCCGGCAGCACGATGTCACCGGCCTTCAACCGCACCCCGAAACTGTCGACCTTGCGGGCCAGCCAGGCGACGGCGGTCACCGGGTTGCCCAGCACGGCGTCGCTGCGGCCGCTGGCGACCCCTTCGCCGTTGCGGGTCAGCACGGCGTCGATGGACGTGATGTCGATGTCCTTCGGCGAGACCCGCGCCTCGCCCAGCACCCAGCCCGCCGACGAGGCGTTGTCGGCAATCGTGTCGCAGAGCTTGATCTTCCAGTCGGTGATTCTGGTGTCGATGAGCTCGATGGCGGGCGCGAAGGCGGCCGTGGCCGCGATGACGTCGTCCTCGGTGCAGCCGGCGCCGGGCAGGTCGTCGGCGAGCACGAATCCGACCTCGACCTCCACCCGGGGGTACAGGTAGTTCGCGGATGGGACCGGAACATTCTCGTACACCTGCATCCCGTCGAGCAGGTGTCCATAGTCCGGTTCGTCCACACCCATCATCATCTGCATGGCTTCGGACGAAAGGCCAACCTTGTGTCCCACCACGCGGGCACCCTCGGCAACACGCTGGCGGATGTTGATCAGCTGGATCTCGTAGGCGTCGACGACATCGATGTCCGGATACGTAGTGGTCAGCGGGGCGATCGGGGCGCGCGCGCGTTCGGCTTGGGCGAGGTCGGCGGCAATTACTTCACGCACGTCACCAGTGAGCATTTTGCGAAGTCCCCTCGTTTGTTCGACCGGGGCAGTTGTGGCTCCGCCGGCCAATTCTATAACGTGTTCTACATGACAGGACAGACGTTCGACGTCGTCGTGGTGGGTAGCGGCGCCGCGGGTATGGTCGCTGCCCTCACCGCCGCTGATCAGGGCCTCACCACAGTAGTCCTGGAGAAGGCGCCCCACTATGGCGGTTCTACTGCGCGATCGGGTGGCGGTGTGTGGATTCCGAACAACGAGATCCTGCAGCGCGCCGGAGTGAGAGACACACCCGAGGCGGCGCGCACCTACCTGCACGGCATCGTCGGCGACGTCGTGGAGCCGGAGCGCATCGACACGTACCTGAAGTATGCGCCGGAGATGTTGTCATTCGTGCTGGCCCACACACCGATGAAACTGACGTGGGTGCCTGGCTACTCCGACTATTACCCCGAGTCCCCCGGCGGCCGCGCCGGCGGCCGTTCGGTCGAGCCGAAGCCCTTCGACATCCGGCAGCTCGGCCCGGACATCGACACGATGGAGCCGCCCTACAGTAGGACACCGCTCAATGTGGTCGTGCTGCAACAGGATTACGTCCGACTGAACCTGCTCAAGCGTCACCCGAAGGGGCTGCTGCGCAGCCTGCGCGTGGGCGCGCGGACCTTGTGGGCGAAGGCCACCGGCAAGAATCTGGTCGGAATGGGACGCGCGCTGATCGCCCCGCTGCGCATCGGACTGCGTCAGGCCGGGGTTCCGGTCCTCCTCGACACGGCGCTGACCGACCTCTACGTCGAGGACGGCGTGGTCCGCGGTGTGTATGTGAAGTCGACGACCGGCGCCGAATCCGAGGAGCCCGAACTGATCCGGGCGCGTCGCGGCGTGATCTTGGCCTGCGGCGGGTTCGAGCGCAACGAGCAGATGCGGATCAAGTACCAGCGCAGCCCGATCAGCGCCGAGTGGACGGTCGGCGCTGCGGCGAATACCGGCGACGGCATAGTGGCTGCCGAAAAATTGGGCGCCGCACTGGAACTCATGGAAGACGCGTGGTGGGGTCCGACCATGGACCTGACCAGTCCGTGGTTTGCCTTGTCGGAACGAAATTCGCCGGGGACGATCATGGTCAATAGCGCCGGCAAGCGGTACATGAACGAATCACTGCCGTATGTCGAGGCGACACACCGGATGTACGGCGGTACGCACGGCCAGGGACCGGGCCCCGGTGAGAATCTGCCGTCCTGGATGATCCTGGACCAGCGGTGCCGGGACAGGTACCTATTCGCCGCGCTGCAAGCGGGTCAGCGTTTCCCGCGCAAATGGGTCGACTCGGGCGCGATCGTCACTGCGCCGACCATCGCCGAACTGGCGGCTGGGATCGGCGTCGACCCGGACGGACTCGAAGCGACGATCCAGCGGTTCAACGGATTCGCCCGCACGGGGGTGGACGCGGACTTCCACCGCGGGGAAAGCGCGTACGACAAGTACTACGGCGATCCCACCAACAAGCCGAACCCGTGTCTGGGTGAGATCGCGCACGCACCGTTTCACGCGGTCCGGATGGTGCCGGGGGATCTGGGCACCAAGGGCGGCATCCGGACCGATGTCCACGCCAGGGCGCTGCGCGACGACGGCTCCGTCATCGAGGGTCTCTACGCCGCAGGCAATGTCAGCGCGCCGGTGATGGGCCATACCTATCCGGGTCCGGGCGGCACGATCGGCCCGGCGATGGCGTTCGGATATCTCGCCGCCCTGCATATCGCCGGAGCCGCCCCTGCGGCGACATCGGGCCACGCAGCCGCCCCGGCGGCGACATCGGATCCCGCGGCGTCGGAAGCCGGGCGGAACTGATGCCCATCGATCTGGACACGGCTCTCGGCGCCGAACTCGAACCGGTCGAGTTCTCCTGGAGTAGCAGCGATGTGCAGCTCTACCACCTCGGGCTCGGCGCAGGCGCCGATCCCATGGACCACCGCGAACTGCGCTACCTGACCGACGGTGCGCCGCAGGTGTTACCGACGTTCGGTTGTGTGGCGGCGACTTTTCACGCCACGAAGGCACCCCGGGTGAGTTTTCCGGGTGTGGAGATCGAACTGGCGCGCGTGCTGCATGCATCCGAAGAAGTGACCGTCCCCGCCCCGCTGCCATCGTCGGGCTCCGCGCGCTCGGTGACCAGGCTGGTGGATATCTGGGACAAAGGGAAGGCTGCCGTCATCTGGTCGGAGACCACGGTCACCGCACCGGACGGCGCGCTGCTGTGGACACAGCGGCGGTCGATATTTGCGCGCGGCGAGGGCGGGTTCGGCGGTCCGCGGGGTTCCTCGACATCGGTCGCGCCGCCCGACCGCGAACCCGACGTCGAGGTGGCGCTGCCCATCCTGCCTCAGCAGGCGTTGCTGTATCGGTTGTGCGGGGACCGCAATCCACTGCATTCCGATCCGGAATTTGCTGCGGCCGCGGGCTTTCCACGCCCGATCCTGCACGGTCTGTGCACCTTCGGGGTGGGCTGCAAAGCGATCGTCGACGCGCTGCTGGACGGCGACGCCGGCCGGGTGAGGTCCTACGGAGCGCGTTTCGCGGGCGTGGTCTTTCCCGGCGAGACACTCAAGGCGCGGATCTGGAAGGAGGACGGCCGGTTGCTCGCCGTGCTGAGCGCACCGAGCAGAGACGATGCCGTAGTCCTGTCGGGCGTTGAGTTGGTGCCGGTCTAAGCTCCCACGAGAGCCGGTGATTCCGATTCGAGAGTGTCGCACAACCACTGCATGGTCCGCCGGATTCCCTCGGTGATGTCGACGCGCGGGGACCAGCCGAGTTCGCGCGCGGCCTTGGCAGCGTCGAGCGCAATCACCCCCGGCGCCTCCCCATCGTCGGTGACCGGTGCCGGCAACGGCGATTCGTCCAAGTCCGCGGCCATCAGGTTGTGGACGTCGGTCATCGTCGTGCGCCGTCCGGTGCCGATGTTGTAGACGCCGGTTCGTTCCATCGGCGCCTCGGCGGCACAGACGAACGCCTCGACGACATCGTCGACATAGACGAAATCGTGAGCGGTGGCGTGGTCGCGGTAGACCGCGAACGGCCGGCCGGTGACCATGGCACTGCCGACAACGGCGATTGCGCCGGCGGCCCCGTGCGGGCTCTGCCGCGGTCCGTACACGTCGGCGAGCGCCAGACAGATCGGCGCCAGACCGTACATGCCCGCGTAGGCGCGCAAGTACATCTCGCCGGCGAGCTTGGCGACGGCGTGGGGAGACAGCGGGTCGACGTGGCGGCTCTCGTCGACCAGTGCGGCGTCCTGATCGCCGTAGCGTGACGCGCCCGAGGCCGCGTAGACGATCCTCCGCACGCCGGCCTGCCTGCTCGCCTCGCACAGGTTGATGGTCCCGAGGACATTACTGCGGGCGTCGAACTGCGGATCGGAAACCGATGCGTCCCGGTCGACCTGCGCGGCGAGATGGAAGATGACGTGCGGCTGCGCGCCCGCGACGATATCGACGAGTTCCGGTGCCTGAATGTCGGCGCGCACCAGCGTGAATCGGCGATCTCCCCGGTGGGCGAGCGCGTGCTCGAGGTTCGCCGTGATGCCGGTCCGGAAGTTGTCGACGCCGACGACCTGATGACCGTCGGCCAGCAGACGATCGACGAGCGTGGACCCGATGAAACCGGCGGCTCCCGTGACGATGGCACGCATGTCAGTACCTCCCGGTCAGCCGGCGGAGCCGAGTCATATGCGTCGCCTCCGCCGGCCATCCAACCGAGATCGACCGGGCGTGTTCGGACCTGCCCGCCACCGTGTCCTCCCCCGCATGTCTCGCCAAATCGCAAATCAAACCAAGTTAGCCCTTAGGTCACAGATTCGAGTGACACCAACGAGTCAGAAGGAAAGCTACCACCATTCAGACAGCGGCGGCAAGGTGCGTTCAGCAAAAGTTTCTGGGTCATTGCTGAGGGAACATGTGCGCTTGACAGCTGGAGCATGAGATGCCCGATAAAACCCACTTGAACAGGCATTCCATTCGAACCACCGGATCTGGGGCGAACACCGTCGCTCGACTGGGTCCGGTGCCGGTCCAAGCGAATCTAGCAACAGCATGATTGACCGGAATCACCTTCGCCGCCCAGGGCTCGGGAATTGGAACATTCGCCTAGCTGATGCGCTAACTCGCTCGCCATGTTGTTTTTGGCAAACGAACGCATGTCTTGGCACGGATCGACATCGAGTCGTCCCCCGTCCATCCCGCACCGCATTCTGCTCTGCTACCTTCGTGGCATGCGCCCGGCCGGCACGTCGTCTCCCGACCCAGACCTCGGCTAGGACGCGCGGTGGCAGCGAGCGAGCATCCCCATGTCGGGGGCGTCGCCCGCCGGGGGAGCCGGATCCGACGGATGGCGTTGTGGGTGTGCACGTTGCTGGCCGTTGCCGCGACGGCTGGATATCCCGTGTACGTCCGCCCCCAGATCGATCCGCTGCGTCACGCCGATGCGATCCTCGTGCTCGGCGGCTATGGATACCATCGCTACACCTTTGGACTGGATCTCGCCGCCCAAGGATGGGCTCCAGACATCGTGGTGTCTAATCCCAACGGCGCCGCCGACGAATGGCTCACCGGCTACTGCGCCACCCCACATCCGACGTTCACCATTCACTGCTTCGACCCCGAACCCCCGACCACCAAGGGGGAGGGACGTGAACTACGTCGCCTCGCCGACGAACACGGTTGGCACACAATCATCGTGGTCACGTTCCGCCCGCACATCTCGCGCGCCAGATTCATCCTGGAGCAGTGCTTTGGCGGTGAACTCATTATGGTCGCGAGTCCGACCCGCATCTCGACGCCCCGATGGGCATTCGAGTACGTGTACCAGACCGCCGGATATCTTCGTGCGGTCGCGCAACCCGGTTGCTGACGTGGCGCCGCCCAGAATCTCTACGATCGGACCATGACGCATCGGCCCCGGCCCGTCCTCCTCGCATTCGCGCGGGTGTGGACCTTTCCGCTGTGGCGCAGCGTCATCTCCGCCGGCGACAAGATCTCGGTCGACGAGGACGTCGACTGGTGGATGGAGTGCATCAACCACCCCGACCTGCTGGCGCTGGACCACTACGCGCGCTTCGCCTATCTGGCAGGCGCGCTTCCCGAATTCCGCACACTCGTCCAATACCGGCTGCGATCGGCGCCGCGGCCGCTGCGCTTCGCGCTGCGCGTGCTGTACCGCCCGGCGTCCACGTTCACACTCGACGCGTCGCACATCGGTCCTGGGCTGTTTATCCAGCACGGCGTGGCCACCATCGTCACCGCCGAAGCTATCGGCGGCCACTGCTGGATCAATCAGCAGGTCACCATCGGCCACACGGCCAAAGGCAGGCCGACGCTGGGCAATCGAGTTCGTGTCGGAACCGGCGCGGTCGTACTCGGCGCGATCACCCTGCACGACGGCGCGACGGTCGGCGCAAACGCCACCGTGATGCACGACGTCGGGGCCGGAGTCACCGTGGTGGCGCCTCTTGCGACAGCACTCGACCGAAACCAGAGTGAAGGGACGGCGCCCTGAGGCCCAACCCGTTCTGGCGAGTACGGCCGCAACGCGCCCCGACGGCCGCGTGCTCAACGGTGCACGCGACCAGAGGGAACTATTCGGCCAGGATTCGAGGCACACGGTGACGTCGCGCTACCTCAACTGGAAGACCTACGCCACCCGACTGAACTCGGTCGAGGCCGCGCTCGCCCGCAGACGCCGCGCGACCAGGGCACGGTTTCTCGAACAGACGATTCCCAGTGGGGGTGTCGGGGCTGAACTTGGCGTGTACAAGGGCTACTTCACCCGTACGCTGCTGGACGTCCTTGCACCCGAGACCATCCATCTCATCGACCCCTGGTATGTCCTCGGTGCGCGGTGGGAGTGGGCATTCGGAGATCGATCGACCGTGGAAGCACTGGTGGGGATCCTTCGCACTTACGCACCCGAGCTGACATCCGGCAGGGCCGTCCTGCACATCGGCGACGACACCGAGGTGCTGCGGACGTTTCCCGACCGCTACTTCGACTGGGTATATCTCGACACCACCCACGACTACAGCCACTCATGCAAAGAACTTGAACTGCTTGCGGTGAAGGTCAAGACGGACGGTGTGATCGCTGGTGACGATTGGCAGAGCGACCCCACCCACGTCCACCACGGAGTGTGCCGCGCGGTGCGCGAGTTCATCGAATGCGAACCTTACGAACTCATTTACGCCGATGACGTGAACAAGCAATGGGCGATTCGCAGACTCTGCGAATCGCCCACCGGTCCTGGATAGCGGCGGGTCGCCCGCTAACTTCGGCGGGAACGCCGGCGAACCAGTCTGGGCACCCAGATCAGGTCCGGGACGACCTGCGCGACGAAGATTCCGAATGCGGCCGCCGAGGCGACGCCCACCGCACCGAAGATGGGTGCGAAAACGCAGCCCAACCCGATGCTGAGGACCGCCATGGCCAGCGTCCACAATGCCTGCCACCGCGCTTCGACGGGTCTGGTCAGCAGGACGAAGGTCGGCAGATGGATCGCCTGCCCGAGCAACACTGCCGCGAACGCCAGCGCGAGCCAGACCGACACATCGAGCTCACCGCCGGAGACGATCCGGGCCAGCCAGGGCCCCGACAGCACCATACAAACACCCGCCAGCCCAGCCATTCCGGCGAAAGCTCCGGTGACCCCCCACCACAGTCGTACCGTTTCCTCCGTGGCGGTCCGACGCTTGACGAACACCGGCCAGTACGCCAGCGCGGCCGTCGACAACACCGACCAGCACACCGCATACAACTGCGCCATCAGCGCATAGTCCGAGAGCTCCGCGGGTGTGCCCAGGTGTCCGAGGATGACGCGTCCGGTATGGAGGCCGGCGGGGAGCCCGACACCGACGACGAACAGCCACCCGCTGCCCGCCAGCAGGCGCGGACCTGGACGCGATCCCGGTACCCGGGCATAAACCGACCGGCCGAGTCCGGACAGTCGTAGCGCCAAGGCGGTGCCAATGAGCTGACCTACGAGCAGACCGGCGAGCGGCGACGTGGCGTACCAGATGCCGTCGGCGTTGACGGCGTACAGCAGCAGCGTGATTACCAATCCGAAAAGAGGGCAGCTCATCAGCACCAGCGTCGCGAGCGGATTGCGGCCGATTCCGATGAGTATCCGAACGCCGAGCCCGGCTGGCACGGTAAGGGCGAATGTGCATGCCGCGACGGTGATCGCCCACCGGTCTTGCGGGCCGCTGGAGAATCCGACGACTGTGTCCCAGCCGTCAGTCGCCATCACGGTTAGCGAGACCAGTGCGATCGTGCCCGCGACGGCGAACAGCACCCGATAACCGCGCCGGATGACGTCCACGGCATCGGGATTCCGGTGCGGTCCTGACAGCTGGGCGCTTGCGCTGAGTACTGTGGCACCGATGCCGAGATCGGCGAACGGAACGAGCAATGCGATTGTCGCCACCAGCGAAACCAGCCCGAATACTGCCGAACCGGTCTCGCGGACCACGATCGCGGTGTTGGCGAGCCCCAATGCCGCTGTCACCGGCGTGCCGATGATCCGGTAGATCGGACCGTAGAGTAGGGAGCGCTGCTCGGCCGGTGCGAGTCGTCCCTGGTCTGGGGTCACGGCCGCATCGATCGCATGATGATCCTGCTCGCGTTGAGCACCGCATAGGCCAGTGCGAATGGACCGGGCCGCCCGCAGCGCAAAGCCGTCTCGACGCTGCGCCGTATGCCGCCAAGCGAATGCGCCGATACGGCCGCGCTGACCGGGCTGGTGCACAGGTAATCGCCCAGCACCCGAGGTGATTCCGATGCCAGGTACCTCAGTCCCCAGTCGATGTATGCGTCGACGTCGACGGAAGGGTCGCGGGAGACGGAGGCCTCTCTGACGTTGTAGGTGCTGAGCACTTCAGGCAGCTGCAGCACCCGGAGCGTCGGAATCCGGCGCTGTACGCCGATCAGCCAGCTGGGCTCGTCGTGAGGCGCTTCTCTGTCGGTACCCCAGGGGATCTCGCGCGCCAACGCGGTCGGGAAACACAGCGTGGACGTCTGCAACGCCGCGCCTCCGACGGTGATGCCGCGGAAGCGAAACAGGTAGTCGGCAATCGGCTCTGCCGGTCCGATGAGCCGTCGGGGCCAGGTTCGATACCTGCTGCCCGGCCCCACGACGGCCATCCGTGACGATGCGATCCACGGTGTGTCCGGTGCGGCGTGGGCCGCGGCCAGTTGGTGTTCCAGCTTGGCGGGGTACCACTCGTCGTCATCGTCGAGCAGAGCGATCACCGAGCCGCCGGCGGCGTCGATACCCCGCTGGCGGGCGCGAGCCGGGCCAATTCCATGGAAGTCGTTGCGTAACAGTATGATTCGGTCATCATCGGGCAACACGATCGGTGCGTTCGTGTCGGCCACGACGATCACTTCCGCGACGGGATACGTCTGGCCGAGCACCGACCGGAGCGCGCGACCCAGGGACGGCCGCCCGACAGATGGGATCACGACGGTGACGCGCGAGCTCAAGGGCCACCCGACCGTTCCCGGAAGTGGACGGCGCAGAACAACAGTGCGATACATGCGTGCTCGGCGAGCATGTTGTAGGTCCACGACGTGTAGGTCAGATCCCAGATCCCCTGTAACGCGACCGTGACGGCCAGTGCTGCCCAGGGCCCGAAGCGGGTGTGATGCCACAGAATGCCGATACATGCGCCAAGAAGCCACAACGGCAGCAGCACGGCGAGTACGCCCCCCTCCGCCCAAGACCCGAGCAGGACGGAGTGGGTTGCCGAGTAGTCGCTGGGCGGAAGACGCCAGTACAGGTCGAACGGGAATGTCGGACCGTAGCCCATCCGGACCGCCAGGTGTTCGGCCTGGGTGTACATGTCCGGCGTGAAGTTCTTTGCGCTTCCCCACCCCAACAGCGGCCGCTCGAGTATGGCCGTGATGTTCATCGGTGGTTCGGTCCGGCCCGCCAGCAGCAGCGGCAGGTTGGTTGCGTCCTGTTCGACCGTCTTGCGTTGCAACGCCGGCCCGAAGAGCCCGGAACGTGCGGCGACAGGCATCACGAAGGAGAACAGCAGCCCGAAACCCACGATCACCAGGAGTTGCACCCCCCGGCCGAGCCGCCGAGCCAGGCACCTGTCGGCAAGGAGTGTCACCGCAGCCAGCAGACACACCAGCGCATGCGACCTGAAGTTCAGTCCGAGACTCGCCAGTCCGAGAACCGCCAAGGCGACGGCAGGTACGACTGCCGGAACTCGCGCTTTGACGAGCGCGAACAGGATGATGATCGTCACCGAGTGGGCGATCCCGTATTTCCAGAGGTCCAGGAAACTGCCGGTGTGGGTGAGTTCGATCCCCTCGAAGAGAAAGAAACCCACCGTCCCGGCGGCGATTCCAGCTAGAACCGCGACGATCCGGTCGACCACCCCGCCGGTCAATACGGTCAGGCCCATCAGATACAGCGAGAAGGCCGCCGGGGCAACGGCATTCGGCCACAACACCGTCACATCGTTGACCAGGCACGAGACCAGGAAGCTCACCCAGCCCAGCGCGGCGAGAAGCAACGGCAGCAGGTCGCTGCCGCGGTGCCCCATGAGGAAGAACCCGGGGACAAGCAGAAGGCACCCGACCGATAACGCCGTCACAGTGAAATTCGCGATCTGCAGCGACGACAGCGCACCGATCCCGAGCAGCGCCGCCTGACCCAGAATGCTGCGGCGCCACCTCTCGCGAGCGAGGGTGGCAGCACATCCGGACTCTGTCACCAAGCCACCCCCACGACCGAAGCCAGCGCAGTTTTTGACAATAGCTGGTGGCGCTACCCACAGTGGTCCTAGCATAATGGCAGCATCGCCGCGAGTCGATTATCTTTGTTTGCCAGATCTGGAGGGTTCGGAGTGGCAGGTCAGCGCTCGAAACGATCGCTGGCTGCACGCCGCGGTCGGCCCTACGACAAGGGGCGCGGGTTCGTTGCACAAGCGGCGTGGGTGGCCGTGTCGCATCTGGTGTTCGTTCAGGTGTGGTGCCCCAACTGGCTGCGGTGCGAAGTTCTGCGCTGGTTCGGTGCGGAGATCGGCAGCGGGGTCTTGGTCAAACATCGCGTGACTGTGCAGTGGCCTTGGAATCTCACAGTCGGCGACAACTCGTGGATCGGCACGGGGGCTGAGTTGTACAACCTCGACAGGATCGTGATCGGCTCGGACGTGGCAATTTCGCCACATGTGTATCTCTGCACGGGCAGTCACGACCGCCATTCCCCGACCTTCGACTTCGACAACGCTCCGATCTTCATCGAGGACGGGGCATGGTTGTGTGCGCGCTGCACCGTCTTGCGCGGGGTGACGATCGGCGCCAACTCTGTCGTCGGGGCGACCTCACTCGTCACCCGCAACGTGCCCGCGGAGTCACTGGTCCGCCCCCCGTCGTCGACCGTCACGGCGCTGTGATCGATCATGCGAATCCTCCAGGTGGTCACGTTGCTCAGTCCGGACGGTGCGTATGGAGGACCAGTCCGTGTCGCGATGAACCAAAGCCGCGAACTCCTCCGGCGCGGGCATGACGTCACCATTCTCGCAACCACCCGTGGCTACCCCCAACCGCCTACGCAGCTCCAGGGCGTGCCGCTCAAATTGTTTGCTGCCCACACACTCATCCCACATACCGGGTTCGCGGGGACAGGATCGCTATCGCTTCGCAGATGGATTCACAGCAATCTCACTGCGTTCGATATCACGCACATTCACCTGGCCCGTGACCTCGTAGTGCTCCCGGTCGCAGTGGAGGCCCGGCGCATCCGGACGCCGTACGTACTGCAAACCCACGGCATGGTCGTGCCATCACGTCATCCGCTGGCCGCACCGCTCGACGCGATGTGGACCCGCAAAGTGCTCACCGGTGCCGGCGCCCTCTTCTATCTGACGCCGACCGAGCGCGCGCAACTCCTCGCCGTCGCCCGATCCGACCTCCGGTTGCGCGCGCTCGCCAACGGTGTGCCCGACTATCCACGCACCACGCCGTCAGGCCAGCCGCCCGAAGTGCTGTTCGTCGCACGCTTGCACCGGCGCAAACGGCCACTGGCCTTCGTCGAGATGGCAAAGACCCTGCTCGCCGCCGGAGTGCAGGCGCGGTTCACGTTGATCGGCCCCGACGGGGGTGACGGCGCCGCGGTTCGGCTGGCCATCGGCGGCGATCCCCGGATCGTCTGGCAGGGCCCGCTGGCACCCGACGCGATCCCCGAACGGATGGCTTCCGCCAGCGTGTACGTACTGCCGTCGGTTGACGAGCCGTACCCGATGTCGGTGCTCGAGGCAATGTCCGTCGGCGTCCCGGTTGTCATCTGCGCGGACTGCGGGCTGGCCGGCATCGTCGCACGCACAGGATGCGGAGTCGTGGTCAACCACGAGATCGCGCCGCTGGCCGCTGCGGTGGCGGCAATCCTCGACGACACCCGCGTCGCGAGGGAGATGGGCGACCGAGCGCGGGCGGCAGCGCACGACGAACTTGGAATGCAGTCCGTTGCCGACTCCCTACTCGACACCTACGCCGAGGTGGTCGACCGGCAATGAATGACAGATCGCTTCCCCGCCGGGCACATCTGATGTTGGTAGCGGCGACGTTACTGGCCACCCAGCTCGTCATCGGCTTGGTGCTCGTCTGCACCGCCGGCGCGTCTGCTCCGACCGCATCGCCGCTGCGCATCGCCGTCGTGGGGGACTCCTACGCCGCGGGCATTCAGAACCGAGTCGTCTGGCCGACTCTGTTGGCTCAACGCACCGGCTGGTCGGTCTCGAATTTCGCGCTCCCCGCTTCGGGTTTCGCAGCGGACGGCCAAGGCGGCCAGGCATTCACCTACCAGGTCGACCGGGCACAGGCGTCGGACCCGAGGGTCATCCTCATCGTCGGCGGACTCGCCGACGCCGGCTCCGCGGAAGCCGATCCGATCACCTTCGGCGCGATCGACGCGATCAACAAGGTGAAACGGACCGGTCGCCAGGCGCTCGTCATCGGCCCGACGTGGTACGAGGTCCCCGTGCCGGCATCGGTCCGGCGGGTCGCATTCGCGGTCGAACAGGCAGCCACCGACGCCGGCGTCCCCTACCTCGACGCGCTTGACCCACCCTGGTTGTCGCGCGCGGCCATGCGGCCCGATTTGAGCGGGCCGACGGATGACGGGCAATCCCTCATCGCCGACAGGATAGGGCAGTGGCTGCAGACCAGGGTGTCCGGATGAGGATTCGGAGATGCGGAGATATCGCGGCAACCGTGTTGGCCATTGCCACAATCGGCGGACTTGCTGTCGTCTCACATCCTCACCCCACACCGACGGGCCCCGTGCCGACCGCTGCTGAGCCCATCACGCGACCCGTAGCGCCGCCCCCGGGCCACCCTTCGGTCCTTCTCATCGGTGACTCTTATACCGGCGGGCCGAACGGATTACCCGAATTGTCCTACGGCTGCCAGGCCGCGTCGGCAATGGGCTGGTTGTGTCACCTCTCGGCGGTTCCCGGTACGGGCTACATCAGCGGCGGACCGGCCAACAGATTCATCGTCGACGAGTACATCGGATCCTCGACCTCGTTCTCCGAACGGGTTCCCCGGCTCTCGGCACAGTATCAACCCGACATCGTCATCCTTGACGGCGGCCGCAACGACGAGTTCCCGCCGCGCGATGACGTCTACAAGGCGATGGCGGCGACCATCGGGCAAGTCCGGCACGCCTGGCCGACTGCTCGGATCGTCTTCATCAGACCCCGGTTCCTCGACGACCCCCGCGACGATCTCGGATTCGACGACGCCTTCATGGGACGGCTGTCGAAAGATCCGGGCGCTGCCGGCTTGACCATCCTCGATCCCGTCGGGGGTTTTGTCGACGACAACACCTCGCAGTGGTTGCTGGCCGACGGTGTACATCCGAATCTATTGGGAGATAAGAAGATAGCGATCGCTTTAGTTGACGCACTGGAGAGCCATGGATTCGCCGCGACGATGTGAGCGGCTCGGCGTGAACGATGCGCTGGTCGAGTACTGGACCGTCCTGCGCGGCCGGTGGCGATGGCTCGCATGGGGTGTCCTCCTCGCGGTGTCGGCGACGACCCTCTGGCTCATCGTGCAGCCGCCGTTGTATCGCTCTGACGCCACCGTGTTCATCCGCACTCCCGGCGACGTGAGCCGCGTGATCGACGGCGGGGACTCCTACGCCCGAGCACGGGCGCAGACCTACGCCGTGCTGGCCAACAGTCCAGGGGTGGCAGCGCGCGTCGCCGCCGATATGGGGCTGGCTCTCGACCCGCAGACCCTGGCCGGCCGGATTCAAGCCGCTGTCCCGCACAACACCGCGCTGATCGAGATCTCCGTACGTGCAGCCTCCGGCGCGGAGGCACAGCGCGCCGCGACAGCGCTGATCACCGAACTCTCGGCCACGATGGGCGCGCTGGAGTCGGTGCCGGGCTCTGTCGTTCCGCGCGCCGAACTCATCACGGTTGATCCTCCGGGAGCTCCGGCACGCGTGGTGGCCTTCGGAGCGCCGGTGCCGCTCGTACTGCTCGTCGCCGCACTCGCGGGGTTGGTGCTCGGCGCACTGGCCGCGGTGCTGAGGTCGGTGTTCGAGCCCCCTCAGCCGGATTCCGCCGACATCCGCCAACTCCTCGCGTCCGCTGACCAAAGCGCCGCGGACGAATGCCAGCCGGCGGACGACCGATGACTAAAACGGTCACTTCCCGTGTGAATTTGGAGGACGAGGACATGATCACGACTGATGGCCACAGCAGGCTGTCGTCGCGGCAGACGATTGCAGGTGCCAAGTGAAGCTCATCGGATTCCTCGCCGTCGCGCGGCGATACTGGGTGACGTTCGCCGTCGTCGCCATCGGCGTGACCGGCCTGGGTGTCGGATGGCTGGTGCTCACACCACCGACGTACGTGTCGACCGCACAACTACTGGTCTCGATCTCAGGGTCGACGACAGCTGCCGCCTATGAGAACGACCAGGTCGTCGCCGGCCGCGTCAACTCCTATATCGCGTTGCTCACCAGCGACGCTGTCAGTCAACGTGTCGTCGATCGCCTCCGATTACCCATGGGCCCAACACAATTTGCGACGAAGGTGAGTGCGACGAATGTCCCACCGCGGACTGCGGTGATCGACGTCGCAGTGACCGACGAGTCGCCGCTGCGAGCCCGGTTGCTGGCCGACACCGTCGCCACGGAGTTCGTCAGCTATACCAACGCCCTGGAAACCCCGACCGGTCAGGACGGACAGAAGGTCCGCACAACGGTCGTGAGCCCCGCCACCGAACCCCAGGAGCGCCGCAGCGAACGTATCGTACTCGGCGCACTGGCGGCGATCGTGGGGTTGCTGCTCGCCAGTGCGGCCGTATGGATCCGGTCGTTGACCGATCCCGTTGTGCGGACCGCCCGGGACGCGAGGTCGGCCGGTGTGACGGTGCTCGGTTCGGTGACAGGTGCGCAGGTGATATCGCTCGCCGAACTCGAGCATTACCGTCGACTGCGGACCCGCGTCCGAGAGATGGTCCTACCGGGCCGCGGACAGGTAGTCGAGATCGTCCCCGTCGACACCAGCCTCGACAGTGCCGTCGTCGCTGGTCACCTCGGACGGAGCATGATGCTGGCGGGGGGGCGTGCCGTCGTGCTCGACGCCGCCTCGGCGAGACCCCCATTTGCCAGCGCCGACGATCCATCGGACCTCGCCGGTCCCGCTGACCACGAGGACAGCACGGCTGCCTCCGCGATGCCCGAAGCAGGCGAGGATGGGAATCCCGACGTGGTCCTTGTCGGCGCATGGTGGGACGACACCGAAGCGGTCACCATGAGCGGCGTCACGGACCTCGTCGCGCGCCTGCGCCAGCAGTACCAGCACTTCCTCATAGCCGCTCCGCCCGACACGGTTTCTCCCGTCGCATCGGTGCTCACCGAGTTCGCCTCGGCGGTCCTTCTGGCGGTAACCCCGGGTACGACGAAGCGGCGCGATCTCCGCCGTGCGGCGGAGAATCTGCGGGCGTCAGGCGCCCAGCTGAGTGGAGCTGTCCTCGTACGGAAACCACCCGACGGTAACGATATTGGTAGCTGCACTATCAATCGCGAAGCTGCCACGACGTCGAGCATCGGACAGTAATGTCGCATTATCTGGCGCAATAGCGATGGTCTGCATCTCAAAAGGACTCTTTAGCAAATACTGTTGGATTAACTCGAGAGCGAAGGGAACACTGGGGTGGACTTATTCGACGTAGTGCGATCTTGCCTTCGCCGCTGGTACGTCGCACTACCGCTGCTGCTGATCGCCGCCTGGTTCAGCTATTCGGCGTACACATCGGCAAAGCCCGTCTACTACTCGAGCGCGGTGGTCGGGCTGGCGCCACCGAGCACCCGGGTGGACCAAACGGCCCCTGGTGCCGAGGTCCGGCGCAATGGCCTTCTGGACATCGGAGGGGCATCACTCATTGCGAACATCGCCGCATGGGGACTGCACGATCCGGCGGTGGTCGATCGAGTAGTCGCGGCGGGCGGCAGATCAGATTACGTCGCCAGGATGTTCCCCGTACCCACCACCATGCCGCAGCTGCCGCTGATCATGATCGAAGCGACAGAAGCCACCCCGGAGGACGCGACCAACACCGTCAATCTCGTTATCGCTCAGGCGGAGCCCACGTTGCGGACCCTGCAACAGCAGGCACGAGTCCCCGACGACCAGATGGTCGAACTTTTTGTAGTGTCTCCGACAAGCGCGCCCGCGGAAGCGATGCCGAGCAGGACACGCTCCACGATTGCGATATTCCTTGCCGGAGCGGGCCTGTCGGTCCTGGTGACGGTACTTGCTGACGTGTTCCTGGTACGCCGCAGGGCGCGGATCGAGAAGCGGCACGAAGAACAAGCCGCAACCGCTGAGGCCGGTTCGGGCCCTCCCGGACCGGAGGACGGTACCCACCCCGCCGATATCGACGGGCACGACGGGCGCGCCCCCGCCGCTGAGGGTTTGCTGGGCAGCAGATGACGACGGCCGAGCCTGCCTCCGTCGCACCGGGAACGGGACGCCCGGACGGCGACGCCGGCGGGACGGGACGCCGTGAGCGCATCCCGTGGCTGTTCGCGCTGATGTGCCTACTGATCGGGCTACTTCCCGGTAACGCCGTGCCGGCGGGGCCGCTCAAGAGCAATGGCTCCCCTACGCTACTGATCGCACTCGCGCTGTTCGGCGTGTGCCTGCTCGGATTCCTCACGTTCCGACGTACTGCATCCTGGGCGATTCGTCCCGTGGTGCTGATGATCTTGTTGTACTTCCTGCTCAATCTCATCGTGCTCGGGGTGGGCCTCACGCATTTCGACAGCGCCCTGGTCGAGGCGAACAAGACTCGAGCAGCCATTTGGCTGTGCGCGAGTGTCGGCATCGTGCTCTATGCCGCGACCCGGATCGAGACGGAACGCCAGCGTGCCATCGTGCTCGGCAGCCTGCTGGTGGGTCTCACCTTCAGCTGTTTCGTCGCGGTCCTGCAGAACGCCACCAAGATCGACCTTCATCTGCTCTTCCAGCCACCCGGGTTCGTCGTCAACACCGCCGATCAGGGCCGCGGAGCCGAGACGACCCTCGCGGAGCGTTTCGGCAGTCTCCGGGCGTTCGGAACCGCGATCTCACCCATCGAGCTGTCGGTGATGGCGGCCGCGACGGTGCCACTCGCCATTCACTTCGCGCGGTTCGGGTCCCGGCGGGAAGTGCGGTGGCTGGCATGGCTCGCGTGTGGCGTGGCCATGCTCGCAATTCCCGCGTCGGTATCTCGCAGCGGCGCACTGGCACTCGTCGTGGCTCTGATGGTCGGGATGTGGGCCTTCACAATCCGCCATCTCGTCACCGGTGTCGCGATCGGAGCGCTCGGCCTCGTCGTCGTCCTGATCGTCTTCCCCAGCAACACCCAGGCGTTGTGGAAGGCGATCGTCACGGCGCAGGACGACGCGAGCATCACGGATCGGACCAGCGACTACGTCAGGGTCTCCCAGACTTTTCACCAGTTCCCGCTGTTCGGGATGGGTCTGGGCGGTTCACCCCCATCGGTATACGGATTCCTGGACAACGAATGGCTCCAGGCCCTCGTACAGGGCGGCATCGTCGGCATCGTAGCGATGACTCTGCTCGCAGCTTGTGGAGTCCTCGGAGTCTCGGCGGCATTGCGCAGTGCCCGTACTGGCAGCGAGCGGAGCCAGGCGTACACGATGGGAGCGATGTTCGTCGGAATCCTCGCCTCCAGCTTCACTTTCGACCTGTTCAGCTTCCGGCAGGCGGCGTTGATCTTCTTCATTCTGATCGGGCTGCTCTGGTCACGGTTCGAAGTTCCCATGCCGCCAGCGCCGAAACGCCGCCCGCGCCGACTCCGAGCCGCTGCACCGCGGCGCCTGTCGGCGGGCACACTGCTGGCGCTGACGCTGGCGCCGGTGCTCGTCTGCGTGTCGTGCACGACGCCCGCGCCCGCGCAGCAGTTCGACTCCGCGGAGCAGCGGCTCTGGCCGAACGATACGGTGCCCGCGATACCCGACGGTGGCGACGGGCGACCGATCGAGGTCGGCACCAAATTCATGACCACCAGCGATGGCGTCATCACGGCGTTTCGGTTCTACCAGGGTCCGAACAGCACCGGCGCCACAACAGCCACATTGTGGTCGTCGGAGGGCATCAAACTCGCGTCGGTGCCGATTCCCGAGGGACCTGCCGGCTGGCGAGAGATACCGTTTGTCAAACCCGTTGAAGTCAACGGGGACAACACGTACGTCATCTCCTATCACGCATCGACAGGCCGGTATTCTTCCGACCCCGACACGTTCTCGTGGGGCAAGACCGTCAGCTCCGGATGGCTGCAGGCACTCGACGGCGTGTTCTCATACGGTGACGGCTTCCCCGATCAACTCACCAACGGCACGAACTACTACGTCGACGTGGTGTTTCGCTCCAAAGGCCCGACGCTGCGCGAAGTCGATGGCGGTGAGGACTATTTCGATGCATTCACGAACTCCTTCCCGACGACGCCGGAATTCTTCCCTCTCGGCGTTTGGTTCACGAATACCAAACTCCCCGAAGAGATCTCCGCCGACCAAGCTCTGGGGATCAATACCTACGTAATGCTCACGGCCGACAGCGACGTCGCGCTCATCCAGCAGAGCGGCATGCACGCGATCACCGACACCACAAATCCGCAGTCGGTGGGCCAGCTGCTCGCGGACGAGGCCGACATGTGGGCGGGCGCAGGAGACGCCGCGTGGACGGGCCAGATGCCGCCCAACCCGGTTTGCATTCCCGCGGAGGCCAAATGCGGCTTCACCGTGATGATGGACCATCGTGGACGCGTGCCCCCGGGGGTACTCGCTTACGCGAACTACGGCAAGGGAGTGACCTTCTGGCAGACCCGCGAACAGGCCGAACGATTTGTCAACGACTTCCAGAATCTCGTGTCTGCCGACAACTACTGGTTCACCGACGCGGCCATCTGCCGAGCCGGCGAAGGCGGCGCGCTGAAGAACAACGGACAGGCTCCGCTGCCCCCCGCCGAGTGCCAGCTCGCGGCAAACTACGGACTGACGACCCGCTACGTACGATCACTGGTTCATCCCCGCGCGGCAACGCCCGTCTGGAATTTCGTCGAACTCGGACATCCCTTCCCCGATGGGGAGGGCACGTTGATCACCGGTCCGCAGATCCGGGCTGCGGTGTGGAGCAGCATCATCAACGGTGCGCGCGGCATCATCTACTTCGTCCACAGTTTCGGTGGTCCGTGCCAGTCGTACAACGTTCTCCGCGACCCGTGTGGCGACGCCATCCGCACGGATCTGGCGGGAGTGAACGCCCAGATCCGCCGACTCGCGCCGATCTTGAACGCACCGTTCGTAGACGGCTACGCCCACGCGAACGGGCCGGTCGATATCGCCGTCAAACATCACGATGGCAGCACCTACATCTTCGCCGGCACGACCGTCAACGCACCGTCGGAGGCAACGATCACCGTATCCTGCGGCGCCGCCAGCATTGTCGAGGTCATCGACGAGGGGCGGACACTACCGATCACGAATCGAGCGTTCCGCGACTTCTTCGCCGACGGCAACGCCGTACATCTCTACAAGATCACCGGAAACGATGGCTGCGGCCTCGACTGACCGAACCCAACGCGTCCTGCCGGGTGCGGGACACAGAGCGGAGCCGACACAATGGCTGATCCCGATAACCCAGCTCCCAACTCCCGGGCAGCAATGGTGGTGGTGACTCCCACCTATGCGCCAGACCTGGAACTGTTCACCGATCTGCACCAATCGGTACTGCGGTGGTTCCCCAACGACGTCCGTCACGTCGCCGTCGTCAACGACCGCGACATGGACCTATTCCGCGTCTTCGAGGGGCCTCGATGCACAGTCCTCGGGGTAAGCGAGGTATTGCCCCGCTCGGTGGTACCACTGCCCCGCACGAAGCTGTGGCTCAACCTGCGCCGGCCCGTTCCACCACTGCGGGGCTGGATACTCCAGCAGATCATCAAACTCGCTGTGGTGCAGACCCTCCCGGAGCGCGTGATTGTCGCGGCGGATTCGGACCTCGTGTTTTTCCGCCCGGTCACCGTCGAGACATTCGCTCCCGCCGGCCGGGCACGCCTCTATCGCCTCGATGACGGTGTCGGGGAATCCCTTCCGCGCCACCTGCGCTGGCACTCCGCGGCACACAGATTGCTCGGCCTGCCGCCGCCACCGTCCCCACCACTACCCGACTATGTAAGTTCGCTCAACACCTGGGACGGTGACGTGGTGCGCAGAATGATCCGGCGCGTGGAAGAGGTGACAGGGCTCCCCTGGATACACGCAGTGGGCAAAGAACTGCACATCTCGGAATGGACCCTCTACGGCGTCTACGCCGACCAGTTCGAACAGGCGGGTTCGGTGACACTCACGCCCGAATCGCTGTGCCATTCCTATTGGGACACTGCGCCTCTCGGGGCCGATGACGCCACCTCCTGGCTGTCAACGGCAGGGCCCCCTGATGTTGCCTACATGATCTCGGCCAAGTCGGGCACACCGCAAGAGACACGACGCAACGCCCATGCAGCGGCCTTCGATCGGCGACAACCTGCCGAGTGATTGTCACGAAGCCCCGGCGTGGCTTGGCGGTTCGTGGCTGGCACGATCATGGGCAACCCGCTTAAGCCAGATCTCCCGCCAGAACGGATAGATCCTTCGCGGACAGAAGATCCGCTCGGGGTGCAGATTTCCCATGCATGCAACATCTTCCAGAACGAACGCCGGGGTCCGCATGGCCATCATAACGCCGGTCCGCTCGTTGATGATGCGTTCGATACGCTGCTTCACGCGATAGCGCTTGCCGCAGAACGGCAGCATCTCCGTGTCGAACGCCATCCCGCGATTCCTGCCGGCCGAGTCGAGCGTAGTCATGATCTCCGCGGGGGTTTTCACCTCGACCATGTCGCCCACCTGCAGGTCGAGGGTGTCGTTGGGCGTCTTGCCAGTCGCCAGACCCTTGATGGTTCCGTGCGGGATCATCAAGTCGTACCGTCCGACCTTGCGCACTGCCGCGTTCCGTATGGCCAGCAGCATGTACCGAGTGAATGTCCACGCCGACACGTTCCCCGACACGACGTCGATCCAGTATTGACGCAGATGGCGACGTCTCATCGGCGAACTGGCCTCAACGAACCTCGTCGCCTGACACGAGTACACGACTTCCCCTGTCGCCGTGCGGGATTCCCTGCCATGCGTCGCCCGGTCAAGTACCGCCATGTCGTCGTCCTGGGTCGGTGGCACCGGTCGGGGAGCCGGACCGCTCGCGGGCTTAAGCCAGTCCTCCTTCCAGTACAGCAGGCACGACGCCTGGCAGCCGCCGTGCGCGGACCCGTCACAGCGGACGCCAAGGTGCACCGCGCGGTCGATCTTTCGATTGCGGTAGGTTTCTATGGTGTCGCAGCCCTTGTGCGCTGAAGCCGAGACCTGAAGACGCCTCCCAGCGAACCGCGCCATCTCCGGCATGAAGGGCATGTTGTCCACTGCGGCGTCCGCGTCAAGCGTCCGCAGGACCTCGCCCAAGCTAAGAACCTCTACCCAGTCGCCCACTCGATGAGTCATGGGCCCTCCGATCACGTTCCGCGGCGGAAGCCGACCGCAGTCCCCACGGCACCCGCCCAGGCGGACATCCACGGCAAACCAAATCGTACACAGCCAAGCTGGCAGTTCGCTGTCAAGAATGCCGCGGGGGACGCGGTAGTCAGACTCGACCAGCAAAGCTCGCGGTGGTACCGTCACCGCGCCGCGGGCGATGGCACCAATAACGTGTCTGGACCGTCCCGCCCCGAGATGGTGATTTCAGCAAAGCACGGCGAACGGTTACGTGCGCACTCTGCTCGTCTCGTCGCGTTCCCAGCGTGGATGGTCGCCCACCTGCCTGCGCGCGGCCAGCGCCATCGCCAGATACACCGCCGCGTCCGCGGCAGATCGCGGTCCGCGGACACCCCGGACGACCGCGAACGCGGTGCGCGCCCCCGTATTCTGGCCATGCCGGTGCCCGGCATCATCACCGCGCAGTTCGATACCGCCCCGATACGCGCGACGCAGGATCTTCACCAGGCTTCCGACGTTCGCCGGGGTTTTGACCACCGATGGTTCGGTGGGCACCACCGTCTTCTCGTCGGCGTGAAAGAGACTGTCCACGTATAGGTCGTCACCGGTGAGAGCGGGAAATGTGCCGAGGCGATGGTGCCCCTCAGAACTGAGGCCGTAGGCCCCCGCACCCCACATCGCCCGTTTGTGCTGCGGGATCCGCTGGCGCGCACGGTAGTAACTGCGGACCACTGCGTCCGCACCGCTGCAGTCGTAGGTATGGTCGGGGCGCGCCGCTAGGACATCTCCCTGCCCGAGCCGGTCGAGAACGGCCACCACCGCAGATGCTGTGATTTGAATGTCTGCGTCGAGGTACAGGCGCGGCCACAAGGTGGCAGCCTCATCCCCGGCGTTGAGCGCCGCCGGTTTAGAACCGTGCTGCAGCTCCACCACGCTGACGCCCGGCACAGCCCGGGCAATCGCGGCAGTGTCATCGGTACAACCGTTGCACACCACGATCAATTCGATGTACCCGTCGGCGGCGGCTTCGCTGAGCGGCTCAAGTGTCCTGCGGATCACCGCCGCCTCGTTGCACGCGGGCACGATCACCGATCCTCGTGCGCGCTGGCCGGACAGTTCTTGTCGTGCCTCCGGTTTGGATATCCGGGGCAGCTCCTGCCAGCGTCGCTTGTTAACCACGACGGACATGCTGTAGCGGTGCGCGACGTCGTAGGACCGCAAGGACTCGCCCAGCGCCACCACCGCGCGGAAAAGCGCCGCGTACACCCGGCTGTGATACCGCTCGACATAGCGCACACGATTGACTGCCATCAGCGCAGCGAGCCCCACGGACGCCCCCGAGCCGCCGCCGCGGTGCCTCACCACGGCAGCGGGTTCGAATCGAATCCTTCTGCCGGTTTCGCGAATTCGCCGGAAGTAGTCGGTCTCCTCCGAGTAGATGGGATAGTCGTCCCACCAGTCGCCCACCTCCCGGACAACGGAGGCCGGCATCATCAGGGCAGCGCCCGTTGCCCAATCGACGTCGTGCGCGCTGAGATAGCTCGAGGATCGCATCTCGACTTCCGACGTGAAACTTGGCCGGACACTGATCCTGTCGCCGAGCAGCGCGTCGCCGAGCGCTCGGATGAGTGACGGTTCTCTGCGCAGGGAGGGATACGTCGCGCCGTCCTCTTCGACCATCAACGGCACGACTGCCCCGATCGTCCCGTCCACTAACGCGCTATGCATCAGCCCGATGGACCCCTGGTCCACTCTGAGGTCGGGATTGAGCATCACCACCGCGTTGCAGTCTCCGACGGCTTGCAACCCTGCATTAAGACCGCCGCCGTACCCCAGATTGCCCTCCGACTCGATGAGAACGACGTCGCCGTGCTCCCGTACCCGGTCGACAGTCTCGTCCGCGGACTGGTTGTCCACAACGATCAGCCGGAGGGCCATACCGTGTGCGGCAACCCGCAGATCGTCGATCAGCGTGGCGATGTCGGACGCGCTGTTGTAGGTGACAACCACCGCCGCCACGTCGGCGTGGACCTCCCTGGCGGCGAACTTCCCACGGTCCAGGCCAGAATCGGGCGGAGCGACCCCGCGCACCACCTTCGCACTCCGTCTCAATTGCACCAGAGAAGGCGGGCCGTGAATCAGGTAGCGCCGGCCGAGTCGGCGTGGTTCGAGCATGAGCCGCCATGCCCACTCGGCTCCCGCGTCGGCGACTCGTTGCGGCGCCCTGCGCACCCTACCCGCGAGGAAGTCCACGACGGCCCCGAACGCCAGCAATACTCGCGCACCGGTGGCGACACCGAACCGCGCAATCCACTGCTCTTGAAGCGGTTTACCAAGGGCCACAACGAGTATTTCGACACCCGCGGCATGAATCTCGGCCGCGATTCGCCTGGAGGCGGCGGGGTCGGTCAGTTCCGATCGGGCCGGTGCCCACGTACCCGCGATACGCAGCGACGGCATCGTATCGGCAAGGCGTGCACGCAACTCGCGGTGAGTCAGGGACGCACCACCGAGGAATCCCACCTTCGCACCCACATCGGCCGCGGACTCGAGAAGGGTGACGATGAGATCGCTGCCCGAGAGCTTCGGCCAGTCACGGCCGCTTCGCGCATTCGCCGTCCGCACCAGCGGTACACCGTCGAGCAGGGTCAGCCAGCGCAGCCCTTCGGCCGCTCCTTCCGATGGGAGGGCCGGCGCTCGCCGAGCCCACGACTCGTCATGGGCGAAGTGATGGATGTGGTCGAGATTGGCCGATACGACGGCGAGCGGGTCTGCTTCCGAGAGCGAGCCGAGGACCAGCGCTACAGCGTGGTCCCTGTCGACCAAATCCACGGCTACGGCGCCGACCGTCATCCGCGGCCATGGTGTCACTTCGGCGTTCATCAGGCCCGGCAGACCTCCACATTCGATCTGAGTTTGCCGACCAGCAAATCCTCGCATATGGCGGGACCGGTGCGGCCTCGTTCGCGAGCCCCAGCTCACCGAATCGCGATCATGGACTTCGGCACTCCGGCTATGCGTTCCCATTCGATCCGCGCGTCGGGAAAGTACCTGCGCATTTCGGATGCACTCAGCAGGTCGGTGAACATGACCTCATCACGTGCACGCTCGGGCGGCCAGCCGTAGGTGTGTCCGAGCGGCCAACGGGGAGCCAGCCAGCCCCGTGTCGCCATGGGCAGAAACTGCATCCCCGGGAACAACCAATGGGGTTCCACCGGAAAGTAGCGGTACGGCGTCTGCACCGCGTAGCGCGGAGCGAGCGCCCGGACCGCATCCGCGAACCGAGTTCTGGGTGCGTGACCTCCGAGGTGTTCGATCAGGCTGTTCGAGAAGACGAGATCAAATCGTCGGCCTGCGACCAGTTCTGGCGCGTCACAGGCGTCGCCCTGAATCGGAGTGAGCCAGTCCAGTCCGTCACCGGGCTCGAGTAGATTGATCACCGTCACGGACTTCGGCCGGATCGGTGCCCGCGTCCACCAGACCGTCGTACCTCCCAGATCCAACACGTGCATTCGGGCGAGCTCCGGGAACTCCCCCGCAAGGCGTTGCCACCGGCGCAGCCGCAGGCGCTCTGCCAACGAGCCATCGGTGCCGACAAGTCGGCTCCTCAGATTGGTCATGCTGCTCCCCGTCCCCTGCCTGGCGAGCCGGACCTGCACACCCTTCGGCAGCCAAGTCTCCTGACCGCAGTATAGGGAGATACTTGGTCCGTTCCCCGCGAAACGTGTTTTTCGCCTTGCGATCCGCCGCGCCACGGTCCGCCCGGTCGCCGCGAATACACTCATCGGGCAGTACGACTCGGCCCGCTCCTGGCACAATGGCGATCGATGCACTCAGCGGTGAGCCCCTTCGGGCCGGACACCCGGATCTTCATCGCCGGACACAGAGGTCTCGTCGGATCTGCGCTCTGGCGCCACTTCACCGCGAACGGATTCCACCACCTCATCGGACGCACATCGTCCGACCTGGACCTGCGCGACGCGCGAGCGACCGCAGAGTTCTTCAGCGACGAGCGCCCGGAGGTGGTCATCTCTGCCGCGGCCGTGGTGGGTGGGATCGCCGCGAATGTCAGCCGGCCCGCCGACTTCTTCTCCGACAACGTCCGCATACAGGTGAATCTGTTCGACAGCGCCGTCACCAGCGGTGTTCACCGGTTCCTATTCCTGGGATCGAGCTGCATCTACCCGAAGTTCGCCGCACAGCCGATCCGCGAAGACGCGCTCTTCACCGGGCCCGTCGAGCAGACGAACGAAGGATATGCGGTCGCCAAACTCGCGGGAATCGCACAGCTGACCGCTATCCGCCGCCAACACGGTCTGCCGTACATCGCGGCGATGCCGACGAATCTTTACGGTCCCGGCGACAACTTCAGCATCCATGACAGCCACGTACTGCCTGCCATGCTCCGTCGATTCCACGACGCGGTGCAAGACGGGGCGCGGCAGGTCACGTGCTGGGGAACGGGTCGGCCCCGGCGTGAGTTCCTCCATGTCGACGACTTCGCGGGAGCGTGCCACCTGCTCCTTCGCCGATACGACGACGAGACCCCGATCAACGTAGGTACCGGCAAGGACATCAGCGTGGCCGAACTGGCGATGATCGTCGCCGACGTCGTCGGCTACCGAGGTGAGATCCTTTGGGACGAAACGAAACCCGACGGAATCTATCGGAAGGTCCTTGACGTCGGTCGAATCGGTGACCTCGGCTGGCACGCCAAAATCACCCTCTCCGAGGGGATCCGGCGCACATACGCATGGTTCTTGGACCATCAGAGCGACTACCGGCGGTAACGGGCGCCCGGTCAGTCGGGATTGAGCCTCCAACTCGGCAGGTCCGGCCGATCGATCCAGGTCGGACCGGAGTTCTCCAACGCCTTGATATCGGCTTCGACCATGATCTTTACCAGTTCCGGCATCTGCACGTGCGCCTTCCAGCCCAGCGTCGTATTCGCCTTCGAGGCGTCGCCGACAACGGCTTCGACTTCCGCCGGACGCAAGTACCTTTCATCGAATCGGACGTACTTCTCCCAATCGAGCCCGACGTGGTCGAAAGCGAGAGCGAGGAGTTCGCGCACCGAGTGGCCCACCCCCGTGGCCAGGACATAATCGTCGGGAGTGTCGACCTGCATCATCCGCCACATGCCTTCGACGTACTCCGGCGCGTAACCCCAGTCCCGCACCGCGTCGATATAGCCCATCCATAGGTGCCGATCCAACCCGGCCTGGATACGGGCGACCGCGCGGGTGATCTTCCGCGTCACGAAGGTCTCACCGCGGCGCGGCGATTCGTGGTTGAACAAGATCCCGTTGACCGTGAAGAGTCCGTACGCCTCGCGATAGTTGCGCGCCGTCCAGTAGGCGAAGACCTTGGAAGTGCCGTAGGGAGAGCGCGGATGAAACGGGGTGTTCTCGTTCTGGGGCGGCGGCGTCGAACCGAACATCTCGCAGCTCGAAGCCTGGTAGAAGCGGCAGTCGAGACCGACCTGGCGGATCGCCTCCAACAGCCGTATGGTCCCTAATCCTGTGGTTTCCGAAGTATATTCGGGCTCGTCGAAGCTGACACGCACATGCGACTGAGCGGCGAGGTGGTAGACCTCGTTCGGTTGGACCTGAGAGAGTAACGCCGCCATCCGGGATCCGTCGACGAGTTCGCCGTAATGCATGAACAGCCGGGCACCCGCGACGTGGGGATCGATGTAGAGATGATCGATGCGATGGGTGTTGAAGGTGGATGCGCGCCGGATCACCCCGTGCACCTCATAACCCTTGCTCAGCAGCAACTCGGCAAGATATGAACCGTCCTGACCCGTGATTCCGGTGATCAGAGCGCGCTTAACCATCAGGCCCCCACCCGCGATCCGCGCGGTGCGTATCCGCCAGATCGATGATCCATTGTTCGTAGCGATCCAGTGCTGCCCCCTCCGACAGCAACTCGTCGCAGTACCGGCGGCCCGCATCGCCAAGCTGCCCGGCCAGCACACGATCCGTGCCCAGTCGCAACGCCTCGCTCAACAGCAGGTCCGGCCGGCCTGCCGGCACACATACCCCAGCGCCAGAGGCAGCCAGTTCCCCGGCGGTGAATCCACCCGCATCGGTCGCGGCCAGGATCGGCTTGCCGGAACGGAAATAGGATGTCAACTTACTCGGCACGGCCATCTGTGCAACACCGGGGCGCTCATTGACCAGGAGGACATCCGCAGCTCCGAGCGCTGCGGGAAAATCGTGATCGCTGACGGGCGGGAGGAACTCGAGCGTGCGCAATCCGGCGCCGCTCGCCTCCAGGTGCGCGCGCTGGTTGCCGTCACCGAGCAGGACGAAACGCGCCCGAGCCTCGCCGCGGCCGGCAAGCTCCGCGGCCGCTACCACGTTCTCCAAACCCTGCTTGAAGCCCATGTTTCCCGCGTGCAGGACGACGACTTCGTCGGGAGCCCACCGATGCGCATCGCGGAACGCCGCGCTGGCCGACGGTTCCGGCGGAACCACGTGGGTCCAATTCCGGATCTCGCGCACCCGCCGCGGATCGGCACCGAGCCGTTCGGCGAGGTCCCTCACGAATCCTGCATGGATGACCGCGGCACCGTCGGAAAGCCTCATCGCTGCCGATTCCACTGCCCTGATGCCACGGGCCGACAGCCCCGACGCGACACCCGTTTCGGCAACGCCGCGGCTGTAAAGATCGTGGACCAGAATGCCGACGGCCGGTCCACGCCACGTCATCCGGGCGCGGACCGCGGCCATCGCGGTGGCAAGCAGCGGCGGAGTCACGCAGACGACCACATCCGGACGTCCCCACCGGGTGGTGAGCAGTTGCAGCCCGAACGTGATCTCCATGCCTGCACGACCGACCCAGGACAGGCGCTTGGGCACCCAATGACTTAGGCGCCGCACGCGCACGCCGTCGACGCTCTCCTCGCCCCGGAAACCGTGAGTGCCCTCCGCGCGGCGCCATTGTGGGTAGTGGGGGTAGCCCGTCAAAACGCGAACGTCATAGCCACGCTGCACCAGTCCGGACGCGAGCCGAGTGGTGTACGGCGCGATCCCGGTCGGTTCGGGCGCGTAGTTAATTCCGAGAATCGCGACCTTGAAGGCTCGACGGCGCATACCACCAGGGTAGTCGACGGCGTGCCCGCAGGTGAGGGACGTTACCGAAGATTTTTCATTGCGCACCGCCTGAAAATCGCCAGGCTGGCATCCGTCGTCTCGCAAACTACTCAGCACGTTGTCTCCCCGGTCGGCAGAATGGCGTCGCGTGGAGCTCTCCGGCGGACCCGACCGGGGTCGCCCCCACCCCAGCGGCGTGGGGAGGGCCCAATGCCGACGGCGGTTCTTGGTCGGTCATGCCACGTTCAGCGGACACCACGAGTTGTCCCACACCAACGACTGGCGCACGTGACTGCCCAGTTCCCGATATCTCGCTCGACGAACCGCCCCGGTAGCGAGCTGTGTCCGCACGAGCTTCTTGGCGACCGCAATGATCCACTGCCTCCAAGCTTTTGACCGGATGTCCGGGTCGAGATGCGGATCGTGGGCCAGCCCCGCCAGGATCCACGGCCTGTCCAGCCACGACTCATCAGTCTCCTCGTACTGAGCCGACAGACTTGCGTCGTGCTGAACCCGGACCGATAGCTCCTCGTCGACCCACGCCGCATTCGACCGGGCGAGTACGCGCAACCACAGTTCCATGTCGCTGTAACTGCGCTGGCGGGGGTCGAAACCGCCGACGGCGGCGAGCAACGATCGGCGCACCATCACGGAGGTCGGCTCACCGATCCAGTTCCCACGGGAACCACCGCGGACGTACTTCCGCACAATCTCCATGCCCGCGTTGATGTTCCCGAGCGGTTCGAGCGGCGTGTGCAGCGTGCCGATCAACGCAGCCCACTTGGGATCTTCGGATTCGATCCGGCGCCGTGCGAAAGCCAGACCCACGCCGGGATCCTCGAACGTCGGGACCAGTCGGCTCAGGCAGTCGGGCAGCAGCCAGTCGTCGCCGTGTAGGAACTGGATCAGCTCGCCGGTGGCTTCCCGGATGCAACGGTTCTCGTTGGCCACCACGCCGACGTTGACTGTATTGCGCAGCACGCGGATCCGGGAGTCGCCGAACGCGATCGCGCGTTCGAATGTCGAGTCGGTGGAGGCGTTGTCGATGACGAGACACTCGAAATCGCCGTACGACTGCTGCATCGCGCTCGTCAGCGCCTTCTCGATGGTGGACGCGCTGTTGTAGACCGGGACGCAGATCGTCACTTTAGGAGTCATCGCCACTCCCCATGATTCGCTGTCGTGCTGGATGTTTCAGCGGTCGGTACCTCGGAGTGGCCGCTGCCTGGCCGCAGGTACCCCACCAGCAACTGCGGCCACGTCGTCGCTAACACGAGAAGGCGCTGATCGGCTACACGCCGCGGGAGATACTGCACGAGTGCGCGGCCGGCCACCGCGAGATACACGATCGCACCGACCGCCAAGGCTACGAACAGCGTCACGATGGGCGAGCGGATCGGGTGGGTGACAACAAGTGCGCCGCCGGTGGCGGCCAGCGCGGCAACGACCGGGCGAGATAGGGCACGCAGCGTCACCCCGATGCCAGACCCGGTGATTCTGTGGAGCGCAACCATATACGCGGGCATGGTCACACCCAGAACCACCACGATATGCGCCACTCCCACACCGACGAGCCCGCGCATGTGGACTCCGACGATCATCGCCGGCACCAGCGCAACGAGCGCAGCGGCCTGCACGGCGAACATTGTCGCCGTTCTTCCCGCCGCGATCATGATGTTGTCGAACAGAATTCCCAGGACATAGAGAACTCCGTACAGCGCGAGCACGCTGAGTACGGGTGCAGCCGCGATCCAACGACCGCCGTACACCGTTCCGATCAGCGGATACGCGTATGCGCACGTGAAGGCGGCGATCGGGCAAGCCACGAAAGCCACCGCCTGCACGGCGCGCGAAAGTGCCTGGCGAAGGTCCCCTCCGTCCCTGTTCACCGCGGAGAATGCCGGTAATACGATCTGGTTGACGACCGCCCCGAACACCGCTGTGGGCCACGACGCGATGTTGAAGGCGAGCATGTACAGGCCGAGATCGACAGTGGACATCTCGCGACCAATGATGACGTAGTCGACGTTGAGGACGAACTGCGACAGCATCCAGCCGAGCGCCGCGGGCACCCCGAAGCGAAGCAGCGGCACGATGTACTCGGCACGCCAGCCTGGCCGATAGCGCTTGTCGAGTGCCAAAGTTATTGTCAGGCAGACGATCACATGCCCCACGACGCGTGACCAGGCGAAAGCCTCCGCCCCCGGGAGCACGAGTACGAGCAACAACAGGGTCGCATTGCTGCCAAAGAAAGCCATGACGTCACCGCGGAAGACGACGTCCTGACGAAACTGCCGCTGGTTCTGCCCGACGGGCACCGCGAAAATCCCCTGCAGCGCGACGACGATAGCCAGGATCCGGATTGGCACCGTCGCTTCCGGCACCCCAAGCGCCGACGCGAGCGGACCGGCCAGCAGCGCCATCACGGCCGCCGTCGCACAACCGCTGAGCGCCGAGAAGGTGGTCACCGTCGGCCCCAGCTTGTCGACATCGAGGTCCGAGCGCCCGATGGCGGCACCCACCCCCCAGACTCCGACGCACACCACGAACCCGTAGACGGCGATGGCCAGTGCGAACACGCCCAACTCGGCGGGAGTGATGATGCGGGCCACCACAACCATCACCAGCACGCTGCTCAGGCGAAGCACGATCGCGCTGGCCCCAGTCCACAGCGCGCCGCGCCGGGCGCGGTGGGTCAGCGAGGCATCCTCGGACGTCCCGTCCGCCGTGTCCGCAGCCACGGTGGGGAGACCCGCGACATGGCCGGACGCCGTCACGCCCATGGGCCCGTCACCGCCGCCGGTCGGGTGTAGCCGGGACGGCGTGTGCCACGCTCCCAAGATCTGACAACCATGTGATCCGGCCTCCCTCGCGCAGACCTCCGCGCGTCAACCCGTTCGGCCCCCGAGACAGAACCGGCATTGCCTTCCAGCACCCCGCGTCGGTATGGTAGCTGAGGATACAGCAAAATTTGCTGACTCTCGTCTTTTCTCGACAGACACAGGCCAGCGGGCGCAGGCTGGCGAGGGGGCACGTGACGCGATGGCCAATCAGCGAGTGCACCGGACGTCGCCGATGGAGCTGCGTAAAAGCCTGCTCCAACCACACGACAACCGACACGCGTTGCCCTGCCCCTCGCGGCGGACACACTACGGAAGGCCGGCGCGCCCAGCGACACCCAATGTGGCTACCTCATTCGCTGAAACTGCGTGCTCGTGTGAATTTTTTCTCGGCCCACCGCCAGCGGACCGACGGGTTGCCCGCTTCGCGACAGGATGAGGGAGCATGACTATGACAAAACGGCGGACACCTATCTCGATCGTGTGCGTCGCCAACAATCGATCGGTCTTGAGCGACTGTCTGACCCGCTCGATCGACAAGCACTTGCCGACAGCGCCGCATACCGAACTCATCGTGGTCGACAACTCCCGACAGCGGTTCCCGTCCGCGGGTGCGGCTCTCAACCACGGCGTGACACTGGCCCACAACGACGTTTGCGTATTCGTCCATCAAGATGTCTACCTCCATTCGCTGATCAGACTGGAAGAGGCCGCGGCGGCCCTGGTCACCAACCCCGCCATCGGCTTGGCCGGCGCGCTGGGCATCACGTCCCGCGGGCACCTCCACGGCCGTATTCGCGACCGCGTCGTGCTTCTGGGTGACACCACCGTCGGGTTCGCCGACGTGGACAGTCTGGACGAGGTGCTGTTCATGGCACGTCGCGACCAGTTGCTCGGAGCACCGTTGGCCGAGGACACCGACCTCGCGTGGCACGCATACGCCGTCGAATACGGCGCGCGAATGGCCCGCGCCGGAAAGCGCGTCGTCGCGGGGCGGATCCCGTTGACACACAACAGTCTCACGATCAACCTGGACCGCTTGGAGGATGCGCACGCCCATGTGGCAACCCGCTATCCCGAACTGCTCCCCCTGAGGACAACATGCGGTGTCATCACCGGTGTGCCGGCGCGCGAGAACAAGTTCCTCGGTAGTCACCGGTGGCGATATCGCTGGCTGAAAGGCAGTCGCCGGCTGCACTCCGCACGGCAGGCCTTGGGCAGACCGGCGGTCGTCCTGTCAGACATCCGGTTCGACGTCGACAACGCGCTGGAGAGCTGCGGCGCCGACAGTCTCACCGTGGTCAACATGGAAGCCAGGAATGGCCACGACGCCGACCTCGCGGAGCCGATACACCTCCTGCGGCGCGAACGCGGGGTCTCATTCCGCGTCGCCGACCCTGCCACCGTCCTCGACGTGCTCACCAACCGCGAACGATCAGAGTCCATACTGCTGACCAATCTGGAGTCCGCGCGGCTACCGAGCCTGAGACATGTCTGCGATCGCACCACTGCGGTGCTCGGCTTCGCCGAATCGATTGGATTCTGGCTCATCGCAGGACCGGTGTCGACAGCGCAGCCATCGGGATGGCGCGTACCGTCTGCCAGGCCACTTCTCCTGAGTACACGCTGACCCGTATCGGTGCCGGCAGACGGTCGAGATTGCCACAGCGTCATGTATCTGATCGATAGCGCCGGGAATCTGCCATCGCAAATCCCTTTCAGCCCGGGACAGTTCGTTACAGGGCCGTCTGGACAAGTCTGTGTCGCAATCCACAGCGCTGTTTATTGAGTTTGCAATCAAACTTTCAGCAATCTGATTGCCTGACGGAGCGCCGGTGCCACTACGCCCGGGCAACCACTCACGCGGCGCGCCGCCTTCGATGACGGATCACACGGTCATATATCCGAATAAGTTGACGTACCACCACTGCGCGCGGGTACCGCAGCGGCGTTTAACTGCTGCCCAGCCCTGCCGTAGACGACGCGGAAGTCGACTCACAGCTACCTCTACGGTATTCGCCTCATCATCCCGGTGTCGCCGCGAATAAGATGATTCTCTCGACTACTCGACGTTTCGGTGTGGCCGCCCATCATCGAAGGTGAGAAGAGATGCATACGACCGGGCAATCTGCGGTGGGACGCACCACATCACCCAGCCGACGCCAGGACCCGTCGATTCAGGCACTGCGTGGCGTCGCCGTCATCTTGATGGTCGCAGGACATGTCATCGGCACCAGGGGTCACGGCCTTCGCGTCGGCGACAGTTCGGTCTGGCATTACGTATATCTGTCCTTGGTGGACATCCGGATGCCGCTGTTCACCTTGATCTCCGGGTATGTCTACGCCATGATCCCGATCTCGCGATGGCGGGACTATCCCCAGCTGATCAAGGGCAAGTCCCGCCGACTGCTGTTCCCACTACTCACCGTGGGCACCGTTCTGTACGTCGTTAAGCGAGTCGTCCCTGGACTCAACACCGACGTGCACGACATCGCGCTGTGGCGGGTGTACGTATTCCAGTTCGAATACCTCTGGTTCCTGCAGTCGCTCTTTCTCATCTTCTTGGTCGTCGGGATTCTCGACAGCCTGGGCATTCTCGCCACACGAGCCGGCTGGGCCACCGTGATGGCCGTGTCGACCGTCGCATTCGTAATCATCGATGTTCCCGGCGATGTCGACGTGTTCACGGTGAGCAGAGCATTGCGACTGCTCCCGTTCTTCCTCCTCGGCTACGGTATGCGCCGACACCGAATGTTCGATCTAAGTGGAGCCGCCGCCGTGGTGACGGTGTCGGCGTTCGCCGGCGTGTACGCCGTGCGCATGCTCACCATCTTCGATGTCTATCACCCGAATGAGCTCGCCGACAAAGCAATCGCTGTTGGAGTGGGCGCAACTGCGCTCGTGTTGATCTACTCGTCCCGCCACGTTCTCAACGCAAGACCCCTTGCTTGGATCGGCGGATTCTCGTTCGGCATCTATCTGCTGCACGTGTTTGCAACGGCATCGACACAACGTGTTCTGGAGCATCTGGGGCTGCACGGTGATGTCGAACTCTTTGCACTGTGCCTGCTGGCGGGCATCGCTGCCCCGATCGCATTCGAACTGTTGTTCCGTAATGTCTGGCTCGTCAGGACGTTCGTACTTGGTGAACGCCGTCCTCGCAAGGCGAAACCCGCTCGCCCGTCTGGATGCACCGACAACGGGAACTCGAACGGTGCTATTTCCGGAGCGGCCGATAACCCGGCGCCCGGCCGGGGAGCCGGGCGGTCGGTCGTCACACCCAAGGATTGATATCCGAATTCGTCGGAGCCGCCGCCCGGATAGTCAGGCGTCTGCCGGCGTCAGTCCCTCGTAGAACAGCGCGATGTTCTCCCCTATCCGCTCGAAGTCCTTGGCGCGCAAAAAATCCCGAAGTGACGTTCCGGTGCATTCCGAGTCCACATTGGGCGCCTCCCGCCGCTCCATCACGTCGTCGACATTGACGGTGCGGAAGTCGATGCTGAAGCGGGTTCGTCCGGAAGTATTCGGCACCGTCGAATGTAATTGGTTTCCCGAGAACATCATGACGCCGCCCACCTCGGGGACGATCCGCACGTGCGGGTCGAGGTGAACCGGCTCTTCGGGCTTCGGCTGGTCGCGAGTGTCTGTGACGACATGCTCGGCTGCGTTGTGTCGGCTCGTACGGTTCCATTCGTAATAGTTGTATCGGCGAGAACCGTTGCGCACCGGAGTGCTCCAGTACTGCGGATGAAACGCCATGACATTCTCCGGCACGACGGGATATATCGGTATCCACCAGTTGAGTTGGCAGAACGGTGCCGAGTACCAGGTATCGCGATGCGGATGAAACGCGTAGGAGATGCCTGACGTGAGATATGCATCGGATGTCGAGGTCCGCATCCGCGGAACGTCGAAATACGTCCGGTCCAGGTCGCATCCGAAGGACCCGAGCAGCCTCTGGATCAGTTCCTTCGACTTGGGATGATGAATGAACCGCGGTTTCAAATCGGCCAGTACACGGGCGAATTCCTCGACCGGCATGTCGTGCTGCGCGACCTGCGGATCGCAGCGGCCGAAGGCCTCGACCGTGAGTTCGCGAGCGTGCTCGATAAGGGCCAGCGAATCGGGCGACGCGGCGTACACCAGGACCTGTCCGCCGTAGAGCCGCGTGCGCCTCTCCTCATCGGTGATGTGGGGGTTGAAGAGGATGGTTGTCAATTGATCTACCCGCCTTTCAGATACGAGAGTGTCGACACACACATCAGAAGTCGTCCACCTGCCAGCGCCCGTCGAACTCCGGAAACTGAGCGCTGACCTCGGACAGCAGGTCCGGCACCGTCAGCAGCACCCGATCAGGCTTGGCCTCCAGCAGTTCGGCGGGAGTCACAATCGCAATGTCGGTTCCGGGCATGCGTCGGCCATGTTTACCGGGCGAAGCGTCGGCCACCCCGGCGAGCAGTTCCGACGTCAGTCCGGCGCGGCTGAACAGCGCCACGGCCCGTGATGCGGCCCCGTACGCCATCACGGTGTTGCCAGACGCCACCTCGGTCTGCAGCCACGCGCGCAGTGATGCCGCATGGCGGTCCGCCTGTGTTTGAAGCCCGGTGAACGCCCGTGCTTCCGTGATGCCTACCCGACGTTCGGCAGCCAGCACGCGCAGCACCGAGTCGTCGGGTTCGGTGTCGCCGCGCACTGCCCCCACCAGCACCGTCCCGCCGTATAGGTCGAACTCCCAGGCGCTGACCACCCCGATCCCCACCGCTCGCAGCAGGCGCATCAGCGTGGTCAGCGAGTAGTACGCGAAATGGCCGTGCCGCAGGGCGTTCCATTGTCCGTGCCTGACTATGGTCAGAATCGAGTGGTACTGCAGCAACAACACACCGCCTGGGTTGACCGCCCCCGCTCGGCCCGCGAACGCATTGCGCTGGTCCCGCTCGTGCATCATGCCGAAGCAATCGAGCACAACGTCGCCCCGGTCATCGGAAGCGGTGAAACCATGGTCTGCGAGCAGGGGCAACCAAGTGCCTCCGTGTGGGCTCCCGAACTCACGAACGGTTCTGCCCCCCAGCCAGCCTGCCGACTCGACCGTCCGCAGGGCCGCCGCAGCCTGGTCCTTCAGCGCCTGCGGCTCCACCCCCCGCGGCTCATCGGCTACGGTGTCGTCGTCCGCGAGTTGCGCCAAGCCGCATACCGGGCACAAGCCCATTGCCAGTGGATGTGACGTCTCCTGGGGCACCACGGGGTCTATCGCACGTGGGAAATGATCAGCCGCCGGTACGTCACCCAGATCGAGTACTCTTCGCGGCTCCGATTCACCACATCCCCGGCACTCCGTCATGACACCATCTCCCCGTGCGCATCGAAACGGCAGCGCTTGCAGGAGTGCTCATTCTCGTTCCGCAACCCTTCCGTGACGAGCGGGGCTTTTTCACCCGAACGTTCGATGCCACGGTCTTCGATGAGTACGTCGGCAAGCCGGGCGCTGCGGCGGCGTTCGTTCAGGATTCCCAGTCCCGCTCGGCCAAAGGCGTGATCCGGGGTATGCACGGACGCTCGGGACGTGGCGAGGCGAAGCTGGTGCGGTGCTCGAGCGGAGCGATCCACGATGTCCTGGTGGACATTCGGCGAGACTCGCCCACCTTTGGGCAGACAGAATCCTTTCGCCTCGACGACAACGACTTTCGGAACCTCTATGTTCCTCCCGGCTTCTTGCACGGGTTTCAGGCGCTCACGGCGACCGCGGACGTTTGCTACCGGATCGACCGGCCGCACGACCCCGTCGAGGACGTAGCGGTTGTCTACAGCGATCCCGACCTGGCCATCCAGTGGCCGCTGCCCGTCTCGACCGTCTCCGCACGCGACGCCGCGGCGGGGAGTTGGGCCGAAATACTCAGGCATCGACAGTGATCCGCCGCATCGAATCGTCGATCATTCCGCTGTCGGACAACATTCTCAAACGCGCCAGCCGAGTGAACTTCGTGTCGAAGTCGGTCGCGGTCAGCCCTGCCGAGACATACTCGCGACATAGTTCGTCGGCACCGTCGCGCACCGTCCAGTCAACCTCGAACCCCAGCGCATTTCTAAACGCGGAGAAGTCGACGCGATAGGAGCGAGGGTCGGGCCCTGTTTCGCCCGTGATCCGCAGGACCGCACCGGGAACAGCTTCGACCACTGCCCGGGCGATCTCCGCAACGGTGAGGTTGTTCGTCTCGCTGCCGACGTTGTATGCGGCGCAGTGGACGGCGTCGACAGGAGCCTCCAGCGCCAACAGAAATGCGGCGGCGATGTCGCGAGCATGGACCAAAGGACGCCACGGTGTGCCGTCGGAGAGCACCCGAACCTCACCTGTGAGTACCGCGTGCCCGACGAGGTTGTTCAGAACGATATCGGCCCGGAGACGCGGCGAGAAGCCGAATGCGGTGGCGTTACGCAGGAACACTGGCGAGAAATCGCCGTCAGCCAGCGCCGCGACATCGTCTTCGACACGTACCTTGCTTTCCGCATATGGGGTCAGCGGTCGCAGCGGAGCGTTCTCGGCGACGAGATCGTCGCCGGCCGATCCGTAGACCGAGCAGGTGGAGGCGTACAGAAACCTCCTCACCCCTGCCTCTTTCGCCAGCCGCGCCAGCCGCACGGAGGCGTGGTGGTTGATGTCGTAGGTGATCTGCGGCGCCACCGAACCCAGGGGATCGTTGGACAGTGCGGCGAGATGAACGACCGCATCGAACCCGTTCAGGTGCGCGGCCGTCACGTCCCGGAGATCGACCCGCAGAGCCGGTGGGTCGTTCGGCGCAGGGCCCAGGACGCATTCGGCGAACAGGCCGGAGTCGAGTCCTGTGATGTCATGCCCCGCAGTCCGCATTACCGGAACCATCACCGTGCCGAGATAGCCCTGATGTCCGGTTACAAGCACTCGCATCCGGATACTCCTCTCACCTTCAACTCTGCCCAAACGTGATGACCGACTTGCCGAGGATGAAGCCTTCGGCATGCTGTCTGCGGCAATGCACGCCGCGGACCCTCGACAGCCCCAAGAACGCCTGTTCGTCGAACCAGTCATGTGCTGCCTGCGAGGGGTAGTGCTTGAGTAGCAGCCGCGCTTTCTCCTCGGCAACGTCTGAGTCCAACGGATGGAAGACCGACAGGCGTGGTAGATCGCACTCCCATTTGAGGATCTCGTAACCGAGGACGAGATGGTCCCTGAACTCGGTCGTGATCAGCTCGGCGAGCAATCTGTGGTCCTGATGTGCATCGTCGGGCTGGGGACCGAAGACAACTTCGGGTCGGCATGACCGGCGAAAGTCGGCCAGGTGAAGTTTGATTCGGGTCCAATGAGCGGGGGCCATGCTGTCGGGGATGCCGAGCACCGCGAGGTCGACATCGGCCCCGGGACAGAATGCGGACAGCGCCTCCAACTCTTCGGACTCGCGCTCCGTTCCTTCGCCGGACATCACCAGGCCCCACACGCGCAGTCCCGGATTCGCTCTGCACAGGGTGAGGAGGGTCCCCCCCATTCCGATCGCGATGTCGTCGCAATGCGCTCCAACGACGGCAATCTCCGTCAGACGGCCCGTGGTCAGACTGATCATCACGCCCGCGCGCCGAGGCTCGGCGTGCACTCCTCGGCGTGGTCCCACAACATCCAGGGGCGGTCACCGTGGTGATATCTGGAATCGAGTTCGGCACGTTCCTTGAAGGTGTCCGCCGGTTTCCAGAATCCTTCGTAGCGATACCCGAACAACCGCCCCTGACCGGCGAGCGTGCCGCATACGTCGTCGACGAGGTCGCCCCCGGGGGGGAGCACGTCGAAGATCTCCTGTGAAAGCACGAAGAAGCCACCGTTCTCCCATATCGGAAGCTGCGACACCGCATGAATGTCCTTGACCTCCCCCGCCTCCGACACCTCGACGCAGTGGAACGAGGACTGCGGTGGCACGATCATCATCGACGCGGCTGCTCCGGACTCGTGGAACCGCTCGATCATGCGGTCGAGCGGCGCGTCGGTGAGTACGTCGGCATAGTTGGCGAGGAAGAACTCGTCACCGTCGAGGAATGGGCGCACCCGGCGAAGTCGTTCTCCGATAGCCGATTCGAGTCCGGTGTCAACGAATGTGATCGACCAGTCGCTGATGTCGGAGTGCATCAGTTCGATCTGGCCCTTTCGCATCACGAAGTCGTTCGATGCGGCCTCCTGGTAGGTCAGGAAGTAGTTCTTGATGTGCGAGGCTCCGTAGCCGAGGCAGAGGATGAATTCCTTGTGTCCGAAGTGGGCGTAGTAGCGCATGACGTGCCAGATCAGCGGACGAGGACCGACCATCTGCATCGGCTTCGGCATGCCCTCGCCACTGGAATCGCGCATACGCATGCCGTACCCGCCACAAAAGAGGACGACCTTCATGATTCTTGCCTCCTGTGATCTTCCGGATTAGCAACCGCGGCGGCGTGCAAAGTGGGTAGCGGAAAGTACAGTCGCCCACCCCAGTCGGCGATGTAGGCGAGTTGCTCGGTCAACTCTGCTTCCAGGTTCCACGGGAGCGCGATCACCACATCGGGACGGTCTTTGTCGATGTGCGCGGGATCGTGGATCGGGATGCGTGTTCCCGGCGTGAATCTGCCGTGCTTATAGGGGTTGCGGTCGACGGTGTACTCGATCAGGTCACTCCGGATCCCGCAGTAATTGAGCAGAGTGTTGCCCTTGCCGGGAGCGCCGTATCCGACGACCCGTTCTCCGCTTGCGTGGCAGTCCAGCAGAAACCGAAGCAGCGTGTGGCGGACCGACTCGGTCCGCGGGCGCAACTGCAGATAGCCGTCTGCCCGGTGCAGTCCCGCGTCCTCTTCGGCACGCAACACCGCGGCCCCGCGTTCGCTCAATCCCCCCGCGATCTCGTCCGGACGCGCCCAGATCCGCAACGACCCACCGTGTGTGGGGATCATTTCGCAATCCACCACCGCGAGGCCGCCGACGGCCAATGCGCGCATCGCCGAAAGCAGTGTGTAGTACTGGAAGTGTTCGTGATAGATGGTGTCGAACTGCCCGAGTGTCACGAGATTGAGCGCGTGATGCACCTCGATGCTCAGCCAGCCGTCCCCGGCGAGCAGGCAGCGCAACGAACGGGTGAAGCCCACGAGATCGGGGATATGAGCATAGACGTTGTTGGCCACCACCAGGTCGGCCGGGCCGTATTCCTCCCGAATCCTTGCCGCAAGGCTCTCGTCGAGGAATCCCGTCACCGTTGGCACGCCGCGATCACGCGCGACAGCACCGACATTCACCGACGGCTCGATACCCAGACATGGAATGCCCTCGGCGACGACGGTTTGCAGCAGGTACCCGTCGTTGCTGGCGACTTCGATCACGAAAGAGGCGCCGTCGAGGCCAATGCTTCTGGTGGAGGATCGGACGAAATCCCTCGCATGCCTGACCCAGCTGTCCGAGTACGACGAGAAGTACGCGTATTCGGTGAACGTCTCCGCGGGCGTGATCAGTGCCGGAATCTGCAGCAGCAGACAGTCTTCACACAGGCGAAGGTGAAGCGGGTAGGTAGGTTCCGGAAGATCCAATTGCTCGGCCGACAGGAACGACTCGCAGGGCGGCGTGGCACCGAGGTCGAGCACGCTGAGCATGCGGCTGGAATCACACAGTCGGCAGAGCACTCTGTTCTCCATCCGTCGCACCACGGAAGCGGGGACCACCCGGGCCTGATGACGTGAGTAGCGGGTAGTGGTCACGGTTCATCGGAGGACCAGGATCCGTCGAGAAGCCGCAGCAGATACGATCCGTAACCCGACTTGAACAGCAGTTCGCCCCGTTCGCGCAGTTCATCGTCGGAGATGAAGCCACGGCGCCACGCCGCCTCCTCGGGCACACCGATCTTGAGGCCCTGGCGCTGCTCGATGGTGCGAACGTAGTTTCCCGCGTCGAGGAGAGAGTCGAACGTCCCCGTGTCGAGCCATGCCGTGCCACGCGGCAGAACCTCCACGAAAAGCCTGCCTTGGTCGAGGTACGCGCGATTCACATCGGTGATCTCGTACTCGCCACGATCCGACGGCTTCAGCCCCTGTGCAATCGCCACCACGTCGTTGTCGTAGAAATACAGGCCGGGGACCGCGTAGTCCGACCGGGGCGACTTGGGCTTCTCCTCAAGAGAGACCGCCGCGCCGTGACGGTCGAATTCGACGACGCCGTAAGCCGAGGGGTCGGCGACGCGGTAGGCAAAGATGGTGCCACCCTCCGTCGCCTCGAATCGGCCCAGCTGAGTGCCGAGACCAGGACCGTGAAACAGATTGTCTCCTAGGACAAGTGACACGCAATCGGCGCCGATGAAATCCCGTCCGATGACGAAGGCCCTTGCCAGACCGTCGGGTTCGGGTTGGGTTGCGTAGGTGATCGAGATTCCGAACTGCGAACCGTCACCAAGTAGCCGGCCGAAGGCCGCGGCATCTGTGGGCGTCGTGATCACCAGGATATCCCTGATACCCCCCAGCATCAGTGTGGTGAGCGGATAGTAGATCATCGGTTTGTCGTAGACGGGCAGCAGTTGCTTACTCGAGCCCAAGGTGATCGGATGCAAGCGAGATCCGGTGCCGCCGGCCAGTATGATTCCGCGCATCGTCATTCCGTCAGTACGCGCCTTGACGCTGGAGCACAGCACCGAACGTCTTGGCGATGATGAGGATATCGCCGACCATCGACCAGTTGTCGACATATGACAAGTCGAGGCGAACGGCTTCGTTCCACGACAGGTCGGACCGTCCGCTCACTTGCCACAGGCCGCTGATGCCCGGTTTGACGAGGAGTCTGCGCAACACCTCGCAGTCGTATGCCTCGACCTCCCGCCGCAGTGGCGGACGCGGGCCGACGACACTCATCTCATTACGCAGGACGTTGATGAATTGTGGCAATTCGTCGATGCTGTAACGCCGCAGGAAGCGACCCAGCGGGGTAACCCGCGGATCGTCCTTGATCTTGAAAATGAGTCCGTCACTCTCGTTCGCGCTGAGGAGGCTGTCAAGCTGGCGGTCGGCGTCCTCCACCATCGTGCGGAATTTGAGCATGGCGAAGGGTTTGCCGTCGATGCCAATTCGCTCGGAGGAGTAGAGCACCGGTCCCCGGCTGGTGAGTTTCACCGCGATCGCAGTGACCAGCAACACCGGGGACATCAGAACCAGGACGATCAGCGAGAAACAGAAGTCGAAGGCCCTCTTCTCGAATCGTTTCGAACCGCGGTACAACGGCTTCTCGATGTGCAGTAGCGGGAGTCCGGCGATGGGTCTCATGACCAGCCGTGAGAGCGCAACGTCCATCGCCCCGGTGGACACCACGAGGTCCACCCCCATCGGCTCGAGATCCCATATGAGCCTGCGGATCCCGCGGACACCGAGACATTCGGTACTCGCGATGGCCACCGTGTCAGCCCCGCACTGACGGATGGCGGCCAGCATATTGGACTCACCGCCCATGATCGGCACGTCTTCGTCGCCGACGGCGATCTGCTCGCCTCGTGGGGGGCCGTACCCGGGTACTCCGATTCCGACCACCCGGTACCCGTCGCCCCGGCTGCGAGTCAGTTCGGCAGCGAGATCGATGACGGCGTGGCGCTCACCGAATGCCAGTACCGCAGTCTGGCACCGGCCACGCGCACGCTTATGTGAAACCGAAGCGTGCCAAGCCCATCTGGTCAGGACCAGCCCGATTGTCCCGACCGGCAGCGCGACCGCGAGATAGCCACGAGCGATATCCAGCTTCAGCAGCAGGGTGACGATCGCAATCGCGCCAAACGTACCGAACGATGCGGTGATGACTCGCCGGTACTCCTCGACTCCCGTCCCGATCAACCTCGGCGATCGGGTGTGGAATCCGGCGAGCGCGAATAGCCAGGCCAGGCTGAATGCGACGGAGAACGCGGGTACATAGTGTTCCGGGTACCCGGGCGGATTCAGCGTCGGGCCGAATCGTGCGCAATGAGCAAGCGCGACAGCTGCCGTGACCACCAGCAAGTCGGTCATACGTAGCTTGGCGGCGTAGCCGCGCTGCCAGTTCGACCGCTCGAACACCCCACGCGGCACATCGACGGCCGGGACCGTGGGTGCAGGTTCCACGCGAATCTCGGTGATGCCCGGCCCCTCACCACGGTTTCGGCGGTCATCGCTGGCTTCGGACCGGACACGCACCCATCCGTTCCCATCCGTTGGATGGGATGTCGCGGGCGCGGTCATCTGGTCCACGGCGTCACACCGTTCGGTCCGCCGGCTGCCCTGTGACTGGCCGATTCGACACAGTTGGCCCTCCCCGAGAACTACGACACCAAACGCGACTTGTGATTCGCAAAGATTTCACAGTTGTCTGCGTATCTCACCCGGCCAACCTCCGGGTCGAGTGACCGAACGCTATCACTCGGCAGATCGCTCAACAAGCAACTTTCTTGAGCTCATTGCCATGTTTTTGATCGGTCAACAACTAGAATCACTAACGAGCCGCCGCTGCCGGTCTCTATTACTGTCTTGACATGCATATTGTCTTCGATATCGCGATCAGCTGCCTTGCCATCACGGCGACGGTTCGATCAGCAAACACAACATGTATATGCAAAGTTAGCAAATTTCTGTGTATCACCTGTGACGGGGGGAGACCACCACACCCATCATGAGCACCAGCAACAACTGAGCTCGCAGGACTCACTTATGGCAAATTACGACCGCGGCTTGCCTATCCAATCGGATCGGCCGTCCTTCCATCACGGATCTGCGGGTGACAACACCCGCCCGCCGGACCTCAGCCCAGAATCAACCCCGACGTCGGCACACCGGTGCCCGCTGTCACCAGCACGTGCTCGACGTCGGGCACCTGGTTGACCGAGGAGCCGCGCAGCTGCCGGACGCCCTCGGCGATGCCGTTCATCCCGTGGATATAGGCCTCACCCAGCTGGCCGCCGTGTGTGTTGATAGGCAGGCGCCCACCGATCTCGATCGCGCCGCCGGCGACGAAATCCTTGGCCTCACCCTTACCGCAGAATCCCAGCTCCTCGAGCTGAATCAAGGTGAAGGGCGTGAAATGGTCGTAGAGCACCGCAGTCTGGATGTCCGCCGGCGTCAGCCCGGACTGCGCCCACAGCTGGTCGCCCACCAACCCCAGCTCGGGCAGGCCCAGTTCGGGCCGGTAATAGCTCACCATCGAATACTGATCCGGGCTCGCACCCTGCGACGCCGCCTCGACCACCGCCGGGCGATGTTTCAGGTCCCGCGCCCGCTCCGCCGACGTCACCACGAGCGCCACCGCACCGTCGGTCTCCTGGCAGCAGTCCAGTAGCCGCAGCGGCTCGGCGATCCACCGCGAATTCTGGTGGTCCTCGATCGTGATCGGCTTACCGTAGAAGTACGCCCTGGGGTTGTTGGCCGCATGCCTGCGGTCGGCGACCGACACCGCGCCGAAATCACGACTGGTCGCCCCGGACAGGTGCATGTAACGCTTGGCGATCATCGCGACCTGCGCGGCGGGTGTGGACAGGCCGTGCGGATACGAGAACGAGTTGTCCACCCCCGTCGCGTCCGCGTTGGCCATCAGCCGCGTCTGCACCTGGCCGAACCGCATCCCCGACCGTTCGTTGAACGCCCGGTAGGCCACGACACAGTCCGCCACCCCGGTCGCGACGGCCATCGCCGCCTGCTGAATCGTCGCGCACGCCGCGCCACCGCCGTGATGGATCTTGGAGAAGAACGTCAGCTCGCCGATGCCGGTGGCGCGCGCCACCGCCACCTCGGTGTTCGAGTCCATCGTGAACGTCACCATGCCGTCGACGTCGGCGGGCGTCAGGCCCGCGTCGTCCAGGGCGTCGAGCACCGCCTCGGCCGCCAACCGCAGCTCGCTGCGCCCGGAATCCTTGGAAAAGTCGGTGGCCCCGATTCCGGCGATCGCCGCCTTACCCGACAGCCCACCCGTCACAAGCCCACCCCCACAGCCAATGTCGCGGTGGCGATCACGTGATCTCCCAAACTGTTGCTGCCGACGACGTTCACCGTCACCACGCCGTGCTCGACCGCCGTCACCTCACCGGTGAACGTAACGGTGTCATACGCGTACCACGGCACGCCCAGGCGCAGCCCGATCGATTTCACCAGCGCGTTCGGTCCCGCCCAATCCGTGACATACCGCTGCACCAGACCCGTGTCGGTGAGGATGTTCACGAAGATGTCCTTGGATCCCTTGGCCTGCGCCTTGTCCCGGTCGTGATGCACGTCCTGGTAGTCGCGGGTGGCGATCGCCGTCGACACGATGAAGGTGGGATCGCCGTAGACCGACAGCGCCGGCAGCGCGGTGCCGACCTCCGCCGCCACGGCGGTCGGTGCGCGATCCGCCTGCGGCTGCTCACCGGCGCTCATACGTCGGGCTCCCACGCGTAGAGGGTCCACGCCGGGCCGGCATCACCGGATGGAAAGTCGATATACGTTGCACGGACCGGCATTCCGATCGTCACCGCGGCAGGTTCGACGTTGCGCAGCTCGCCGAGCATCCGGACACCCTCCTCGAGTTCGACCAACGCGATGACGAACGGCACTGTACGGCCGGGCACCTTCGGCGCGTGATGCACGACGTAGCTGAACACCGTGCCCGTGCCGCGCGCCACGGCGTAGTCGGCCGGCGCCCCCTTGTCCTGCCAGACCGCGGGCACCGGCGGGTGCTGCAACGTCCCGTCACGGCGCTTCTGGATCCGCAACTCGTGGGCATCGACCCCGTCCCAGAAGAACTGCGTGTCGCGGGACACCGCGGGCCGCATCATCGCATCCGCGTCGAGATCGTCGGGGACGGCAACCGACTGCGTGTGCTCCTTGGGAATGAACTTCAGTATCCGCCAGAACATCTCGGCAACATCCTCGTCGCCGACCTGCCAGGTGATGCGCTGGCTGATGAAGTACCCCTCCCCCAGCGCGGTCTGTTTGGGTCCGACCACATCGGTGAGTTCGGCAGCGATGCTGACCTGTTCACCGGGTCTCAGGTAGCGGTGATACGTCTGCTCGCAGTTGGTGGCGACGACACCCACATACCCCGCCTCGTCGAACAGTTCGACGATCTGGCCCAACGGGTCGTCGTCGGCACGCACACCGCCGAGTCCCATCATCGTCCACACCTGGATCATCGCCGGCGGCGCGACGACGCCAGGATGGCCCGCTGCCCTCGCCGCCGATTCGTCGACATAGATCGGATTCCGGTCACCGATCGCATCGACCCAATGATGGATCATCGGCTGGTTCACCGGATCCCGGCCCAGCCGCGGCTTGCTGCGACCCGCCGCCTTGATCTGTCCGATGCCGGCCTGGATGTCGATCACCGTTGCCCTCTGCTCTCCGCGCACCCACGACGTGACGGTCCCCAAGGCGCGCCGAGTGTGAACTCAGCGCGACAATCCGGCGGAAAGGTCGTCGACGATTCACACTCGGTGAGAACACTCCTCACCGCGGCACCCGGGGCACCTTCAGCCCCGACGCGGCGATCATCTCGCGCATCACCTCGTTCACACCGCCGCCGAACGTGATCACCAGATTGCGTTTGGTCTGCTGATCCAGCCACGTCAGCAATTCGGCGGTCTCGGGTTCGGCCGGGTTCCCGTACTTGCCGACGATCTCCTCGGCGAGCCGTCCGACGCGTTGAATACGTTCGGTGGAAAAGACTTTCGTCGCCGCGGCATCCGCGACGTCGATGGTCTCGCCGGCCGCCGCCACCTGCCAGTTCAACAGTTCGTTGATCCGCCACACCGCGTGGATCTCGCCGAGCGCACGGCGCACATCGCCGTGGTCGAGCGGCGTGATCCCGTTGCCGCCCGGTTTGGACGCCCATGCATGCACCCGGTCGTAGATACCCGCCACCCGGCCGGCAGGCCCCAGCATCACCCGTTCATGGTTGAGCTGTGTCGTGATCAGCCGCCAGCCCGCGTTCTCCTGGCCGACGAGCATATCCACCGGCACCCGTACGTCGTTGTAGTAGCTGGCATTGGTGTGATGTGCGCCGTCGGTGGTGATGATCGGGGTCCACGAGTATCCCGGATCGGTGGTGTCGACGATCAGGATCGAAATGCCTTTGTGCTTCGCCGCGTTCGGATCCGTGCGGCACGCCAGCCAGATGAAATCGGCGTCATGGGCTCCGGTGGTGAAGATCTTCTGTCCGTTGACGACATACTCGTCGCCGACCCGTACCGCCGTAGTCCGCAGCGACGCCAGATCCGTCCCCGCCTCCGGCTCGGAGTACCCGATCGCGAAATGCACCTCGCCCGCGAGGATGGCGGGCAGAAACCGCTCCTTTTGCACGTCGCTGCCGTACGCCTGCAGGGTGGGCCCCACGGTCTGCAACGTGACGGCGGGCAGCGGAACGTCGGCGCGGGCGGCCTCGTTGACGAAGATCTGCTGTTCGATCGGACCGAACCCCAACCCGCCGAACATCTTCGGCCAGCCGACACCCAGTTTGCCGTCGGCGCCCATTCGGCGGATCACCGCGCGGTAGGCCTTCCCGTGCCGGTCGGTGCGCATCTCCTCGGCCTCATCGGCGGAGATCAGATCGGAGAAGTACTGCCGCAGCTCGGCTTGCAGCTGACGCTGCTCGGGGGTCAGATCGACGAACATTGAGCTCCCACCAGGTCGAGTCGATGCGACGGCCCACCCAGCCACCGGGTCAGATCCTTGATCGTCGAGTAGTAGCGCGTCATCGGGTAGGTGATATCCACGCCCATCCCACCGTGCAGGTGATGGCACGTCTGCATGACCGGGGGCGCCTGTGAGGTCAGCCAGTAGCCGAGCACGTCGAGGTCGTCGTCGGCGTCACGCTCCTCCGCCAGCCGCCAGACCGCGGACGTCGCCGCCAAATCGATCGTGCGCGAGGCGATGTACACCTCGGCTAGCTGTGCGGCGACCGTCTGGAATGTGGACAGTGGCTTTCCGAACTGCTGGCGGTTGGCGACGTAATCCGCGGTCAACCGTAGCGCCCCGGCCACCAGACCCGAGCCGTACGCGCCGACCGCGGCAAGTGCCAGCCGATTGACTCTGCGGACCTCCGCACCCGCCAACACGTCGGATTCGTCCACCTCGACTTCGGCGAACGACACCGTGAACTCCTGGGATCCATTGGATGTCGGCGTTTTCGTCAGCTCGACGCCTGGCGCATCCGGAGCCACGACCACCACCGCGACGTCGGTGGTGACCAGCATCCGGACGGCTTGGTCCGCATACGGCACAGCCACTTTGGTGCCCGAGATCCGATTCCCGGCAATGGTCGTTGCCGGCCGGTCCGGCAACGCCGCACCGGGTTCATGCAGCGCCGCGGTCAGCACGGCGCCCCCGGGCACCGCCGCGAGGTAACGGTCCTGCTGTGCCGCGGTGGCCATATCGAGCAGCGGTACCAGCCCGAGCCCCAGGGTGGCCAGCGCGGGGCTGATGGTTCCGTGCCTGCCGATCTCGGTCAGCGCGGTCGCCAGCTCCGCCAGCCCGACGCCGTCGCCGCCGAGGCGTTCGGGCACCCCCAGCGCGGCGACACCGCCGTCGACGAGGGCCTGCCAGCTGTTGTCACGGCCGAGCGCAGACGTGACGACGTCGGCGACGGCTTGCTGCGCCGGGTCGGGACTGAAATCCACCCGAATCCTCCTTGATTCCGCGGTATCCAGTCAGGTAGTCAGTGCGCCACAGGGCATTTGGCCCCGGCGCCCGTATAGTCCACCGGCCAGTGCTTGATGCCGTTGAGCCACCCCGACCGTAGCCGTTCGGGCTCCCCGGCGGCCCGGAGATCGGGCATGTGGTCGGCGACGGCGTTGAAGATCAGATTGATGGTCATCCGCGCGAGATTCGCCCCGATGCAATAGTGGGCGCCGGTTCCGCCGAACCCAACGTGCGGATTCGGGCTGCGCAGGATGTCGAACCTCTGCGGCTCGTCGAACACATCTTCGTCGAAGTTGGCGGACCGGTAGAACAGCACGACACGCTGCCCCTCTTTGATGTGCACCCCCGACAGTTCGGTGTCCCTTAGTGCGGTCCGCTGGAACGCCGTCACCGGAGTGGCCCATCGGACGATCTCGTCGGCAGCCGTCTCCGGCCGTTCGCGCTTGTACAACTCCCATTGGTCGGGGTGGTTGGCGAACGCGATCATGCCGTGGGTGATGGAGTTGCGGGTGGTTTCGTTGCCGGCCACCGCGAGCATCACGACGAAGAACCCGAACTCGTCGTCGGAGAGCTTCTCACCGTCGATGTCGGCCTGGACCAGCTGGGTGACGATGTCCTCCCCGGGGTTGTTCGCGCGCTCCTCGGCCATCTTCATCGCATACATGATGAGTTCGGCCGACGACATGGCCGGGTCGATATGCGCGTACTCGGGATCCTCCGCACCGGTCATCTCGTTGGACCAGCGGAACAGTTTGTCGCGGTCCTCCTGGGGCACGCCGAGCAGCCCGGCGATGGCCTGCAAGGGGAGCTCACACGACACCTGTTCGACGAAATCACCCGCGCCGGACTCGGCCGCCTCCTTCGCTATGCGCTGCGCGCGAACGCTCAAATCGTCCTTGAGGCGTCCGATCGCGCGCGGCGTGAAGCCGCGGGAGATGATCTTTCGCAGACGGGTGTGGTGCGGCGCGTCCATGTTCAGCATGACGTAGCGCTGCAGATCGATGGCCTCGCGCGCCATATCGTCCGGGAAGACCGGGATCGAGCAGTTTTGCCAGCTGGAGAACACATCGCTGCGCAGCGACACTTCCTTGACGTCCTTGTGCTTGGTGATCACCCAGTAACCACCGTCGTTGAAGCCACCCTTGCCGATAGGCTGGTCGTTCCACCAGATCGGAGCGGTTCTGCGCAGTTCGGCCAGTTCTTCCACCGGCAGCGCTTTCACATGGACGTCGGGATCGAGAAAGTCGAACCCGGCGGGCAGATCGGGGATTGGCATCTCATCGGGGGATGTCACAGCGCACTCCTCAATATGACGTTCTCTAGTGCCAGTAAAACATGCCTTCACCGCAGACAAAAGGCGGTGCGTCATCCTCGCTTGTCAGAGTAATGAAACGTGTTCTAGCCTCTCAGGTATGGGTACCCCGGTCATCGTTGAGGCAACCCGCAGCCCGATAGGTAAGCGCAACGGGCTGCTGTCCGGACTGCATGCCACCGAACTGCTGGGCTCGGTGCAGCGCGCCGTGGTCGACAGGGCGGGCATCGACCCCGCCGACGTGGAGCAGGTCATCGGGGGCTGCGTCACCCAGTACGGCGAGCAGTCGAACAACGTCACCCGCGTGGCGTGGCTGACCGCCGGTTTGCCGGAGACGGTCGGAGCGACGACCGTGGACTGCCAGTGCGGCAGTGCCCAGCAGGCCAATCACCTGATCGCGGGACTCATCGCGGTAGGAGCGATCGACGTCGGCGTCGCCTGCGGCGTCGAGGCGATGAGCCGCGTCGGCCTCGGCGCGAATGCCGGACCCGACCGCGCCGCCATCCGCGCGGCGTCCTGGGATATCGACATGCCCAACCAGTTCGAGGCCGCCGAGCGGATCGCCAAACGGCGCGGCATCACCCGCGAGGACGTCGACCGTCTCGGTTTCGAATCGCAACGCCGGGCCAGGCAGGCGTGGGCCGAAGGGCGATTCGACCGGGAGATCACACCGATCGAGGCACCGGTGCTCGACGAGCAGAAGCAGCCGACGTCCGACCGCCATCTGGTCTCCCGCGACCAGGGCCTGCGTGACACCACGCTGGCGGGCCTGGCCGCACTGAACCCCATGATGCCCGGCGGCATCCACACCGCGGGCACCTCGTCGCAGATCTCCGACGGGGCCGCGGCCGTGCTGTGGATGGACGAATCGGTGGCCCGCGCGCACGGTTTGACCCCCCGCGCGCGGATCATCAGCCAGGCGCTCGTCGGCGCCGAACCCTACTACCACCTCGACGGTCCGGTGCAGTCCACCGCGCGGGTCCTGGAGAAGGCCGGTATGAAGATGGGCGATATCGACATCGTCGAGATCAACGAGGCGTTCGCCTCGGTCGTGCTGTCCTGGGCCCAGGTACACGGACCCGATATGGATCGCGTCAACGTCAACGGCGGCGCCATCGCCCTCGGTCACCCCGTCGGCAGCACGGGCAGCCGGCTGATCACCACCGCGCTGCACGAGTTGGAACGCACCGACAAGACCACCGCGCTGATCACCATGTGCGCCGGCGGAGCGCTGTCCACCGGAACGATCATCGAGCGGATCTGAATGGGCTTGTCAGACGCGGACCGCATCGCCGCGGCCCAGCTGTACATCTCGGCGCTGGCCAGCCATCGGGCCGACGACGTCCCGTTCGCACCCGGCTGCACGCGTGTCGAGTTCGGCGTCAAATCCGGATTCTCCGGAGAACACCTGCGCCGCAGCCTGAATCGGGGACCGCAGTACCGCGTCATCGAGTCGGTCTCGGCTCCGGATTTCACGGTGTCCGGCGACGAAGTCCGGGCAAGGTTCGAACTGACCACCAAGACGACGCTGGCGGGGCGCACGGTGGGCGCACGTATCGACGAGACGTTCCTGATCCCCGCTGCCGCGGAGACGGCGCAGATCCACCGCATCCGCGCGCATGTCCGCCCATCCCTGACGCGTCAGGTGCCCCGGGTGGGTACACCGACCCGCCCGCTCAACGCCCGACAGCTCGAGCGGCTCAACTCCGGCGCCACCCGAACCGCCATCAAATGGATGTCGCGGGCACAGACCTGGCTCTTCACGACAACCGGCGGACGGTTCGGCAACAGATTCCTGCGCGGGGCGGAAGTGGGGATCCTGACCACCACGGGCCGCAAGTCCGGCGAGGCCCGCGAGTGTCCCGTGCTTTTCCTGCGAGAGGGTGATCGCATCGTGCTGGTGGCCTCGCAGGGCGGCCGCGCAACCAACCCGGCGTGGTACGGCAACATCCAGGCGAACCCCGAGATCTCCTTCCGGACCCGCGACGACCTGCTGCGCCTCACCGCGCGCGACGCCACCAGGACCGAGCGGGACGAGTACTGGCCCAAACTCGACGCGATGTACCCGGATTTCGAGAACTACCGCTCCTACACCGACCGCGAGATCCCAATCCTCATCTGCGATCCGCTCTGATCGCCGAATGTGTGTCCGCTGCACAGATTTCGGGAGTCTTCGCGGTGGGCTCACACTCGCCGAGGTACCGATCCACCGCGCGGGTTCAGGCGCCGTAGACGGGGACCGGCCGGCGCGCCCTGGCCAGCAGATCACCGACGACCGGTCCGAGTTCGGCCGGATCCCATCTGGCGCCCTTGTCGATCTGCGGTCCGTGCGCCCACCCCTCGGCGATGCGGATCTTTCCGCCCTCGACCTCGAACACCGCGCCGGTGACGCCGCGGGACTGCACACTGCCCAGCCACACCACCAACGGCGAGATGTTCTCCGGTGCCATCATGTCGAAATCGTCGTCCTGCGTGGACATCATGTCGGCGAAGACGGTCTCGGTCATCCGCGTACGCGCCGACGGCGCGATGGCGTTGACCGTGACACCGTAGCGGCCCATCTCCGCAGCGGCCACCAGCGTCAGCGCGGCGATGCCCGCCTTGGCGGCGCTGTAGTTCGCCTGTCCGACGCTGCCTTGAAGTCCCGCACCGGAACTCGTGTTGATGATGCGGGCGTGTAGGTCGTCGGGACCGACCCCACCACCTTTCACCCTGGCGCGCCAGAAGGCCGCCGCATGCTTCATCGTTGCGAAGTGCCCCTTGAGGTGCACCGCGGTGACGGCGTCGAACTCCTCCTCACTGGTGTTGGCGAACATCCGGTCCCGCACGATGCCCGCATTGTTCACCAGGACGTCCAACCCACCGAAGGTGTCGACGGCAGCCCGGATCAGTCCCTCCGCCTGACCCCAGTCGGCGACGTTGGCGCCGTCGGCGATCGCCTCACCACCCGCCGCGACGATCTCGTCGACCACACCCTGCGCGGCACTGCCGCCGCCCGCCGGTGAGCCGTCCAGACCCACGCCGATGTCGTTGACCACCACCCGCGCACCTTCGGCGGCGAATGCCAGCGCGTGTGCGCGCCCGATACCGCCACCGGCACCCGTCACGATGACCACGCGGCCGTCGAGCAGTCCCATTGATCCGTCTCCTCACTTGTTCGCGCTGGATGCCCCGAGATAGGGCGGCGGCTCGCCACCGCCGTGCACCTCGAGCGTGGCGCCGCTGATATAGGACGCCGCATCGGACGCCAGAAATGCCGCAGCCCAGCCGATATCGACGGGTTTGGCGAGCCGGCGCAGGGGGACCGTCGCCGCGACAGCGGCGATCGACGCCGCATCGCCGTAGAACAACTCGGACTGTTCGGTCTCGACCATGCCCACCACGACCGAATTCACCCGCACCCTTGGCGCCCACTCGACGGCCAGGGTGGCGGTCAGGTTGTCCACCCCCGCTTTCGCCGCGCCGTAGGCCGCCGTACCCGGTGTCGGCCGACGTCCGCTGATGCTGGAGATGTTCACGATCGACCCGCCGGCGTCCTGGGATTGCATGACCTCGTTGGCGTGCTGCGACACCAGCAGCGGCCCAAGCAAATTGAGTTCGATGATCTTCGCGCTGAACCGCGCCGACGCCGCGGACGCCGCGACATAGGGTGACCCGCCGGCATTGTTCACCACGATGTCGAGCCGTCCGTGCCGGTCCACGATCGTCTCGATCATGGTCGATACCGAGGCGTCGTCACGCACATCGCAGGGATGGAACTCATACGGCGAACCCGCGACCGCACGGCGGGCGCACGTCACCACGGTGGCCCCCTGTCCGGCGAAGACCGCGCTGATTCCGGCGCCGACACCGCGCACCCCGCCGGTCACCAGCACGACCCGAGCCTGCAGGCCCAGGCGAATGGCACTGTCAGCGGCGTCGATCACCGTGCTAGGATACCAAGCAAGTGCTTGCTCAGGTAGACGGGCCCCAGGAGTCGCGCATGACCATCACCACCAGGACGGTCGAATCGGGCATCGCCTCGGTCACCGTCGACTACCCACCGGTGAACGCGATCCCCGCCCGCGGCTGGTTCGAACTCGCCGACGCCATCACCGCGGCCGGGCGCGACCCCAACACGCACGTGGTGATCCTGAGAGCCGAGGGCCGCGGGTTCAACGCCGGTGTCGACATCAAGGAGATGCAGAACACCGAAGGCTTCACCGCGCTCATCGACGCCAATCGCGGCTGCTTCGAAGCGTTTCGGGCCGTCTACGAATGTGCGGTGCCCGTCGTCGCGGCGGTCAACGGATTCTGCGTCGGCGGCGGCATCGGTCTGGTCGGCAACGCCGACGTCATCGTCGCCTCCGACGACGCCACTTTCGGCCTGCCCGAGGTCGAGCGAGGCGCGCTCGGTGCCGCGACCCATCTCTCCCGGCTCGTGCCCCAGCACATGATGCGGCGTCTGTTCTTCACCGCGGCCACCGTCGACGCCGCCACCCTGCACCACTTCGGCTCCGTCCACCAAGTGGTGCCGCGCGAGGAACTCGACGGGGCCGCCCTGCGCGTCGCGCGCGACATCGCCGCCAAGGACACTCGGGTGATCCGTGCGGCGAAGGAGGCGCTCAACCTCATCGACGTACAGCGGGTGAACTCGAGCTACCGGATGGAGCAGGGCTTCACTTTCGAACTCAACCTGTCGGGCGTGGCCGACGAACATCGCGACGCCTTCGCCGGGACCTCGAAGGGAGCCGAGACCGCGTGACCGACAAGACAACGACCCTCGACGAAGCCGTCGCGACGCTGCGAAGCGGTATGACCGTCGGCATCGGCGGCTGGGGGTCGCGCCGCAAACCCATGGCCTTCGTGCGCGCGATCCTGCGCACCGGCGTCACGGATCTGACGGTGGTGACCTACGGCGGTCCGGATGTCGGGTTGCTCTGCGCGGCAGGCAAGGTCAAGCGCGTCTACTACGGCTTCGTATCCCTGGATTCGCCTCCGTTCTACGACCCGTGGTTCGCCAGGGCGCGCACCACGGGGGCGATCGAGGCCCGCGAGATGGACGAGGGCATGCTGCGCTGCGGGCTGCAGGCCGCAGCACAACGCCTGCCCTTCCTGCCGATTCGGGCCGGCCTGGGCAGTGACGTCCGCGCATTCTGGGGCGACGAGCTCAAGACGGTCCGTTCGCCCTATCCCACCGACGGCGGTTTCGAGGAGCTCATCGCGATGCCCGCCCTGCGTCTCGACGCGGCATTCGTGCACATGAACATCGGGGACGCCCATGGCAACGCCGCCTACACCGGGGTCGACCCCTATTTCGACGATCTGTTCCTGATGGCCGCACACAGGCGCTTCCTGTCGGTGGAGCGCGTGGTGTCCACCGACGAGCTGGTCAAGGCCGTGCCTCCGCAGGCGCTGCTGGTCAACCGGATGATGGTCGACCATGTCGTCGAGGCACCGGGCGGTGCCCACTTCACCACCGCCGCACCGGATTACGGCCGCGACGAGAGGTTCCAGCGCCACTACGCCGAGGCGGCCGCGTCCGACTCGGCCTGGCAGGACTTCACCCGCACCTACCTGGCCGGCACCGAGGCGGACTATCAGGACGCGGTCCGCGCATTCGCCGAATCCGCGGCGGTGCGCACATGATCTCCGTCAGCCGCGCCGAGGTGTGCGTCATCGCGTGCGCGGAGTTGTTCCGCGGCGCCGGTGAGATCATGGTCAGCCCCATGACCACGGTCGCGTCGGTGGGTGCGCGCCTGGCCCGCCTGACGTTCTCCCCGGACATCCTGCTCTCCGACGGCGAGGCGTTGCTGCTCGCCGACACCCCCGCGCTCGGCGCCCGCGGAGCGGTCGAGGGCTGGATGCCGTTCGGGCGGGTATTCGAAACCCTGGCGTGGGGCCGGCGTCATGTCGTCATGGGCGCCAACCAGATCGACCGCTACGGCAACCAGAACCTCTCGGCGTTCGGGCCACTTCAGCACCCCACTCGCCAGATGTTCGGCGTGCGCGGCGCTCCGGGCAACACCGTCAACCACACCACGAGTTACTGGGTGGGCAACCACTCCCGGCGGGTGTTCTGCGACGACGTCGACGTCGTCTCGGGTATCGGCTGGGACAAGGTCGATCCGGACAATCCGGCGTACCGCTTCGTCGACGTGCACCGGGTGGTGACCAACCTGGGCGTCTTCGACTTCGGCGGGCCGGATCATCGGATGCGAGCAGTGTCGCTGCACCCGGGGGTGACGCCCGGGCAGGTCGCCGAGCACACCTCGTTCGAGGTGCACGGCCTGGACGAGGCGGGCACCTCCCGGCTGCCCTCCGGCGACGAGCAGAAGCTCATCCAGACGGTCATCGACCCGAAATCCCTGCGGGACAAGGAAGTCAAGGTATGAGTCCGCTGCGCACGGCACTCACCGAACTGGTCGGGATCGAGCACCCCGTGGTCCAGACGGGGATGGGCTGGGTCGCCGGCGCTCGGCTGGTCTCGGCCACGGCCAATGCCGGGGGGCTGGGCATTCTCGCGTCGGCGACCATGACGCTGGCCGAACTGCAGACCGCCGTCGCCAAGGTCAAGGCGGCCACCGACAAACCCTTCGGTGTCAACATCCGCGCCGATGCCGGGGACGCCGACGAGCGGGTCGACCTGCTCATCCGCGAGGGCGTCAAGGTCGCGTCGTTCGCGCTCGCACCGAAGCCGGACCTGATCGCCCGCCTCAAAGAGGCCGACGTGGTGGTCATCCCGTCGGTCGGGGCGGCCAAACACGCGCGCAAGGTGGCCGGATGGGGCGCCGACGCCGTGATCGTGCAGGGCGGCGAGGGTGGTGGGCATACCGGCCCCGTGGCGACGACTTTGTTGTTGCCGTCGGTACTCGACGCCCTGGACGGCACCGGCGTCGCCGTGGTGGCGGCCGGGGGGTTCTTCGACGGCCGCGGCCTGGCGGCGGCGCTGTCCTACGGCGCGGCCGGGGTGGCGATGGGTACGCGCTTCCTGTTGACCTCGGACTCCACGGTGCCCGATGCCGTCAAGCAGCGTTACCTCGAAGCCGGGCTGGACGGCACCGTGGTCTCCACTCGCGTCGACGGCATGCCGCACCGGGTGTTGCGGACCGGACTTGTGGAGAAGCTCGAAAGCGGTTCCCGGATAAGGGGTTTCACAGCGGCACTACGCAACGCGCAGAAGTTCAGGAGTCTGTCGGGGATGACCTGGCGCTCGATGCTGCGCGACGGCCGCGCGATGCGGCACGGCAAGGAGCTGACCTGGTCGCAGGTGATGATGGCGGCGAACACCCCCATGTTGCTCAAAGCAGGACTCGTCGACGGCAACACCGACGCCGGGGTGCTGGCCTCCGGCCAGGTCGCGGGCATCGTCGACGATCTGCCCTCCTGCGCGGAACTGATCGAGTCCATCGTCGACGGCGCGGTGGCACATCTGCGCACCGCCGCCGCACTGACCACACCGGCATGTAAGTAAATAGCTTCACTTCTGCTGTATGAAGCTATATTCTTCATATGGCAGGAATGAAGGCGGACCCGTCCTACCGCTGCGCCGCGCTGATCGGCGACGTCGTCGGGTCACGCACCGCCCCGGACCGGCCCGGTCTCCATCGCGCGATCACCACCGCGCTGCGCCGTATCGGCGGCGCGGCGATCGACCCGCCGGAGTTCACGGTCGGCGACGAGTTCCAGGGCAGCTACCCGGCTGTCGGCGCGGCGATCGACGCAGCGCTCGCGGTCCGCCTGGCCGTCGCACCGCATATCGACCTGCGCTTCGGTATCGGCTGGGGTGAGGTGACCGTCCTGGACACCGAAACCCGCATCCAGGACGGACCGGCGTGGTGGTCGGCACGCGAGGCCATCGAGTGGACGGCGCAGGCTCAGCGCCAACCCGGATCGGCCCGGGTGCGCACCGCGTTCCGGACACGCGACGACGCTCGTCCCGACGCGGCGGCGATCAACGCCGCCCTGCTTTGTCGGGACCATCTGCTTGGATCACTCGATGACCGATCGCTACGGATTCTGCGGGGTCTGATGAACAACGAACCCAAGAAGGAACTGGCCGCCGCCGAAGGCATCAGCGCCTCGGCGATCTCGCAGCGCGCGGGTCGCGACGGGCTCGATCTGATCGTCCTGGCCTCCGAGTACCTGCGGGGCGTCCCGTGAGTGCGCTCGCGGTGATGCTGATCGCTGTCGGAGTCGCCGACGCGTGCCGACGGACGTGGCGCACCAGGTGGGTACCGGCGGCCGCCGGCCCCGTCAGCATCGTTGTGCTGGCTGTCCTTTCGGCGCTCTGGCGGCCCGGTGACCTCGTGCTGCTCACCATTGCGGCGGGCGCGACGGTCGCGTGGGAGTTGCTGTGCGAGCGCACCGAGCGCACCGGTCGCCACCCGGTGCGCCCCCTCGTCGTCCTCGCGGCGGCGATCGGGCTGCTGATCATATTGTCGGGCTTGGGATCCCGCGTCGGCGGGGCGGTCGCGCACTGGTCGGCATGGTCGACGCTGTCGCTCGACGCCGACCCGACGTGGCTGCTCATGGTGTGCGCCGCCGTACTGCTGCAACTCGTCACCGGCAACCAGATCGTGCGGCTGATCCTGGCGGCGACGGGGTCGCTGCGACCGCCCGGGCAACCCCAGCCCTCCGACCGGCTCAAAGGCGGCAGGCTGCTCGGCCCGATGGAACGGGTGCTGATACTCGGCCTGGGCCTGGCCGGGCAGCTGGCCGCGTCCACCGCGGTGATCGCGGCCAAGAGCATCATCCGGTTTCCCGAACTCAGTTCGACGCGCAAGGACGCCGGCGACCAACCCGGGATCGACGAGGTGACGGAGTACTTCCTGGTCGGCAGCTTCGCCAGTTGGCTGCTGGCCATGGCCGGTCTGGCGCTGACCCGGACGGTCCCACCGTGACGTGACGTCAGAGGCGTTCGATGATGGTCACATTGGCGGTTCCGCCGCCCTCGCACATCGTCTGCAGTCCGTAGCGACCGCCGGTGCGCTCCAACGTGTTGAGCATGGTGGCGAACAGTTTGGCGCCGGTCGCCCCGAGCGGATGCCCCAGCGCGATGCCCCCACCACACGGGTTCACCTTCTCCGGATCGGCCTTGAACTCCTTGAGCCACGCCAGCACGACGGGTGCGAACGCCTCGTTGATCTCGACGGTGTCGATCTCGTCGATCGACAGGCCGGTCTTCTCCAGCGCGTAGCGGGTGGCGGGAATCGGACCGGTGAGCATGAACACCGGATCGGCGCCGCGGGCGCTGATGTGGTGGATCCGCGCGCGGGGCGTCAGACCGTGGTCCTCGACGGCCTGTCGGGAGGCCAGCAGTACGGCGCTGGCGCCGTCGGAGATCTGGCTGGCCATCGCTGCGGTGAGCCGCCCGTCCTCGACCAGCGTCGGCAGGGCGGCCATTTTCTCCAAGGAACTCTCCCGAGGCCCCTCGTCGACGCCGAAGCCGTCCACCGGCACGACCTCGTTGTCGAAGTGCCCACCGCGGATCGCCGCCAACGCACGCTCGTGGCTGGCCAGGGCGAACTGCTCCATGTCCGCACGAGAGATGTTCCAGCGCTCGGCGATCAGCTCCGCCCCGCGGAACTGCGAGATCTCCTGATCGCCGTAGCGGTGCAACCAGAACACCGACTCGGCGGTGGGAGTCGAGAAACCGAACTCCTTGCCGACGATCATCGCCGAGGAAATCGGGATCTGGCTCATGTTCTGGATGCCGCCGGCCAGGATGACATCCGCCGTCCCTGCCAGGATCGCCTGCGCTCCAAAGGAGATCGCCTGCTGACTGGATCCGCATTGCCGGTCGACGGTCACACCGGGGACCTCTTCGGGGTAGCCCGCGGCCAGCCAGGCGCTGCGCGCGATATTGCCGGCCTGTCCGCCCACGGCGTCCACACAGCCGACGATGACATCGTCGACCGCTGCCGGGTCCACGTCGACCCGGTCGAACACGCCGCGGAATGCGTGCACGCCAAGGTCGATCGGGTGCACCCCGGAAAGCGATCCGTTGCGCTTCCCGACCGGTGTGCGCACCGCGTCGACGACGTACGCCTCGGGCATGTCTGTCTCACTTTCTCGGTGTCGCCGGCGCCTCGGCGGCGATCCCGCCGAGCACGATGGCGAGGTACTGCCTGCCGACCTCTTCGGCCGTCAGCGGCCCGCCGGGTTGGTACCACCGGACCGACACCCACGTGGTGTCGCGGATGAACCGGTACACCAGGTCGACGTTGATGTCGGCGCGGAAGTACCCCTCGTCAATCCCTTGGTTCAGCACGTCGACCCACATCTGCCGCTGCTCTCTGTTGCGCTCCTCGAGATAGGCGAACGTCGGCTGCGGGCTGAGTCGTTTGGCTTCGTCCTGGTAGATGACGACCTGGGCGTGCCGGTACTCGATGGCCTCGAACGAGGCCATGAACAGTCCTTTGAACCGTTCGAGGGGGTTGGATTCGGTCGCGACGACGGCGCGGTAGCGCGAGAACAGCCAGTCCAGGAAGCCGCGCAGCACCTCGTCAACCATCTCCTCCTTGGAGGAGAAGTGGTGGTACAGACTGCCCGACAGGATGCCCGCCGAATCGGCGATGTCGCGGACCGTGGTCGCCCGCAGCCCGCGTTCGGCGAACATGGTGGCAGCCAGCTCGAGCAGTTCGCCGCGCCTGCCCACCGGCGGTGTCGGGGGTTCGGGCGTCATGACCACAGCGTAGCAACCAAGCGCTTGCTAGGTAACCTGCGAGCGGCGGTCGGTCGCACCGCCGTCATGGATGCTGACTGGACACCGAGATGACCTCCCCGGTCAGATAGCTCGCGTAATCGCTGGCCAGGAACGCGATCGTGGTGGCCACCTCCCACGGTTCGGCCGCCCGCCCGAACGCCTCCCCCGCCGAGAGTCGTTCGAGCAGATCCGGCGAACTCGTCTTCTCTAGGAATCTGTGGCGCGCGATGCTCGGCGAGACGGCGTTGATGCGCACACCGTATTCGACGGCCTCGATGGCGCTGCACCGTGTCAACGCCATCACCCCGGCCTTCGCGGCCGCATAGTGCGACTGCGAGTGCTGCGCCCGCCATCCCAGCACACTGGCATTGTTGACGATGACACCGCCGTGGCCCGCGTCCCGGAAGTAGCGCATTGCGGCCCGGGTGGACCTCAGCACCGACGTCAACGTCACGTTGAGGACCCGGTCCCACTCCTCGTCGGTCATATCGACCACCGGCGTCTGCCCGCCCAGCCCGGCGTTGTTCACCAGCACATCCAGACGTCCCATCCGGGCGGCGGCCTCGGCGACGAGCCCGTCCACCTGCGCGGTGGACGTGACGTCACACACCACACCCTCCACCCGCCCCAAGCCCAAACCGGCCAGCTGCTCGCGGGTTTCGCCCAGCCGGCGCTCGTGATGGTCGGAGACCACCACGTCGGCGCCCTCGGCGAGCGCCCGCCGCGCCACCGCCGAGCCGATACCGGTGCCCGCCGCCGCGGTCACCACGACCACCTTGCCGGCCAGCAGCCCGTGCCCGTCGATCTCCGTCGGGGCCACCGCCAGCCCCTCACGCGCGTGACTCATGAACCCTTCACCTCTCGCGGGAGTCCGAGCACCCGCTCGGCGATGATGTTGCGCTGGATCTCGTTGGATCCGCCGTAGATCGTGTCGGACCGGGAGAACAGATACAGGCGCTGCCATTCGTCGAACTCGCCGCCGGTCAACGTCAGCCCCGCCGTCCCGCAGATGTCCATCGCGATCTCGCCGAGTTCACGATGCCAGTTGGCCCACAACAGTTTCGAAACACTGTCCTGGCCCGCCCCCAGACCCGAGCCGGCGCCGCCGCGATGTGGCGCGAGATCCATGGTGGCGAGCGCATAGGAACGCATCGCCCGCAGTCCCGCCCACGACCGGGTCAACCGTTCCCGGATCAACGGGTCGTCTGCCGCACCCGTATTCCTGGCCACCCCGACCAGATCGGAAAGCTCACGGGCGTACCGGATCTGCTGCCCCAGCGTGGAGACGCCGCGCTCGAACGTGAGCGTTCCCAGGGCGATCCGCCAGCCGTCGCCGGGATCACCGACGACCAGATCGGCGTCTGTGTGCGCGTCGTCGAAGAACACCTCGTTGAATTCCGAATCACCCGTGAGCTGGATGATCGGACGGACCTCGATACCGGGCTGGTCCAACGGCACCAACAGATACGACAGGCCGGTGTGGCGCCGTGACCCCTTCTCCGAGCGGGCTACCACGAAACACCACTGCGCCCAATGGGCCAGCGAGGTCCACACTTTCTGACCGTTGATGACCCACCGGTCCCCCTGGAGCGTGGCTGTGGTCGACACATTGGCCAGATCACTGCCCGCACCGGGTTCCGAATAGCCCTGGCACCATAATTCGGTCACGTCCAGGATGCTCGGCAGGAAGCGGGCCTTCTGCTCCGCGGTGCCGTAGGCGATCAGAGTCGGCCCCAGCAACTCCTCTCCGAAGTGGTTCACCTTGTCCGGCGCGTCGGCGAGGGCGTACTCCTCGTAGAACGCCACCCGGTGGGCGATCGACAGACCGCGGCCGCCGTATTCGACCGGCCAGCCCAAACAGGTCAACCCGGCCGCGGAGAGGTGCCGGTTCCACGCGCGCCGCGCCTCGAATGCCTCGTGTTCCCGGCCTGGTCCGCCCAACCCCTTGAGGGCGGCGAATTCGCCGACGAGGTTGTCGGCGAGCCACTGGCGGACCTCGGCCCGGAACTCCTGGACCTCTATCACCCCTGTAGGCTAACCTACCAAGCACTTGCTTTGTTAGAGCCGGATGACGAGACGTCCGTTTCGGGGGGCTGGAGGAACCAATAGACCGATGACGGCAGCCATCTCCACCACACCCGCGGTCCTGGACCGGATTTCGGCGCGGTTCGCCGACCACGACGCCCTGATCACCGACGATCGGCGGCTCACCTACGCCCAACTTCGCGACGAGGTCCGCCGGACCGCCGCGGCGATGATCAGTCACGGTCTACGAGCCGGGGACCGCGTGGCCGTCTGGTCCCCGAACACCTGGCACTGGGTGGTGGCGGCGCTGGCGACCCACCACGCCGGCGGTGTCCTGGTACCACTCAACACCCGCTACACCGCCCACGAAGCCGCCGACATCCTGGCCCGCACCGGTGCGCCGCTGCTGTTCGCGGCAGGGCGGTTCCTCGGCACCGACAGGTCCGCCGACCTCGACCGTCGCGACCTGCCCGACCTTCGCCACATCGTGCGGGTACCGGTGGACGACCAGGACGGGACCTGGGACGAGTTTGTCTCCGCGGCAGGAGATCTCGACGCAGTCGACGCCAGGGCGGCCGCGGTCGGGCCCGACGACGTCGCCGACATCCTGTTCACGTCCGGCACCACCGGACGCAGCAAGGGTGCGTTGTGCGCACACCGTCAATCGCTCGACGCGTCGGCGGCCTGGGCGGAGTGCGGACAGGTCAGCAGCGCCGACCGCTACCTGTGCATCAACCCCTTCTTCCACAACTTCGGATACAAGGCGGGCATCCTGGCCTGCCTGCAGACCGGGGCGACGTTGATCCCACAGCTGACCTTCGACGCTCAGAGTGCGATGGCGGCGGTCGCCGCGCACGACATCACCGTGCTACCCGGGCCCCCGACGATCTACCAGGCGCTGCTCGACCACCCCGCACGGTCGGATTACGACCTGAGTTCGCTGCGCTTCGCGGTCACCGGCGCCGCCAGCATCCCGGTCGTACTCATCGAACGCATGCAGCGGGAGTTGGATATCGACATCGTGCTCACCGCATACGGACTCACCGAGGCCAGCGGATTCGGGACCATGTGCCGCGCCGAAGACGACGCGGCCACCGTGGCCACCACCTGTGGCAGGCCGATCGCGGGTTTCGAACTGCGGATCGACGCCGCCGCACAGGGCGGCACCGGCGAGGTGCTCCTGCGCGGGCGTAACGTCATGCTCGGCTACCTCGACGACCCCACCGCCACGGCCGCGGCCATCGACACCGACGGCTGGTTGCACACCGGTGACGTCGGCAGCGTCGACGACGCGGGCAACCTGCGCATCACCGACCGCCTCAAAGACATGTACATCTGCGGTGGATTCAACGTCTACCCAGCCGAGGTCGAACAGGTGCTGGCGAGGCTGGACGGTGTCGCGGAGTCGGCGGTGATCGGGGTGCCCGACGCACGGCTGGGCGAGGTCGGCAAGGCTTTCGTCGTCACGCTACCCGGCGCCGAACTCGACTCCGACGCCGTGATCACCCACGCGCGAGCACATCTGGCCAACTTCAAGGCGCCGCGGTCCGTCGAATTCCTCTCGGCGCTGCCCCGGAACCCGGGCGGCAAGGTGGTCAAACCGTTACTTCGGGAGAGGGCCTGACGTGGACTTGAGCTACGACGACGCCACCCTGGACTTCCAGGCCGAGGTGCGCGAGTTCCTGGCAGCGAACCGAGCGGCATTCCCGGCCAGATCCTACGACACCGCCGACGGATTCGCACAGCACAGACGCTGGGACAGAATCCTTTTCGACGCCGGACTGTCTGTTGTCACATGGCCCGAGCGCTACGGCGGCCGCGACGCGACACTCCTGCAGTGGGTGGTGTTCGAAGAGGAGTATTTCCGGGCCGGCGCGCCCGGGCGGGCCAGCGCCAACGGCACGTCGATGCTCGCACCGACACTCTTCGCCCACGGCACCGAGGAACAGCTGGCCCGTGTGCTTCCGAAAATGGCCAGCGGCGAGGAGATCTGGGCACAGGCCTGGTCCGAGCCGGAATCCGGAAGCGACCTCGCGTCGCTGCGCTCGACGGCCACCCGCGCCGACGGCGGCTGGCTGCTCAACGGACAGAAGATCTGGAGCTCACGAGCACCCTTCGGCGACAAGGCGTTCGGCCTGTTCCGGTCGGATCCGCAGGCGGAGCGGCACCGCGGCCTGACGTATCTGATGTTCGACCTCGACGCCGACGGCATCACCGTGCGTCCCATCGCGCAACTCGGCGGGGACACCGGCTTCGGGGAGATCTTCCTCGACGACGTGTTCGTCCCCGACCATGACGTGATCGGCGCGGTCCACGACGGCTGGCGCGCCGCGATGAGCACGTCGAGCAACGAGCGCGGGATGTCACTGCGCAGCCCGGCCCGTTTCGTCGCACCCGCCGAACGGCTCGTCGCGCTGTGGAAGGACAATCGCCACCCGGCCTTCGAGGCACGGGTGGCCGACGCGTGGATCAAGGCACAGGCCTACCGCCTGCACACCTTCGGCACGGTGACACGACTCGCGGGCGGAGGTGAACTCGGCGCCGAATCATCGGTGACGAAGGTGTTCTGGTCCGACCTCGATGTCGAGCTGCACCAGACGGCGCTGGACCTCCGCGGCGCCGACGGCGAACTCGCCGACGCCTGGACCGACGGGCTGCTCTTCGCGCTCGGTGGGCCGATCTACGCTGGCACCAACGAGATTCAGCGCAACATCATCGCCGAACGACTGCTGGGCCTGCCCCGCGACGCCAGAAGGTGACCCCACGGTGAACTTCGAGACCGACGCCCATCAGCGCGACTTCGCGGCGAGCATCGACGCCGCACTCACCGGCGCCGACGTACCCGGCGCGGTACGCGCCTGGGCTCGTGGCGACACCGCACCCGGCAGGAAGGTGTGGTCACGCCTGGCGGAGCTCGGCGTCACCGCCCTGCTGGTGACCGAGGAGTTCGACGGAATCGGCGCCCATCCCGTCGACCTGGTGGTCGCGGCCGAACGCCTGGGGCGCTGGTGCGTGCCGGGCCCGGTGACCGAGTCCATCGCGGTGGCACCGATTCTGCTGGCCGCCGACGACCGCAGCGCCGCCCTGGCCGCCGGGGACCTGATCGCGACGGTGGCGTGCCCACCGCAAGTCCCCCGCGCTCTCGATGCCGACGCGGCCGGGCTGACCCTGCTGGTGACCGGGGGTCAAGTGTGCGACGCCGTCGCGGGTGACCGCTACGAGTCGGTCGATCCCAGCCGCAGGGTGTTCGACGTGACGTCGACCGGTACGCCGCGGGATGCCGACGTCGCGCGCGCCTACGAATTCGGTGTCCTGACCACGGCCGCGCAGCTGACCGGCGCGGCCAAGGCGATGCTCGACCAGTCCGTCGACTACGCCAGACAACGCAGCCAGTTCGGCAGGCCCATCGGCAGCTATCAGGCGATCAAACACAAGCTGGCCGACGTGCATATCGCGCTCGAACTCGCCAGGCCGCTGGTGTACGGCGCGGCGCTGGCACTTGCCGACGGCTCACCCGACACCGCCCGCGACGTGAGCGCCGCCAAGGTCGCCGCCGGCGAAGCCGCTCTGCTCGCGGCCCGCTCGGCGCTACAGACCCACGGCGCCATCGGCTTCACGGCCGAATACGACCTGTCGCTGTGGCTGCTGCGGGTGCAGGCACTGCGCTCGGCCTGGGGTGACCCCACCGTGCATCGGCGCCGCGTGTTGAGCGGACTCGGGGCATGAGCACCAGCGAGGAACCGGAGGCGGATCGCGCATGAGCACCAGCGAACGGGAGCTGCTGCGCGAGACCGTGGCCGCGCTCGTCGATAAGCACGCCGGCCCGGCGGCGGTACGCGCGGCGATGGACTCCGCACGCGGTTACGACGCGTCACTGTGGCGGCTGCTGTGCGAACAGGTCGGTGCCGCGGCACTGGTGGTGCCCGAACAGCTGGGCGGCGCGGGCGGTGAGCTCGCCGACGCCGCGGTCGTCCTGGAGGAACTGGGCAAAGGACTCGTACCCACCCCGCTACTGGGCACAACCCTCGCCGAGATGGCACTGCTCGCCGCGGAACACTGCGACGACGAAACCCTGGAGCGGCTGGCCGAAGGGCGAGCGATCGGCGCGCTGGTGCTCGGCGACCCCGCCCACGTGATCAACGGCGACATCGCCGATGTCGTCCTCGCCGCTGACGGCGAAAACCTCACTCGCTGGCGGACCTTCACCGCGTACCCGCTGCAGACGATGGATCCCACCCGCAGGCTGGGCCGTGTCGAACCCGGGGAGGTCACGCAGTTGTGCGCCGATCCCGGGTTGGCGGGCATGGCCGCGATCCTGCTGGCCGCCGAGCAGGTGGGGGCCGCCACACGCTGCCTGGACCTCACCGTCGAATACACCAAGAGCCGGGTGCAGTTCGGCAGGCCGATCGGCAGCTTCCAGGCGCTCAAACACCGGATGGCCGATCTGTACGTGCGTGTGCAGACCGCGCGGGCAGTGGTCGCCGAAGCCGTGGCCGACCCCACCCCCACGGCCGCCGCACTGGCCCGGCTGGCGGCCACAGAGGCGTTCGACGCCGTGGCCGCCGACGCCGTCCAGCTGCACGGCGGCATCGCGATCACCTGGGAACACGACATCCAGCTCTACTTCAAACGCGCGCACGGCAGCGCGCAGTTGCTCGGACCGCCCCGCGACCACCTGCGCAGACTCGAAGCCCAGGTGTTCTAGCCTCAATCCAATGAGCAGCACCTCGGGCACGGCGCTACGGGCGGGTATTCCCCCGTTCCACGTGATGGACGTGTGGTTGGCCGCCGCCGAGCGTCAGCGCACCCACGGCGATCTGGTGAACCTTTCCGCGGGCCAGCCCAGTGCGGGCGCGCCGGGCCCGGTCCGTGACGCGGCGGCCGCGGCGCTGGCCCGCAATCAGCTCGGCTATACCGTGGCTCTGGGCGTTCCCGAACTGCGTGGCGCCATCGCCGACCGGTACCGGATCCGGTACGGGCTCGACGTCGGCGTCGACGACGTGGTCATCACCACCGGATCGTCCGGAGGATTCCTGCTCACCTTCCTGGCCTGTTTCGACGTCGGTGACCGGGTGGCGATCGCCAGTCCCGGTTATCCGTGCTACCGCAATATCCTCACCGCCCTCGGCTGCGAGGTCGTGGAGATTCCGTGCGGTCCGCAGACCCGTTTCCAGCCCACTGTGGCGATGTTGACGGCGCTCGAAGAGCCGGTGCGCGGCGTCATCGTCGCCAGCCCCGCCAACCCGACCGGTACCGTGATCCCGCCAGCCGAGCTGGCGGCGATCGCGACATGGTGCGCCGACTCCGGAGTGCGGCTGGTCAGCGACGAGGTGTATCACGGCCTGGTTTACGAGGGTGCGCCCGAAACCAGCTGCGCATGGGAAACCTCACGGGAAGCGGTGGTGGTGAACAGCTTCTCGAAGTACTTCGCGATGACCGGGTGGCGGCTGGGCTGGCTGCTCGTGCCGCCCGGACTGCGGCGCGCCGTGGACTGTCTGACCGGCAACTTCACCATCTGCCCGCCGACACTGTCTCAGGTCGCGGCCGTCGCCGCATTCACCTCGGAGTCGATCGCCGAAGCCGACGGTCTGCTGCACCACTACGCGGAGAATCGCCGGGTTCTTCTCGACGGACTGCGCGGAATCGGAATCGACCGCCTGGCCCCGACCGACGGGGCGTTCTACGTCTACGCCGACGTCTCGGACTTCACCACCGACTCGCTGTCGTTCTGCTCCAAACTCCTCGCCGACACCGGTGTTGCCATCGCGCCAGGGATCGACTTCGACACCGTCCGGGGCCACTCCTTTGTGCGGCTGTCGTTCGCAGGGCCGACGAGCGACCTGCGGGAAGCGCTGCACCGGATGGGACCCTGGCTCAGCGGCCGGTGACGGCGTCGCGTCATGCGAAGTGCGTGGCGGGCCGCGACAGCGCGACACCGTCGACGACGATGTCGACCTTTTCGTTGTAGAACGCCACCATCCGCGCGATCGGCGCGACATCGGCCAACGGGTAGTCGTAGGCCCACGCGATGTCGGACACGACGGTGTCGCCGGACCGTATCGACCAGTACTGCGAGGTCACTCCCTTGTACGGACACAGCGAGTGGGTCGGGCTGGGCTGCAGGTGGTCGAAGACGACGTCGGATCGGTCGATGTAATACCGGGTGGGCAGGCCGGTCTCGAAAAGCAGTACGGGACAGTGAGTGTCGGCCAACACCAGGCCGTCCAGTCCGATCCGGACGTGGCGGTGCGAACGCAGCGCGTCCACCCGGACATACGGGTTGCGGGGGTGGCCGACGATCGGTTCGTCCTCTTCGTACCAGTCGAGGCTGGCCCATTCGAAGCGCACCGTGCCCGCAACCGGGCCGTCGACGCCGCTGTCGAAGACCCGAACGACCGAACGCTCCGCATGGCCTTGCACCACAAGCGAATACAGGCGGGACGGACCGAGCTGAACCTTCTGCGGATGCTCCTCGTCGACAAGCAGCTCACGGCGGACGTCGGACAGTGGAATGTAATACTGCGGGTAGTAGGGATGCTCCCAGACGTAGCGGGCGGCGACGGTGTCGAAGACGAGCTCACCGCCCGCGAAGCCGCGGACCCGCCGCGGTGCGGGCTCGACACGACCTCGCACCGCGGCCGTCTGCGGGTAGTCCCTGGTTTCGGCGTTCGCAGCCATGCACTCCACCCTACGTGCGCAGGGGCTGGCTGATTCAGCGGCGCACGGCCGCGAACCAGTCGAGCAGGTCCGGGTTGTCCACGGCGCTGCGCTCGACGACCTTGGCCGCGTCGCCGCCCTGCAGCAGTTTCTTGATCGGCACCTCGAGCTTCTTGCCGGTCCTGGTGTGCGGGACCCCCGGTGCCACGAGGATGTCGTCAGGCACGTGCCGCGGCGAGACCTCGCTGCGGATCACGGCCTTGATACGGTCGCGGAGTTCGTCGGTGAGCTCCTCGCCAGGGACGAGCACCACGAACAACGGCATCCAGTAGCCGCCGTCGGGTTGCTCGGCGCCGATCACCAGCGCTTCGGCGATCTCGGGCAGTTGTTCGATCGCCTGGTAGATGTCCGCGCTGCCCATCCGGATACCGTGCCGGTTGAGCGTCGAGTCGGAGCGACCGTGCACGACGATACTGTCGTGACCGGTGATGGTGATCCAGTCGCCGTGTCGCCAGATGCCCGGGAACATCTCGAAATACGCGCTCCGGTAACGGGATCCGTCTTCGTCACGCCAGAACGCCACCGGCATCGACGGCATGGGTTTGGTGACCACCAACTCGCCGACCTCACCGCGCACCGGGTTGCCCGACTCATCCCAGGCGTCCAGCGCGACCCCGAGAAACGGCACCGACAACTCACCGGGCCACACCGGCACCGTGCGCGCCCCGCCGATGAACGCCGAGACCACGTCTGTTCCGCCGCTGATCGAGGCGACCTGCACGTGATGCCCGACGTTGTCGCTCAGCCACTGCGACAGGACCGGCGGCAGCGACGATCCGGTGATGCCGACCGTCCGCAGCACAGCCAGGTCATGCTCCTTACCCGGCACCGCACCCGCCTTGTCGCACGCCAGCACATAGCCGGGGCTGGTGCCCAGCACCGTCGCTCCAACCCGTGCAGCGATGTCCCACAACGCATCCGGCTTCGGGTAGGTGGGGCTGCCGTCGTAGCAGACGATCGTCGCACCCACCAGCAGGCCCGCAACCTGGAAGTTCCACATCATCCAGCTCGGGCTGGTGTACCAGAAGAACGTATCGTCTGGCCCGATATCCGACTGCAGCGCAACAGCTTTCAGATGCTCGACGAGAACTCCGCCGTGGCCGTGGATGATACCCTTCGGCAGCCCGGTGGTACCCGAGGAATACAGCACCCACAGCGGATGGTCGAAGCCGACCGGCGTCGTCACCAGGTCGCCGCCGTCGGGGCCGGCGGCGTCGCTCCAGCGCACCCAACCCTCGTCCTCCGCGGTGGGCTGGGCCAGCCGGGACACCAGCACCGCCGCCTTCAGAGATGGCAGACCGGCCCGCAGCGTCGCGATATCCGAGCGCTTGTCGTGTGCCTTGCCGCCGAACCGGTAACCGTCCGCCGTCACCAGCACGGCCGGTTCGAGCTGGCCCAGCCGGTCCAGGGCGGCCTTGGGCGTGTAGTCCTGCCCGCACCCGCTCCAGACGGCACCCACGCTCGCGGTGGCCAGAAAGGCGATGATCGCCTCGGGGATGTTGGGCAGATAACCCGCGACCCGGTCGCCGGGGCCCACCCCCACCGACCGTAGCGTCCGCGCGAACGACGCAGTGCGAGAGAGCAGTTCGCCCCATGAGAGTTCTACGGTGGACCCGTCCTCGGTCACCGTCACAATGGCGGGCCGGTCGGTGCGGGCACTGCGGATCACCTGATCCACGTAATTCAGCCGTACACCGGGGAACCACCGGGCACCGGGCATCCGGGCGTCGGCCAGCACCTCCTGCGGGGTGTCACCGAGCTCGAAGTAGTCCCACACCGCACCCCAGAACCCGGCGAGGTCCTCGACCGACCAGCGCCACAGCGACCGGTAGTCGGGCACAGCCACCCCGGTGCGTCCCTCGACGAACCGGGCGAAATCGGTGATCCGCGCGTCTGCCACGTCGCGTTCGGTCGGTACCCATTGTGGATCCGCCTGTGGATCCGCCTGTGGATCCGCGGCACCGCCGGGTGTCCCGATCATCGTGCGCTCCACCCTCCGTCCATGATGTACGACGTCCCCGTCACCATCCCCGCCGACGGGGAGGCCAGCCAGCCGACGAGCGAAGCCACTTCCTCGGGCTCGACCATCCGTTTGATGGCGCTCTCCTTCAGCATGATCTCAGTCACCACCTGATCCTCGGGGATACCGTGCGTGCGCGCCTGATCGGCGATCTGCTTGGTCACCAGCGGAGTCCGCACGTAGCCGGGATTGACGCAGTTGCTCGTCACCCCGTGTGCGGCCCCCTCAAGTGCGGTCACCTTGGACAACCCCTCCAGCCCGTGTTTGGCGGTGACATACCCCGACTTGAACGCCGACGCCCGGATGCCGTGCACCGACGATATGTTAACGACCCGCCCGAACCGACCCGCGTACATGTGGGGCAGGGCGGCACGGATCAGCAGGAACGGGACCTCGACCATCAGGGTGAGTAGCATCCGGAACCGCTCGGGCGGGAAATCCTCGATGGGGTGGATGCTCTGCACTCCGGCGTTGTTCACCAGAATGTCGGTCTGCAGCCGCAGATCCTCCAGCGCAGACACATCGAGAAGATCGACGGCCCAAGCCTTCCCGTTGATCTGCTGGGCGAGTTCCTTGGCACCCACGTCGTCGACGTCGGCGACGGTGACCACCGCGCCCCTGGCCGCGAGTTCGCGGGCACACGCCGCCCCGATACCGCTGGCACCGCCCGTGACGAGGGCCGACCTGCCACTGAGGTCGCCCGCGCGGCCAATGCTCGATTCGTCGCTCACGCGACACCTGCCTTTGCATTCGACTTGGCCAGATCCTCGGCGTCAGCCCGGTCCAGGTCGGAGAGATCCATGCCGGTGGTCTCGCGGGTGAACAGCACCGCGACGACGGTGATGGCGGCGGCGACGGCGAGGTAGATCGCGATCGGGACTGACGAGCCGTAGATGTCGAGCAGCTTGACCGCGATGATCGGCGCGAGCGAACCCGCCACGATCGAGGTCACCTGATAGCCAAGGGACACACCGGAATAGCGCATCCGGGTCGGGAACATCTCGGCCATGATCGCCGGCTGTGAGGCATACATGAGCGCGTGGATGACCAGGCCGATCACGATGGCGCCCATGATGATCAGGTAGTTGCCGCTGTTCATCATCGGGAAGGCGAAGAAGCCCCAGGTACCGGCGAGGATCGCGCCGACCAGGTACACCGGCTTACGTCCGATCTGGTCGGACAGGCGGCCCATCTGCGGGATCACCAGGAAGTGCACCGCGTGGGCGGCGAGCAGCCACAACAGGATGTCGCCGGTGTCGGCCCCGACCTGCTGCTTGAGGTACACGATCGAGAACGTGACAACGAGGTAGTACATGATGTTCTCCGCGAACCGCAGGCCCATCGCGGTGAACACGCCACGCGGGTAGCGCTTCAGCACCTCGAAGACACCGAAGGACGTTGCCTTGGCCCGCTCGGCCTCCTGCTGTGCGGCGAGGAAAATCGGCGCGTCGGTGACCTTGGTCCGGATGTAGTAGCCGATGAGCACGACAACGGCCGACAGCCAGAAGGCCACCCGCCAGCCCCACGACAGGAACGCCGCATCGGACAGTGTTGTGGTCAGGCCGAGCAGCACGACCGTCGCCAGCATGTTGCCGACCGGCACCGCGGCCTGCGGCCAGCTCGACCAGAACGCGCGGCTGCGGTTGGGGCTGTGTTCTGCCACCAACAGCACCGCACCGCCCCATTCACCGCCGACGGCGAACCCCTGCAGGAAGCGCAGCACGACGAGCAGCACCGGCGCCCAGAATCCGATCTGGCCATAGGTCGGCAGGCAGCCCATCAGGAAGGTCGCCACGCCGACCAGCAGAAGACTGAACTGGAGCAGCTGTTTGCGGCCGTACTTGTCGCCGAAGTGCCCGAAGACGATGCCGCCGAGCGGTCGTGCGACAAAGCCGACCGCGTAGGTGCCGAGGGCGGCGATGGTCGCCGTCGCCTGATCCGTGCCCTGCGGGAAGAAGATCTTGTTGAAGACCAGCGTCGCCGCGGTCGCGTAGAGGAAGAACTCGTACCACTCGACGACGGTGCCGGCCATCGACGCGGCCACCACCCTCTTCAGCCCGGTCGAGACCGACCCGCCCTGATCGGGCGAGGCCGGGGAAGCGTCGCTCATACTCATCACCTACTCCATTCAGACGTGACTTCGTTTCGTGACTGCGGTTACCACTGCTTGATGCTGTGATGCCCCCCACAGATGCTTGTGAGTATTCATGCAGGCGGCAGACGGCCGCAATGACCAGATCTGCAGGACTTATCTGCAAAAATGCAGAAGTGAGCGGTTTTCCGGTTGGGCACCGTCCCAGCGCCGACGACCTGCTGGTCCTGCTGGCGGTGGGCCGGTCGGGCCGCTACACCACAGCGGCCGAGGAACTCGGCCTCAACCACACGACCATCTCCCGCCGCATCGCGGCACTCGAACAGGCCGTCGGCGGCCGTCTGCTGGCGCGGGTCGCAGGCGGATGGGAACTGACCGACCTGGGACGGCAGGCGCTGTCGGCGGCCGAGTCCGTCGAGTCCGCCGTCCGATCGCTGACCAGCGGTGTGCGCACCCTGCAGGGCGTGGTGCGAATCTCGGCAACCGACGGCTTCAGCGCCTACATCGCCGCACCTGCCGCCGCCCAGGTCCGGCGCCACCATCCCGGCGTCGCGGTGGAGATCGTCGCCGCGACGCGACGGGCCACCCAACAACGCTCCGGCCTGGACATCGAGGTGGTGGTGGGCCAGCCGCAGGTCCACCGCGCCGAGGCGATCAAACTCGGCGACTACTGCCTCGGGCTCTACGGCGCCCGCGGCTACCTCGCCGAACACGGCACCCCCGGCACCGTCGAGGACCTGCGCCACTATCCGCTGGTCTATTTCATCGATTCCATGCTCCAGGTCGACGACCTCGACCTCGCAGCCAGTTTCGCCCCGTCCATGCGCGAGTCGGTGACGTCCACCAACGTCTTCGTCCACGTCGAGGCGACCCGGGCATCGGCAGGCGTCGGTCTGCTGCCGTGTTTCATGGCCGATCGGCACGACGACCTGGTGCGCGTGCTCGGCGAAACCGTCACCGTCACGCTGACGTACTGGCTGGTCGCCCGCGCTGAAACTTTGCGCCGGCCCGAGGTGGCGGTCTTCGTCGAAGCAATCCGGGCCCGCATGCACGACATGCGCGACGTCCTGCTCGGGGTGGCGTGACGGCTGGTTCCGCCAAGGGCGTAGCCGCACGCTGATCGTTATGCTTGCGCACCTCCGGCCGCCTTGGTGCAGTCGACGGTATGCCATTCATCGACCATCCCCGGGGCCGCGCGTACTACCGGCATTGGGCCGCTGCCGCACCGATCCGCGCCGCCGTCATCTTCCTGCATGGTTTCGGCGAACACACCGGCGTCTACCACCGCTACGGGTTCGCCCTGAACGCCGCCGGCATCGACCTGTGGGCGGTCGACCAGTTCGGCCACGGCCTCACCCCCGGTGACCGCGGCGATTTCGGAACCACCGAGGACAGCGCGGCACTGGCCGCGGCCCTGACCGAACTCGCCGCAGCGGAGAACCCCGGGATTCCGTTGATCGCGCAGGGGCACTCATTCGGCGCGGTCGTCACCCTGACCCGACTGCTCGACCACCCCGATCTCTACCGCGCCGGCGTCATCTCGGGTGCGCCGCTGGTGCCGATTCCCGATCTGCTCGACCGTGATCCGTCGTTCGAACTCGACCCGCGCTGGCTCTCCGGCGACCCCTTCTACCTGGATTCCCTCGACAACGACCCGCTGGCCTTCGTCGACGCCGACGGCGTCGCGCTGGCACGTGAACTCGACCGGGCATGGGACCGGTTCGGCGCCGTGCTGCCCACGCTCACGGTGCCCACCCTGGCGGTGCACGGCTCCGCCGACCCCATCGCCGACATCGGCGCGGTCCGCGCGTACGCCGAGCAGATCGGGCCGTTGCAACTGACGGAGTTTCCCGGCGCCCACGACATCCTCAACGAGACGGTGCACCGCGACGTGGCGGTGGCCATCATCGGCTTCGTCAACGCGACGATCGAGGACTGACAGCGCGGACACTGGCCGAATGTGGGCTGGCCGCGAGGAATCCGCCGGCGAGAATCCCGCAGCCAGCTCAATCACACGCGGCGGCGTGCGCCCGTCACCCGCGGCGCGGCACACTGTCCCCCGATCGGTGGATGCCGGTTTCCCCCGCGGTGAGGGCCGGTCACCCGACAGACACCC
>JAFDWN010000008.1 GCA_018268465.1 Actinomycetota bacterium
TTCGAAATGGACCCCGGCGCCAGCGGCAACTCGGTCGGATCCACCTACCAACAGGCCGGCCTGCGCGGCGACTACGACCCGTTGGCGGGGCTACCCTACGACCGCCTGCAGGTGCTCGCCTGATCCTCGGCGGCAGCGGCCTCGTCGACCACGGCCAGCAGTGCCTCGACGTGCTTTTCGAAGGTGAACCGCTCCGCCACGTCCCGGCTGGCCGCGGCGCCCATATCCGCCACGGCATCGGCGTTGCCCGGGTCGAACGTCCACGCGATGGCGTCGGCGTAGGCCTGTGCCGAGGCGGGCACCACCAGCGCAGTGTCACCCGGGCGCACATGGTCGGCGACGCCGAGGGTGTCGGTGACGATCGTGGGTTTACCGAGCAGCATGGCGTTGAGGTAGGTCTGGTGGCCGGTCGAGCGTCGCAGGCCGTCGACGAGGGGCACCACGACCGTGTGCGCTCCGCGCAGCAGCCGAACGAATTCGCCGTGGGGTACCGCAGCCGCGGTCACGTTGGTGGGTAGGGCGTGACCGTCCAGCAGGTGGGTCGCGATGACGAACCTGCGCTCCGGCAGCAGCCGCGCGGCCTCCAGTAGGGTCGGATAGTCGCGGTGCGAGTTGCCACCGGCGAATACATAGTCACCGCGCGGAGTTGCGGGCGCGGCCAGGTCCTCGGCGGTCAGGGTGGCGAAATACGGTGTGAAGCGGACCTTTCCGGCACCGACCCCCCAGGTCTGGGGAAAGATGTCGATCTCGTCGGTGGACAGCGCCGCATAACGGACGACGGTCCGATCGGCCGCGCGGACAAGGAACCGTTCGACCCGGCCGCGCAGTCCGCCGTCCGGCTGCCACAGGTCGCCGTACATCACGACCGCCGGACGCCGGGAGGGCGGGCAGAACAACCCATACAGTGCGGTCGCCACGAAATCGGGCTGGAACCGCCCCGTGGACGAATCGACAAGTACGAGGCGCTGACCACGCAACCCCCGCATCACGCGCGCGAACTGGCGTACCTCGTCGCCGAGGCGGTGATCGCGAGGCAGCGCGGACACGAGGCGGGCACGCCGCAGCCACCGCGGGTCACGGTAATCCAATGTGGTGGCGAACGTCGCGGTCACCGTCGGCCACCGGGTGTGGCCTCGGTCAGCGACTGCGGCGCCGCGGCTGCACCGACTGGGGCGCTGCGCCTGCCCAATCCGAGCAGGACGGCCACTACCGCGGCCGCCACCGCCTGAGTCGCCAGGAACTGGGTCAGCGTGCTGGGGCCCACCGACGAGAACTCGTGGTGCAGCGAGGCGACGGCGACCACGACGACCAGGGCCACCGACACCATCCGCGCGAACCGCTCGGGCCAACGCCACTGGGTCTGCGCGAGCAGAGTGGCGACCGCAACGGCGAGAGGCAGGATGGCCAGTGCCGCGAGCCGCTGTTCGTTGAACGCAAACCCGGGAAACCGCGGGTCCGTGATGGCGGGCTGCACGGTGATGGCCGCCGCCATCAGCAGGGCGCCCCATCCGGCAAAACTCACCTTCCGCCAGCCCACGACCACGACCAGGGTCACCAACGCCGTGAGCGGAACCGCCAGCGGTACGACGATCCGCGCGAAATGTGCCGCCAGTTCGGCCGCGGTACCCGGCAGTGCACCGAAGAGGTTGAACACGGTGTCGTCCACACCCGTCGGTTCGAACGGCAGCGAAAACCGGGCCGACCACAAGCGGACCTCGACGAATATCGCCAGGGTCAGTGCGACCGCGAGGATCGCGGTCGGCCAGGCACGCCGGCCCCGCGCCGGTGATCGCCAGCGGGCATCGAGCAGGACCCACACCGCCACCACCGGCGCCACCGCGATGGCGGTCTGCCGGCCGAGCACGGCGATCACCAGGCCGACCAGCACCGCACGCGAGGATCGGTCGCGCAGGCCGATGAGGCAGATGCCGACGCCGAGGACGAACACGAGGTCCTGCAGCGTCTCGGTCTGCAGTTCGTAGGGCCGGAGCACGTACGGGTTGAGCACGAAAAGCGCTGCCGCAAAGGCGTAATCGCCGACGGCCAGCGTGCGGAAGAGGATGTGGACGGTCGCGAACAACGCCGCGAGGACGGCCGCGAACGCCACCGCGTACGCCACTTCGAGCGAGAGGCCGGTGGCCCAATGCAGCAGTCCCACTGCGTAATGGGTGGCGAATCGCGCGGTGTACGCGGAGCCGATGGGCTGAGCGGGCAACCCCGGTGCGGCCGCGGCGATCCGGTGGTAGTCGATCGCGTCGTCGGTGGGGTCCTGGGAGAAGCCCGCATTGGTGCCGAGCAAGACGACGTAGAGGGCGAGCAGGATCCAGATTCTCGGGTCACGCGCCGTACGGCGCAGGCCGGCGCGGAACCCGCCCGGGGCGTCAACAGTCACCACATCCGCCACCCTCGTATTAGTCCATGCGCCAGCGGATGATCCAGCTAACCCGAGTCGGGACGATATCGTAGGTTGCGTCCCAGGACAACCGGTCGATAAGGATGCCGAAGACCGCCGTAGGGCAAGGAATTCGCACTGTGCTGGTCATCCTCCGCCGGGTTCCCGGAATTTGCCGAAGCCCCGCCGGTGCCGCGGCATGCGGATCGACCGCCGGAGCACCAGCACCGTCAGTGTCGCGGTTAGCAGCCCGACAGCCAGGGCCCCCAGCGTCCACACCGTCGAGCGGTGCTGCCCGGAGGTCAGTTGCGGCCCTTCCACGGCGACAATCCGATACCAGTCGTCGACGCCGAGCCGGTGCAGGTTGGTGCGGCCCTGCGTGATCGCGGTCTGCAACTGAGCGCGGGCGGTCTCGGGATCCGGGTCGGTCACCCTGATCCGCACCACACCGCGCACGGTGTCGGCGACCGCCGACACCGACGCGTCGCCACCCGCGATCATCGCGGCGTAGGTCGGCAGCACGACCGGCCTGTTCCGGATATCCAAGGCATATGCGTAGTAGTCGCGCATCTGGGCCGTCGGCAGGATCGTGACGCGCTGGCTGGCTGTCGTCGCGGAGGTCACCGGCGCCACCGCCAGTACGGCAGCCGCGGCCGCCACCCCGCACAGACCGGCGAGTAAGCCTTCGCGGATCCGCGAAGGCCGGGTCTGGATACCCCACCCGATCTCAGGCCCCGCCGCCGCGCCCAGCGCCCCGGCCAGGGCCAGCACGATCGCAAACGCCCTGAAGTAGGCGAGGTGCAGGAACACGCTGGCGACCGACCAGCCGATGATGGCGGCAAGCACCGCCGCGGCCAGCGTCCGCTCCGACAGGGCGGTCACCGGCGACGTGCGGGCCAACCGGATCGCGACGATGACGGCGAACCCGCCGATGAAGATCGCCCACCCGATGAGGCCGACGACCCCGCCTTCGGCAGCCGTCTGAGCGTAGAGATTGTGCGCCGCATCGGTGGGCCCGAGAACCGCGGTGTCGACGAAGCCGGAGTAGTTCGCCACCGACGGCGGATACAGTCCCGGCCCGAAGCCGAACGCCGGCCGGTCGCGGAACATCGCCCACGCGACCTCCTGGGCGGCCAGCCGGCCGAGCACCGACGGGTCGACGACGTAGCTCGATCCCGCCTGCGACACATCGTCGACCAGGGCGACCAGCCGGTTGCCCAGTCCGGGCAGCAGCAACACCAACCCGACGACGGGCAGACTCATCAGGCCGCGGCGGCGGGCGGCCGGGCCGCTGGCGAGCACCCAGACCAGGATGGCCACCGCGGCGGCGATGATCGTTCCCCGAGACTGCGTGAGATAGACACCGATCAGCACCGCGAGCAGCGCCGCCGACCAGCCCAGCACCGCGCCGCGCCGTCCCGACCGCACCGCCCGCACGATGAGCGCACCGGCCAACGGGACACCCAGGACCAAATGCCGACCCCAGAAGTTGGAGTCGGGCAGCGGCCCGCCGAACCGCAGCGTCGTGACGAGCTCACCCGAGGCCGCCGTGGCGGTGGCGAATCCGCCGAATGTGGCCGTTCCCGCGAACGCCACCTGGTTGATGAGCGTCAGGACGGACAACACCGCCAGCGGCACGACAATAGCCGCGACGACCACCCACGGCCGCCCGCTCAGCTGGATCAGCAGCAGCAGGACCACCAGGAACGCGCAGTCTCCGATCGAGCCTTTGAGGCTGGCCACCGACGCGCCCTCATCCTGACTGCCCAGCATCGCGAGGAACTGGGTGACCAGATAAGCGGCGACGAAACCAAGACACACCACGGTGCCCCGGTTCAACCGGTTGCGCATCGTCTCGTCGCGCAGCGCGACCGCCACGGCCACAATGCCGAGCGCCAGCGACGCGTGAAAGACCGGCACCGAACTGTGTTCGGCCACCACTCCGGCGAGGTTGGTCACTTCGATGACGGCCATCACGGCGGCCGCCACCGCCGGTCTGCGGATCGCGAACCATGCGCCGACGGCCGCGGCGGGCAGACCCACCACGAGCAGTGTCGGCATGGCACCGAACACCACCGAACCCGCGATGAGGATCCCCAGACCCATCGCGGCGACGGGCACGAGCCGAACGAACGTCGCCCGACGCCGGTACGCCCCCGCGGGGATGACCGCGGGCGCCGCGTCGGCGGCTACCGGCGGTGCCGCCGACGTCATCGGGACGGCGTTGAGACTGCCGAGTTCTCGGGTTCCCCAAGCGTCACCGGTCTGCCGTTGGTCGCGGCGACCGAGGTCGGGGTGTGCCTGCGGCCGGGGGCGGCGGCCGCCTGCCGGTTCAGGTTCTTCTGCACGGACCGGCTCACCAGTAGACCCAGCCCACCACCGACGAGCAGGCCCGCGATGGCCAAGGCACCGACAACCTGGATCTTGGCGGGGCCGGTCGTCTTGGCGCTGCCACCGGGCGCCGACACCACTTCGAGGCGGAAGGGGCCCGCGGCGGTGGCTGCCGGGATCACCGCGTCGGCCAGCACCTTGTCCAGCGCAGCCTCGGCGGCCTGCGCGGTGTCCGCGCGCATCATGACGTCGATCAGGGTGGTGTCGGCGATCGCGCCCGCCTGCAGGCTCAGCTGCGACTCCGGAACCCCCGCGGCCGCCGCCGCGTCACCGAGCCACTTGCCGTCGGCAAGCATGATCGCGGCCGACCGGGTCGCCTGGCCCCTGCTGAGCACCTCCCAGAATCCGGGCGCCTGGGTCACCGGTACCTGTTGGGAGGGCAGCATCGCCAACGTCGCCTCCGCGGTGTAGCGCTGCGGTTCCCGCCCGGCGAGTGCGGTGCCGGCAAGCCCACCCGCCACCAGTCCGATGGCCGCCAGCGCCGTCGCGATCAGCCACGTTCGGGCCAGCAACGTTCTGTTCACAGGGACATCCCTTCCGGAGTCTGGCGGCCCCCCGGGCCCCGGTACCGACTCTCAGCTATCTTGACGGCGTCTGCCAGCAATCCCGAGACGGGCCAGACCCCAGTGTGCCAGATGGCCGCCACCGAGGCGTCGCACCTGTGTAAACGGACCATCGCTGACGAACGGCGGCGTGAGGCGCCTGCGTGGGCCGGTCTCGGTTGCACAGTTACACTGTAGTGCATAGCTAACTTCCCTCGGACCTGGATCAAGGCCGGGAACAGGCCGGTTCGAGACCCGAACGGAAATCGACGGGGACGGGCGGCGCCGTACGGAATGGAGGACGTGTGCCGAAATCGGCCGCCGTGGTCAGCGCCGTGGATCCCTACCCGACCGATGCGGGGAAGAAAGTCGTGCTAGCCGGGTTCAACGCCTACCTCACCGATCGGCTGGGCCCGGTCGACGTCCACTATCTGATGGTCGGAGGCCATCAGCGTGCGGACTTTCCCGCGCGACTGCATCCCCTGCCGGCGCCGCATCCGGTCCGCGCTGTCGGCAACGTCCTGACCAGAACCCTCACCGGCCGGGCCAGCCTGCAGGAGTCGCTGCTGCGCAGCGCTGACGTCGCCGCGGCGATCCAGCGGACATTGGAGCGGATCGGCCCTGATCTGGAGATCTACGACACGGTCCGGATGGCGCAGTACGCCGGGGAGGGTCACGGCGGCCGGCAGGTGTGCTACCTGGACGACCTGTTCTCCGAGCGGTACCGGTCGATGGTGCAGGCGGCCGACAGGTACCCGGGCGTCGACATCCAGCCGTTGGGAAACTTCGCCGCCCACGTCCCCCGCCCGCTACGTCCGCTGGCCGGCAACCCCCGCAGCCAGCGAGCCCTGCTGCAGTTCGAACGGCGCCTGGTGCATCGCAGCGAGTGTCGGACGGTCGAGCGGTTCGCGAGCACCCTGTTGGTCAACGAGACCGAGGCGCAGCTGCTCCGCAACCGAACGGGCGCCGGGGCAGCTGCGGTGCGGTCGATTCCGCCGCTGATCTCCCAGCCCCCGGTCCGGCGCGCATACACCGGCGCTCCGGTGTTCGCCTTCCTCGGCCTGCTGTCGTTGCCGCACAACGACGACGGCCTGCGCGCCTTCCTGGGCGATGTCTGGCCACGGGTGCTGGCGGCGCAGCCCGATGCGCGGTTGCGGGTGATCGGCAAGGACGTTCGGCCCGGCCTGGCCGAGGCCGTCGCGCGGCACGGCGACAGCGTCACGTTGGAAGGCTTCGTCCCCGATCTCGGCGACATTCTCAGCGGCGTGGCCGCGATGGTCAATCCCCTGCGTTTCGGGTCGGGGGTCAAGCTCAAGATCATCGAATCGCTCGGCCGTGGTGTGCCGATCGTCTCGACGACCGTCGGCAGCGACGGCGTCGCCAGCAGCGCCGACCAGGGTGTGCTGGTCTCCGACGACCACGCCGAGATCGCCGAACTGCTGCTCGGGACGACGAATGTCGCTCGCAACGAGCAACTCTCGGATGCGGCGCGGGAGCATTTCGCGGCGCGCTATTCGCGCGGTGCCGTATTCCGTTGCTACGACGAGGCATTCGGCTTGAGCTGAGCGCTCAGCTCGGCGCTTCCTCACGGCCCACGGTGTCGAAGACCTCGTGGTATAGCAGGGCGTGCACCTGGCCGACGCGGGGAATGTCGTAGAACTCCAACGGATCCTGCGATGCGGACTCGATGATCAACGTGCCGCTACGCAGCATGCGGTCGAGCAGTCCGTGACGGAACTCCACACTGTTGATGCGGGCGAGCGGGATGTCGATGCCGCTCTTGGTCAACACACCGTGCCGGAACATCACCCTGCGGTCGGTGATGACGAAGTGTGTGGTGAGCCAGTTGACCCACGGCCACAGCGTCAACCAGCCGACGACGATGAGCCAGATGGCCAGAATCACCAAGGAGACGACGGTCTTGGCGTTGCCCGCCCAGTCGGTGGTGTTGACCAGGGCCGCGGCGAACGCCGCCAGCGCAGTGGCGACAAGCAGCACCAGGACGGGCCCGAGCAGGCGTCGCCAGTGCGGATGGCGGTGCAGCACGACGTGCTCGTCCCCGGCCAGCACGTTCCCCGGGAAACCCACGGTGGCACTCTACCCAGCGCCGGAGTCGGCGACCGGCCGCAGATGGGTGATGTCGCCGGCGGATACGGTGACGGATTCTCCGCCGGCGTCGATGCGCAGTCTGCCCAGCCGGTCGATGTCCGCGGCGACGCCGACGATCTCACGTCCCCCCGGCAGGCTGGCGCGCACCGCGGCACCCAGCGTGACGCTGCGGGCCCGGTAGGCGTCGATGAGATCGGCCCCGGCACCGCCGGCCGCCTGCCACGCGTCGACCCGGCGTTTCAGTTCACAAAGGATGCTGCCGGCCAGCGCATGTCGGTCGGTGACCGGCGATTCGAGCATCAGCAGCGACACGGCCGCCGGATCGGGCACTTCGGCGGGCGTCATGGTGACGTTCAGCCCGAGGCCCACCACGATCACCGGCGCGGGGGCGGCCACCTCGGCCAGAATTCCCGCCAGCTTGCCCGATCCGACGAGGACGTCGTTGGGCCATTTCAGACCGGCGTCGATCCCGCAGACCCCCCTGATCGCGTCGACCACCGCCACACCCGTGAGCAGAGGCAGCCAGCCCCAGCCGTCCGGGGGGACCGGACCCGCCGCGATGCCGACCGACATGGCGATCTGGGAGCACCGGGGGGCCGACCAGGTCCGTCCGTGCCGACCGCGCCCGGCGCGCTGGTATTCGGCGAGCAGCACCGCGCCGGAGATGTCGTCGCCGGCGGCGGACCTGCTCAGCAGGTCGGCGTTGGTCGACCCCGTCTCGTCGACGACGTCCAGTGTGCGCCAGGGACCGTCCACACCGGCCAGTTCGGCACGTAACGCGCCGACATCGAGGGGGATTCGAATTGGATCGGTGGTCACGCGACGAGCGTACTCAGTAGGCGCCTTCACGCTTGAGGACGGCGCGGATCGTCCGCCAGACGATGACGAGATCCTGCACACCCGACCAGTTGTCGACATAGGAGTGGTCGAGGCGGATGCGCTCCTCCTCGGAGACGTCGGAGCGGCCGGAGACCTGCCACAGCCCGGTCATACCGGGTTTGACCAGTGCGCGGCGCTGCACGAAGTGCTCGACGGATTCACCCTCGCCCGGTACCAGCGGCCGGGGACCGACGATGCTCATGGAACCGTCCAGCACGTTGAAGACCTGCGGCAGTTCGTCGATGCTGGCAGCCCGCAGGAAACGGCCCACGCGGGTGATCCGTGAATCGGAGGCCGACTTGAAGAACACACCCCCGCCGGCGGCCGCGGCCCGCTCGGTGTCCTTGCGCGCATCCGCGTCGACCGTCATGGTCCTGAGCTTGTAGATGCGGAACCGCTTGCCGTGCTGGCCCACTCGCTCCTGCCGGTAGAACACCGGCCCGCCGTCGTCGAACTTGATCGCGGCCGCCGCGACAGCGATGACCGGCAAGACCAGCGGGAGCGCGAGCAGGGTGAACACGACGTCGAAGATGCGTTTGCCGATCAGCGACGGGCCGTCGAGACGTGGGCGGGCGACGTGGAACAACGGGAGATTGTCGATGGGCCGCAGTTTCAGCCGGGGACCCGCCACGTCGGTCATACCGGGCACGACGATCATGTCGACGGCGAGGGAATCCAGCCGCCAGGCCAGTTTCCGCACCTTCTCCTGCCCGAGGTGTTCGACGGCGGTGATCGCCAATGCGTCCGCACCGGTCAGCCTCAGTGCAACCTCTACCGAGTTCTCGTCGCCGAGCACGGGTACAGGTCCGGCGGAGGTGATGAGGTGGTGGCCGGGTTGGCCGTCGAAGTCGGGTATGCAGACGCCGACGACCGTGTAGCCGGCCGGGGTCGAGCGCGAGAGATTCTCGCACAACACGCCCACCGAATCGGGCTTACCGAGGACGACGACCCGGGTCATGAACTCACCGCGCATGCGGCGTTTGCCGAGGTCGCGGCGCAGCAGGTGCCTGCCGGCCAGCAGACCCAGCAGTCCGGCGGGCAGCGCGATCATCAGGTATCCGCGTGAGATGGGCGTCTGGAGCAGCAGTCCACCGACGGCGAGCACGCCGAACACCCATGCGGTCGCCCCGACCACCCGGCGGTATTCCTCGCTGCCGACGCCGACCAGCGAGATGTCACGGGATTCCTGTAGGCCGAGCGCCAGGAACCAGGCGGCGGCCAGGATCGTGGACAGCACCGTCGCGCGACCCCACTCGATGTCCGCGATGGATCCGTCGGTGGCGAGCAGTTCGAATCGGCAGAACTGGGCCAGTGTGACCGCGCCGGACACAGCCACCGCGTCCACCACGAGCAGTCGTAGCCGGTACCTGCGCTTCCACTGACGCCCTTCGACATCCCCGGCCGTCGCGCTGGTCAGCAGTTGGCCAATCGTTCCCTGTCGAGCGATTTTGGCAAATGAATCCGAGGCGGGGGGCAGCGCGCCGCGCACGCTCACCGGGTCATCGGCACAGGGACGAACCACTGTGATCGGGGGATCCGCTTCGTAGGAATCCGACAGGCGGCCAACCGTCATTGTTGCCCACACACCTTCTGTTTGCTCGTGCCGAACCAGCTAATACATACACCACCCAGAGCCGGATGGCATCTTTAACACACTCTATGAGATGCAGATCACACACGGAGAGTACACGATGTTTGCTAGAACTGCACTGTCCCGCGTCTTTTCTATGAACAGCGCAGATACTAACAAATTTTCTCCGATGTCAATGGGGCCTTGGTTCATTGCCAGTTCTGCATGCCGATGTGCTGCTCTCATGGAATTGCCATGTATGCGGACAGGCCGCGATGCGCACTAGCACACTTCGTGATGTTTCAGGAACGTCACAGGTGGGTGCTGGGATTCGCCAATGCGCGCCCGGCGACGCCCCCGTGGCCCACCCCGGGCGCCCTGCGGGGGCACGCAACGCCCCCGACCAGCGGATACGGCCGACGGCACCTGCGGCGGCCGCGCACTCTAGCAAAGTTGCCACGCAAACCGCCGGAACGACGCGCCCACGGGTCCGGCGGGCGACGCGGGGGATGCCGATAGCATCAGTGCCCATGACGAGCGTTACCGAGCCTGCCGCCGGCCACCAGATCGACATCCACACCACCGCGGGCAAGCTGGCGGATCTGAAGCTGCGGACCGAACAGACGCTGCACCCCGTCGGCGAGGCCGCCGTGGAGAAAGTGCACGCCCGGGGCAAGCTCACCGCCAGGGAGCGCATCTACGCGCTGCTGGACGAGGGGTCGTTCGTCGAACTCGACGCGCTGGCCAAACACCGCAGCACGAACTTCGGTCTCGACCAGAACCGCCCGCTGGGCGATGGCGTCGTCACCGGCTACGGCACCATCGACGGCCGCGACGTCTGCATCTTCAGCCAGGACGCGACCGTATTCGGCGGCAGCCTCGGCGAGGTCTACGGCGAGAAGATCGTGAAAGTGCAGGAACTCGCCATCAAGACCGGTCGCCCGCTGATCGGCATCAACGACGGCGCGGGCGCGCGCATCCAGGAGGGCGTCGTCTCCCTGGGCCTCTACAGCAAGATCTTCCGCAACAACATCCTGGCTTCCGGCGTGATCCCGCAGATCTCGCTGATCATGGGTGCCGCGGCCGGCGGCCACGTCTACTCCCCCGCGCTGACGGATTTCGTGGTCATGGTCGACCAGACCAGCCAGATGTTCATCACCGGACCCGACGTCATCAAGACGGTCACCGGTGAAGACGTCACCATGGAGGAACTCGGCGGCGCACACACCCACATGGCCAAGTCGGGGACGGCGCACTATGTGGCGTCCGGTGAGCAGGATGCGTTCGACTACGTCCGCGATCTGCTGAGCTATCTGCCCCCCAACAACTACGCCGAACCGCCGCGCTACCCGGCGCCGGCGCATCCCGGTGCCATCGAGGACAGCCTCACCGACGAGGACCTGGAACTCGACACGCTGATCCCGGACTCCCCGAACCAGCCCTACGACATGCACGAGGTCGTCACACGAATCCTCGACGAGGGCGAATTCCTCGAGGTGCAGGCCGGATACGCGACCAACATCATCGTCGGGTTCGGCCGGATCGACGGGCGCCCGGTCGGCATCGTCGCCAATCAACCCACCCAGTTCGCCGGGTGCCTGGACATCAACGCCTCGGAGAAGGCCGCACGCTTCGTGCGGACCTGCGACTGCTTCAACATCCCCATCGTCATGCTGGTCGACGTCCCGGGCTTCCTGCCCGGCACCGATCAGGAGTACAACGGCATCATCCGCCGTGGCGCCAAGCTGCTGTACGCCTACGGCGAGGCCACCGTCGCCAAGATCACCGTCATCACGCGTAAGGCCTACGGCGGTGCTTACTGCGTGATGGGCTCCAAGGACATGGGCGCCGACGTCAACGTCGCCTGGCCCACCGCCCAGATCGCGGTGATGGGCGCGTCGGGTGCGGTGGGCTTTGTGTACCGCCAGCAGCTGAAGGATGCGGCCGCCGACGGCAAGGACGTCGACGCGGTGCGTCTGGAGTTGCAGCAGGATTACGAGGACACCCTGGTCAACCCGTATATCGCCGCCGAACGCGGATACGTGGACGCGGTCATCCCGCCGTCGCACACCCGCGGTTACATCGCGACCGCACTGCGGCTGCTGGAGCGCAAGATCACCCAGGTGCCGCCCAAGAAGCACGGCAACATCCCGCTGTAAAGCCGACGCCTCCCACGACAGGATTCGCAGACAATGCCGCACGACAGCGACATCACCGAGGTCAGCGACCCCCGCGAGCTGACCATCGACAACCCTGCCCCAGCCACCCCGGAGATCCACGTCCTCAAGGGCGCACCCAGCGACGAGGAGCTCGCCGCGCTGGCCGCCGTACTCGGCGGTGCCGCCGGTGGCGGGGGCGAACCCGGCCCGCAGGAACTCAACCCGTGGGGCCACCCGGTGGACAAGCTGCGCTATTCGGTGTTCAGCTGGCAGCGGGTGACACTGCTGGAGCGGACCCACATGCGGCGGTGATGAGCCGCTTGCGCGAAGAACAGCGATCATGACCCGGGTCGTGCTGGGGTCGGCGTCATCGGGCCGGCTCACGGTGTTGCGTCAGGCGGGCATCGATCCGCTCGTCGTCGTCTCCGGCGTCGACGAGGACGCCGTCATCGCCGCGTTGGACCCGGCCACGTCGCCCGGACACGTGGTGTGCGCGCTGGCCGCCGCCAAGGCCGCCGACGTGCTGAAGCGCCTGGCGCCCGACGTCGCGGCGGATTGTGTTGTCATCGGCTGTGATTCGATGCTCCACCTGGACGGCGTGCTGTGCGGAAAGCCCTCGTCCCCCGCCGCGGCGCGCCGGCAGTGGCGCACTATGGCGGGCCGCACCGGCGACCTGCACACCGGGCACTGCCTCGCCGTCGTCCGCGACGGTGACGTTCGCCACCGATTCGCCGAATCCGCCAGCACCACAGTGCGTTTCGGCGATCCGGCACCGGCGGACATCGACGCGTACATCGCCAGCGGCGAGCCGATGAAGGTGGCGGGCGGATTCACCCTCGACGGCCTCGGCGGCTGGTTCGTGGACGGCATCGACGGCGACCCGTCGAACGTCATCGGGCTGAGCCTGCCGCTGGTGCGCAGACTCCTGGACCGGGCCGGCGTGCCGATCGGTCAACTATGGTCGGCCACCGAGATCGACACCGGCGCGACAAACGTCGAGTAGGGCCCGCGCTCACGTCGATCTCGACGCCTCGGCGCGCGGCGGCAACGGTAGGCTCGCTGTCGTGCCGCTGCCTGCAGATCCGAGCCCCGCTCTCAAGGACTATGCCCACCCCGAACGCCTGGTCACCCCGGACTGGCTCGCCAGCAATATCGGGCGACCCGGGCTGGCGATCGTCGAGTCCGACGAGGACGTACTGCTCTACGACACCGGGCACATTCCCGGCGCGGTGAAGATCGACTGGCACACCGACCTCAACGACCCCCATGTGCGGGATTACATCGACGGCGCACAGTTCGCCGAGTTGATGAACCGCAAAGGCATCTCCCGTGACGACACCGTGGTGATCTACGGCGACAAGAGCAACTGGTGGGCGGCGTACGCGCTGTGGGTGTTCACGTTGTTCGGGCACCCCGACGTGCGCCTGCTCGACGGTGGGCGCACGCTGTGGATCAACGACGGCCGCGACACCACGCTCGACGTACCGTCCAAGCAGACCACCGGCTACCCCGTCGTCGAGCGCGACGACCTCATCCCGGACTCCCGCCGCACCAGCGGCACGTCCCCGATCCGCGCCTTCAAGGACGACGTGCTCGCCATCCTGGGGTCCGAGCCGCTGATCGACGTGCGCTCCCCGCAGGAGTACACGGGCGAGCGCACGCATATGCCGGACTACCCGGAGGAGGGTGCGCTGCGTGGCGGGCACATCCCGACCGCCCAGTCGATCCCGTGGGCAAAGGCGGCCGAGGACAGCGGCCGGTTCCGCAAGAGGGCCGACCTCGAGGAGCTGTACGGGTTCTTGACCCCGGAAGACAACACGATCGTCTACTGCCGGATCGGCGAGCGCTCCAGCCACACCTGGTTCGTGCTGACCCATCTGCTGGGGCTGCCGGGTGTGCGCAACTACGACGGATCGTGGACGGAATGGGGGAACGCGGTGCGGGTTCCCGTCGCCGTCGGCACCGATCCCGGTGAGGCACCCGTCACGCCATGAGCATGCCGGCGTCCCTTGCGGAGGTCGTGTCGGACTTCCAGGAGGTGCAGGGTCAGGACAAGCTGCGCCTGTTGCTGGAGTTCGCCAACGAGTTGCCCGACCTGCCGTCCACTCTGGAGCAGGCCGCGATGGAGCCGGTCCCCGAATGCCAGTCGCCGCTGTTCCTGCACGTCGATGCCGACGATCGCGAGCGGGTGCGGCTGTATTTCAGCGCACCTGCCGAAGCGCCCACGACCAGGGGTTTCGCGGCGATCCTCGCGATCGGTCTCGACGAGCAGCCGGCGGCGGCCATCCTCGCCGTACCCGACGACTTCTATGCCGACCTGGGTCTGGCGGCACTGATCAGTCCGTTGAGGCTGCGGGGAATGTCGGCGATGCTCGAACGCATCAAACGCCGTCTGCGGGGCGCGTGAGGATGGATACCGTGCGGACCCTTACACTGCCCCCGGAAGACTTTCTTAAAGACGTTTCTTAAAGAGATGCCATCAGGAGGCGAAGTGCCTAGTCACGCCAGCTCGAAGATCGCCAAGGTGCTCGTCGCGAACCGTGGCGAGATCGCGGTCCGAGTCATCCGGGCGGCCAAGGACGCCGGGTTGCAGAGCGTGGCTGTGTACGCCGAGCCCGACGCCGACGCCCCCCACGTCCGGCTGGCCGACGAAGCATTCGCCCTCGGCGGACAGACCTCGGCCGAGTCCTACCTGGATTTCGCGAAGATCCTCGATGCCGCCGCCAAGTCCGGCGCCAACGCCATCCACCCCGGCTACGGCTTCCTCTCGGAGAACGCCGACTTCGCGCAGGCCGTCATCGATGCCGGGCTGATCTGGATCGGCCCCAGCCCGCAGTCCATCCGCGACCTCGGTGACAAGGTCACCGCCCGCCACATCGCGGCACGAGCACAGGCTCCGCTGGTGCCCGGCACTCCCGATCCTGTCAAGGACGCGGGCGAGGTAGTGGCGTTCGCCGAGAAGTTCGGCGTCCCGGTGGCCATCAAGGCGGCGTTCGGCGGTGGCGGGCGCGGGATGAAGGTCGCGCGCACGCTCGAGGAGATTCCCGAACTGTTCGAGTCGGCGACTCGTGAGGCCGTCGCGGCGTTCGGCCGCGGCGAGTGCTTTGTCGAGCGTTACCTGGACAAGCCGCGCCACGTGGAGGCGCAGGTCATCGCCGACCAGCACGGCAACGTGGTGGTCGCGGGCACTCGCGACTGCTCGCTGCAGCGCCGCTTCCAGAAGCTCGTGGAAGAAGCGCCGGCACCGTTCTTGACCGACGCGCAGCGCAAGGAGATCCACGAGTCGGCCAAGCGGATCTGCAAGGAGGCCGGTTACTACGGCGCCGGCACCGTCGAGTACCTGGTCGGCCAGGACGGCCTGATCAGCTTCCTCGAGGTCAACACCCGCCTGCAGGTGGAGCACCCCGTCACCGAGGAGACCTCGGGCATCGACCTGGTGCTGCAGCAGTTCAAGATCGCCAACGGCGAGGCGCTGGATATCACCGAGGATCCCACCCCCCGCGGCCACTCTTTCGAGTTCCGCATCAACGGCGAGGACGCCGGTCGCGGCTTCCTGCCCGCCCCCGGCCCGGTCTCCAAGTTCGAACCCCCGACCGGTCCCGGCGTGCGGATGGATTCCGGCGTCGAGACCGGTTCGGTCATCGGCGGGCAGTTCGACTCGATGCTGGCCAAGCTGATCGTCTCCGGTGCCAACCGCGACGAGGCGCTGGCCCGCTCGCGCCGCGCGCTGGCCGAGTTCACCGTCGAGGGCCTCGCGACGGTCATCCCGTTCCATCGCGCGGTGGTCGCCGACCCGGCCTTCATCGGTGACGGTGAGAAGTTCGACGTGCACACCCGCTGGATCGAGACCGAGTGGGACAACACCGTCGAACCGTTCACCGGTGGTGACCCCGTCACCGAGGAGGACACCATCCCGCGCCAGACGATCGTGGTGGAGGTCGGCGGGCGCCGCCTGGAAGTCTCGCTGCCCGGCGACCTCGCCGTCGGCAACGGCGCCGCAGGCGGAGGCGCGGGGGTCATCAGGAAGAAGCCCAAGCCGCGTAAGCGCGGTGCGCACGCCGGCGCCGCGGCATCCGGCGACGCGGTCACCGCACCCATGCAGGGCACGGTGGTGAAGGTCGCCGTCGAGGACGGGCAAGAGGTGTCCGCCGGCGATCTCGTCGCGGTCCTCGAGGCGATGAAAATGGAGAACCCCGTCACCGCGCACAAGGACGGCACCATCACCGGTCTGGCGGTGGAGGCGGGCGCGGCGATCACCCAGGGCACCGTTCTCTGCGAGATCAAGTAGCTACAGGGCCCGGCACAGCCGGCGGGCTGCGGCAGCTGGTCGTCGATCGGCCACTGTCACAGCGCGGCACTCGTCCTGCTGTGCATTAGCTGTGAGCTCTGATCACCGCCGATGTCACAGCTCGTCACCGTGGTGAACACTCCTTCGGAGTTGTCCGAGGATGGCGCTGCGGCCGCCTGATACGCCCTGCCGGTACTACGCATTGATCTATGGCGCTATCAGGGTATTGTTTGCTGTGATGAACGGGCGCCTGATACCAGCCGACGCTGCCCCGCCACGGTTTGTTCATGCGTGGCGCGACCTCGCGCGCAGTGCAGCCGACCCCAACCCGTGCCACGAACCGGAGATGGTGCTGACCGCGGCGCGTCATCTGGACCGCCCCGGCTCACTGACGATCGCGGCCGTCGGCTCCGACGACCGTCTCACCGCCTGCCTGCCGGTGTGGTCGGGCCGCTACTGGAACCGCCTACCGGTTCGCGCGGTGTCCACCTGGCAACACGCGTACAGCTACCTCGGCACACCATTGCTCGACGGCGACGCACCCGTGGCCGCGGCGGGCGCTCTCCTGGATCTACTGTCCCGCGCGCACCTGGGCCGCCTGCTCGTGCTGAATACCTGCCCCACCGGCGGTGCCGTCGCCGACGCGCTGCGCACCGCCGCGGCGGAACGGGGCACCCGCGTGTACGCCGACTGGGAGGTCGAGCGTGCGATCGCCAGCGCCTCGGATCCGTCCCGGGTGGCACTGCGCGGCAAGCACCTCAAGGACCTGCGCAGGACCCGGCGGAAACTCGAGGCCGAATTGGGCGCCCCGCTCACGCTGACCGAGCTGACCCCGGACGACGCTGCGATCGCCGCATTCCTCAAGCTCGAGGCATCCGGCTGGAAAGGTGGCGCCGGCAGTGCGCTGGCGTGCGGCCACGAGGAGTTCTTCCGGGAGCTGTGCGAGGCATTCGGCCGGGAAGACCGGATGCGATTCATGGCCCTGCAGTCCGGCGGGCGCGCGGTGGCGATGCTGTGCACGATGCGCGCGGGCGACCAGTGGTACTGGTTCAAGATCGCGTTCGACGAAACCTATGGGGCCAGTTCGCCGGGCCGTCAGTTGATGCTCGACGTCACCGACCGGCTCGCGACCTCGCCCAGCGGGACGGTGTTCGACTCATGCGCCGATCCCCGCAACGAGACGATCAACCAGCTGTGGACCGGACGCCGGGCATTCGCGACCCTGCTGGTACCCCTGCCCGGGCGGTCCGCACCCGCGGTGAGCGTGTTGGCGACGGCATCGGCGCGCCGCCACCGACGTAAAGGAGAGCAGCTATGACGATCCTGGATATCGATCCGCAGCGCTGGCGCACGCACGTCGACCGCGCCCCGTTCCGGATCCGCCACCATCTACTCGACGACCCACGGATGAGCGCGGAGGCGTTGGCGCAGTTGACCGAACGGCTGCCCGCGAGCTCGGTGGAGCACAATCTGGGCGCGCTGCCCACGCTGCACTACGCGACGCCGATGGCCAGGGCGGAGGCGTCACCTGCGGAGATCCTGCGGACGCCGGATTTCCTCGGCTCGTGGATGGCGCTGAAGAACGTCGAACAGGATCCCGCCTACCGGACCCTGCTTCTGGATTGCCTGTCGGGCGTGCCCGATATCGGCGTGTCCGGACTTACGCCGCACAATCAGCAGGGGTTCGTGTTCGTGTCGGCGCGCCACTCGGTCACGCCGGCGCACTACGACTCCGAGGAGAACTTCCTGCTGCAGCTGCGCGGGACGAAGGAGATGACGATCGGCTATTGGCCCGACGCCGACACGCAGCGCCACGAGATGGAACTGAAGCAGTTCGGCGGACACCGCTACCTTCCGTTCCTGCCGGCTCGCGCCGAGACATTCCGTTTGGAACCCGGCGACGGCGTCTACGTGCCTCCCAACTGCCCCCACTTCGTCGAGGTGTCCGACGATCCGTCGATCTCGTTCTCGGTGACCTTCCGCACCGACCGCAGCGACGTCTTCGACGACGTCGTCTATCTGAACGCCCGGCTGCGCAGACTCGGGCTCAAACCCCGGCCGCCCGGCGCCAATGCGCGGGTGGACCGCGTGAAGTCGCACCTGGCACGGATCCACGAGCGTGCGGCACGGTGGCGCACGTGAGCGATCGCGTGGAGCCGACGTGACCGCCGTCGCGGACCTGCGGGTCGAGCGGCTGCCCGTGCACGACGCGGCGGTGGGCAGGGCGTGGACACTGGTGCAGCAGCAGGGCGGTGTCACGTCGCCGTTCCTGTCCCGCCAGTGGTACGCCGCGCTGGCCGATGTGCCGGAGCTGACGGCGCAGGCCGAGACGCTGGTGTGCATGCAGGGTGCGACACCGGTCGGACTGCTGCCCGTCCAGGTGGTCACCCGGAACGGACTCAGAACGCTCGGCGTCGCCGGATGGGATTGGTTCACACCGGACCACCTCGACGTGGTCGCCGCCCCGCAGCACAGGGCCGCGGTGGCGGACCGGATCGCGAGAAGCCTCGCCACCCGCAGGGACTGGGACGTGCTCGACCTCGACGCACTGGCGGCGGGCAGCCCCCTCGCGGATGCGTTGCGCACGGTGATGCGGCGGCCCCGGTTCGTCGCGCGCCCCGACGAGCCGGTATCCGTGCGGGCGCGCCACGTGGCGGCCGACGACGGGCTGTTCGTCGGCAAGTGGGCCCGGAAGCGGCTGCGCCGCGCGCTGCGGCTGGTCGAGGAGCAGAACGGCACGCTCGAGTTCGTCACCGAACCCGATCGTGTCGTTGCTCTGCTCGACGTGCTGATGTCGTTGCACCAGTCGCGGTTCGGCGACCGGTCCACGGTGTTCGCCACACCCGAACGGCGGCGGTTCCACCGCATCGCCGCGGAGTCCCTGTGTGCGGTGGGCTCGGCGCGTATCGCCCGGCTGCGGGTGGGCGACGTCGACGCCGCGCTGCTCTACATGCTCAGCTGGGAATCGACGGCCTATCTCTATTCGAGCGGCCTGCAACCGGACGTCATCCAGTCGGGTGGGTCGGTGTTGCGGGATTGGGTCCTCACCCAGGCCGCCGCGCAGGGCTTTACCCTCGTCGATTTCCTGCGGGGTGACCAGGACTGGAAGGACCAGGTGGCCGATCACACATTCGCCGACACCCGCGTGCGCTACGTGCGCACCACGCCCCGGGTGCTCGCCGCCGGCGCGGGCCGCGTTCTCGGACGGCGCCGTCCCGCCGAGGTCACCTGACGATGGCGGCCGATCTGACACCTGACGATCCGGCGTATGAGCGCCTGGGCCAGACCGCCGTCAAGAGCATGGTGTGGTCCGGGCTGTCCTTCGGATTCACCAGGATCGTCGTCTTCGCCACCACGCTGCTGCTGGCCAAACTGCTGGTTCCCGAGGATTTCGGGGTGGTCGCTGCGGGCCTGACCGTGATCGCGTACCTCGAGATCATCCTCGATCTGGGTATCGGCGCCGCGGTGATCTACGAGCAGGAGAAGGGGGCCAAATCCTCGCGGTTGAACACCGCGTTCACCCTCAATATCGGGATCTGCATCCTGCTCACCGTCCTGGGCTGGTTCGCCGCACCCTATCTGTGCCTGTTCTTCCACACGCCCGGGCAGGAGAACATCTACCGGGCACTGTTCCTGTTCCTGCTGATCCGGGGCTTCAGCCAGATCCACGACGCGATGCTCAAGCGCGACCTGAAGTACCGGCGGCGCGCGGCGGTGGACATCAGCCGCGGAGTCGTGCGTGCGGCCGTGTCGATCCCGATGGCGCTCAGCGGTTTCGGCGCGTGGGCGATCGTGTCCGGGGTACTGGCCAGTGAGCTGACCGGTTCGATACTGAACTGGATCCTCGTACCGTTCCGGCCACGGCTGCAGATCGACAGGTCGGCGGCCTCGACGCTGTTGCAGTTCGGTTTGGCGGTGACCGCGCTCAAGGTGTTCGCCGAGATCGGCACCAATTCCGATTATCTCGTGGTGGGTAACCGGCTGGGCCCGACCGAACTGGGCTACTACAACCTTGCCTATCGCATCCCGGAGATGGTCCTCGGTGGCGCCTACTGGGTGTTCTCCAGCATTGCGTTCCCGGTGTACTCCAAAGCCCGCGCCACCGTCAGCAACGATCTGGGCGCGACGATGCTGCGGGTCCTGCGGCTGTCCTGCCTGTTCGGGTTCACCGTGAGTGTGGTGATCGCGATCGCCTCCAGGGACCTGGTCTCCACCCTGATGGGATCGCACTGGCTGCCCATCGTGGTGCCGATGGCGATTCTGAGTCTGACGATGGGGCTGGAGTCGATCGGCTACGCCTCCGGCGACATCTTCCCCGCGGTCGGCAGGCCCGGGCTGCTGCTGGCCATCAACATTCCGCTGACCTTCCTGTTGGTCACAGGTTTCATCCTGACGGCATCGCATGGGATCGCTGCGGTCGCCGCGGTGCACCTCGGGTTTACGGTGCTGTACGGGGCCTTCCGGCTGGTGCTGGGGTGCAGGATCACCAAGACTCCGGTCCTTGCGGGCCTGTCGGCGATGCGCCCGGCGTTCTGCGCGACGGCCGGTGTCGTGGCGGCGGCGCTTCCGGTCAATCTGTTGATGGACACCGGGCTGCTCTCACTGGTGTGTGTGCTGGCCGCCAGCCTGGTCGGCGCGACGGTCGGGCTGCTCATCGGCGGGCGCGACGCCCTCGCGGAGATCCGGGCCGTGGTCCGGCACGCCCTCGCCAGGACGTGACGGCGGCCGCGTCGGCTCCCGCCGGCGCATCACCCGCACGGTCGTGACAGTCTGGTCCGATGCAACCCGTGGAGATCAATGCGGGCGCGTTCTATCTTCGCGCGCTGCGCGCGGATAACCGCGTCGATGATCGCCCCGCCCTTGCCGATCTCGGTGAGACCGATCCCGATTTCGTGACCATCCGCGCGGCGCAGTGGGATTCGGACATCCTGTACAGCTGGGCGGTGTGCGAACCGACCACCGGCGAACTCCTCGCCGAGGTCACGCTCAGCCCGGTGACGGGTGAGTTGGCGGGACGGGCCCGGCCCGGATACGACGAGGCCGCACGCGTCGCGGCGGGCACCGTGCGTCGCTTCGCCGAATCGCTGGCAATAGAGTTTGGACTGATGACGCCGACACCCACTCCCCCTGTCACCGTGACCGTCACCGGCGCGGCGGGCAGCATCGGGTACGCCGCCCTGTTCCGGATCGCTGCGGGCGCGATGCTCGGGCACGACACCCCGGTGGTGTTGCGCCTGCTGGAACTACCGGCGGCGATCCGCGCGGCCGAGGGTGTGGTGATGGAACTCGACGACGGCGCCTTCCCGCTGCTGGCCGCCACGGAGATCCACGACGATCCGCTCAAGGCGTTCGACGGGGTCGACGTCGCGCTGCTGATCGGCGCCAAACCGCGCAGCAAGGGTATGGAACGCGCCGATCTGCTCGGCGCCAACGCCGAGGTCTTCGCCACCGCGGGAAAGGCGCTGAACGCGGGCGCCGGGTCCGATGTGCGGGTGCTGGTGGTGGGCAATCCGGCCAACACCAACGCCTACGTCGCCGCCGCGCATGCACCCGACATCCCACGTGAGCGCTTCACGGCACTGACCCGGCTGGACCACAATCGCGCGGTCGCGGCACTGGCCCGGCACGCCCGGGTGCCGGTGACCGAGATCACCCGAATGACGATCTGGGGCAACCATTCCCCGTCGCAGTACCCGGACATCTTCCACGCCGTGGTGGCCGGCCGTTCGGGTGCCGACTACGCCGTGGACACCACGTGGCTGACCGACGACTTCATCCCGACGGTCGCCCGCCGCGGCACCGCGATCATCGAGGCGCGCGGCGCGAGTTCGGCGGCTTCGGCCGCCAACGGCGCGATCGACCACATCGACGACTGGGTGCACGGCACACCGGAGAACGACTGGACCTCGGTGGCGCTGCCCTCTCCGGGCGCCTACGGCGTCGACGAGGGCCTGGTGTGCTCCTTCCCGTGCCGATCGGTCGGGGGCGCCTGGGAGATCGTCGAGGGTCTGGACGTCAACCCGTTCTCGCGGGCCCGTATCGACGCGTCGGTGGCGGAACTGCGGGCCGAACGCGACGCGGTGGCGGCACTCGGCCTCCTCTGACCCCCACCTGACCCCACCCCTTTCGCGAGCGTGCGTGTCTGCGGCCGAAACGCCGGTGAATCAGGCGATCTTGTGCACGCTCGCCGCCGTGGTTGGTCGATGTCGGCACGCGCGCCGCGAAGCCCGCACACCGGCGCCGCAGAGCCCGCTCGTCACCGTGGTTCGTCGATGTCGGCACCTGAGGCCAGATCGCCGCATTCGACGGTGACGACATCGGTGCGCCCGGCCAGGAACACCCGAGCCCCTCGGTCGCCCCGCAGCGTCGCCTCCAGCGCGGGCCAGTGCCGCGACCCGATCACCACCGGATGCCCCGGCCGCCCGCGGTAGCAGGCCCGCGCCAGCCCCGCCGGATCGCCGGCCGCGGCGAGCACCCGCGCCACCACGTCGGCCCCGACGTCGGGAGTGTCGACCAGATGCACGACGACACACCGTGCCCCCGCGGCGGCCGCGAGCCCTGCCCGCAGCGACGCGGCCATCCCGTCGGCCCAGTCCCGCGCGATCACCGCCCGCGCGGGATCGGGGACCTCCACGACCGCGGCGCCCAACATCACCAGCACTTCGTCGCAACCGCCGCACGCCAGGGCATCGACCGCGAGCCGAAGCCAAACCCCTTGTTCAGCAAGCACTTTCGGCATACCGAAGCGTGCACCCGCGCCCGCAGCCAGGAGTACGCCGACCACCGGACCCGCCTTCGACATGCGAATAGTGTGATCCTGCATGATTCTGTAACGCATGTCCGCCCCGGCGAAAAAGGTCCAGAGGAAGCGCGTGCACCCGGTCGACGAGGTGCTGCCCATCCCCAAACTGGCGACCTACGGCTTCCAGCACGTCGTTGCGTTCTACGCGGGCGCGGTGCTGGTGCCGATCCTCATCGCCAACGCGCTGGGGCTGACCGGCGAAGAACTCGTCATGCTGATCACCGCCGACCTGTTCACCTGCGGTATCGCGTCCATCATCCAGGCGGTCGGATTCAAGAACGTCGGTGTGCGGCTGCCGCTGCTGCAAGGCGTGACCTTCGCCGGCGTGGCCCCCATCATCGCGATCGGATTGGCGCACGGCGGCGGAACGGCGAGCCTGCTGTACGTGTACGGGGCGGTGATCGTCGCCGGCATCTTCACGTTCCTGATCGCCCCGATCTTCGTCAGACTGCTCAAGTTCTTTCCGCCGGTGGTCACCGGCACGCTGATCACGATCATCGGTCTGTGCCTGGTGCCCATCGGCGCGCTCGACGCGGTGACCAACCCGGCCACTCACGAACCGGACCCCACCAACCTGCGCTGGGTGCTCTATGCGCTGGGGACGATCGCCGTCATCGTCGCGATCCAGCGGTTCTTCCGCGGCTTCATGTCCACCATCGCGGTCCTGCTGGGCCTGGTCGCGGGCTGCGCGGTCGCCTACGCGCTGGGCGATATGAACTTCGACCGGGTCGGCGAGGCGTCGGCGTTCGGCTTCACCCCCCCGTTCGCCTTCGGCATGCCGAAGTTCGACGTCATCGCCATCGTCACGATGGTCATCGTGATGATGATCATCGCGGTGGAATCGACGGGCAGCACCATCGCGACGGGTGAGATCGTCGGCAAGCGGGTACGCCCGTCCGACATCGGCAACGTGCTGCGCGCCGACGGCGTGGCCACCACGATCGGCGGCGTCTTCAACTCGTTCCCCTACACGGCGTTCTCCGAGAATGTCGGTCTGGTGCGGCTCACCGGTGTGAAGAGCCGCTGGGTGGTCGCCGCGGCCGGTGTGATCATGATCCTGCTGGGCTTCCTGCCCAAGGTCGCCGCGGTGGTCGCGTCGATCCCGAACCCGGTGCTCGGCGGTGCGGCCCTGACCCTGTTCGCGACCGTGGCCGTGGTCGGAATCCAGACGCTGGGCAAGGTCGACTTCACCGACCACCGCAACGTCATCATCGTGACCACCAGCCTGGCGCTGGCGCTGCTGGTGACGTCCTACCCCGCCATCTCCTCGGCGTTGCCCGCGGGCCTCGACATCCTGTTCGGCAGCGGTATCAGCACCGGTGCGATCACCGCGATCGCGCTCAACATCGTCTTCTTCCACCTCGGCAGGAAGGGGCCGCGGGTCGCCGGCGGCGGCAGCATCACCCTCGACGAGGTCAACACGATGACCCAGGAGCGGTTCACCGAGGTGTTCGGCCACGTCGTGCAGGATGTGCCGTGGGCGGTGGAACGGGCCTTCGACCAGCGGCCATTCGACGATACGAAGGCGCTGCGCGAGGCCTTCCAGGACGCGGTGCTCACCGGCTCCTCCGATCAACAGACCGAACTGCTCACCGCCTTCCACGACCTGGGCGCCGAGGACGACACCGGGCAGGTGCTGGCCGTCGATCATGTCGCGCTGTCCAACCTCGACGACAACGACCACAATGACGTCGTGGAACTGGCCAGCGCCTATCGCGAGCACTTCGGCTTCCCGCTGATCATCTGCGCGCGCGAAACGGAGCATTTCGACCGCGTGCTGAAGAACGGCTGGTCACGGATGGACAACTCGCCGGGCGCCGAGCGCGCTTTCGCCCTGATCGAGGTTGCCAAGATCGCCAACTACCGCTTCACCGATCTGGTCGCCGACGCCAACCCGATCGCCGCCGCGCGGTTCAGCCGGTTCAACGAGCTGTCCTAGATGACCGCTCACGCAGCGCTGGGCTTGGACGGATTCACCAGGCTCAGCGACCGTCAGCGCATGCACCTGCTGTTCGGAGTGTGCTCGTCGACGATCTGGGCTCGCCGGGTGCTGGCCGGGGGTCCGTTCCGTGACGCCGACGCGTTGCTGGACCGCGCGGACCGGGTGCTCGCCGAGTTGCCCGATGCCGAGATCGACGCGGCGCTGGACGGACATCCCCGCATCGGGGCCAAGGCGGACAACCCGTCCTCGGCACGCGAACAGGCGGCGGTCTCCTCGGCCGGCGACGACGTCAAGGCCGGGCTCGCGGCCAAGAACGCCCAGTACGAGGAGAAGTTCGGCTACGTGTACCTGGTGTGCGCGAGCGGCCGCTCCGGCGATGAGCTCCTGGCGATCCTCACCGAGCGCCTGGAGAACGACCCCGACACCGAGCGTCGCGTGATGCGCAACGAACTCGCCAAGATCAACCGGCTGCGACTACAGCGTCTGCTCACCGAACCGGGTCCCGTGGCGGACGGGGCAGGATGAACCCATGAGCCTGTCCACCCACGTCCTCGACGCCGTTTCCGGCCGGCCCGCCGTCGGGGTTGCCGTCACACTGCACGACGCCGCCGGCGGACAGCTGACCACGGCGACGACGAACACCGACGGCCGCGTACCCGAACTCGGCGGCACACTGGCGGCGGGCGTCTATCGTCTGCATTTCGACACCGCAACGTATTTCGCGACCCAGAACATGGCGGGCTTCTACCCCGAGATCGTCATCGCATTCGAGATCACCGACACCGCAAGCCATTACCACGTTCCAGTGCTGCTGTCGCCGTACTCGTATTCGACCTATCGCGGGAGCTGACGGTTCGCAGCGGCTGGAGTCAGTGCTGAAAACTGCTGTCCATAATCAGCTTTCGCTTGCTCTACGAATCGACCGCCTGTCGCACGATACGGCGATCCCGGACTCGGCCGCAAAATTCACCGCAGCGGGCAACCGAGATCGCCGGGCCCGGCCGCGTACCCTCTCGTCAGGGACCGGGACGTCGCGGGTCTGTGCGCCCAAGGATTTGATGAGAAGCACGGCCGTCGATTGTTGGCGGGCGCCATCGGGCGTAGGGTGAGTGTCAGGTTGAGTTCACAGCCAGCTGGAACCGTCATCGACGTACAGGGCGTGACACCGTCCCTGTGGCGAGGGCTTTGAGAAGCAGGGCCTGAATCTCTTGACGTGAACCACAGTCCAATGCACGAATCACGACTGATGGAGTCACAATGAATACTGCCGTTGGTCCGGCGCTGCCGGACTCACTTTCGGAGCGCTCGCGCTGCCGCACCGCCCAGTTCGCCACCCGATGGGTGCACCCCCAGGTCGCCGTGGTCGTCGCCGACGGCGAACTCGACGCCGCCAACACCGACGAGTTCGTCGCTTACGCGTTGCAGCGAGCCGCGCGGGCCGCGCACATCGTCGTCGACCTCACCGAGGTGGACTTCTTCGGCACCGCCGCGTTCACCGCACTGCACGAGATCAACGCGGGCTGCGCGATGAGTTCGACGGTCTGGATGGCAGTGCCGAGCCCGGCCGCGCTGAGGCTGTTGCGGATCTGCGACCCCGACTCGGTGCTGCCCATCAGCCCCGGTATCGACGCGGCGCTGTCCACACTCCAGCGGCAGGGCCGGTTACTGGAGCTGATCCCGAAGCCGCGCTAGGGATTTCGCCAGCAGCCGGGAGACGTGCATCTGCGATATGCCGACGCGCTCGGCGATCTGAGTTTGCGTCATCGACTCGAAGAACCGCAGAACGAGGACGGTGCGCTCCCGCTCGGGCAGGGATTCCAGCAGGGGGCGCAGGGCCTCACGATTCTCGATCTGGTCGAGACTCGCGTCCACGTCGCCGAGCGTGTCGGCGATCGCGGGGGCGTCGTCGTCACCTCCGCCACCGCTGTCGATGGACAACGTGTTGTACGAGCTGCCCGCGACCAGCCCTTCCACCACCTCTTCGCGATCCATGCCGAGCTCGGCCGCGAGTTCGGACGGGGTCGGCGCGCGGCCCAGCCGTTGGGACAGGTCGGCGGTGGCCGAGCCCAGGCGCAGGTGTAACTCCTTGAGCCGGCGCGGCACCTTGACCGACCAGCTGTTGTCCCGGAAATGCCTGCGAACCTCACCCATGATCGTCGGGACCGCGAACGACACGAAATCCGAACCGGCGTCGACGTCGAACCGGATCACCGCGTTGACCAGGCCGACCCTCGCCACCTGCACCAGATCGTCGCGTGGCTCCCCACGGCCGTCGAACCGGCGCGCAATGTGGTCGGCCAGGGGCAGGCACCGTTCGACGATGCGATCCCGATGACGCCGGAACTGGTCGGAGTCGTCCGGAAACTCCCGCAACTCGCGGAACATGCCTGCGACATCCGCGTATTCAGAGTTCGAACGCGACGAACCCTGTGACACCGGCCTCACCGCAACGAACTCGCTCGCCTCGCCGTCATCGATATCCCGCAGATCTCCCCCGCCGCACCCGAGCCGTCACGGAAGGTCTGCACCTCGTCGGTCAGCGAACTCAGCACGTGCCAGCTGAAACTGCCCGGAGTGAGGATCTCGTCGGTATCGCACGTGGTGGAGGCCTCGATGACGACCGCGTCCTGCCGTGGCCGCACCTTGAGCAGGAGGGCCGAGCCGGGCACGGCCGAACGGATCAGGCGGGTGCACGCTTCGTCGACGGCGAGCCGCAGGTCGGCCACGGCGTCGAAGTCGAGATCCTCGAAGGTGCCGACGGCACCGACCAGCGTGCGGACGATCGCGAGGTTCTCCAGACGGGCCTCCACCCGGAATTCCACGCTGTTGTCGTAGTCGGCCACCTGACCTCCCGGCAATGTCGAAGCGAGATTACTCCACCGGGGTCCGCCGCTAGGCATGGATCGCCCCGACGCGCCGCCGCGACCATGGTCGCGACGTGTCGCGGCCGGCGCGTCCGGGTAACCCCTTGGTATGCACAACGGCCAGCCTTCCGAGCGCGCCGACCCCCTCGCCACGCGCAGATGGCGACGCGTACTGATCGTCTCCGGAATCACCCTTGCCGTGCTGGTGTTGACCGCCGTCGCGGTCTACACGGTGGCCTTTCTGATCCTCGCCCCGATGATGCAGTGAAGCGTCGCCCGTCGTGCACCGTGGTTCCATCGTCAATCCTGTCGTCATGGCGCAGGTGTCATACCCGCTGACTCCGGTGGCCAAACCTCCCCAGCCGGGACCGCTTCACCTGTGGTCCATGTCACCGCCCGGCGCGGCAATCCCGTTGCGGCACCGTCGTTTAGCGATGCGGATAGCCGGGAAGCCCAGGCGTGTGCGGGGAGATTCCCCGTCATCCACAAACTCCATTGGAGAGGTGAAGATGGCTGAGAAGAACAGCGGCCCGCAGGAAGGCGTCAAGGGCGTCGTCGAAGACGTCAAGGGCAAGGCCAAGGAAGCCGTGGGCACCGTGACCGGGCGCGATGATCTCGTTGCCGAGGGCAAGGCCCAGCAGGACAAGGCCGAGGCGCAGCGCGACGTCGCCAAGAAGGAAGCCGAGGCCGAGGCGGCCCGCGCAGCTGCCCGCGCCGCCGAGGAACGCCAGAAGGCGAATCAGTAGGACTGCAGGAGCCCGGCCGGGATATCCGGCCGGGCTCGTTCTCGTCGATCGACGGTCAGCCGAGCTGACCCGCCAGCGGCGGCAGACTCACCATGAGCACGGGGATCGTCACCACCAACAGAAACCCTCCGGCGCCGTGCCACGCCCACCAGGCGTGGCTACGCGGCCGGGTCTGATAGGTGCGCAGGAACGCCCAGAGTCCGCCGGCCAGCAGAATGGCCGGCGCACCCAGCGCCAGCACCGCCCGCTGCGGTGGTCCGCATGCCAGCGGGTCGGTGGTGTCGCCCGAGCACGTGCTCACCCACACCGCGGCGACGACGAGGAAACCCAGCCCGAGCGCCACCGTCACGGCGCCGAACCGGATCGCCGCGCCGACGCCGGCGGTGTGCTGCCGAAGGCTGTTGGGGCTGTGATACACGATGACCTACCCGGGCACTGCGACGCGATCACCGGGTGAGCGCGCCGTCCTGATGTCGGGACACGAATTCCCCGGGTCACGGGACGATAAACCTCAGCCGATGGGGCCGGAGACCATCTCTCGCCCGCGCACGAACACCCGCGCCACCGCGGCTTCGCGCAACCCCATCAGCAATGTGAACAGCAGCCGATCGGTGTCGGCCGGGTCGGCCTGCGCCAGAAGTTCGGGCAGCAGCAGCTGACGCTGCGGATCGAGGACGACGAAGTCCGCTTCCTTGCCGGCGTCGAAATTGCCGACACGCTCTTCGAGGTCCAGCGCGCGCGCCCCGGCCAGGGTTCCGGCGAACAGCAGCTCGGCGGGATGCAGCGCCACCGCGTCGTCGTCGGGTTCGGACATGTGGACTTTGAACGAATCGTTGAGAACCCGCGGGATGAGCCATTCGTCGCCGCCGCCGACGTCGGAGCCCATCGCCACGACGACGCCGCTGGCGGTGGTGCGCCGCCATGGCATCGTTCCGGAGCCGAGGAACAGCTGCGAGGTCGGACAGTGCGCTATCGACGTCGCCGTCTCGGCCATCCGGGCCAGCTCGTCGTCCCGGCAGTGCACCGCGTGGGCCAGGACGCTGCGCCTGCCCAGCAGCGTCTTACCCGCCACCGCCGAGCCAGGGCCGAACCGGCCGTCGTAGGTGTCGAGGTAGGACTCGACGCCGTAGGCCTGCCGGACCGCGGCCACCTCGGCGGTGTTCTCACTGAGATGGCTGTGGAAGTAGACCCCGCGGGAGCGGACCTCGTCGTAGAGTTCGCCAAGCCCGTGCAGGGTCCGCGCCGTCACCGACAGCGAGAATCGCGGGACCACCGCGGCGTGCAGGAGCGCGGTTGCCGGATCTCCGGTGTCGGCGGCGTGCCAACGCGCGATCTCGGCCTCGGTCAGCGCGATCGCCTCGTCCTCGCCGGTGATCAGCCGGGCCGCCGACGCGGGGCCGGTTGTCTGGATTCCGCGTCCGGAGATGGTGCGCAGCCCGATCCGCAACGACTCCGCGAACAGCGCATCCTGGGCGTGGGGGAACGCCGACCCGAACACCAGCGCCGTCGTGGTGCCGGTGCTGATCCGGCGCCGGCAGAAGTCGCGGGCCACGCGGTGGGCGAATTCCAGTTCCTCCAAACGGGATTCGGCCGGGAAGACACAACGCTGCAGCCAGTCCAGGAGCTGGCCACCGCCGTATGCGACGGTGCAGTACGTCTGCGGGAAGTGGATGTGGGTGTCGACGAAGCCGGGCAGCAGGAAGCCGGGCCGGTGGTCGATCACCTCGGCGTGGGCGAGTTCGGCGGGCATCCCGCCGTGCGCACCCGCGAACACAATGGCCCCCGCGTCGTCGACGACGAGTACTCCGTCGGGTTCGCTGACGAGGTGGGCACGGACCTCCGCGAGCGACGGCGCGCCCCCGATGTGGATGAGATGTCCTCGATGGGCACGCATGACCCGATTCTGCGGGGTATTCGCTCACACTGCAGTCCGTCGGGGGTGCGCGCCACCGCGGCCTTGACTACCTTCGATTGGTGGACCTCAACACCGTCGACACATTGCGGGTGCCCGCCAGCCGCGCGGAGCTGTGGCCGCTCGGTCCCGGCGACGCGGTACTGGCGGGCGGAACCTGGCTGTTCTCCGAGCCGCAGCCGGGTGTCCGCGGGCTGGTGGATATCACCGGGTTGGGCTGGCCGCCGGTCACGTTGCACGACAAGGACTTCGACGGTATCGAACTGGCCGCGACCTGCACCGTGGCCGAGGTGTCGGCGTTGTCGGCCGTCCTTGCGCGCAGTCGGCCCGAATGGACCGCGGCACCGCTGCTGCATCAGTGCTGCACCGCGCTTCTGGCGTCGCCCAAGGTGTGGCGCACCGCCACGATCGGCGGCAACATCTGCCTGTCGTTTCCCGCGGGAGCGATGATCTCGCTGGTGGCCGCGCTCGACGGGACGGTCGACATCTGGTGCGCCGACGGCCTCGACCGCCGGCTGCCGATCACCGGGTTCGTGACGGGGATGGCCACCAATGTGCTGGGCGCCGGCGACATCCTGCGGGCGGTGTGGCTGCCGGCGACCGCCTTACGGGCACGTACCACGTACCGCAAACTCGCGCCGTCGCCGCTGGGCCGGTCGGGCATCGTGGTGATCGGCCGACGTGACACCGTTGCCGACGGCGGCCGTTTCGTGTTGTCGGTGACGGCGGCGACGGTGCGCCCGTACGTATTCGCATTCCCGTCCGTGCCCGACGCCGCGGCCTTGCGCGAGGCGCACGCCACGATCCCCGAGGAGGCCTGGACCCGCGATGCGCACGGCGACCCGGATTGGCGTCGCGCGATGACGCTGCTGCTGGCCGAAGAGATCCGCGCGGAGCTCGCATGACCTCCCGCAGCTTCGAGGTCAACGGACGCGAACTGCTCGACGAGCCGCGCCCCGGCCAGTGCCTGCGCACCTTTCTGCGGGAGAACGGGCACTTCGAGGTCAAGAAGGGCTGTGACGCCGGGGACTGCGGAGCGTGTTCGGTGCTCGTGGACGGCGCCGCCGTGCATTCCTGCATATTTCCGGCGTATCGCGCGGCCGGCCGCCGGGTGACCACGGTGGCGGGGTTGGGGACCCCCGACGATCTGCACCCGGTGCAGCGGCGGTTCATCGAGGCCGCGGGATTCCAGTGTGGGTTCTGCACGGCGGGCATGGTGACGACGGCGTCGACGTTCGGCGAGGAGCACCTGGCCGATCTGGCGCAACAGCTGAAGGGCAATCTGTGCCGGTGCACCGGATACCGCGCGATCACCGACGCGCTGGGCGGCACCGTAAACACCGAGAAGTCCGCGGGGCCTGCCGACGTGGGCCGCTCCATCGGCGCGCCCGCGGCGGTGCGAGTGGTGACCGGCACCGAGCAGTACACGATGGATCACACCCCCGGGGACGCGCTGCTGCATATGGCGGTGCTGGACAGCCCGGTGGCGCACGCGCGCATCGTGTCGATGGACACCGGCGCCGCGGCCCGGATCCCCGGCGTGCGGCTGGTGCTGACGTATGAGGACAGCCCGTCGGTGGCGTTCTCCACCGCCCGCCACGAACTGCGCACGGACGACCCCGACGACACCGTGATCCTGGACCGCACAGTGCGTTTCGTCGGACAGCGGGTGGCCGCGGTGGTCGCCGACAGCCTTGGCATCGCCGAAGAGGCCTGCCGCGCCATCGCTGTCGAGTACGAGCAGCTGCCCGCGGTCTTCGATCCCGAGGTCGCGCGCGGCCCGGGGGCACCGCTGGTACACGCGGGCAAGGGCGCTGACGCCCGCATCGCCGACGTGTCGCGCAATATCGTCTCCGAGTTGCACGGCGGGGTGGGCGACGTCGCGGCCGGGGTGGCGCAGGCGCGCGCGAACGCCGGCGCGGTGGTCACCGGGCGCTGGCACACCCAGCGGGTGCAGCACGTGCACCTGGAGACCCACGGGTGCACCGGCTGGCGGGATGACAAGGGCCGTTTGGTGATTCGCACAAGTTCCCAGGTGCCCTTCCTGGTGCGTGACGAACTGTGCCATATCTTCGGACTGGACCGCGACGCGGTGCATGTGTTCGCCAAGCGGGTCGGCGGCGGCTTCGGCGGCAAGCAGGAGTTGCTCACCGAGGATCTGGTGGCGCTGGCGGTGCTGCGGCTGGGCCAGCCGGTGCGCTACGAGTTCAGCCGCTCCGACGAGTTCACCAAAGCGCCCTGCCGACACCCGTTCCGGGTCGACGTGACGGCGGCGGCGGGCTCCGATGGGGTATTGACCGCCCTGGCCATCGACGTGCTGATGGATGCCGGTGCGTACGGGAACCACAGTCCGGGGGTGATGTTCCACGGCTGCGGCGAGTCGATCGCGGTGTACCGCTGCGCCAACAAACGCGTCGACGCGCAGGCGGTCTACACGAACAATCTGCCATCGGGCGCCTTCCGCGGCTACGGACTGGGGCAGATCATCTTCGCCGTCGAGTCCGCGCTCGACCAGCTCGCCGGCGAACTCGGTATCGACCCTTTCGAACTGCGGCGGCGCAACGTCGTGATCCCCGGTGACGACTTCGTCGATTCACATGTACTGCGGGACGATCTGACGTTCGGCAGCTACGGCCTCGACCAGTGCCTCGACCTCGCGGAGGCCGCCTTGCGCCGCGGCAACAACGTGACCGCACCCGACGGGCCACAGTGGCGGGTCGGCGAGGGTATGGCCGTGGCGATGATCGCCACCATCCCCCCGCGCGGGCATTTCTCCGACGCGTCGGTCAGCGTCGACGCCGAGGGCATCTACACGCTGGCGGTGGGCACGGCCGAATTCGGCAACGGGACCACGACGGTGCACACCCAACTGGCCGCCACCGAGCTGGGCACCACCACCGACCGGATACGTATTCGCCAATCCGACACCGATGCAACGGGTTACGACACCGGAGCGTTCGGATCGGCGGGCACCGTGGTGGCCGGCCGCGCCGTGCTGGCGGCATGCCGGGATCTGCGCCGCCAGATCCTCGCGGCCGCGGCGCAGGTCGTCGACAGCGATCCGTCGTCGTGCACGCTCGGGCCGCACGGCGTGCAGAGCGGCGCCCGGTTCGTCGATTTCACCGGCCTGCCCCCGCAGTTGGTGGGCCGGGGCCACCACGACGGCACCCCGAGGTCGGTGGCGTTCAACGTGCAGGCATTCAGGGTTGCGGTGAATGTGCAGACGGGTCAGGTGCTGATCCTGCAGTCCGTGCAGGCCGCCGACGCGGGGGTGGTGATGAATCCCGAGCAGTGCCGGGGTCAGGTCGAGGGCGGTGTGGCGCAGGCCATCGGGACCGCGCTGTACGAGGAGATGCGCATCGGCCCGGACGGCACCGTGACCACCGACGCACTGCGCAATTACCACATCCCGCAGTTGGCCGATCTGCCGGTCACGGAGGTGTTCTTTGCCGACACCTACGACGAACTCGGCCCGCTGGGCGCGAAGTCGATGAGCGAGTCGCCGTACAACCCGGTCGCGCCGGCGCTGGCCAACGCGATCGCCAGGGCATGCGGTGCGCGGCTTCGGCAGCTGCCGATGACGCCCGCGCGGGTGTGGCGGGCGCTCGGCTGACGGTGCGCCCACTGCACGGTTGTTCGCGGGCCGGGGCGAACACGCACGTCTTCCGGACACCGGGCGCCGTGTCGGTGGAGGGTGACAGGCTGCCCGCGTGACACGGGTGAGGATCTATCTGGCGGCCGGGGTCCTATCGGGCATCGCCGCCCACCTGCTGGGGGCCGATCCCGCCTGGAGCATCGCCGTCGGCGCGTCGGCGCCGCTGGTCGCCTGGTCGGCGCCGCGATTCCTGCTCGGGGCGATCGTCGGGGCACGCACCGCCGGCCCCAGGGAGGATCGGGCCGCCGCCATGTCGGGCACGGAGTTCGAGGACTACGTCGCCGACATCGCACGGTCGTGCGGGGTCAGTGTGATCATGACGTCGGCCACGGGCGACTGGGGCGTCGACCTGATCGTCGGAAAGCGACCCCATCGACTCGCCATCCAATGCAAGCGGCAGTCCCGGCCCGTCGGAGCCGGCGCCGTTCAGGAGGTGGTGGCCGGGGCGCCGATGCAGGACTGCACCAGGACCATGGTGGTCACCAACCACGAGTTCACCCCGGCCGCACGCAAACTCGCCGAACTGCACGGCTGCGAACTCATCGGCGGTGCGGACCTGCCCCGGTTGCGGTCGGTGATCCGCCGTCTCACATCGGAGGCAGGCTGAGCGCGTCGCGCACCGCGTCGACCGCGGCGTCGAGGTCGTCGCACGACGCCGTCAGGGCGGGCCTGAACCGCACCGACCGCTCACCGCTGGCCAGCATCACCACACGACGCTGCCACAGCCTGCCGATGAGTTCGTCGCGCTGTGCCGCAGCCGGCAGACTGAACGCACACATCAGGCCTCTGCCGCGCACGTCGAGCACCAGTTCCGGGAACTCCGCCGCCAGTGCCTCCAGGCGCTGGATCAGGTAACGGCCGTTCTCCGTGACGCGTTCGAGCAGCCCGTCGGTCTCGATGACTTCGAGGATGCGCCGCGACCGCACCATGTCGGTGAGGTTGCCGCCCCACGTCGAGTTGATCCGCGAACTCACCGCGAAGACGTTGTCGGGGATTTCGTCGACCCGCCGTCCCGCCATCACGCCGCACACCTGCGTCTTCTTCCCGAATGCGACGACATCGGGCGCGACCCCGAATTGCTGATAGGCCCAGGCGGTTCCGGTCATGCCACAGCCGGTTTGCACCTCGTCGAAGATGAGCAGCGCGTCGTACTCGTCACACAGTGCACGCATCGCCGCGAAGAAGCTTGGCCGGAAATGCCGGTCGCCGCCCTCCCCCTGGATGGGCTCGGCGATGAAGCACGCGATGTCATGCGGATACGCCTCGAAGGCGGCGCGAGCCTGGCGCAGTGACTCCGCCTCGAGGGCGTCCATCCCCTTGTCGTCGAGCTCGGGCCGGAGGTAGGGCGCGTCGATGCGGGGCCAGTCGAACTTCGGGAACCGGGCGACCTTGTTGGGGTCGGTGTTGGTCAGCGACAGGGTGTAGCCACTGCGGCCGTGGAACGCGCCGCGCAGGTGCAGCACCTTGGTGCCGAGATCCGCATCCAGACCGCGGGATTCGTTGAGACGGCTCTTCCAGTCGAATGCCACCTTGAGCGCGTTCTCGACGGCCAGCGCCCCACCGTCGACGAAGAACAGGTGTGGCAATGCCGGGTCGCCGAGGACCCGCGCGAACGTGTCGACGAACCGCGCCATCGGCAGCGTGTACACGTCGGAGTTGCTCGGCTTGTTGACGGCGGCGGCGGCGAGTTCGGCGCGGAAATCCGTGTCGTCGGCCAGGGCGGGATGGTTCATGCCCAGCGCCGACGAGGCGAAGAACGTGAACATGTCGAGGTAGCGCTCGCCGGTGCGGGCGTCGACCAGATAGGACCCCGACGACTTGTCGAGGTCGAGCACGAAGTCCAGGCCGTCGGCCAGGATGTGGCGCGCAAGAACCTCCCGCACGTCGCTGGCGAGCACGGGCGGCAATGCAGTCGTGAGAACTTCGGTCATAACCCCATAATACAGGAATATTTACGGAATCTTGACGCCAAATACAGAGATATTACTGCTGTCCGTCCGCTAGGGGCCCTAAGTCTCTGCGTCACACAGTCTCTGGTCCCGACTACCGGGCCGAAAGCCATCGATGGCGCGCCACGGTCCCCGGTCCGGCCCCACTTTGGTTAGGTTTACCAATGGAAAGCTCGCCCGACGACTGGAGGAGGGGTAGTGACGCTCGTGGATCTCGCGACCGGTGCCACCGCCGAGATCGTGGCCCTCGATCCGTCGGCGCCCCACGAGGTGCTGACACGCCTGCGCCACCTGGGTTTTCGCGCAGGCACGCATATCGTCAAGATGCGCACCGCACCGTTCGGCGATCCCAGCGTGTACCGACTGCTCGGTTATGACACCTGCCTGCGCGCCCACGAAGCGGCGTACATCGAAATCGAGTCGCGACGATGACCGCGTCCTGCCACCAGGGTGGCGACACCGTCGCCGCTCCCCCCGATCAACCCCGCATCGCCCTGGTCGGGAGCCCGAACGCGGGCAAGACCAGCGTGTTCAACCACCTCACCGGGCTGCGCGCCCGCACCGGGAACTATCCCGGCGTCACCGTCGCACGGTCGGTCGGGACGGGCCGTTACCACTGCGCAGACCACGGGGTGCACAAGTTCACCGTCGAGGACCTGCCCGGCGCGTACAGCCTGCACCCGGTGAGTCCCGACGAGAAGGTCGTCGCGGATCTTCTCCACGGCGATCTACCGGGGATCGCCACACCGGACGCGTTCGCGGTGGTCGTCGACGTGACCGTGCTGGAACGGTCCCTGTCGCTGGTCGCCCAGGTGCTGGCGCTCGGCAAGCCGACCATGGTCGTTCTCACGATGACCGACGAACTGACGGCCCGCGGCGGGCGGCTCGACATCGACCGGTTCGCCTCGGCGCTCGGCATCCCGGTCGTCGGCGTCATCGGTAGTCGCGGAAGGGGTTTCGAACCGCTGAGGGCTCTGCTGGCGTCGCCGGAATCGTGGCCGCGGGTGCCGATCCCGCCGCCGCGCGACGACGCCGAGTTCAACAGCTGGATCGCCTCCATGTTGACCGCAGGCGGCTACCGGCGACCCGAACCCGACCGGCGCAGCGCCCGCATCGACCGGGTCCTGCTGCACCCGGTGTTCGGTTCGCTGATCTTCGTCGCGGTGATGTTCCTGCTGTTCCAGGTCATCTTCACCATCGCCGCGCCGTTCCAGGATGTGATCGAGCAGTTCTTCGCCTGGCTCGGCCCGGTCGTCGGGGACGGCATACCCAACGCCACGGTGGGCAACCTGGTCGGCGGCGGGATCATCGGCGGCGTCGGCGCGGTGCTCGTGTTCATCCCGCAGATCGTGCTGATGTTCCTGCTGATCGCGTTGCTGGAGAACGTCGGCTACATGGCTCGCGCCGCCTTTCTCGTCGACCGCATCATGGCCACCACAGGTTTGGAGGGCCGGGCGTTCGTCGCGATGCTCTCGTCGGTGGCCTGCGCGGTGCCGGGGATCATGGCCACCCGCACGCTGCCCTCCTCGCGTGATCGGATCGCCACGTCGATGGCGGCGCCGTTGATGACCTGCTCGGCGCGACTGCCGGTCTACGTGCTGCTGATCGGGCTGCTCGTCGATCAGGACGCCCGCTGGGGGCCGCTCTCGGTGCAGGGGGTGGCGATGTTCGGGCTCTACATCCTGGGCGGCGCCACGGCGATGTTCACCGCGTGGCTGTTCAAATCGGTGGTGCTCGGCGGCGACCTGCTGCCGTTCTACATGGAGATGCCGCCCTATCGGTTCCCCTCCCCCAGGTCGGTGCTGCTGACCATGTGGGATTCGGCAAAGGCGTTCCTGCGCAAGGCCGGAACGATCATTCTGGCGACGTCGGTCGTGCTGTGGTTCCTGCTGAACCTGCCCGCACGGACAGCCGAGGTCGCCGCGATGAGTGAGTCCGACGCCGCGGCGTACGTCGTCGATCACTCCTTCGCCGCCAGCCTGGGGTCGATGATCCAGCCTTTGTTCGATCCGCTGGGTTTCGACTGGCGGATCTGCGTCGGATTGATCGGGGCGATGGCGGCCCGAGAGGTGTTCGTCGCCACCATGGGCCAGATCTTCGCGGCGGCAGATCCGGAGGCACCTGCCGACGCGGTCCAGGCCGCGGTGTGGACCTCGGGACCGCACCAGGGTGAGCTGCTGTTCACCGCGCCGACCGTCGTGGCACTGCTGGTGTTCTTCGCCTACGCGCTGTTGTGCATGTCCACGGTGGCCACGATCCGCCGCGAAACCAATTCCTGGAAGTGGCCGCTCATCGCGTGGGGTTACATGTTCGCCCTGGCTTGGATCGGGGCTTTCGCGGCCCGCCACATCACCTTCTGGCTGACAGGCTGACCATGCCCATTCCCGCGCTCGCGCTGCACCCCGAAACCACCGCCGATCCGCGGTCGTTGTGCTGGGTCGCCGACACCGCGACGCTGCCCTCGAGCCCGCCGGCAATCGCCGGACTTCTCGACGCCGGAGTACTCGACCACGTGGAGATCGGCGCGGGCAGCATCCTGACCCGCCTGGCGCCGCACCGCTCGTGGACCGTCGAGGGGCCCGCCGTCCGCTCGGCGCTGTACCGGGCATTGGCCGAGGCCGCCGATGCGGCCGCCGCCTGCGACGACGAGACCCTGCGCAGCAGGATCGCCGAACTCCTCCGGCACGATGCCGCCCGGTACGTCGCGTCGCACGGCGGGGCGGTCGAGGTGGTGTCGGTCGAGGACGGGGTGTTGACGGTGGCATTGCGCGGCGCCTGCCGGCGGTGCCGGCTGCAGGACACCACGTTGCGTGAGGTCATCGCCGAGGCGGTACAGGCCAGGTTCCCCCAGATCCGTGAAATCCGCTCGGAGCCGGGCCGTCCCCTGCTGGGGATGTGGCTGGGTATGCCCGGTGGACGTCACCCTTAGGAGGTTTCACAGATGTCGTTGCTGCGCGCCCCGATTCAAGCGGCCCGGATTCTGGCCGGGGCGACTCTGGTCGGCGGTGAGACGGCGCTCGGTCTCGGACGCGCCATGGGTGACGTCGTGTCGTCGTCCGTCGCCGCGGCCGCGTTGGGGGCGGCACAGGAGGCGTTGACGGTCGCCCAGACCGGGATGGGCATGCTCGCCGAGGCCGCCGGGGCCACCCCCGCTCGCCGGGTCAGCGCCCGCGCCAACGGCCGGTGGATCGAGGTCCGCGGCCTCGACACCCATGGTGAGACGATCGCCGCGGCGGTGCGCGACGCACTGAGCGACGTTCCCGGGGTCAACGCCGTTCACATCAACGGACCGACCGGCCGCGCCGTGGTCGTCGTCGACGACGGCGGCCCGTCGGCGCCGAGGCTGGCCGCCGTGGTCGCGCGCGCCGAGGCCGCGGTGCCGTCTGCGCGGCCCGCCTCGCCGCGCCCGCTGTCGCTGCCGGGGGACGACACCTTGCTGATCGGGCGTGCGGTGGCCACGGCGGTGTCCTCGGTGGGTTTCGGCGCAGCCGCGATCGGCGCGCTGCTCCCCGTCAAGGGTGTGTCACGGCTGCTGTCCGCGCCCGTCGCGGTGGCCGACTACCACCCGAGAGTGCGCAGGGCGGTGGAGGATCGGCTCGGACCCGAAGGCGCCGACCTGGCGTTCGCCTGCGTGGGTGCGGTGACGGGGACGCTGACGATCTCGCCGGCGGCGCTGCTCACCAGTGCGGCGACCCGGGCGATGTACACCGCCGAGGCGCTCAACGGGCGCCGCGCCTGGGGACGCATGGCGACCCGGCTGACCGAGCTGGCCGGAAAGACCGGAGACGTGGTGACCGCGCGCAGTGCCGACCAGGCACGCCACGCCAAGACCGGGGCCCGCTTCGCCGAGTGGTCCGCCGGCGCCGGCCTCGGCGCCGCCGCGGTGCTGGGTGTCACCGCGACACCGGCCGCTGCCGCCGGGGCGGCCCTGGTCGGGACTCCCAAACCGGTCCGCACCGTGCGGGAGGCGTTTGCCTGCGCGATCAGCCGCGGCCTGCACAGCATCCCCGGCTGCCTGGTGATGCGGCCGCCGTCGCTGCGCTGGATCGGCGACGTCGACACCATCGTCATCGACCCGCGCATCCTGTTCACCGACGAGCTGACGGTGAGCCGGGTTCGCGGGCTGGACAACTCGGCGCGCGCGGCGGCGTGGTCGGCCGCGGTGACGGCGCTGGAGTCCGGGTCGCTGACGCCGGGCTGGAATGCCATGTCGGCGATCCCCGGTGGTGGCGATACCGGCGAAGCCCTGGTCAGCGCGGTCCGCGATCCGCTCGCGGCGGCCCTGGTCACCGAGGCCCGCCGTGCCGGTACCCGCGTCATCTCGATCGCCGACGACGGATTGCATTCGCTGGGGCAGGGTTTCGACGAACTGCGGCCGCGGGGCTCGTCGGTGGACGAGGCGCTCGCGGGGGCCGTCGCCGGTTTACGGGCCGGGGGCGCGACGGTGGCGCTGCTGTGCCAGGGCGGCACGGAGGCGATTCTGGGCGCGGATCTGACCATCGGCGTGATACGCGACGGTGACATCCCGCCGTGGGGTTCGGACATCCTGGTGCCCGACCTGGCTGCGGCCTGGCGGGTCCTTCGGGTTCTTCCCGCGGCGCGTGAGGCTGCCGACAAGGGCGTTTCGATGTCTGCGGGCAGCTCGGTGCTGGGCACTCTGATGCTGATCCCCGGTGTGCCCGGCAGCGGTCCCGCCTCGGTCGACCTCACCGCTCTGGCCGGTCTGTGGTCAGGTTTCACATTGGGCCGCAAGGTTTTCCGCGAACCGCTTCCGCATCCCGAGTCCGGGCACGAGTGGCACTCGCTACCCGTCGGAGAAGTGGCCCGGCTGCTGCCGCAGCCACCCCCGGAGGTTGCGGACTCCGGGCTGGGTTCGGTGCGGCGTCTGCTGGAATCGCCTCCGGTGCGCCGCACCCGCGGTCGCCTCGGCTCGCTGGCCGGTTCGATCCGCGACTACGTCGACGCGGTCCGCGATGACCTCTCGGATCCGATCACGCCGATCCTGGCCACCGGCGCGGCGGCCAGTGCCCTGTTGGGATCGCCGCTGGACGCGGTGATGGTGGGCGGCGTCCTGGTGCTCAACGCCGCCATCTCGGCGCAGCAGACCGTCCACGCGGAGCACGTCCTGCGCCGCCTGCTGGCGGTCCAGGAACCGTTGGCGCGCAGATTGATCGGCGGAACGGCCGACGGCCGCGTCGAAGCCGTACCGGCGGGGCGCCTGCGCGTGGGCGATCTGGTCGAGGTTCGCGCGGGCGAAGTGGTGCCCGCGGATGGCCGCATCGTCGGCACCGCCGGCGTCGAGGTCGACGAGTCGGCGCTCACGGGCGAATCCCTGCCGGTGGCCAAGAACACCGAAGCCACTCCGGGGGCACCCATGGCCGATCGCACGGGGATGTTGTACGCCGGTTCGACGGTGGTGGCGGGCGCGGCGGTCGCGATCGTCACCGCCGCCGGACCGGCCACCCAAGTCAATCGCGCGCTGGCGATGTCGCCGGTCAAGTCGGGCGAGGTCGGGCTGGCCGCGCAGCTGCGCAAGATCACGCGGCGGGCACTGCCGTTCAGCCTCTCCGGCGGGGGGCTGGTCGGCGTACTGAGCCTGTTGCGGGGCACCCCCGTCCGCGAGACGGCATCCCATACGGTGTCGATCGCGGTGGCGGCGGTGCCCGAAGGCCTGCCGCTGGTCGTCACGCTGGCCCAGTCGGCGTCGGCGCGGGGCCTGACGGGCTCGTCGGTGCTGATTCGCAATCCGCGGGCGATCGAGGCGTTCGCGCGGCTGGACGCGGTGTGTTTCGACAAGACGGGCACACTGTCGGAGAACAAGCTGCGGGTCATCTCGGTGCGCGCCCTCGACGGCGTCGGAGACGACGACGTCCTCACGGCGGCGGTCCGCACCATGCTGGTGGCCGAGGGCAGACGCGCCGATCACGCCACCGATCAGGCGGTGCGTGAAGCCGCCGCACAGCTGGCGATCGCGCCGGGCAGCCCAGATGCGTTCCTGCCGTTCCAGTCCGACCGCCCCTTCGCCGCGGCGCTGGTCGGCGACCGGGTCTTCGTCAAGGGTGCGCCCGAGACCGTGCTCGACGCGGCGGCGTCCGGCGATGCGGCGGTTGTCTCCACACTGCAAACCGCACTGGAGGAGATGGCGGCCGAAGGTCTTCGGGTGCTCGCGGTGGCACAGCGGCGGGTGACCCGCGCCGAGGCCAGGGCCGCCGCGGCGGATCCCGACGCGCTCGCCGCCCTGTGCGGGTCCGGACTGACACCCCTTGGCCTCATCGGGCTGGCGGATACGCCTCGACCGCAGTCGCGCGCGCTTCTGGAAGAGCTGCAGGCTCGCGGTATCCAGGTGCGCCTGATCACCGGTGACCATCCGGTGACCGCTGCTGTCATCGCCAAGCAGCTCGGGGTGGCCGTCACCGCTGCCGAGGTACTGACCGGAGCCCAGTGGGAAGCGCTGTCCGCACCGGAACGCCGGGACGCCGCAGCACGTTTCACCGTTTTCGCGCGAATGTCACCAGAACACAAGGTCGAGGTGGTGCAGGCGCTCGAGTCGGCGGGGCTGGTGACCGCGATGGTCGGCGACGGCGCCAACGACGCGGCGGCGATCAGGGCGGCCACCGTCGGTGTCGGTGTGGTGTCCACGGGCAGTGATCCGGCCCGGATGGCCGCGGACGTGATGCTTCTCGATGGTCAGATCGGGGCATTGGTGGATGCGCTCGACGAGGGCCAGCAGCTGTGGCGGCGGGTGCAATCGGCCGTGTCGGTGCTCCTCGGCCACAATGTCGGTGAGCTCAGTTTCGCGCTCATCACCAGTCTGCTGACCGGCAGGCCCGCGCTCAATGCGCGTCAGATGCTGTTGGTCAACATGCTGACCGACGCGCTGCCCGCGGCGGCGCTGGCGGTCAGCCCGCAGACCGGCACTGCCGGCGGGGCCGGATACGACGAGGCGACGATCTGGCGCGCGGTGGCCCTGCGCGGTGTCTTCACCACGTTGGGCGCCACCCTCGCGTGGGCGATGGCCCGCCTGACCGGACGCCCCCGACGCGCTGCCACCGTCGGCCTCATCGGCCTGGTGCTCAGCCAGATGCTCGAGACGTTGAGCGACTCGCACGGTCCGCTGGTGGTGGCGACCAATATCGGCACCGTCCTGGTGATGGGAGCGATCATCAGCACCCCGGGGGTGAGCCAAGTCTTCGGATGCACGCCGGTGGGACCGATCGGGTGGGCGCAGGCCATCGTGGCGGCGCTGGCCGCAGGTGGTGTCTCCGCGTTGCTGCCCGCTGTGGTGCAGCGCATCGCGGACCGGATCGAGAACTCAGTCCTCGATGGCCAGAACGCCGACACGGATGAGGACCGTGTAGACGTGTTCGAGGGCGGGCGTCAACAGCCGCACGCCGGAGTCGACGAGGGTGTCGGGGCTCAGGCTTCGCATGACATCGCTCACGCAGCGCAGCTTAGCCCCGTACCGGCGATCGGGGAAGGGTTACCTAACTAAACAGGGAGTGACATGTTGGAATCAGCCAGGAACTGCATCGGATCGCATATCTCTTCGCACGCGGACGTCTCGAAGCTGGTCCGCGACGCGAGGCGCTTCTCGATCCGGGTCCCCGTAGTGGGCAAGATCTCCGTCCCACCCCCTCGCCAGCTCGCCTTCTACGGCGTGCTCGGCGTACTGGCCGCCACCCAGGTGCTCGACTGGCCGATCGTCGTCGCGCTCGGTGTCGGGCATGCGCTGAGCGTGCGCAATGGCGCGGATGCCGCAGATGCCGGGGTGCCGGCCGAACCGGCGGACGAGCCGGCCATCGCGACCGCGGGGCGGCCCACCGCGTCGGCCACCCGCGCCCCGGAACGCCGGGCGCCGGCCAAGAAGGCAGTGGCCGGCACGTCGAAGCAGACACCGGCGAAACGCGCGGCCGCGAAGAACACCCCGGCGAAGAAGACGGCAGCCAAGACGGCAGCCTCGAAGGCGCCGGCTAAGAAAGCGCCGGCCAAGCGCCCCGCCGGGACGAAAGCGCATCCAACCGAGGCGTAGAAATTCCTACCAATCCGGTGTTAGACAGGAACTATTCTGGTACGTGGCGTCGATCTCGGTAAAATGTCTGTAAGATGATCGTGCTGCGGGTGTGCACGTTGGCTGCGCTGCGGATCTGCTGCAACAGGCCTTCCAGCGCGCGGGCCGACTCGACATGGACCAACAGCACGTAGCTGTCCTCGCCCGCCACGGAGTGGCAGGCCTCGATCTCGGGGATGTGTTCGAGTCGTGCGGGCGCATCATCGGGTTGCGACGGATCGAGGGGTGTGATGGCGACGAATGCCGATAGTTGCTGCCCCACGGCCTCCGGGGCGACCCGCGCCGTGTATCCCGAGATGACCCCGCGGGACTCCAGTCGGCGCACCCGCGACTGCACGGCCGACACCGACAGTCCCGCGGTGGCGGCGAGATGCGCCAGGGTGGCCCTGCCGTCACCGACGAGCTCCCGCGCCAGCACGCGGTCGATGTCGTCGAGCGGAGCCGGGTGGGGGTGGTCGTCTGGTTCACCCATGGCGGCACTGTATCCGAGTCCGGAACTCGCCGGACGGGTCGCTCGCGTGCCCGGGGCCACCCACAAACTCCTCGATCACCTCACCTCGACAGGAAAGGCGGCGTCCAGCCAGTGCCACAATCGACCATGACCACCACCGCTGCACTGCCCACCGTGCAGGACCTGCGCGCCCAGGCACGGGAGGCACTGACCCGCATCGGCGTGACCGCCACGCTCGGCGCGCCCGGCGGCCCCGGCCTGCCGGCCAGCACCCCGATCACCGGCGACGTCCTGTTCGCCGTCCCCGAGGCCACCGCGCAAGACGCCGACGTCGCGATCGCCCAAGCAGCACAGGCATTTTCGCAATGGCGCACCACACCCGCACCGGTACGAGGTGCGCTGGTGGGCCGACTCGGCGAACTGCTCGTGGCGCACAAGGACGACATTGCGACGCTGGTGACCCTGGAGGCGGGCAAGATCACCTCCGAGGCACTCGGCGAGGTGCAGGAGATGATCGACATCTGCCAGTTCGCGGTGGGGTTGTCGCGCCAGCTGTACGGCAAGACCATCGCCTCCGAGCGACCGGGACACCGGCTGATGGAGACCTGGCATCCGCTGGGTGTGGTCGGTGTGATCACCGCCTTCAACTTCCCCGTTGCCGTGTGGGCGTGGAACGCCGCGATCGCGCTGGTCTGCGGCGACACCGTGGTGTGGAAGCCCTCCGAACTCACGCCGCTGACGGCGTTGGCCTGCCAGGCGCTCATCGAACGGGCAGCCGACGACGTCGGGGCGCCGAGGGCGGTCAGTCGCCTGGTGCAGGGCGGCCGGGAAGTGGGCGAACTACTTGTCGACGACCCGCGGATCGCTCTGGTCAGCGCGACGGGTTCGGTGCGGATGGGCCAGCAGGTGGGGCCGCGGGTCGCACAGCGATTCGGTAAGGCGCTCCTCGAACTGGGCGGCAACAACGCGGCGATCGTGACGCCGTCGGCCGACCTCGACCTCGCCGTGCGCGCCATCGTGTTTTCCGCCGCGGGCACCGCGGGTCAGCGCTGCACGACCCTGCGGCGGCTGATCGCGCATCGCTCGGTGGCCGACGATTTGGTCGCCCGGATCGCGGCCGCGTATCGCCAGCTGCCGGTGGGCGATCCGGCGTCCGACGGCACCCTGGTAGGTCCGCTGATCCACGAAACCGCCTACCGCGACATGGTCGGTGCGCTGGAGCAGGCTCGCGCCTCGGGTGGTGAGGTGTTCGGGGGTGAGCGACACGACGTGGGCGAGGAGGGCGCCTACTACGTGGCTCCCGCGGTCGTGCGGATGCCCGCCCAGACCGATGTGGTGCACCGCGAGACGTTCGCCCCCATCCTCTACGTACTCACCTACGACGATCTCGACGAGGCCATCGCGCTGAACAATGCGGTGCCGCAGGGCCTTTCGTCGGCCATCTTCACCATGGACATGCGGGAGGCCGAGCGCTTCCTGGCCGCCGACGGCTCGGACTGCGGCATCGCCAACGTCAACATCGGCACCTCCGGTGCGGAGATCGGCGGTGCGTTCGGCGGCGAGAAGCAGACCGGCGGCGGACGGGAGTCGGGTTCGGATTCGTGGCGCGCGTACATGCGTCGGGCCACCAACACGGTCAATTACTCGACCGAACTGCCCCTGGCCCAGGGTGTGCACTTCGGCTGAGCGCGCGGGACCGTTGCGGCCGGTGGTCATGGGGCGCTAAGCAAGGGTATGGAGATCGAGAACAGCGTCACCGTGGTGACCGGCGCCGGCTCGGGCATCGGGCGGTCGCTGGCCGAGGCGTTCGGCGTCGCCGGTGCAGCGGTGGTGGCCGCCGATATCGACGACGCGGCCGCCGAGGCGACGGCCCAACGAATCCGCACCGACGGTGGGCGATGTGTGGCGCTGCAGGCCGATGCCGCCGCGACCGACGGCATCGAGGCGATGATCGGCCTGGCGGACGCACAGTACGGCCCGGTGGACATCTTCGTTGCCAACGCGGGCATCGTCGGGCCGCCAGGGCTTGGCGACGAGGCAGCGTGGGAGCAGACCCTCGACGTGAACCTGCGGGCGCACGTGCGGGCCGCGCGGCTACTGGCGCCCGGATGGGTGGACCGTGGGGGCGGCTACTTCGTCAGCGTGGCCTCGGCCGCCGGGCTGCTGACACAGATCGGTGCGGCGGCCTACGCGGTGACCAAACACGCCGCTGTCGGCTTCGCCGAATGGCTCGCGATCACATACGGCGACAGCGGAATCGGCGTGTCGTGCGTATGCCCGATGGGTGTCGACACCGCTCTGCTCCGCTCGATTCGCGACGCCCCCGATCCCGCGGTGCGAGCGGCCGCCGGCTCGATCACCGGCGCCGGAGAGGTCATCAGCCCCGCCACGGTGGCGCAGATGACCGTCGATGCGGTGCGGCACAACACATTTCTCGTCCTGCCTCATCCGCAGGTGCAGGATATGCGCTCACAGAAGGTTGCCGACTACGAACGCTGGATCGCCGGGATGCGGCGTTATCAGGCAGCACTGGGACGGTAGCGCCGGCGCGGCCCGGGCGGAGGCCCGCGAATACGCGGTCGCGGGCCGTCCGCCCGAATCGTACTGCTGTTGTACATGTGTCAACTAGGATGGCGGCCATGGCGGCGGAATCCAGGCGGCGGATGTCCCCGCAGGACCGGCGCGGTGAACTGCTCACCCTCGGCGCCGAGGTTTTCGGGCATCGCCCATACGACGAGGTACGCATCGACGAGATCGCCGAACGTGCCGGCGTCTCGCGAGCGTTGATGTACCACTACTTCCCCGACAAGCGCGCATTCTTCGCGGCCGTGGTCCGGGCGGAGGGCGAACGGCTCTTCGAGGCGACCAATCCCCCACCCGAGCCCGGGCAGACGCTGTTCGACCAGCTCCGCGCCGGGGTGCTGGCCTACCTGGAGTACGACGAGAAGCACCCGCACGGCGCCTGGGCGGCCTATATGGGGATGGGGCGGTCCGACCCGATCCTGCGTGGCATCGACGACATCGACAACGACCGCCAGGCCAACCGCATCATCGGCCGAATCACCGCAGCGGCCGGTGTTTCGCCGGACGCCACGATGATCCGCGATCTGCGCATCACGGTCTACGGATGGCTCGCGTTCACCTTCGAACTGTGCAGGCAACGGCGCATGGATCCGTCCGTGGAACCGGGATGGGTCGCCGACGCCTGTGCGCACGCACTGCTCGACGCGATCGGCCGGGTTCCCGCGATACCCGTGCAGCTTGCCGACGCCGTGACCGCCGAACGGCGCTGAGCCGTACCGCCACTGGCACCCACCGGCACACCGAATCGCGGGTCGTCCATGCGGCCGAAGCCGGCACGCACCGGCTCCACCCCGCCGGCTCAGGGTGTCGGCGGCGCCCCGCAGCGGTCGCGGAAGTCGACCGACGGCTGACGGATGCGCGCAAGGTCGTCGCGAACCGAGGGATTGGCCTCCAGATAGGTTCGTACCTGATCCCCGATCTGATCCTTGGGTTGGCCTTTGAGGCTGGTGAAGAAGTTGTTCACGTCGGGGTGGGTGGTCAGGTAATTCGACGTGTCGAACGTGACCCCCGATATCACGCGCGCCATTTCGGCCGCCGTGCACGGCGGAGGAGCAGGAGGTTCGGGCGGTGGTTGCGCCGATGTGATGGCGGCGCCGAACATCATCGCGCCCGAAAGGGCACCGACACCGATCGCTACCGCGAGCGCGCGGCGGACGGGGCGTTGTGCGAGCAACATATCGGCTCCTTCATCAACTGGTTGACAGGTCAAGGGTGAGGTACTCATCGACGTGGTCCGATGCCACCGGGACCGCCGATGCCGGGACGACCGGGATCCCAGCCGACATCGAGATCCCAGTCGGTGCCGCAATACCAGTCGTATTCGCACGGATAGGGAACCGCCGGAGTCGCGGTCCTCAGTACACCGTCGGGGCCGCGGACCTCGCCCTGAGAACAGACGGTGGAATAGCCCGAACTCTTGCAGTCCGCCATCGCCGAGGGGGCGGTGACGACCATCGCGATGGGAGCTGCAAAAGCCAGCCCGATTGTCAGGAAGCGCACTGTTGATCGCACGGCTGCCCCTCTCTGCAGTTCGCTTGCTCCATCACCCGCTGGGGATTGACCCGCGGGGTGGGGATCCGTATGTGAGAAGCGTAGTTGTCCACGGTGGCTACCGTGGCAAGATTGTCCATCTCGTCGATCTGTTCGGTTGACGGGCCGGACCCGGGCGCCGACCCCATGGCTCCGTGCGGCCGGCGCCAAACACATGCCGGAACTCGTTGACGATCAACGCGATCGGTGAGTCGGCGCCGCGACGGCGACGTGGTGGTGCCATCGACCGATTCGGGTTGCGCCGTATCGGGGCAGCTCGGCCGGAGTTGGCCGACACCGACCGGCGCGCTGGATCGGTCACTTTGCGCGGCAATGCATCCCATGCTGGCGGCTACTCCGTGGCCGATTCTGCCGGTCGCCCGGACCGGCCGGTCAGCCGCTTTGCCAGTCTGCTTATCGCGTCACCGGGCCGGCCCGGCCGGGCGATCGGGCGCGTCGACGGTCCTCCCGTCACGCGGTGGGTCGACCCGGCCGTGTCGGCAGTCGCATCGCGGGTCTGCCGATTGCCTGTGCCGGTGACGCCGGGCGTGTTGACAGTCGCTGTGCGATTGCCCGTCGTACCGCGGCGCACGGAGTTCGTCGTCGGACCGGCCTGACGGCTCGACGTGGCCGCGCCTGAGACGCCGACGGTGTTGATCGCGATGCCGGGGTTTGTCCTGGTCACGGTTTGACCGTCACGCAGAACGGAACCGGCGAGCACGAGGGGACCCGGACCCGCGGTGACGGTGTTGCCGCGACCGAAGACGTTGAACCCGGCGTTCAGCGCGCCGGCGTCGGACCCGTTCTCGCCTGCGCTGATCCTGTTGCCGCCGCCACCGGCGTTCAGGACTGCGTTGAGGCTGCTGGCGGGTCCGCCCGCGGTGAGCATGTTCTCGCCGCTGAACAGATTGATACCCACGTTCAGGTTGCTGCCGGGGCCACCGGAGGTCAGCGTATTACCGCTGCCGACGATGTTCCTTGCGCCGTTGAAGTATCCGCCATCCGACGTGACGGTGTTGCCGCTGCCCAGGAAATTGGCGGCGAGATCTGAGTATCCCGCCGTTGTGCCGACGTTGTTGTTGTCACCGAACATGTTTCGTACCAGGCTCCCGTAGCCGCCTGACACCTCGACGGCGTTGTCGCTGCCGAACAGGTTTCTGGCCGAGTTCGCGTTCCCGGCCTGGATCGTGACGTGGTTGCCGTTGCCGAACAGGTTTCGCGCCCAGTTGGAGTAGCCACCCGTGACTGCGACGGTGTTGCCGTCACCAAACAGGTTCCGGGCCCAATTCAGATAGCCGCCCTGCGTCGTGACGGTGTTGCCGGTACCCAGGATGTTGGTGGCGGTGTTCCACAGGCTGCCTTCTTTGGTCGAGACCTTGTTGTCGTTGCCCCCGATATTGGTAGCCCAGTTCGCCAAGCCGCCCGCTGCCGTGACGGTGTTGTCACTGCCGAACAGGCTGGTGGCCAGGTTGAAGACAGACCCGGAGCTGGTGGCGGCGCTGGAGTTCGCGCCGACGACCAAAGCCGTGCCGAACCACCCGCTGGCATCGGCGGTAGCGCCGTCGCCGATGGCGATGGCCGCGCTGAACAGCGTGCTGGTGCAGTCGGCGCCGCTGCCGATTCCGAACACCGACGCACAGGTGGCATTCGCCTTGGGGGACAACCCCGATCCCGCGCTGACGAACAATCCGGTCGCGACGGCGCCTGCGACGACGACGCCGGTGATCCTGCGGGACGAATTCACGTTGCTGGTTCCCATCATGTTGCTGAAGCTGTCGATGACAACGGCGAGATCACGATCGCCGCGATTCGTGCAGTTATCCGATCGCCCCCGCACCCGGGCGCGCAGGTGACCCGGCGAGGCTGCCACGATTCCAAGAATCGTTGCTGCCGAGGCGGTTCCGGCGCCGATGGCCGCTACTACATTGGTGCACTCGGCAGCGGCGTTGGGGGCGGCGAGGCGTCCACCAGCCGTGACGGGTGGACGTCACACCCAGCGTCACGAATACGTTCCCCACCCGCATCTCCACTCCTACCAGTCGCGTCGACGGCCTCGAGCCGACGCACCCGATTCCCCTGTGCTCAGCGGGATCTGACCGTGGTCACGCCCCATTCGAGTTTGCCGGTCAGGCAGCTGGCAAGCAGATCGTATGAGTGCGGGATTCCTGCAGCCATCCCCCAGAGTGGGTGAAATCTGTGAACCGAGATCACCCATTCCGGGGGACGACGGCAGCGCGGAGTGTTACTACTTTCGATACAACCGGCATCGGCCGGCGCGTCGCCCTGCGACTGAGGAGGCGATCCATGCCCACACCCGACTGGTCCAAGCCCGCGGCGAAGGCCATTCCCGAAGAGGGGTACTTCGAGTTGGAGCGGGGTCGGTACGGCCCGGTCTATCCGCGGACACCGGCGTGCTACGGCTTCTCGATCATCGCGAAGGTGAAGGAAGGCCGCGAAGAAGCCGTGCGCGCCTACGGAAAGCAGATCGAGGAGGCGATCGCGGCCACCCCGGATGTACTGGCACCGCTGCGCCTGCACTATCTGCGCTGGGTACTTTTCGACGTCGGATCCGGCCTGCACTTTCAGTACCAGGGAATCTTCGACACCGACTTCGACAAGTACACCGAGGACGCCGTCAGACTGTTCAGCCAGACGGGAATCACCACGGTATTCACCAACCTCGAGGGATTCCCGGAGGACTGGAAGGAGAATCCGGACGCGTTCGTCGAGTTCGTCCGTGCCCATCAGTGCCCCAGTTTCCTCGAATACGGCGAGTATCCGTATGTCACCGCCGACGAGATCAAGAAGGCCCTGCGATTGAAGTCGGCGTTCTCGGACATGCTCGACCAGATGCAATAACGCACCCACGCTGATGCTCGAACTCGACGATATTCAGCACATCCTCCTGACCCGCACCCCGGCGATGACCGGGCGTTACGAGTTCCTGACCTTCGACACCGCCGAAGGCGGGCGGGCGTGGCTCACCGCACTGCTGGACCGGGTGCAGTCGGCCACCGACGCGACGACGACGATGGCGGGCTCCAGACGCTGGGTCACGCTGGCGTTCACATTCGCCGGATTGCGCGCACTCGGCGTCGACGAAGCCTCCCTGGCGACGTTTCCGCCCGAGTTCCGCGAGGGGATGGCAGCACGCGCGGACATCCTCGGCGACACCGGGACGAACGCGCCCGAGCACTGGGTCGGCGGGCTGGCCGGCGACGACCTGCATGCGATCGCGATCCTGTTCGCGCGTGACGACGAACAGAACCGGCGGTCCATCGAGGAACACGACAAGCTGCTGGCCCGCACTCCGGGGGTGCGCAGCCTGTCGTTCCTGGACCTCAACGCGACCCCGCCCTTCAACTACGCCCACGATCACTTCGGGTTTCGCGATCGGCTCTCCCAGCCTGTGATGAAGGGCTCCGGCGAGGAGCCCACGCCGGGTTCGGGCGCATCGCTGGAACCCGGGGAGTTCATTCTCGGCTACCCCGACGAACTCGGGCCGCCGACCGACCTGCCCCAGCCGGAGGTGCTGTCCCGCAACGGAAGCTACCTGGCCTACCGTCGGCTCTACGAGGACGTCGCGTTGTTCCGTGACTACCTGCGCGAGCATTCGGATACCGAGGAGGGCCAGGAGCTGCTCGCAGCCAAGTTCATGGGGCGCTGGAGAAGTGGCGCTCCGCTGGTGCTCTCGCCGGCCGGTGACGATCCCGAACTCGGGGCGGATCCGATGCGCAACAACGATTTCAACTACAAGGAGATGGATCCCCTCGGCTACGCCTGCCCGCTTGGCGCACATGCGCGGCGGCTGAACCCGCGAGACACCGCACACAATATGAACCGCCGCAGGATGATTCGCCGAGGGGCGACCTACGGCCCCGCCCTGCCCGACGGCGATCCCGACGACGGCGCCGACCGCGGCATCGCCGCGTTCATCATCTGCGCCAGCCTGGTACGCCAATTCGAGTTCGCCCAGAACGTGTGGATCAACGACAGGAGTTTCCACGAATTGGGCAACGAGCACGATCCGATCTGCGGCACTCAGGACGGCACCCTGGATTTCACCATTCCCAAACGGCCGATTCGCCGGGTACACAAGGGGTTGCCGGCATTCACCGCGCTGCGCGGCGGCGCCTACTTCTTCCTGCCCGGCATCCGGGCGTTGGGCTACCTGGCTTCGCTCGGACAGGACGGAGAATCACGATGAGCACACCGGCGCGGGCACGCACCTATAACCAGGGTCATGTGTCCCGGCCGCACACCGGCGGCCGGCGTATGTCGATCTACTGGACATGGAGCTATCCGTGGGAGGCCCAACGCGATCCGGCCGCGATGGAGAACCGGTTCTCCACCATGACCGAGGTCCGCAACGTCGCCTGGCCCGCCTACGAGACCCCCGAATACGACGCGGCGAGTTTCCTGCAGGGCATCGCGGGCACTCTGGAACTGTTCCATCGCTCGACGCTGGCGTTCCAGGATCTCGCCGAGGAAGCCACCGGACACCCCGTCGCGGTATTCCAGCGCATCGATCAGGCCGGGTACAAACTGCCGATCGACGAACGTGTGCTGGCGGACACCGACACGCTGTTGATCTTCGGCCTCGACCATCTGCTCTCCGAGCAGGAGGCCGCCCCCGAGGAGATCGACGCAATCACCGAATGGCTCGGCCGCGAGGGGACGTGCCTGCTGCTGGCGCCGCATCATGACGTGGGATTCACCGACGACTACGGTCAGCGTCAGGTCGAGTACGAACACCACGGGGATCGGCTCGTCCCCCGCCAGCAACGGTTCGGGCAGTACACCCGGTCACTGATGTCCGCGCTCGGGGTCCCCGTGCACAATCGCTGGGGGCTGCGTCCGGCCGTCGTCGACGGCACCGACCAGATCGCCCCGCTGACGGCATTCCGGGATCTGGATGCGCCGCGCCTGCTCGACAACGTCGCCACTTTCAACTTCCACCCGCATCTGCCCCACTACGAACTCACCGCCCCGGAGAGCAGCGCGCTGCAGGTGCTCGGTCGCCAACGCATCGACCCCTACCGCCCACACCCGTTCACCGAGGCGGGCAACAGCGAGTTCAACGCGTTGATCTGGATGCCGCCGGCCGCGCGGCGATCGGGTGACATCGTTCTCGTCGACTCCACCAACTTCACCACCCTGTTCGGCGGCACGGATAGCCTGCGTAACCTCTGGCACAATCTCGCCACGATGGGATGATCGTCAATCACGCAGCAAACCAAGGCTTTTCGCCTCGGACACCGCCGCGGCACGGGAGGACACGCCGAGCTTGCGGTAGATGGACGCGACCTGGCTCTTCGCGGTCTCCCGGCTGATGACCAACTCCTCGGCGATGCGCTGCAGCGACAGGTGAGTGGCCAGGTGGGGTAACAATCTGAGTTCGGCTGTCGTCAGTGGGTGCCGTTCTGCACCCGGCCCGCGGCCCGCGGCTCTGGCGGCCGCGGCCGCCAGCCAGCTACCCAGTCCGACGGCGTCGGGTTCGCGTGTGTGGGCGGCCGCCGCGGCAGCGAGATGACGTGCGGCCAACTCGGCGTCGCCGAGCGTCACGGCCGCCGACGCCAGCACCGTATGCCCGAGAAGTGCGGTGCGGGCGGCCAGATGCCCCAGCCGGCCGAGCAACCCCTCGGTTCTCCCGATGGCGTCGCGCGCCGCGGCGATGTCGCCGACGCCGGCACTGGTGACGGCGGCGGCCGCGTATACGACCACCATCGGGACGACGTCACCGAGATCGTGGTCGTCGGCCGTCCGCCGCGCCGCGGCGGCACGCTGCGCGGCCCGGGTGTCGTCGCCGTCGCCGAGATCCAGCAGCGCCAGATGGGCAAGTGCGGCGGCGTGGAAGCCGGGCAGGCCCCCGATCACCGGAAGCGCCGACTCGAGCAATGCGCGGGCCCGGCGCCGGTCTCCCAGCATCGACAACGCGGCGCCCTTCATGACGGTGGCGGCACCCCACCAGGGATTCACCAGATGGTCACCGGCGTCGATGACCGTGTCGGCGTGGCGTACCACCTCACGCACACCGCCCACCCCGACCACCGAACCGACCAGCGCCGCTGCCACTTTCACCGACGGCGTGCCGTCGGCCATCGGCAGCCCCCGGTCGGCCCGATGGGCCATCGTCAGGGAACGCTGGATCTCGGCCGCGTCGGCGGTGGTGACGCCGAGCCACGCGCGGGCAATGGCCGCCTCGGGCTGTTCGGCGAAGGTCTGCTCGTCGAGCTTGCCGAGCCGGCGCGCCAACACTCCGGCCCTGCCGTCGAACCCCAGCCGGACGGCCTCGAGTCCGACCAGCCCGGCGGCCAGTGCACGGTCGGCGGCGGCCACCGCCTGCACGAGCGCACCGTCGATGTCACCCTGCTTCCTGAGCTGGTCGGCGGCCCGGCTCGCCACCGCCCGGAATCGCCCGGGATCGCTGTCGCGTAGTCGCGCACGCAGCAGGTCACCGAACATGCCGTGATAGCGGTACCACATGCGGTGGGGATCCAGGGGCACCAGAAAGGCGTTGCCCGAGCGAAGGATCGCCGCGAGCATCCGCGCGCTGTCATCCCGCCGCAGGACGGTGTCGAGCTGCTCGGCGCAGAACCGGTCGAGCACCGCCGACTCCATGAGGAACCTCGTCGTCTCGGTGTCGAGCTGGTTGAGGACCTCCTCGACCAGATAGTCGCCGACGAGGCGGTGGCGACCGGTGATCGCCGCCACGTCGGCACCCTCGCGCAGGGCCATCGCGGCCAGTGCCACCCCGGCGGCCCACCCTTCGCATTTGTCCACCACCGAGCGCACGGTGGCGGGGTCGCTGGACCCCCCGATCGCCTCGAAGGCCGCGGAGGCGTCGGCGACGGTGAGTTTGAGCTCGGCGACGCCGATCTCGACGAGGTCACCGCGCAGGCGGCGGCGAGCCAGGTCGATGGGCGGCGTGCAGCGACCCATCAGCACGACAGCAACCGTCGCGGGCGCCACGTCCAGCAAGGCGCGCAGGACGGCGATTGCGGCGGGTTCGGTCAGTTCGTGGGTGTCGTCGAGGACCAGGATCGTGGGCGCGCACCGGGCCAGCGCCTCGGCAAGGACACCGATCAGCTGCGCGCCCGCGGCCCGGCCGGGCCCGGCGAGGTAGCGCATGACCGCATCGTCGAGGCCGGCCACCCGGTCGACGGCGGAGGCGACGTGCAGCAGCAGGTGGTTGGGATCGTTGTCCAGGTGATCGAGCCGCATCCAGGCGAACGGCCGTGCGTCGGCGTCATCCCAGAGGGCGACCGTCGTCGTCTTGCCGTATCCGGCGGGTGCGGACACCACAACGAGGTCACCGCCGCGGACATCCAGCAGGGAACGGACCAACCGGGGCCGGCGCACGACGGCCCCGCGAAGGCCCGGGCCACCGATGGTGGCCGCGGGGACCTTCGGCTCCCATAATCCCGCCACCACGCCAGCATGGTAGCCAGCGCAAACGGGATGTCGGTGGCAGTTGGCACGATGGTGGGATGCACGACACGTCCGATCCGTTGGCCCGGTTCAGTGACCTGACCCGCGAGTGGTTCCTGGGTACGTTCGTCGAGCCGACCGCAGCCCAGGCCCAGGCGTGGACGGCGATCGCCGACGGGGATAACACGCTGGTCATCGCGCCGACCGGTTCCGGCAAGACGCTGGCGGCCTTCCTGTGGGCCATCGACGGGTTGGCATCGGCGCCGGCGGAGCGGCCGGGAACCCGGGTGCTCTACGTGTCGCCGCTCAAAGCGCTGGCCGTCGACGTCGAACGCAACCTGCGCACTCCGCTTGCCGGGATCGCCCGCATCGCCGAGCGCCGGGGCCGCCCGGCGCCGGAGATCAGCGTGGGGGTTCGTTCGGGTGACACCCCGCCCAACCGGCGCCGCGAACTCATCGCCGCGCCGCCCGACATCCTCATCACCACGCCCGAGTCGCTGTTTCTCATGCTCACTTCGGCGGCCCGCGAGACGCTGACGAATGTCCGGACCGTGATCGTCGACGAGGTGCACGCCGTCGCCGGCACGAAACGCGGCGCCCATCTGGCGCTGTCGCTGGAACGGCTCGACGCCGCGCTGGCCACCCCCGCCCAGCGCATCGGGCTGTCGGCGACGGTCCGTCCGCCCGAGGAGGTGGCCCGGTTCCTGTCCGGGGCCGCGCGGACCCGGATCGTCGCGCCACCCGCGGCCAAGACCTTCGACCTGGCCGTGCAGGTTCCCGTGCCCGACATGGCCAATCCGGAGAACACCTCGATCTGGCCCGATGTCGAGGAGCGCATCGTCGACCTGATCGAATCGCACCGGTCGACGATCGTGTTCGCCAATTCACGGCGGCTGGCCGAGCGACTCACCTCGCGGCTCAACGAGATCCACGCCGAACGCAACGGCACCGGATTGCCCGGCGAGCGCAATCCCGGTGTGCCGGGGGGCGCCCCCGCACACATCATGGGCAGCGGCCAGGCCTACGGCGCCGAACCGCTGCTGGCGCGCGCCCACCACGGCTCGGTGTCCAAGGAGCAGCGCGCCGACGTCGAGGACGACCTGAAATCGGGCAGGCTCAAAGCGGTGGTCGCGACGTCCAGCCTCGAACTCGGCATCGACATGGGCGCGGTGGACCTCGTCATCCAAGTCGAGGCCCCGCCGTCGGTGGCGAGCGGACTGCAGCGCATCGGCCGCGCGGGTCATCAGGTCGGTGAGATCTCCCGCGGCGTGCTGTTCCCGAAACACCGCACCGATCTGATCGGTTGCGCTGTCACCGTGCGCCGGATGCTGACCGGCCAGATCGAGACGATGACCGTGCCCGCCAATCCGCTCGACGTGCTGGCGCAGCACACGGTCGCCGCCTGCGCGCTGGAGCCACTCGACGCCGACGCCTGGTTCGACACCGTGCGGCGCAGTGCCCCGTTCGCGGCGCTGCCGCGCAGCGCATTCGAGGCGACCCTGGATCTTCTGGCCGGCAAGTACCCGTCCACCGACTTCGCCGAATTGCGCCCCCGGGTGGTCTACGACCGAGACACCGGGATCATCACCGCCCGTCCCGGTGCGCAACGCCTGGCCGTCACCTCCGGTGGCGCGATCCCCGATCGCGGCCTGTTCACCGTCTACCTCGCCTCGCACGCCGATTCCGACAAACCCTCGCGGGTGGGCGAACTCGACGAGGAGATGGTCTACGAGTCCCGCCCGGGCGACGTGATCTCACTCGGCGCGACGAGCTGGCGGATCACCGAGATCACCCACGATCGTGTGCTGGTCATCCCGGCGCCGGGTGAACCGGCCCGGTTGCCGTTCTGGCGCGGCGACAGTGTCGGCAGACCGGCCGAACTGGGCGCCGCAGTCGGAGCGTTCACCGGCGAGCTCGCCCGCCTCGACCGCGAGCAGTTCGACGACCGTTGCCACGCAATCGGTTTCGACGACTACGCGACGGACAACCTGTGGCGGCTGCTGGATGAGCAGCGCACCGCCACCGCCGCGGTGCCCACCGATACCACGCTGCTGGTGGAACGGTTCCGCGACGAGCTGGGCGACTGGCGGGTGATCCTGCACTCCCCGTACGGCCTGCGGGTGCACAGCCCGCTGGCGCTGGCCGTCGGCAAGCGGCTCTACGAGCGGTACGGCATCGACGAGAAGCCGACCGCCTCCGACGACGGCATCATCGTGCGCCTGCCCGACACCGACGAGGCGGCTCCGGGAGCCGATCTGTTCGTCTTCGACGCCGACGAGATCGAACCGCTGGTCACCGCGGAGGTCGGCGGTTCGGCGCTGTTCGCGTCGCGGTTCCGGGAGTGCGCGGCCCGTGCGCTGCTGCTGCCCCGCCGCCACCCCGGCAAACGCTCGCCGCTGTGGCACCAGCGCCAGCGCGCCGCGCAGCTGCTCGACGTGGCTCGGCGCTACCCGGACTTCCCGATCGTGCTCGAAGCGGTACGGGAATGCCTGCAGGACGTCTACGACGTCCCGGCGCTGACCACGCTGATGACCCGCATCGCACAGCGACGCGTGCGAGTCGTCGAGGTCGAGACGACGCTGCCCTCACCGTTCGCGGCGTCCTTGCTGTTCGGCTATGTCGGGGCGTTCATGTACGAAGGCGACAGCCCCCTCGCCGAGCGCCGCGCCGCCGCGCTTTCGCTGGACACCACCCTGCTCGCCGAACTGCTGGGCCGTGTGGAACTGCGCGAGTTGCTCGATCCCGAGGTGATCGCGTCGACCGCCCGCCAGCTGCAACACCTCACCGCCGAGCGCGCCGCCCGCGACGCCGAGGGAGTTGCCGACCTGCTGCGGATACTGGGCCCGCTCACCACCGGCGAGATCGCCGAGCGGGCCGATGCCAGCGATGTCGGCGGCTGGCTGGAGGGTCTGCGCGGTGCCAGGCGGGTGCTCACCGTCTCGTTCGCGGACCGGTCCTGGTGGGTGGCCATCGAGGACATCGGACGGCTACGCGACGGTGTCGGCGTCGCGGTGCCGGTGGGAGTGCCCGCGACCTTCACCGAGGCGGTCGCCGATCCGCTCGGGGAGCTGTTGAGCCGGTACGCCCGCACTCGCGGACCGTTCACCACCGCCGAGGCGGCGGCGCGATTCGGGCTGGGCCTGCGGGTCGCCGCCGACGTGCTGGGCCGGCTGGCCGTGGACGGCAGACTCGTGCGCGGCGAGTTCACCGACACCGTCAGCGGCGGCGCGGGCGCCGAACAGTGGTGCGACACCGAGGTGCTGCGCATTCTGCGGCGGCGCTCCCTGGCCGCGCTGCGCGCGCAGGTGGAACCGGTCAGCACCGCAGCGTACGCACGGTTCCTGCCGGCGTGGCATCAGGTGGGTTCCGCGTACAACGCCGGTGTGGACGGCCTGGCCGCGGTGATCGACCAACTGGCGGGTGTACCGCTGCCCGCGTCCGCGGTGGAGCCGCTCGTCTTCGGGCAGCGAGTCCGTGACTATCAGCCCGCGATGCTCGACGAGCTGTTGGCCTCCGGGGAGGTGATGTGGTCGGGTGCGGGCGCCATCGGCGGGTCCGACGGCTGGGTGGTATTCCACACCGCGGACACCACGCCGCTGACACTGGCCCCGCCCTCCGAGATCGAATTCACCGAAACCCACCGGGCGATCATGGACGTCCTCGACGGCGGTGGCGCGTACTTCTTCCGCCAGCTGGTCGCCGGCGGCGCCGACGAGCACCAGCTCAAAAACACCTTGTGGGAACTGATCTGGTCGGGCCGGGTCACCGGGGACACGTTCGCTCCGCTACGGGCCGTGCTGATCGGGGCCCGTCCCGGTGCGCGCAAAACCGCGACGGCACATCGGCACCGGCGCCCGCCGCGGCTGAGCCGTTACAGCGTGGCCCATGCGCAGGCTCGCACGTCGGACCCGACGGTCGCCGGGCGGTGGTCGGCACTGCCCGAACCGGAACCCGACTCGACGGTGCGGGCACACTTTCAGGCCGATCTGCTGCTCGGCCGCTACGGCGTGCTGACCAAGGGTGCGGTGATCGCCGAGAACATTCCGGGCGGCTTCGCGGTGCTCTACAAGGTGCTCGCCGCGCTGGAAGAAGCCGGACGCTGTCAGCGCGGCTATTTCGTCGAATCACTGGGCGGCGCACAGTTTGCGGTGGCGTCGACGGTGGACCGGTTGCGCAGTCACGCCGATTCGGTCGACCCGCACCCGGGTGAGTGGGACGCCGTCGCCATGGCGGCGACCGATCCGGCGAACCCGTACGGCGCCGCCCTGCCATGGCCGGCCCTGCGCGGCGGCGCCGAGGACACTGCGGCCGCGCATCGGCCCGCACGCCGGGCGGGGGCGCTGGTCGTGCTGGTCGGTGGTGAGCTGGTGTGGTTCCTGGAACGCGGCGGTCGTTCGCTGCTGAACTTCGCGTCCGACACCGCGCGACACAATGCCGCCGCGGCAGCAGTGGCCGAACTCGTGGCGGGCCGGCGTGTGGACGGGCTGCTGGTCGAGCGGGTCAACGGCATCCGGGTTCTCGAACCGGGCGTCTCCGACGACCATATTGCCGTCACCGAGGCTCTTTCGGGCGCGGGATTCGGCCGAACCCCCCGCGGGCTCAGACTTCGCTGATCATGCCCGAAGGTGACACCGTCTGGCACACGGCCCTCGTCCTGCGCGACGCGCTGGCCGGAAAACACCTGACCCGCTGCGATATTCGTGTACCGCGGTATGCGACGGTCGACCTGTCCGGCCACGTCGTCGATGAGGTGCTCAGCCGGGGTAAGCACCTGTTCATCCGGGCCGGGACGGCCAGCATCCACTCCCATCTGAAGATGGACGGCAGCTGGCGGGTGCATCCGGTGGGCCCGCAGCCGGCCGGGCGTGTCGGCGCACGTGGCGCGAGCCGTGCCGGGCACCGCATCCGGATCCTTCTCGAGGCCGACGGCGTGCAGGCGGTGGGGGTCGACCTCGGCGTCCTGGAGGTTCTCGAGCGGGCCCGCGACGAGGAGGTGGTCAGCCACCTGGGGCCCGATCTGCTGGGGGACGACTGGGATCCACAGCGCGCCGCGCAGAACCTGGCCGCCGATCCGGACCGGCCCCTGTCCGCGGCATTGCTGGATCAGCGGGTCATGGCCGGGGTCGGCAATGTGTACTGCAACGAGCTGTGTTTCGTCCTGGGGCGGCTGCCCACCTCCCCGGTGGGCGCGCTGAACGATCCGCTGCGTGCGGTGTCGCGGGCGCGGGACATGCTGTGGCTCAATCGGTCCCGCTGGAATCGTGTCACCACCGGAGACAGCCGCCGTGGCCGTGAGTTATGGGTGTACGGACGCAACGGACTGCCGTGCCGCCGCTGCGGCACCGCCGTCGTCATGGATGCCGGTGGAGATCGGGTGAGGTACTGGTGTCCCCGCTGTCAGCGGTGAGCCGCCGCCTCAGCGCGGTGTGCCCCCGCCGTCGACGATGATCGTCTGCCCGGTGATGTAGCTTCCCGCCGGCGACACCAACAACAGTGCGGCACCGACCATTTCGTCGGGCGTGCCGAGCCGGTTCATCAGCGTCCCCGCCGTCATCGCGGCGATCACCTCCTGCGGGTTCTTCCGCATCATGTCGGTGTCGATCGGTCCGGGCGCCAGGGCGTTGACCCGGATTCCGAAGGGGGCGAACTCCGCGGCCATGGAGCGGGTCAACGACACGAGCGCGGCCTTACCCGCCGCGTACATCGACAGCAGCGGCGCGAATCTGAACGCGCCTACAGAAACCGTGTTCAGGACGGCGGCGGCGGGGCTGGCCTTGAGGTGAGGCAGCGCCTCCTGCACCAGGAACACCGGGCCGCGCACGTTGACGTCGAACGACTTCGCCCACGCGTCGGCGGTCATCGCGCCCATCGGCTGAGCCAAGGGGTTGGCGGCGTTGTTCACCACGACGTCGATACCGCCGAATTCGTCCACCGTGCGCCGCACCAGGGTCCCGAGATCGTCGACCCTGCCCGCGTGCGCGGCCACCCCGATGACGTTTCCGCCGAGCCCGCGCAGATGCGCCGCGGCAACGTCGCAGGCGTCGGCCTTACGGCTGGCGACCACGACGTTGGCGCCGGCCAGGACGAACGCCTCCGCCATCGACAGTCCGATACCGCGCGTGCCGCCGGTGACGATCACCGTGCGGGCGGTCATATCGAAGAGGCGGTCGAAGGCGTCGCGGTCCATCGGGTCAGTAGAACACGCAGGCGATCTGCTGCTCGGGTGTTCGGCGCCGGACCCAGGTCACGAAACCCGATGCCGGCGCAGATCTTTGTGCATCGCCAGGCCGAGCGGGCCACGCCCCTGACCGACCACCTCGAAGCCTTTGCGTTGGTAAAGATATCGGGCAGGGTTGCGGACATGCACGTTGGTGCACATCGCGGCCCTGGTCCGTGCGCACCGGGCGAACACCGCGTCCAGCAGCGCTGAGCCGATACCGGACCCGCGCCGGCCCGGCGCGACGCCGATGCAGAGCTCGGGCACCGACTCACCAGCAGCATCGACCTGCAGCGGCGGATCGTTGTGCCAGGTCCACACCGCCCCGACCGGCACGCCGGTCAGATCCGCCGCGATGATCGGCACCTCGCCCGGCGGCGGGAGCATACCGAGCACCTCGTCGTCGTCCGGGTCGGGCAGCGGCCAATCCTCGATGATGCAGGCGTGGCGTGCCATCTCGACGACGAACGCCTCATCGGCGGTAGTCGCGGCGCGCAGTCGAACTGCGGGATCCGAAGACATGCCACGATTCTGGCAGCCGCCGCGTCGGGTCTCATCACCTTTTCTTCGACGCACCCGCCAACGGCTGACGCGCCTCGCAGTTCGCCCGTCTGGATGCCCTAGGGCCGCAGGATGTAGTCCGGGGACACGGTTTCGACGAATTGCCGCGCCGCGGCGGCGAATGTGTTGTCCGCGGTGGCCAGCGCGTCCGCCTGCAGCTGGGTGAGCGCGATGTACTCGGCCTGGTAGGTGTCCGGCCAGTTCAGCGTGGCGGCTATTCGCCATGCGTGGTCCTGCAGCGATCGGTCGCCGAGGAGCCGGATCCGCAAACCACGGACACCGTCGAGAACCCTGCGGCCGGCTTGCTCGTCGATCTCGCCGCGGCGCACCGATGCGTAGACGAGGGCGAGCGCCTGCGAGCGCAGCAGCGTGGGCGCGGCCAGGCGGTGCTGCGGCGGAACGACTGCTCCACCTGCGGCGAGGTCGACAGCCGTTCGGGCATCGATGACGAACCATGTCATCGCAGTACTTTCGCACGGTGGGCGATCCGGGGTCGGCGGACGCAACGTCGGCTTCGAGCCACGCCGAGCGGATATCGACCAGCGGAAATGTCAAAAATGACAAAACCATAGTGTCAGTGCTTCATACTTCTCGCGTGCTTTCAGAGCTCGTTCACGCCGCCCTCGGCATCGGCGTCATCGCCTGGATAGTCCGCAGCAATCGGGATATCTTCTCCCGACCGCGCGCCGGGGCGTTCGCCTCCCCGCTCGAGATCGCGTTCTACCTGGCAGGTTTCACCTCGATCGCCATCGGCTACTACTTCAACCATCAGTTCGTCAGCGAGTACGCCACCGCGGACGGAAACCCTATCTGGGGACCGGGCAGCTGGCAGCAGTTCATCCAGCTGGGGTACGTCAACCCGGCCGCGGCCTCCGCCAGCCAGGACTACACGATCATCAACGTCCTCCTGCTGCCGCTGTTCACCATCGTCGACGGCAGGCGTCGCGGCATCAAACACCCGTGGCTGTTCTTCGTCTCGAGCCTGTTCACCAGTTGCGCCTTCGCCTACGCGTTCTACTTCGCGACCGTCGAACGGCAGCACCGTCATCAGAAAGCCGATGCCGCAGGCAGTTTCATCCGCACCTGACCATGCCGGGTCCGGACGGACCCGCCATGTCGTCAGATGACGCGTGCGCTGGCGAACGACCGCGGCGCCCCGGTGATCGGGTCGTCGAACTCCAGCCGGTGCGCCAGCAACCGCAACGGTGTCGAGAAGTCGCCCGGCGCCACGTCGAGCATCTCCGGATACAGCGGGTCGCCCGAGATCGGCAGTCCCAGCGACGCCATGTGCACCCGCAACTGGTGGGTACGCCCCGTGCGCGGGACCAACCGGTACACCCCTTCGCCGAGATGGTCGATCACGGTTTCGGCGTTGGGCTCACCCGCCTCCTCGACGGCCTGGAGACGACCGCGCCGTTTGACGATCCGGCTGCGCAGCACCACCGGGAAACCGATGCCCGGATCCCCGGCGGCCCGGGCCAGATAAGTCTTGCGCACCAGACCGCTGGCGAACAACGTCTGGTATCTCCCGCGCACCTCGCGGCGCGTCGTGAACATCAGCACCCCCGCGGTGAGCCGGTCCAACCGGTGCGCCGGGCTGAGTTCGGGCAGACCGAGTTCGCGGCGCAACCGCACCAGCGCCGTCTGCGCCACATGGGCGCCGCGGGGCATGGTCGCCAGGAAATGCGGTTTGTCCACCACGACGAGGTCGTCGTCGCGATACAGGATCGGGATACCGAACGGCACCGGGACCTCATCGGGCAGATCGCGATACCAGAACACATGGCTGCCCTCGGGCAGCACCATGGACTCGTCCACGACAGTGCCGTCGGCGCAGACCACTTCTCCGGCAAGCACTTTCGCGCGCGCCTCGATGCCGAATCGCGATTCGAGCTCGGCCGCCACCGGTCCGCCGTGCACCCTCAGCCGTGCCGGGCCGAGCCCGTCGCGCACCGGCAGGGGCGCGACACGCGTGGTCCGGGCCGTAGCCCCCCGGGGGGCGGCACCGGCCGTCATCAGTTCAGCGGCACCGGCTCGAGGATCTCGGCACGTGCCTCCGGCGCGGCGGCCCGCAATTCGTCGGCGGACTCGTCGTCGGGCTGCTGCTGTGAGCGCACCTCGGCGTCGACCCGCGCGATGTAGGTCGCGACCTCACGATCGACGTCCTCCGGGCTCCAGCCCAGCACCGGTGCCACCACCTCGGCGACCTCGCGGGCGCAGTCCACGCCGCGGTGCGGGTATTCGATCGAGATCCGCATGCGGCGGGCCAGGATGTCCTCCAGATGCAACGCGCCCTCCGCCGCGGCTGCGTACCAGGCCTCGACCTTGAGGTACACCGGGGCCTGGGTGATCGGCGAAAGCAGTTCGGGCCTGCCTTCCGCCATCGCCAGCACCTCGCCGATCAGCGAGCCGTACCGGTCCAGCAGGTGGCGCACCCGGTAGGGATGCAGGCCGTAATGCGACCCGACGTGCTCGGTCTGGTTGACCAGGGCGAAGTATCCGTCGGCGCCCATCAGCGGCACCTTCTCGGTGATCGAGGGTGCGACGCGCGCCGGCACGAACTCCGCCGCCGCGTCGATCGCGTCGGCGGCCATCACCCGATAGGTGGTGTACTTGCCGCCCGCGATCGCGACCAAACCCGGCGAGGGCACCGCGACCGCGTGCTCGCGCGACAGCTTGGAGGTCTCCTCGCTCTCCCCCGCCAGCAGCGGCCGCAGACCCGCGTACACGCCGTCGATGTCGTCGTGGGTCAGCGGCGTGGCCAGCACCGTGTTGACATGGCCGAGGATGTAGTCGATATCGGCCTTGGTGGCCGCCGGATGGGCCAGATCCAGATTCCAGTCGGTGTCGGTCGTCCCGATTATCCAGTGCGTACCCCACGGGATCACGAACAGCACGGATTTCTCCGTCCGCAGGATGATCGCCACCTCGCTGACGATGCGGTCCCTCGGCACCACGACGTGCACACCTTTGGACGCCCTGACCCGAAACCGTCCGCGCTGCTTGGACAGCGCCTGGATCTCGTCGGTCCACACCCCGGTGGCGTTGACCACCACGTGGCCGCGGACCTCGGTCACCGCACCGTCCTCGGAGTCGCGCACCCGCACCCCCGTGACCCGGTCACCCTCCCTCAGCAGGGCCACCACCTGCGACGACGTCCGCACCACCGCGCCGTAGTGGGCCGCGGTCCGCGCGACCGTCATGGTGTGCCTGGCGTCGTCGACCACGGTGTCGTAGTAGCGGATACCCCCGATCAGCGAGCTGCGCTTCAACCCCGGGGCCAACCGCAGCGCCCCCGACTTCGTCAGATGCTTCTGTGCGGGAACGGATTTCGCGCCGCCCAGCTGGTCGTAGAGGAAGATCCCGGCCGCCACGTAGGGCCGCTCCCACCAGCGGTTGGTCAGCGGGAACAGAAAGGGCAGCGGTTTGACCAGATGCGGGGCCAGCGTGGTCAGCGACAGCTCACGCTCGTGCAGGGCCTCCCGGACCAGACCGAACTCCAGTTGTTCGAGATAGCGCAGGCCGCCGTGGAACATCTTCGACGACCGGCTCGAGGTCCCCGAGGCGAAGTCCCGCGCCTCCACGAGAGCCACCCGCAGGCCACGGGTGGCGGCATCCAGTGCCGCACCGGCGCCGACCACTCCGCCGCCGACCACCACCACGTCGAACTGCTCGCCGCCCAGACGGGCCCACGCCGCCGCGCGCTGCTCGGGCCTCAGGAACGTCTGCCCATTGCCCGGTGCCGGGATCGGGTCGCTCACGCCGAACTCCTCGTTGTCACCGGTCAGTACAAACCCAGGCTAGTCCAGATCGTCGTGAGCCATCAGGCGCCGCGCGGCCTCCACGATCGATCCCGACAGCGAGGGATACACCGAGAGGGTCTGGGCCAGGTCGGTCACCGAGATGCGGTTCTGCACCGCGAGGGCGATCGGCAGGATCAGCTCCGAGGCGATCGGGGCAACCACCACACCGCCGATCACCACACCCGTCGCCGGCCGGCAGAAGATCTTGACGAAACCGTGGCGCAGCAGCGACATCTTCGCCCGGGCATTGGTGTTCAGCGGCAACATGAGGGTGCGGGCGGGCACACTGCCGTCGTCGATCGCGGCCTGCGGGATGCCGACGGCGGCGATCTCGGGCCTGGTGAAGGTGGCCGACGCGACCGTACGCAGCCGGATCGGCGAAACCCCTTCGCCGAGAGCGTGATACATCGCGATCCGACCCTGCATCGCGGCCACCGAGGCCAGCGGCAGCAACCCTGTGCAGTCACCGGCGGCGTAGACCCCCGCTGCGGGAGTGCGGGACACCCGGTCCACCGGGATGTACCCGCCCGGCTTGAGCTCGATACCGACGCGCTCCAGGCCCAGACCCGAGGTGTTGGGCACCGAACCGACCGTCATCAGCGCGTGGCTGCCCTCGACGGTGCGGCCGTCGGCCAACGACACCTTCACCCCGGCATCCGTGCGCACCACCGAATCCGCCCGCGCATTCTTGACCAGCGTCACACCGCGTTCGGCGAAGACCTCCTCCAGGGCGGCCGCGGCGTCGCTGTCCTCGTGCGGCAGGATCTGATCGCGGCTGGCCACCACGGTCACCGTGACGCCAAGTTCGGTGTAGGCATTGCAGAACTCCGCACCCGTCACACCCGAACCCACGATGATCAGGTGGTCGGGCAGTTCGGTGAGGTCATAGAGCTGCCGCCAGGTCAGGATCCGCTCGCCGTCGGGCACGGCATTGGGCAGGACCCGCGGACTGGCGCCGGTGGCGATCAGCACCACATCGGCCTTCAACACGCCCGTCTTACCGTCCGGGGTGGTGACCTTCACCCGGTGATGGGCCATCCCCGCGATATCGTCGACCAGTTCACCGTGGCCGCCGATGACCTTGATGCCTTCGCGCAGCAGCTGGCCGCCGATATCCGCCGACTGCGACCTGGCCAGCGTTTTGACCCGATTGTGGATCTGCGGCAGCGAGATCTTGGCGTCGTCGATGCTGATGTCGAAACCCAGCCCGGCCGCGCGACGCAGCTCGGTGCGCACACCCGTCGACGCGATGAACGTCTTGGACGGCACGCAGTCGAACAGCACACACGCGCCGCCGAGGCCGTCGGAATCCACGACCGTCACCTGCACGCCGGAACCCCGGCCCGCCGCGACGAGTGCCGCCTCATAGCCGGCGGGGCCACCGCCGATGATCACGATCCGGGTTGTCACGGCACTCAACCTATATGTCGATCCCCCGGGTCGCTTCGCTCCTGCCCGCCGTGCCACATCCCGGCACAACCTCACACTGACCTTCGGCGCCGGAGCATCCCCGGCCGATTAAGCTTCCTACCGTGCCGCTCTACGCCGCCTACGGGTCCAACATGCATCCGGAGCAGATGCTGCAGCGCGCGCCACACTCCCCGATGGCGGGGACCGGGTGGCTGCACGGCTGGCGGCTGACCTTCGGTGGCGAGGACATCGGCTGGGAGGGCGCGCTGGCCACCGTCGTCGAAGACCCGCTCGCCAAGGTCTTCGTCGTGCTCTACGACATGACCAAGGAAGACGAGCAGAACCTGGACCGCTGGGAGGGTTCGGAGCTCGGGATCCACAAGAAGATCCGGTGCCGCGTGGACCGGGTGTCCTCGGATACCACCACCGACCCGGTCTTGGCGTGGCTGTACGTCCTGGACGCCTGGGAGGGCGGCATTCCCTCGGCGCGCTACCTCGGCGTGATGGCCGACGCCGCCGAGATCGCGGGCGCCCCCACGGGCTACGTCCACGACCTGCGGACCCGGCCGGCGAGCAATATCGGCCCCGGCACCGGCGGCTGACACCGCCGACCGGGCCGACTCGTCAGCCCTCGCGAGCCCGGGTGAACTCCCATGCGTCGCCGATGATCTCGTCCAGACCGGTCAGCCGGGGACGCCAGCCCAGCTCCGACATCGCCCTGTCGCTCGACGCGATCAACACCGCGGGGTCGCCGGGACGACGCTCGACATCGCGTGACCGCAGCGACAGGCCGGTGACACGCTCACACGCCGAGATCACTTCCCGCACCGAGAACCCGGTTCCGTTGCCGAGGTTGTAGATACGGTGGCTGGACGGTTCGGCCGTCTCCAGTGCCAGCGCATGGGCGTCGGCGAGGTCGCGGACGTGGATGTAATCGCGCACCGCCGTACCGTCCCGAGTGGGCCAATCGGTGCCGAACACCAGGATCTCCTCGCGGCGACCGGTGGCCACCTGCAGCACCAGCGGGATGAGGTGGGTCTCGACGGCGTGCCGCTCGCCGAACCCGGCGTACGCGCCGGCCACGTTGAAGTACCGCAGGCTGGTCGCGGCGAGCCCGTGGGCGACGGCGTAGGACGAGATCGCGTGGTCGATCGCCAGTTTGGTCGCCCCATAGGCGTTGGTGGGCCGCGTCGGGGCATCCTCGGCGATCGGCGTCGTGTCCGGTTCGCCGTAGGTGGCGGCGGTCGAGGAGAACACCAGCCGCGGGGTACCCGCGGCACGCATCGCCTCCAGCAGTTGCAGGGTTTTGACCACATTGCCGTGCCAGTACAGTTCTGGCGCGGCCACCGACTCCCCCACCAGCGACTTCGCCGCGAAGTGCACGACACCGTCGAACCCCTCGGCCAGCAGGCCGGGGGCCGCGTCGACCATGTCGGCGTGCACGAAGCGGGCCTCGCCGGGGACGGCATCGACGTTGCCGGTGGACAGGTCGTCGACGACGACGACCTCGTGGCCGCGTTCGAGCAGGACCGCGGCACACACGCTGCCGACGTATCCCGCACCGCCGGTCACCATCAGTCTCATGTCATCCCTCCCTGGCCGCCCGGTCGATTCGGCGCCGGCGGCCCACCGTCACACCACGCCAGTGTGCGGGTCGGACACCGACGGCGCGACACCGGCCCCGCCGTCGGAAACTGTTCGTTCATGTTCGATTTTGTCGGAAATTGTGTCATGATGCGGGGGTGAATGCAGCACCCACCTCGCCGCTACCGGAGCTCTGACCCCGTGCTGGCCCGGCAGCGTCAGGACGCGATCCTGGCCCAGGTGTCCCGCCACGGCGTCGTGAGGGTCACGGATCTGTGCGCGGCACTTGGCGTTTCGGATATGACCATTCGCCGCGATCTGAAGGAGCTCGTCGAGCGCGGCCTCGTGGAGCGGGTACACGGCGGCGTCGCGCCGCCCCGGGCCGCGAGCGTGCACGAACCCGGGTTCGACGCGAAGTCCACCCGGGAACTCGACGCCAAACACGCCATCGCCGCGGCAGCCGGACGGCTGGTGCGGCCCGGCATCTGCATCGGGATCTCCGGCGGCACCACCACCGACCTGTTCGCACGAGAGTTACTCGACGTCCCCGGCCTGACCGTGGTCACGAACTCGCTTCCGGTGGCCGACCGGTTCCACGAGGCCGGCCGCGCCGACCAGACCGTCCTGCTCACCGGCGGCCAGCGCACCCCGTCGTTGGCCCTCGTCGGCCCGCTGGCGGTGGCCACCCTGCAGCGCCTGCACATGGACATCCTGTTCCTGGGCACCCACGGCATCACCGTCGAGGCGGGCCTGACCTGCCCGAACCTCTACGAGGCGCAGACCAATCAGGCGATGGCCGCCGCATCGCGCCGGGTCGTGGTCCTCGCCGACCACACCAAGTGGGGCACCACCGCCATCGCCGCCACGCTCCCACTGTCCGAGGTCGACATCGTCGTCACCGATTCCGGACTGGACCGCAGCGCCCGCGAGAACCTCAGCGGCCACGTCGGCGACCTGGTCATCGCGCCGGACACGCCGGCCGACCCCGAACGCGGAGGCACCCCCGATGAGCACGAGTGACCACCTCACCGCCGCCGTGCGCAAGACCGTCACCACGCTGGCGGACGGCCGCCAACTCATCTATTTCGACGACTCGCCGCCCTACGCCAGCGGCGAACGCACCCGCGCAGCCGTCGACACCCGCGCGCTGGCACCCGCCTCGTCGGATGCGCAGATGCGCTACGACGTCCTGACCGGCGAGTGGGTCGTCATCGCCGCCGAACGGATGGATCGCACGTTTCTGCCGCCGCCGGATTCGTCGCCGCTGGCGCCGTCGCGGGCCGGGCGCGCCACCGAGATCCCGGCTGCCGATTACGACGTCGTGGTCTTCGAGAATCGCTTCCCGTCCCTGTCGCGGCTCGCGTCCCGTCAGGATCTGCCGCCCACCGTCGACGGCGAACCGCTGTGGCCGCTGGCTCCCGCCGCGGGCCGCTGCGAAGTGGTGTGCTTCACCAGCGATCCCGACGCCGGTTTCGCCGCCCTCGGCGAACGCCGGGCACGCACCGTCATCGAGGCGTGGGCCGACCGCACCGCCGAACTCTCGGCAATGCCCGGAGTCGCGCAGGTGTTCTGCTTCGAGAACCGGGGCCGCGAAATCGGGGTCACCCTGACCCATCCGCACGGCCAGATCTACGCCTATCCGTATCTGCCGCCGCGCACCCAGGCACTGGTCCGGCAGAGTCGCGCGCACCGCGAGCGCACCGGCGGCAACCTGCTCTCCGACGTGCTGGCCGCCGAACAGCGTTCGGGCAGGCGCGTTGTCGCCGAGACCGGGCACTGGGTCGCCTACGTACCCGCTGCCGCGCGCTGGCCCCTGGAGGTGCACCTGGCGCCCCGGCGTGAACTGCCCGATTTCGTGGCGCTCACCGACGCCGAACGGGCCGATCTGGCCGTCGTCTACCTCGACCTGCTCGGCCGCGTGGACCGGTTCTTCGACGGTGTCGGGCAGACTCCCTACATCGCCGCCTGGCACCAGGCGCCGATCGGCCCCGACCGCCATCTCGGGCGGTTGCACCTGCAGCTGTTCTCCCTGATGCGGTCGCCGGGACGGATGAAGTACCTGGCCGGCTCGGAATCGGCGATGGGCGCGTGGGTCAACGACACCACCCCAGAACGCATCGCCGACCGGCTGCGCGAGGTGGCGCCGTGACCGAGGACACCCTGGCGCGCGGCGCCGAGCGGCTGTTCGCCGAGCGGTTCGGCGGCCGTCCCGACGGCGTCTGGCTGGCGCCGGGCCGGGTGAACCTGATCGGTGAACACATCGACTACGTGGGCGGGCGCGTCGCCCCGTTCGCGCTGCCCTACGGCACCGCGGTGGCCCTGCGGCTGCGCGACGACGACGTGCTGCGGTGCACATCCACCGGCCAGCCCGGGAGCTGGTCGGGCCGTGTCGGCAACGTCGGGCCCGGCACCCCGCCGGACTGGCCGGCCTACGCGGTGGGCGTGCTGTGGGCGATGGCCGAACACCGCACCGTGGACCGCTTCCCGGGCGCGGACATCGCCGTGCACTCGTCGCTGCCGCAGGGTGCGGGCCTGTCCAGCTCGGCGGCCCTGGAGACGGCCGTCGCGCTGGGCAGCGCCGAACTGCTCGGTGCGCCGACCGACGACGCCGGCCGGGTGCGGCTCGCCGACGCCTGCATCGCCGCCGAGAACGTCGTCGCCGGCGCCTCCACCGGAGGTATGGATCAGTCGGTAGCGCTGCGCGCCCGGGCCGGGCACGTCCTGCTGCTCGACTGTGCCGACTGGACCGTCGAGCACATCCCGTTCGACCCGGCGGCGGCGGACCTCGACGTGGTGGTGGTCAACACCAACGCCCCGCACCGGCTGGCCGACGGTCAATACGGGGCGCGGCGGGCCCGCGTCGAACGGGTCGCGGCGGCGCTGGGCCAGCGGGCGCTTCGGGAGGACGACGTCGACGCGGTACTGCGGCGCGCCGCGGGCGGCGACGCGGCGCTGACCCCGCTGCTGCGCCACATCCTCACCGAGATCCGGCGGGTCACCGCGGTGGTCGACGCGCTGCGCGCCGGCAGGGTCGGCGACATCGGGGAGGCGCTCAGCGCCTCGCACCGCTCGCTGCGCGACGACTACGCCGTCAGCTCACCCGAACTCGACTCCGCCGTCGACGCCGCGCTCGACGGCGGCGCGCTGGGAGCGCGGATGATCGGCGGCGGATTCGGCGGCTCGGCGATCGCCGTGGTTCCCGCGGCCGCGCGCCCGGCGATGGAGGACCGGATCAGTGCGGCCGCCCGGCGCCGAGGGCTTCCCGAGCCGCAGTTCCTCACCGGCGCCCCCGCCGGGGCCGCCCACCGCGTCGGCTGAGCCGAGTCAGACCTGCGCGGACTGTTCGACGAGATTGACCATGACACGGACGCCGACCGCCAGCGCCAGCTCGTCCACGTCGAAGGTGGGCTGGTGCAGATCCAGCTGCGGTCCCCGCCCGCTCCACACCCCCAGGCGGGCCATGGCGCCGGGCACCTCTTCGAGGTACCACGAAAAGTCCTCGCCCCCGCCGGACTGGCGGGTGTCGCACAGCACGTCGGGGCCGATCGCCTCGATCGCATGCATCATGATGCGCGTCGACACCTCTTCGTTGACCACCGGCGGCACCCCCCGGCGGTACTGCAGCGTGTGCTCCACCCCGAGTGGACCAAGCAACGACGAAACGGTTTCCCGCACAATGGATTCCAGCGTCAGCCAGGTCTCACGGCTGGCCGTGCGGATAGTTCCCGCCAGCGAACCGGACTGCGGGATCGCGTTGGCCGCCACGCCGGCGTTGACCGCACCCCACACCATGACCGTGCTGTTGCGCGGGTCGATCCGCCGCGACAGCACACCGGGCACCCCGGTGATCAGCGTGCCGAGCGCATAGACGAGGTCTCCGGTCAGATGCGGCCGCGACGTGTGTCCGCCCTGCGACGTGAGGGTGATCTCGATCGAGTCGGCCGCCGAGGTGATCGGCCCCGCCCGCATGGCCACCTTGCCCGCGGCCAGCCGCGGATCGCAATGCAGCGCGAAGATGCGCGACACACCGGTCAGGACACCCGCCGCGATGGCGTCGATCGCGCCGCCGGGCATCAACTCCTCGGCGGCCTGGAAGATCAGCCGGACACCGACCGGTAACTGCGGCGCCGACGCCAGGGCGAGCGCCGCACCGATGAGCACCGCGGTGTGCGCGTCGTGCCCGCACGCATGGGCCACGTTGGGGACGAGCGAGGTGTAGGGCGCGCCGGTGCGCTCGGCCATCGGCAGCGCGTCCATGTCGGCCCGCAGCGCCACCCGCGGCCCCTGCTCGGGACCGAAGTCACAGGTCAGACCGGTGCCGCCGGGCAGCACCTTCGGGTTCAGCCCCGCGTCGGCGAGCCGTTCGGCGACGAACTGCGTGGTGGCGAACTCCTGGCGGCCCAGCTCGGGATGGGCGTGGATGTGTCTGCGCCAGGCGACGAGATCGTCGTAGTGCGTGCCCAGCCAGCGGTCGGCGGCCCCCGAAAGGCTCATGCGGCCACCCGCCTGGCCTGATGTTGCAGCACGCGATCGCGTTCGGCGGGCGTCTGCGCCAGCCGGACCACGGTGCGCGCGAGCATGATCGCGCCTTCCAGCACCGCCCTGTCCGCGCTCGGACCCGCCGCCGCCGCGGCGAATTGCGGCTGGTGAATCGATGCCCCACCGGCGTCGATACCGACCACCGGGTGGATGCCGGGCATCACCTGGGTGATGTTGCCCATGTCGGTGCTGCCCAGCGGCAGCGAGGCCTCCACATCCCGCGACAGCGGATGGCGGCCCAGCCGGATCATCTCGGCGCGGAACTCCTCGGCCAGCCAGCCGTCCGGGGTCAGTTCCGCGTAGGCGGGCGCGGTCTCACCGACCGCGTGGGTGCACCCGGTTGCCAGCGCACCCGCCTCGAAACAGCCCGCCATCTTCGCCTCGAGCTGCCGCAGCGACGCCGAGTCGGCTGCGCGCATCGTGTACAGCAGTTCGGCCCTGGCCGGTATGACGTTGGACGCCTGCCCGCCGTCGGTGACGATGCCGTGCACCATCTGACCGGGCGCCAGATGCTGACGCAGCAATCCGATCGCCACCTGGGCGACGGTGACGGCGTCGGCAGCATTCACGCCGAGGTGCGGGGCGACGGCGGCATGGGATTCACGGCCGGTGTAGCCGACGACCACCTCCGACAGGGCCAGCGACCGGGCCGCGGCGATATCCACCGGTCCCGGGTGCAGCATCACCGACACGGCGACGTCGTCGAACGTTCCGGCCTCGAGCAGCAGCACCTTGCCGCCGCCGGCCTCCTCGGCAGGAGTGCCGAGCAGCACGACGGTCAGTCCCAGTTCGTCGGCCACCTCGGCCAGTGCGAGCGCCGTGCCGACGGCGGCCGCCGCGATGATGTTGTGGCCGCAGGCGTGGCCGATACCGGGCAGCGCGTCGTATTCGGCGCAGATCCCGACCACCAGCGGACCACTGCCGAAGTCGGCGCGGAAGGCGGTCTCCAACCCCGCGGGCGCGACGGTGAGCTCGAAGCCGCGCTCGGCGACCAGCGCCTGCGTTTTGGCGCAGCTGCGATGCTCGGCGAACGCCAGCTCCGGCTCGGCGTGGATGGCGTGGGACAGCTCGATCAAGTCATTACCGCGCGCGGTGACGGTCTCCTCGACGGTCGTCGACGCGGTGACGGAAGGCATCCTCGCAGTATCTCACTGTCGGCCCGGCTGACCATCCGGGCCGACGGTGAGATCCGATTGCGGCCCGGTGCCCGCGGCATCGTCGCAGGCCGCGGCAAACCACTAGGCTGCCTGGCTATGACCGCCGAGCTGCCCCCTCCGGATGTGCTGGCCGGGGACGCGGCGGCCGCGATCCGCGACCGCACCGGCGTCGACCGCCACGACGTCGCCGTCGTCCTGGGGTCCGGCTGGGCCCCGGCCGCCGCGGAACTCGGCGACCCGACCGCGGTCATCCCGATGGCCGAACTGCCCGGCTTCACGGCGCCGACCGCCGCCGGACACGGCGGGCAGGTGCTCTCGGTGCACGCCGGGGAGCACCGGGTGCTGGCGCTGGTCGGCCGGACCCACGCCTACGAGGGCCACGATTTGCGCCATGTCGTGCACCCGGTGCGTGCGGCCTGCGCGGCCGGGGTGCGCACGGTGGTGCTGACCAACGCCGCCGGCGGCCTGCGCGCGGATTTCGCGGTCGGCCAGCCCGTGCTCATCAGTGACCACCTCAACCTCACGGCGCGTTCACCGCTGGTCGGCGCGCAGTTCGTCGACCTGGTCGACGCGTACTCACCACGGCTGAGAGCGCTGGCCCGCGAGATCGATCCGTCGCTGGCCGACGGCGTGTACGCGGGCCTGCCCGGCCCGCACTACGAGACACCCGCCGAGATCAGGATGCTGCGGACGCTGGGCGCCGACCTCGTCGGGATGTCGACGGTGCACGAGACCATCGCCGCGCGGGCAGCAGGCGCGGCGGTCCTGGCGATCTCACTGGTGACGAACCTGGCTGCGGGGATGACCGGGCAGCCGCTCAGCCACGACGAGGTGCTCGAGGCGGGGCGTCAGTCGGCGACGCGGATGGGGGCCCTGCTGGCGTCGGTGATCGCGCGCGTCTGACGCGAGAACCGGCGGCTCAACCGCACCACCACCCGGGCCAGCAGCGGGGCGGCGAACAGCATCAGCAGCACCCGCAGCACCTGTACTGCGATGATGAACGTGACATTCGAGCCGGTTTCCACGGCGGTCGCCAGCACCGCGTATACCCCGCCGGGGCTGGTGGCGAGATAGCCCTCCAGCGGCGAGAGCCCGGTGTAGCGGGCGAGCACGACGCCCAGCCCCGCCGTCCCCACCCCGAGGGCGACGATCAGGCCCAGCGCCGCGGGCAGGATCCGCGCAACCGCCCGCAGCGATTCGCGGGTGAAGGCCACTCCGGCCTGCCAGCCGATGATCATGTACGCGGTCTGCACGAGCACGTCGGGCACGGTCAGGCCGAACGACAGGCCGGTGAGTTCGAGTACCACCGTCAGCGCCATCGGCCCGAGCAGTCCAGCCCCGGGGAGCCGCAGCAGCCGTCCGCCCAGGGCGCCGACCAGCACCAGCCCCAGCATCATCGCGATGCTCAGATACCACGGTGCGGAGTCGGTTCGACCGAACTCATGCGCCGGTTGTGACCGGTCGGCGTGATAGACCAGCGTCACCACCACCGGCATCGACGCCGTGACAAGGGCGACACGCAGGTACTGCACCACCGACACCACCCTGTCGTCGCCGCCTAGTTCGCGCGCGATCGCCACCAGACCGGACGCACCGCCGGCGACGAGTGCCAGCGATCCGGTCAGCGGGGTGACGTCGCGGTGCAGGCCGAGCAGCGCACCGGCGGCGACGCTGAGTGCGAGTGTGGCCACCGCGATGGCCACGACGATCGGCCAGTCCGATCCCAGCGCCCCGGCGGCGTCCTGGTGCACCATCGTGCCGATGTAGACGCCGAGCACCCCCTGGGCGGCGATCCCGGCGGGCCGCGGCATCCGCTGCGGCGCCAGCGACAGCAGCGCCAGCACGATGCCGACCACCAGGGCGGCGAACAGCGCGGCCGACGGTACGCCGACGAGGGTCAGCGGGATGGTCACCCCGGCGGTCGCCGCGATCAGCAGCACCCACGTCAGCACTCGCCGCATACCGCCTCCTCACTCATCAATAGCAAGTATGCACTTGTAGTTTTCCCATGCCAAATACCCGCTACTTGGTAATACATGTGGATAATTCCAAGGTATAACTTGGTTATGACGGAGATCGCCGCACCCGCATCATCGGCTACCGAACTGCGCGAGGCCATGATGGCGGTGACCAGGCAGATGCGCAGGCACCGGCCGGACAACGGCCTGACTCTCAGCCAGTTGGAGCTGCTGGGTGAGATCAGCCGCAGCGGCGTCACCACGCCGGCCGCGCTGGCTGCCCGCATGCACGTGCGGGTGCAATCGCTGACCGACAGCATCAACGAACTGCTCAGCCGCGCCCTGATCGCCCGCCGCCCCGACGCCGCCGACCGCCGCAGGCAGCTCATCGAAACCACCCCGGCCGGCATCAGACTGCTGGAAGCCGACCGCGCCGAACGCGACGCCTGGCTGCACGCGACGATGCGCGACACCCTCACCGACCTCGAATTCGACCTGTTGATGCTGATCGCGCCGGTGCTCCGCAAGCTGGCCTACGCCGGTGCAGCAGCGGGCACACTGACGTCATGACCCCGTCGACGATCGTGACGGCCGCCCAGGAGTGGATCGCCCACGATCCCGATCCCCGGACCGCCGCCGAATTGCTCGAATGCGACGACACCGAACTCGCCGCACGATTCGCCCGACCGCTGACGTTCGGGACGGCCGGGATGCGCGGCCCGATGCGGGCGGGCCCCAACGGGATGAACCTCGCCGTCGTGCTGCGGGCCACCTGGGGAGTCGCCCAGGTGCTCAAGGACAGATGCCTGGGCGGATCGCAGGTGGTGGTCGGCCGCGACGCCCGCCACCATTCGGAGGAGTTCGCCGCCGCTGCCGCCGAAGCGCTCGCCGCCCAGGGGTTCGACGTCGTCCTGTTGCCCCCGGCGCCCACACCGGTGACGGCGTTCGCCGTGCGGGGGCTCGGCGCGGCGGCGGGGATCCAGATCACCGCGTCACACAATCCGCCCTCGGACAACGGATACAAGGTGTTTCTCGACGGCGGACTGCAGATCATCGCGCCCGCCGACCGCGACATCGAGGCCGCGATGGACCGCGCACCGCACGCCGACGAGATCCCCCGGGTGCCGGTCGAGGTCAACGGCGCCGACGAGGTCGGTCACTACGTGGCACGGGCCGCCAGGGTGCGGCGCGGGTCCGGTCCGGTGCGGGTCGCGCTGACACCGATGCACGGGGTGGGCGGGCAGTGCGCGCTGGAGGCGCTGGCCCGGGCCGGGGTGGCCGACGTGCACGTCGTGGCCAGTCAGTTCGCCCCCGACCCCGACTTCCCCACCGTCGCGTTCCCCAATCCCGAGGAGCCCGGCGCATCCGACGCCCTGCTGGCGCTGGCCGCCGACGTCGGGGCGGATATCGCGATCGCGCTGGACCCCGACGCCGACCGGTGCGCGGTCGGCGTGCCGGGCCCGGCCGGCTGGCGCATGCTCTCCGGCGACGAAACCGGTTGGCTGCTGGGCGATTACCTCCTCTCGCAGCTCGAACCGGGACCGGTGACCGAGGCGACGGTGGTCGCCAGCACGGTGGTGTCCTCCCGCATGCTGGCCGCGATCGCCGCGGCGCACGGCGCCCACCACGTCGAGACACTGACCGGTTTCAAATGGCTGGCCCGCGCCGACGCGGACCGGCCCGGGTGCACCCTGGCCTACGCCTACGAGGAGGCCATCGGGCACTGCGTCGACCCGGCGGCGGTGCGCGACAAGGACGGCATCAGTGCGGCGGTGCTGGCGTGCGATCTGGTGGCGGTGCTGCGCGGCGAGGGCCGCACGATGCTCGACGCCCTCGACGATCTGGCCAGAATCCACGGCGTGCACACCACGAGCGCGGTCACCGCCGTGGTCGGGGATGCCGCGGCGGTGATGGCACGGCTGCGGCGGAACCTGCCCGGGCAGGTCGCCGGCGTATCCGTCACCGTCGCCGACCTGACGGAGCGGCGGGGGCCCCAGCGCACCGACGCGCTGATCTTCACCGGCGACGCCGCGGGACGGAGCCTGCGGATCGCCGTGCGGCCGTCGGGCACCGAACCGAAGATCAAGGGCTACTTGGAGATTCGCATGGAGCCGACCGACGATCTGACGGGCGCGCGGGCCGCGGCCGCCGAGCTGCTCGCGGCGGCGCGCACCGACGTGCGGGCACTGTTCGCGGGCTGATCCGCCGCCACCCCGCGCCGACTGTACGAAGGTTGCACACATTTCCCGAGAGGACCCGGGAACTTCCGTGCATTCGGCGTCAGATCCGCCGCTCCTCGAAGAAAATCTCGTCCAGTTCGTCGACCACGACATCGGCCCCGTGGTGGAGGAGTTGCTGCCTGCCCGCGCCGCGATCGATCCCGACGACCCAGAAGCCGCCGTCGCGGCCCGCCCTGGTTCCCGAGGTCGCGTCTTCCACCACCACCGTCCGCGCCGGATCGGCGCCCAGCTGGCGGGCTGCGTACAGATAGGTGTCCGGCGCGGGCTTGCCGCGCTGCCCCAGCAACTCGGCGGCGACGCCGTCGATCAGGACATCGAGCCCTTCCCGCAATCCGGCGGCTCGCAGCACGACATCGGCGTTGCGCGAACTCGACACCACACCTGTGGGGATTCGCTGCCCGCCCAGCCAGCGCAGGATCTCCACGGCGCCGTGGTGTCGGCGAGCGCCGTCCCGCTCCAGCATCCGCAGGAACATCGCGTTCTTGCGGTTGCCCAGTCCGTTGACGGTCATCACCTCGGGGCTGTCGTCAGCGTCACCGACCGGGAGTTTCAGATCGCGCGAGGCCAGAATCGCCTGTATCCCTTTGACTCTGGGCTTCCCGTCGATGTGCAGGAAGTAGTCTTCGACGGTGTACGGAGCGACGACACACCCTTCGCCGCCGAACACCTCGAACGCCTCGGCGAACAGCCTGCCCCACGCTTGCTCATGTACCGCCGCGGTATCGGTCAGAACACCGTCGAGGTCGAACAGCACGGCGTCACACTCGGCCGCCCTCATCGACGGATCCGCACCGGCCCGGGACTGGTGGGCAGCTGCGCCGCCGGGCCACCACACCGGCGGGGCAGCTGCCGGGAACCTGGGCGCATCCTTTCGACGCAATCCACGGGTGGGGTCATTGGTTTTCCCTTCCTCATCGGCACGCAATGAACGAGACGGGCGAAATCAGCAGGTCGACGACTGTTGGACAGCAACACAATTCGCCATCGTTCGCGCTATCCACGGCCGCCCGGGACGGGCCGGGGCGCATCGGCTTCGCGGTACTTCGTGTGGCGTGCCTCACTCATATAAGTGCATCGCCGACGATTGTGCAAGAGATGAATAAAAAGTCGCCAGGATGCGTTTTCTAGCGTCAAGAGATGAATCTACGGCGTGGCGTCCGCTATCCCGCGGGGCGGCCCGACGATGCCCGTAGCGCCGTTGCGACGGCCCCCAACACCGGGGCTCGCGCACCCAGCGACGCCAGTTCGATCCGCAGATCCTCAGTGGAGCTGGGGATTCCGCACCTCCGCACCGATTCGCGCATCGGCGCGAGCAGCAGTTCGCCTGCTTGCGCGAGTTCGCCGCCGATCAGAATCCGTTCGGGGTTGAACAGGTTGCACAGGTTGGCGACCGCGACGCCAGCCTGCCTGCCCGTGTCGGCAAGGACGCGAATACACGCGGTGTCCCCTTCTTCGGCCATCCGCACGATGTCGGCAACCGTCAGTTGTGTGCCGAAACGCGGTTCGAGCAGGCCGACCACCGCCCTCGCGGCCACAATCGTCTCCAGACAACCGCGGTTGCCGCACCGGCAGACATCTCCGAACTCGTCGAACGTCGTATGGCCGATCTCGCCGGCCGTCCCGTTGCGGCCGCGATAGAGCCGGCCGTCGATGAACAGGCCCGCACCCACGCCGTCAGCAAGTTTGAGGAAGGCCACGTTGTCGCAGCCCTGGCCGCTCCCCCACATGTACTCGGCCAGCACGCCCATGTTCGCATCGTTGTCGACTTCCACCGGTTGCCCGAAGTGATCCGACGCCAGCTGCGCCGCGGGCACACCCACCCAGCCCGGAAGGATGGAGACCGCGCCGACCTCGCCGGTCCGGCTGTCGATCGGGGCGGGAAGGCCGAGCCCGATGCCGATCACCTCCGACATACGGAGGCCCACCTCTGCCGTCGCCTCGTCCAGTAGCGCCGACGCGCGCTTGAGTGCGTCCCGGGCCGGCACGGACGGCCCCAACGTGTGCCTGCGCTCCACCAGGATCTCGTGTGCCATGTCGGCGACCGCGACCGTCACGTGGCGGTGGCCGAAGTCGATACCGACGACGAGGCCTGCAGCACGGGCGAGGCGCACCGCCTTACGGCGCTGGCCGCGCGCGGAGTCGGCCAGAATGCCCGCCGCCGTCAGATCCCGCACGATATTCGACACCGTGGCGGGCGCCAGACCGGTGTCGCGGGCGATCTGCGCCTGGGTGAGTTGACCCTCGGCTTTCAGCATCTCGACGACGCGCCGCTGATTGGCGCTACGCAACGCGGCTTGCGATCCCGGCCCGAACCTGTCGTCGGCGGTGCTCATCGCCCTGGCGTCCCCTCGGCGGATGCGGTGTGATCCCGCGACAAGTGTCGCACGTCCCACGACACCCGTGACCGCGCCGCGTCCGCCACCGGTCACACTCCGCTCGCTACGTGCATCTAGTGAATAGATCACTACTCTATTGTCGTAATTACGTTCATCTCTTGTAAAAAGTTCCTTCATCGGTTTAGATGTGAACTGGCTCACGGTCACCCGCAATACGTGGTGACCACCACTCAGACAAAGGTATCGACGCGCGTCATGGGCGTCGGCCGCGCATTTCTTGTGGCTGCACGCCGCCCGCACGGTCTACATGTCTTGGCAAGAGCTGATCTGCGAGGGCGACTCGATCAGAAAGGTCTTCAATGAGTGAACACGGCTCATTCACCAACGAACCATCGATCTACGACGACGAAGCGTCCGGCGGACGCGGTGTCGTCAGGATCGCATCGGTGGCCGCGCTGGGCGGCCTACTGTTCGGATACGACAGCGCGGTGATCAACGGTGCGGTGTCGGCCATCGAAGGCCAGTTCTCGGTCGGCGGTGGCGCGCTCGGATTCGCGGTCGCCTCCGCGCTGCTCGGCGCCGCCGCGGGCGCGATGACCGCGGGTCGCGTTGCCGACAAGTTCGGCCGCCTGTTCGTGATGAAGGTGGCGGCGGTGCTGTTCTTCGTCAGCGCGATCGGGGCTGGACTCGCGCCAAATCTCGCGCTGCTCATCGTCTTCCGAATCGTTGGTGGCATCGGGGTGGGCGTGGCCTCGGTCATCGCACCCGCCTACATCGCCGAGGTGTCGCCGCCGCGCATTCGCGGCCGCCTGGGCTCGCTGCAGCAACTGGCGATCGTGGTCGGCATCTTCTTGTCGCTCGGGGTGGATTTCGCGTTGGCAACCCTGGCAGGCGGTTCTCGCGAGGTGCTGTGGCTGGGTATGGAGGCGTGGCGGTGGATGTTCATCGCCATGGTCATCCCGTCGCTGCTGTACGGCCTGTTGGCACTCACCATTCCCGAATCACCACGCTACCTCGTCGCACGCCACCGAATTCCCGAGGCCAGAAAGATCCTCACGGCTCTGCTGGGCGAAAAAAACCTGGAGATCACCATCAGCCGGATCCAGAGCACTCTGGCCGACGAGAAACCGCCGTCTTGGCGCGACATCCGCGGGCCGAAGGGCGGCCTGCTGCCCATCGTGTGGGTTGGTCTGGCCCTGTCGATCTTCCAGCAGGCCGTCGGCATCAACGTGATCTTCTACTACTCCAACATCCTCTGGGAGGCGGTCGGATTCGACGAGAGCAAATCTTTCCTCATCACGGTCATCACGTCGATCGTCAACATCGCGACGACGTTGATCGCCATCGCTCTGGTCGACAAGATCGGCCGGAAACCCTTGCTGCTCATCGGATCCACCGGCATGGCCGTCACGCTGGGCACGATGGCGGTGATCTTCGGTACTGCACCTGTCGGCGCGGACGGCATTCCGCACCTCAGCGGCGTCAGCGGCCCGATCGCGTTGCTGGCCGCCAACCTGTTCGTCGTTGCCTTCGGTATGTCGTGGGGGCCGGTGGTCTGGGTACTGCTCGGCGAGATGTTCCCCAATCGGATTCGTGCCGCCGCGCTTTCGCTGGCCGCCGCGGGCCAATGGGTGGCCAACTGGGTGATCACCGTGACCTTCCCCGCGCTCAAGGATCTCTCGCTGGGTCTGGCCTACGGCATCTACGCCACCTCGGCTGTGCTGTCGTTCCTCTTCGTGGCGAAGTGGGTGCGAGAGACGAAGGGCCGCACGCTGGAGGACATGGGCACCGAGGTGCCGCACGGCCGGCTGGCCACCGAGCAGACGCGCCAAGGAGCGTAGCGACGATGTCGACGACCGCACCACAGGCACGCACACTCGGCGAGGACACCATGTCGGCGTCGCGGACCGTCGCGGTACTCGGGCCCATTCCGCGCGATCACATCGTCACGCACAACGGGGAGACCTTCGACAAGTACGGCTGTGTGCTCTACACGGTTGCCGCGCTGTCGGCCCTGATGGAGCCGCAGGACCGGATCTGCCCGATCGTCCACGTCCGCAGCCAGGACGAGGCGGCCATCAAGGAGCAGCTCTCGGCCTTCGGAAACGTCGACACGACAGGCATCCGCGTCGCCAGCGACCGCGGCGACGTCGTCGAACTGACCTATACCGCCCATAACATGCGCGACGAGCGCCAAACCGGGTTCATGAGTCCGATCGTTCCTGCCGATGTCGAATTCGTCTTGGACGCAGATGCGTTCGTGTGCGTGCCGATCACCGACTACGAGGTCGGCCAGCACACGCTGGCATACATCAAGTCACACAGCGACGGGGTTGTGCTGCTCGACGGACACGGCCCCACCGTGACGCTGACGAGAGGCGGACGGCGGTTCAACCGGCTGTGGGTGGAACGCGATTCATGGCTGCCGTACATCGACATCCTGAAGATGAACCTCGAGGAAGCCGGCTGCAGCTGGTTTCCCGACCGGGAAAGCCCCAATCCGGGTGAGCGGCCGATGTCGGAGGCCGACATGCCGCGGTTCGCGCACCATTGCCTGTCCAACGGGGTGAAGGCGGTCTGCATCACGCTCGACGAAAAAGGCTCCGTCGTCTACTACTTCGACTCCAACGACGACTTCCACGAGGAGTACGTGCCGCGGATCGACGTCGCCGACGTGGTGGACACCACCGGCTGCGGCGACTCCTTCGCGGCGGGGATGGCGTTCGGCTATCTCAAGTACCGGAACTATGTCGCGGCCTGCCGCTTCGGTAATGCCCTTGGTGCGCAGAGGTGTTCGGGATCCGGGCTGAACGTGTACCGGACGCTCGCGGAAACCGAGAGCCAGATCGCCGCCACCTACGGCACCCTCACCAGCTCGGTCTAGGAAGGTACCCGCATGCTCAGCACCGCCCTCTCCGGCGAAGACTGGCTGATCCGCCAGTCCGGGCACGACGACACCACCGCCAACCTTTTCGAGACACTGTTCACCGTCGGCAACGGCCGGCTGGGTACCCGCGGCGCCCTGGAAGAGGGGCATCCCGGCGAATGGTCCGGCACATATCTCAACGGTGTCTTCGACAGTCACGACTCGCCGGTCACCGATCTGGTGAACGCCCCGGACTGGCTGTGGCTCGAGGTATTCGCCGGTGGCGTACGCCTCGACGTCGGCACCTGCACCGTCGTCGAGCATCAGCGGGCCCTGGACATGGCCCGCGGACTGCTGTGGCGCAGAACCACATTCGAAGACCAGTCCGGGCGCATAACCCAGTTGGAGACCTTACGCTTCGTCAGCCTGGCGGAACGTTCGCTGTGTGGACTGCGCATCGAGGTGACCCCCCTGAATCACGGCGCCGCGATTCAGGTCGTCAGCGGCATCAACGGGCACCGCCGCAACCTCGAACGGCTGCCCGCCTACCCCGCCGGCACCGTGTTCGAGCCCGAGACCCGCTGGGAGAAGTGGGCGCACACCAAACATCTGCGCGAGACCTCCCGAGGCTACGACGGCGACACGATCTACCTGGAGATGCGCACCGCGCAGAGCGATGTCGCGATCGGATGCGCCGCGGCCACCCGCAGTGGACTGCCTGCCGGACACGCCATCGTGGAGCAGTACGAGAAAATCGCCGAGGAGTTCGAATTCGAGGTGCACACCGGCCAGACGGTGCGATTGGACAAACTCGTCACCTACGCGACATCGCGCGACCACCCGGTGGCCCCGTCGGACGGGCTCGATCCAGTCCCGGATCGCTGCAGCAACGGACTGAATGCGGCGACCGACCGGGGATTCGACGAGTGTCTTGCTGCCCACAGCGCCGCGTGGGAGGCGAAATGGGCGCACTGTGACTGCGTGATCGAGGGTGACGCGGACGCCGCCAAAGCTGTGCGGTTCGGGATCTACCACCTGCTGATCTCGGCAAACGAGCTGGACCCGACCGTCAATATCGGCGCGAAATCGCTTTCCGGTGAGGGTTATCGCGGCCACGTCTTCTGGGACACCGAGGTCATGATGCTGCCGTTCTTCACCTATACGCAACCCGAGACTGCGCGCGCGCTGTTGCGCTACCGCCACCACACCCTGCCCGGCGCGCGACTCAATGCCCAGGCCGAGGGCAGGCCCGGTGCGCGCTACGCATGGGAGTCTGCGGCCGACGGCCGCGAAGAGTGCCCGCAGTGGACCGTCGACGGCAGCGACCGGCTGTGGATGCGCGATGAGGAACTCCACGTCGGTGCCGATGTCGCCTATGGCCTGATGACCTACGTCGCCGCGACCGGTGACGTCGATTTCCTGACCGAGTACGGCGCGGAGATCCTCTTCGAGACGAGCCGATTCTGGGTCGATCGACTGTCGCACGATCCGGCGGCAGACAGTTTCCACCTCAAGTCTGTGATGGGTCCGGACGAGTTCCACATGCACATCGATGACAACGCCTTCACCAACGGCCTGGCCAAGTGGCACCTCGAACGGGCCGTTGACACCTACCACCTGCTGCGCGACCAGCACCCGACGACACTCGACACGCTCGCCGAGAAGATCGCGCTGGATTCCAGCGAGGTCGACCGATGGTCGAGGTGTGCCGCGGGGATCACCGAACTGGTCGACCCGCAGACCGGCCTGGTCGAGCAGTTCGACGGATACTTCGACCTTCTCGATGTCCCCATCACCTATTGGGACGAGAACGCGATGCCGCAGTATCCGGATGGCTATCACCACTTCAACTGCGATACCACGACCCTGCTCAAACAGCCGGACGTCATCATGCTGATGTACTTGCTGCCGGACAAGTTCACCCAGCAGGTGAAGCGTACGAACTTCGACTACTACGAGGCGCGCACGCTGCACAAGTCGTCGCTGAGTCCATCCATCCACGCCATCATGGGGATCGAGGTCGGTGACCACACCAGGGCCGAGCAGTATTTCGCCCGGTCGGCATACGTCGACCTGACCGACAACCAGGGCAATACGGCAGAGGGTATGCATATCGCCTCTGCGGGCGGCACGTGGCAGACCACGGTCTGCGGATTCGGCGGCTTCCGGGTGCGCAACGGCATGATGACGTTCGATCCGTGGTTGCCGCAGGGCTGGCGGCGGCTCGCGTTCAAACTGCACTGGCACGGACAGGTCGTCTCGGTGTCCATCACGCAGCGAGACGTCACCTTGGAACTGGACGCTGCACCGGAGGCGACGCTGCGGGTGGCGGTGCACGGACACGAGGTGCAGTTGCGGGCGCGGTCCGCCGTCACCGTTGCGCTAGCCGAAGGCGTTCCGCGGCTCGCGCCGGTCGAATGAGACCGCCTACACCCGGATGGAGAAGACCGCCACCGCGGTCTGGCCGGGTTGGGCGAGGCGATAGTCGCCACGGCTGAGACTGTCCGTCGACGCCGTCATCGGCTCGAAGCACACCACATCGTCGTCGCTGGGGGCGTAGATCTGGGCGGCGGGGAAACCCTTCTCGAAGTGCACCTCGATGCGTCGGTCCCCACCCGAGACGGCGAATACCGCACCGTCGGCGACCTGGTCGTATCCGTCGTCGAAGACGCTGTCCCCCAACACCATCGAGGTGGGCTGCAGCAGTTCGGAACGTCCGGTCGGCAGGTAGCTATCGTCGAGTTCGAGGTGGCGCATCGCGGGCGTCTCGATCACCCACTGGTCGCGCGGCACGTCGGGGATGCGCAGATACGGATGGAATCCGAAGCACAGCGGTACCGGCTCGGAACCGGCAATCACCGCCGCGCGGATCCGCAGCGTGCGATTGAGCAGCGAGACGGCCAGGGTGAGCCGGTGCGGAAAAGGAAACCCGCGCAACAGTTCCGGATCGGCGCCGTAGTCCAGTTCGGCGGTGAGCCCGCCTTTCCACTGCGAGTTCACCGTCCAGCCCGGATACGCCGTCGCCAGGCCGTGGATGGGCAGCCCGTTGGGGTCGGCGTGGACGCGGCTGTCGTCGCGGCCCAGCGTCACGGTTCGCCCCTGCGCGGCGTAGGTCCAGGCGTGCAGACGGTTGGCCCAGGGATGCATGAGCGGTAAGCCCATGAACACACCGTCGCTGACGTACCGCTGCAGGCCTTGCACCTGACCGAACAGTTCGGCGCCGTCATCCTGCAATGACACGCCCACCATTCCGGCAGACGGAACGAACGTCGCCACCACCGGGGACATCTGGTCCACCAGGCATACCTCGTGCATGAGCAGGAATACTACGGTGCGCGCCGGTTGCCGATACCTGTTCTCAGCGCGGCCCGAACTGCCGGTCGCCGGCGTCGCCGAGGCCGGGCACGATGTAGGCGATGTCGTTGAGGCCGTCGTCGATGGCGGCGGCGTAGAGCCGCACGTCGGGGGCCGCCGCTTCGAGTGCGGCGATACCCTCGGGGGCGACCACCACGCAGACCGCGGTGATGTCGACGGCGTTGCGGTCGCGCAGCAGGCCGATGGTGTGGACCATTGATCCCCCGGTGGCCAGCATCGGGTCGAGCACCATCACCGGCTGGCTGCTCAGATCGTCGGGCAGCGATTCCAAATACGGTGTGGGCAGGTGGGTTTCCTCGTTCCGTGCAATGCCGACGAACCCGACCCGCGCCTCGGGGATCAGTGCGTGCGCCTGGTCGACCATGCCCAGGCCGGCTCGCAGCACCGGCACCAGCAGGGGCGGCCTGGCCAGCCGGCAACCGGCGGTTTCGGTCAACGGCGTTCGGATGGGCACGGTTTCGACGGCGGCATCGCGGGTGGCCTCGTAGACCAGCATCAGGGTGAGGTCCCGCAGCGCGGCCCGGAACGCCGCATTGTCGGTGCGCTCGTCGCGCAGGGCGGTCAGCCGCGCCGCGGCCAGGGGGTGGTCGACGACGCGTACATCCATGGGCGAACTTTAACGGAACCGCGACGCCGCGGCGGGCGTCGTACCGGGCATGCTCGCCGACACCGCAGCCATCCGCGTCCACGGCATCCACCACCGCGCGGCGGCAGCCGATCTGTCCGCGGCCGCCGCCGGATTCGCATCGGTGCCGCGGCCCGCCTGCGCGGAGGCGTTCGGGCCCGTCGCCGCCCGCTATCTGGCGGCGCTGGCCCGCGCCGCGGCAGGCGGATCGCGGGCGGCGGCGCAGCTGGCCGAAGATCTCACCGCCGCAGCCGCCACCGCCGTCTCCTCGGCCCGTGACTACGACGCCGCCGAACGCCGGGCCGGCGCGTTGTTCGGCGCCTCCGGGGTGTAGCCGGTGCCCACCGCGCTGACGACGGCGCTTGCCGCTCCCCTGCGCGAGCTGCTGGCCATGGTGGGGCCGGGCTGGTCCGCCGACCGCACCGCAGAACCCGGCGCCGTCCTCGCCGGTGTGCGCGACGCGCTCACCTCGGCCGCCGCGGCGGGCACCCGCGCCTGGAATGCCACCGGCGCGCACTGGCACGGCGCGGGCGCCGACGCGGCGGCACGCTTCAGCGCCGCGACCACCGACGCCATCGACGGGCTGGCCGTCGAGGCCGACCGGCTCGCCGCAGGCGCCGACGAGGCCGGTGGAGCCGTCGCACGGGCGAACGCCCGGCTGCGCGCGATCGTCGAGGATTTCGAACGGCGCGCGGAGGCCGTCGAGGCGGATCTGGACGCGCCCGGCGCGGCCGAACGCCTGCTGGCCGACGCGCGGACCGCCCTGACCGAGGCGATCGCCGTGCTGGACGAGCTGACCTCCGAGCTGGACCGCCACGCCGCGTCGGCCACGGCGGCGACCCCTCCGGCCCGCGCTGCCGATCCTCCCGGCGCACCGGCAGCCGGTGGCGGCGGAGCCTTCCCCTCGGGTGGGCTGCCCGGCCTGGGGACCATGCCCGGGCCGGGTGCGCTGCCGGCGACGGGCGCGTTGCCCGCGCTGGCGGGTCTGGCGCGCCGCGACGCCGGATCCCCCTCCGCTCGGGGCGCACCCGGGGCGACACCGGGTGACCCGCGGCAATTCGGTGACGGCGAGGCCGTGCGGCTGCCCGACGGCACCACCGTCAGCGCACCGAACGCGGTGGCGGCGAGCGCCGTGCGCCACGCACTGACCCAACTCGGCGTGCCCTACGACTGGGGCGGCACCACCCCCGGCGTCGGCCTGGACTGCAGCGGACTCACCCAGTGGGCGTACGGAGAAGCGGGACTGAGCATTCCCCGGCTGGCCCAGGAGCAGGACGTCGGCGCCGCAGTCGGTCCGGGCGGCCTGCGGCCAGGTGACCTCGCGGTCTGGGACGGCCATGTCGCGATGGTGGTGGGTGACGGCACGATGATCGAGGCGGGTGATCCGGTGCAGCTGTCGCCGGTCCGCACCACCAACGCGGGACAGGGATTCCATGGCTTCTTTCGTCCCACCGCCTGATGCGGTGCGGCTGGTCAATGCGGCACACACGTTGACGGTGTGGATGTCGCCGGCCGGCTGCCCGCTGCACGTGTCGGTGGCGCCGTCGCTGTTGCGCCGCGGCGGCGCGGCGGTGGCCGGCGAGGTGCTGCGGCTGTGTGAGCCGACGCGGTGAGCGGTGACGCCTGGATCGCCGGCGAGCGCCGCTTCGAGGACACGATGCACCGCGTGCGCGGATGCGCCGCGGCGATCGACCGTGCCACCGAGGAGCTGGCCGTCCTGCGCGGGCGGGCCCGGTCGCGGTGCGGGACCGCCGCGGCCGAGGCCGACGGGCGCGGGCGGCTGGTGTCGCTGCGGCTGGCCGACACCGTCACCCGGCTGCGGGGTGACGAGGTGGGTGAGCTGATCGTCGCGACGGCCGGCGCGGCCCGGGTCGACGCGCTGCGCCGCCGCCAGGAGGTGATCGCCGAACTGGTCGCCGAATTGGCTCGTTAGGCTGTGCCGCATGGCTGCTGACATCGTGCCGGTCCGGCTCGGACTCACCAAGGGCGACCTGTACACCCTGTGGGCCCCACGCTGGCGTGACGCCGGCGACGAGTGGGAGGCGTTCCTGGGCAAGGATGAGGATCTCTACGCCTTCGAGTCCGTCGCCGATCTCGTCGCGTTCGTCCGCACGGACACCGACAACGACCTGGTCGACCATCCGGCGTGGGAGAAGCTGACGGAGGCATCGGCTCATGCCTTCGACCCCGACGACGAGCGGCTCTACGACGTCGTCGGGGTCCCCGAGACGGTGGCGGAGAAGCCCACCGAGGAGTCGGTGACGTCGTTGCACCGCACGCTGGCCATCGTGTCGGCGATCGGGTCGGTGTGCGAGCTGCCCGCGGTGTCCAAATTCTTCAACGGGAACCCCATGCTGGGCTCGCTGGGCGCGGGCGCCGAGTCGTTCGGCGGCCGGGCGGGACGCAAACGCTGGGCCGAGATCGAGGCCGTGATCGGCCGGGGCTGGGACAACGTGGTCGACGCGATCGACGAGATCGTCAGCGTGCCGGAGGTCGACGACAGAGTGTCCGAGAAGGCCGCCGCAGAGCTGGCCGAACCCGCACCCGAACCCGAGACGGCCGATGTCGACGCCGAGGACGCCGAGGAGAGCGCGCAGGAATCGGCCGACGACGAAGGGGCGGCCGCCGCGGTCGGGGAATCCGACGACCTCACCGGTCATGCCGGCGGGGTCGTGCTGGGCAGCGACGATGACTTCTGGTTGAAGGTCGGTATCGATCCGGTGCGGATGATGACCAGCGGGGGCACCTTCTACACGCTGCGGTGCTACCTCGACGACGTGCCGGTGTTCCTGGGCCGCAACGGCCGGATCAGCGTCTTCACCTCCGAGCGCGCACTGGCGCGTTACCTTGCCGACGAACACGACCACGACCTCTCCGATCTGGCGACCTACGACGACATCCGCACCGCGGCCACCGACGGGTCACTACGTGTCGAGGTCGGCGACGAGAACGTCTACGTGCTCAGCGGTATCGCCGACGACATCGCCGATGGCCCCGATGCCGTGGACCGCGACCAGCTGGAATTGGCCGTGGAGTTGCTCAGGGATGTCAGCGACTATGCCGAGGACACCACCGTCGCCGAGACGCTGGACACCGACGAGACGCTCGGCGGGTTTGTTGGCCACGTGCTCGACCCGCACAAGGTGCCCGCGCCCAGCGCCCCCTACGCCGAGGCGGTGGCGCAGTGGGAGGCGCTGGAGTCGTTCGTGGAATCCCGGCTGCGCCAGGAGTAGCCGCGCGGGGCCCCGGTCAGCCGATGAGCACGGCGAACCGGGGTTTGATCACCTCGTCGATGAGCGTCAGTCGCTGGTCGAACGGGATGAATGCCGATTTCATCGCGTTGATCGTGAATCGCTCCAGGTCGCTCCAGCCGTAGCCGAACGCCTCGACCAGGCGCAGCATCTCCTGGCTCATGGTGGTGTCGCTCATGAGCCGGTTGTCGGTGTTGACGGTGACGCGGAACCGCAACCGCGCGAGCAGGTCGAACGGATGCTCGGCGATACTGTGCACCGCCCCGGTCTGCACGTTGGAGGTCGGGCACATCTCCAGCGGGATGCGTTTGTCGCGCACGATGCCCGCCACCCTGCCGAGGCGGTAGGTGTCGTCCGGCTGGTGCGCGATGTCGTCGACGATGCGCACTCCGTGGCCGAGCCGATCCGCACCGCAGAACGCGATCGCCTCGTGGATGGACGGCAGACCGAAGGCCTCGCCCGCGTGGATCGTGAACCGCCCGTTGTTGTTTCGCATGTATTCGAAGGCGTCCAGATGCCGGGTGGGCGGATACCCGGCTTCGGCGCCTGCGATGTCGAAGCCCACCACACCCTTGTCGCGGAACCGGATCGCCAGTTCGGCGATCTCCCGGGACCGTGCCGCGTGGCGCATCGCGGTGACCAGGCACCGCACCACGATCGTGCGGCCCTCCGCGGCGGCGGCTTTCTCGCCGTCGGCGAAGCCGGCGAGCACCGCGTCGGTGACCGCGTCGAGCGACAGGCCGCCGTCGATGTGAAGTTCGGGGGCGAACCGGATCTCGGCGTAGACGACGTTGTCCGCGGCGAGGTCCTCGACGCACTCGTAGGCCACCCGGTGCAGGGCCTCGGGGGTCTGCATCACCCCGACGGTGTGCGCGAAGGGTTCGAGGTAACGCTCCAGGGATCCGCTGTGCGCGGCGGTGCGGAACCAGACCGCCAGCGCGTCGACGTCGTCGGCGGGCAGATCGGCGTAGCCGTAGGTGTCGGCGAGTTCGAGCACGGTGGCGGGCCTCAGGCCGCCGTCGAGGTGATCGTGCAGCAATGCCTTGGGGGCGTGGGTGATCGAGTCGAGCGTCAGTGCCGTCATGGGGTGATCCGATCGATGATGAGGGGAACTGGCGGCGGGCAGGTGTCGACGACGCTCCAGCCGCCGTCGAGTTCGGCGATGGCGGCCTCGAAGCGCTCCGGCGTGTCGGTGTAGAGGGTGAACAGTGCCTCGCCGGCGGCGACGGGTTCACCGCGACGGCGATGGATCCGGACGCCGGCTCCGGCCTGCACCCGTTCCCCGGGCAACGAACGTCCCGCGCCGAGCCGCCACACCGTCAGTCCCACTGCCATCGCGTCGATGTCGCCCATCGTGCCACCGTGCGGCGCCGTGATGGTCTCGGTGTGCGCACCGATCGGTAACGCATCGGCGGACAGCGCGGAGACGTCGCCGCCCTGCGCGGCGACCAGGGCACGGAATCGGTCCATCGCCGATCCGTCGCGCAGGGTGTCGGCGGGGTCTGTGCCGTCGACGCCGGCGGCTTCGAGCATCTCGCGGGCGAGCGCCAGCGTCAGTTCGACGACGTCGGAAGGGCCGCCGCCGGCGAGGACCTCCAGCGATTCGACGACCTCGACGGCATTGCCGGCCGTCCGCCCCAGCGGTGTGGACATGTCGGTCAGCAGTGCCCTGACGATCAGGCCGTGGTCGGTGCCGATGTCGACCATGGTGCGGGCGAGTTCACGCGCTTCGGCCTCGGTCTTCAGGAAGGCTCCCGAGCCCACCTTGGTGTCGAGGATCAGGGCACGGGTGCCTTCGGCGATCTTCTTGCTCATCACCGAGCTCGCGATCAGTGGCAACGATTCGGTGGTGGCGGTGACGTCGCGCAGCGCGTAGATCTTGCGGTCGGCGGGGGCGAGATCCCCGGCGGCGAAGATGGCGGCGCCGATGCCGGAAAGCTGTTGACGGATCTGATCTTTGGACAGTTCGGCGGAGAAGCCGGGGATCGATTCCAGTTTGTCGAGGGTGCCGCCGGTGTGCCCGAGACCGCGACCGGCGGCCTGCGGCACGGCTGCACCGCAGGCCATCACGACGGGAACCAGCGGGATGGTGATCTTGTCGCCCACCCCGCCGGTGGAGTGTTTGTCGACCAGCGCCAGCGGTGTGCCGCCGCGCCGCAGCTCCGAGAAGTCCAGACGCACCCCCGAGTCGACCATCGCCGCGGTCCAGCGGGCGATCTCGGGCGTCGTCATCCCGCGCAGGAAGATCGCCATGAGCAGTGCCGACATCTGTTCGTCGGCGATGCGGCCGTGGGTATAGGCGTCGATCACCCAGTCGATCTCGGCGTCGGAGAGGATGTGGCCGTCACGTTTGGCCCGGATGACCGTCGGAGCGTCGAGACGCGACATGGGGTTGGGCGCGTCGAGACGCGACATGGGGTTGGGCGCGTCGAGACGCGACATGGGGTTGGGCGCGTCGGCGGTCACGGTGTCTCCTCGGCCGCGGCGCGCACCCTGGCCAGGTCGTCGGGGCCGAACGCGTCGGGAAGCAGCGCACCCAGCGGGGTGGGTCCCGCGGGGTGGTCGATGAGCATGTGCGGGCCGCCGTGTTCGAGCAGCACCTGCCGGCAGCGCCCGCAGGGCATCAGCAACGCCCCGGAGGCGTCCACACACGACAGGGCGACGAGCCGTCCGCCACCGCCGGAATGCAGTGCGCAGACCACAGCGCACTCGGCACAGAGACCCAGGCCATATGAGACATTCTCCACATTGCATCCGGCCACCATTCGGTGATCGTCGACCAGCGCCGCCGCGCCGACGGGAAATCCCGAATATGGCGCGTAGGCATTCTCTGAAGCCTCGATTGCCTTGTGGCGCAACATTTTCCAATCAATATCGCGTTCCATGTCATTCCCGCCGTGCCGATTCTGAATGCATTCCGAAACCCCCGTTCGATGACCCCACTCGTCAGATAGGTAACCCTAAGTTCATTGCGGAAATAGGTGCAGACGGCTACACCGTAATTCGTTCGGCTGTAGAAATGGGTTTAGAGTCGCCCCGAGGTGTGGGGCAGCGATCCCGGCCAAGCCGAAAGTGCGAGGTCGGCCGGGGTCCACGCCCCAAACGTCCACCGATGGCGTTGGAGGCCTAATGAGTACGCAGACATCCAGTCTGACATCCGGCGGCAAGGACGCACCGCGCTCCGGTCCGGCGCGCCGGCGGACCCTGTACCGCGGCGATCCCGGCATGTGGTCGTGGGTGCTCCACCGGATCACCGGCGCGACGATCTTCTTCTTCCTCTTCGTCCATGTCCTCGACACCGCCCTGGTCCGGGTCAGCCCGCAGGCCTACAACGAGGTCATCGAGACGTACAAGACGCCGATCGTCGGACTGATGGAGGTCGGCCTGGTGGCGGCGGTGCTGTATCACGCACTCAACGGAATTCGGGTGATCCTCATCGATTTCTGGCAACACGGCCCACGCCATCAACGGCTCATGTTGTGGATCACGGTCGGCATCTGGCTCGTCGTCATGATCCCCGCCGTCGGCGTGCTGGCCATGCACATGGCGGAGCGATTCCTGTGACCCAAGCGGCCAGCCCGGCGTCCGGCCGGCAAGAGAACCCGTACGACCACATCAGCGACCGCGGCGGCCCGGCCCCCGTGATGCAGCGCAGCCACGACCGGCCCGCAAGCCTGGACAATCCCCGCGCACCGCGACGGGCGGGCGGGATGCCCAACTTCGAGAAGTACGCGTGGCTGTTCATGCGGTTCTCCGGGATCGTGCTCGTGTTCCTGGCGCTGGGACACCTGTTCATCATGTTGATGTGGCAGAACGGGGTGTACCGGATCGACTTCAACTACGTTGCCGAGCGCTGGTCCTCACCGTTCTGGCAGACGTGGGACCTGCTGCTGTTGTGGCTGGCACAGCTGCACGGCGGCAACGGGATGCGCACGATCATCGCGGATTACGCCCGTAAGGACTCGACCAGATTCTGGCTGAACACCCTGCTCGCCCTGTCGATCGTGTTCACGCTCGTCTTGGGGACGTACGTGCTGGTGACGTTCGACGCGAACATTTCTTGACCCAGGAGACAGGACGATGATTCAGGAACACCGCTACGACGTCGTCATCGTCGGTGCCGGCGGCGCCGGAATGCGCGCCGCCGTGGAAGCAGGCCCCCGGGCCCGCACCGCCGTGCTGACCAAGCTGTACCCGACGCGCAGCCACACCGGCGCGGCACAGGGCGGGATGTGCGCCGCCCTGGCCAACGTCGAAGAGGACAACTGGGAGTGGCACACCTTCGACACCGTCAAGGGCGGCGACTATCTCGCCGACCAGGACGCCGTCGAGATCATGTGCAAGGAGGCCATCGACGCGGTCCTCGACCTCGAGAAGATGGGGATGCCGTTCAACCGCACCCCCGAGGGCCGCATCGACCAGCGCCGTTTCGGCGGCCACACGCGCGACCACGGCAAGGCGCCCGTGCGCCGCGCCTGTTACGCAGCCGACCGCACCGGCCACATGATCCTGCAGACGCTGTACCAGAACTGCGTCAAACACGACGTCGAGTTCTTCAACGAGTTCTATGCCCTGGACCTGGTTCTCTCCGAAACCCCGGGCGGTCCGGTGGCCACCGGCATCGTCGCCTACGAGTTGGCGACAGGAGATATCCACGTCTTCCACGCCAAGGCGATTGTCTTCGCCACCGGCGGGTCGGGCCGGATGTACAAGACCACCTCCAACGCGCACACGCTCACCGGCGACGGGCTCGGCATCGTGTTCCGCAAGGGACTTCCCTTGGAGGACATGGAGTTCCACCAGTTCCACCCGACCGGCCTGGCCGGTCTGGGCATCCTGATCTCCGAGGCGGTGCGCGGTGAGGGCGGCCGCCTGCTCAACGCCGACGGCGAACGCTTCATGGAGCGCTACGCGCCGACGATCGTCGACCTCGCGCCGCGCGACATCGTGGCCCGGTCGATGGTGCTCGAGGTGCTGGAGGGCCGCGGCGCCGGACCCAACAAGGACTACGTCTACATCGACGTCCGCCACCTCGGCGCAGATGTCCTCGAGGCCAAACTGCCCGACATCACCGAATTCGCACGCACGTATCTGGGTGTGGATCCGGTCAAGGAACTCGTGCCGGTCTATCCGACGTGCCACTACGTGATGGGTGGCATCCCGACCACGGTGAACGGTCAGGTGCTGCGCGACAACACCAACATCGTCCCCGGTCTCTACGCCGCGGGCGAGTGTGCCTGTGTGTCGGTCCACGGCGCCAACCGGCTGGGCACCAACTCGCTGCTGGATATCAACGTGTTCGGCAGGCGAGCCGGCATCGCAGCGGCGAACTACGCGCTGGGGCGCGAATTCGTCGACATGCCTGACAATCCGGCCGGGATGGTCACCGAGTGGGTCGGCGAGGTCCTCTCCGAGCACGGCAACGAGCGCGTCGCCGACATCCGCGGCGCCCTGCAGCAGTCGATGGACAACAACGCCGCCGTCTTCCGCACCGAGGAGACCCTCAAGCAGGCGCTCTCCGACATTCACGGCCTCAAGGAGCGCTACTCGCGAATCACGGTGCACGACAAGGGTAAGCGCTACAACAGCGACCTGCTGGAGGCGATCGAGCTGGGCTTCCTGCTCGAGCTCGCCGAGGTCACCGTGGTCGGTGCGCTCAACCGCAAGGAATCCCGCGGCGGTCACGCCCGCGAGGACTATCCCAACCGCGACGACACCAACTACATGCGCCACACCATGGCATACAAACAAGGTGACCAGCTGCTCAGTGACATCCGGCTGGACTACAAGCCGGTGGTGCAGACCCGGTATCAGCCGATGGAACGGAAGTACTGACCCATGAGCCGGATACGCGAAGAGAGGGTGGCCCCATGAGCGCTCCGACTGTGGACACACAAGCACCGCCGTTGCCGCCCATCCCGGACGAAGCGGTGATGATCACGCTGAAGATCGCCCGGTTCAACCCGGAGAACCCGGATGGGGCCGCCTTCCAGAGCTTCCGCGTGCCGTGCCTGCCGTCCGATCGGCTGCTCAATCTGCTGCACTACGTGAAGTGGTACCTCGACGGCACGCTGACCTTCCGCCGGTCGTGCGCGCACGGGGTGTGCGGTTCGGATGCCATGCGGATCAACGGCGTCAACCGGCTGGCCTGCAAGGTGCTGATGCGCGATCTGCTGCCCAAGAAGCCCGGCAAGGCGCTGACGATCACCATCGAGCCGATCCGCGGCCTGCCGGTCGAGAAGGACCTCGTGGTCGACATGGAGCCGTTCTTCGACGCCTTCCGCGCGATCAAGCCCTACCTGATCACCAGCGGCAACGCCCCGACCCGGGAACGCATCCAGAGTCAGACCGACCGCGCCCGCTACGACGACACCACCAAGTGCATCCTGTGCGCGTGCTGCACGACCAGCTGCCCCGTGTACTGGAACGAGGGTTCGTATTTCGGGCCTGCGGCGATCGTCAACGCACACCGGTTCATCTTCGACAGCCGCGATGAGGGAGCCGCCGAGCGGCTGGACATCCTCAACGATGTCGACGGTGTGTGGCGCTGCCGCACCACCTTCAACTGCACCGAAGCCTGCCCCCGCGGCATCCAGGTGACCCAGGCGATCCAGGAGGTCAAGCGCGCGCTGATGTTCGCGCGCTGACCCGTCCCGCACCGACGCCGATGTGCCCCACGACCGTGGTCGTGGGGCACATCGGCGTCCGGTGACGGGTCAGGCGGCGTGGCGCTTCTCGACGCCGGCCAGGAACTCCCGGATGAGTGCGGTCACTTCGGCGCCCGCGCTCTCGAGCAGGAAATGCCCGCCCTCCAGCAGGTGGATCTGCGCGTCGGCGGCGTCCCTGGCGAATGCCCGCGCTCCGTCCGGGCCGAAGAACGGATCGCCGTCGCCCCACACCGCCAGCACCGGTACCCCGCTGGTGCGCAGGTACTCGTGCAGTGCCGGATAGAGCAGCGGATTCGTGGCGTAGTCCAGGAAGAGCTTCAGTTGGATCGCGTCGTTGCCGGGCCGGGCCAGCAGAGCATAGTCGTGGTGCCAGGTGTCGGGGCTGACGACGCTCTCGTCGGGAACCCCGGTGATGTATTGCCACCTGGTGAAATCGAAGCTCAGCGCGGCGCGGATGGCAGCCTCGGTCTGCGGGGTCTGGTCGCGCTGGTAGTCCCAGACCGTCGTCCAGAAACTCTCGACGAACCCGTCGTCATAGCCGTTGCCGTTCTGGGTGACGATCGCGGTGATGGCCCGAGGATCGCGCAGTGCCAGCCGCCACCCCACCGGGGCGCCGTAGTCCTGGACGTAGATCGCATAGCGGGCAACCCCGAGTTGCGCGAGCAGCCCGGCGGTCAGATCGGCCAGCGCGTCGAACGTGTACTCGTATTCCTCGATCGGGGGCGCGTCGGAGTACCCGAATCCGAGGTAGTCGGGTGCGATGACGTGGTAGCTGTCCGCAAGGGCCGGAATGAGATCGCGGAACATGAACGAGCTGGTGGGGAACCCGTGCAACAGCACGATCGCCGGGGCCTGCGGATCGCCTGCCTCCCGGTAGAAGAGCCGGCGGCCGTCCACGGTCGCGTAGCGGTGATGCACCACGGTCATTGCTAACTCCTTAACGTCTTTTTCTTGGTTAGTCACCAGTAGACGCTTCACGGCTGTAACCTGTCAATAGACGTTTGGAGGTTAGTTATGAACGTTTCGGAACCAGCCGAGGCATTTCTGCTGGACCTGCTCAACAGCACGCCGGTGATCGACGGCGTGCCGCACGACGGCCTCGCCGATCTGGAGGTCGCCCGGCCGTGGCTGGTCGAGCACGACGTACCCGCCACGGCCGCCGAGTGGAGGGCACTGGTCGCCGCACGGTCCGCCCTTCAGTCGGTCGTCCGCGGTGAACAACCCCCGGCCGCGCTGCAGCCATTCATCGCCGACCTGAGCCTGCGCCCCACGGCCACCGGCGACGGACTGGACTGGCGCCCGCAGTACGGCGGCGCACCCACCGGAGCGGCGCGTGCCGTCCTCGCATGGGATGCGCTGCGGATATCCAGCCCCGGGCGCCTGCGCCCGTGCGCCAACACCGAATGCCGGCTGTTCCTCGTCGACCGCAGCAAGCCCAATACCGCGCGGTGGTGTTCGATGGCGATCTGCGGCAACAGAATGAAGGCCCGCAGGCATTACCGCCGCGCCCGCGGCGTCGATCAGGACGTCGACTAGCCACGGTGTCACATTCCTGGCCGCTGCGGCGTCTAGAGGGTATGACACAGAAAAGCCGAATCGATCCGCTGCCGCCCCGCCGCGCTCCACGGCTGACCAGGCTGCTGTACCGCATGGCCAGACGCCGGTTCGGGGAGGTCCCCGAACCGGTCGCCGTGGTCGCCCATCACCGCGGCGTACTGATCGCGAACGTCGTCCACGAAGCCATCGCGCAGACCGCGTCGCGCAAGCTGCCCAAGAACGTGCGCGAACTCGCCGTGTTCTGGACGGCGCGTACCGTCGGCTGTTCCTGGTGCGTGGATTTCGGCACCATGCTGCAACGCCTGGACGGCCTGGACATCACCCGGCTCACCGAGATCGACGACTATGCGACCTCGTCGCGCTACACCGACGACGAACGCGCGGCGATCGCCTACGCCGACGCGATGACGACCGACCCGCACTCCGTCACCGACGCGCAGGTCGCCGACCTGCGCAGGCGCTTCGGTGACGCCGGTGTCGTCGAACTCACCTATCAGATCGGCCTGGAGAACATGCGGGCCCGCACCTACGCCGCGCTCGGCATCACCGAACAGGGTTTCAGCTCCGGGGATGCCTGCCGGATCCCGTGGGCCGACTCGACGCCCGAAGCGGCGACCCGGTGAACTTGTCCGGGTTGGCGATGTCCCATACCGCGCCGACCTTCCCGTCGCGCACCGATACCGCCACCACCCGAGGATGGGCGGCGTCGAAACCGTCGCCGCCGTCCGTGCCGACCGAATAGGCGCCGAGTTCGCCGTTCACCAACGCCGCCCTGCTCGACTCCAGCCACCCCGGGCCGTAGCGCCTGGCGAGGCCGAACAGGAAGCGGGCAACCCTGTCCGGTCCGCGGATCTCACGAATGGCGGTGCGGGTCTTGCCGTTTGAATCACCGACGAGGGTCACGTCGCCGTGCAACAACGCGACGACGGCGTCGACGTCGCCGGCGGCCAGCGCGGCCAGCAACGCGCCGACGACCTCGTCGTGCCCGCGGCGGGGCGGCTCATCGGGACTGGATTCTCTTCGCGCAAGCGGCTCATCGGGACCACCAACGACCCTGCGGGCCCGCGACGCCAACTGGCGTGCCGCCGGCACACTGACACCCAGCACGTCGGCGATCTCGGCGAACGGCACCCCGAAACCCTCACGCAGCACGAATGCCACCCGCTGCGCCGGATTGAGCCGCTCCAGCACCACCATCGCGGCGAACCGCGCATCCTCGCCGGCCACCACCACCGACAGCGGATCGTCACCGTCCAGACCCGTCACCACCGGCTCGGGCAGCCATTCCCCGACATACGCCTCTCGCCTGTGCGCCGCCGACCGCAGCCGATCCAGGCTGAGCCTGCTGACCACCGTCGTCAGCCACGCCCTCAGGTCGGCGATCTCCCCGCGCCGGGGGACGGAAGGCTCTTCGCGCAAGCGCTCATCGGGGCTCGCCGGCTCTTCGCGCAAGCGCTCATCGCGATCCCAGCGGAGCCACGCGTCCTGCACGATGTCCTCGGCGTCGGCAAAGGTACCGGTGAGTCGATACGCCACGGCCAGCAAGTGCGGCCGCAGTGCCTCGAACTCGTCGACGCGCGCACTGGCCGTCATATCGAGAGTGTAGTTGCGTCCTTGAACGACTTGGACCGTAGAACCTACGCGGCGCCGCACACGACCGTATATTGCTGCAATGGCAATTACCGAACCTCCCGCCACCCCCGACCGCGGCGACGGTGCGACAGCAACGGCGAACGTCGTGACGGACAAGGGTCTGCAGGCGGGGGCGATCGGACTTGTCGGCAACGTCGTCATCGGCCTGGCCGCTGTAGCACCGGCATACAGTCTGGCCGCCACGCTCGGCTACGTCGTACTCGCCGTCGGCGACAAGGCACCCGCGATGTTCGTGCTTGCCTTCATCCCGATGCTGCTCGTCGCATTCGCCTACAAGGAGCTATCCCAGGACACCCCCGACTGCGGCACCACATTCACCTGGGGCACAAAGGCATTCGGGCCGTGGATCGGGTGGATCGGCGGCTGGGGTCTGGCGGTGTCTGCCATCATCGTGCTGGCCAACGTCGCCGAGATCGCCGCGATCTATCTGTTCAGATTCCTCGGGCTGGACGATCTGGCCGAGAACATCTGGGCGAAGGTGCTTCTCGGGTCATTCTTCATCATCATGATGACGCTGGTCAGCGCGCGCGGCATCGTGGTCTCCGAACGCATCCAGAACGTGCTCATCGCGATCCAGTTCGGCGTGCTCATCATCGTCAGCATCGTCGCGCTCATCCGGGTGTTCTCCGGAACCGCTGGTGCGCAGGCCGTCTCACCGTCGCTGTCCTGGCTGTGGCCGGGCGGCCTGGACGCCCATTCGATCGCCGCCGCCATCATTCTGTGCATCTTCATCTATTGGGGCTGGGACGCCTGTCTGGCCGTCGGCGAGGAAACCAAGGATCCCGGCAAGACGCCCGGCATCGCGGCGCTGATCACCACCATGATCCTGGTCTGCACCTATGTGCTGGTGGCATACGCGGTCCAGTCGTTCGCCGGGTTCGGATACGTCGGCATCGGCCTGAACAACCCCAACAACACCGATGACGTGCTGACGGTGCTCGGCCAACCTGTCGCGGGTCCGATCGTCGCGTCGCTGCTACTGCTGACCGTGTCGGTGTCGGCGCTGTCGTCCACCCAGACCACGATCCTGCCCACGGCGCGCGGCACCCTGTCGATGGCCGTGTACGAGGCTATCCCGAAGCGGTTCGCCTTCGTCCATCCGCGATACATGACCCCGGCGTTCGGCACCATCGTGATGGGCCTGTCGGCCCTGTTCTTCTACCTGCTGCTGACGTTCCTCAGCGAGAACGCCCTGGCCGACTCGGTGGCATCGCTGGGTTTGGCCGTCGCCTTCTACTACGGCATCACCGCCTTCGCGTGCGTCTGGTACTTCCGCAAATCGCTGTTCACCTCGACGCGAAACCTGTTCCTCCGCGGCATCTTCCCGCTCCTGGGGGCGCTGGCCATGACGTGGGCCTTCTTCCAGAGCGCCACCGACATGATCGCCCCCGACTACGGCTACACCGCGTTCGGACCCATCGGTGGGGTGTTCGTGCTGGGCGTGGGCATGCTGGTACTCGGTATTCCGCTCATGCTGGCCTGCTATGCGTTCGGTACGAAGCGGTTCTTCCGGGGGGAGACGCTCAACGCCGACACCGAGGTCAAAGTGCCCGACACGTACTGACCCGCAACCGGATCCACACCTCGACCCTGAAGGCGAAAGTGCAGGCCCACACATGCATCTGACCGTCGGTTACCTCGCGACCCCGACCGGTGACGACGGTGTCGCGCTCGCCGCGGCGCTGACCAGAACGTTCGGAGCGGACGTCGACATCGTCCTGGTGGTGCGCGAGGAACTGCCCGACGGCCATCCCGGGCGGGCCCAGTACCAGGAGTTCCTCGTCGAGCGCGGCCTGGAGTGGATCGCCAAACCCGTCGCCGTGCTCAAGGCCGCCGGCGCGAACGTGACCCCGACCGTCGTGGTGGCCGATTCGGTGGCCGGCACTCTCATCGAGTTCGCCGAGGACAAGGATTCCGATCTGATCGTCGTCGGCGGCGCCCGCGACGGCTTCTTCGGCGGACACGTCATCGGCCCGGTGTCCACGTCGCTGTTGCACAGTTCGCCGATCCCGGTCGCGCTGGCCCCCCGCGGCTTCGCCGAGGACCCACCCGACACCGTCGGCGCGGTGACCGCCGCCGTACCCACCCGGCCCGGCGACGACAATCCGCTGCCCTTTGCGATCACCCTGGCCAGCGCCGCGGAGCTGCCGATTCGCATGGTGTCGCTGGTCTCGTCGGAGAACCTCGCCGAGGCCGAGAACATGCGCGAACTGCGCAACATCCAGATCTCCGCGGCCGAGGAGAACCTCGCGGTCGCCGCCCGGGCGCTGCCGGACTCCCCCGAGATCGAGTCGCTCGTGGCCGACGGGATGACGCTGGAGTCGGCGCTGAAGAAATTGACGTGGCACGATTCGGATCTGCTGGTGGTCGGGTCCAGCCGCTTCGCCGCACCCAAGCGGATCTTCCTGGGCTCCACCGCCGCCCGCATCCTTGCCGGCACCTCGGCGCCGGTGGTCGTCGTCCCGCGCAGCGAGCAGTAGCCGCCGAACTAGAAGTCTCGGTCGCTAACTGAGCGGCTCAGCGACCCGGACTTCTGGTTCGGCGCGGGTGATGCGCGACGACGGCGGCGCCGTCCGACCGCGGGTCCGACGCCGCGGTCATCGCACCCCCGTCGTCGATGTACACCGCGTTGGCCTGGCCCAGCGCCTCCGTGCGCGCAGCGACCCGAGTCGGCAGGAAACCCGCGCGTTCGATCGATGCCATGGGCGCGGCGGCCATATCGGACTCCACCGTGACCGAATCGTCCGTGCCGCCGTCGACCTGGAGCCCGACGATGGCCCGCGCCGCGCCGACTGCCGCCTCCGCACCCGCCCCGTCGAGCGCCCGCAACAACACCTGCGCGAGGATCTGTGGCTGACCCTGCCCGCCCATCGTCGCGAGCACATGCCGCGGCCGGCCCCCGTGCGTCGTCAGCACCGGCATGAGGGTGTGCGCCGGGCGTTTTCGGGCGGCGATGACGTTCGGCGAGGTTTCGTCCAGCGAGAAGCCGGCGCCCCTGTTGTGGAACAGGATCCCTGAGTCTGGGTCGATCAGTCCGCTGCCGAAGGCGTGATAGACACTCTGGATCAAGGACACCGCATAGCCGTCGCCGTCGGCCGCGGCGATGCCGACGGTGTCACCGTGGGGTACCAACGCGGGAGCGTCGCCGACCGAACCCCAGTCGACCGGTCCCACCAGCCCGTCACCGATCAGGGCGTCGGTGTCGACGTCGGTGTATCTCGGATCAGCCAGATACCGTGCCCGTAACGCGTTGCCGTGGTGGAAGACACACAACAATCTGCCCAGATCCTCGCCGAGCGGATCACCGATGGCCAGCGCGTCGACGGCATGCAGTGCGCGCAACAACAGGAAACCGTGGGTGTTGGGTGGGCTCGTCGACACGGTGTGGCCGCGGAACACCATCGAGAGCGGCCGCACGACCTCGGGTGCGAACTCGGCGAAATCCGCGACCGTCAGCCTCGATCCGCGCGATCGCAGGTAGCGCACGCTCGCCGCAGCCAGCGCGCCCTCGTAGAACGCGCCCGGGCCGTCCGTGCGCAGCGCGGCGATCGTGTCGGCCAGCGCGGGCTGTTCCAGGACGTCCCCGGTGCGCAGGCACCGGCCCCCTGGCCGGAACACGCGGTCGAAGTCCTCGGTCCCGAACAGGTCGGCGTTTTCGGCGTCGGCAAGATGGCCGGCGAGTGAGGGGGCGACGCGGACGCCCTCGCGTGCCGCCGTTTCGGCTGCCGACAGTGTGCGGTCCCAGCCCAGCCGGGCACCCAGGCCGCGCAGTGTCTCCCAGCCGCGTACGCCGCCGGGCACCGTGACGACATCCGCCCCCCGCGCCGGTGGCCGGTCGCCATGGGCGGCGCGCATGGCGGCCTGGTCGACCGCCGCACCCGCCCATCCGGACGCGTTGACACACCGAACCGTCCCGTCCGGTGTCCGGACCAGAGCGACGAGATCCCCACCCAGCGCGACGTTGTGCGGATACACGACCGTCAGCACGGCTGCGGCGGCGATCGCCGCATCGATCGCGTTCCCGCCGTCCCGGTAGGCGCACATACCCGCATCGGTTGCGAGCGCATGCGGGGTGGCCAGTGCGGCAGTGAACGAACTCGGCGCCGAGTTGATGGACACGGTGGACGGACTCCTTGTTTGTGGCGCTGCGAGATTCGGCAGCGCGCAGGTGCGTTGGAACGGGCGGTCAGTCGATGGTGGACAGGAAGGCCCGGGTCCGTTCGTGCTGCGGATTGCCGAACAACTGCGCGGGCGGGGCGTCCTCGATGATCCGGCCGGCGTCCATCACGACGATCCGATCGGCCACCTCGCGGGCGAACCGCATTTCGTGTGTGACCACCACCATGGTCATGTGGTCGCGTGCGAGCTCGCGCATGACGGTGAGCACCTCGCCGACCATCTCGACGTCCAGTGCGCTCGTCGGCTCGTCGAACAACATGACCTTGGGCCGCATGGCCAATGCACGCGCGATCGCCACACGTTGCTGCTGTCCGCCGGACAGCTGACTGGGCCTGGAATCGGCTTTGTCGCCGAGGCCGACACGGTCCAACAGCGCAAGAGCCTCACGTCGCGCAGTCTCCTTCGGCGTGCCCAGCACCCGCACCGGGGCGTTCCACACGTTCTCGGCGGCGGTCATATGCGGGAACAGGTTGAAATGCTGGAATACGAACCCGATCTCGCGTCTGCGCCGGGCGAGTTCACCGGTACTCACCCGCTTGGCACTACCGAGGTCGCGGCGGCCGATGGGCACGCCTCCGATCAGGATCTCACCGGCGTCGACCTGTTCGAGATGGTTGAGCGACCGCAGCAGCGTCGTCTTACCCGCGCCGGACGGGCCGATCAGCACGACGACCTGACCGCGCATGACGTCGAGTGAGACGTCGTCGAGGACGATGCGCCCGCCGAGGGTGCACGTCGCGCCGCGAACCGACACCACGGGCCCCGTCGAGTCCGCTGCGGCGATCATGGGCGACTCCTTGGTGGTCATGGTGGTCCTCACGGCTGCGGTAGAAGGGCCGGCCCGGCGCGGCGGGCGCCCGTGAGCCGCTGGGTGATTCGCACCCGCTGTTCGATGCCGAGCTGACGTGCCAACCGGCTCTCGATGCCGGCCTGGATGAACGTCCAGATCGTGGTGAGAGCGAGGTAATAGATGGCTGCGACGATGAAGATCTCGAACGTGTGGAAGGTGTAGGAGCTGATCGACTGGGTGACCAGGAACATCTCGCTCACACCGATCACCGACAACACCGACGTGGTCTTCATCATGCCGTTGAACGAGTTTCCCAGCGGGGGCACCATGACCCGCAGGGCCTGCGGGACGATGATCCACCGCATCAACTTGCCCGGCTTCATACCCAGTGATGCGGCCGCCTCGAATTGGCCCTTCGGTACGGAATCCAATCCGGCACGGATGATCTCGGCGATGTAGGCGCTCTCATTGATCATCAGGCCGATGATCGCGGCTTGTACCGCCGCTTTCACCGACAGACCCAGCAGCGAAACATCGTGGAACTGGTAAAGACCCACAGCGGCCAGCCCCGTGTAGATGAGCACCAGCTGGACGAGCAACGGCGTCCCACGGATCACCCAGATGTAGAAGCTGGCGAACCAGCGCAGGCCCGCATGACGGGAGCGCCGCATGAGGGCCACCACCAGCCCGGCCACGGTGGCCAGGATCATCGCGACCACCGAGATCACGATGGTCAGGATCAGCCCGTCGACGAAGGGACCGCTGGGTGTGAACAGCGCCTTCCAGAAGAACTGCCAGTCGAAGTGCATGGTGACCGCGCCTCGTCACTTCTGGATGTCGAGGTCGGACTGGCCCCATTGGTCGAGGATCTGCGCGTAGGTGCCGTCGCGTTCGAGTTCGTCGAGAGCCTGCTGAATGGCGTTGTGCAGCTCGGTGTTTCCCTTGAGCGTGGCGGCTCCGATCTTGATCGTGCCGAAGGGCTGACCGGCCACCTGGATCTGCGCACCGGTCTTCGTCGCGTAGTAGCCCAGGGTTTCTGCGGTGTCGAGGTAGGCGTCCACCTGGCCGTTCTGTACCTGCTGAATCGAGACGTCGGCGTGGTTGTTGCGGTTGATGTCGATCCCGGGTTTGCCTGCGGCCGCGCACTTGTCGGACTGTTCCTGGGACAACTGCTCGGCGGTGGTTCCGACCGCGACCATCACCTTCTTGCCGCAGAGGCTGTCGTCCATCCCCGTGATGTCGGCGGGATGTTCCTTCGACACCGCGATCGCGGTGCCGGAGTACACGTAGGGCACGAAGTCGACGACCGCTTCGCGTTCGGGCTTGATGTAGAGCTGGGCCATGATCACGTCGCACTGCTTGGCCTGCAACGTCGGGATGACGGCGGCGAACGCGGACTGGACGAAATCCGGCCGCAGGCCCAGTTGCGCGGCCAGCGCCTTGCCGAGGTCGACCTCGCTGCCGACGAGTGCGCCGGTTTCGTCGTGATAGACGCTGGGCGGCGTGCCGTCGTTGGGCGCGCAGATCTTGAGCGTGCCCGCCTGCAGCACCGCCGGAGGCGCCACTTTGGCGGGACCGGTCGCGGCGGGCGCGTCGGTCGCGGACGAACAGCCGGATATGGCCAGCGCGAGTATGCCCGCGGTGACACCGGTGATAGCGATCTTGATCACGGATCCTCCATGAGTCGCAGCGGGTGGCGATGGAATTCGCTCCCAGCCGCGCAAGACTGCGCGACCTATCAAACGATAGGTCCCTATCGAACGATAGGCATCTTTTCGGCGAAATATGTCCCAACTCGTGGTGTTGCGATACGCGCCGTCAGCCTGGACGTCGTCGGGAACGCCGGCAGCGTGACCGGCGTCGCCGCAGTTCAGCGAGCCGCGGCCGCTTCGAGTTCACCCAGACGGCCACGGGTGACCTCCCGGATCTGCGGCAGGGCCTGCTGGTCGACGAGCAGCGCCCGCAGCACGAAATCAGCGGCCTGCATGGGGCGTCGCTCCCGGATCCGGCCGCCCGGCCCGCCCTGTTCACGCAACGTCTCGAAGAGCACGCCGTTGATCGCGCGCTGCACGAAACTGGGCTCGAGGTCCACGAACTGGCCCGCGTCGCGCCCGCCGGCATAGACGTTTTCGACCAGTTCGTGGAACAGCGCGATACCCTCGCGCTCGTCGGCGAATTCGTCGAGGCCCAGAACCGCATCCTGGTATAGGCCGCGGGCATCGAACGGCTGGACCAACACCTCGCGCACATCACAGGCGATGACCAGATGCAGCTTCTCCGCCCACGTCGAGTCTTCGGCGAGGCGCCGGCTGACGCGGTCGATCGAGGGCCCGAGGTCGAGTTCGACCAGCGTCCGGAAGATCACGTGTTTGGCCTCGAAGTGGTGGAACAGCGACGGCTGCCTGATGCGGACCGCCTCGGCGATATCCCGGGTCGACGTGCCGAAGTAGCCCCGCTGTGCGAACAACGCCGACGCCGCGACGAGGATGCGGCCCCGCGTCGACGTCCAGTCAACCGCCGGCGACAACCAGCCCTGCCCGTACTTCACGGGTCGATTCTGTCATCGCCGCACAACACCTCCGCGCCGAACCAGAAGTCCGGGTCGTCCGGCGACGCGCGCAGCGACCCAGACTTCGGGTTCGGCGCGGAGGGGGTCAGCGTTTGGTGAAAATCGTTCGGTGCCATGCCTTGTCGGCCACACCGGTGATATCGCTCATCACGTGCTTGATCGCGAGGTACTCCTCGAAGGAGTAGTCGCTCATATCCTTGCCGAATCCGGACGCGCCGACACCGCCGTGCGGCATCTCGCTGATGATCGGGATGTGGTCGTTGATCCACACGCAGCCGGCGTTGATCTCCCGCGACGCCCGCTGCGCCCGGTAGACGTCGCGGGTCCACGCCGACGCCGCGAGCCCGTAGGGCGTGTCGTTGGCCTGGCGCAGTGCGTCGTCGTCGTCGGTGAAGGAACGGACCGTCAGCACCGGGCCGAAGATCTCGTCGCGGTACACCTCGGAGCTCTCGTCGACGTCGGCGATCAGGGTCGGGCGGTAGAACGAGCCGGGCAGGTCCGGCACCACACCACCGGTGACCACCCGACCGCCCTGTCCCGGAGCCCGCGCGACCATACCCGCCACCTTGTCGCGGTGTACCGCCGAGATGAGCGGGCCCAGGTCGGTGTCGGGGTCCTGCGGGTCGCCGACGACCATCGTGCTCATCACCTCGGCCACGCCCGCGACGAAGTCGTCGTAGAGGTCGCGGGCCACGATGGCCCTGGTCGCCGCGGTGCAGTCCTGCCCGGTGTTGATCAGCGAACCCGCGACCGCGCCCTGGATCGCGGCGTCGAGGTCGGCGTCGTCGAACACCACGAACGGCGCCTTACCGCCCAGTTCCAGCTGGGTGCGGTGACCGTGCACCGCGGCGGCGGCCATCACCTTGCGGCCCACGGCCGTCGATCCGGTGAATGTCACCACGTCGACGTCGGGATGTCCGGCCAGCGCGGTGCCGGCGTCGGCGCCCAACCCCGTCACGACGTTGAAGACGCCGGCGGGCAACCCGGCCTCGCTGGCCAGCCGGGCCAGCGTGAGCGTGGTCAGCGGGGTCAGCTCGGCGGGCTTGATGACGACGGTGCACCCGGCTGCCAGCGCGGGCAGCACCTTCCACACCGCCATCTGCAGCGGATAGTTCCACGGCGTGATGGTGGCGACGACGCCGACCGCCTCGCGACGGATACTGGACGTGTGGTCGCCCGAGTACTCGGCGGTGGCCTTGCCCTCCAGATGCCGTGCCGCACCGGCGAAGAAGTCGACGTTGTCGATGCTGCCGGGTACGTCGAACTCGGTCGCCAGCCGGACCGGCTTGCCGGTCTGGCTGACCTCCTCGGCGATGAACAGGTCGGCGTGTTCGGCCATCAGCGCGCCCAGCTTGGCGAGCACCGTCGAGCGTTCGACGGGCGTCGCGCGCGACCACCCCGGGAACGCCGCGCGGGCGGCGGCCACCGCCACATCGACGTCGGCCGGCGTGGCCAGCGCCAGTTCGGTGACGACGGCACCGGTGGCGGGGTTGATCACCTTGTGCGTGCGGCCGCCGGTCACCACCGCCGCACCGTCGATCCAGCTGCCTGCCACACTTGAGGTAACCGCCGCGCTCATGGGGTCTGACGCTAGCCGACCCATCGTCCGCTGGCTACGCATTCCTGCACCCGGGGCCACTCCAAACACACGATTTCATCGGTCTGGTTGCCCCAAACGACGGATTCCGTGCACAATCTGTGACATGGCCAACCCCGATGGTCAGCACACCATGCAACCCGTCTCCCTGCGCGTCAGTCAATCGCGCCCGGGTGCGGCCTTTCAGCTCGACGAATTGTCGAAGGCGATCATCGAGAAGCTCCAACAGGACGGTCGCAGGTCCTACGCGGGCATCGGCAAGGCGGTCGGCCTGTCCGAGGCCGCGGTGCGACAGCGCGTTCAGCGCATGGTCGACGCCGGGGTCATGCAGATCGTCGCGGTGACCGACCCGATGCAACTCGGTTTCGCCCGCCAGGCGATGATCGGCATCCGGTGCACCGGCGACACCACCAGGGTCGCCGAGAAGCTGGCGGCGATCGAATCGGTGGACTACGTGGTGCTCACCGCCGGCTCGTTCGACGCCATCGTCGAGGTCGTCTGCGAGGACGACGACAGTCTGCTCGAACTGCTCAACACCCAGATCCGCGCACTGCCGGGAGTGATATCAACCGAAACACTGGTTTATCTGAAACTCGTTAAACAGCAATACAATTGGGGTACACGATGACAACAATCGATATCACACAAACCGTATCGACAGATCTGGCAGCCAAAGCCAAACGCCACCTGTGGGGGCACTTCGCCCGCCACGGCGAGGGCATCACGCCGCCGATCATCACCCGCGGCGAGGGCGTCACGATCTGGGACGACAAGGGCCGCAGCTACATCGACGGGCTGTCGGGCCTGTTCGTGGTGCAAGTCGGGCACGGCCGCAAGGAACTGGCCGAAGCCGCCGCCAAACAAGCCGAAGAGCTGGCGTTCTTCCCGCTGTGGTCCTACGCGACGCCCAGCGCGATCGAACTGTCCGAACGGATCGCCAACTACGCCCCCGGTGACCTGAACCGGGTGTTCTTCACCACCGGCGGCGGCGAGGCCGTCGAGAGCGCGTGGAAGCTGGCCAAGCAGTACTTCAAGCTGACCGGTAAACCCGGCAAGCACAAGGTCGTCTCGCGGGCGATCGCTTACCACGGCACCCCGCAGGGTGCGCTCGCGATCACCGGCCTGCCGGTGTTCAAGGCACCGTTCGAACCCTTGACCCCCGGCGGATTCCGGGCGCCCAACACCAACTTCTACCGGGCTCCCGCACCGTATGACACCGACATCAAGGCATTCGGCCGCTACTGCGCCGACCGCATCGCCGAGGCCATCGAATTCGAGGGCCCCGACACCGTTGCGGCGGTCTTCCTCGAACCCGTGCAGAACGCGGGCGGCTGCTTCCCGCCTCCCCCCGGATACTTCGAGCGGGTCCGCGAGATCTGCGACGAGTACGACGTGCTCCTCGTCTCCGACGAGGTGATCTGCGCCTACGGCCGGATCGGCTCGATGTTCGCCTGCGACGACTTCGGCTACGTGCCCGACATGATCACCTGCGCCAAGGGTCTGACCTCCGGGTACTCGCCGATCGGCGCGATGATCGCCAGTGACCGGCTGTTCGAGCCGTTCGACGACGGCAAGACCGTGTTCGCCCACGGCTACACCTTCGGCGGGCATCCGGTGTCCTCGGCGGTGGCGATGGCCAACCTCGACATCTTCGAGCGCGAAGGCCTCAACGCCCATGTGCACGAGATGGCCCCGGCGTTCCGCGCCACCCTGGAGAAGCTCTACGACCTGCCGATCGTCGGCGATGTCCGCGGCGAGGGCTTCTTCTACGGCATCGAGTTGGTCAAAGACAAGGCCACCAAGGAGACGTTCAACGACGAGGAGTCCGAACGCCTGCTGCGCGGCTACCTGACCCCGGCGCTCTGGGAGGCCGGGCTCTACTGCCGCGCCGACGACCGGGGCGACCCAGTCGTGCAGCTGGCGCCGCCGCTGATCAGCGGCCAGAAGGAGTTCGACGCGATCTACGAGATCCTGCACGGAGTCCTCAGCGAGGCCAGCCGGCGGATGTAACCGGCCGGTCCTGACCGCAGCGCGGTGAGATCGAATTATCCGATCTCACCGCGCTTTCGGCGTTCATTGGCCAGTCTGGGACGGTGCCTCCCCCTCCCAAACCCCCGATCTCGCCGGTCCGGTGGCGCCCGCCACCCGTCGAGCCGCTGCCGGACTTTCCCGGCATCGGCGCGCAGGACCTCACCATCGTGCCCGTGCCGGGCCACGCACCCGAGGACGTGGTGGTCGACCCGGAGGGCCGGCTGTGGACGGGTGTGGACGACGGCCGGATCGTGTGCATCTCCCCCGGCGGCGCTGCGACGGTGGTCGCCAACACCGGCGGGCGGCCGCTGGGTCTCGCCGTCGCCGCAGACGGCAGGCTGCTCATCTGTGACAGCCCCCGCGGCCTGCTCGCGATGGACCGGGCCACCGGCGCGCTGACGACCCTCGTCGACACGGTGATCGACGCCGGCGGCCCCAGACATCTCCAGTTCACGTCGAATGTCATCGAATTACCGGACGGCACAATCTATTTCACCGAATCCACCAGTGCGCTGACCTACGCCCACTTCACAGGCGCGGTGCTGGAGGCGCGCGGGCGGGGCAGCCTGTTCCGCCGCGACCCGGACGGCACGGTGAGCATCGTCGCCGACGGGCTCTATTTCGCCAACGGGGTGGCGCCCACCCTGGACGGCACCGCGCTGGTCGTCGCCGAGACGCTGGGCCGCAGGATCTCCAAGTACTGGCTCAGCGGACCCCGCGCGGGATCGCTGACCCCACTGGCCGTCAACCTGCCCGGCTACCCGGACAACATGTCGACGGGCAGCGACGGACGCATCTGGGTCGCCCTCGTCACCTCGGTGAACCGGACGGCGGAGTGGCTGGCACCGAGGGCTCCGGTGCTGCGCAAGGTGGTGTGGCGCCTACCCGAGCGCCTCACCCCGACGCTGGCGCCGAGCGTGTGGGCCGTCGCATTCGACCCGGACACCGGCGAGGCGACGGCCGGGTTGCGCACCCGCCATCCGCGGTTCAGCCAGGTCACCGGGGTCGTCGAGGTCGACGGCAGGCTGTGGATGGGCTCGATCGGCGCCGCGGCCGTCGCGCACTGCGCCCTGCCCTGACCCTACGCCGGCCCGGGCCCGATCCCCGGTAAATCACATTCGTAACTTCAACCTCATCAGTCACAGCGTGGCTCCGCAAAAGGTGGAGATCCTTCGCTTAATCTGCGGTCACAATGGCGAGCTTCCGATCCGCGATCCAGCGCGCCGCCGGCCTGGCGGCAGTGCTCCTCATGGCCGCCGCACCAGCGCTGGCCAACGCCCAGCCCGATGCGGTGCCCGACCCGTGCCCGTACCGGGTCACCACTCCGCCCGCGGTCGACGCGTCGGAGGTTCCCAAGCCGGGTGAGACGGCACCCGCTCCGCTGCCGGTGCCCGCCAAACCCCTTGGTGGCGACGACCTTGCCGGCTGCGGAGTGATCACCGCCGCCGGGGCACCGCCCCCGCCCGAGGACGTCTCCGCCGAGGCGTGGCTGGTGGCCGACCTCGACAGCGGCGAGATTCTCGCCGCGCGCGACCCGCACGGCCGCCACCGCCCCGCCAGCATCATCAAGGTGCTCACCGCGATGGCCTCGCTCAACGAGCTCAACCTCAACAAGACCGTGCCGGGCACCCAGGACGACGCCAACGCCGAGGGCACCAGGGTCGGCGTCGCGCCCGGCGGGGTGTACAGCGTCAACGACCTGCTGCACGGCCTGCTGATGCATTCGGGCAACGACGCCGCACACGCCCTGGCCATGCAGCTGGGCGGCTGGGACAGCGCGCTGAACAAGATCAACACCCTCGCGGCCAAACTCGGCGGGCGTGACACCCGCGCCGCCACCCCCTCCGGGCTGGACGGCCCCGGTATGAGCACGTCGGCCTACGACATCGGGCTGTTCTACCGATATGCCTGGAAGAACGCGACGTTCGCCGACATCGTCGGCACGAGGGAATTCGACTTCCCCGGACGCGACGGCAATCCGCCGTACCAGATCGTCAACGACAACAAACTGCTCGACAACTATCCGGGCGCGATGGGCGGCAAGACCGGGTACACCGACGACGCCGGGCAGACGTTCGTCGGCGCCGCCGATCGCGACGGGCGCCGGCTCGTCGCGGTGCTGATGCGCGGGACCCGCCAGCCGATCGCACCCTGGGAGCAGGCGGCACGACTGCTCGACTACGGGTTCGCGCTCCCGCCGGGCACCAAAGTGGGCGAGCTCGTCGACCCCGATCCGTCCCTGGTGCCCCCCGAACCCGATCCCGCCGCACAGGCCGCCGCCGCCCAGGCCGCATCGGTCCTGCCACCCGCCGACGCCATGCCCGTGCGTGTCGGGGTGGGCGTGGTCGGAGCCCTCATCGTGTTCGCACTGATCATGGCGGCCCGCACACTCAACCGCAGACCGCAGTACTGACGCCGCGCGCCCCCCGCTAGCGCCGCCGGGTGAGGCGCGAAAGACTCAGCGCCCCAAGCGCTCCCACCGCAGCAGCGGCGAGCGCGCCGGGCGCTCCCAGCCCTTCACGGACCTCGACGCGGGTGGTGATCTCGGCCGGATCCGGAGGATCGACGGGCGCGGCGCGCATATTGTCCCGGGAGGTCGCGGCCCATGCGGTGGCGAACAAGATGAGCCGGGCGGTGATGTAGGCGAACACCATCAGGCCCAGCACCGGGCCGAACGTCGCACCCGCGGGCCCCTGCACCACCGACTGCAGATACACCGACGCCACCTGCTTGAAGACCTCGAATCCGACGGCGGCCAGCAGGCCGGCCCGGATCGAACTGGCGATACTGACCGATTCACGCGGCAGCCGCGCGATCATCCAGGTGAACAGCAGCCACGCGACCAGGAACGACATCACCGTGGAGAGCACCAGCAGGATCACGCCGAGCGCCGGAAAGTCCTGCACGCCAAACCAGTCCAGCACATTGGCGATCAGCCCGGAATCGCTGATCGCGGTGAGCCCGATGGTGACGATCAGCGCCACGAACGTCGAGAGCAACGCCAGCAGATCGGAGATCTTGGTGCCGACGAAGCCGCCGCGCTCGGCCCGCTGCTCCCACATCTGGCTCAGGGCTTCGCGCAGATTGGCCATCCACCCCAGACCCGCCCACGCCGCCGTCGCCAGTCCGATGATGCCGACGGACGTGCGTGAGGCGATCGCCGAGTCTATCAGGTTCACCACCTGCTGGCCCAGGTCACCGGAGATCGTGTCGCGAATCCGGTGCTCGATCTCGTCGAGCAGCTCCGGCCGCCGCGACAGCACGAAGCCGCCCGTCGCGAACGCGACCATCAGCAACGGGAACATCGCGAAGACGGTGAAGTACGTGATGCCCGCTGCGTAGAAGTCGCCCTTGGCCGATTCGTAGCGCCCCTGCGCGCGCATGACGTGGTCCAGCCATTCGTACCGCGCACGCAGACGATCGAGCACACCAGGTTTGGCCGGCTCCGTCATTCACCAGCCTCCCGATTACCTAGTGTCGTTGCTGTAGAAACCCTAAACGCTCGTATACCCGCTGCACGGTCTTGGCAGACACCTCGTTTGCCCTGTCGGCACCCGCGCGCAGCACCGCCTCGAGTTCGGCGGTGTCGTCAAGCAGTTCGTCGACGCGGGTTTTGATGGGGGTGACGAACTCGACCACCGCCTCGGCGGTGTCCTTCTTCAGGTCGCCGTAGCCCCGCCCCGCGTAACCCTCGACGAGTTTGTCGATGTCCGCACCGGTGACCGCGGACTGGATGGTCAGCAGGTTGGACACCCCCGGCTTGGCCTCCTGGTCGAAACGGATCTCACGGTCGCTGTCGGTGACCGCGGAGCGGATCTTCTTGGCGGTGGCCTTCGGATCGGCGAGCAGGCTGATCAGCCCGGCGTCGGTGGCGGCCGACTTGCTCATCTTCGACGTGGGATCGGCCAGGTCGTAGATCTTGGCGGTGGCCTTGGGGATCAGGACGTCGGGGACGACGAAGGTGTCGGCGAAACGCGCGTTGAACCGCTGCGCGACGTCGCGGGCCAGCTCCAGGTGCTGACGCTGGTCCTCGCCGACCGGCACCAGATCGGTGTCGTAGAGCAGCACGTCGGCGGCCTGCAGCACCGGGTAGGTGAACAGCCCCACGGTGGTCGAATCCGAGCCCTGCTTCTGCGACTTGTCCTTGAACTGAGTCATCCGCGCCGCCTGGCCGAAACCGGTGAAACATCCCAGCACCCAGGCGAGTTCGGTGTGAGCCGGCACGTGGCTCTGGACGAAGATGGTGCTGCGCGCCGGATCGATCCCCAGCGCCAGGTACTGGGCGGCCGTCACCAACGTGCGCTGCCGTAACGCTTGCGGGTCCTGCGGGACGGTGATCGCATGCAGGTCGACGACGCAGAAATATGCGTCGTAGGCGTCCTGCAGTCCCACCCACTGCTGCACCGCCCCCAGCGCGTTACCGAGGTGCAGCGAATCCGAGGTGGGCTGCACACCAGAGAAGACGACACGGCGGGAGGATCCAGTAGCGCTCATGATCCCTCGATCTTGTCATGCCCCGTCCGCCCCGCCGGTCAGCGGTACTCGACGGTGACCGGTGCGTGGTCCGACCAGCGCAACGCGTAGGCGTCCGGGCGCTCGGTGCCCCCGGCGGCGGCCCGGGCGGCCAGCCCCGGCGTGGCCAGCTGATAGTCGATACGCCAGCCCGCGTCGTTGTCGAAGGCCCTGCCCCGCCAGGACCACCAGCTGTACGGACCCGCCACGCCGGGGTGCAGGACGCGCACGACGTCGACCCACCCGGTGCCGAGCAGGTCAGTCAGCCACTGCCGCTCACCGGGCAGGAAGCCCGACTTCTTGACGTTGCCCTTCCAGTTCTTGATGTCGTTCTCGGTATGGGCGATGTTCCAGTCGCCGCACACCACCACGTCGCCGCCACGGACGGCAAGCTCGGCCATCCGGCGGGCCAGGGCGGCCATGAACCGCTCCTTCTCCAGTTGCCACGGGGTGTCGGCCTCCCCGGTCTGGATGTACAGGCTGGCCACCGTCAGGCCGGCGACGTCGACCTCCAGGTAGCGGCCGTGGACGTCGAATTCACTGTCGGGCAACCCGATCCGCACCGCGGCGAACGGATGCCTGCTCAGCACGGCCACGCCGGCGCGGCCCTTGAGGTGCGGGTCGGCCGATGCCAGATGCCAACCCCCCGCCACCGCGGGCGCCAGCGCCTTGGCGAGTTGCTCGTCGTCGGCGCGGGTCTCCTGCAGGCACACCACGTCGGCGGGCGTCTGCTCCAGCCAGGCCAGCAGTCCGAGGTTGGTGTCCGACCGGCGGCGCACCGCCGCGCGGACCCCGTTGACGTTGACGGTGCTCACGATCACGGTCGAGGACCTTAACGGACACGACAGCGACCCTCCGCGTTCGCCGTACCCCCAGCCCGGCGCCGGTCAGGCGTCGAGCGCGGCCTTGAGGTTGTCGGCGATCGAGGCGAGGAACTGCTCGGTGGTCTGCCAGGGCTGATCAGGGCCGATCAGCAGCGCCAGATCCTTGGTCATCTGCCCACCCTCGACGGTCGATACGACGACCTCTTCGAGGGTGCCGGCGAATGCGGCGACGTCGGGGGTGCCGTCGAGGGTGCCGCGGTGTTCCAGAGCCCTGGTCCACGCGAAGATCGACGCAATCGGGTTGGTGGAGGTCGGTTTGCCCTGCTGGTATTGGCGGTAGTGGCGGGTGACGGTGCCGTGTGCCGCCTCGGCCTCCACGGTCTTGCCGTCGGGGGTCATCAGCACCGACGTCATCAATCCCAGCGAGCCGTACCCCTGCGCGACGGTGTCGGACTGGACGTCGCCGTCGTAGTTCTTGCACGCCCACACATAGCCGCCCTCCCACTTCAGGCAGGAGGCCACCATGTCGTCGATCAGGCGGTGTTCGTAGGTCAGTCCCCTGGCGTCGAACTCGGCCCTGTACTCCTCGTCGAAGATCTGCTGGAACTCGTCTTTGAACATGCCGTCGTAGCCCTTGAGGATGGTGTTCTTCGTCGACAGGTAGACGGGGTAATTCTGTTGCAGCCCATAGTTGAAAGACGACCGGGCGAAATCCCGGATCGATTTCTTGAAGTTGTACATACCCATGACGACGCCACCCTCTTCGGGGATGCGCACCACGTCGTGCACGATCGGCTCGCTGCCGTCCTCCGGGGTGAACGTGACGGTGAAGGTGCCGGGTTTGTCGACCTTGAAGTTCGTCGCGCGGTACTGGTCGCCGAAGGCATGGCGGCCGATGATGATCGGCTTGGTCCAGCCGGGGACCAGGCGGGGGACGTTCTTGATGACGATCGGAGCGCGGAAGATGGTGCCGCCCAGAATGTTTCGGATCGTCCCGTTGGGTGATAGCCACATCTTCTTGAGGCCGAACTCCTGGACCCGGGCTTCGTCGGGAGTGATGGTGGCGCATTTGACACCGACACCGTGTGTCTTGATGGCGTTGGCGGCGTCGACGGTGACCTGATCGTCGGTGGCGTCGCGGTGTTCGATGCCGAGGTCGTAGTAGTCGAGGTCGATGTCGAGGTAGGGCAGGATCAGCCGCTCTTTGATCAAGGCCCAGATGATGCGTGTCATCTCGTCGCCGTCGAGTTCTACGACGGTTCCTTCGACTTTGATCCTGGGCATATGCGTCCGATCCTCCTACGGATACGGCCACCTTGCGGGCGGCCAATACCTTCGTTCCTAGCTGCCCGCGGGTCACCGGACAAGGATCTGTACCCATCCAACGGCACGGCACGACCGCCGCCGATGTGGGCAGATACTCCCGAAGTCACCGTCGGCGGACCCCGGCACCATGGCAGATGACCGAACTCACCCCCGGCCGACGCCGAAGAACCCGCTGGCAACTGTGACGCCGGTTGCGATACGCTTCTGCTCGGTCATGAGTGCCAGCGCCAAGCCCCGGCTTTGCTGGCCGGCAACCCTCCAACCGCGGTGGGGTGCCCCGGGTGATGACCAGGTTGAGTAGCCGTCATCGGCTACGCGGCAAGCGCGGGTCCGTCAGGTCGGGCCCCGGAGAGACAGGGGAACCTGATGTGGAGGCCGGCTATGTGTGACTGTCGTTGATCCTGTGACGTGAACCCGACCCCACGTCCGGGTGTCAGCCACCCGGGCGTCGCCCCCAGGAGAAAACCATGACGATCGAATCTGAAGACCCGACCGCCACCTGGTCGTTCGAAACCAAGCAGATCCACGTCGGCCAGGTACCCGATACGGCCACCCGCGCCCGCGCGCTGCCGATCTACCAGACCACGTCCTACACGTTCAAAAGCACCGACCACGCCGCCGCGCTGTTCGGCTTGGCCGAGCCGGGCAACATCTACACCCGGATCATGAATCCGACGACCGACGTCGTCGAACAGCGTATCGCCGCCCTGGAGGGCGGGGTCGCCGCATTGTTCCTGGCCTCCGGGCAGGCGGCGGAGACGTTCGCGATGCTGAACCTGGCCAATGCGGGCGATCACATCGTGTCCAGCCCGCGGCTCTACGGCGGAACCTACAACCTCTTCCACTACACCTTGCCCAAGCTCGGCATCGACGTCAGTTTCGTCGAGAACCCCGACGACCTGGAGTCGTGGCGCGCGGCGGTCCGGCCGAACACCAAGGCGTTCTTCGCCGAGACGATCTCCAACCCACAGAACGACATCCTCGACATCCCCAATGTCGCGGCGGTCGCCCATGACAGCGGCGTGCCGCTGATCGTCGACAACACCGTCGCCACGCCGTACCTGATCCAGCCGATCGCCCACGGCGCCGACATCGTCGTGCACTCGGCCACGAAGTATCTGGGCGGGCACGGCTCGGCCATCGCGGGGGTGGTCGTCGACGGCGGCACCTTCGACTGGACCAGCGGCAGGTTCCCCGGCTTCACCACACCGGACCCGAGCTACCACGGCGTCGTCTTCGCCGACCTGGGCGCACCGGCATTCGCGCTGAAGGCACGGGTGCAGCTGCTGCGCGACCTCGGTTCGGCCGCCGCACCGTTCAACGCCTTTCTGGTGGCACAGGGATTGGAAACGCTGAGTCTGCGCGTTGAACGACACGTGGCCAATGCGCAGAAGGTGGCCGAGTACCTCGAGGCACATCCGGCGGTGGTGTCGGTGAATTACGCGGGCCTGCCCAGCTCACCCTGGTACGAACTGGGCAGGAAGCTGGCGCCCAAGGGCACCGGCGCCGTGCTGGCCTTCGAGCTGGCAGGCGGCATCGACGCAGGTAAGGCGTTCGTGAACGCGCTGACGCTGCACAGCCATGTCGCCAATATCGGCGACGTCCGCTCCCTGGTGATCCATCCCGCCTCGACCACCCACGCCCAGCTCAGCCCCGAGGAGCAACTCGCCACCGGGGTGACACCGGGCCTGGTGCGGCTGGCCGTCGGGATCGAGGGCATCAACGACATCATCGCCGACCTCGAACAGGGTTTCGCGGCGGCGCAGCAGGCCGCGTCGGTCGCGACCGCCGACCCGACGACGGTCTCGGTATGAGAGCCGTGAAGTGACGATTTTCGACGTGCCTCTCACAACGCTGCCGGCCGAAGGCGAAGTCGGCGTGGTCGACATCGGCCCGCTGACCCTGGAGAACGGCGCGGTCATCGACGACGTGTCGATCGCGGTGCAGCGGTGGGGTGAGCTCTCGCCCAACCGCGACAACGTCGTGATGGTGCTGCATGCGCTCACCGGCGATTCGCACATCACCGGCCCGGCCGGCCCAGATCACCCGACACCGGGCTGGTGGGACGGCGTGGCGGGCCCCGGCGCGCCGATCGACACGGACCGCTGGTGTGCGGTGGCCACCAATGTGCTCGGCGGCTGCCGGGGCTCGACGGGACCGAGTTCCGTCGCGCCCGACGGCCGCGCGTGGGGGTCACGGTTCCCGATCGTGACGGTCCGCGACCAGGTCGAGGCCGACGTCGCCGCGCTGGCAGCGCTGGGCATCACCGAGGTGGCCGCCGTGGTGGGCGGCTCGATGGGCGGCGCCCGCGCGCTGGAGTGGATCCTCACCTACCCCGACCGGGTGCGATCGGCGCTGGTCCTGGCCGTCGGGGCGCGGGCAACGGCCGACCAGATCGGAACCCAGAGCACGCAGATCGCCGCGATCAAGGCCGATCCGCACTGGCGGGGCGGGGACTACTACGACACCGGCCGTACGCCGGAGTCGGGCATGGAGATCGCCCGCAGGTTCGCCCATCTCACCTATCGCGGTGAGGAGGAACTCGACCGGCGGTTCGGCAACGACGCGCAGGGCCACGAGGACCCCTGCTCCGGTGGCCGCTACGCGGTACAGAGTTACCTCGAGCACCAGGGCTCCAAGCTGGTGTCGCGGTTCGACGCGGGGACCTACGTCGCCCTCACCGAGGCGCTGTCCAGCCACGACGTGGGTCGCGGCCGCGGCGGAGTGCGTGCCGCACTCGGCGCCTGCCCGGTGCCGGCCGTAGTCGGCGGCATCACCTCCGACCGGTTGTATCCGCTGCGGTTGCAGGCGGAGCTGGCCGAATTGCTGCCCGGCTGTGCGGGTTTGAACGTGGTCGACTCGATCTACGGGCACGACGGCTTCCTGGTCGAGAGCGAGGCCGTCGGCAAACTGGTTCGCGAGACGCTGGAGCTGGCTTCCCGGTGACCGACCCCCTGCAGCAGCGTTCGTTGTCCTTCGGTGCCGAGGCTGCTGCCTACGAACGGGGCAGGCCCTCCTATCCGCCGGATGCCATCGACTGGTTGCTGCCCCGCGGTGCGCGCGATGTGCTCGACCTCGGGGCGGGTACCGGCAAGCTGACGACGCGGCTGGTGGAGCGCGGGCTGCGGGTGGTGGCGGTCGACCCGATTCCGGAAATGCTCGACGTGCTCTCCGGGGCGCTGCCCGACACCCCCGCGCTGCTGGGCACCGCGGAGGAGATCCCGTTGCCGGACAACAGCGTCGACGCCGTCCTGGTGGCCCAGGCGTGGCACTGGTTCGACCCGGAACGCGCGGTCAAGGAGGTCGCCAGGGTGCTGCGGCCGGGCGGGCGCCTCGGCCTGGTGTGGAATACGCGTGACGAACGCCTGGGCTGGGTCAAGGATCTGGGCCGCGCCATCGGCCACGAGCACGACCCGTTCAGCAGCGAGGTGGCGCTGCCCGAACCGTTCGCCGACGTCGAGCGCCACCAGGTCGAATGGACGAGTTACCTGACCCCGCAGGCGCTGATCGACCTCGTCGCATCGCGCAGTTACTGCATCACCTCGCCGGCCGAGGTACGCACCCGCACCCTCGACAGGGTGCGGGATCTACTCAAAACCCATCCCGCACTGGCCAATTCCACCGGGTTGGCGTTGCCGTACGTCACGGTGTGCATCCGCGCGACGCTGACGTAACGGCGCGCCGATCAGCTCGTGCCGAGCGGGTCGATCGTCCACGCGATGTAGAGCATCGCCGCGCTCACCGAAGCCGTGGTGACGAAGTCGATGGCGCGGGTGCGCACCACCAGCAGGCCCGCGCGATCGTCGGCGAGCGTCAGGCGCAGTGCGGCCGCGACGCCCACACCGATCGCGATGACCAGCGCGCCGCGGCGCCAGTATCCCGCGACGACCAGGGCGAACGCCGCGACGAAGAACAGTCCGACGACCAGGATCGGCCACTGGTCCGCGAACACCTTCCGAACGAACTCCCGTGCGGTCACGGGGTTTTCAGGCCGTCACGACGGCGCCCGCCGCCTTCTCCGCGAGCTCGACCACGTTCGTGAGCAGGAACGCCCTGGTCAAGGGTCCCACCCCGCCCGGATTCGGCGAGATATGGCCGGCGACCTCCCACACGTCGGGGTGCACGTCGCCGGCGAGTTTGCCGTCGACCCGGCTGACCCCCACGTCGACGACGGCGGCGCCCGGCCGGACCATGTCGGCGGTCACCATATGCGGAACGCCGACGGCGGCCACGATGATGTCGGCCTGCCGGGTCAGCGCGGGCAGGTCGCGGGTTCCGGTGTGGCACAACGTGACCGTCGCGTTCTCGGTACGCCGGGTGAGCAGCAGACCCAGAGGCCGCCCGACGGTCACCCCGCGCCCGATGACCACGACGTGCGCACCCGCGATCTCGACGTCATAGCGGCGCAACAGGTGCACGATGCCCCGCGGTGTGCACGGCAGCGGCGCCGGTGTGCCGAGCACCAGCCGGCCCAGATTCGTCGGGTGCAGACCGTCGGCGTCCTTGGCCGGGTCGATGCGCTCCAGGGCGGCGTTCTCGTCGAGGTGTCTCGGCAGCGGCAGCTGGACGATGTAGCCGGTGCACGCCGGGTTGGCGTTGAGTTCGTCGATGGTCTCGTCGAGCGTCGCCTGGCTGATGTCGGCGGGCAAGTCGCGGCGGATCGAGTTGATACCCACCTTCGCGCAGTCGGCGTGCTTGCCGCGGACGTAGGCCATGGATCCGGGGTCGTCGCCGACGAGCACCGTGCCCAGGCCAGGTGTGACACCGGCCGCGGTCAGCGCCGCGACCCTGTCTTTCAAGTCGACGAAGATCTCGTCGCGTGTGGCCTTACCGTCCAGCGTGATCGCACCCACGGCTGCCATTGTGTCATCGCGCGGCGCCGGGCTCCGACCGCCCGCTCAGCGGGCCACCTCCGTTGACAGTCCCGCCGGCACCATGCTGGGCTGCTGTCGATGAACAATCAGCCAAATGTGTCGACTGACGTGTTTGGCAAGGGCGAGCTCGGCCCGGTGACCCTGCGCAACCGCATCATCAAATCCGCCACCTTCGAGGCGTCGACGCCCAACGCACTCGTCACCGAGGACCTCATCACCTACCACCGGCTGCCGGCCGCGGGCGGAGTCGGCATGACCACCGTCGCCTACTGCGCGGTGTCGCCCGGCGGGCGCACCGAGGGCCGGCAGATCTGGATGCGGCCCGAAGCGGTCCCCGGCCTGCGCCGCCTCACCGAAGCCGTCCACGCCGAAGGCGCGGCGATCAGCGCCCAGATCGGCCACGCCGGCCCCGTCGCGGACGCGCGGTCGAACAGGGCCACCGCGCTGGCGCCGGTACGGTTCTTCAACCCCATCGCGATGAAATTCGCCAAGCGGGCCACCCGCGACGACATCGGTGACGTGATCGCGGCGCACGCGGATGCCGCCCGGTTCGCCGTCGACGCCGGGTTCGATGCCGTCGAGATCCACCTTGGCCACAACTACTTCGCCAGCTCGTTTCTCAGTCCGCTGATCAACCGCCGCGACGACGAGTTCGGCGGGTCTCTGGAGAACCGCGCCAAGGTTGCGCGCGGCATGGTCCGGGCTGTGCGCCACGCCGTGAAAGACCAGATCGCGGTCACCGCGAAACTGAACATGTCCGACGGCGTGCGCGGTGGCATCTCCGTCGATGAAGCGCTCACCACCGCGAAGTGGCTCGAACAGGACGGCGGGCTGGATGCCATCGAACTGACCGCGGGCAGTTCACTCGTCAACCCGATGTACCTGTTCCGCGGTGACGCCCCAGTCAAGGAGTTCGCCGCCGCGCTGCGACCGCCCATCCGCTGGGGTATGCGCATGACGGGTACGAAGTTCCTGCGGGAGTACCCGTACCGCGAGGCCTATCTGCTGCGCGACGCCCGGCTCTTCCGCGCCGAGCTGACGATGCCGCTGATCCTGTTGGGCGGGATCACCAACCGCGAAACCATGGACCTCGCGATGGCCGAGGGGTTCGACTTCGTCGCGATGGGACGCGCGCTGCTCGCCGAACCCGACCTGATCAACCGGATAGCGGCCGAAGGCGACGAACGCAGCGTCCGATCGGCCTGCACACACTGCAATCGCTGCATGGCGACCATTTACAGCCACACCCACTGCGTGGTCACCGGCGCGCCCGACGCGCTGGTGCGGCAGGCGGGGGTCGGCTGACGGCCGCACACGTGTCGGGCCCCACAACGCCGGGCCCGGCGCGTACCCCGTGATCGCCGGCGCGGGTACCGATAGAGTTGGCGCCGATGAGCCGCCCCACCCCGCCCGCACTGACCGTTCGGTACGACGGGTCGGCCCGCACCTTCGCCGCAGGCAACGACGTCGTCGTCGGCCGTGATCTGCGCGCCGACGTCCGGATCGCCCACCCCTTGATCTCGCGGGCCCACCTGGTGCTGCGCTTCGACCAGGGGCGCTGGCTGGCGATCGACAACGGCAGCCTCAACGGGATGTTCGCCAATGGGCGGCGGGTCCCCGCCGTCGAGATCGGCGACGGGCAGAGCATCAACATCGGCAACCCCGACGGGCCCCGGCTGACGTTCGAGGTGGGCCGCCATCAGGGTTCGGCGGGACGCCCGCCGCAGACCACGGCGGTCCCGGCCGCCCAGCAGACGGGGACGGGTTGGCCTCATTCGGCGCCGACCGCCCCGCCGCGGCCGTCACGGTATCCCACCGCACCCCAGGCGCCCCTGTACCCGTCAGAGCCCCAGCAGGGCTACTCCTCGGGTCCGCAGCACGGTTACCCGTCGGGTCCGCAGCAGGGTTATCCATCGGGTCCCCAGGGGTACCCGCCTGCACAGGGCTATGCGTCCGGCCCGCAACAGGGCTACCCGTCGGCGTCACAGCCGCGCTACCCCACCGGCTCGGTGGCCCCGGCCCGCCCGGTGACGTCCCAGCCGATCTCACAATCGGCGCTCGACTCCGCGACCCGGATCGGGCCGACGGCCGCCCCGCGCTCGGGCGAAGGCAACATCGCCACGAGCATGCTCAAGATCCTGCGTCCGGGCAGGGCCGCCGAGGCGCCGCCCGGGTCGGTAAAGATCGGCCGCGCCACCGACAACGACATCGTGATCCCCGACGTACTGGCGTCGCGTCATCACGCCACCCTGGTGCCGACCGCCGCCGGCACCGAGATCATCGACAACCGCAGCATCAACGGCACCTTCGTCAACGGCGCGAGGGTGGAGTCCGCGCCGCTGCACGACGGCGATGTCGTCACCATCGGCAACGTCGACCTCGTCTTCGCCAACGGCACGCTGGCACGCCGATCCGAGACGGAAGCCGACACCCGCACCGGCGGCCTGGAGGTCCACGGTCTGACCTGGACCATCGAGGGCAACAAAACGCTGCTGGACAACATCACGCTCAGTGCGCGGCCCGGCACCCTGACCGCGGTGATCGGTCCGTCCGGCGCGGGAAAGTCGACCTTCGCCAAACAGGTCGCCGGATACACCCACCCGACCAGCGGCACGGTCACCTTCGAGGGTCACGACATCCACGCCGAGTACGCCTCGCTGCGGTCCCGGATCGGGATGGTCCCGCAGGACGACGTCGTCCACGGCCAGCTGACGGTCAACCAGGCGTTGATGTACGCCGCCGAGCTGCGGCTGCCTCCGGACACCACCAAGGAGGACCGCGCTCAGGTCGTCGCGCAGGTGCTCGAGGAACTGGAGATGACACGCCACGCGGACACCCGGGTGGACAAACTCTCCGGCGGGCAGCGCAAACGCGCGTCCGTGGCGCTGGAGCTGCTGACGGGCCCGTCGCTGCTGATCCTCGACGAACCCACCTCGGGTCTGGATCCGGCGCTGGACCGCCAGGTCATGACAATGCTGCGCCAGCTCGCCGACGCCGGGCGCGTGGTGCTCGTGGTGACGCACTCCCTGACCTATCTGGACGTCTGCGACCAGGTGCTGCTGCTCGCCCCCGGCGGTAAGACGGCGTTCTGCGGGGCGCCCAGCCAGATCGGTCCGTCGATGGGCACGACCAACTGGGCCGACATCTTCAGCTCCGTCGCCAACGATCCCGACGAGGCCAGCCGCCGCTACCTGGAGCGCAGCGGCCCGACGCCGCCGGCGCCGGCCTCGGAGAAACCCGCGGATCTGGGGAAGCCGACCCGCACGAGTCTGCGGCGGCAGTTCTCCACCATTGCGCGCAGGCAGATGCGGCTGATCATCTCCGACCGCGGCTACTTCATCTTCCTGGCACTGCTGCCGTTCATCATGGGCGTACTGTCCCTGTCGGTTCCCGGCACCGTCGGTTTCGGCGTCCCCGACCCGATGGGCGACGCCCCCAACGAGCCCGGCCAGATCCTGGTACTGCTCAACGTCGGTGCGATCTTCATGGGCACGGCATTGACGATCCGCGACCTGATCGGTGAACGCCCCATCTTCCGCCGCGAGCAGGCGGTCGGACTGTCCACCACCGCTTATCTTCTGGCGAAGGTCTGCGTGTACGCGGTGTTCGCGGTCGTGCAGTCCTCGATCGTCACCGGCATCACCATCCTCGGCAAGGGTGCGCCGTCGCAGGGTGCGGTGGTGTTCGGCAGTCCGACGCTCGAACTGTTCATCGTGATGGCCGCGACGACCGTCGCCGCGGCGATGGTCGGCCTCGCACTGTCCGCGCTGGCCAAGTCCAACGAGCAGATCATGCCGCTGTTGGTGGTGGCGATCATGTCGCAGCTGGTGTTCTCCGGCGGGATGATCCCGGTGACCGACCGTATCGTGCTCGACCAGCTGTCGTGGTTCACCCCGGCGCGGTGGGGATTCGCGGCGTCGGCGTCCACGGTGGATCTCATCCACCTCGTGCCCGGCCCGCTCACACCCAAGGACCGGCATTGGGAACACACCGCGTCGGCGTGGTGGTTCGACATGGGGATGCTCGCCTTGATCAGCGTCGGGTATCTGTCGTTCGTGCGGTGGAAGATCCGCCTGAAAGCCGCGTGATGACGAGCGTGCGAGGAATCGCGCCATCCAGCCCCGCGTGATGACGAGCATGCGAGGAATTTAGGGCAGTCCGCCGAATTACCCGAACGGGTAATCCCCCCGGCGCCGGTGACGGCTGTCGAAACAGCGAATTCGAGTAGCGCAATACGCTACCGTTCCGCTCATCGCAGCCGACACTCTGTAAATCATGTCCAAGGTTTTCTTGAGCCATTCGAGCCGGGACAACGTCGCGGCCGAAGCGCTGGTGTCCTGGCTGCAGTCGGCCGAACCGGCGCTGGTGGACGAGATCTTCTTCGACCGCGACGTGAAGAACGGCATCGTCGCCGGAGAACGGTGGAAAACGGCGCTCAAGGACGCCAGCGACCGGTGCGAAGCGGTCATCTGCCTGCTCTCCCGCAGCTGGGACGCCTCACGTGAATGCCAGGTCGAGTACCGTGCGGCGGAGTATCTGGGAAAGCCGGTATTCCCGGTTCGCCTCGAGCCCGCGTCCGGTCGCGATATCACCGCGGAATGGCAGCGGTGCGACCTTTTCGGCGACGGACCGAAAACGCCCGTGGCGGTCAATGACGGGGCCCAGTCGGTCGAATTCCTCACCGCCGGTCTGGAGCGGCTGAGAAACGGGTTGCGCACCATCGGGGTGGCGCCCGACGCATTCCGCTGGCCCCCGCAGGATGACCCCGACCGGTCGCCCTACCGCGGCTGGCAGCCGCTGGAGTCGGTGGACGCGGCGGTCTATTTCGGCCGCGACGTCGAGATCAACCGGGCAATGAGCGCGATCCGCGCCCTGCGCGCGGCCGGCACCAAGCGGGCGTTCACCATCCTCGGGCCGTCGGGTGCGGGTAAGTCCTCATTCCTACGGGCGGGTCTGCTCCCCCGGTTGCGACGCGATGACCGGCACTTCCTGACGATGCCGATCGTGCGCCCCGACCGCCACCCGCTCAGCGGCGAGCTGGGCCTGGCCAAGTCGATCCACGAGCTGCGGTCCTCGCTCGGCTTGGACGAACCCGAACTCGGCGGGATCAAGGCCGGGGTGGCCGACACGGTGAATGTCCGGACCTGGCTGACCGAGGCGCAGACAGCGGCGGTGAAACGCTTCGTCAACGGGCAGTCGCCGGCCGCGCCGACGCTGATCCTTCCGGTGGATCAGGCCGAGGAGTTGTTCTGCGCCGACGCCGGCGCCGAGTCCGGCGATTTCCTGACCGTCGTCGCCGACCTCGCGGCTACCGCGTCCGACCTGCCGATCATGGTGCTCGCGACGATCCGCACCGATCGCTACGAGCTCTTTCAGACCGCACCGCAACTCGCCGACGTCGATCCGTACGCGTTCGAAGATCTCAAGCCGATGCGCCCCAACCGGTTCCGCGAGGTCATCTGCGGGCCGGCCGACCGGCTCGAATCAGCGGGCAGCCGGCTGCGCTGGGCACCGGAGGTCGTCGAACGGATCCTGCAGGCATGCGACTCCAGCGCCGACGCGCTGCCGCTGCTGTCGCTGACGCTGGCCCGGCTCTACGAGGATTTCGGCGGCGACGGCGAGATCACGCTCGACGAATACGAGTCGATGGGTGGGATGGGCCGGGTGGTGGAAACCGAGATCGAGTCGGTGCTGTCCACCGAACCCGCCACCCGCGCCGGTGAACTCGAACAGCTGCGCCGTGTGTTCATCCCGTGGCTGGCGACGATCAACCCGGTCAACAACATGCCCCTGCGACGGGTTGCCCGCCTGTTCGATCTGCCCGCCGACGGTCACCGGCTCGTCGAGGCGCTCGTCGCCAGGCGACTTCTCACCGAGGATGAGCGAGACGGCGAGAAGGTCATCGAAGTTTCCCTGGAAAGCCTTCTGCGCCAATGGGATACCTTGTCGACGTGGCTGCGCGAGGAGGCCGCCGACCTCAAGGACGCCGACTTTCTCGACCAGAAGACGCGCGCCTGGTCCGAGAACGACAGGCAGGACGACTGGCTGCTGTCCGGCGCGCAGCTCACCGACGCCGAGGCCCTGGCGGCCAAACCCGGTTTCCGCGACCGGCTCAACACCGCCCGCGAGTATCTGCTGGCGTCGCGGCAGCGAGAGGATGAACGCACCGCCGCGGATCTGCGCGAAGCGGAGGAACACCGCGACAACGCCGAGCGCCTCGTCGAGGTGGAGCGGCGCGCCAACCGCGATGCGCAGCACGGCTCTCGGGTGCTGCGCCGGGTCGCGGCCCTGACCGCCACGGTCGCCGTGGTGGCGGCGGGTCTCGCCGCGTGGGCGCTGGTCGAACGGGCCAACGCCGAGGAACAGTTCCTGCACGCGACGGCCCAGCGCCTGCTGGCCGAATCGCGGGCGATGCTGGCGGGCCAATCCCCCAACGGCGACAACGATGTGCTGGCCATGCAGTTGCTGCTGGCCGCCCGCGGCCTCGCCCCGACCATGCCGTCCGACGCCGACTACCAACTGCTGACCGTGCTCAACCAGGAACGCGACGTCGTCAGGATCGCCGACGCCCCGACCAAGGTGATCAGCGTGGCCGTGGACCCCAACGGGGGGCGGGTCGCCGCGGGCGGCGCCGACAACACGATCCGGCTGTGGGACACCGACACCGGCCGGTGGAGTCCGACGGCGCTGACGGGTCACCGCGGCATGGTCACCAGTGTGGCCTTCAGCCCCGACGGCGGCGCCCTGGCCTCCGGTTCGGCCGACGACACCGTCCGGGTCTGGGACGTCGCGAACGGTACGCAGCGCGCCGAGATGTCCGGCCATCAGGGCGCGGTGGTCCGCGTCGCGTGGAGCCCCGACGGGGCCAGGATCGCGTCGGGATCCACCGACGGGACCGTACGCATCTGGGACGCTCGGCGCGGCACCTCGATCGCCACGCTCGCCGGGGGCGGCGCCACGATCAACGGGGTGGCGTTCGACCGGGACGGCACCAGGATCGTCACCGGCTCCGCCGACGGCACCGTACGAATCTGGGATACCCAGCGCGGCACCGAGATCGCGCGGCTGCTCGGCCACAGCGCTGACGTCGTCCGGGTGGCGTGGAGCCCCGACGGCAGCCGGATCGCGTCCGCATCGACCGACGGTACGGTGCGAATCTGGGACCCGGACCGTCGCACCATCGTGCACGTACTGGACAACGGGCGAATCCCGGTGCTCAGCGTCGCGTTCAGCCCGGACGGCAGCAGGATCACCTCCGGCGGCGACGACAGGACGGTGCGACTGTGGGACGCCGTCACCGGGCGGCCGATCGCGACCCTCGACGGCCACGACTCCAAAGTGCTCGACGTGCAGTTCACCGCGGATGGCCTGAAAGTCGTCTCGACCGGCGACGACGGTGACGACACGATGCGCTTGTGGGACGCCAGCAGCTGGCAACCCATCCGGGGCGACGAGACTGCGGCGCAGTACGCGACGCTGCGCTCGGGCGCGCGCAGCATCGTGGCGGTCGGCGACGACGGCACGGTGCGGTCCTGGGACACCGTGACCGGCCGGCCGGTGGGTGCGCCGCTTCGGTTCGCCGACGGGCAAAGCCGGCTCGTCGGCGTCAGGGCGGGCCGTGTGCTCACCGCCGATGCCACCGGGACCGTGCAGCTCTGGGATGTGGTGTCGGCGGACGGGCGGTGGACGAGGCTGTCCCCCAACGCAATCGGCGAGCCGCTGCGGGTCGACCCGCAGCGGGTGGCCCTGGCCGACTACGACCCCGCGGGTACCGTCGCGGTCGCACCCGAATCGGCACAAACGGTCCGGCTCTTCGACGCGAGAACCGCAGCGCCGTTGAGCGCACCCGTCCGACTCGACCACCCCGTCACCGCTGTCGCGGTCATGCCCGGCGGCAACGGCTTCGCCACCGCAGAAAACGATTCCGTCGTCCGGCTGTGGGATCGCGACGGGGCTCCGCTCGGCCCGCCGATCATCAATGAGGAGCCGGTCACCGGCCTCGCGTTCGGCACCGGCGGGGATATCCTCGCGGCGTGGGGCGGGCGTCGACTCCGATTGTGGGACACCGGGAATGCGCAGCCGATCGGCGAGACCCTGCGGGCACGATCGCAGATCACCGCGGTGGCCTTCGACGGCGGCGGGACATTGCTGGCCGCGGGCGGCGCGGACGGGGCGATCGCGCTGCGCGGGGTGCACGACGGCGACACACCCCTGCCCAGCCTGGCCGGTGCGGGCGCCGACGTGACCAGCCTGGAGTTCAGTCCTGTTGGCACCCGGCTGCTTTCGGCGTACGACGACGGCACCGTGCAGGTGTGGCCCGTCGGGGCGGTGACGGCGGATCCGCCGAAGAGCCTGTGCACCAAGCTGTCCAGCAACATGAGCGAGCAGCAGTGGCGTCAGTGGCTGCCCGGGATCGACTACCGGGATCAGTGCGACGGCCTGCCACGCGCCGACGACACCGGGGAGGCATCATGACCGCGGCCACCGACGACACCCAGCTGCAGGCACTGTGGGACGACCGGGTGCGGTGGTCACGCGCGGCCGACGCCATGAAGCGCCGCCTCGACCGGGCCCGTGTCGCAGCATTGTGGCTGAGCGCCCTGGGCGCCGTGGCCACGACGCTCAGCACCACGCGGCTGCACGGGACGGCGTCGATGATCGCCACGATCGTCGGCACGGTGCTGCTGGCCGGTGCGACGCTGCTTGGCACACAGTTCCTCACCTCCGATGCGACCCGGCACTGGGTGCAGGCCCGCGCCGTATCCGAGGCGATCAAACAGCAGGTATTTCGTTTCCGCGCCCACGCGACGCCTTACATCGACGGTGCGGCGCTCGGGCGGCTGCAGTCCGAGGTCGCCGAGATCGAACAGGGTGCGGTGGATCTGTCGCCCTACGTTCCCGAGCTGTCCACGCCGGCCGGGGCGCCGCCGCCCGCGATGACCCCGGAGATGTATGTCCGCGAACGCATCGAGAAACAGATCGGCGACTACTACCGTCCCCGAGCGCGGATGCACGCCCAGCGGTCGCGCCGGCTGCGTCTGCTGACCGCCGTCCTCAGCGCCGCCGCAGCGGTGGTGGCCGCCGTCAGCGCCATCCCTGTCCTCAAGAACGCCGTCAGCCCGTGGGTGGCGGTACTGACCACGCTGGGTGCGGCGTTGGCGGTGTATCTGACCTCGCGCCGCTACGACTATCTCGTCGTCAGCTTCACCGCCACCGCCAATCAGCTGCAGAGCCGGCTCAACCGCTGGCGCGCCGACGGTTCGCCCACCGACGACACATCCTGGTCGGCGTTCGTCGACGATTGTGAAAACGCCATCGCGCACGAGAACGACAGCTGGATGGCGAAGTGGTCGGAGACGAAGGGCGGCTCCTAACGACCCCGCACGCCCCGGAGCACCTCGCCACCGAACGGCTGCAGCTGCGCCGGCCGACGGTGGCCGGCGCACACGGTGTGATTCACTCCCCGTGGACGTCGAGTCCGTGTGCCGCCGCGTAGGCCAGCGCCTGATCGATGTCGATACGGGCACCGCGCAGCGCCGCGGTCGTCCAGAACGTGGGGTCGACCCGGGCGCCGCGCAGATCGGCCTCCTCGAGGCGGGTGTTGCCGGTGCGGGCGCCGCGCAGATCGGCGCGCCGGAGCACGGCCTTGCGCAGATCCGCACCCACCAGCCCGGTTTCGCGCAGGCGGCAGTCCGACAGGTCCACCTCCCGCAGATCGCATGCACCGAGGACGGCCAGCGTCAGATCCACCTCGACGAACGTGACGGGACGGATGCGGCATTCGGCGAACACCGATCCGAGCAGCGTGCAGTGACGGAACGTGCTGTGCCACAGCGTTGTCCTGCGGAACGTGCAGTTCCTGAACGCCGTGCCGAGGTGTTCGGACTCCGACAGGTCAGCGCCGCTGAAGTCGCATTCGGTGAACACCACGCGGTCGGTGCGCAGCCGGCTCAGATCCTCGTCGCGGAAGTCGTGCGCGACGAACTCCCGCTCGGCCCAGACCGGTTCGGTCTCGCCCACCGCTCAGCGACGCGACGCGGTGAGGCTGTCCAGCGCGTACTCGGTGATCGTGATGAGGGCGGCCTTGGCGGAGTGCCGGTCGCGCGCGTCGACGGTGATCACCGGGATGTGGTCGGCCAGGGCCAGCGCCTTGCGCACCGCCTGCGCCGGATGCCGCGGCCCGCCGTCGAACTCGTTGATCGCGATGAGGAACGGCAGATTGCGGGCTTCGAAGAAGTCGACCGCGGCGAAGCTGTCCTGCAGACGGCGCACGTCGACCAGCACGATCGCACCGATCGCGCCGCGCACCAGGTCGTCCCACATGAACCAGAACCGGCGCTGCCCCGGGGTGCCGAACAGGTAGAGCACCAGATCCTCGCCGAGGGTGATGCGCCCGAAGTCCATCGCGACGGTCGTGGTCTTCTTGTTCGGGGTGGCTTCGAGGCCGTCGAGGCCCGCTGAGGCGTTGGTGACCAGCGCCTCGGTCCGCAGCGGCATGATCTCGGAGACCGCCCCCACGAACGTCGTCTTCCCCGCACCGAACCCGCCCGACACGACGATCTTCGTCGACGCCGAGCGCCTCTCAGAGTGCCCGTAGCCCACGCAGGGTCCTCCCTATCAGTTCTCGACGTTCGTCGAATGTCGCCGTATCGCCCAGGGTGGTGTGCACCCTGAGATAACCCTGCGTCACGAGGTCCCCAATCAGCACGCGCGCCACGCCGAGCGGCAGCGATAAATGTGCCGCAACCTCGGCAACCGAGGGACTGTCGAGGCACACCTGCAGGATCCGGGCGCGCACATCGGTGGCGGGCCACCCCGGTCGCACCGACGCGTCCTGCGTCTCGACGGGCGCCTCCAACGGCAGATGAACACCGGATTCGGTGCGGCCCGACGTCAGAGTGTACGGACGGACCAGACTGGGTGCGCGCGGCTCCTCGAAGGGCTCGTCCATCGGCGGCTCACGGGCGCTTCATGGCGGATTCGGCTGTCCGGCGCGCCGATTGCACCACACTGCCCACGCGTTCGACGAGGATGGCCATCTCGTAGCCGATCTGGCCGATATCGCACGACCTGGTGGCCAGCGTGGCCAGGTTGGACCCGTCACCGACCCGCATCAGCAGCAGATAGCCGTTCTCCATCTCCACCACCGACTGCAGCACGGGCCCGCCCTCGAAGAGCTGCGCGGCGCCCGTGGACAGACTGGCCAGGCCCGAAGCCACGGCGGCGAGCTGGTCGGCCCGTTCGACGGGCATATGCTCGCTGGCCGCCATCAGCAGTCCATCGGCCGACACGAGCACCGCGTGCGACACACCGGACACCTCACGGGCGAACCGGGAGACCAACCAGTCCAGCGAATCGCGCTGCCCCGGCCGCGGCGAAAGCGGCTCCCGCGTCATCGCGCTCCTGCCGTCGGGAAAGGTCATTCGCTATCCGTTCCTCTGCTCTGCCTGGCATGCGATCGTCCGGCATGCACACCGCCGAAATGGTTGCTGATACTCGCGCGCACGGCATCCGGATCGCGCAGGGGCGCCGACCGCACGCCGGCGTCCGTCTCAGCCGCCGATGCTACCCGGTGGTCGTCGCCGTCGCCGCTTCGATGCGCCCCGCCGTTGCGGTGGCGGCCATTGGGCTCCGCGTCCGTATCGGCGGCCCCCGGAACCAGCCGGGCGCCCGGTTCGCGCACCGGCAGACCGTCCTCGGTGTGCCGTGCGACAGGCGCCTCGTCGGCGGCGGCGGCTACCGACCAGCCGTGATCCCACACCGACTCCCAGTGCAGGTCGGTGCTTCTGGCGATCTCCGTCGGGTCGATCAGCCACTCCGAGAGCATCTTCTGGTAGATGGCGTCGCCTTCGCCCGCAGTCGGCGACGGTTCGTAGGTGTCCTCGGGCGCCGCTGCGGGGCCACCGTGACGACCGTTCCGCCCGGTGGATGCGTCGGGTGTCCACACGTCGTCGCGCACCTGCCGCGGGACGCCGTTGTCCTGGGGACGGGAGGTGAAGAACGCCGACGTGTCGGTGAACGCCTCGGGGGCGGTCTCGGCGCCCGACCGCGCCGCCGGCATCGGATCCTGCGGCCACTCCTGCTCCTGCCGTGCCGGCAGCGGTCCGACCGGCGCGCCGGGCGGGGGAATCTCGGAGATGCCGCTGGCGCCCGGATTACGCTGCGGCAGTAGCGACACGGGCACGTCGGACAGCCCGTCGGCGTAACCGTTGACGTAACCGCCCGCGTCGTCGTATGCCTCGTCGAGGGTGAAGGACGGGCCGTAACCCTCGGCGGCGCCATTCGACACCGAGTACAGGCCGGCGACCGGCTGCTGGTCGGACACCTCCGAACGCGCGATCAGCTGGGCGGGCACGTAGATGCCCGCGGTGGTGCCCGAACTGGGTTCGCCGTCGATGGTGGTGCGCAGCCGCACCACCAGACCGTGCTGGGCGGCCAGGCGGCCGACCACGAACAGACCCATATGGCGCGCGGTGTACGGGTTGACCTCGCCGCCGGATCGCAGGCGCGTGTTGGCCACCCGCAGATCCGATTCGGTCATCCCCAGCCCGATGTCACTGACCTCGATGACCAGCGCACCGTTGCCCGCGTGCACTCCCGACACCCGGACCTGCGACACCGGCGGCGAGTAGCGCAGGGCGTTGTCGAGCAGTTCGGCGAGCATGTGGATCAGGTCGCCTGCCGCCGCCCCGACGATCTCGGCGTCGGGCACCGTCGCGGTGACCACGCGGGTGTAGTCCTCCACCTCCGAGGCGGCCGCGTTGAGGATCGTCGACACCGGCACCGGGCCGGCCTGCTCGCGCGGGATCTTGGCGCCCGCGAGCACCAGCAGGTTGGCGCCGTTGCGGCGCATCCGCGCCGCGAGATGGTCGAGCCGGAACAGGCTTTCCAGCCGCTGGGGGTCCTCCTCGTTGCGTTCGAGGCTGTCGATGAGCGAGAGCTGCTGGTCCACCAGCGAGCGGCTGCGCCGCGACAGCGTCTCGAACATGTCCGCGACCTGCAGCTGCAGCTGGGCCTGCTCGCCCGCCAGCAGCACCGCTTGCTGGTGCAGCTCGTCGACGGCGTGGGCGACCTGACCCACCTCCTCGGTGGTGTGCACCGGGATCGGCCTGACGGGGCCGGGTTCGCCGCCGCCCCGGACCCGCTCGATTTCCTGTGCGAGGTCGTCGTGGGCCACCTTCAGCGCGCTGTCCCGCAGGGTCCGCAGCGGACGGATCAGCGACCGCGCGACCAGCCAGACCACCACCGCGGCGATGAGGATCGCCGCCAGCACGAGTAGCGCGTCGCGGATTGCCGTCGCGCGCTGGGCGTTCGCCTCATCGCGCACCGACGCGGGGATCGCGGTGACGGTGTCGTCGATGACCTTCTGCGCGATCTGGTCGGTCACCTGCTGGGACTGCAGCAGCTCCGGGTTGCCCACCAGCACCGCCGCCGGGTCGGACAACACCGACATCCGCTTGACCATTTCCGAACGCAGCGTCGAGGCTTGTTCGGACGCACCGCCGAGCAGTTTGCCCATACCCGCGATCGTCGACGGCTCCGTGCCCGCCAGCGTGACCATCGACGTCCGCAGATCGGGTTCGGGGAGCTGCCCGCCCTGGCTGACCAGCATCTGCTGCATCGCCATCTGTCCGCGGGCACCGATGGCCCGGGAAAGCCCTTCCGCCTGCAGTTGCACATCCTCGTCGTCGGTGCGCACCGAGCCGGTGATGGCGGTCTCCGCGGTCAGCAGCAGCGGCACATAGGTGGTGACGCGCTGACGAAGGTCGATGGAATCGGCGTTGACCCTGTCGATCAGGTTCTGGCCGTAGTCGAGCAAGGTCGTCACGGCCAGCCGCACGTCGGGGATGACGTCGGTGCTGCCGAGCTTGTCCTGCAGCTCGGTTTTGCGGGAAGCGTATTCGGCGAGCGCCGCCTGGGTGTCGCCGCCGACCGTGCCGGCCACCAGGGCGTCCTCGAGCGCGCCCATGTAGGTGTTGATGTCCGGGATGAGTTCGGCGCGGTCGGCCGAGCGGCGCAGCTCGCCGGCCGCCGTCGCACTGGATGAGATGCGAAGCCCGCCGAAGACGCCGGCGAGCAGCAACGGCACCAGCACGATCGCCAGCACCTTCCAGCGCACCGGCCAGTTGCTCAGCGACCAGCGCGGTGGCCGTTTGGCCGGTTCGTGCGGTTCGGGCTCGAAGTCGACGAGCGTCCCGTCGGCCTGCTTCAGCTGGGTGAACGCGGTCATGCGAGGCCCGCCGTGCTGCCGGCCAGGGGTCCGCGTTTCGCTACTGAGGAGTGGTTCATCGAGGCTTCCTGCTGAGTACTGCCGTGGTGCGGGCGGCGTGATTCCACGCCTGGATGGCCTGGCAATTGGTCGAGTATGACAGCCGCGCGCGGCCCTTTCCACAATTCTTACTGAACAAACAGAGTTCGCGCCCCGGCTGGAGTGCGGGGATGTGGTAAGCGAGCAAACGCCTGAATCCGCCGCTGACGGCGTCCGGTGAACGAGCTGCGATCATCGTCGGATGTTCCGGCTGATGTTCTACTCACCAAACATCAATTTCTACCTAACACACCCGGGGTGAGCAACAGGGAGGACCATCCGTGACCGAATGCCAGCTATGCACCGTGCCCACCGATAATGAGTCGGTGTGCGACTTCTGCCGGGACTATGAACCTCCAGCGGTGTCGCTGGCGCAGCTCGCGGCCGAGCGCGGCGTAACGGTGGCGCACGTCATCGGGGAGCTGGTCTACACAGGGATGCTATTCGAGGCCAGCACCGACCCACGGTGCTGGCAGATTGCCCCCGGCGCATTCCGCTGGCACGCGGACGACTGCGAGTGCCGGTTCATCCCGGGACCCCACCCCGATCTCGTGGAGCTTCCGTGAGGGCACTCAGATGGAAAACCCGTCCGACCGCCCCAGTGTCGTACTTCCCGGTGGTGGCAAGTACGTGCCGACCTAATGTCCCTGTTGGGGTACAACGAGTGGCAGAAGGCCCTAGACGCTATGCGGGCCGCGGGGATTGCCGGTGTCGAGATGTCCGGTGAGGAAATCGCCAAAGTCGTCCCCAAGGGCACCATGAACGTCCATGGCAATCGCGAGGATCCTCGCGGCCTTCGCAGTGATCCGCCCGCCTGCACGTCCGGGCGAGCGTTCCAGTAGACCCCTACGGGTTGCCTGCCACAGGTGGTTCTTCACCGCTGCGGCCGACTTGCCGGTGACGCCTTCCAGGTACTCCAACGGCTTGGCCTGCCCGCCGTTGACCGCCCCGACGTAAACGCGAGAGAGTAACGCAAGGTATTCGTCGGTTAGCCCGCCGCCGGATGCAGCCCTGAGCTGCTGAGCGGCTTTCTGAAGGTTGTTGGCTCGTGCCTGCCCCCACTGTTTCGAGCTGGCGAGCTGACGACGCAGCGTGTCCAGCGCTGCCTTGAAGTCCACGTCACGCAGCACCGTATGGGACAGCCCTCCTGCGGGGACGTTGTCCGGGTCGGACGGGTGGATGACGAGAACCGCCGGCCCGCCCTGCGTGCCGCCCTCTGGCCATTGCATCTCCGCGACCCATTCCCTGTTTGGGCCGAGGTTGGTAGTCACCGAGTAGTTATCCCTGTTGACCTGCCATTTCGCCATTCCGCCACACTAGCATGGTTAACTGGCTTGACAGACTGGTTAGGCGCACATATTGTCTTCAATGTCGGGCAACGGCACCGGCAAACCGAATCAAAGGGAAAGGGCAACGCAATGAACACCATGGAATATCTCGGTGACGGCTTCCGCACCGCGCTGGACGCAGCGCAGGCGAGTATTGAGGACATCAAGGCCAACGGACTCGACAGGTCAACAGCAGAGCTGCTGGATATCCAGGCCCCGTTCCAACTGGTAGCGGACGCACTGACGGGGCTGGCGGATGTGCTGGTCGATACCAACACCCCGCCGGGGCCGAGCACGGAGCAAGTACTGACCGCGCTGTCGAACTCCGTGTTCGATTCGGACGGCTCACCGTGGACGCCGACGCGGGACCAGGTTTCCAAGCTGGAGGAGATCTTCGGCCCGACGTCCTAGAGACAAAAACGTCGCGTGACGATAGGGCCTCCGACCCCCGTTTGATTGGTCGGAGGCGTTATCTCCTTCCACCTGAGACGCCTGCGGGCAGGCCCAGACTGCCGCAGTTGTGTTCGCAATCAACGACATTCGCTCGCACGAGCAACCCGCGGGCAGCGGGGAAGCGCTGCCAACCAACGAGAGGAACCAATTTGCCCAACGAACATGCCGAGGTCACCGCCGTGATCCTCAAGGCAACCGACATGATCGGACACCGAGACGACGGCAGTCTCATGGTGATGGCCAAACCGGGATCGGTGAAAGTGGCTGGGAACACCGTCCAGTTCACCGCCCTCGTGACCATCGATGATGTTGAAGAGTTCTACCTTCCGCCGGCCGCGAGGCTGGCGCGGGGATGACGGCCGGGATTGGGGGGGCGGGTAATGCCACCTCCCCATCTCCGGGAGGTCCGGCGCCGTCTCACCGCGCAGGATTGAAGATGAACGACGACTACGACGACATAGGCCCCAGCTATTCCGATCTGTCCGACGACTACACACCGAGGTACGAGGAGCCGCCGCTGCCGCTTTCCGAGATTGACGAGGTTCCGGGAGAGTCGCCGCTGCTGATCGGCAGCGACGGCGACGACATCGGTCAACAGACCAAGGTCAAATTCCGGGTGGACGGCAACGGCGACCCGGAACGTCAACTCGCCCTATTCGTGCCTTATGACATGTTGGCGTCTGCTCACGGCTATCTGATCCAGGACTTAGGCGACCGACCAAAGACCATGCCCCGTGATGAGTGCGAACTTTGCGGGTCACCCATCATCGCCAAGGCGGATGAGTGGCTCTGTGAGCTGGGGGTTAGAGAGGATCAGTGCGAGTGCAATTGGTGCTTGCTCCGGGGCCAATGGATGCGCGGTGAGTATCGGCCCAGTGGTGGTCGGCCCGCCAAGCGCTGCGGCACCGAGGACTGCAAGCGGAGAGCCGCACGGGAGCGCAAGCGCAGACAGCGGGAACGCGAACGTGCAGATAGGGAGGGTGTCACAGAAACCCCCCTATAGGTAGAGGGGGGGTAGGTGGTGCGGTCTACTGACCGCGTAAAGCCCACTCCCAAGAAACTTGGCACGCTGCTCCGGGAACCGTTCCCCGTGAGCGCGGCCAACCATGAGGACCGGCCCCTTCCCCCGGTTCTCTAGGACTTCCGACACGGCGCTAGACCCGCTGTAGCGGAACGGGGATACGGCCATGTCCCCACCTTTCGGTGAGATTCCCCCCGGTCCTCGGACAGCCGGGGGGTTTCTCCCTTGAGTAGGTAGCAACCAAGCCGCAGGCGCGTAATCGCTTGTGGCTCTTTTTATTTCACGCCATCCAATGGCCCCATTTGCCTTTGAAAGGAGGCACCAGTGATAGGTGGACGTTGCCGAAGCGGACGGCACAGCATCAGGTCCTCCCAGGACCTGCGGTCAAACGGGCAGTGTGCCGAGTGCTCGCGCGCCAACGAGCGGGCATACCGGGCGCGGTGCCGAGCGGCATACCAACACCAACGAGAGCTTGAGCGGTCGCAGTCGGCGATCGTCTGAGAAGAAAAGGGAAGAGATGGAAGCACGACTAAACGAGGTCCTGGCAGGCGTCGACCGGCCGGTGACGTGGGAGATCCCCGAGAACGCGAGCATCACACCCGGCCCGCTGCCGGGGCCGGCGCTAGAGGGGATGGTCATCAGCTCTTGGGGTGCGCGGTCGTGACCGATGCCGAACAGCGTCAGCGGTTCGATGCGTGGTTCTACGGCCACCCACACCAGAGCTACCTAGCCGCCGTTCGCGAACGGGGAGGCACACCGCTGGACGACCCGGAGGCAGCTTTCGAGCTGTACCGCCGTCGCTGGACACGACCGCAAGCACCGCACGTAGTAGCAGGACACACCGAGCGATGACCGAACCAGCCGCTGATCTTGCGGTCGGCACCCGAGTTCACATCGAACGCGAAGAGACCCGATACCCGTCACGCGGCACCTGGCCGCAGTTCCGAGGCAGGACCGGGACGGTGGTCGAGATCAACGAGGACCGCAAGCGTCCGCACCTGACCGAGTACGGCGTGATCTTCGGCAAGGTGCGTCACCGCGCTGACCGACCGGGCTCCGTGTCCGCAGCGAGTGGGCAAGAGACCACGACGTGGTTCAAGTCCTACGAACTAACCCCAGTGGGTGGCGTAGCCGCTCAACACAAGACAGAACGGATTGCAGCATGAGCGAGATAGATACCACCGGAGAGGCAGAATCCGCCCCCGGAGGTGAGGGTGCCAGCGACACGACACAGGGCCTTGTAGCGGCCCGAGACCGCTACCGCGCCGAGCGTGACGCCAGCCGCGAGGAACTGGCCACGGCGCAGGCACGTATCGCTACGTACCAGCGTGCCGAGATTGAGCGACTGGCCAGTCAGTCTCTGGCCTATCCGTCGGACCTGTTCACGCTCAGCGGCAACGACGTCACGGACTACACCGATGACGCCGGGGCGATCGACCCTGCGAAGGTCGCCGCCGACGTCGCCGCGATCCTCGCCGAACGCCCGGGCCTGACCAAGCTATCGCCGGTCATCGATCCCACCCAAGGCCACGGCAGCAGGACCCCTGCCCCGGCCCAACCAACGTGGGGGTCACTACTGGACCAGGGATCTCTCAGTGTTCGGGTGGGTGGTCGGTAAACCCCCACCCCGAGGTTTCCGTGCCCCCCGTCCGTGACGGGAGCACGACGTAACGGGCCTGTGGCCCACCCAACGGCTGGACATCTGTGATGTCCGGCTTTTTTGTTGCCCACCAACAACTTTCAAGGAGCAACCATCATGGCTGTACTCAACAACACCCTCCAGCAGGCTTGGACCCCCGAGGACTACGGCAAGCTCGTCGACCTGGTCCTGGCCGAGAAGTCGATCGCGTTCCGCGCTGGCACCGTCGTCCCGACCAGCAACGAGTCGATCCGGTTCCCGATGCTCAAGGCAGACCCGGCAGTCGGCTGGTACGCGGAGAACACGGCTATCACGCTGACCGACCCGACCACGGACGAAATCGTCGTCACCCCGAAGGCCGTCAAGGGCCTGACCCAGATCAGCAACGAGGCTGCGGAGGACACCACCCCGGCAGTCGCTGACCAGGTCGGCCGCGGGCTGGCTCGCAGCGTGGCCAAGAAGGTCGACGCGGCATTCTTCGGAAACACCGTCGCCAACGGGCCGAGCGGCCTGCTCTCGCTGGTCGGTGTCAACGTGATCGACACGGGCACCGTGACCTTAACCTCTCTGGACCCGTTCCACGAGGCCAAGGCTGCGGCTCTGACCGATGGCGCCGAGGTGTCCGTTTGGGTCCTCGCGCCCGACGTCGCGCTGACGCTGAGCAAGGCGAAGCAGGCCACGGGTTCGAACATGGGCCTGCTGGACGCGACCGGTGTCGGGGACGGTGTGACCCTGGCCGGTGTCCCGGTCCTGATCTCCACCGACGTCGCCGCCGGTAACGCGTGGGGTCTGGACGGATCGCAGGTGCTCGTGGTGCAGCGCACCGGTACCAAGGTGACCTTGTCCACGGATGCCGCATTCGTATCCGACGCGGTCCAGGTGCGCGCGACGGCCCGTGTCGGGTTCGGGTTCGCCAACCCGGCCGGTGTGGTTCGCCTGTACGACACTCCCTGACCTGAGCTAGCGGATTCGGCCGGTCCCCTCGCCGGGGGCCGGTCGTTTCCGTTCTGTACCAACACACTTCACACCAGGGAGGCACAAACAGATGAGCAACACAACGTCGGGTAGGTCGAAGCGCACCCGCTGCATCCGTGAAGGCTGCGGCCGCACCGTCCGCAAGAGGGGGTACGCAACGTGTAGCTTGCTCTGCCACGAGGTTGTCACGCTGATGACACGCGCCGAGCTGATCTGTCGGGCGCTACCCGCGGAGGCGGGCGAGACCACCGAGGTATGGACGTCCGTGGTGTCGCTGTCTGACGCTCTCACCGAGGCCAGCGCGGCTATCAGGCGTGCGTACTGCGCAGCCGTCGCCGCCGGGGTCTCAGAGGACCAATGGAAGTCATTCGCCGGTGAGGCAGTCGCAGCACGTCGTCCACGCCGATAGCGATTCCGAGCGGACGTAGTCCGCGAGGGTCGGTGTCAGCTCTGCTGGCGCGCCTCCGCCGTCTGGCTGCCCCGTAGACGAACGAACGGCAGCCCCAAGGGGTAAGTACCCCAACCGATCCCGCGGCCCCGGATGGCCGTATCCAACACCAACCGAGATGGAAGGTAACCATGTCCGACACCACACCCGAGCACGGCGCGACGCCGACGCTGGACCAGCTCCCGATCAAGGTGCAGCGGCTCGTTCGCCGCCTCCGCAAAGACTGCTCGTTGTACCGCTTGCAGCGCAACGAAGCACGCGCAGAGCTGACCCGTGTCCGCAACGAGAACGTCGCTCTCCAGTTGGAATTGATGCTGTTGACGTCGCGCACGCTGCACACGGGACGGTTCAGTAGTGATGACCCCGCCCGGGGCACCGCCCGATGAGCGCACCGGACATCGCCGTGTTCCAGATCGGCAACAGGACGCTCTACAAGGTGTCCGTCGCGGGCGGGTCGAAACGCCTGGTATTCACCGCCGAGGAACTTGCCACGCTCGGCACCCTGATTCACAAAGTGCTCCCGACGCACGTAGCCGATGTCACCGCAGCCACCTAAGGAACTGGACCTACGCAGTGCCGTCGACAACGAGGAGATATTCCTCCTCGCCGGGAAGCTCGCACGTTGGGCACTGCGGAACGGTGTGGTGGACGCTGGCGGTGTCGAGGAGTGGCTAGTCTCCCAGCCCCGGGAGGATCGCCTACCCCGCAGGTCGACAGGACGTCTACAAGCGACTGAGAGGCCCGTCCGCAACGCTGGGAAGGGCACGGCGGAGTGGTGGGACCCGAGTGCACGCCCGGAGTTCGACCCTGAGCCGCTGCACGCGCTGGCCTCCCGTATCGCCGGCTCAGGCGTAACCCACGAGAAGTACCTACTCGGTGTGATCGCGCTATGCCATCGGTACGAGACGCTGACGCCGACCGTCACAGGTCGCAACCTCGCGGAGGTGGTCGGTGTCGTCTGGACCACCGCGAACGATGTCCTGCGGACGTGGAGCAAGACACTGGCCTACGGGTTCTTCACCGGGAAGACGTACGACGGGGTCAAGAGCCACGGTCGGGTCTGGACCGTGGACCCCGAGTGGGTGCCGGTCTCCAAGCCGAAGCATGCGAAGGGTTGCAACCGGGCTAGGGATCGCTGTAGCTGCGGGCTGTCGCAAAACACACTACATATCCCTTTCCGGCCGGAACAGATATGTAGTGCAAAGTGCGACACACCCGAACAGGACGATGAGTTCCCGCTCCTGGAAGGGATGGGAAACCAGCCCGAAGAGGGTGACGCCACCCTGGTCGACCCGTTCGAACACCCCGACGCGGACACGTCCGTGAGATCCGTGATGCCCGTCGCTGCGGACCCGTTTGAGAGGAGAGCCACCCGCATGGTTGATCCGTTCGAAGGTGCGAGCTGGGACGTCAACGCCGAGCCGTCATGGGCAGCGGAGATACCAGCACCGTGGGCAGACCCGGTCATTGGTGAACTATCGGAAGAACTACGAAACATGTTGCACCACAAGGGATTAGCGTGATACGCTAGCACCGGGAGCCGAGAGGGGGACGGCCGGGGACCCCGAAATACCCCGGCTGACCAGCGCATACGAGAAAACCCCCGCCGTAGCGGGGGCTCTCCGGGCCTGGGCTCAGGCTGCGGCGTAGCCCATCCTGGCGTGGAGATCCACGGTGTAGGTGTCGGGGACGACTCCCTCGGCCACCGCCCAGTTCAGGGCCTTGTCCAGATCCTCGCCCGTGGTCTTGGCATCCTTGCCGATCCCGTAGGCCCTGCGCTGCGTCTCGGTCATCTGAGTTCCCATCTCCCCGTTGCTGTTGAGAACAACAATACCAGCCACACCGAGCCGTGTCAACTCGAATCTGTTGAACTGCAACATATTCCGTGATCTGCCCTGGTCGGGGTGGGTGGCGTAGCGGGTTAGCTGTGCGCTTCCGGGCAGGGGTCCGTGCCCCGGCTAGGGGTGGTTGGCGTGCCCTTGGGGCCGCGGGGTGCCCCCCGGCTGCCCGGGCGTGGGGTGGCCGCGGCCCCGTCCCTGCTGCCTCCTGCCCGCGGGGGGATGGCTGGCGCTGCACCCGGCCTGACCAGCACCGACACCGCTGGCCGCAGACCCCTGCCTACCCCAGGGGGTATACCCTCCCGCACCCCCACGTTGACCGGGATGTAATGCGTCTTCGACCTCCCGTGAACAAACCAAACCCCTGTTTTTCATCGTCAGTAAGATAGGAGCAAAACATGCGTTCACCTGCCGGTTTGGGGGCCGCAGGCCGCCAGCTATGGCGGTCGATTCAGTCCGTATTCGACTTCGAAGAGGAACCGCAGAAGGTCCACATCCTCACCCAAGCGTGCCGGGTGGCCGATATCGTCGCCGGACTGGACGACGCCGCCACCGAGGCCCCGCTGACCGTCAAGGGCAGCATGGGTCAGCCGGTGATCTCGCCGTTCATCGCCGAGGCACGCGTACAGCGGGCTCTGCTGGCCCAACTGCTAAGCCGTCTCGATCTCCCCGACACCGAGGACGACGCCGAGGCCAAGGCCGAAAAGCTCAGCCGTACCCGCCGCCGTGCTGCCAAGGGCAACCGATGACCGGGCAACAGAACCGCCCGGCAAGCGTCGAGCCGAAGGCCCTCGCGTGACCCGCCGCCGTAACCGCCACGTTCCCGCACCGGAGGCCCCCAGGCCGACCGTGGCCGACTTCTACCGGGTCCGCTTCGGCCTACCCCCGATAGTCCCGTTGACGGCCCCAGAGGCCGCACAGCGCCGGGAAGCCACGCATGCCACTCGCTGAGCCCTCGGACGTGTTGAGCCGTCTCGGCCGGGCCGAATTCACGCCCGAAGAGGCTGCCCTTGTCGACGTCCGTCTCGCCGACGCCGAGCGGATGTTGCGGCGGGCTGCTCGCTGCGACCTCTCCGGGATCGACCCTGACGACGTTCGACAGGTCCTCTCGGAGATGGTCCTACGCCTGATCAGGAACGTGGACGGGTATGCGTACGAGCAGGACGGCGGATACGCCTACCGGTTCAATGAGCGGCTAGCCAGCGGTGAGCTAGAGGTCACCGAGGGTGATCTGGCCGTTATCGGCATCTACCGAGGAACCATGACCGTGATCGAACCATCCATCGTCTCGGCACGCCGCCGCCGCGCGACGCGTTCCGAACACCCGTTCACCTACGGAGGTTAACCAATGTCATTGCTAAACAAGGGAACCGAGGTAGTCAAGGTCTACCCAGAGGAGGCTGTCTTAGACGACGACGGCAACGTCCTCACCCGGGCCGCGGTGGACGCGGTCCCAGTTCGTGCCAGCGTCCAGCCCATCGGTACCCCGACCGAGGATGACCAGGTCGGGTTCCAGTCAACGTCGCGCTACCGGCTGCGGCTGGTCTCCGGTGCTCCTGCCCTCGGCGCACAGTCCCAGGTCGAATGGCGCGGCCTGCGCTTCGCCGTAGTGGGGGACCCCATCGTCTACACCGGGTCAGCGCGGACAGCCCGCGTCGAGTACGTCATCGAGCGGAAGTAGACCGGTCGACCCTCTCGGCGAAACCCGGTTCACTCTCCGGGATCGGCTCAGCTTCCGGTGCCAGGACCGGTGACCGGATCTCCGCCGCGAGAGCACCCGGGTTCGACGCCGATCGCTTGCCCTCTACGCCCGTGATCGACGCCGCAATCGTGATCCCGGAGCGCATCAGGAGATCGCGACGGGCCTCCGCATCCCCCTCGGTTGATTCCCAGGCCTGCCGGTGAGTCTGGCCGGTCGGCCGGTGCTCCCAGTGAGCCTCGCGGCTGGGGGCCGACTCCAGTTCGGCCATTTTCTCATCGAGAGCGGCTAGTTGCCGCTGTAGTCGATCCTTAGCCGTTTGGGAGGTCATTACCTCCGCGGTGGCGGACAGCTCGTCAAATGCAGCCACGGCGGCTCTCAGCTCTGCCTCGTTGGTGTTTCCGGGTACCCATACCCTCTCGGTCATCGGCTGGTCGCCGTAGTCGCCCAGGAATGCGTCCTCCATGAAGCTCTCCAGCGTATCGGCCGGGATTTGCACCGACTGGCACCTGATGGCCTGGTCACCGGTCCTAGTGCCCGTCTTGGTCTCCCGATTGACACAACGGTAGTACCGATAGTGGTGACCTCGGACGTTGTACCGGTCGTGGTGCAACATGCCGCCACAGATCAAGCACACCGCCAGCCCCGACAACGGGCTGGCCTCCGACCGCCGGGCATCCTTGCGGGCTCCCCCGGCCCGGTCCAGCGCGGCCTGTATCAGCTCCCACTCGTCATCAGCGGAGACACACGAACAGTCCGCGACGTGTGTCCCCTCCTTACACCGGTCGTCGGTGCGCCCGACCAACGGCTCTGCGAGCTGCACCGGCTGGCCGTCGTCGTCGCGAACGGTCTCGCCGTTGTGGTGTGCGTAGCCGCGTAAAGCCCTGTTGCGGAGCATGTTGCGGAGCATGGACACGGCCCACCTCCCTTGGGTCTGGCCTGAGCCCACCAGCTCAGGCTGTCCAGCCTTGACGCTGCGGTAGTAGTCGCCGGGGGTTCGGTACCCCTCGGCGCTCAGCTCACGGCCGATCCGCGTCAGCGGTACACCGTCCAGGAGGTTGTCCATGATTCGGCGGACGACCGCGGCCGCGAGCGGGTCTACCTCCAGGTGCCAGCCCGCGCCGTCAGCGTTCCTGACGGCGGTGTAGCCGTACGGCGGCTTGCCGCCGGGCCAACGGGCCAGCTCGCGCAGCTTGCGCCGCGAGGACACCTGACGCTCTCGGATTGCCTCTAGCTCACCCTCGGCCAGGAACGCGATGACGTTCGCGATGAGTCGACCGACCGGCGTGCTGATGTCTATTCCCTCGGTACACGAAACCATCGTCTTGTCGTGGTCCTGGCACCACGCGATTAGCTTGTTGAGCCGCACCGCATCGCGGCCTAGCCGGTCCAGCTTCCAGGCGCACAGCACGTCCCATTCCGCTGCGCGATCGCCGAGCCACGCGCCGAGTCCGGGGGTGTCGAACGGGTCCACCGACCCCGATACGTCTATGTCCTCGGCCCACCCCACGAGGGTGTGCCCGTTGGCCGATGTCCACTGCTGGATAATCTCTCGCTGACGTTCGATGCTGGTCGATTCTTCGGTTGACCTGCTGAGACGCACTCGCCCGACAACGCGAAGGCCGGAGGTGGTTTCTCGCTTATTGGGTGTTACCCGCGCGGCACACATGGGAGTAGGGTAGCTTGTTATGTGGAAAGTGATGTTCTACTCCCCGCGCATCGCACCCAACACCGGTAACGCGATCCGCATGGTGGCGGCCACGGGATGCGAACTCCACCTGGTCGAGCCGCTGGGCTTCGACCTGTCCGAGCCGAAGTTGCGCCGCGCCGGGCTCGACTACCACGACCTGGCCTCGGTGACCGTGCATCCCGATCTCCCCTCGGCGTGGGAGTCGCTGCGCCCGACGGCCGTTTACGCGTTCACCGCACACGCCACGACGTCGTTCGCCGAGGTGTCCTACCGGCCGGGCGACGTGCTCATGTTCGGCCCCGAGCCCACCGGACTGGACGCCGCGACGCTGGCCGACCCCCACATCAGCGCCCAGATCCGCATCCCGATGCTGGCGGGCCGGCGCTCACTGAACCTCTCCAATGCCGCCGCCGTCGCGGTGTACGAAGCCTGGCGCCAACACGGGTTCAGCGGGGCGGTGTGACCGCGGTGCGGATCACCAAGTGTCCCAGTGCACGAGATCTTCGGCCGGCAGACGCTTGGCCGGGCGGAAGTCCGTGCCCTTCGTGTAGGCGATCGGGAACAATCCGGCCTGGCTGTATTCGTCGAACGGGATGCCGAGCACCTCGGCGGCCCGCTTCTCGCCATCGCCCATCAGGTGCAGTGTCGTCCAGGCCGAACCCAGGCCGCGGGAGCGCAGCGCCAGCATGAAACTCCACACGGCGGGCAGCAGCGAACCCCAGTACCCCGCGGACATCCCGGCGGGCAGGCCGTCGGGGCGATCCTTCAGGCAGGGCACCAGCATCACCGGAACCTCGTGGAAATGGTCGTTGAGGTATTTCGCGGAGTCGGTGACCAGACCGATGCGTTCACCCCGGACGTCGTCGTACTCCGGTTTCGGTTGGGCCAGATAGGGCGTCGCGTTGGTCCGATAGATGTCGGCGAGGGCCTTCTTCTTCTCCGGGTCGGTCACGAAGACCCACTGCCAGCCTTGCGCGTTGGATCCGGTGGGCGCCTGAAGTGCCAGCGTCAGACACTCCATCAACACCTCACGGGACACCGGCTTTTCGAGGTCCAGGCGTTTGCGGACCGACCGGGTGGTGGTGAGCAGTTCGTCGACGGTCAAGTTGAGTGTCATAGCCGCAGACTACATTCGGCGTCATGGCACTCGAACTGACAGAAGAGGTCACCGGCAGGCTCACATCGGACCACTACGGGTGGCTCACCACGGTCGCGAAGTCGGGCCAACCCGTACCCCGCCTGGTGTGGTTCTACTTCGACGGCACCGACGTGATCGTCTACTCCATGCCGGGCGCGGCCAAGGTGCGCCACATCCGCAACCATCCCCGGGTCAGCCTCAACCTCGACTCCGACGGTAACGGCATGGGGATCATCGTGGTCGGTGGGACCGCCAGCGTCGACGCAAAGGATTTCGATCCGCGCGAGGACGAACCCTATTGGGAGAAATACAGCGCCGACGCGGAGAAGTTCGGCATCTCCGAGGCGATGGCTACCTACAACACGCGGCTGCGGGTCAGCATCGACAAGGTGTGGACCACCCCCGGCGAGGCCTGACGACCGCACATCGCGTCCCGTCCAGCGGGAGCAGAGGTGCATTTCCCGGCGCGTCCACCGGCATTCTGCACTAGCTACTCCCGCCCACAGGACGGAGGCGCGACACGTGAAGAAGGCGGTACTGGGTCTGGTTCTGGCCGCGGCCGCACTCGTCGTGGCGCCCGATGCCCGCGCCGCACCGCTGTACGGGAACTTCGAACTGCGCATCCCCGACCGCTACGACTTCCACACCTGGGCCTGGGCGATCCGCACCTGCGTGTCCAACGCCGAGGATTGCGTGTTCGTCAATTCGATACCGATGCCGATCGCCAAGGCCTACGAGTATCGCTCCGAGGCCTACCTCGCCGACGGGCGGTACACGCTGACGGTCGATGTGCCCGACGGATTGCGCTGCGGCAACGTCTACTACGGTCCGATCATTCCTACCCGCGATGTCTACACGTGGGATGCGGTGACGTTGCAGGGCACGCTGGAATCGTCGTTCGCGGCGGGGTGCGACGGCGCACCGGGCGGCACCTTCACCTATCCGTTCACCCTGGTACGGCTGTAGGCGGCGGCGCCGACGCGGCGGTCCACGGTGGTGGCGATGATCCCAGTGGACTTTCAGCGGAAGTCGCGGGAACGGGACCCGACCCGCATGTCGAGCTTGCCCATCCGATCGGCGACCACGGTGACCGCACCGCTGGCGTTCTGCACCTGACCGCGGATCAGCAGCGCCGCGGCGGTCTGCGCCAGCCGCCGGTGCCGTCCCCACACCCCCGGCGAACACAGGATGTTGACCATCCCCGTCTCGTCCTCAAGGTTGATGAAGGTCACCCCCTGCGCCGTGGCGGGCCGCTGCCGGTGCGTCACCGCCCCGGCCACCAGCACCCGGGTGCCGTCGGGCACCGACAACAGCCGGTCGGCGGGCACCACCCCGAGCGCGTCGAGGTCGGCACGCAGGAACTGGGTGGGATAGCTGTCCGGCGAGATCCCGGTGGCCCACACGTCCGCGGCCGCCAACTCCAACTCGCTCATGCCCGGCAGCGCCGGAACGTGCGACGACGACCCCACACCGGGCAACCGGTCCGGACGTTCAGCGGCCGCCGCCCCCGCGGCCCACAGCGCTTCGCGCCGGGTGATCCCGAAACACCCCAGTCCCCCGGCGGTGGCCAGGGCCTCGGTCTGAGGCACGGTGAGCTGGATCCGCCCGGTCAGGTCGAGCAGGGATACGAAGGGACCGCCGGCCTTCCGGTCCGCGACGATCCGCTCCGCCAGCTCGTCGCCGATATGCCGGACGCTTCCCAGCCCAAGCCGTACGTCCAGGCCCCGGTTCTCGCACGTGGCGTAGGCCAGGCTGGCGTTGACGTCGGGTCCGTGCACGACCACCCCATGCCGGCGCGCGTCCGCCACCAGCGACTGCGGAGAGTAGAACCCCATCGGCTGTGCACGCAGCAGCGCCGCACAGAACGCCGCCGGATGGTGCAGCTTGAACCACGACGAGTAGAACACCAGCGAAGCGAACGACAACGAATGACTCTCGGGGAAACCGAAATTGGCGAACGCCTCCAGTTTCTCGTAGATCCGGTCGGCGACCTCGCCGGTGATCCCGTGACACCGGCGCATCCCGTCGTAGAATCTGCCCCGCAGGCGGCGCATCCGTTCGGTTGACCGCTTGGACCCCATCGCCCGGCGCAGCTGGTCGGCCTCGGCGGCGGTGAAGCCGGCGCAATCCACCGCGAGTTGCATGAGCTGTTCCTGAAACAGCGGAACCCCCAACGTCTTTTTCAGGGCAGGCTCCATCGACGGATGGTCATAGGTGACCTCCTCCAGCCCGTTGCGGCGCTTGATGTACGGGTGCACCGAACCGCCCTGGATCGGGCCCGGGCGGATCAGCGCCACCTCGACCACCAGGTCGTAGAACTTTCGCGGCTTCAACCGCGGCAGGGTGGCCATCTGCGCACGGGATTCCACCTGGAACACCCCGACCGAATCGGCGCGGTGCAGCATCTCGTACACCGCAGGTTCGGCGAGATCCAGCTTGGCCAGATCCACCTGGACTCCCTGGTGCTCGGCGACCAGGTCCACGGCGTAGTGCAGCGCCGAAAGCATGCCGAGACCGAGCAGGTCGAACTTCACCAAACCTATTGCCGCACAATCATCTTTATCCCATTGCAGCACACTGCGGTTCGCCATCCTGGCCCACTCCACCGGGCACACGTCGGCGATCGGCCGGTCGCAGATCACCATGCCGCCGGAATGGATGCCCATATGCCGCGGCAAGTTGCTGATCTGCATCGCCAAGTCGATGACCTGCTCGGGGATACCCTCGACGTCCGGCGAGTCGGCCAGCCCGTTCCACCGGCTGATCTGCTTACTCCACGCGTCCTGCTGCCCCTGCGAATAGCCCAGCGCCCGGGCCATGTCACGCACTGCACTGCGGCCGCGGTAGGTGATGACGTTGGCGACCTGAGCGGCGTAGTCACGGCCGTAGCGGTCATAGACGTATTGGATGGCCCGCTCCCGCAGATCCGATTCGATGTCGATATCGATGTCGGGCGGCCCGTCACGCGCCGGGGACAGGAACCGCTCGAAGAGCAGCTCGTTGGCGACCGGGTCGACGTGGGTGACACCGAGGGCGTAGCAGACCGCGGAATTGGCCGCCGACCCCCTGCCCTGGGCCAGGATGTCGTTCTCCCGGCAGAACCGGGTGATGTCGTGGACCACCAGGAAGTACCCCGGGAACTTCAGCTGCTCGATGATCGTCAGCTCATGGTCGATCTGGGCATAGGCCTTCGGCGCCCGCTCCGCAGACCCGTACCGGTCATGGGCGCCCGCCATCACCAGATGGCGCAGCCAGCTGCTCTCGGTGTGCCCCGCGGGCACGTCGAACGGGGGCAGTTGCGGGGCGATCAGCGCCAGCCCGAACGCACACTGCTCGCCGAGATCGGCTGCGGCGGCCAGCACCTCGGGGCAGTGCGCGAACACCCGCGCCATCTCCGCACCCGAGCGCAGATGCGCCCCACCCAGCGGGGCCAGCCAGCCCGCCGCATCGTCCATCGAGTTACGGGCACGAATGGCGCCCATCGCCATCGCCAGCCGGCCCCGGGACGGCTCCGCGAAGTGGGCGCCGGTGGTGGCGACGACGTCCAGACCGAATCGTGGCGCCAGACCGGCCAGCACGGCATTGCGCTCATCGTCGAGGGGATGACCGTGACTGGTGAGTTCGACGCTGACCCGCTCGCGTCCGAACCGGTCCACCAGATCGGCGAGCGCAGCCGCGGCGGCATCCTGGCCTCCCCGGGAAAGCGCCTGGCGGACATGGCCTTTGCGACAGCCAGTAAGGATATGCCAATGTCCGCCCGCGGCTTCGGTGAGCGCGTCGAGGTCGTAGCGCGGTCTGCCTTTCTCGCCCCCGGCCAGATGCGCGGCGGCCAGCTGACGCGACAACCGCCGATACCCCTCCGCACCCCGCGCCAGCACCAGCAGATGCGGCCCCGGCGGATCGGGCTGTTCGGTGCGCGCGTCCCCCGGCCCGCCCCCGCCGAGCGACAACTCCGCACCGAACACGGTGGCCACGTCCAGTTCCCTGGCCGCCTCGGCGAATCGCACCACCCCGTAGAGGCCGTCGTGGTCGGTCAGTGCGATCGCGCGCAGATCCAGCCGGGCGGCCTCCTCGACGAGTTCCTCCGGGGTGCCGGCCCCGTCGAGGAAGCTGTACGCCGAGTGTGCGTGCAACTCGGCGTAGGGAACCGAACCCGTCGGCTTCGAGAGATCCGGAGGCGGTTGATAGTCACCGCGTCTGCGCGACCAGGCGGGACTGTCACCGCCGTCGCCCGGTGGCTCCTCCGGGCCGCCGGACCGGCGCAGCCGGCCTTGCAGCACCCGCTCCATCTCCGCCCAACTCGGCGGTCCGTTATGCCAGCCCACCCCATCAGCTTATCGAACATTTGTTCGATAGACGTCACGGGTTTCGCCGGCACGCACTCCCCTCGGCGTCGGATCTGACCGTCCGCAGGGTCGCCCGCATGATGTGGGCGACGAACGGGCGCACCAGCCACCAGTACCGCAGGAACCGCCTGCGCGACACCACGTCGGTGGTGACGGTGCGGCACTCGTAACTCAGCAGCGTGGCCGCACCGTAGGGCCGCACCGAGAAGTTCGCCGCGATCTTGCCCCACCCGGGTTCGTCGAAGCCGGCGAACTCCCCCACGGGGACGTCGCGCCATTCGATCACCGGCCGCCAGAACCGGCCGACCGCGCCGAACGCCACCTCACGGTCGCTCTCGGTCCCCAACAGCTGCCACCCGGGAAGTCCCACACCGCTGCCGATCACCAGCTGCGGCAACGGCGGCGCGCTGCGTCGTGCCAGGCGCACGGGCAACGCGCGCAACCACATCGCCGCATCAAGGACCGGGGTGCGCACCCTGAGCAGATCGAGGCCGAGCGCAGCCCGGAAGGTCGTCGCGGGATCCGCACCCACCACAATGTGCTCAGCCAGGACGGCGTCGTAGCGCGGCATGGCGGTGTCGATGATCAGAGGGGTGGCCTGCGCTGTCGGCATATCCCCATTCTCCGGCCGGGGGCCGCGCCGGGCTTAGAGCCGAAGGTCCCCGCGCACACAGGACATAACGACCTACTCCGCGCAGGTGCCGGCGATGGATAGTCAGATATTTCCCGGAGGTGGCCCGCCATGGAACAGCTGACAACACTCGACGCGGGATTCCTGCAGGCAGAAGATTCGGACCGGCACGTGAGCCTGGCGATCGGCGGCATCGCCATCATCGAAGGGCCGATCCCCGACGACGACGCGCTCCTGGCGGCTCTGGGCGAACGGCTCAGGGCCGCACCGCGCTTCACGCAGGTGCTGAATATGCAGCCGTTCGACGTGGGCGCTCCCGGATGGGTCGAGGACCCGGCCTTCGACCTGGCTCACCACCTCCGCCGCGCGGCACTCCCGCGCCCGGGCGACGACGCCGCGCTGCACCGTCTGGCCGCCGACATCATGGAACGACGACTGGACCGCGACCGGCCACTCTGGGAATGCTGGATCATCGAAGGGCTCCCCGACGGCCGGTGGGCGATCCTGATGAAGATCCACCACTGCATCGCCGACGGCGTCTCCGCGGCGCATGTGCTGGCCGGCCTGTGCGACGGCGACGGGGGCACATTCGCCGGCCGGATCCGGGCGAGCCACCCCGCCGCCGAGCGCCCGGGTTCGTGGCTGCCGAGCGCCAACCCGCTGAACTGGCCCCGGCAGGCCTGGCAACTGTCCACCGCGGCCACAGGTCTGATCACCCGAACCGCAGGCGGCGCGGCGCAGATCATCGGCGGCCTCATCGGTTCCTCGAACTCCTCACTCAACGGCCCGGTCGGGACGCTGCGCCGCTACGCCGCGGTCCGGGTGTCGCTGGAGGATGTCCAGCACGTGTGCCGCCGGTTCGACGTCACCGTCAACGACGTGGCGCTGGCGGCGATCAGCGAGGGTTTCCGGTCGGTTCTGCTGGGCCGGGGCGAACGGCCGCGGCGGGACTCCCTGCGCACCCTGGTCCCCGTGTCGGTGCGCGCCACCGACGCGCTCGGCACGCCTGACAACCGGGTTTCGGTCATGCTCCCGTACCTGCCGGTCGAACAGGACGATCCCGTGCAGCGGCTGACCAGTGTGCACCGCCGCCTGGAACGGGCCAAGCGCAGTGGCCAGCGGCAGGCCGGCACCATCTTCGTCTCCGCAGCCAGGTACGTGCCATTCGCGGTGTCGGCGTGGACGGTTCGGCTGCTCACCCGGCTGCCGCAGCGGGGTGTGGTGACCCTGGCGACCAATGTGCCGGGCCCCCGCCACCGCGTGACGATCGCGGGCAAGACCGTGGTCCGTCTGCTGCCCATTCCGCCGATCGCGCTGCGACTGCGTGTCGGCATCGCCATGCTCACCTACGCCGACGACCTGACGTTCGGGATCCTCGCGGACTTCGACTCCGCCCGCGACCTCGACGTGCTCGCCGACGGGATCGCCGGTGCCGTCGCGCGACTGTCCGCGATCAGCGAGGATGCGATGCCGCAGGGCTGAGTGTCAGGACTCGGCCTCGTCGTGCTCATCCCTGGGCACCACCACCATCGGCACGTCGAGCACGCGAAGCATCTTGGCCGCGGTCGACCCGAGGAACAACCGTTTGGGTGCGCTCAGGCGGCTCGAACCGACCACGATGACGTCCCCGTCGTGCCACTCGAGCTTCTTGACGGCCTCCTCGACGGTGGGCCCGTCGGCGATTATCGATGTCACCGGAAAGCCTTCGGGAAGAGCGCTTTTCGCCGCGTCAAGGGTGTGCTGCGCATGCTCGAGAGCGCGTTCTCGGACCGCCTCGTGATCGGAGCGCAGCGCCCCGAACACCGGATCGAGGGCCACCAACGACACCAGACGCAGCGGCGTCCCCGCGGCGCCGCTGGCCCGGACGGCCGTGTCCAACAGCAGATCCGCACCCCGCCGCTCACCGAGCGCGCACGTCACCTCGCGCACCCGTTCGATACCCGAATCACGGGTGCCCCTCGGCGCGATGGCGACCGGAACCGGTGAGGAGTACAACAGCTCGTTGACCACCGAGCCCAGGGAGTAACTTCCCGCCAGCCCCCCGCCGGAGCCGCCGACGACGATCACCTCGGCCTCCAGTCGGGCCGCCTCGGAGATCAGCCCGTCCGCGGACGACTCGTCGAACCGTGAGTGCCCGTGGGCGACGACATCGTGGGGGATCGACGCGAGCGCCTCGGCGAGCCATTTCTCGGCCTGCTCACCAAGGACGTCTTCGTAGCCTCCGGTCGATACGAGCGAGGGCATCGCCCGGTCGGGCGGCAGCACCATGCTGATCTCTAGTTCCGCGCCGAGCGTGCGGGCGAACCGCACGCCGAGCGCCACCGCGTCGGCGCCGCCCGACGTGGCCAGGTAACCAACGAGCAACTTCATTTGCGACCACCGCCGATCTCGCACTGTGTTGTACGGACGTTGCGACTAGATCCTGTCAATGCACACGGCCCCGCACGGCGGTTCGGCGAAATTGCCGTCCGCGCGCACCTGCCGCATCAGGGGCGGTACTCGACGACGCCGTCATCGAGGACCACCCGGGCCCCGGACCCATCGAGTTCGCACGCTTCGGTCCGGAACAGCGCCGCGCCGGGGGCGGTCCGCCAGATCGACGTGGTCAACGTCTGTCCGGGGAACACCGGCGCCGTGAACCGGGCGCCGATCGCGCTGATCCCGGCGGCGTCACCACCGGCCAACTCGGCGATCAGCGCGCGGCCGGCCACCCCGTAGGTGCACAGTCCATGCAGGATCGGCCTGGGAAATCCGCCCAGCTCACTGGCGAACCACGGGTCGCTGTGCAGCGGGTTGCGATCACCGGACAACCGGTAGAGCAGAGCCTGGTCCGCACGGGTCGGCAGGGACGTCGTGGCATCCGGCGCCCGATCAGGCACCTCCGGCGTCACCGGCCGCCGGCCCGGCCCGCCACCGAACCCACCTTCGCCGCGCATCACGATCGTCGTCACCGTCTCCGCCACAACCTCCCCGGTGCCGGGGTCGGTGCCGGTGCCCTTGAGGACGACGATGGCGTTCTTTCCCTCACCCTTGTCCTGGATGTCGAGGACCTCCGACACCACGCTGAGCGTCCCGGCGGGCTTCAGCGGGCGCGTCAACCGGATCTGCTGCGATCCGTGCAGAACCCGGCCGGCGTTGAAGGTGCCGATCTTGGCGACCGCGGCGAACGCCGGGCACACGATCACCGCGAACGTCGGCAGCACCTGCTGGGCGATGCCATGGCTGTTCTCCGTCGTGAAGGCCAGATCGCTGGTTCCCGCACCGACACCGAGCGCGTACAGCAGAGTCTCGCGGTCGGTCCATGCGACTGTTCTGGGCGCGGTTGTCGCACCGATGGCGTTCGGGTCGATCGACATCGACGCTCCCTTCGCGGACCTCCACCCGCAGGGAACCCTAGCCGCCGCGACGCGCGGGATGGACGGCACCCGGTGTGCGCGGGCGCAGCGCCGGGCATATCGTTGGCGGCGTGACCGCGGGGGACGAGGGGCCGCCAAAACGGCTGCCCGTCTTCGCCGATGTCGATACGGGTGTCGACGACGCGATGGCGCTGGCGTATTTGTTCGCCAGCGCCGATGCCGAGCTGGTCGGAATTGCGTCGACAGCGGGAAATGTTCCCGTACAACAGGTTTGCCGTAACAACCTGGGCATGCTCGAGCTTTGCGGCGCCACGGACGTCCCGGTGTCCATGGGGTCGGAGAACCCGGTCAGCGTCGCGCTGCGCACCGCCGAGGACACCCACGGTCCGCAGGGGCTTGGTTATGCACAGCTGCCCTCCACCGACACCCCGCTCACCCCCTACGACGCCGCCGAGGCGTGGGTGCGCGCAGCCCGGACCCATCCGGGCGAACTGATCGGCGTGGTGACCGGTCCCCTGACCAACCTGGCCCTGGCGCTTCGCGCCGAACCCGCCCTCCCCAGACTGCTGCGCCGCCTGGTGATCATGGGCGGCTCATTCGACTATCGCGGCAACACCACCGCGGTGGCCGAATGGAACATCAGCGTGGATCCCGAGGCCGCCGCCGAGGTGTTCGCCGTCTGGGGTGCCGCCTGGGGACTCCATCAACCCCATCACGTCCCGATCGTGCTGGGACTGAACCTGACCGAGAACATCGCGATGACCCCGGCGCTGCTGGGCAGGCTGGCCTCGGCCGCGGACTCCCCGACGGTGCCGATGAGCGTCCTCGACGACCGCGGCACCCGGTCGGTGGCGGCCAACCCGCTGATCCGGGTCCTCGAGGATGCGATGCGGTTCTACTTCGAATTCCACTTCGACCAGGGCGAAGGGTATCTGGCACACCTGCACGACCCGCTGGCCGCCGCGGTCGCGCTGGACCCCGGCCTCGTGACCTGTCGGCGGGCCACGATCGACGTGGAACTCACCGGCACGCTGACTCGCGGTATGACGGTGGCCGACTGGCACGGTCGGTGGGGACGCGAGCCGAACGCACTCGTCGGCGTCGACGTCACCCCCGCGGTGTTCTTCGAACGCTTCATCGCTCGCGTCGGCGCGTTCGCCCGCGGGCTGGGCTGACCCACGGGTCATTCGTAGACACCCTCGACGTACCAGTGCCGCTGGCGGTAGCACAGCAGCAGCGCATGTCCGGAATCCCCGTCGAGCAGAACCTGGGCCCGCGCGGTACGCCCGGCTCGGGAGGAACCCGGATCCCACCACCGTTCGTCGACCGGCCAGGGACCTGCCCACCAGGACAGCCGGCCCCGATAAGCGTCACCGTCCAGACGTGCCGGATCACCGGTGAACAAGCCCCGGCCCGTCACCCGCACCGGTTCCCCCCGAGCGTCGAGCAGTTCCACCGGATCGTCGAGCAGCACCGCCGGTGACGGCTCGGGCAGTTGCCCGGGCCACGGCTGGCGCGGGTCGGCCAGCGGCACCGGTTCGTCCCCGAAGGAGGTGAACGTGATCCGCTCGGCAGGTCCGCGACCGCCGCTGAGCACCGGCACCTGTACCGCCTCCGGCCCGAGCAGACCCTGAACCCGCACCAGCGCACGCCGCGCACGCAACCGGTCCTCGTCGCCGATGCCACCCCACAGCGGCAGTTGCAGCGCCCCGGCCGAAACCACCTCCACCGGCCGCAGCCGCAACACCGTGATCGGCGCCGTCGGCCGGTGGTACCCCTCCCCGAGTCGCTCCGCTCCTGCCCGCCGGTACCCCTCCCCGAGTCGCTCCGCTCCTGCCCGCCGGTACCCCTCCCCGAGTCGCTCCGCTCCTGCCCGCCGGTTGAGCCAGCCGTCCAGTTGCCAGCGCACCCGATCGGCGGTGGCGTCCTCGGTCAGCGGCTCGGCACACCGCCAAACCCGTTTCAGCTCTTCACCGTTGGCGGTGATGGCCTCGATGGCCAGCCGGGTGCACCCGACGGCCGCGGACTCCAGGCTGCGATGCAGGGTGCTGGCCAGCGACCGTCCCGCGAAAGCCGCCGCGTCGACCCGGTCGATCGGCGGATCACAATCCATGACGGCATCGAGTTCAGGCGGCGGCTCCCGCCCGGCCGGGCCGCGCCCGGACTCACCCCTGGCGAACCGGTGCGCGGCCACCGCCCCTGCGCCGAACCGGGAGGAGACATCGGTCCTCGACAACGCGGCGAACTGGCCGATACTGCGAATCCCCATCCGCCACAACAGATCCGCAAGCTCTTCCCAACCCGGCGAGGCCAGACCCGGCTCGGCGGCGAGCTGGCGGATCGACAGCGCGGACAGAAACAACGCATCCCCACCCGGCGCGACGAGGCGGCCGGCGCGGGCCGCGAACACCGCGGTGGGCAGTTGGTCGGCGACCCCGACCTGACATTCGGCACCCGCCGCGGCCACCGCGTCGACCAGCCGTTCGGCGGCGGCCTGTTCGGAGCCGAAGTAGCGGGCCGCACCGCGGACCGGCACCACCAGCAGACCGGGGCGCAGTACTTCGGCCCGCGGCACCAGATCGTCGACCGCCGCCGTCACCTCCTCGAAGTGGCGGGCGTCGCGGGCCGGGTCGGCGGTGACGACGTGCAGCTGCGGACAACGAGCCTGGGACTCTCGACGACGCAGGCCCCGCCGCACCCCGAAGGCGCGCGCCGACGCCGAGCAGGCGATGATCCGGTTGGCCAGCGCGACCGCGACCGGGGCCGTCGGCGGGAGACCCCCCGCGGCCGCGGCGGCGACGGCCGGCCAGTCCATACACCACACCGCCAGCACCCGGGAACGGGCCGCGTCGGCCACATCAGCCCCCGGCCGCACGCCGGGACACGACGGACCGCCCCGCGGCCCGCGTATCCACCCGGACCCGGCTGATCCGCCCGCACCCCGGGGTGGGCGCCGTTCCGCGACCCGCACCCACCATTTCGTAGCCGGACACCCTGGCCTCCAGCCGGGCGGACACACCCTGCCAGTCACCCTCGGTGACCACCAGGGTGCACCCCCGCTGCCGGGCCCTGGCCACCACCGCCCGGGCCCGGCCCGCCGTCACCGAACGCCCGGCCAGGCCCAGCACCACCAGATCCATACCGTCCATCAGCACCGCGGCCACTTCCACCGGATCGCTGCCCGGATCCGGAATGACGGCCAGCCTGCTCAGATCGGCGCCCATCTCCACGGCCGCCAGCAGGCCCGCACCTGGCAGGCCGACGATCGCGGCATGCCCACCCGCCGCGGTCACCGCCGCCACCATGCTCAGCGGCAGCGACCGAGCCCCGGACGCCACGGCCACCGTCCCTCTCGGCAACGGGGAAACAAGCCGGTCCCGCAGTTCTTCGGGGACCGGTAGCAAAGTTTCCGACTCGGGCAGCAGGTCATTCGACGGCGCCTGCCCGCATCGCGCCACACCGACCTTCCCGGACACCGCCGCAATCCTGCGGCGAAGGTGTTCGAGCTGCTCAGCGCGTTCGAGCCGACGCAAATCCTGGCCCACCACCTGCGCCACAGCAGTTCCTCCCGCATCACCCGACTCACCTGTGTTCGAATATATGTTCGATAAATCGAGTAAACACCTGCCCTCCGACACCGTCAAGCCGTGAAAGGCCGGGAGATCCCGCGCAGGCCCAGCGAAGCAGAGCTCACAATGTTTCTGCAGGTATGACCGCGTTACGCTAGAGTTCAGTCACCAGAACCTGCTTCGGAGAGGACTGGCGCGCGATCCTGGATCGCGCCGAATCGGACAACGATTCACCGAAGACGGATCTGTCAATTACTCGGGGGATAGTAAGGAAGGCATCATGAGGTCACGATTGGCACGTCGGCTCGCATTGACCGCGGGCGGCGCGGCGATCATCGGAATGGTTTCGCTCACCGCCGCGTGCGGTGGCGGCGGCGAGGCTCCCGAAACCACCACGGAGACAACCACCACGACCACCACAACCACCGAACCGACCACCACGGCACCTTCGGTGGAGCCCACGGAGAAGGCTCCGCGCCTCGATCCGGGCGGCCCGAACCCGTTCTCGCCGACCGTCATCGCACCTCCGGCACCGACCGCCATCCCTGGCGATAACTAGCACCCCGCCGTCGCGGGAGGGCTGGATCGCCAGTCGAACGGCAATGACCGCTCAGCGCGGTGTGGCCGGTATCTCCGGACACTGGCTGTTGGTCCTGTTAGCGGCCGGCGTGCTGGTATTGGCATCAGACCTCAGGGTCGTTGCGATACCCGGCACGCCGGCCGTTATCGGCGGTCCGTATGCGCTGCTCCTCGGCGCCTCGACCGACCTCGGCCCGGCTCACGGCGGCCCGGTGCAACTCACCGTTACCCTCGACGACCCGAACAAGCCCGACAAGCTGCTCGGCTGGGCGGGTGAGCACCACCTCTCGGTGCGCTGGCGCCCAGGCGACGCCTGGGCGATCGTCGAGGGTGAACCCCAGACGGTGGCGGGCGCCCTCGACGTGGAGATCCACGACTACCGTGGCAAGCAGGGCCAGATTTTCTACGCATCGCCCCAGCAACCATCCGTCCCGGATCCGCTGCGCGGCGAAGTCACCGAGATGGGCCGCATCCTCGGCTACACCCCGCACCGGATGTCGCGGCCATCGATCATGCCGCTGGACATCCCGGATCAGGGATTGTCCCCGCAGACGCTGCTGAACACCTACAACGCCGGCCGCCTGGCCGAACAGGGCTATACCGGCAAGGGCACCACCATCGTGATCTTCGCCTTCGACGGCTACGACCAGGCCGACCTCGACTCCTTCGCCACCATGTCCAACCTGCCGAAGTTCACTCCCGTCCTGGTCGGCGGCCAGCCGGGCGAACCGCGCGGGGAGACGACGATGGATCTCGAGGTCGCCCACGCCATCGCTCCCGACGCCCGCAAGGTCGTCGTCAACGCCCGCCCCACGGTCCAGGGCGACGGCGCCTTCGAGAAGATCGGCCAGATGCTCGAAGACACCGATCGGCAGTTCCCCGGTGCGGTGTGGAGTTTCTCCATCGGCTGGGGCTGCGACAAACTGCACACCGCCGCCGATATGGCGCCGGTGCGTTCGGCGCTGACCGCCGCACACACCCGCGGTACCACCGCCTTCAACGCCAGCGGAGACCTCGCCGGCCTGGAATGCAAAGGCGGCCAGGACTGGTCGTCTCCCCCGGGCACGGCCGATATCGGATTGGATTCGGTGGCCTCGCTGCCGGAGATGACCGACGTCGGCGGCACCACGCTGTCCACCGATGCCAACGGCGTTTGGCTGTCCGAACAATCGTGGTTCGACGTGCCGCTGTCGCTGGGCACCGGCGGCGGCATGTCGTCGGTATTCGAACGCCCCGAATGGCAGCGCGGGGTGACCACACCCGACAACCAGGATCCCGACGAGCAGCGGCGGCTGACACCGGATGTCGCCGCGGTCGCCGACCCGTTCACGGGTGTGAAGATCGTCTTCAACCAGAAGGTGCTGGTGGGCGGGGGCACGTCGCAATCGGCACCGATATGGGCCGGTCTGGCGGCGGTCATGAACCAGTACCTGGTCGAGAACGGCGGACGCCCACTCGGCGACCTGAATCCCATGCTGTACCGGATCGCGGCGGGTGCGCCGCTGCCGGCCTTCCGCGACGTGGTCCTCGGCGGAAACGTCGTCGCCGACGCGGGCCCCGGCTATGACCTGGCGACCGGACTCGGGACGCCGGACGTGGAAAACCTGGTCCAGAACATCCTGACGTTGCAGAGGGTGACCCGATGAGCACCGGACCCGACCCCGACAGCCCCAGTGGCCCGGCCGATCCCGACGACGACGTGCCCACCATGGAATGCGAGATATGCCGCCTCGACGTGCCCGCAGGCAAGTTCTGCGGTCTGTGCGGCGGGCACCTGACGCCACAACACGGCGACGGACCGTGGTGGTTGCGCCTGCGCGCCTACAGTGCCGCACCCGGCGAGAACGTGTTCACGCTCTCCCTGACCAGTTCGCTGTTCCCCCAACTGCCCGAACGCTCCCGCATCCCGTTCCGGATCGGCCTGATCGTCCTGCTCGTCGTGCTGACGGCGTGCACGGTGCTGCGGCTGCCCGCCGCACTGATCACCGTTGCCGCACTGGGTCTTCCGGTCATGTTCCTGATCTACCTGCAGGAGTCCGACGCATTCCGCGACCTGCCCGTGCGCACTCTGGCGCTCACCGTGACACTGGGGATCGCACTCGGCGTGGGGTGGGTACTGCTGACCGGCGCGATGGTGGCCCGCTCCTACGGTGTGCCGTTGGGCACCGGTATCGCCGGCACCCGGATCCTGCGGGAGGGGTTGGGCATCCCGATCGGCGGCATGCTCCTGATGCTGGTCCCCGCCCTGGTCGTGCGGATGACCCGCCCCGCGAACCGGGAGTCGTTGCAGGGCTTCGCCATCGGAGCGCTCGGCGCGCTCACGTTCACCGCCGCCGCCACCATCACCCGGCTGGCGCCGCAGTTCAGCGCCGGGATGATCGCCCGCAACCGTCCCATGCCGGGCCTGATCGTCGAGGCGGGTATCCGTGGCATCGCCGTGCCGCTCACCGCCGCGGCGGTGGGCGGCCTGATCGGGGCGGCACTGTGGTTCACCCGGCCCGCCAACAAAACCCATCAGCACCGCTCGTACGTACGCTTCATCATGTTGGGAACCGGGCTGGCCGTCATCCTGCTCTACGCCGGGCTGGGCCTGATCGACGTGGCCCGGGCACCGCAGATCCTGCAGTTGTTCGTCCACCTCGCCGCGGCGCTGCTGGCCATCCTGGTCCTGCGGCTCGGCCTGCAGCTGGCGCTGCTGCACGAGGCCCATGACGAGATCAGATCCGACGCGCCGATGCTGTGCCCCAACTGCGGTCACGTCGTACCCGACATGGCGTTCTGCCCTGCCTGCGGTGTCGCGACGCGGGCGTCGTCGCAGTCGTCGCGACACGCGCGCCGAGAGGTCAGGCCGGTGCGCACCACGAGACCGGACAGCCCATGACCACCCATACCGACCCCGCCCCGACCGCACAGCAGACCCTTTTCCCCGGTTATGCGGTGCCGCGGGGTAACTATGAGGCGCCGCCGGTGCGGCGCACCTCCCTCATGCGGGTGCTGCGCACCTGGGGTGTGGCGATCGTCGTGGTCGCCGCCGCGCTGGTCGGAGTATCGGCGATGGTCACCAAACCGTCGGCACGCTACGCATGTCCCCCCGACTGCGGCAGCCCCCCGACCGGTGAGCCGGTCTCCGTCAACCCGATCTTCACCTCCGCCGACGGCGACTTCTCGGTCACCTATCCCGCCGAGGGTTCGGCCTACCGGGTCAGCACCAAACCGAATGGGGTGACGGCCGAATTCCTGGGCGGTGACGGCGGGACGCTGCAGCTGTTCAGCGAACCCGCCGCCAACCGCACCCCCGAGCAGATCGCCACCTCGCTCGTCGGCAGCACCTTCCCGGATACCAAGACGGCCTACGAGATACCCAACACGATGGTGGGTTACCAACCCGGCTACGGGCTGGTCGCCGACTGTTGGCCGCAGGGCGCCACGAGCAACTACACCCGGATGCGGGTTCTGGTGATGGTGGCGGTCAAGAACGACCTGGCGCTGATCGCCTCGGCCGTCGGCCCCTATCGCGAGTTCGGTCCGGATTTCGGTCTCGGGAAACCGTCGGGCGCCAATCTGCAGATCGCACTCGACATGGGCAAGTACGTCAACAGTTTCCGCTGGCGCGGCGATCTGGCCCGCTGAGACCGGGATTGCCGGCGCCGACCGTGGGGCACACCGCGGTGTGTGCGCCGGCCCACTGCCGGATGGCTCTCAGTCGTAGACGATGACGGCGCGGCCGATGACGTCGCCGCGGCCGATGGCCTCGAGGGTCTCGTTGACCTCGTCGAACCGTACCGGGGTCACCGTGTGTTGGACCCGGCCGGTCTCGGCCAGCGCGAGCACCTCGGTCAGGTCGTTGTAGCTGCCCCAGAAGGAGCCGAAGTAGCTGTACTCCCGCGCAACCAAGGGGAACAGCGGAATGTCGATCTGATTGCCGATCAGACCCACCGAGGCCACCGCACCCTCGATCGCCAGCAGGCCGAACGCCAGCCGGACCGATTCCACCGATCCGGCGCACTCGATCACGGCGTCGAGTTCGCCACGACCGGTGGCACTCTCGAGGTCGGCGCGCACCTCGTCGACGGTTCTGTCGCGCACGCCGATCACGTGGTCGGCACCGTTGTCCGCAGCGACCTTGAGCTTTTCGTCGCTGCGCGCGAAGGCGACCACCGTCGCCCCGCCGCCGAGCAGCTTCGCGTACTGGGTGGCATAGCTGCCCAAACCGCCGATACCCATTACCGCCACCGTGCGGCCCGGTCCGAGCGCCCCGGCGTCGCGGAGTTTCTTCAACCCGCGGTACGGGGTGAGCCCGGCATCGGTGAGCGGCGCCAGATTCTGCGGGGTCAACTCGCCCTCCGCCGGCACCGCGATGAGATGGCGGTAGTGCACGGGCAGATACTCCTGATAGCCGCCGTGCGGGCCGAAACCCGCCCACGATCCATGAGCGCACAGCTGCTCGAAGCCCTCGTGACACTGTCGGCACGCACCGTCACCCCAACTGCCGTACACGACGACCTGGGTGCCCTCGGCCAACCCCGACGACGCCGGCACCGCGGCGCCGACCCGGTCCACCCAGCCGGCCACCTCGTGGCCCGGGGTGATCGGGTAGTCCATCGCCAGCCCGGTGTCGAAGTAGCCGTCGATCAACTGAAAGTCGGTGCGGCACATGCCTGCCCCGCCGACCTTGACGAGCACGTCCTCCGGCCCGATGTCGGGGACCGGGACCTCCTCGAGTCGCAACGGCTGTTTGTACCCGTACATCCTCGCCGCACGCATCTTCATCGCCGATCGGGCCTTTCTGTTCGGTTCGGTGGGGTCAGGGGTTCGGGGCGGGGGTCACACGGCGCCACAGGTCGTCGAACGCCAGGCTGTCGAAGAACGCCGACGCGCTGACGATCCTGTCGTCGCGCAAATGCAGGAACCACGCGTAGGTGTTGCGATACGGAATGCCGTCGCGGGCGGTGCCCTCGGCGTCGAAGAAGACGATGACGGTGTCGCCGTCGGCATAGATGTCACGAATGGCGGGGATCAGGCGCGCCGACATCCTGGCGTTGAACGGCATGATCACGTTGCGCATGAAGTCGTCTTTGCCGTGATAGGTGCGCGCGGCCAACGAGTTGCCGGTGATCTCCCACACCGCGTCGGGTGCCAGCGCATCGTAGGGCGACCCCGAACCCGCGTGCCAGGCGTCGAATCCCGCCTGCACCGTCGCGAGGTTACGGTTCTCCTGATCGCTGTAGGGTTGTGCCAGGGCAGTTTTCGCGGGCAGCAGATGCATCAGCCCCAGCGCGATGACAAATCCGATGGCGCCGTGCCGCACGCGGATCCTCGACATATCCACACCCCCGCTCCGAGAACGCACCCAGCAGACGGGATCAGTCTGGGGCGCGGACGGTTCCGGACGCACCCCGGGGATGCGTGGTCGGCACCGTGGTTCGCGCGAGCGCGTCGGCGAGGTGGCGCCGGGACGCCACGGCGAGTTTCGCGAACACCTTCCGCAGATGCCATTCGACGGTGTGGGGACTCAGATACAACTGCGCGCCGATCTGGGGGTTCGTCAGCCCTGCGGCGGCCAGGGCAGCGATCCTGGCCTCCTGGCCGGTGAGGGCTCCGGTGGTGGACCGCCGCCGCACGCTCTCCCCGGTGGCGGCCAGCTCCCGCTGCGCCCGCTGCAGAAACGCGTCCGCGCCGACGTCGCCGAAGATGCCACGCGCCAACCGCAACTGGCGGCGCGCATCACTGCGGCGGCCTTCCCTGCGCAACCACTCGCCGTACAGCAGATGCGCGCGGCCGAGCTGGACCGCGATCGGGGTGCGAGCGAGCCGTTCGATCCCTTCCCGGTACCCGGCCTCGGCCTCGGCGCCCGTGCTGAGCAACGCGTTGGCGCGGGCCTGGACACCCAGCGCCCAGTCGGTTCCCGCCACCGAGGTGCGCTGCTGGAGGGTACGGGCGGCGCGGGCAGCGGCGACGGGGTCGCCGCCGCGCACACCGGCTTCCACCAATTCGGCCAGCGCCCACCCGAAGTAGCCGGGGTCGTCGAATTCACATGCCGTCCTGGCAGCGCTGAGTGCCGCGTCGTACCGGCCCACAGCGTTGTTGAGCACCGCGGTGGCGTAGGCCGCCGATCCGACCGCGCGGCCCTCCCCCCGCGCCGCCGCGCCCGCCACCACGGTGTCGGCCAACTGCGCGGTGACCATCTCGTCTCCGCGTGAGGCGGTGAGCACCAGCCGGACGCCCGCGACCGGGGCGTAGCCGGTGGCCGCGGTGATCGCATCGGCTTCGGCGCTGAGCGTTTCGGCAGCGTCGAACTCGCCGGCGAACACATGCACCCCCGCCCGGTAGGCCAGCGCGACGGGAAGGGCGGTGAGCGCGCCGGATTCACGTGCCACCCGGACGGCGCGGGTGGCCAACTCGTGCGAGGTGGCGTAGTCCCACAGGTCTGCGGCCAGCGGCCAGGCCAGCCACAGCCACCGGGTGAGCTCGGCTTCGCCGCGCAGCGCGCCGCGCAGGAACTCGTCCAGGGCACGCCGCAGCAGCGGCACCGACGCGACGCACCCCTTCGTGAATCGTGTCGCCACACCGTCGAGCAACAAGTCGACCGGCCCCGGCGGATCGGGTGCCGGCGGCGCGGTCAGGACGGCCTCGGCCGTCGCCCGCAGCGTGCCGATGCCGCCGAGCCGGCCCGCGAACACCGCCGCGCCGAGCGCTTCGAGATAGGTGTCGCGCGCCTGGGCGTCGTGCAGCGCCTCGAGCTGTTTGGCGGCGTCGAGGAGTAACGGCGCGGCATCGCTGCCGTGGTTGCGCGCGAACACGATCTGGGCGCGCAGCCGGGCCAGTCGCGCCCGCTGCAACGGGTCCAGCGGTCCGAGTTCGGCCATCGCAAGCAGTTCGTGGGCCGAATCCGGTGCGGCGGCGTCGATCTGGGCCTCCGCGGCGGCAATGGCCCGGGCTGCGCGACACCGCGGCTCCGGCGTGAGCACGGCCGCCTTCCGCAGAAACGCCGCCGCGGCGGCCACCCCGCCGCGGGCCAGCGCACGGTCCGCGGACCGCTCCAGGTCGCCGGCGACCTCCTCGTCGGGGCCGGTGGCGGCAGCGGCGCGGTGCCAGGCCCGCCGATCGGGATCGGCGCCGCCGTCGGTGGCCTCGGCGAGCGCGCGGTGGGCTGCCTGCCGGTCGGACACGGTGCCGGATCGGTAGGCCGCCGACCGGGTGAGCGGGTGGCGGAACCGCACCCGGGTGCCGAGCTCGAGCAGCCCGGCTTCCTGGGCGGGTATCGCGGCATCCGGTCCGATCCCCGACAGTTCGGCCGCGCGTCGGAGCAGCACCACATCGCCCACGGGTTCGGCCGCCGCGGTGAGCAGCAGCCGTTGGGTCTCGGCGGGCAGCGCACGCACCCTGCGCAGAAAGGTGTGCTCGATCTGGTTTGCCAGCCGACCGGCGTCCGGGCTGCCGAACCCGCCCGCCAGTTCGGCGACGCTGAGACCTCGTGGCAGTTCGAGCAGCGCAAGCGGGTTGCCCCGGGTTTCGGCGACGATGCGGTCGCGCACCCGCTCGTCGAGCCGCCCGGGCACCGCGGAATCCAGCAATCCGCGCGCATCGTCGTCGCTGAGCCCGGTGACCCTGAGTTCGTCCAGACCCGTCCACATCTGGTCGACGCGGTGATCGGCGTCCTCGCGGACCGCGAAGACCAGCGCGACACGTTCGGCGACCAGGCGCCGAGCGATGAACGTCAGCGCCTGCGCGGAGATCCGGTCCAGCCACTGCGCATCGTCGACGACGCAGAGCACCGGCCGGTCGGCGGCATATTCGGCCAGCAGGTTCAGACCTGCGAGCCCGACCACGAAACGGTCCGGCGGTGGGCCCGAACGCGTCCCGAACGCGGTCTGCAGCGCATCGCGCTGCGGTCCGGGCAGCCGCGGCAGCCGGTCGAGCATCGGCGCGCACAACTGGTGCAGCGCGGCGTAGGCGAGTTCCATCTCGGATTCGACGCCGGCGGCCCTGACCACCTGCAGGTCGGCACCGCACTCGGCGAGGTACTCCAACAACGCCGTCTTGCCGACGCCCGCGTCACCCCGCAGGACCAGACTGCGGCTGTGGCCGTCGCGCACACAGCCCACGAGCCGACCGAGGGCATCCTGTTCGACGCGACGACCCCAGAGTGGGTACCGCGGTTCTGTGCTGACCATGGATTCCGTGGGGTGCGATCTGACGGTGCCCCGACCCTATCGGCCCGACCACCGCCGTGCAATGCCATTGGCCGGATACCCGGATCAGCCGTTGCCGGTCAGCGAAACTCCATGCCCAGCAAGGAAATTCCGTTAGGTTATTCCCATTCGATGGTGCCGGGCGGCTTACTGGTCACATCCAGCACGACGCGGTTGACCTCGGGCACCTCGTTGGTGATCCGGGTGGAGATCCGTTCCAGCGCCTCGTAGGGCACCCGTGTCCAGTCCGCCGTCATGGCATCTTCACTGGACACCGGACGCAACACGATGGGGTGACCGTAGGTACGTCCATCCCCCTGCACACCGACCGAGCGGACGTCGGCGAGCAACACCACCGGGCACTGCCAGATCTGGTGGTCCAGTCCGGCGGTGGTCAACTCCTCACGGGCGATCGCGTCGGCGCGGCGCAGCGTGTCCAGCCGATCGGCGGTGACCTCACCCACGATCCGGATGCCCAGCCCGGGGCCCGGGAATGGCTGACGGGCCACGATCTCCTCGGGCAGACCCAGTTCGCGGCCGACCGCCCGCACCTCGTCCTTGAACAGAAGTCGCAGTGGTTCAACGAGTTTGAACTTCAGGTCGCCGGGCAGCCCACCGACATTGTGATGGCTCTTGATGTTCGCGGTGCCCGTGCCGCCGCCGGATTCGACCACGTCGGGGTAGAGCGTGCCCTGCACCAGGAAGTCGATGGCCTGGTCGTGGTGGGCTTCGCCGTCCGCCAGCAGGTCGCGCACCGCACCCTCGAAGGCGCGGATGAACTCGCGGCCGATGATCTTGCGTTTGCCCTCCGGATTGGTGACGCCGGCGAGCGCCTCGAGGAACCGGTCGGCGACGTCGACGGTCACCAGCCGGGCACCGGTGGCCGCGACGAAATCACGCTGGACCTGGGCCCGCTCCCCCGCACGCAGCAGCCCGTGGTCGACGAATACGCAGGTCAGCCGGTCACCGATGGCACGCTGAACCAGTGCGGCGGCCACCGCGGAATCCACGCCACCGGACAACCCGCAGATGGCCCGCCCGTCACCGATCTGGTTGCGCACCTGCTCGATCAGCGCGTCGGCGATGTTGGCGGCCGTCCAGGTGGCCCCGATCCCGGCGAATTCGTGCAGGAAGCGGCCCAGCACCTGCTGACCGTGCGGCGAATGCAGCACCTCGGGGTGGTACTGCACCCCGGCCAGGCGGCGGGCGCGATCTTCGAACGCCGCCACCGGGGCGCCGGCGCTGGCGGCGACCACCTCGAACCCCTCCGGGGCGGCGGTCACGGCGTCACCGTGGCTCATCCACACCGGCTGGGTCGCGGGCAGATCGCTGTGCAGCTGCCCGCCAACGACTTTCAGTTCCGTCCTGCCGTATTCGCTGGTACCCGTGTGGGCCACCGTGCCACCGAGCGCCTGTGCCATCGCCTGGAATCCGTAGCAGATGCCGAATACCGGTAGGCCGAGGTCGAACAGCCCGGGGTCCAGCCGCGGGGCACCCTCGGCGTACACGCTGGCCGGACCGCCGGACAGCACGATCGCCTGCGGATCCTTGGCCTTGATCTCCTCGACGGTGGCGGTGTGCGGGATGACCTCGGAATACACCCGGGCCTCCCGGACCCGCCGCGCGATCAGCTGCGCGTACTGCGCGCCGAAGTCGACCACCAACACGGGCCGGGGGGAGGTTGAGTCCACCGCATCAGTCTAGTGTCGGGGTATCGGCATGTTCGACGGCGCACGGCGACCGCGGCGGGGCATGCTGGTACCGACGCCTTACCGACGGCCGGCAACGACGCCTCGACCGGGAAGCGAGGTCCGCAGTGCTGGGTTTACCCGACCACGTGCGGGCCTGCCTGTTCGACCTCGACGGGGTGCTGACGGATACCGCCAGCGTGCACACCGCGGCCTGGAAGGCGATGTTCGACGACTATCTGGCGGCCCGGGCAAAGCAGGCCGGCGGACGGTTCGTGCCGTTCGACCCGGTCGCCGACTACGGCCGCTACGTGGACGGCAAACGCCGCGACGACGGTGTCCGGGCATTCCTGGCCAGCCGGGACATCGAACTGCCCGACGGCGACCCGAGCGATCCCCCGGACACCGAGACGGTGGCCGGGCTGGGCAATCGCAAGAACGCCATGTTCCGCACCGTGTTGCACACCGACGGCGTCGCGGTGTTCGAGGGCTCCCGCCGCTACCTCACGGCCGTGCATGACGCGGGCCTGCGGGTGGCGGTGGTGTCCTCCAGCGCCAACACCCGCGAGGTGCTCGAGATCACCGGACTGGACCGCTACGTCGAACAGCGCGTCGACGGCGTCACCCTGCGGGAGGAGAACATACCGGGAAAGCCGGCACCCGATTCGTATCTGCGGGCCGCCCGGCTGCTCGACGTCCCCCCCGCGGCGGGGGCGGTGTTCGAGGACGCCCTGTCAGGGGTGGCCGCCGGTCGCGCGGGCGCCTTCGGCTATGTCGTCGGTGTCGACCGGCTCGGCCACGCCGACGAATTGCGCCGGTACGGCGCGGACGTCGTCGTCAGAGATCTCGGCGAATTGATGTAGGTGGTGGTGCAGACCCGATGATGATCACCCACGAATCGTTTCCGGTGGAGCCGTGGCAGATCCGGGAGACCCGGCTCGAGCTGGGCGTGCTGGCGCAGTCGGAGTCGCTGTTCGCGCTGGCCAACGGACACATCGGGTTACGCGGCAACCTCGACGAGGGCGAACCCCACAGTCTGCCCGGCACCTATCTCGGCTCCTTCTACGAGACACGGCCGCTCCCCTACGCCGAGGCCGGCTTCGGCTATCCGGAGGCGGGCCAGACCGTCGTCGACGTCACCAACGGCAAGATCATCCGGTTACTCGTCGACGACGAGCCGTTCGATGTGCGCTACGGCGAACTACTCGGCCACGAACGGGTTCTCGACCTTCGCACCGGGACGCTGACCCGAGACGCGCACTGGCGCTCACCGGCGGGCAAACAGGTCAAGGTGGTCTCGACGCGGCTGGTGTCCCTGTCGCATCGCAGTGTGGCCGCCATCGAGTACCTGGTCGAGGCGGTCGACGAATTCGTCCGCCTCACAGTTCAATCCGAACTGGTGACCAACGAGGACCAGCCCCACACCTCCGCCGACCCCAGAGTCGCCGCGGCACTGACCAATCCGCTGCAGGCCGTGCACCACGAGCACACGGGGCACGGAGCACTGCTCGTGCACCGCACCCGGGGCAGCGGACTGATGATGGCCGCGGCGATGGACCATGAGGTCGAGGTGCCCGGCCGCGTCGACATCACCACCGAGGCGCGCGACGACCTGGCGCGCACGACGGTTATCTGCGGTCTGCGCCCCGGGCAGCGGCTGCGCATCGTGAAATACCTCGCCTACGGCTGGTCGAGCCTGCGCTCCCGGCCCGCGCTGCGCGACCAGGCGGCCGGCGCGCTGGCCGCCGCGCGCTACAGCGGCTGGCAGGGTCTGCTCGACGCGCAGCGCGACTACCTCGACGAATTCTGGGACAGCGCCGACGTCGAGGTGGAAGGCGACCCCGACTGTCAGCAGGCGGTCCGGTTCGGGCTGTTCCACGTGCTGCAGGCCAGTGCCCGTGCCGAACGCCGCGCGATCTCCGCCAAAGGGCTCACCGGCACCGGCTACGACGGCCACGCGTTCTGGGACACCGAGGGTTTCGTGCTTCCCGTACTGACCTACACCCTGCCCTCGGCCGCCGCGGACGCCCTGCGCTGGCGCGCGTCGACACTCGACCTCGCCAAGGAGCGGGCCGGCCAACTCGACCTGGCCGGGGCGAGCTTCCCCTGGCGCACGATCCGTGGCGAGGAGTGTTCGGCCTACTGGCCGGCAGGCACCGCGGCGTGGCACGTCAACGCCGACATCGCCATGGCGTTCGAGCGATACCGGATCGTCACCGGTGACGACTCCCTGGAACTGGAGTGCGGGATGTCGGTGCTGGTGGAGACCGCCCGGCTGTGGATGTCGCTGGGCCACCACGACCGCCACGGGGTGTGGCACCTGGATTGCGTGACCGGACCCGACGAGTACACCGGTGTGGTCCGCGACAACGTGTTCACGAATCTGATGGCGGCGCACAATCTCCGGGTGGCCGCCGAGGCCTGTACCCGCAACGCCGAGGCCGCCTACGAGATGGGAGTGACCACCGAGGAGACCGCGGCCTGGCGTGCGGCCGCCGACGCGGTGCACATCCCCTATGACACCGAGTTGGGTGTGCACCCGCAGTGTGAGGGGTTCACCACCTTCGCCGAGTGGGACTTCTCGGCCAACACCCGCTATCCGCTGCTGCTGCACGAACCGTACGTCCGGCTCTACCCCGCGCAGGTGCTCAAACAGGCCGACCTCGTGCTGGCGATGCACTGGCAGAGCCATGCGTTCACCGACGAGCAGAAGGCGCGCAACGTCGACTACTACGAGCGGCGCACCACCCGCGACTCGTCGTTGTCGGCGTGCACGCAGGCGGTGATGTGCGCCGAGGTCGGGCATTTGGAGCTGGCGCACGACTACACCTACGAGGCCGCCATGATCGATCTGCGCGATCTGCACTCCAATACCCGCGACGGTCTGCACATGGCATCGCTGGCCGGTGCCTGGACGGCACTCGTGGCGGGTTTCGGCGGCCTGCGCGACGACGAATCGGTGCTGGCCCTGGATCCGCACCTGCCAGCGGGTATCTCCCGGCTGCGATTCCGGTTGCGCTGGAGGAACTTCCGGTTGACGGTGGACGCCGACCACGACACCGTCACCTACACCCTGCGCGACGGTCCCGACGGGGAGTTGACCATCCGGCACGCCGGACACGACCTGACGATGCGCACCGGTTCGGCGGCGACGAAACCGATCAGGCGCCGCACTCCCCTGCTGCCCCCGCCGCAGCAGCCGGCGGGCCGTGAGCCGGCCCGGCGGCGGGTCAGCCTGCCGAACTGACCGGGCCGCGCACCCCGAGCGCCGCCGGCGCGCCCGCGGGCACGACGGGATGCTGCGGCGGGATCGCCGCCAGCCGGCGGTAGGGCTCGCCCTGCCGCGGACGCAGGTCCTGCTCGCCCTTGTTGGGCCACAGCGACGCCGCACGCTCGGCCTGCGCGGTGATCGAAAGTGACGGATTGACACCGAGATTGGCCGAGATCGCGGCGCCGTCCATGACGTGCAGCGTGGGGTAGCCGTACACCCGCTGATACGGATCGATGACGCCGTGCTCGGGACCGTCGCCGATCGCCGCACCGCCGAGGAAGTGTGCCGTGAGCGGGATGTTGAACAGTTCACCCCAGGTCCCGCCCGCGACACCGTCGATCTTCGCCGCGATGCGGCGGGTGACCTCGTTGCCGACGGGGATCCAGGTGGGGTTGGGCTGTCCGTGCCCCTGCTTACTGGTCATCCGGCGACGACCGAACCTGCCGCGGGAGGTGAAGGTGGTGATCGAGTTGTCCAGATGCTGCATCACCAGGGCGATCATGGTCCGTTCACTCCAGCGCCGCGGGTTGAGCAGGCGCACGGTGCCCCGCGGATCCTGTCCGGCGTTGTGGAACAGTTGTTTCCAGCGCGGGACGTCGGAGCCGCCGGGTCCGGTGCCGTCGGTCATCAGGGTCTGCAACAGCCCCATGGCATTGGAGCCCTTGCCGTAGCGGACCGGCTCGATGTGGGTGTCGGGAGTGGGATGGATCGACGACGTGATCGCCACACCGTGGGTCAGATCGAGGTCGGCTGCCACCTTGAGCCGCCCCGCACCGACGATCGATTCGGAGTTGGTGCGCGTCAGGACGCCGAGGCGATCGGACAGCGCGGGGAGCCGCCCGCCGTCGCGCATGGCGAACAGCAGCTTCTGGGTGCCGAATGTGCCTGCGGCAAGCACCAGTTCGGTGGCCGTGTAGGTGCGTGGCCGTCGGCGCACCCAGCGACCCGTGCGCACGGTGTGCACCCGCCACAGCCCGTCGGGGCCTTGGTCGAATCCGGTGACCGTCGTCATCGGAAGCACTTCGGCGCCTGCCTTTTCCGCGAGTCCGAGGTAATTCTTCACCAGGGTGTTCTTGGCCCCGTAGCGGCATCCCGTCATGCACGACCCGCATTCGAGGCAGCCCGTACGCGCGGGCCCGGCACCGCCGAAGTAGGGGTCGGGCACGGTGACACCCGGCGCCTTGCGGCCGTCGGGGCCGAAGAACACGCCGACCGGTGTGGGGACGAACGTGTCGCCGACCCCCATGTCGTCGGCGACCTCCTTGACGATGCGGTCGGCGTCGGTGAAGGTCGGGTTCATCACCACGCCGAGCATTCGCCGCGCCTGGTCGTAGTGCGGCATCAACTCGTCGCGCCAGTCGGTGATATGCGACCACTGCCGGTCGGCGAAGAACGGCTCCGGCGGCACGTAGAGGGTGTTGGCGTAGTTGAGCGAGCCGCCGCCCACGCCCGCGCCGGCCAGGATCATGACGTTGCGCAGCAGGTGGATCCGCTGGATGCCGTACATACCCAGGCGGGGCGCCCACAGAAACTTGCGCAGGTTCCACGAGGTCTTGGCGAAGTCTTCGTCGGCGAAGCGCCGTCCCGCCTCCACGACGCCGACGCGGTAGCCCTTCTCGGTGAGCCTCAGCGCGCTGACACTGCCCCCGAATCCCGAACCGATGATCATGACGTCGTAGTCAGGCTTCATCGGCTCAGTATGGACTTACTCACGGGTAACTTTCTAGACAGGGGTGCCTAACTTGTAAAGTGCGGAAGTGACGGCGGTCACAATTGCACGGTCAACCCGCGTGACGGGCAATCTGGATGAGGTTGCCGCAGGTGTCGTCGAAAACCGCGGTGGTGACCGGACCCATGTCGGTGGGCGCCTGGGTGAATCGGACGCCGAGCGCCGTGAGCCGCTCGAATTCCGCGACGACGTCGTCGACGGCGAACGAGGTGAACGGTATGCCGTCGGCGACCAGCGCCTCTTTGAACGGCTTCGCCGCCGGATGCTCGTCGGGTTCGAGGACGATTTCCACACCCTGCGGCTCCTCCGGCGACACCACGGTGATCCACCGGAACTGCCCCATCGGGATGTCGTTCTTCTGCCGGAATCCGAGGACCTCGGTATAGAACCGCAACGCCTTGTCCTGGTCGTCCACGAGCACGCTGGTCAGGTTGATTCTCATGGTGGTGCCTCCCCCGCCGGCGCCATGGCCGCCGGCATCCGATTCGGCCTTCCTGAGCCACCGCTCGACGATCGGTTCGAGCGGCGCGGTGTTGATGTGATGGAACTTGTAGCGGCCGGCCCGCCGGGTCTCGACCAGAGCCGCTCGGTCAGTCGCCGACGGTCAGGCCGACCTTCTGGAATTCCTTGAGATCGCAGTACCCCGCCTTGGCCATCGCCCGGCGCAGGCCACCCACGAGGTTCAGCGAGCCGAACGGGTCGTCGGACGGCCCGTTGAGCACCTGCTCCAACGACGGCCGTTCACCATGGGCGACCTGCAGCAGTGCACCGCGGGGCAACGACGGGTGCGCGGCCGCGGCCGGCCAGAACCAGCCGCCGCCCATCGCCTCGGCGGACACCGCCAGCGGCGTGCCGAGCACCACTGCGTCGGCGCCGCAGGCGATCGCCTTCGCCAGCCCACCCGAGGTGTGGATGTCGCCGTCGGCGAGGACGTGCACGTAGCGCCCGCCCGTCTCGTCGAGGTACTCGCGGCGGGCGGCGGCGGCGTCGGCGATCGCCGTGGCCATCGGCACGCTGATCCCCAACACCTCGTCGCTGGTGGTGACACCGCGGGTCGAACCGTAACCCACGATCACACCGGCGGCCCCGGTGCGCATCAGATGCAGCGCCGTGCGGTGGTCGAGCACCCCGCCGGCGACCACCGGCACATCCAGGTTGGCGATGAACGTCTTGAGATTGAGCGGTTCACCGGTGCCGTCGCGGCCCTGCGCGACGCGTTCGGCGGAGATGATGGTGCCCTGGATGACCAGCAGGTCGATCCCGGCGGCGACCAGCGCTGGCGTCAGCGCCTGCGCATTCTGCGGGCTGACGCGCACGGCGGTGGTCACCCCGGCGTCGCGGATGCGGGCGACTGCCGCCCCCAGCAGGTCGGGGTTCAGCGGAGCGGCATGCAGTTGCTGCAGCAGCCGGATCGCCGCCTTGGTCGCGTGGTGGGCTTCGGGTTCCTTCCCCGCGACCTCGACGACCTGGGCGATCTTGGCTTCGACGTCGGCGTGCCTGCCGATCAGCCCCTCGCCGTTGAGCACACCGAGACCGCCGAGGCGGCCCAGTTCGATCGCGAACTCCGGCGACACCAGCGCATCCGTCGGATGCGCCACGACCGGGATCTCCAACCGGTAGGCATCCAACTGCCAGGCGGTCGACACATCCTTGGACGAGCGAGTGCGCCGCGACGGGACGATATTGATGTCGGCGAGTTCGTAGGTGCGACGGGCGGTGCGGCCCATCCCGATCTCGACCATGTCACGCATGCTCAACTCCGGTTCTCTTCGCGCAAGCGGCTCATCGGGCCCTATTCTCTTCGCGCAAGCGGCTCATCGGGCCCTAGCGGGCGTAGTAGTTGGGCGCCTCGACGGTCATCGTGATGTCGTGCGGATGGCTTTCCTTCAGGCCCGCCGCCGTGATCTGCACGAACTGCGCCTGCTGCAGCTGCTCGATGGACGCCGCGCCGGTGTACCCCATCGCCGCGCGCAATCCGCCGGTCAGCTGGTGGATCACCGTCGCAAGCGGGCCGCGGAACGGCACGCGCCCCTCGATACCCTCTGGCACCAGCTTGTCCTCGGAAAGCACGTCGTCCTGGAAGTAGCGGTCCTTGGAGTACGACTTCGCGCCGCCCCTGCCCTGCATCGCGCCGAGCGAACCCATACCGCGATAGCTCTTGAACTGCTTGCCGTTGACGAAGATCAGGTCGCCGGGAGATTCGGCGGTACCGGCAAGCAACGAGCCGAGCATGGCCGTCGACGCGCCGGCGGCCAGCGCCTTCGCGATGTCGCCGGAGTACTGCAGGCCGCCGTCCGCGATGACCGGCACCCCCGCGGGAGCGCAGGCCGCGACCGCTTCCAGGATGGCGGTGATCTGCGGGGCGCCCACCCCGGCGACGACGCGAGTGGTGCAGATCGAGCCGGGGCCGACACCGACCTTCACCGCGTCCGCGCCCGCCTCCACCAGGGCGGCGGCCGCGGCCCGGGTGGCGACATTGCCGCCGACCACCTCGACACGGTCGCCGATCGCGGTTTTCAGCCGGTGCACCATCTCCAGAACCGAACGGTTGTGGGCGTGCGCCGTGTCCACCACGAGCACGTCGACACCCGCCTCGGCCAATGTCATGGCCCTGGTCCAGGCGTCGTCGCCGACGCCGACCGCCGCGCCGACGAGCAGCCGCCCGTCGCGGTCCTTGGTCGCCAGCGGGAACTGCTCGGTTTTGACGAAGTCCTTGACCGTGATCAAGCCGGTCAGCTTGCCGTGGCCGTCGACGATCGGGAGCTTCTCGATCTTGTTGCGGCGCAACAGCCCCAGCGCCGCCTCCGCGGAAACGCCCTCACGCGCGGTGATCAGCGGCGCCTTGGTCATCACCTCGGAGACCGGCTTGTTCTGGTCCACCTCGAAGCGCATGTCGCGGTTGGTGATGATGCCGACCAGGGATCCGGTGTCGTCGACGACGGGCAGGCCCGAGATGCGGAACCGCGCACACATGGCATCGACTTCGGCGAGTGTGTTGTCCGGGGAGCAGGTGACCGGGTCGGTGACCATGCCGGCCTCCGAACGTTTGACGGTCTCGACCTGTCCGGCCTGCTCCCCCACCGGCAGGTTGCGGTGCAGCACACCCATGCCGCCCGCGCGCGCCATCGCGATCGCCATGCGGGATTCGGTGACGGTGTCCATCGCCGAGCTGACCAGCGGCACCTTCAACCGGATCCGGCGGGTCAGCTGACTCGAGGTGTTCGCTGTGGCGGGCACCACATCGGAGGCGGCGGGCAGCAGCAGGACGTCGTCGAAGGTCAACCCGAGCATGGCGACTTTGGTCGGATCGTCGCCGCCGGTCGGCACCGGGACGGAGATGGGAACGCTGCTTTCAGCGATCGACATGGGCGGGGCCTCCAGTACAGGCGCAGGCGGAGAGCTTGATGCCTGAATCTTATCGGCTCGGGCGGCACCGCCTGCGGTTCGCCGCGGCCGTTCGCGACCGGCCGAATCGTATACCCCGTGGCTGGCGCGAGCCGTATGCGGCTGCGTAGTCTGGACCCCGTGCGTGACAACCTCCCGCCCGGTTTGCCGCCTGATCCTTTTGCCGACGACCCCTGCGACCCGTCGGCAGCGCTGGATGCGCTGGAACCGGGTCAGCCGCTGGATCCGCAGGAGCGGACCGCCGTCGAGGCCGATCTGGCGGATCTGGCTGTCTATGAGGCCCTGTTGGCGCACAAGGGCATTCGCGGGCTCGTGGTGTGCTGCGACGAATGCCAGCAGGACCACTACCACGACTGGGACATGCTGCGGGCCAACCTGTTGCAGCTCCTGGTCGACGGCACCGTCCGTCCGCACGAGCCGGCCTACGATCCCGAACCCGACGCATACGTCACCTGGGACTACTGCCGCGGTTACGCCGACGCGTCACTCAACGAGGCGACGACCGACCCCGACGGCTATCGCTGAGCTCCACGGCTCACTGCCCTTCTGATTCCTGCCCTTCTGGTTCCCCGGCACCCACGCCGCCCGGCATGGGCACGACCATGATCGTCGTCGTGGTTGCGGGAATTGAGATCGAGGTCGGTCCCCCGGCCGGCCCGCGCGTCTCGGTTTCCTGAACCTCCGGCTCCTGCCGCCCCACGCGGGCCGGTGCCGACGTCGACCCCTCGACGACGTCGCCCGGCTGGTCCGCGCCGGACGCGGGTGCCCCCGGTACCGCGGCCGCGTTGGTGGTGGTGGTTGTTGTTGTGGTGGTCGTCTTTGTCGTGGTGGTGGTGGTGGTCGTCGGCGGTGTGGTCGTCGTGGTGGCGGTCGTGGTCGTCGTCGTGGCCGGCTGGGTCGTCGTGGTGGTCGGCTGGGTCGTCGTCGTGGGCGCCACGGTGGTCGTGGTGGTGTCCGACGGCGCCGGCTCGGCGGCGCTGGTCGGCGAGGTCGTCTCCGTCGGGGCCGACGGAGACGTGGTGGCGTCCGTCGCCGTGGTCGCCGTGGTCGCCGTATCGGTGGGCGAGGTCGGCGACGTTTCCGGACCGCTCGAACCCGGTGTCGTCGACGTCTCCGTCGGCGCCACCACGGCCGGGATCTCGGGCAGGGTGGCCGGCGGTGCGTCGGGGGGGACCGTCGCGTTGGGATCGCGCGACTCGACCTTCACCGACAGCTGCTGCCACTGGTCGACGAGCTGTTGTTGGCGCCCGGCGTCGGTGACGTCGCGAACGGTGGTGGTGATCGTGTTCAGCTTGTCCTGGGCGGCGTCCCACTGGCCCTCGTCGATCAGCTGCTGGACCTGGGCGAGTTCGGTCTGCGCGGCCAGCACCACCGCGTCGTCGCGGGTGACCTGCTGCTCGCCGAAGAGCATCGTGCGCAGCCCGTACAGCGCATCGCCGGGGCCCGCGCCGTACACGACGGTGCCGAAGCCCCCCAGACACAGCGCCGCCGCGGCCACCGAACCGATGACGGCCATGGGAAACCGGGGACGCTTGCGGGTGCTGACGGCCCGGTCCAGTGCCGCGATCGCGTCATTCTGGGTCGCCACACCGCTGACCGGCGGTCTGCGCACCTCGTCGCGCCAGCCGGCGAACAACTGGGCGAGTTCAGCCTCGGCCGGATCGGTCGAATAGACCGGCTGCTCGAAGGCCAAGGCGTCCAGGAAGCGATCGGTGCGGTTGACGTCGTTGAGCGACGGATCACCGCCGTTGGCCGTCCATCGTCCGAAGTCAGGCATGGTCGTGCCCCGTCGCGATGATCTCGGCCTTCAACCGTGCCAGCGCGCGATGCTGCGCGACCCGCACCGCACCCGCCGTGCTCCCCACGGCCTCGGCGGTCTCCTCGGCGCTCATCCCGACGACCACGCGCAGGATCAGGATCTCCCGCTGTTTCTCGGGAAGGATCTGCAGCAGTTTGTTCATCCGCGCCGACGCCTCGGCTTCCACGGCCAACTGCTCCGGACCCGCCTCCACCGAGAACCGTTCCGGCACCGAGTCGGTCGGATCGGCCCGGTTCCTGCCGGCGGCGCGGTGCGCGTCAGCAACCTTGTGCGCGGCGATGCCGTATACGAAGGCCAGGAACGGTCGTCCCTGATCCCGGTAACGCGGCAGCGCCGTAATGGCGGCCAAGCACACCTCCTGCGCGATGTCATCCGCTGATAGACCACTTCGTTCCGCCGTGCCGATCCTGGCCCGGCAATATCGGACGACGATCGGGCGGATGGTCTCCAGCACCTCCCGGAGCGCATCTCGGCTGCCTGCCACAGCTTCAGCAACGACAGCATCGAGACGTTCTCCCGAAATTGTCATCGTGGGCGGGCTCTCCAGCGTTACGAGCGGGACTCAATCCCTGCAGTGTGGTCAGCTAAACAATAACGATCCGCGAGCACGGATCCCGGTCAGTGACCCCGCCACACGCCGCCCCGCCGGCGGACCGCCGCGGCCGACCCGTCGCGGATCTCACCGATCCGCGACGCCGGGTGGGCGGCACTGCCGATATCCGACAGCAGACAGGCCAGCGCCCACCGCAGCGGGATCAGCCCGAGCCGGCCTGCGGCGTCCAGTGCGGCGTCGGCGACGCGACGGGAGCGGTCATGGGCGCCTGCGCTGCACAGCGCCGCGGCCAGCACCACCTCCGACTTGACCGCGTGGCGAGCCGACCCGAAGGAGGCGGCTGCCGCCACGGCCCGCTCGGCGTGCGTCACCGCCTGCGGACCGTCACCGCGGGCCATCGCCAGCTCCGCATCCACCCAGGCCTGCCGCACCGGCAGTCGCCCGCCCGCGGCGTCGCCGACGATCTGCTCGCGCGCGCGGGCCAGCAACCGCGCCGACACCGCGAAACGCCCGACGCCCAGGGCGTCGGCGGCAAGACCGACGAGTGCGTCGGCCCGCGCTTCCGGATCGGTGCCCGCCGCGGCCAGCGCCCGGCCGTCCCAACCGCGGGCGACCGTGTGCCAGCCGAGCTGACGCAGGAACGACGCGCGGGTGCTGTAGGCCAGCGACACCGGCGCGGGCCCGGCGTCGCGCAGCCGGCTCAGATCGGCCAGCGCGCTGGCGTAGCGGCCCTGGCCGCCGGCGGCCACCGAGCGCAACCACAGGTCGTGCGGCGTCCGGGCGGCCGGCAGCGGCCACCGCCCCGGGTCGTCGCCGAACGCGCAGTTCGCCAGAAGGGTTGCCGGGCGGGCGGCGGCCGTTGTCATCGGATCGCGACGCTACCAATGTCGACGTGCGCGACACGGCGCGCTGCCTGATGATGAGAAACCGCGATGCGCCAGCAGACGGCGCCCAGGGCCGCTACTGCCCAAATGGGTAGTGCTGTACCCGGATTTGCCGCGCACCATACGTTAACAGTTTGTGGTGAGCATGTTACGTCCGTGTTAATCAGATTCTTAGCGTCACGAAAGACCTGCGCAACAGCGCCCCGCTCGAACAGCACAAACGCGACCCGCCCTGCGTTGACACGTGTTTCGGTAGCACGATTCCCGCTGCGAACGGGTCGGAGCGATGAACGTGATGTAAATTCTCGACCTGCGGATATGTGAATCAGCACATTGCGGGACTATTGACGCGATTTATTGAGCACCCCTACTTTGTGTGCACGAGTAGTCATCGGCGACAAGTGCTCGGATCGTTACCACGACTCACGCTCTCCCGCGTTCTCGAAAAGGGTGTGTAGAGAGGGGTTTTCCTATGCCACAGCCGCAGCAGCTACCCGGGCCGAACGCCGATATCTGGGACTGGCAGATGCAGGGCCTGTGCCGAGGCGTTGATTCGGCAATGTTCTTCCACCCCGACGGCGAGCGCGGCAGGGCACGTGCGCAGCGCGAGATGAGGGCCAAGGAGATGTGTCGGCGCTGCCCCGTCATCGCCCAGTGCCGCGCCCATGCACTCGCCGTCGGCGAACCGTACGGCATCTGGGGCGGGCTGTCGGAGTCCGAGCGCGAACTGTTGCTCAAACGAGGTATCCGACGCACCGCCTGACCACAGAACACCATCAGACGCGACCAACGTCCCCACACGCTTCGGCGTGTCGGGGACGTTGTCGTGTTTGACGCGACTTCGGGGCTCGGCGCGGCGCAGAATGTTCACCGTGGTCAAGACTCCCGATAGCGATATCAGCACCGTCGAATCCCAGGCCACGTCGGCCAGCGCCGTGGTAGCCGGGTCGGCGGCCACGTCGACCAGCGCGGTGGTGGCCGGATCCGTGGCCACCGTGGCCAGTACCGCGGTGGCAGGCTCGGCGGCGACGGTGGCCAGTGCCGGCGTGGTCAGTTCGGCCGCGACCGTCGCCAGCACCGCCGTCGCCGGATCGATCGCGACCGCCGGTAGCGCGGCCGTCGCCGGAAGCATCGCCACCGCAATGTCACTCGCGGTCGCCGGGAGCATCGCATGTGCGGCGTGCGCGTTCTGCAAGCGTTGTGTCGCGTGCCTGGCATGCGTCGGGTGCACCAACTGCGTCGGCTGCGTGGGGTGCTACAACTGCTCCGGCCTGCGTTTCGCGGTCGGGCTGCGCGACGTACACGTGTGATCCGGCTGGGACCCATTCCCCGATCACCGCCGCGATCAGCCGCTACGCTCGAAACCCCGCGCCTCGTCGCGGCATCGGTGATGGCCCACGAATCAGGGAGCACCCCATGAGCGGCGCCGGTTCGGCTGTGGAGGAGTTTCACCCCGGATCGGGAGACCCCACACCGGCGTCCACGTGGCTGGCACTGAGCGGATGTCCGATCACCGACGACATCCTCGAATGGCCACCCGATCTGTTCGCCTTGACCGAGGTCATTCTGGACCACTCGCAGGCGTATCGCTTCATGCTGTCCCCACCCGCGGACGCGGTATGGCCGCCCGACGGGTTCGCCGACTGGGCCACGGCCGTCGAGGAGGCGGGCCGCGACTGGGCCGGCTGGGTCGAGGACCGCAATGCTCCGGCACCCGAACTGCTCGGCGTGCAATGGCGCATCTTCCGCGATCAGGTCGACACACCCGTCGAGCATCTGGCCGACGGCCGCGACTGGCAGGTGTGCGAGGCACTGCTGACCCTCCACGCCATCGCCGACGAGGCATGCGCCGGGTTGGGAATCCCGCTCGGCCGATCGAACGGGACAGGATGCCTATACCGCGCACGCGGGCGGGAATTGTTGGCCAGGACCGGATCACTGGCCCGAATCAACCCGCACGTGCTGCGGGTGCTGCCGAAGGTCCGGACCTCGCCCAACGGGACGGCGTTGGGCTCGTTCTCGCGCTACGCATGCGTGCACCGCCCCGGTGCGCAGGTCCGGTGGTCCAAGATTCCCGCCCGGCACCGCGGCACCGATCCCCAGGCCGAGTACGCCAACCTGCTGCTACTGCCCTGGCCGCTGCGCGTGCGTGAGTCGGACTTCCATCCGGTCGAAGGCTCGGTGCGCAGACTCACCAACGAGCCCTTCGGCTATTTCGAATTCGCACCCGCGGAACGGCTCGACTTCGACCTGGTGGATCGCACGCTTCTCGCTGCCCGCGAAGAAGTCGCCAGTGTCGACGTCGTGGTGTTTCCCGAAAGCGCCGTCGACCAGGGCGATATCGCCGATCTCGAGGCACTGCTGGATCGCCACGGCGTGGCCATGCTGCTCGCCGGTGTCCGCCAGCGGGCAACCCAGAACGGGCCGCTGCCCGCCAACTGGGTGCACATCGGCGTCAACCCACTGCTCGAAAAAGGCTCTCCCCCAGCAGATTCGACCCGCAGCGAGTGGTTCCACGTCCGGCAGAACAAGCACCACCGATGGTCGCTCGACAGCGAGCAGATCTACCAGTACCACCTGGGTGGCGCGTTGCACCCGCACATCCGTTGGTGGGAGGCGATGAAAGTCCCTCGCCGGGTGGTGCAATTCGTCGAGTTCGGCGAGGAACTCACCCTCGTCTGCCTGGTGTGCGAGGACCTCTCCCAGCATGACGACGTTTCCGAGGTCATCCGGTCGGTGGGCCCGACGCTGGTCATTACGCCGCTGCTCGACGGCCCTCAACTGGCGTCACGCTGGGCGGCGCGCTATGCCAGCGTGCTGGCCGACGATCCCGGCTCGGCCGTCGCGACCTTGAGCGCCTACGGCATGGTGCAGCGCTGCCGGCCGCAGGGGTTCGCCCCCTCACCGGTGGTCGGCTTGTGGAAAGACCCGGTCAGGGGCATCCGGGAGGTGCCGCTTGAGGCGGGCGCGCACGGCGTCCTGATGACCATCTGCGGCGAACGGACCACCCGGCGCACCGCCGACAGTCGCAAACCCATCGACAACGCCATCCACTATTTCGACGTCGCTGTGCATCAAATACACGCCACCGCAACGGGTTCAGCAGCACAACCGGACCTGCCACCCTCGGCAGACCCACCCGATCTGGAGGTCGAGGAGCTCACCGTCCTGACCGGCTGGGCCCAGGCCGTCGCCGAAGCCGTCGCATACGCACCCGACAGCGCAGCCGCCGTGCTGGCCGACGCCCGGCCGGGTGCGCCATGGCGGACCGCACTGCACATCGCCGAGCCGTCCCCGCGGCTCACCGACGCGGTCGACGTCATGGCCGGGTTTGTGCTGGCAGAACCCTCCGACGGGCGTTCGCTCACGCTCGACGGGCTGATCGCCGCGGTCGGCGAAAACAGGCCCGGGGAGGGGAAACTCGCCGGGTTGGCCCGCCGGGTGCTGCGATCGACACTCGAGCAACGGGGCAGCCAGCTGGCGCGAGAAGCTCACCATCACCGGTGAGCGCTCGCCACGCCCGCGCCACTGCTACGCGTCGATGAGAGGCCTGAGCGCCGCCCCGACTTTCGCGATGACACCAGGGGTGTACCGGTGTGTGGGAAGGTTGACGATCACACCGTCGATGCCGGGGTCGAGCACTCGGCGCTTGATCTCCTCGGCGACCTGCTCGGGTGTGCCGGTGACCGCGCGCCCACTTCGTGCCTCACCGATGTCGCTGGGCGCGTCGTAGCCGTCCAGCACGACCGTCAGCAGGCAGCTGGTCTCCAGAGTCGCCGGGTCCCGGTCGATTTCAGCGCAGCGCTGCCGGAGTACGTCGAGCTTGGCCGGCAGCTCGGCGATGTCGGCGATGATGTTGAGGTGGTCGGCGTAACGAGCCGCGAGCCGGAAGGTCTTCTTCTCGCCGCTGCCGCCGAGCATCACCGGGATGTGGTCCCGATAGCGGGGCTCGTTGATCGCGCCCTCGGTGTGATACCACTTGCCGGAGAAGCTGGGTCGCTCACCGTGCACCATCGGGAGAATGATCTGCAGTGCCTCGTCGAGCTTTTCGAATCGCTCGGTGAAGGTGTCGAACTCGAATCCCAGCTGCCGGTGCTCCAACTCGAACCAGCCCGCACCGATACCCAGGATGGCACGCCCCGCGCTGACGACGTCCAATGTGGTCACCGTCTTGGCCAGCAAGGTCGGGTTGCGGTAGGTATTGCCAGTCACCAAGGTCGACAGTTGCACCCTCTCGGTGGCCGTCGCCAACGCGCCCAGGGCGGTGTACGCCTCGAGCATGGGTTCGTCGGGTTCACCCAGCCCGGGCAACTGATAGAAGTGGTCCATCAGCAGGACGGTGTCGAATCCGGCGGCCTCGGCTTCCTGGGCCTGGGCTATGACGGCGGGGAACAGTTCGGCGACCGACGTGCCGTAGGAGAAGTTCGGAATCTGCAATCCAAGTCGAATGGTCACGCTCAGGTGCAACAACGCGAGACCCGCATCACATTCCGCACCGGACGGTGTCAATGACGCTCGAGCAGCCCGGCCCTCAGGGCGGCGTTCTCGTCCTCCAGCTCAGCCAGTCGCCGACGCAACGGGGCCAAGACCGGTTCGAGTTCCGCCGCGGAGAATCGTGGAGTGATGTGCTGGGGACAGTTCCAGTCGTATGCCTCGACGGTGATGACCGCAGCACGCTCGACGACAGCGTCGTAGGAGGGGTCGCTCAACGTTCGCATCAGGTCCGGATCCTCTTCGGCCGTAACGATGCGGGCGTGACCGAAGAGCTTCAACCGGCGCCGCCTCGGATAGTCGACGGCGATGAGGGCGACCCGGTCGTTTCCGTCGACGTTCCCCGCGCTGATGTACTGCAGGTTGCCACGGAAGTCGGCCCATCCGATGGTGTGATCGTCCAGGATATGCAGAAATCCGATCGGCCCGCCGCGGTGCTGGACATACGGCCAGCCCGACTCTCCGACGGAGGCCAGGTAGAAGCTGTCCCGCGCGGCAAGGAAGTCCTTTTCGTCGTCGGTCAGGACGTCGCGTTCGGTGGATGCCTCACCAGACCTGCGCTTTCGGTCGTAGAACGTGTCGCTGCCGTGCCGGTGCTGGACCGCGCGCACGTCGTCGGTGAATGCGATCGCCGGATAGTGCTTACTCACTCCGTCCTCCAGTCGACGTGTTTTCGTCCCCATTACAGTCGGGCCATGAAATCCCGGATGTAGCCACTGATCTCCTGACCGTGTGTCTCCAGTGCGAAATGTCCGGCGTCGAGCAGATGGAACTCGCCGTTGGGGAAATCGCGCTTGAAGGCCTCCGCTCCCGCAACGCCGAAGATCTCGTCGTTCTTCCCCCAGGTGACCAGCAGCGGCGGCTGATGGGTGCGGAAGTACTCCTGGAACTTGGGGTAGCCGTCGAGGTTGAATTGGTAGTCCCAGAACAACTGCAACTGGACGGCGTCGTTTCCCTCGCGATCCAGCCCGGCCTGGTCCAGCAGCCAAGCCTCCGGTGCTATGCGGTCCAGTCGGTCGTCGGGCACGCCGTGGGTGTATTGCCAGTGCGTCTTCTCCGCCGTCAGGTATTGGCGTACACCGTCCTCGTTGGCGGCCCGGTCGCGTGCATGGGCGAACAGGATGTCCCAGAACGGTGTAAAGCCCTCCAGGTAGGCGTTGCCGCTTTGCGTGATGATGGCGGTGATCCGGTCCGGACGTGCCGCGGCGATGCGCAACCCGATGGGGGCGCCGTAGTCCTGGATGTACACGGCGAAGCGGTCCAGCCCCAGATGGGTGATCAGTTTTTCGGTGACCTCGGTCAGCCGGTCGAAACTGTAGGTGAACTCGTCGACTGGCGGCATCGCCGAGCGGCCGAACCCGATGTGGTCGGGCGCGACGAGATGATAACTGTCGGAAAGGGATTCAATGAGGTTGCGAAACATGTGCGAGCTCGTCGGAAACCCGTGCAGCAGAAGAATTGTGGGACTGGAAGGATCGCCGGCCTCCCGGTAGAAGACGCTCAACCCGTCGATGGTCGCGGTTCGGTAGCGCGTACTGAAGGCGGGCATGATGTTCCCTTCTCGGACCGGTCGGAGACTCCAGATTGCGCGATGCGGGAACGCCGATAAAGACGAGATGCCCGATCGCGGCAATCGTGAGCGCCGATCAATCAATCGATATCCGTACGGGCGCGGCGGCATACCATCTGCACGTGGAATTGCGCCAACTCGAAGCGTTCGTCGCGGTTGCCGACGACCTGCACTTCAAGCGTGCCGCCGAGAAACTCCATATCGGCCAGCCCACGCTCAGCGATCTCGTGCGGCGGCTGGAACGTGAACTGGGCACACCGTTGTTCACCCGAACCACGCGGCGCGTGACGCTGACCGAGGCCGGCGTCGAACTGCTCCATCGTGCCAGGGACATCCTCGAAGACGTCGCCGGTGCCGGTGCCGCGGTCCGCCGGATCGCCGGCGGCGACGCGGGGACGGTACGGCTCGGCATCACCCCACCCGTGGCCCCCACGCTGGCGCCTCATCTGGCTGCTGCGCTCGGTCGGGAAGCGCCCGACGTCGAGCTGAACGTACGGCTGATGTGGCTGCCCGCTCTCCAGCGCGCCATCCCCGACGGCGAGGTGGACGTGACGATCACGTGCGGGCTGGTTCCGGATCCCCCGGGGATCATCAGTGAGGTGTTCTGCGCCGAGCCGTTGGTCGTCAGCGTGCGCCCCGATCACCGGCTCGCCGGCCGTCAGACGGTGTGCCTCGACGAACTCTCGGAGGAGACGCTGGGACTCCGCAGCGCCGACCTGTACCCGGCCAGTCCGATGGCCCTGCGCCAAGTCCTTGAAGCCGTCGGGATCTCCCCACCGACCGTCGAACTGACGGATATCGACTTCTCGGCGCGCCGTTGGTCCGAGCAGCCGGGCGTCGACTGGATACTCACGACGGCCGCAAGCTCGGGAGCCGATTTCCTGAATCCGCTGATACCTCTGTCGCCGCCGGAGTTCCTGCCATACACCCTGCAGTGGTGCCCGATTCGGGCCGCGACCGCCGCGGTCGGTCGCTTCGTGAACCTGGCGCTCAACGTCGACGTGCCGCCGGGTTGGATCGAACTGCCCGACCACTTCCCCACCGCGGACAACGCCTAGCCAAACCGCCGCGGCTTTCGTTGGCGCCGATCCTCAGCTGACGTCGAGCGGGTTGGCCGTGATGCGCGCCGCACCGTTGTTGGCCATGGACGCGGCGGCGGCGCCGTCCGGCTTTCGGCGTGCCTGGTCCTCGAAACATGCCAGGAACTCACCTCCGAATCCCTCCCGGGGATAGCGCGCGAGCACCTCCGCTCTCGCCTCCACGGGGAATTCCTCCGGTCGCCGTCCGGCCACATCCCAGCTGGTCGCGACCTGCAAGAGATGGGACTCGGGGTCGACGGTCGCCGGGACATCGTCACGCATATGCAGCACGATGATCTCCTCTGCCCTGGCCGCCCGGTCTGCCGGCCAGCCGGCCGCCACCCCGAGCACCCAGGCCAGGTCGCCGCCCGCCTCCTCGAACGGTATTCGGTGGCTGTCGAATGCGCTGGTGAGGCCGATGTCGTGCAGCATCGCCGAGACGTACAGCAGTTCGTCATCGAACGTCACAGCGTGGGCCGAGGCGTACATCGCTTCCCACAGATACGAGCGGGCGCAATGGTTGAGCAACGCGGGTGAATAGAACCGCGTGGCCACGGAAAGCGCAGCTGTCGCCGCCGGTGTCTGCGGGAACATAGCGACAGCTTCGCAGCCAGGACGGCACTGTGCGGCGAAATGTGCGCCCCGCTCACGATGCCGCGCCTCGGGGCCGAGGGTGCCGGGTTCGGCCGCTAATCCACAGCGCTGGCGGCCGACTGGTTGGCGGGCCGCAGTGCGGTGCGCCGGACCTGCAGTCGGCGTCTGCGAACCTTCCAGGAACTCCATTCGCCCAATGTGACACCGGCGGCGAGCGCCGTCCCGATCGCGAACGCGCCCAACACCGACGCGAACCCCACGGCATGCTGATCGTTGAGGACGGCGTAGATGCCGTGCAGCAACGCCAGACCCGGAAGCAGGGGCACGATACCCGCGATGGATACGACCAGTGGCGGCGCGAGATCGCGGCGCTCCATGAGTCGGCCGACGAGGCCGATCGGCACGGCCGCGACGAACGACGCGACGACCGCGCCCAGGCCCGCGCCCTGTGCGAGAAGAAACGCGACGGTGCCCGCCGCACCTCCGAACGCTGCGGCCACCGCCGAGGAGCGTTCGGCGTAACAGGCCAGGGCATACGCCGCCGCACTGGCCGCGCCGAATGCGACGCGGGCAGGGAACTCTGCCAATGCTGGTGGGGCGTAGGCGCTGATGGCGACGAACGGCGCGCCGAAGCGGCTCGCGAGGTGCAGGACCAGCGCGACACCCGCGATCGTCGCGCCCGTCATCATGACCAGCTCGAAGAACCGGCCCGCGGCGGTGACCGGGGCACCGCTGATGACGTCGCCGACGGAGCCCACCAGGGAGAGCCCCGCGAGAAGGACGACGAGGCCCGCCGCGATGGCCACGGTCGGTTCGAAGTTCAGCCCCAGCTTGGGACCGAGCCAGTAGAGCAGGATCGGCGGCGCGGTCGCGATGGCACCGCCGACCGCGTACTGGAAGAAGAACGGCAGTCCATGCTTGTTGAGGCGCCGGTTGACGCGGTCGATCGTCATGGCGCTCAGGGCGCTGACCAGGCAGACGAGCCAGCCCGCGCCCAGCGTTCCCGCCGTCGCGAACGCCAGCGCCCCCCACGCGAGCGTCGCGATCCAGCGCTTGTACGGGTGCGGCGCGGTGATGATGGCGTCGAGTTCGTCTCGCGCATCCGACGGGGACACCTGCCCGTCGCGGATACGAGCGAGGAGGCGGTCGACGGCAGCCAGTCTGCTGAAGTCCAGCGACCGGGATTGCACGTTGTGAAAGGTGCTGGCCGGCGGCGACGACGGGCCACGGGAGGCAGAAATGTGGATCGCCGTGTTGATGACGTCGACCTCGCAGCGCTCGATCCCGTAGGCGGCGGTGACGGCGGTGACCTGGTCCATCGTGGCGGTGGCCGGCATGCCGGACGCCATCAGGATGGCGCCGATGGTCCCGGCCAGGTCCAGTACCTCATCGACGTGGGCGTGGTGGGCGGCATCGAGTTCGGCGCGCGGCGCCGCGGCGATCCGCGGCATGTTGTCCGTCGGCGGGTCGGTTTCCCGAACGATCCGGTTCAAGATCCCGCGCCGACGCGCCCGCCACGGCTGACCCGTGCAATCACGCGTCGACTCCACGACACTCCCCTCCGAGGTTTGTTTGTTTCTGTTGTGCTCGCCCTCGGCGCCAAGCCGGGTCGACGATGCGTTCACGGACTCCAGGCATAGGCCGCCCATGAAGTCACGAGCAAAATCCATTTTACTCATGGCAGAGGTGCCCGCCAGACCCCTTGCCGGTGAGAGTCACCACACTCCGCCTGGCCGGCCGGGCACGACTCCCCCCAACGAAAGCACCCCCGGCCTACTGACCGGGGGTGCTCGGTGAGCGCGGCCTCACATCACGCAGGCGAGTCGTACCGTTGCGCGACGTCCCACAGGTATCCGAACGGGTCGCGCACCCGAGCCCGGAGGTCGCCCCAAGGGGTCCGCGCTGCGGCCATGATGCTGGTTGCGCCGCGCGCTTCCATCGACGCAACCGTCTGAAGAACGTCATCGACATATAGGTAGAAGATGAAGTGCGGCGGCGAATCAACGGTGGTCTGCACCAGGTCCGAGTCCCAGCCCGGCCGGTTCAGCGTGATGTTGGTGCCGCGGTAGCGCATGCGCGCGAAAAACGTCCGACCGTTCTCGTCGGGCAACACGGCAATTGGCACCATGCCTATTGCCTTGGCATAGAACTCAACCGCGGCATCGACGTCGTCATAGACCAGCCCCACGGTGTTCCAGCCCAGTCCGGGCCAGGGATGTGGTCGCGATTCGACGTTGGCAAACCAGTCGCCGTCCGGCATGGTCAAACTCATTGATCCTCCTCGATGCGACGAATGCGGCATGACGCTACATCCACCCTCTGACATCGGCGGACACCGAGACGAAAACACCCCCGGGCCCAACCGGGCCGGGGGTGTCTCGTCGTTCGCGAACTCAGTGGTGGTGATGCCCATGGCCGTGGCCATGACCGTGCCCGTGGTCATCGGCGGCCTCGGCAGGCTTCTCGACGACCGCGGTCTCGGTGGTGAGGACCATCCGGGCGACCGACGCCGCGTTGAGCACGGCGGAGCGGGTGACCTTGACCGGGTCCACCACACCGTCGGCGACGAGGTCGCCGAAGGACAGCGTGGCGGCATTGAAGCCCTGGCCGGCGGGCAGCTCGGTGACCTTGTTCACCACGACCGAACCGTCCTGACCGGCGTTGGTGGCGATCCAGTACAGCGGAGACGACAGCGCCGCGGAGAACACCGCGACACCCAGCGCCTCGTCACCGGTCACCGACTCGCTCAGCGACTTCAGCGCGGCCCGGGCCTGCACCAGCGCGGAACCGCCGCCGATGACGATGCCTTCCTCGACCGCGGCCTTGGCCGCCGCAACGGCGTCCTCGACGCTTTCTTTGCGCTCCTTGAGCGCGGTCTCGGTGGCGGCGCCGACCTTGATGACGGCGACGCCGCCGGCCAGCTTCGCCAGGCGCTCCTCGAGCTTCTCGCGGTCCCAGTCCGAATCGGTCGCCTCGATCTCCGCGCGCAGCTGCGCCTTGCGGCCGTCGATGGCTTCCTGCGTACCGCCGCCGTCGACGATCACCGTGCTGTCCTTGGTGACCACGACGCGACGTGCCGAGCCGAGCACGTCCAGGCCCGCCTCGCGCAGCACCAGACCCACGTCGGGGTTGACCACCTGGCCGCCGGTGACGACGGCGAGGTCGTCGAGGAACGCCTTGCGGCGGTCGCCGAAGAACGGCGCCTTGACCGCGACGGCGCGCAGCGTCTTGCGGATGGCGTTGACCACCAGGGTCGACAGCGCTTCACCCTCGACGTCCTCGGCGACAATCAGCAGCGGCTTGCCGGCCTCGGCGACCTTCTCCAGCAGCGGCAGCAGGTCGGGCAGCGAGCTGATCTTCTCGCGGTGCAGCAGGACCACCGCATCCTCGAGAACGGCCTCTTGCGAGTCGAAATCGGTGATGAAGTAGGCGGAGACGAAACCCTTGTCGAAACCGACGCCTTCGGTGATCTCCAGTTCGGTGTTCACCGTCGAGGACTCCTCGACCGTGACGACGCCGTCGTGGCCGACCTTGGTCATCGCCTCGCCGACCAGTTCGCCGATCTCCTCGTCGCGTGAGGACACCGTGGCGACCTGGGCGATGGAGGTCTTGTCGCTGACCGGCGTGGCCGCGGCCAGTAGCGCTTCGGACACCGCATCGGCGGCCTTGCTGAGCCCGGCACCGAGCGCGATCGGGTTGGCGCCGGCGGCGACGTTGCGCAGGCCGCCCTTGACCAGCGCCTGCGCCAGAACCGTCGCCGTGGTGGTGCCGTCGCCGGCCACGTCGTTGGTCTTGGTGGCAACCGACTTCACCAGTTGGGCGCCGAGGTTCTCGAACGGGTCCTCGAGGTCGATCTCGCGGGCGATGGTGACACCGTCGTTGGTGACCTGCGGGCCACCGAAGGCCTTGGCGAGCACCACGTGCCTGCCGCGCGGGCCGAGCGTGACCTTGACTGCGTCGGCGAGCTTGTCCACGCCGACTTCCATTGCGCGGCGCGCAGTCTCGTTGAACTCAATCTGCTTGCTCATGTATGTCTTTCTGACTCCGGACGCATGCCGCCCCGGAAATCACCCGAGGGTACGGGGATCTCCGGGGCGGGACACGGCTGCTTACTTGGAGACGACTGCCAGCACGTCGCGGGCGGAGAGGATCAGGTACTCCTCGCCGTTGTACTTGATCTCGGTGCCGCCGTACTTGCTGTAGATGACGGTGTCGCCCTCCGACACGTCCAGGGGAATCCGCTTCTCGCCGTCCTCATCCCAGCGGCCGGGGCCAACTGCGACGACGGTGCCTTCCTGCGGCTTCTCCTTGGCGGTGTCGGGGATGACCAGACCGGACGCGGTCGTGGTCTCGGCCTCATTGGCCTGTACGAGGATCTTGTCCTCGAGTGGCTTGATGTTCACGCTCGCCACGATGGAGCCCCTTCACTCTGTTCAGGTGGTCCGGGTTATCCCGAACCGATGGGAATACTCAGGTGTTCGGCATTCGTCCGTACCCCTCGCGCCGTCGTCGCGGGTGCCGACACAGAGGTGGGCCGTCTGCCACCTAGCACTCTATACATGCGAGTGCTAGCACTCAAGGTTGCCCCGGTGCGCGGATCGCAGCGCCTTCGCCGCCCCTCCCCAATCGCCGATTCATCCACAGGCCGCGGCGAGCGCACACCGCACGTCAGTGGACGTCGATAGAATCGCACATATGTTCGACACCCTGCCGCCGGAGGCCTTCGACGTACTCGATGACGACGCACTCGTGGGTGCGATCGCCGGGTGGGCGCGCGCATCGGCGGCCGCTGACGGCCGCAGGCTGGCGGCGATCGCCGAGCTGGTCCGGCGCCGGTGCACCGACGCGCACCCGACCTGGGCCTGCGACGACTGGGATGCGGCGGCGGCCGAACTCGCCTGTGTGTTGACGGTCAGCGACGGTCGCGCGTCCGGGCAGATGGATCTGGCCGTGACACTGCGGGACCGGCTGCCGAGAGTGGGCGCCTTGTTGTTGCGCGGCGAGGTCGACACCCGCACCGCGACGTCCATCGCCGCACGCACCGCACTGGTCACCGATCCCGGGGCGCTGGCCGAACTCGACTCGGTGATCGCCGAGCGGGCCACCGCATGGGGTCCGCTGTCCAAGTACAAGCTGGAACAGGCCGTCGACGTCTGGGTCGACAGCATTGATCCGGGCGCGCTGCGCCGCACCCGCAACTCGGTTCGCGGCCGCGACTTCACGATCGGCCATCCCAACGACCAAGCAGGCACAACCAGTGTGTTCGGCCGGCTCGCCACCCCGGACGCCGCGCTGCTCGGGGAACGACTCAAGGCGATGGTGCACGGTGTCTGCGATGACGATCCGCGCACGTCGGCGCAGCGCCGGGCCGACGCGATCGGTGCGCTCGGTGCGGGTTCAACCCATCTGTCCTGCCGATGCGGGGCGCAGACGTGCCCCGCGGCGGACGACGACGGGCGCGCCAGCAGCGTCGTCGTCCACGTCATCGCCGAGAAGCCGACGGCCGACGCGCCGCCGGATCCCCACCTGGACGGCGAAGGACCCGCACCAGACACGTCCGGTCCACCCGGCGCCCGCGCTGCGCTCATCCCGGGCTCCGGGGGTGGCATCGTCCCCGCGCCGCTGGTCGCGGCACTGATCGCACACGGCGCAACCATTACGCCGGTCCGCAATCCCGCACCCGGGGCGCAGCCGCGGTACCGCCCCTCGACAGTTCTCGACGAATGGGTGCGGATGCGTGACCTCACGTGTCGCCATCCCGGCTGCGACCGTCCAGCGGTATCCGCCGACATCGATCACACCGTGCCGTATCCGGCCGGGCCGACGCATCCCGCCAATCTCAAGTGCTATTGCCGTACGCACCACCTCGTCAAGACCTTCTGGCCAGGATGGACGGACCGCCAGCGCGCCGACGGCACAATGATCGTGACGACGCCGTCGGGCCGCTCCTACACGACGCGGCCGGGCAGCTCCCTGTTCTTCCCGAACTGGGACACCACGCTCGCCGAGCCCGCCGGGGCCCCGGTGGGCACCGGCCCCACGCCCGTCGCGCCGGACGGACTGCGGGGGTTGAAGATGCCCACCCGCGCCCGGACGCGCGCCCGGGTGAGGGCGGGGCGTCTCGCACGCGAGCGCGCGGTGAACGACGCCGTCGTCGGCGAACGCAATATGCCCCCGCCGTTGTGACGGATGAGCGCGACGCTACCGGCGGCCGAGGTGAACCGGATCGACCATCAGGTGCGCCGACACATCGCCCACCATCTCGACGTCGACGTCGCGGGCGGTGAAGTACCACCCGGATCCGTCGCGGGCGAACGTGTCGGCGTAGCGGCCGACGACGATGGGCTGCAGCGGCAGTGCCGCGGTGTGCTGCACCACGCAGAACGTCGACCTCGCGTGGGCGGTGTCCGCGGTGGGGAATTCCACGACGGGATTGAGCACGAGGTGCCGGGTGCGGGGCGTGTTGCCGTGATCGGGATAGCGCCGGGTGGTCACGGCGAACAGACCGCTGATCCGCTCCGCGCCGGACACGCCGGCGAACGTCGCCCGCGCCAACAGCCGGCCCACTGCGTCGAAATCACCGGAGTCGACGAATTCGGCGTAACGATAGAGCAATTCGACGATCTCGGACCGGTCGCCGGTCACGCCACCTGTCCCCTCACCACGGGCAGTCCCGGATCGCTGGCCACGTCCAGCGGCGACGGCGGCGCCCCCGCGGCGATCAGGTGGGCCGCGAACGACGCGATCATCGCGCCGTTGTCCGTGCACAGCCGCGGCCGCGGAACCCGCAACGTCAACCCGGCGGCGGCACACCGTTCCGCCGCCAATTCCCGCAGCCGCGAATTGGCCGCCACACCACCCGCGATCAGCAGGGTCGACACCCCGAGATCGGTCGCCGCCCGCACCGCCTTCATGGTCAGCACGTCGGCCACCGCCTCCTGGAAGCCGGCGGCGACGTCGGCCTGGGCGGCGTCGGGCTGCTTCTCCACATATCGCGCGACGGCCGTCTTGAGCCCGGAGAAGCTGAACGCATACGGGTCGTCGCGCGGGCCGGTCATACCGCGTGGGAACACCACCGCCGTCCGATCGCCCTCTCGTGCGAGCTCGTCGAGGACCCGGCCGCCCGGGTAGCCCAGTCCGAGCAGGCGCGCGACCTTGTCGTAGGCCTCCCCCGCCGCGTCGTCGACGGTGCTGCCGAGCTCGACGATCGGCTCACCCAGCGACCGCACGTGCAACAGATGGGTGTGCCCCCCGGAGACCAGCAGGCCCACACTTTCCGGCAGCGGGCCGTGGTCGAACACATCGGCGGCCAGATGCCCCCCGAGATGGTTGACCGCATAGAACGGCACCTGCCAGGCCGCCGCATAGGCTTTGGCCGCGGCCACGCCCACCAGCAACGCCCCGGCCAGGCCGGGACCGATCGTGGCGGCGACGACGTCGGGCCGGGCAACTCCCGCCGCGTCCAGCGCCCGACGCATCGTCGGACCCAACGCCTCCAGATGGGCCCGGGACGCGATCTCGGGCACCACGCCGCCGAAGCGGGCGTGCTCGTCGACACTGGACGCCACCTCGTCGGCCAGCAGCGTCACGGCGCCGTCCCCGGACAGTGCGGCGACGCCGACTCCGGTTTCGTCGCACGAACTCTCGATGGCCAGGATGATCGTCACGACGGAGCACCCCCGCGGCGCATGGTGAAGGCATCGGCCCCGCTCACGCGGTAGTACCGCTTACGCACCCCGATGGTGACGAATCCCGCACTCTCGTACAGCGCGATCGCGGCCTCGTTGTCGGTCCGCACCTCGAGGAACACCACTCCCCCCGCCGCGTGGTCGAGCAGAGCGGTCAGCATCGCCCGCCCGATCCCCCGCCCCTGGTACGCCGAATCCACTCCGACGGTGTGGATCTCGTACTCGTAGGGCGCTTTTCGGCCCAGCCGCGCGATCCCGGCGTACCCGACGACGGTCTGCCCGTCCCGGGCGGCCACGTAGTGGTTGTGTTTGGCCGCCAGTTCGGCGATGAACGCACGAGCGGGCCACGGATCGTCCCCGGGGAACAGCTGCGCCTCCAGTTCCGCGCACCGGGCGGCGTCGCCCGGGGTCAATGCGCCGTACACGATGTCCGTCCCGGGATCGACCGGCCGTGTCACGACGGCACCGCCGGCTGCCGCTGGGGTGTGGCGTCGGGACGCCGCAGGTAGAGCGGGACCAGCGGTGCCGGGTCGGCGTACCAGTCGGTCACCGCGCGCACCAGCCCGACCGCCGTCGGATAACCGGCATCCAGCCGGGGCAGGTCGAACAGCGCCGCGTGGTCGGGGGACCCGGCGACCGCGTCGACGCCGGCGGGCACGTCAGCCGCGGCCGCGACCGCGGGCCCGTCGATGCGGCCACCGTCGAGGTAAGTGGCCCAGTACACCTCGCGGCGGCGGGCGTCGGTGACCACGAGCAGCCGGCCCGCGGTGCCGACCGCGATCGCGTCGAGGCTGCACACCCCTCGGACCGGAACGGCCAGCGCGTGACCGAAGGCCGCGGCAGTGGCCATACCCACCCGGAGTCCGGTGAACGGGCCCGGCCCGCAGCCGACGACGACCGCGTCGATATCACCGGGTGCGATCCCGGCGGTCGCCAGCGCCGCCACGACGTTGGGAGTCAGTCGTTCGGCGTGCCCGCGGGCGTCGACGGTGACACGTTCGGCGAGCAGCTCGACGGTCCCGTCGTCTCCGCGGCGCACCACACCCGCGGTGACCGCCGGGGTGGCGGTGTCGATGGCAAGCACGGTGGCGGTCACGGCATGCTCCACTGCCAGATGGCCGTGCGGACCTCGGTGTCCGACGCGCGTTCGAGCCGGATGTCCAGGTGGCGGTCCGAGAGCCGCTCGGCCAGGCCCTCACCCCACTCGACCACCACGACGGCGTCATCGAGGTCGGTGTCGAGATCCAGCGAATCGAGTTCGGCGAGCAGGTCGCTGCCCGCGTGGTCCAGAAGGCGGTACATGTCGACGTGCACCATAGCGGGCGCACCGGCGCGGCGGGCCGGATGCACCCGCGCAAGCACGAACGTCGGCGAGGTCACGGGGCCCTCCACATCCATCGCCGCGGCGATTCCCTTGGCCAGCACGGTCTTTCCCGCGCCGAGCGGGCCGGACAGCACCACCACGTCGCCGGCGCGCAGTTCCCCGCCGAGGCGCTCTCCCAGCGCCATGGTGTCGAGCGCGGAGGGCAGCTCGGCCGTGCCGCCGCGCCGTGCCTGCGAATCAGCCATGGGGTCTGGCCCGCTCCCGCAGCCGGCGGGTCATCGCCGCCAGCCGAGACGGTGTGGCGCGCTCGATCAGCCGGATCAGCGCCTCGTCGATGACGGCAGGTTCTTCGAGCTGCACCAAATGACCCGCGCCGCCGACGACCAGTAGCTCGGACTTCGGCAGCACGTCGGCCATGTACTGCGACCTGTCGACGGGGGTGATCAGGTCGCGGTCACCGCAGGCGATCAGGGTGGGCACCTTGACCAGGGTGGACATCGCCGCGGTCTCGTCGTGGACCTCGAGGGCGTGCAGGAATTCGACCAGGGTGGGAATCGGCGTGTCGTGCATCATCTTCTCGGCGAAGGCGACCACGCTGGGGCTGACCTTCTCGTCGCCGAACGACGCCGCGCGCATGATCGGGCCCAGCACCGAACGCGCCGCGCCACGGGTGCGGTGCACGGTCTTGGGTGCGTAGCGCGCCGCCAGGCGGGCGGCCTTCAGCGCCGGATTGTGCAGGATCTCACCCAACGGGGAATGCGAAACCCCGTCGGTGGCAGACGAAACGATCGCCGCACCCACGATCCGGGACGGATAGCGGTGGGCGTACTGGCGCGCATGCGACAACACCGTCATACCACCCATCGAGTGGCCGACCAGCACCACCGGCCCGCGCGGAGCCGTCACGGCCAGCACCGTCTCCAGATCCCGGCCCAGCTGGCCGATGGTGTAGGAGTCCGGGGGCGCTTCGCCGGACCGGCCGTGCCCGCGCTGGTCGTAGAACACCATGCGGACCTGTGAACCCCACTGTTCGGCCAGACTCGCCCGCTGAAAGTGGAAGGCTCCCATCCGCAGGCAGAAGCCGTGGGCGAAAACCACGGTGAGCGGAGCATCGGGAGGACCGACCTCGCGAACCGCCAGCGGCACCCCGTCGGCCGTGGTCACCACCGAGCTGCGGTCGGCGTCGATCCTGTCGAAATCTTCTGCGGCATAAGGATCTTCGACACCGCCGCGGCGGCCCACGGAGCGGGCGACAGACACGCCGGCCACGGTGCCCACGGCTGTCAGCCCGGCGACCCCCGCCAGCCAACGGGCATTCCTGCCGTGCGGCTGTGCGGTTCCGGTGGCGCCCAACGCCGTCAGCCCGCCTGAGTGGATTGGCGGTAGGTCCGCACCACACGGCCGCGCGGACTGGTGACGACCTCGTAGTGGATCGTGTCGAGCAGGTCCGCCCAGTCCTGTGCGGTGGGCTCACCGTCGCCACCGGGACCGAACAGCACCGCGACGTCCCCCTCGGTGACACCGACAGGTCCGGGCCCGAGGTCGACCACGAACTGGTCCATACAGATCCGGCCCACATTCGGATAGCGCCTGCCGTTGATCAACACCTCGATGCGCCCGCTGAGCGCGCGGAACACCCCGTCGGCGTAACCGATCGGCAGCAGCGCCAAGGTGGTGTCACGACCGGCGACCCAGGTGTGTCCGTAGGACACACCATCGCCGGCGCGAACCGAACGAACCATGGCCACTTGACATTTCAGTGTCATAGCGGGCCGCAGACCCATATCGCCGTGTTCGGGAATGGGGCTCAGACCGTACACCGCGATCCCCGGCCTGACCATGTCGTAGGAGAGGTCGGGGCGGGTCATGACGGCCGGCGAGTTACTGAGGTGCGCCACCTCGAAATGCACACCCTGGTCGCGCGCCTGCCTGCGCATGGCGTCGAACCGCTCGGCCTGCAGGTCGTTGACCGGATGGGCGGGGTCGTCGCCGTACACGAGGTGTGACATCAGTCCCCGCACCCGGATCGCGTCGTCGGCGATCGCACGCCGCAACGCGGTCAGCATGGCCGGGTAGTCGGTGGCGGCAACACCGTTGCGGCTGAGCCCGGTGTCGACCTTCACGGTGACGGTTGCGGTGCGGGCCGTGCGCGCGGCGGCGTCCAGCACCTCCCGCAACTGGCGGACCGACGACAGGCCCACCTGTACGTCGGCGCGCAGAGCCGGCCCGAAGTCGGTGCCGGGCGGATGCAGCCACGCCAGCACGGGGGCGGTCACGCCGGCACGGCGCAGCGCCAGCGCCTCGTCGACGGTCGCGACGCCGAGTTCGGCGGCTCCGGCCGCCAGCGCCGCCCGCGCGACGGCGGCTGCGCCGTGCCCGTACGCGTCGGCCTTGACCACCGCCATCACCTGCGCCGTACCGGCATGGTCGCGCAGCACGCGCACGTTGTGTGCGATGGCGTCGAGGTCGATGACCGCCTGGGGGCGGGCTGCGGAATCCACGGGTGTGGTCAGTTCGGTCGTCTGCATCGTCATGTCACCTGTGCCGATTGTCCCAGACGAGTGCCGGCCGGGCGTCGAGGCGTCAGTGTGCGAACGGTTTGAGGTGGTCGAAGTGCCCTTCCGGTTTCAGCTGGTCGAGGTGACCCAGCGCGGTGACGACGTCGTCGTGCAGCGCGCGGGCGAGATCGGCCGAGAAACCCTCGCGCACCACCACCCGCAGCACCGTGACGTCGGTGGCGTCGTCGGGCATCGTGTACGCGGGCACCTGCCACCCGAACGGGCGCAACGCCTCGGAGACGTCGAATTCGGTGTAGCCGGGATCACCCTTGAGCCGGAAACTCACCACCGGGATCGCCGAACCGTCGGAGATCACCTCGAAATGCCGGCTTTCCCGCAGCTGGTCGCCCAGCCAGCGGGCGGTCTGCGACAGGCACTGCATCACCTGCGTGTAGCCCTCCCGCCCCAGCCGCAGGAAGTTGTAGTACTGGCCGACGACCTGGTTGCCCGGCCGGGAGAAGTTCAGCGTGAACGTCGGCATGTCCCCGCCCAGATAGTTCACCCGGAACACCAGGTCCTCGGGAAGGTGTTCGGCGTTGCGCCACACCACGAACCCGATGCCGGGATAGGTCAGGCCGTACTTGTGCCCGCTGACGTTGATCGACGCCACCCGCGGCAGCCGGAAATCCCACACCAGATCGGGGTGCAGGAACGGCACGACGAACCCGCCGCTGGCGGCGTCGACGTGCACGGGAACGTCCGGCCCGCCCTGCGCGGCCAACCCGTCCAGCGCGGCGCAGATCTCGGCGACCGGTTCGAGTTCACCGGTGAACGTCGTACCCAGGATCGCCACCACGCCGATGGTGTCCTCGTCGACGGCGTCGAGCACCTGTTCGGGGGTGATGACGTAACGGCCCTCCGCCATCGGCAGGTACCGGGGCTCGACGTCGAAGTACCGGCAGAACTTCTCCCAGACCACCTGCACGTTGGAACCCATCACCATGTTGGGTGTGCGGCCCTTCCAGGCGCCTTCGGAATCCTTGGCGCCCGCGCCGATCTTCTCCCGCCAGCGCCACTTCATCGCAAGCCCGGCCAGCATCACCGCCTCGCTGGACCCGATCGTCGACACCCCGGTGGCGCTCGACGGGTCGTCGTCGCGCAGATCCTCGGCGTGGAACAGGTCGGCGACCATCGACACGCAGCGCTGTTCGATCGCCGCGGTGGCCGGGTACTCGTCCTTGTCGATCATGTTCTTGTCGAACGTCTCGGCCATCAGCTTCTCGGCCTCGGGGTCCATCCACGTCGTCACGAACGTCGCGAGGTTCAGCCGGGAGCTGCCGTCGAGCATGAGCTCGTCATGGATGAACCGGTACGCCGCGGCCGGATCCATCGCGTCGTCGGGCAACCGCAACGACGGCACCGGTGCCATCGCCAGCCTGCCGGTGTAGGCGGGCGCGATGTGCGGAACACGGGTGGGCAGGTTGCGCGGCATGCAGGGTCCTTTCGGCGTTTACAAGGTGGCGATGGCGGCCCTGAGGTGGGCCAGGATGCGGGTGGCCGAGGTCGGCGCGGGGCGAGGCCCCGGGTCGGCGGCGGAGAGGTTGGCCGCGCGGGCGTGGACGAAGGCCGCCGCGGCGGCGGCCTCGGCGGCGGGCAGTCCGGCGGCGAGCAGTGCACCGATGGTGCCGGACAGCACGTCGCCCGAGCCGGCGGTGGCCGCCCACGATCCGCCCGCGGCGTTGAGATACGCACGGCCCGAACCGGGGTCGGCGATCACGGTGACATTGCCCTTCAACAGCACGGTGACTCCGAGGCGTTCGGCCATCACCCTGGCCGCGGCCACCCGGTCCGCGCCGGGCCAGTCGCCCTCGGGCAGCACCGTGGGGGCCAACCGGGCGAATTCCCCCGCATGCGGTGTCAGGACGGTGGGGGCGCCTCGGCCGGCGACGAATTCGGGGTGCGCGGCGAGGACGGTGAGCGCGTCGGCGTCCACGATCACCGGGAGGTCGGTGTCCAGCACGAAGCGCAACGTGTCGGCCGCCGCCCGGTCGGTACCCATTCCCGGCCCGGCGACCCAGGCCTGCACCCGGCCGGCCGACGTCGCCTCTGTCGTGGCGATGACCTCGGGCCAGTGCGAAAGAACCTGCTGCGCAGCGCTTCCCACGTACCGGACCATACCCGAGGTGGCCGCGACGGCGGCGCCGGTGCTCAGCACCGCCGCACCCGGGTAGGTCGCCGAGCCGGCGAGCACTCCGGTCACGCCCTGGGTGTACTTGTCGTCGGACCGACCCGGCACCGGCCAGCGCGCCGCCACGTCGGCGGCCTCGAATCCGACCAGGTCCGCACCGGGGAGGTCCAGACCGATGTCGATGAGTTCCACCCGACCGCAATCCGCCAGTGCGTGAACCGGTTTGAGGCCGCCGAAGGTGACGGTGAGCGCCGCGTGGACGTGAGGTCCGCTGGTGGCGCCGGTCGCCACGTCGACACCGCTGGGGATGTCGACGGCCACCACCGGGATGCCCGCCGCGTCGACCGCGCCGAACACCTCGGCGGCGGCCGGGCGAAGTGGACCGGTGGCCCCGATGCCCACCACCCCGTCGATCACCAGATCGGCCGTGGCCGGGACGCGTTGCACGACACGGCCACCGGCGGCGATGAACGCGCCCAGCCCCGCGGCATGGGTGCGTTCGGGGCTGAGGAGAACGGCGTCGGCCGCGGCGCCGCGGCGGCGTAGGAACGTCGCCGCCCACAGTGCGTCGCCTCCGTTGTCCCCCGAGCCGACGACGGCGCAGACTCTCCTGCCATTGACCCCGCCGGTGCGCGCCACCAGTTCCCGCGCGATCGCCGTGGCCAGACCGTAGGCGGCGCGGCGCATCAGCACCCCGCCGGGCAGCCGGGCCAGCAACGGCGCTTCCGCGTCACGGATCGCGCCCGCGCTGTAGTAGTGCCGCACGCGGACAAGGCTACGTTGCTGGGCGAGCGACAGCCGAGCGGCTACCATTTTTGGAGTGAACTCTCCATCGCAGGTGCAGGCAAGCAACGGCAGGACACTGACCCGCAAAGGTCGCCAAACCCGCGACCGGATCGTCACGGCGGCCGCCGACCTGATGTTGGAGCGTGGGGTGGCGCGGACTACCGTCGAGGACATCCGGGCCGCCGCCGATGTCAGCACGTCCCAGCTGTATCACTATTTCGCCGACAAGGACGCGCTGGTGACGGCCGTGATCGACGCCCAGGCGGACCGGGTGCTCGCCGTCCAGCACCTCGGACTCGACAGGGTAACCTGCATCGACGATCTGTGGCGTTGGCGCGACCTGATCGTCGGCGTCAAGACCGCCCAGAATTGCGTTGGCGGTTGCCCTTTGGGCACCCTGTCGGCCGACCTGTCCGAGGCCGACCCACTGGCCAGGGCGCAGCTCGCCCGCTGGTTCGGCGAGTGGGAGCGGATCCTGCACGACGGCCTCACGGCAATGGCCGATACCGGCCAGTTCGCGCCGGGCGCCGACACCGAACGGCTGGCACTCGCACTGCTCGCCGCGACGCAGGGTGGCCTGCTGCTCAGTCAGGTGCAGCGCAGCACCGCGCCCCTGACCGCGGCGATGGACGCCGTGCTCACCCACATCGGCGAGCACCTGACCGACCAGGCGCGTGCCGCGATGCGCCGGGGGTAAACGGATCGTTTTGGCATTGACACTCCATTTTTGGCTGGCAAGCATGGCGAGTACTCGGCTACCCGAGCACCCGACCGAAGGACACGCCCATGACCCCGACCGACCCGAACGTCAACCCGACCAGCATCGCCGCGCAGGTGGCACAACTGGAGGCGGATATGGCCGACGATCTGCCCGCCCACGCGATCTCGGCGTTCTCCGCCGAGCAGCGCCGGATGGCCACCCAGGGCGTCCCACCCGAAGCGGCACGGGCCGGCACCGACATGCCCGATGCCACCCTGCTGGATGTGCACGGTTCGCCGACCTCGTTGGCCGAGCTCCGCGCCGGGCGCCCCGCGGTGGTGGTGTTCTACCGCGGGCAGTGGTGCCCGTACTGCAATCTGGCACTTCGAACCTATCAGCGGGATCTGCTGCCGACCCTTTCCGACCGCGCCGTCCCGTTGATCGCCGTGAGCCCGCAGACACCCGACGGCTCGCTGAACACCGCCGAACTCAACGCGCTGACATTCGCCGTCGTCACCGATCCGGGTAACCAGCTCGCCCGCCGCCTCGGCATCCTCACCTCGCCCTCACAGGACGTCCGCGACACAACGCTCGAACTCGGCCTCGATCTGGCCAGGGCGAACACCGACGGGCGTTATGAGGTGCCGATGCCCACCGTGGTGGTCGTCGACGCCGACGGTGTCATCAGCTGGATCGACGTCCATCCCGACTACACCACCCGCAGCGAGGTACCCGCCATCCTGGCAGCGGTCGGGCGCCTGGGCTGAGTCCCGCCCGGCGTCGCGGAGGTGCGACCCGGACCCGCGGCACGGCCGGGCCGGTCACTCGACGGTGACGGACTTGGCCAGGTTTCGCGGTTTGTCGACGTCGTAGCCACGGGCGCGCGCCACCGACGCGGCGAACACCTGCAGCGGTACCGTCGACAGCAACGGCTGGAAAAGCGTTGTCGTCGAGGGCAGTTCGAAGATGTGGTCGGCATAGGGCCGCACGGTGTCATCGCCCTCCTCGGCGATGACGATGGTGACCGCGCCCCGGGCCTGGATCTCGCGGATATTCGACAACAGCTTGGCGTGCAGCGTCGACGAACCCTTCGGTGAGGGCATCACGACGATCACCGGCAGGTCGTCCTCGATCAGCGCGATGGGGCCGTGTTTGAGTTCACCGGCCGCGAACCCCTCGGCATGCATGTACGCAAGCTCTTTCAGCTTGAGCGCACCCTCGAGCGCGATGGGGTAGCCGACGTGGCGGCCGAGGAACAGCACCGCCGAGGAGGTGGCGAAACGTCTGCCCAGCTCGGCGATGGGCTCGAGGTGTTCGAGCACCTGCTGCACCAATCCGGGCATCGCCTCCAGCTCGCGGTACTCGCGGGCCACCTCGTCGGGGTACTTCGTGCCGCGCGCCTGCGCGAGCGCAAGACCCACCAGATAGTTCGCGGCGATCTGGGCCAGGAAGGTCTTGGTGGCCGCGACCCCGATCTCCGGCCCGGCACGGGTGTAGAGCACCGCATCGGCCTCACGGGGAATCTGGCTGCCGTTGGTGTTGCAGATGGCCAGCACCTTGGCCTTCTGGTCCTTGGCGTGCCGCACCGCCTCCAGCGTGTCGGCCGTCTCACCGGACTGCGAGATGGCCACGACCAGGGTGCTGCGGTCCAGCACCGGGTCCCGGTAGCGGAACTCGCTGGCGAGTTCGACCTCCACGGGCAGGCGCGTCCAGTGTTCGATGGCGTATTTCGCGAGCAGCCCCGAGTGGTAGGCGGTACCGCAGGCCACCACGAAGACCTTGTCGATCTCACGCAATTCCTGGTCGGACAGCCGCTGCTCGTCGAGGACGATCCTGCCGTCGACGAAATGCCCCAGCAGGGTGTCGGCCACCGCGGTGGGCTGCTCGGCGATCTCCTTGAGCATGAAGTAGTCGAAGCCGCCCTTCTCGGCGGCCGACAGATCCCAGTCGATGGTGAACTCGCGGTATTCGACGTCGTCGTTGCCCGCGAAGTCGGTGACCCGGTAGCCGTCGGCGGTCATCACCACGGCCTGGTCCTGGCCCAGCTCGACGGCGTTGCGGGTGTACTCGATGAACGCCGCGACATCGGAACCGAGGAACATCTCGCCGTCGCCGATGCCCAGCACCAGGGGGGTCGAGCGGCGCGCCGCCACGATGGTGCCCGGCTCGTCGGCGTTGGCGAAGACCAGGGTGAAATGCCCCTCCAGCCGGCGCAGCACGGCCAGCACCGACGCGGTGAAGTCTCCCGCGGTGGCGCCGTGGTGATACTGCTGGGCGACCAGGTGGACAGCCACCTCGGTGTCCGTGTCGCTGGCGAACTCGACACCGGCCGCCTCGAGTTCGTGACGCAGTGCGGAGAAATTCTCGATGATGCCGTTGTGCACGACGGCGAACTTGCCCGCCGCGTCACGATGGGGATGGGCGTTGCGGTCCGTCGGCCTGCCGTGGGTGGCCCAGCGGGTATGCCCCAGCCCGGTGCCACCGGCCAGGACGCCCGGCTCGGCCTCGTCCAGCGCGGCCTCGAGGTTGGCCAGCCGGCCGGCGCGGCGCCGGACCGTCAGGCCGCCGTCGCCGTCGAGCAGCGCGACGCCCGCGGAGTCGTATCCGCGGTATTCCATTCGGCGCAACGCATCGACCACGACATCGCGTGCGTTGCGCGACCCGACGTAGCCGACGATCCCACACATAGCTCCTCAGAGTAGTGCAATCCGCGCCGGGCCACGTCCCGGTCGGCCGGACTCCGGTGTTCGCTCGCACCACCACTTGGTGACGAGTGTCGCGTGGCCCACATCTGCTGTGGCGGCAATCTTGCTGATCAGAGGGTCAGACGCGACGACACCTGCCCGCGCCGCCACGGTCGACGCACAGTTGCCACGCGGCGAAAAACTCCCGGCGGGCGAACGCGAATCCGTCCGTTCCGGCGGGGTCTCCGCGCCGCCGCGATGGGTTACGGTCATCGGGTGGCCAGCACGAAGAGGCTCTTCAAGACGTTGACCCGGCGCGGTCCGCACCGTGTCCTGCGCGGCGATATGGCCTTCGCGGGCCTGCCCGGCATTCTCTACACGCCCGAATCGGGGATGAACCTGCCCGGCGTCGCGTTCGGCCACGACTGGCTGGCGGCCACCGGGCGTTATGCCGGAACACTGGAGCATCTCGCGTCGTGGGGCATCGTGGCCGCGGCACCGGACACCGAGACCGGCGTCGCCCCGTCGGTGCTGAACCTGGCCTTCGACCTGGGCACCACGCTCGACATCATCACCGGTGTGCGCCTGGGCCCGGGCAAGATCAGCGTGCACCCCACCAAACTCGCGGTGGTCGGCCACGGGTTCGGCGGTGCGGCGGCGATCTTCGCGGCCGCGGGTATGCCGGTGAAGCCCAAGGCCGCGGTGGCGCTGTTCCCCTCCGTGACCAGACCGCGGGCCGAACAGCCCGCCGCGACGCTGCGGATTCCGGGTCTGGTGCTGACCGCGCCGGGCGATCCGATGACCTTGCGTTCGAATGCGGTCGAGGTGGCGCGCTCCTGGACATCGGCGACGCTGCGGACCGTCGACGTCAAGCCGGGCGGCCTGATCGAGGGGCGGCGGCTCGCGCGGGTCGTGGGGTTGCCCGGCGCCGACCGCCAGACGCAGAAGTACGTGCGGGCGCTGCTGACCGGCTACCTGCTGCATGTCCTCACCGGGGACAAGACCTACCGGGACTTCGCCGACCCGCAGGCCCAGCTGCCCAAGACCCAGCCTGCGGATCCGAACGCCGATCCGGTGGATCTGGAGGACAAGGTCGTCGCACTGCTCAAGCCCTAGCACCAGCCGACCAACCGGTTGGGTGTATAACTCAACAATGCGGACAGGGATCTTTCTGAGCTACGACGGCGGCTTTCGTGAAGCCGTCGACGACGTCGTCGAACTGGAGAAGCTGGGCGTCGACATCGCCCTGGTGGCCGAGGCCTACACCTTCGACGCGGTGAGCCAGCTCGGCTATCTGGCCGCCAGAACCTCCACGATCGAACTCGGCACGGGCGTCGTGCCCATCTACATCCGGACACCGTCGCTGCTGGCGATGACCGCCGCCGGGCTCGACTACGTATCCGACGGCCGGTTCCGGCTGGGCATCGGCACCTCGGGACCCCAGGTCATGGAGGGCTTCCACGGGGTGCCCTTCGACGCCCCGCTGGGCCGCACCCGTGAGGTCGTCGAGATCTGCAGGCAGGTGTGGCGGCGCGAGGACGTCGTCCACGACGGCAGGTACTACCAGATCCCGCTGCCCGCCGAGCGCGGAACCGGACTCGGCAAACCCCTGCATCTCATCAATCACCTTGTCCGCGAACGCATTCCCATCACGATCGCCGCGCTCGGCCCCAAGAACGTGGAACTGGCCGCCGAGATCGCCGAGGGATGGCAGCCGGTGTTCTTCCATCCCGAGAAGGCCCGGACGGCCTGGGGTGAGGCACTGCAGGCCGGATTCGCCAAACGCGATCCGGCGCTGGGGCCCCTGGACATCATGGTCAGCGCCAGCCTGGCAATCGGCGACGACGTCGGCGACCGGCTCACCTGGGCCAAACCTCAACTCGCGCTGTACATCGGCGGGATGGGTGCGCGGGGGAAGAACTTCTACCACAACCTGGCCACCCGGTACGGCTTCGGCGAGGTGGCGGACCGGATCCAGGACCTGTACCTGTCCGGCCGCAAAGCCGAGGCGATCGACGCGGTGCCCGACGACCTGGTGCGCAACGTCTCGCTCATCGGGCCGCGCGGCTACGTCAAGGAACGGCTCGCGGCCTACGCCGAGGCCGGCGTCACCACGATGCTGCTGCACCCGCTCGCCGACAACCGCGCCGAACGGGTCCGCTTCGTCGAAGAACTGCGCGCCCTGCTGCCGTGAGCTAAGCGAGTACGGTCCCGCCGTCGACGGTCAGCACCGTCCCCGTGCCGAATGCCTGCTCGATGCAGTACAGGTAGGCCAGGGCGACGTCGTCCACCTCGCCGACACGACCCAACGGAAGTTGTTGCGCCGCTTGGTCGTACATCGCCTGCCGGTCGGCATCGCCCATCCCCGACCACAGCGGGCTGCGCACCACCCCCGGAGCGACGGCGTTCACACGCACCGGCGCGAGTTCGACCGCCAGCGCCCGCGTCAGGGCGTTCATCGCACCACACACCCCGGCCGCGAGCGCCCAGCCGGAGCCGGGCCGGTCCCCGGCGGTGCCGCTGGTCAGGGTGATCGAGGCACCGGCGGTGAGATTCGGGGCGAACGCACGCACCGCACTCAATGCCCCGACGAACCGGGTCTGGAAGAAGCCGTTGATCACCTCGGGTGTCAGCCCGGCCAGTTCGACGAGGTCCAGCGGTTCACCGGCGGTGTACACGAGATGCTCGACGGCACCGACCTCGGTCACCAGCCGCTGCAGTGCGGACGGATCGGTGGGGTCGGCGACCGCGCCGCGGGCGTTGGCGGGCAGCAGGGACAGGGCGCGGTCGACGCTGGACTGCCTGCGGGACACCACGATCGGGATCCCGCCGCGATCCGCGACGGCGCCGGCAACGGCCAGCCCGATGCCGGAGGTGCCGCCGATGACGAGGACGCGCGCGTTCTTCACACTCATGACTCCACACTGGACCGGCGCCGCGGAGGTCGTCCAAGACTCTTTTCGTCGTCTGCCGATACCCTGACGGTATGGCGACGGTGGATCTCGACATGCGCAAGCTGCGGTACTTCGTCGCCGTCGCCGAAGAGCTGAACTTTGGGCGCGCGGCGAAGCGGCTGCACATCGCGCAGCCGGTGCTGTCACGCCAGATCAGGTCGTTCGAGGACGAACTCGGGGTGGCGCTGTTCTCGCGCGGGTCGCGCGGCACCGTACTGACGGTGGCCGGTACACAACTCCTCGAGGACGCCCGGTTCCTGCTCGCCGAGTCGAAAGCCGTGCAGCAGAGACTGTCCCGGGCCACCGCGGCCGTCGTGACGCTGACCGTGGGCACCATGCCGGGACTGCTGGCCACCGCGGCCGTGCGGATGTTCGAGGCCGCCGACGCCTCGCGCCGCGTGACCCAGCTGCAGGTCGGCTGGCGCGATCAGGTCGACATCGTGCGGCGCGGCGACGCCGACGTCGTGTATGCCCGCGAACCGATCGATCACGCCGGTCTCGGTACCGCTCACCTGCTCACCGAGCCGCGGGATGTGGTACTGCACGTGGACAATCCGCTGGCCGCCCGTTCACGGCTGCAGCTGGCCGATCTGGCGGCCACGCGGCTGCTGCAGGAGCCTGCGACGGTTCCGGAATGGGCGGCGCTGGCCAGCCCGCGGCTGCGTCGCGAATCGGCACGGGCCGCGGTGCACACGATGGAGCAGAAACTGGAGCTGGTCGCGGCGCGGGAGGGGTTCGCCGTGCTGCCCCGGTCGACGACGTCGTTCTACCGCAGACCCGATGTGCGGGTGCTGCCCGTCGAAGACCTCGAGCCCAGTCGGGTGACCCTGATCTGGGACGCCGCCGTCGCCAGCGCGGTGCGCGACGAGTTCGTCGCGGCGGCGCTGGCCTGTCGCGACCACACCATCTGACGTCACGGTCCGGCCTGCGGAAGTTCGTCGGCGGCGATCTCGCACGCCGTGCGCGCATCGCCCGCCGGCGGCACCTCGGGTGCGGTGACGTATTCGAGCGGCGGCGGTACGGGTACGGGTGTGGCGACGGGTTGCGCGGGCGACGGATCCGCCGGCGGTTCCGCGCCGACTCCGGCCGCCGCCTCGTCGTCCTGGTCGGCCGTCCCCTGGGTCGGGTCGTCGGGCACGTCGGCAGGCGCGTCCTCCGGGGCGTCGTCGGGTTCGCCGTCCCCGTCCTCGTCCTCGGACCGTTCCGGATCGTCGGGCACGTCGCCGGTATCACCGGCACCCCCGAACAACCCGTCCTGCCCGCCGACCGCATCCGGCAGCGCGTCGGCCCCGCCCAGCAGGCGGCCCAATCCGTCGCTCAACCACTGCCCGATTCCCGCTGCGCCGGTGGGTGTTTCGGGCAGCGCGCCACCCAGCGACGGTACCGCGGGCGGCGACGGGCCGGCGGGTGCGGTCGACGCGGGCCCGGCCGGCGGCGCCTGCGTCACCGGCGCAGCCGGTTCTGGCATCGGCGGCACGGAGAAGGAATCGCTGCCCGCCTGTGCGCCGACCGGCGCGCCGCGTCCGCCCGGTGCGGCGGGTAGCGCGTCGGGAGCGGCCGGGAACACCACCGGACCGGACGCGGTCACCGCACGTGTCGCCGCCGGCGCCGCGGGCCCGATATCACCCGGCACGTCGAAGGTCGCGACCCGCTCTGCGGCGATTTCACCGGCCGTCACGCCGTAGGCCGCCGCCACCGCGTCGCGCGCTGCCCGCATGGCCGGCAACCAGCCCGACCGGATCGTCTGGTCGACAAAGGGTTTCACCTCCATGTCGACCAACTCGCTGGCCGCGACCCGATCACCGGCACCCGTCATCACGGTGCGCGCCGCGGCCAACCAGTCCGGCCGCGCCGTGACGTCGATCGCGGTCGTCGCCGCGACCTTCCCGTCGACCGTGCGCCACAGGGTCTCGCGCAGCGTGCTCAGCGCGTCGGCGGCGGTGCGCACCGCCGCCGCGGCCACGTCGGACGCCTCACCGTGGCGGCGCAGGAACTCCCGGCACGCGTCGGCACCGCGGCCCCGGAACGCTGCGGACAACGCGGCGAGCTGATCGTGCTGGCGCACCAGCGCTTCCTGCGTCGCGGCCACCACCGCGCGCAACGCCGTGCAGTCCCGGTCCAGTGCGACGAGGTCCAAACCGTCCTCGGTGCCGTACCATTCGCCGACCTGGGAGGGATGCGCCGTCAGATCCGCGTCGCGGTATCCGAGCACCTGACACGCCCACACGCAGGTCTGGATGTCGGCCACCGTCTGCCTGCCCTGCGCCAACCGTGCTGCGGCGTCGAATGACTGCGTCACGCCTCAGACCAGGCGCGGGGCGGCGTCGGCGTCGGCGTAGCGGTCGGCCGACGCGGTCAGCGCCGCGGCGATTTCGGCGGCCGCGCGCGACCACTGCCGCAGCCGGTCGGTGATGTCCTCCACGGCCATTCGCACCGAGTTCCCCGCGGCGACGTGGGCGCGGCCCGCCACCGCCCCGTCGAAGACCTGGCGTGTCAGGTGTTCCCGCACGGCGGCATCGACGGTCGCGGCGGCCGTGGCGTATTCGCGTGCGATCGCGCGCAGTGCACCCGCGTCGACGCGGGCGACGTCAGCTTCTCCCATGCAGGGCTAGGACGCGGCCGGACCGCCGCGGGTTCCCGCCCGTCAGCGAGCGTGGCTGACCGACTCGGCGACCCGCACGGCGAGCTGCCGCGCGGTGTCCTCGTCGGCGGCCTCCACCATCACCCGAACCACCTGCTCGGTTCCCGAGGGACGCAACAGGATTCGCCCGGTATCGCCCAGCTCCGCCTCCGCCTCGGCCACCGCCGAACGCACCGACGACGCCGTGGCCACGGTGGCCTTGTCGGCGACCTCGACGTTGATCAGCACCTGCGGCAGCGTCCGCATCGGCTGGGCCAGCTCGGCCAGCGTCGAGCGCGTCTGCGCCATACGCGACATCAGCCGCAGACCGGTGAGGATCCCGTCCCCGGTCGTGCCCAGCGCGGGCAGCACGATGTGGCCGGATTGCTCTCCGCCGAGCGAGAATTCACCCGCCCGCAGTTCCTCGAGGACATAGCGGTCCCCGACGCTGGTGGTGCGCACATCGATGCCCGCCGAACGCATCGCCAGATGCAGGCCCAGATTGCTCATCACCGTGGTCACCAGGGTGTCGGCGGCCAGTTCGCCGGCCTCCCGCATCGCCAGCGCCAGCACCACCATGATCGCGTCGCCGTCGACGATCCTGCCCCGCCCGTCGACCGCCAGGCAGCGGTCCGCGTCGCCGTCGTGCGCCAGGCCGAGGTCGGCGCCGTAGGCCACCACCGCGGCCTGCAACTCCGCCATGTGCGTCGACCCGCACCCGTCGTTGATGTTGAGTCCGTTGGGCTCCGCATTGATCGCGATGACGTTCGCGCCGGCCGCGCGGTAGGCCCGGGGCGCGGCCTGCGAGGCCGCGCCGTGTGCGCAGTCGACGACGACGGTCAACGCGTCCAGGCGTGTGGTGGCCGCCTTGCCGATATGGCGCAGATAACGGTCCAGTGCATCGGGTGCGTCGAGCACCCTGCCGATCCCCGCCCCCACCGGCCGCAGGCCCGGTCCGGCATGCACGAGCTCTTCGATGCGGTCCTCGGCGGCGTCGTCGAGCTTGTGCCCGCCGGGTCCGAAGATCTTGATGCCGTTGTCGGGCATCGGGTTGTGCGACGCTGAGATCATCACGCCGAAGTCGGCGTCGTAGGCGCCGGTGAGGCAGGCCACCGCGGGGGTGGGCAGGACGCCGACCCGCAACGCGTCGACACCCTCACTGGTCAGCCCGGCGATCACCGCCGCTTCCAGCATCTCGCCGCTTGCGCGCGGGTCACGACCCACCACCGCGAGCCTGCGGCGAGCCGCAGGCACACCTGCACCGCCCAGGCGTCGCGCCGCCGCCGAACCCAGCGCCACCGCCAATTCGGCGGTCAGGTCGGAGTTGGCGACCCCGCGTACGCCGTCGGTGCCGAACAGTCGCCCCATGCCGTCAAACCTCTCACAGATGGCGTCCCGGAAAAGACGATCCGCCGAGCGTGCGCGTTTGTGCGGCGACACGCCGCACAAACGCCGAATCGCACGCTCGGCGGAATCGGATCAGCGCTTGCTGTACTGAGGCGCCTTGCGGGCCTTCTTGAGGCCGTACTTCTTGCGCTCGATGGCGCGGGGATCGCGGGTGAGGAAGCCCGCCTTCTTCAGCGCGGGCCGGTCCTCGGGCTGGACGAGGATCAGCGCCCGCGCGATGGCCAGGCGCAGCGCACCGGCCTGCCCGGACGGACCGCCGCCGTCGAGGTGGGCGTACACGTCGAAGGTCTCCAGCCGGTCCACCGTGACCAGGGGGGCCTTGATCAGCTGCTGGTGCACCTTGTTGGGGAAGTAGTTCTCCAAGGTGCGGCCGTCCAGGTTGAACTGCCCGGTGCCGGGCACCAGGCGCACCCGCACCACGGCCTCCTTGCGGCGGCCGACGGTCTGGATCGGGCGGTCGATGTACACCGGCTCCCGGGTTTCGACGGCCACGGCTTCGGCGACCTCGGTCACGTCCTCGACCGGCGCTTCCACAACTTCGGATTCGGAAATCTCGGTCACTGACTCACCTGCTTGATCTCGTACTGCGTCGGCTGCTGGGCGACGTGGGGATGCTCCGGCCCGGCGTAGACGCGCAGCTTCTTCTGGATCTGGCGGCCCAGCTTGTTCTTGGGCAGCATGCCGACGATCGCCTTCTCGACGACGCGGTCGGGGTGGCTCTGCATCAGGTCGCCGATGCTGCGCGAACGCAGACCGCCGGGATAACCGGAGTGGCGATGGGCGAACTTGTTCTGCAGTTTGTCGCCGCTGATGGCGATCTTGTCGGCGTTGACGACGATGACGAAATCGCCACCGTCGACATTCGGCGTGAATGTCGGCTTGTGCTTACCGCGCAGCAGATTTGCTGCCGCGACGGCGAGCCGGCCGAGCACCACGTCGGTGGCGTCGATGACGTACCACGAACGTGTGGTGTCACCCGCCTTCGGCGTGTATGTGGGCACAGCGCTTACCTCTCGTTTTTCCCGGGGGCATGCCCCGTTGTGGATCCCGGTGAACCGGGTGCCGGTCAGGCGTGGCGGCTGGCGGCTCCCGGCGACCGACTGTGACCCGGGGACCCGACGTTGGCGCACCGCACGCCGACCGAGCAGCTTACCGGTGGGCGTCCGCGCAGGTCAAAACGCGTTCGCTGAGCATGCGCGTTCGGGGTCCGCACGCCATAGACTCACTGCCCGATGCTGCTCGAGCTGGTCCTGGTCTGCGCCCCGCTGGCGGCGGTGGTGCCGCTGGTCGCCGGGCTGCGCACCACCGGTGTCGGCGGCACCCCGGCCGGTCTGCTTCAGCGGCGCCTGTACCGCTCGCTGCTGGTGGCGGAGAAGTTGCCGCCCGCCACGGTGGGCGCCCGCCAGCTCGCCCGCGACATCGACCGGCAGACGCTGCGCCTGGCCTACCTCACCCAGTATCCGCACCGCGCCCGAGAGGTGCGCGACGTCGCCCTGCTCGGTGTCGCGGTGCTGGCGGTGACGACCGGGTACTACGTGGCGTGGTGGCGCGACGCCGCACTGGCCGTGCTGGTGACGTTGCTGGCGCTGGTGGTCGTCGCGGCGCTGTGGCTGGGCCGGGCCGCGCGGAACATGGCCAGAAACGATGCGCTGTGCAGCGAGTTGTTCGCCCACTTCGGCGCCCCGGCCGACCTGCTGCGGCCGGACACCGAACTGGTCGCCAAGACACCCGCGCTCACCGTGGCCGAGGTGCTCGACCGCGCCGCCGACGTCCCCGACGGCGGCCACGCCCGCGACGGCACCGGGATCGCGACCGTGCAGGCCGTCAACGCGGTGCTGTCCGGAATGCGCAGGCACGGCGCGTGGCGCGACGAACTACGCGCCCTCCGGCGCCGCACCACCGGCGCCGACTACCGCGCGCTCACGGCGTCGGCCGCCGCGTGGACGCTGTCGACGGCGGGGCGGGGGGTGGACTGGCTGCTGGGGCCGCTGTTCGCGGTCCGGATGGCCGTCCTCGACGACCGGGAACGCCACCGCATCGCCGCGGCACAGCGCCGCGGGGACGTCTACAAGGCGGCGTGGCTGGCGACGTATTACCGCAGCGAGCGGGACCGCCTCGCCGGGCACCGTTCCCGCCTGCACGGCACCCGCGAGGCGCTGCGCCGCGCGGCTCAGATGCGGTAGTCGATGACGACCCGCCCGTCGATCCGGCCGCCCTCCATACGCTCGAAGACCTCGTTGATGTCCTCGAGCCGGGCGGTCTCGACCGTCGGGTGGATCAGACCGCGGGCGTAGAAGTCCAGCGCCTCCTCCATGTCCTGGCGGGTGCCGACGATGGAGCCACGGATGGTCAGGCCCTTCAGCACGATGTCGAAGATCGGCGCCGGGAAGTCGCCGGGGGGCAACCCGACGAACACGATGGTGCCGCCGCGCCGGACCAGCCCGATGGCCTGGCCGAACGCCTGCGGATGCACCGCGGTCACCAGCACGCCGTGCACCCCGCCGGTGGCCTTCTGGACCTCGGCGACGACGTCGGAGGTGCTGGCGTTGACGGCCACCTCGGCGCCGAGCCGCCGGGCCAGCGCGAGTTTGGCGTCGTCGATGTCGACGGCCACCACCCGCAGCCCCATCGCCATCGCGTACTGGATCGCGACATGGCCCAGGCCGCCGATGCCCGAGATCGCCACCCACTGCCCGGGACGGGTGTCGGTCACCTTCAGGCCCTTGTAGACCGTGACACCCGCGCACAGAATCGGCGCGACCTCGACCAGATCGGCGCCGTCGGGGATGCGGGCGGCGTAGGCGGCGTCGACCAGCATGTAGCTGCCGAAGCTGCCGTCGACGCTGTAGCCACCGTTGCGTTGCTTCTCGCACAGCGTCTCCCAGCCGGCCCGGCAGTGCTCGCAGCTCCCGCAGGCCGACCACAGCCAGGCGTTGCCGACCCGGTCCCCGACCGCGAGGTCATCGACCCCGTCACCGACGGCGACCACCGTGCCACAGCCCTCGTGGCCGGGGATGAACGGCGGTGTGGGTTTCACCGGCCAGTCTCCGCGTGCGGCGTGCAGGTCCGTGTGGCACACACCCGAGGTCTCCAGTTTCACCAGGACCTCACCGTGCCCCGGGCTGGGCAGGTCGACATCCCGGACCTGCAGCGGCGCGTCGAATGCGGTGACGACAGCCGCACGCATCGTGCCCGTCTCCGCGTTCTCGATATTCGGGGAGTTCAGCGTCTGAGTCATACCTCGATCTCACCGCAGCGGGGCCGCGCCGGACAGGGGCATAGGTCCCCACCAAGCCGGTATTGTGCCTCCGGCTCGCCAGCTCCCGCGGGCGGCTGCCGTGCCGCGCAGGCTAGGGGGTTGTAGAGCCTGCGCACGAGAAACGGTGTGGTCTGGAGGCGGTCGAGACCTTTGGCCGCACCGAGCACGGCCAGATCGACGACGCGGCGAACTACCTGCCCGCCCGCATCACGGGGACACTGACCGCCGCGGTGTTCGCTGTGGCATGTCCGCGCCGGGATGGCGCCGCCGCGCCCGGTCAGCGTTCCAGGTCGCCCTCGGTCTCTAGCAGAACCTGCTGCAGGCCGGCCAGCGTCTCCGGGTCGGGTTGGGCCCACATCTGCCGCTGGGCCGCCTCCAGGAGCCGTTCGGCCATCCCGTGCAGTGCCCACGGATTGGACTCGGACAGGAATTTGCGGTTCTCCGCGTCGAGCACATAGCTCTGGGTGAGCTGTTCGTACATCCAATCCGACATCACGTGCGCGGTGGCGTCGTAGCCGAACAGATAGTCCACGGTGGCGGCCATCTCGAAGGCACCCTTGTACCCGTGGCGGCGCATGGCACCCATCCACCGCGGGTTGACCACCCTGGCCCGGAACACCCGGGTGGTCTCCTCCGACAGGGTCCGGGTGCGCACCGCGTCGGGCCGCGTGTTGTCGCCGATATAGGCGGCGGGGGCGCGGCCCGTCAGCGCCCGCACCGTGGCGACCATCCCGCCGTGGTACTGGAAGTAGTCGTCGGAGTCGGCGATATCGTGCTCGCGGGTGTCGGTGTTCTTGGCCGCCACCACGATCCGGCGGTACGCCCGGTTCATATCGTCGGTCGCCGGCGCCCCGTCGAGGCCTCGGCCGTAGGCGAAACCGCCCCACGCCGTGTACACCTGGGCCAGATCGGCGTCGTCACGCCAGTTGCGGGAGTCGATCAGCTGCAGCAGACCAGCGCCGTAGGTGCCGGGTTTGGAGCCGAAAATCCTCGTGGTGGCCCGGCGCCGGTCACCGTGCTCGGCGAGGTCCACCTGGCTGTGGGCACGCACGTAGTTGTCCTCGGCGGGTTCGTCGAGCCCGGCCACCAACTGCACCGCGTCATCGAGCATCGTGACGACATGAGGGAAAGCGTCCCGGAAGAACCCCGAGATCCGCACCGTCACATCGATACGCGGCCGGCCCAGCTCACGCACGGAAATGGCGTCGAGGTCCACCACCCGCCGCGACGCGTCGTCCCACACCGGCCGCACCCCCAGCAGCGCGAGGACCTCGGCGATGTCGTCACCGGCGGTGCGCATCGCCGAGGTGCCCCACACCGACAGACCCACCGATTCCGGCCAGCGGCCGTGGTCGGCGCGGTACCGGGCCAGCAGCGAATCCGCCATCGCCACACCGGTTTCCCACGCCAGCCGCGACGGCACCGCCTTGGGATCCACCGAGTAGAAGTTGCGCCCGGTCGGCAGGACGTTGACCAGGCCCCGCAACGGCGACCCCGAGGGTCCGGCGGCGATGAACCTGCCGTCCAACGCCCGCAGGATCTGGTCGATCTCCCCGGCCGTACCCGCCAGGCGGGGCACCACCTCGTCGGCGGCGAACCGCAGCACCGTGGCGACGCCGGGGTCGTCGGTCAACGTGCCGACCGCGGCGGGGTCCCACCCGCAATCCTGTAGCGCGGCCAGCAGCGCCCGGGCCTGCGCCTCGGCCTCGTCGACGGAGATCCGGTCGGCGCTGCCGTCCTCGGCCAGTCCGAGGGCCTGCCGCAGACCGGGCACGCTGTGTTCCCCACCGAAGAGCTGGCGGGCCCGCAGGATCGCCAGCACAAGATCCAATTCAGCTGTCCCCATGGGCTTTTGGCCGAGAATGTGCAGCCCGTCGCGGATCTGCACATCCTTGATCTCACACAGCCAGCCGTCGACGTGCAACAGCATGTCGTCGAAAGTGTCCTCGTCGGGGCGCTCAGCCAGCCCCAGGTCGTGGTCCATCTTCGCCGCCCGCATCAGGGTCCAGATCTGCTGGCGGATCGCGGGCAGCTTGCCCGGATCCAAGGTGGCGATCGTGGCGTGCTCGTCGAGCAACTGCTCCAATCGCGCGATATCCCCGTAGGTTTCGGCCCGCGCCATCGGCGGGATGAGGTGATCGACGAGCACCGCGTGCGCCCGGCGTTTGGCCTGGGTGCCCTCCCCGGGATCGTTGACCAAGAACGGGTAGACCAGCGGCAGGTCGCCCAGGGCCGCGTCGGCCCCGCACGCCGCGGACATCCCCAGCGTCTTACCCGGCAGCCACTCCAGGTTGCCGTGTTTGCCCAGGTGCACCACGGCGTCCGCACGAAACGGTGAGCAGCTGCCCGCGAACTCGCCGTCCAGCCAGCGGTAGGCGGCCAGATAGTGGTGGCTCGGCGGCAGATCCGGGTCGTGGTAGATCGCCACCGGGTTCTCGCCGAACCCGCGGGGCGGCTGCACCAGCAGCACCACGTTTCCCGATTGCATCGCCGCGATCACGATCTCACCGTCGGGGTCGCGGCTGCGGTCGACGAACAGCTCACCCGGCGGCGGCCCCCAGTGCTGCACGACGGCGTCGGCCAGAGCGGCGGGCAGGGTGGCGAACCAGGCGCGGTAGTCCCCGGCGGGCACCCGGATCGGATTACCGGCCAGCTGACCGTCGGTGAGCCAGTCCCGGTCCTGCCCACCGCGTTCGATCAGGGCGTGCACCAGGGCGTCACCGTCGCCGGCGTCCACGCCCGGGATGTCACCGATGACGTATCCGGCATCGCGCATCGCGCGCAGCAGCGCGACCGCGCTGGCCGGGGTGTCCAGCCCGACGGCGTTGCCGATGCGGGCGTGCTTGGTCGGGTAGGCCGAAAACACCAGTGCCACCTTCTTGTCCGCCGCCGCGACGTGACGCAGCCGCGCATGCCGCACGGCCAGTCCAGCGACCCGCGCGCAACGCTCGGCGTCGGCAGCGTAGGAGACCAGCCCGTCGGAGTCGATCTCCTTGAACGAGAAGGGCACGGTGATGAGCCTGCCGTCGAACTCCGGCACGGCCACCTGGGTGGCGACGTCCAGCGGGGACAACCCGTCGTCGTTGGCGTCCCACTGGGCACGCGGGCTGGTCAGGCACAACCCCTGCAGGATCGGAACGTCCAGCGCGGCAAGGTGCTCCACATTCCAACCGTCGTCGTTGCCGCCCGCCGCGGCGTCGGCGGGCCGTGCGCCGCCCGCCGCGAGCACCGTCACCACCATCGCGTCGGCGCCGGCCAGGGTCCGCAACAGGTCGGGTTCGGCGGTGCGCAGCGACGCGCAATACAGCGGCAGCGGCCGGGCGCCGGCGTGCTCGATGGCCGCGCACAACGCCTCGACGTAGGACGTGTTCCCGGCCAGGTGCTGAGCCCGGTAATAGAGCACCGCGACGGTGGGACCGTCGGCCACGGTGTCGGGGCGGGCCAGCCGGCCCCAGGTGGGCACCTCCGCGGGCGGTTCGAAACCCACCCCCGTCATGCACAGGGTGTCGGACAGGAAGCCGTGCAGGTTGCGCAGGTTGTCGGTGCCGCCCTGGGCCAGGTAGACGTGCGTCTGCACGGCGATGCCCGCGGGCACCGTCGAGCGTTCCATCAGGTCGGCGTCCGGCGCCTGTTCACCACTGACCACCACCGTCGGCACGCCGCTGGCCAGCACGGTGTCGATCCCGTCCTGCCAGGCGCGGTAACCGCCGAGGATGCGCACCACGACCGCACCGACGCCGTCGAGCAGGCCGGGCAGATCCTCCGGCAGCAGCCGCGCCGGGTTCGCCCAGCGGTAGGCCGCCCCGCTGGCGCGGGCGGTGATCAGGTCGGTGTCCGACGTCGAGAGCAGCAGGACGGTAGGAGACTGGGGCGCGGCCACCCCCTATTCCTACTGCAGTCATCGAGAGCACGTCATGCACCTCGCCCAAGGTCTAGGATCGGGACACTATTTTCGGCGTGCGAATAGGCCATCGCGCGGCGCCCGCGTAGCGTTTGGCTCATGGCCAGGACTCGCGAGCTGGATGCCTGTCCCGGGACTTTGCGGGTACATCAAGCCGCGGACGGCGGGGTTGCCCGCGTGCGGCTACCCGGCGGCAGGATCGCCCCCGGCCAGTTGCGTGCACTCACCCGGGTCGCTGCCGAATCCGGCTCGCCCACACTACAGCTGACCTCTCGCGGCTCGCTGCAGCTCAGGGGTCTGACCGACATCGCCACGCTGACCACCACGGCCGCCGAGCACGGTCTGTTGCCGTCGCCCGACCACGATCACATTCGCAACATCACGGCCTCCCCGCTCTCGGGGCTCCAGGGTGGGCTCACCGACGTACGTCCGCTGGTCGATGCCCTCGACCGGGCTCTGATCGCGGACCCGTCGTTCGTCCGGTTGCCCGGACGATTCTGGTTCAGCGTCGACGACGGACGCGGCGACGTAAGCGGTCTCGGCGCGGACATCGGTGTCCACGCCGTCGATGACGGCACCGTCGCACTTCTGCTGATGGGCGAGGACACCGGGGTTCGGCTGGCGATCACCGATGTGGTACCGGCAGTTATCGAAGTGGCGCGCCGATTCCAGCGGATCCGCGCAAACCGCTGGCGGGTAGCCGAACTCGACCATCCCCAACAGTTGGTAACGGGATTCTCCACGGTGTCGGACCGACGTTCGTTCGCGCGTCCCGCCCCACCGCCGGTCGGGTGGATCGAGCAGCGCGACGGCCCATTTGCATTGGGTGCCGCCGTACCTCTGGGTGTGCTGACCGTCGAAGCGGCGTATGCCCTATCCGCGATCGGACATCCCCTCGTCATCACACCATGGCGGACGCTGCTGGTATGCGGTCTCGGTGGCACCGCCGCGGTGCGCGCCGTGCAGCGCTTAACGCAGACAGGACTGGTTTTCGACGCGCACTCGCCCTGGCTCCACGTCAGCGCCTGTGTCGGCAGTCCGGGCTGCCGGAAGTCGGCAGCGGACGTGCGCGCCGACGTCACCGCGATCGTCCTCGCGGGCAAGGGCCCGCAACACCGCCAGCACTGGGTGGGCTGCGCACGCGGCTGTGGGAGTCCGGCACACGGCGAGGTGCTGGTGGCCAGCGACACCGGCTACCAACTGCTCCCCCACGGTGAGGATCACTCAGTAGCGTCGCAGCCCGCGATAGACAGCGTTGAGCCCGACCACGATGAGAACTGCCGGAACGATCCACCTACCGGTTCGACCGAGCAGATGCGCCAAACCGCGGTGTGAGGCGAACAGCAAGCTCGCGATGCACCACAGCACGGCGCCGACGCCGAAAACGCCCATCGTGACGGCCAATTGGGTGAAGGTATAGCCGCGGAACACCGGTGCATACCCGGTCACGTTGTCCGTGCTGTTACTCAGGGTCAGCAGCAGCGCACCGGAAAAGCCAACTCGGCAGCCCAACTGGAGATCGTCGCCTGCGGCAGCACGGCGTGCATGCCATAACCCCCTGATCCCCAGTGCGATCGGAATCGCACCGATCAGTGCGAGATATCCCACGGGAATCACATTGGACCCGAGGGCAACTGCCGCCGCAGCCGCCACTGCGGCGATCATTCCGACGGACTGCCCGAACCAGATCCGCCACCTATCAGTGTTCCCGGCAGCCCGATCGGCGGCCACCAGCGCAGTCGTCACCACGAGACTGTCGATGTTGGTCGCCACGAACAAGCCAGACGCGACGAGTGCGGTGCCGAACACCAGCAGAGCCTAATGAGGCATCAACTGTCCACCGTTCCTGCCGGACGAAACTATTCCTTCGGTCAGTATCGCCACCAAATGTGCAGCACCGCTCGGATTCGCGTGCCCCGCGCGGCTAGTCTGGCCGAATGCCGACCGTGGCCCGGGATGAGGGCAAGCTGTGGGCTGTCGGCCTGGGACCTGGCGACAGTGAACTCGTGACGCTCAAAGCCGCAAGGGCTATCGGTGCAGCCGACGTGGTGGCGTTCCACTGTGCCCGCCACGGACGCAGCATCGCTCTGTCAGTCGCCCAGCCCTATCTGCGTGAGGGCCAAGTGCACGAACGGCTGATGTATCCCGTCACCACCGAGACGACGGATCATCCGCGCGGCTATCGGGGGGCACTAGACGACTTCTACCGCGACGCAAGCGAAGTGCTCGCCCGCCACTTGCGGGCCGGACGCGACGTCGCACTCCTCGCCGAAGGAGACCCCCTCTTTTACAGCTCCTACATGCATATGCACAAGCGATTGGCCGAACGGTTCGAGACCGAGATCATCCCAGGGGTGACGTCTCTGAGCGGCTGCGCGACCGCCACCGGTCTGCCGCTTGTCGAAGGCGAGGAAACGCTGACCGTACTGCCGGGGACCCTGCCGCGCGACGAACTGGTCCGGCGCCTGCGCGACAGCGATGCGGTGGCCATCATGAAGCTGGGCCGCAATTTCACCAAGGTTCTCAGCGCGCTGACCGCAGCAGATGTCGCCGACCGAGCGTGGTATGTCGAACGCGCGTCCACCGCGCGTGAGCGAGTGATGCCCGTAAGCGAGGTGGACCCAGCCGAAGTTCCGTACTTCTCGATGGTCGTCGTGCCGGGTTTGCTCAACAATCCCCGGCCTGAGCACCCCGGCCCGGCGATCGGCGAGGTGGTGGTGGTCGGACTCGGCCCGGGAGCCGACAGATGGACCACACCCGAGGTGCGCGCCGAGTTGGCGTACGCGACAGATCTGGTCGGCTACAAGACATACCTCGCCAGGGTGACCCCGCGACCGGGACAGCGGCTGCACGCCAGCGACAACCGCGTCGAATCCGAACGGGCGTGCATGGCGTTGGATCTCGCCAAAAAGGGCGCACGCGTCGCTGTCGTCAGCTCGGGAGATCCCGGCGTCTTCGCGATGGCTTCCGCCGTCGTCGAGATGGCGGCCGAACCGGCGTGGCACGACGTTCCGGTGCGAGTGGTTCCCGGTGTGACCGCGGCGAACGCCGTGGCCGCGGCTGTCGGTGCGCCACTGGGCCATGATTACACCGTGCTGTCGCTCTCTGACCGGCTGAAAAGCTGGTCGGTGATCGAGAAGCGGTTACATGCGGCGATCGACGGCGATCTGGTGATCGCGATATACAACCCTGGCTCCGGTAGCCGCACCTGGCAGGTCCCTGCACTGAAGGACATTCTCGTACAACGCCTCCCCGGAGATCGCCCGGTGATCGTCGGGCGTGACGTCGGCGGTCCCGAGCAGCGTCTCACGGTCACAACGGTGAGCGAATTCGATCCGGGCACAGTCGATATGCGCACATTGCTGATAGTGGGTTCGTCGACCACGACGGTGGCGAACCGGCCCGCGGGACCGGCGGTGTTCACCTCGCGACGCTACGCACTCCCGTCGAACTGACGCGGGTCTCGTTACGGTGCGATACGGGTCAGCCACTCCAGCGCCGCATCGGTCGTGGCAGCCTGGACGGGCCACCCCGCCGGCGGTGGACGCCGCACCATCACCACCTCGATGCCTTCCTCAGCCGCTGCGACCAACTTGGGTCTAGTGTGCTCGCCACCGCTGTTCTTCGTCACCAGTAGGTCGATTCGGTGTTGCCGCAGCAGCGTTCGCTCACCGGCGAGCAGATAGGGTCCCCGGCTGCGCAACAGCAGGTGCTGCGGCGGAAGCTGGGCTTCTGGCGGGTCGACGACGCGCACCAGAAACCACGCATGGGTGATTGGGGCGAATGCGCCGACATCCTGACGCCCGGTGGTCAGGAACACCCGTCCACCGCGCGCAGCGACCGCCGCTGCCGCCCCTGCGATACCGTCCACCGGCACCCATCGATCCCCCGGCCCGGCTACCCACTCCGGTCGTTGCAACCGCAGCAACGGCACCTGCGCGGCGGCCGCGGCGCGAACCGCGTTCTCCGAGATGCGCGCGGCAAACGGGTGCGTGGCGTCGATCACCGCACGACACCGATGGCCGACCAACCATTCTCGCAGCCCCTCGGCGCCGCCAAACCCTCCGATCACGACGCGACCCTGCGGTAAGGCCGGCTCCGCGACCCGACCGGCCAACGAGGTGACGGATACCTGGCCCATGGCGACCAGCCGGGATGCCAGCTCTCTGGCCTCGGCAGTGCCGCCGAGGATCAGCACTGGCTTCAATTCCCGGCCTGCAGCTTGAGCATCCGTGATCGCGAGTACAGGTAGCTGTCGCTGAAATCTGTAGCCGCAAGGGCCGGCCCGACGAATATGACCGCCGTGCGGACGATTCCGGCTTCGTCCAGCCGGTCGGCGAGTTCGGCGAGCTCACAGCGGACGACCTGCTCGTTGGCGCGGCTGGCGAACGCCACGACGGCGACCGGACAGTGCGCCCCGTAGTGCGGCAGTAACTGCTCGGTCAGCTCCTCGGCCCGGTGCGCGGCCAGGTGCAGTGCCAGGGTGACCCCGATGCGCGCCAGACTGCCCAGATCCTCGCCGGGTGGCATGTCGGTCGACAGTGTCGACACCCTGGTGATCAGCAGGCTCTGTCCCACACCGGGCACGGTCAACTCCCGCCCCAGCGCCGCCGCGGCCGCCGCGAACGACGGAACACCAGGGATCAGCTGGTAGTCGATCCCCCGCGCATCGAGTTCCCGCGTTTGTTCTGCCAGCGCCGAATACAGCGACAGATCCCCGGAATGCAGGCGCGCGACGTCGTGGCCGCTCGCGTGGGCCCGCTCGATGTGGCCGATGATCTCGGCCAGCGGCAATCGTGCGGTATCGATGAGCACTGCGTCGTCCGGACAACGCGACAACAGTTCGCGCGGCACCAGCGACCCGGCGAACAGACAGGTGCGGCAGCGCGACAGCATCTCGGCGCCGCGCAGGGTGATCAGATCCGGGGCACCGGGACCCGCGCCGATGAAGTAGACGGTCATCGCGACGGAGCCTCGATCTGCTCCGTCGGGTGATCGTCGACCAAGTTGAGTTCGGCGATTTCCATCATGGACCGCCAGAACTCCCGGCGTTCAACACGCGTACGTGCGGTGACGACCGCGCGCCATTGCGCGATGAAAGGCCCGAAGTGGCGATGCTCGTCCAGCAGATCGGATGTCTCGGCAGCGAGCGCACGGTCCACCGATTCCTCGGGCCCAAGGGTACGCCACAATCGCACGGTGATCCGGACCCGTCGACGGTGGTCGATGAGTGCCGCCAGCAGCCAACGGATTTCTTTGCGCTCGTCGTCGCTGATCCAGATCGCGTCCGAACAGCTGTTGAGAAACGCCTGCTGGGCCTTCGTCTTATCGTTCAGGCCATCCAGAACCCGGACGGTTTCGGCCCGCATCTGTTGGGTCCACTGTTGGCTGCACGTCATCGTCAGCGCTCGTGCGTCAGCAGCGGGATGCCCACTACGACGCGCGCCGCGTTGTGCCCGGCGTCGCGGGCCTGCCGCCGGGTCGCGTTCCGGGGGGTCGTGAGCCCGGGTAACGGCTCCGGCAGCTTCTCGTGCAGAATGCACACCCGACCTTCCGCGTCGATTCCGACGCCCACGTCCAGCGACGAGCGGTCGGCAGCCAAGCGGGCCAGGATCCCGGCATCCCGAAGGTCGCTGGTTCGCTCGAACACAAACGGAACGCCCTCTTCCTCGATGCCGGCCAGTACCTCCCCCTCGATGGGCGCGCCCGTGTAGCTGATCACGAGGATCGCAGGCTTTTCGGGCTGACCACCTTCACGCCACGACGGCGTGCGCGCGCATTCAGACACGAACGGCCGTCCGTCGTTGATCCGCAGCTCTCAGCGTTGCCGCATAAGACGCCACCAGCCCGGACGCCACCGCGTTGCGCGGCCCTTCGGTGCCGCGGACATTACCTGTTCCACATACGATCCCGAACGGTGCGACGGCGTCGGCGATAAGTTCTGGAATCTCGAAGTCCAGCGCGCAGCCACCGAGCAAGACGACGAACCCGATCTGGCGCAGATCACCGCCGGGGGCGATGCTGCGCAGCGAACGCAGCGCGTTGACGACGAATACCCGTGATTTCGCCGTGCGTCGAACATCCCGGATCTTCTCCAGGGAGTGCCGTGTCGGTATGGGGTTGAACGTGTACTCCGACAGGGTCACCACACGTGCGAATGCTGTTGGAGGAAGGGGTTTTTCGAAGAACTGCACGGTGCCGTTCTCCAGCCGGATGTGAAAGAAGCTCTCCGCCTTTCCCAGCGGGCAGCGCTTGATCTCCTCGGCGAGTTCCAGGTTGTCCAGTCCCAGTTCGGCGTCGATCAACTTGGTGACGAGGTCACCGGCCCCGGCCAGATGGGTGGCCTCTGTGTGGTCATCGGTTCGGATGACGGCGGCATCGGTCGAACCGCCTCCGAGGTCGAGTACCACGAGTGGCTTGTCGGTCCCCGGTGTGGTCAGCGCACCGAGCACGGCCATCTCGGCCTCGACACCGCCGACGACGGCGGTGATTCGTTCGGCACCGGCCTCTTTGAGTCGCTCGGCGACTGCGTCGGCGACGGCCTGCATGCCGCTCTCCTTGGTACGCACCATCGCAGCGAGGGCGACCGCGTTCTCCAGGGCGACCTCGCCTGCGACCCCGCCCCGGACCTCTTGGGGAACGAGGGTGTCGATGGCCAGGAGATCCTGGATGTGCACATCAGACAGCGCATGTTTGGACAGGTCCGCCATGCTTTGCCGAACGTTCGAGATCATGCCACCGGTATTGGTGCCCGATTCACCCAAGACGTCGATCAGTGGACTGACTCGCTCGACCTCGGCCATGATCTCCGAAGCGCCGCGCGAGACATCGATGACGCCACGCCTCTTGACACCGATCAACTCCAGGGATCCCGCCGGAATGGTGCGGTCCTCCACATCGCCGGACGGTGTCCGAACGACCACGGCGGACCGATTTCCCGTCAGCGCGCGCGCCACCGGAGACACGACCCTGGTCTGGTCGGGGTCCAGACTGAAAATGGTTGCAAGGCCGTACGCATTCGACAATGTCCGAATCGACTGGCCGGGACCCGCAACCTCCACCGCGGCAAGCATGCCCTTCGGTACCGCGTCCACCCGCGAGACCTCGTCGATGATCGGAATCGGTACCGCGAGACGGTTGGCGACCAGTACTGCGTCGTCGTTGCCGAGAATGGCAGCGACGACCTTGAGCCCGCGTTCGACCGCCATGTTGATGTGGTGGGCGGTGACGTCGAAGTCGACTCCCTTCGGCACGAGCGGGATCACCGGCTGGCCCGAGTCGAGGTCGAGCAGGGACTCGAAGTCGACTATGGTGCCGACTCCGAGTCCCCGCCCGCCGGGCGTTCGGGGATCGTGCCCGATCATCGTGGATTCGGTGATGATGGTCTCGGTGATGGTCTCCATCGCCAACCCGCTGATGACCGGTGTCGCTTCGTTGAGGAGTATCACTTCCAAGTCGGCAAGTGCGATGCCGGCGTCGTCCACTGCCCGCGACACCGCCGTGACGACACCGTCGACGTTCTTAACGGTGCCCTTGATTCCGGTCGTGCGCGTCAACGCCACGCCGACGTACTCCACCGATCCATCCGAAGCGATTCGGGCGACACTCGCCTCTGTGGTCGAGTTCCCGATATCGACACCAACTACCGCGATTCTCACCGAGTCAGACCGCATCCTCTCGTCTCGGTCCGATCCCTATGCGACCGGAGCTGCCGAGAACTCAGCCGCCACCTCGACCGGCTTGGTTCCCTTGCGCACCTGCTCGGTCTCCTTCAGGTGCAGTAGTGCTGCCTTCGCCTGCCAACGCGGCCGGGCCATCTGATCGTTCAGCGTCGGAACAGGTTCGGGTGACTCACCTTTGGCGTACTGGGCGGCGTTCGAACCGATGTTGCGATAGGTTTCCAGCGTCAGCAACGGGCATTGCGGAAACAGCTCCAGGCTCGACAACCGCGGCAGATCGCGTTGGTGGATCATGCAGGTGCCCCGAGACAGGATGCCGATGCCGATCCCTGAACCCGACAACTTGGCCGCCGTATGCGCGAGCAGCGCCAGATCGGCGCTGTGCGTCACCCGGATACACCGGGCCGACACTTCCTGTTCCTCGATACCCGCCAGGATCTGGCGAACCACCTCGGTGTGCGGAATGTTGACGATGGTCTGCGTGAAGTAGTCGGCGAACGCCGGCGAAACTGCGAGTACCACTTCGTCGCTGCGCTTGCCGCGCTCTGCCGTGCCGATCTCCTTGAACGAGAGCACCCGCTGCTCGTTGACCGTGGTCGTCATGGTCATTCCACCTCCATCTCGGGATTCGACGCGCTCGTCACGTGACGCAGCTTCTTCAGCTCCTCCCAGCGGGCCCCGGAGGGGCGATAGCCGGTGGCGGGGCCGTGGTAGTCGTTGGCATCGTTGATCGCCGACCGCGGTAAAAGTTCCCGGGTGAGAATCGCAGACGTCTGCAACAGGTCGCCGGAGACACGCTGGCGCAGCACCGCGAGCAGGTTCTCCGCGACATCGGAGAAGCCGGTTGCCTCAAGCGCTTTCACCAAGTCCAAACCGGTGATGCCGCGGTCCATGACACTCTGTGCACCCTTGAGGTCCTCAAGCACGTCGCGTGGCAGCAGTTCCCGGCTGCCGTTGGCGTACACCGCGGCGTCGACCTCTTCGTCGGTGATCGGCGGCAGGTCGAGATGGGCGAACACCGCCTGCAGCGCCTTGCCGGCCCGGGTGCGGACCGCCAGAATGTCGGACTCCTTGACGTGTCGCAAGCCGGCGTCGATCTGGAGGTCGCGCTGGATGGTGTTGAAATCGTCGTAATCATCGCTGTCGACGTTCGAGCCAGCGAACATGTTGTCGTAGTTCGGCATTGTCGAGTAACCCGAACACACCAAGTCTGTGCCAGGCATCATTTGGGGCATCAGCCGAGCCGTCCGCCGCATCGCCGAATGCGAGAACGACTGGTCGTTGCCCGAGGCGCATTCAAGGTCGACCGCCGAGGCGATCAGGTTCTCCGCCGCCACGGCCCGGATTCCCGCGGGCACGGCTCCCGGCACGCCGATACAGGAGATCGATCCGTTCTGCAGACCCTGCACGCCGGCGCCCTTTGCCACGAGGATGCAACGAATCTCCAAGTACAGCATGGACTTCCCCTGCGCATTACCCATCTGGACCTCAGAACCGGTGCCCGATGTGAACCGCATCTTGATGCCGCGTGAGGCGTAGGCCGCCGCCAGGAACGCCTTCGACCATGGAGTGTCGTCACCGTCGACGAACACGGGCTCGGTGCCGTAGACGGAGATGGTCTCCGCATACCCGGTGATGCCACGCATGCCGAGGTCGAGTTCGGTTGCCTCCTCCAGCGCGCACTGGGTCAACGGACCGCCCGTGCCGACCTGGCTGCCGATCTGTTGTGCCATCGCGACAAGAGGCGCGTACCGCACGACGCCCAGCGTGGTCTCCACCTCCGAGAATCCGCGAATCGACGCCTCGGCGGCATCGCACACCACCTGAATCGGATTATCCCGAGCGCTGGTGCAGTGCCCCTGATTGGCCGGGGTACGCCGGGCGCGCATCTTCTGCATCGCCATCATGATCTCGACGATGTTCAACGTCTTGGCAACGGCCAACAGCTTCGCGGGCGTCAGACCCTTGGTGATGGCGATGACCTCCGAGCGAGTCACGCTGGGATCAACCAACTTCCGGGCGATCTCGTCGGCGGGGATCGCCATCGACGCCTCGGTGGTCTCGACATCGATCGCCTTGTCGGCAATGAACTGATCGATGAAGTCGAAATCGGCGCGCGCGGTGCCGTCCATCTCGACGATGAGACCGTTCGCCACCCGCACGCTGGGCTTCGGGTCGAAGTCGCTGTCCATCGCGACCATGCCCACCTCCGGCCACTCCTCGACGAATCCGTCGAGATTCACCGGGCGGTTCTCCAGAAGCATGGTCCGGTGGGAATGCCTCACGCCGTTCCCGTCGACCGCGGGCTGGTGCGGAACTGCTGATGCCGTCATCCACGTTCTCCTATTCGCTCGTCGCCAGGATGTCGCGGCGTTCGTAAACGTCGGCCGCCTCGCGAACCAATTCAGACAAATACTCCGCGCCGAACTGTGATGCCAATTCGTCGGCGATCGATTCCAGCTCGGCTTTGGTGGATGCATTCGGACGCAACGCGTTGTATATCTCGAGCACACGCTCATCGGACAGTGCGGTCATTTCGGCAGCGCGACGCAAATTCGCACCCAATTGGATTCTGCCGACTTTCTCGGCAATCTGCGCCTGCAGGCGCAGAGTCTCGGGCGAGATCCGCAGATCCGCGGCCTGGACGTCGCCGGCGACGACGGCCTCCATGGTGATGGCATCGATCGGCTTGCCGGTCGGGGTGAACAGCAGATCCTTGCGATGCACGCTCAGCGGGTAGTCCACCGCTGGATCGAGATTCGGTACCGTCATGCACTTGCTCCAGGGGAACGGGGGCGGCGATGCCACCCGGGTGGTCCTTTACACGTGACGTGTTGCGCCTCGCGAAACCCATTGTGGTCCGTGTCACGTTGCAGTGAGGTTGCAGTGTTGACATGCGCAAAACGCCAGGTAACGCGGTTCGGACCCGGGGCCGCGACACCCCTGACTGGTCAACCTGGCCCGATCTACCTGCTCATTCGGGTAGTCAGACCGGCGCGTGCGATCGCCGGTCGGAGCGTTACGGGCGGCCGGTAGCCGGGGGCGAAGCCTAGCCGTCCGGCCAGGAAAGGACCCACACGTTCGGGTGAGGCGCACCGAATCAGCCAGCCGTCACGGCTACCGTCGCCAGTCATGAGCACCGCTTCGGATCGGCCGCTGCCGACCATCGCCGGTCTGGACACCGGCCGGATCCTGGCCGCGACGGCGGAGCTCGGAGACTACTTCGCGATACGCCGAGCCGACTCGCGCGGCTGGCACACCTACTCGCAGCTGATCGACCCGACCGTGATGTCACAGTTCGTGGACGAGGTGCGCTCAGCCATTGCCGGCTCGACCGGCGCCAGCCCGGAGAGAATTCCGGCCAGATTGGCGGCATCGTCTTTTCAACTCGGCGTCGCCGCGCGCCTATTGTCGCCCATTGTCGGGTCTGCAACGCTATTCGGCGTGGTACCCCTCCTCGCGCCCGACTCCGTTGTGTGGCGTCGCGAAAACCATTCGCCGATATTCGCCATGACCGGTCTGGACTGGGCGAAAACACCCGGTCCCGCCGACGCCGCCAGGATCATCGCGATGAGGATTGCGCCGGCGTTGTTCGGATCCTTGAATGAGATTTTGCGCACCACCGCGTCGCTATCTCCGCGCGTGAGTTGGGGAAATGTGGTGTCGGCAGCCAACGGCGCGGTGACGGTGCTTGCGCTCAGCCATCCGCATCTGGAGCGCACCGGCCGCAGTCTCGTCCGGGCGTTGCTCGACACCGAGCGCTTCGCCGACACCGGAGACTTCACTCGCGGCGCGTTCACCCGCAACAGTTGCTGTCTGTTCTATCAGCTGCCCGGATCGGGGCTCTGTGGCGACTGCGTCCTCGCGTCGTCACCCGGCTCACGTCGGCAGCTCGGCGAGTGAGTTCCTCACATTGCAACGTTTGTGCAACTGCGACGGCGCTACCATTCGCCCGCTCACCGCTAGGACGGAGTCAACCATGGGTTTGTCACGAACGGGGTATGCACCAACTCACGCGCTGCGGCACCAGACAGAGCCGGGTATGCGACGCCAAATCCCTGATACACGAAGGCCTTTCGATGAACCGCGCCTTCGCACCGTGCTTGTTGCCAATGACGAATTGCTGCGTCACGGATTAATCCACGTCGTCTCCCGCATCGAAGGCGTCCATCTCGTCGGCGACCTCCGGTACAACCCCGAACTGGTCGGCCGGCTGCGCACCCTGCGCCCGGATCTTCTCGTGTTCGGCGCCGATCAGAACCTGACGCTGGCTCAGTTGCTGCTGGACCTGAAACCGGTGCCCAAGGTTGTCGTGGTGATGGACACCGCGGACCGCCGGGCCACTGCGATCGACCATCTGCGCGCCGGGGCCGATGCCTTGGTGGATCGACGTTCACCGTCCACCGAACTGATCAGAGCCTTCCAGCGAGTCATGTCCGGGCAAACAGCTCTTGATGCTCATACCGCCGATGCGGTGATCGCCGAGTTGCGGACACCCACGGCAGGTGTCGAAGTCGAGGGGCTCCGCCACCTCACCCGCCGGGAGCAGGATGTCCTGCACCTGCTGACTGAGGGGCTTGACAATCGCACCATCGCCGCACGGCTTTTCGTCTCCGAAGCCACCGTGAAATTCCACCTGCACAACATCATGGTCAAGTTCGGAGTGCACAAACGCGCTGCCCTGATATCGGCCGCCTTGGGTGGTCGAATCGTGAGGAGCCGATGATGCGCGATGACGTACCGACGCTAATTGGCAAACATAGTTGTGAAGGCTCGGCGACGACCGCGGCCGCCTTGTACGACGTCATTCGGCGACGGCGCGACGTGCGGGCGGAGTTCACCGGGGCACCCATTCCGCCAGCGGTCCTGAACCGTGTGCTCCAAGCAGCACACAGCGCGCCGAGCGTCGGCATGAGCCAGCCGTGGGACTTCGTCATCATCACGGATCGGATGATCAAGGACACGTTCCACGCACACGTGATGAGCGAGCGGCAGCGCTTCCACGACAGCCTTCCCGCCGACCGGGCCCGCACCTTCGACCGGATCAAGATCGAGGGCATCCTCGAATCCTCTCTGAGCATCGTTGTCACATACGACCCGTTGCGCGCCGGGCCTGCCGTGCTGGGCAGACACACGAACCCCGATGCCGGGTTGTACTCGGTGTGCCTTGCCATCCAGAACCTCTGGCTCTCGGCCACTGCGGAAGGCCTCGGCGTCGGCTGGGTGTCGTTCTTCCGGCAGACGTTTCTGCAGGGACTACTCGATATGCCGGCCGAGATCCGGCCGGTCGCTTGGTTGTGTGTCGGTCCGGTGTCCGTGCACCAGCGCACACCGGACCTGGAGCGACATGGGTGGCGACAGCCCATACCACTGGCCGACGTCGTGCACTACGAATATTTCGGCAATCATGACCGCAGACCCGCGGACGATCTCGCGCTAGAGGGAGCCATGGATGACCGCTGATCGTTCGCTGCTGCCCGCGGCGCCAGCATCACACGCGGAATCGACCTTGTCGGTGGATCTGCCCGTGCGGGGCCACGCCATCACAGTTGTCGGTTCGACCATGCGCGCCCTCACCACCATCGCCACGCTGGTCGACGCGGGCGCCTCGGTCACCGTGGTGGCGGCGCAGCCGACAGCGTACGTATCCGACCTCGCCGCCCGTGGCCTGATCACACTCCAGCGCCGTGACTTCATGCCGACTGATATCGATACGGCCGCATTGGTTTTCGCGTTCACGGGAAGGCCTGATCACGACGCCTTTGTCACCCGCGAGGCCGCCCGGCAGGAGACCCTCTGCGTGTCAGGCGATTCGTCGGCACCTGCGACGAACGGCCAGCACCGACACGGGCGGGTGATCATCGTCGGCGGCGGGCCCGGTGACCCCGGTCTGCTCACCGTCGCGGGCCAGTCCGCGATCACCAACGCCGACGTCATCGTCACCGATCGGCTGGCGCCGGTGGCGGCCATCGGCAGGCTGGCGCCACACGCCAAGGTCATCGACGTGTCCAAGGTACCCGGCGGCCGCCGCACCGAGCAACGCGACATCAACGCCCTGCTCGTCACCCATGCCCTAGCGGGCCGCACAGTGGTGCGACTCAAGGGCGGAGACGGCTTCGTATTCGGGCGCGGCGGCGAGGAAGTGGACTGCTGTGTGCAGGCCGGCGTGTCCGTCGAGGTGATACCAGGAGTCAGCTCCGCGATCGCCGTACCGGCCGCCGCTCTCATACCGGTGACCCACCGGGGACTGACCCAGGGCTTCACGGTGGTCTCCGGTCATGTGCCACCGGGTCACCCCGAGTCGACGGTGGACTACGCCGCGTTGGCGAAGGTGAACACCACGATCATCCTGATGATGGCGGTAGCCAACCTCGGTGCCATTGCCGGCGCGCTCATCGACGCCGGTATGGACGTCGAAACCCCTGCGGCGGTCATCGCCGACGGCAGCCTCTCGAGCCAGACCGAGGCTCGTGGCACCCTCGGCACCATCGCGAAGGTCGCAGTTGACGCCGCGATCGGACCGCCGGCGATCACCGTGATCGGGGCGGTGGCGGCGTTCGCACCGACCCTGTCCAACCTTCGCCACGCCCAGACACTGCAGATCTGATGGACCTCGCCGGCGTGCTCCGTCCACTGCCCGGCCGGGTGCTTTGGGTGGTACGACACGGTGAATCGACATGGAATGCGACGGGCCGGATGCAACGGCAGATCGCACATCCGCCGCTGACCGCCCGGGGTATCGCTCAGGCGCATGCAGCCGGATATGCCCTGCAGAACAACAGTATTCGACGTGTCATCAGTTCCGACGCGGTACGGGCAAAGCAGACGGCAGCGGCAATCGCCGGCATACTCGACGTGGACGTGCTCATCGATGCGAGGCTGCGTGAGCGGGGCTGGGCCAGTGGGTACGGGCCGACCTCAATCAGTCGGCACGTACCCGAGCGGCTGGAGGATCCCACGGCGCGGGTGGTCGCCGCGCTGACCGACATCGCCGCCATGACCGGGGCGACCGCCGTCGTCACCCACGGCGACATCGTGTGCGCCATGCTCGACATTCTCGCCGATCGCAACACGACCAGCCCGTGGACGGAGGGTACCTCAGTGCCCAATGGTGTCGTGATACCGATGAAGCTCGACCGGATGCGCGCGATCGCCAGACCACGCTGAGCACGGACTAGCGATCGAGCGCGGCATCCACCGTGACTGGCACGGTGGACAACGCCCGTCCGATCGGGCACATCGACGACGCGGTTTTGGCCAGTTCAATGAACGCTTCGTCGGATGAATCGAGATCGCGGGCACGGACGGACAAGCCGATACTGACGATGCCGAAATCGACCTCGGGTCCCCCCTGGGTAACCACTGCCTCGACGTGCAACACCGGGGTCTCATCAGGGCCAGGGTCCAGCAGGGCGGACAGCTGCATCGCGTAACAAGACGCATAGGCGGCGGCCAGGAGTTCCTCGGGCGAGGTTGTCTTGGCCTGATCGGCGGCGCGCGTCGCCAGCGAGTAGTCGAATGTGCCCTCTCCGGAGGACGTAAGCGCGATGGTCCCCGATCCGGTTACCAGGCCGCCCTGCCAATCGGCGCTTGCCGTGCGAACGCTCATGGTTCTCCTCCAGGTGTCGTGCCCTTTTCCACATTCTTCGTCTGATCCCCGCCGGGACGCCACAGCACATCACCGCCCGGGTTCTCCCGCCGCGCCAAAATGAACAGCAGGTCAGAAAGACGGTTCAAGTATCGCAATGCGCAATCATTGACCGGCGCTCGTTCTGCAAGAATCCATGCACTACGTTCCGCCCGCCGGGCTACGGTTCGCGCTTGATGCAGGTACGCCGCCGCGGGTGTGCCTCCCGGCAGAATGAAACTGTCCAATTTGGCCAGCTCTGCGTTGAACTCGTCGCACCACGACTCCAGCTGTGTCACTTGACCTTCCGTGACCCGCAGCGGCTCGTATTGCGGATTCTCGACGATCGGGGTGCACAGGTCGGCGCCCAGGTCGAACAGGTCGTTCTGAATTGTGCGCAGTACTTCCGCAGTGCGTTCACCGACGCCGCCGCAGGCGAGCACGACACCAATCACGGCGTTGGTCTCATCACAGTCGGCATATCCGCCGACTCGGACGTCGGACTTGGGCACCCGTGACATATCCCCGAGCGCAGTCGTACCCGCGTCTCCGGTTCTGGTGTAGATCCGGGTCAGATGTACCGCCACGCGCTACCGTCCCTGTTTCAGAATTACAATTCGGGACCGTGCACCACAGATTCTCTCTGCAGTCACAGCCATCATGTTAGCGCCAAGGCCAGATACGCGGCAGCTACCGACCCGATGATCGGCCCGACGATGGGTACCCAGGAGTAGCTCCAGTCGGCGTTCGCCTTGCCGCGGATGGGCAGGATCGCGTACGCGATTCTCGGACCCAGGTCACGCGCGGGATTGATCGCGTAACCCGTCGGACCACCGAGCGCGAATCCGATCGCCATGACGACGAACGCGACGGCAGCGTAGCCGAGCGGTTCGTTCACCGACGGATTGGTGAGGATCCAGAAGATCAACACAAAAGTGGCGATCGCTTCGGTCACGAGATTCCACGGAATCTTGCGAATGGCCGGAGCGGTGCAGAAGATCCCGCGGGTGCCGCTGTTGTCCTCGTTGTTGTCGTACTGGAGTTTGAATACGGCCCAGGCGGCGACGGCCCCCACGAACGCACCGAGAAACTGTCCGGCCCAATACACCGGCACCGTGGCCCACGGTACGCCACCGGATATCGCGACCGCGAGCGTGACGATTGGGTTGATGTGTGCTCCCGACGGGCTGGCCACACTGGCACCGGCGAACACACCGAAGCCCCAGCCGATCACGATGATGAGCCAGTCACCACCACCCCCGTGGGAGTACGAGTTCTTGAGAACGACTGCGGCCACAGACCCGTTGCCGATCAGGCACAGAATCGCGGTACCCAAGAACTCCCAGACAAAGATGTCGAAATTCGACACAGGTTGTCACCTTCCTGACGATTGAGGCGGCGTGCGCGCAAGCGCCAGCACTCAGTGTTGGGCGAACGGAAGCCGGGATCGCACCTTTGGGTGATGTCCCAACCAGTTACTGAACCGGCGACTGAGCTTTCGGATAGGCTCTTGCGTCCTTCGTCCACACGTGGGCAATACTCAAGCCGCTCACCGATCCGCGCACTAGCATCAGACCATCGCGCCGGACGCGGCGAGATCCATTGCAGGCAAACCTGTTCGAAAGGTCTCCAATGACTACCTTGTCCCTGTCCAAGGCCCAGGCTGTGGTCGATGCGGCGACCGTGAAGGCTGTCGAGATCGGGCAGCCGATGAACATCGCAGTCGTCGACGATGGCGGGCATCTGGTGGCATTCGCCAGGATGGACGGCGCCATCAAAGCCAGCATCGACATCTCGACCAAGAAGGCCCGCACATCGGTGATGATGAACGCACCGACCGGGGCGCTCATGGGCTTGTGCCAGCCGGGAGCCGAACTCTACGGACTCGAGCAGTTGTCGGGGGGCATGGTGATTTTCGGCGGCGGACTGCTCCTCAAAGACGGCGACACCGTGATCGGGGCGATTGGCGTCAGCGCAGGTAGCGTGGAGCAGGACATCGCCGTCGCCGAGGCGGGCGTCGCGGCGCTGTAGGGTTTCAGCCGGCGCTGTCCGATAAGGCGTCGAGCAGCGTCGGCCACTCGGGTCGAACAGCCGCTCGCAGGTAGTCGCCGTCCAGCCCGACAAACGTGTCACAGCGCCTAATGGCAATGCCGCGAGCAGCGAGATGTCGGATCATCCGTTCGGCGTCGGAAACCGCGAAGAGTACGAACGGCGCAACCCCGTCGACGACCGCGAATCCGGCCGAACGCAGACCTGCGACCATCTCGACGCGGATTCCGGCCAGTCGCCGCGCGGCGTCCTCCGATTCGGCGATCGCTCGAGGTGCGCAGCATTGCGCGACCGCCTCCATCTGGAGGGTACCCACCGGCCAGTGCGGCCGCCGCGTGGTGAGCCTGGCCAGCAGGTGCTTAGCGCCCAACGCATAGCCGACCCGCAATCCCGCCAGTGCCCAGGTCTTCGTCAGACTGCGCAGGACGATCACGTCGTCGAACGGCTCGCCTGCCAGCGAATCCGGCTCACCTGGAACGGCATCGGCAAAAGCCTCATCCACCACGATGATTCGGCCCTTCCTCCGCAGGCCGAGGATCTGCTCGCGCGGATGCAGGACCGCCGTCGGATTGGTCGGGTTACCGAGCACCACCAAGTCGGCGTCGTCGGGGACTGCGGCGTCGGCGAGGCGGAACGGCGCGGGAAGCACCACATGCCGATACGGGATCCGGGCTGCGCTCAGAACGGCCGCGGGTTCGGTGAAGGACGGGGCGATCAACGCCACACTCTCGGGTAGGAGGTTCGGCAGAAGCGCGAACCCTTCGGCGGCGCCAGACAGCAGGAGGACCTCGTCGGCCGCACGGCCATGCCGGCGCGCGACGGCCTCCGACGCGCGGCAGTCGTCGTCGCGCGTGGGGTAGCGGGACAGATCGGGGATGCGGCGGGACAACCGGTCCTGCAGCCAACGCGGTGGCGCGGAGGCGCGCACATTCACCGCGAAGTCGAGCATGCCGGGCATGACCGCCTGATCACCGTGGAATCGAAGATCAGCGGTCGGACGGGCAGATTCGGACACGAGCGGCCCTAGACAACCGGCAGGATGCGGCGGACGATCGTCGCGGATATCGCGGCGACGCCGTCGGCGAATGCGGCGAAGTCACGAAGTGCATCCCGGCCGGCGAGATCGGACAGTGCGCGAACGACCAGCCACGGCACTCCGAAGCTCTCGCTCGCCTGAGCCACTGCCCCGCCCTCCATCTCGATTGCGACGCCACCGAATTCACTGAACAGACGCTGCCTCGTCGCGTCGCAGTGCAGGTATTGATCGCCGGTGAGCACGGTGCCGTAGGTGACCGTCGGCGGCCGGTCCTGCCCACCCGCCGCTCGAGGCAGGGCGGGTAGCTGAAATCCGTACAAGCGCCGCTGCACGCGACTCAGCAGACCGGAGTCGACCGGATGGCCGAGGTGGTGTTCGCCGTGTTCGACGAACTGCGCATAGCCGGGCTGGCATACCGTCAACCGCTCGTCTTCGATCATCCCGACATCACACTGCACGATGCGGTCCGCGATGACCACGTCACCGATCGCGAGAGCCGGATCGACTCCGCCTGCGACACCGGAGAACACCATCGCACGACACCCGAACCGGTCAGCAAGGACAGTGATCACCATTGCCGCGTTGATCTTGCCCATGCCCGAACCGACCAGCACCACGCGGTGACCATCCAGTTCACCTTCAGCGAACTGAGCGTGTGCGATGTCGACAACGCGCGCGGCGTCCAGCCGGTTCCGGAGGTGCGCCAGCTCCTGCGGGATCGCGCAGACCAATCCGACGGTCATCGTGCACGTCCACCAGCCGATCAGCTAGGACACGTCCACCCAGTTCAGCGTGCGTTCGACGGCCTTGCGCCAGTCGGCGTAGCCGGTGGTGCGCTGAGAGTCGCTCCACTGCGGTGTCCACCGCTTGTCTTCCTGCCAGTTTGCCCGCAACTCGTCGGGATCCTTCCAGAACCCCGTAGCCAGGCCCGCCGCATAGGCGGCGCCGAGCGCCGTCGTCTCCGCCACAACGGGTCTCACGACGTCGACTCCTAGGACATCGGACTGGATCTGCATACACAACTCATTCGCCGTGATCCCCCCGTCGACCTTGAGCACCTCCAGATGTACCCCGGAGTCGGCCTCCATCGCGTCCATGACATCGCGACTCTGATAACAGATCGATTCGAGCGTCGCCCGCGCCAGATGCGCATTGGTGTTGAACCGCGATAGACCCACGATGGCGCCGCGGGCGTCGGATCGCCAGTACGGGGCGAACAACCCGGAGAACGCCGGTACGAAGTACACACCGCCGTTGTCGTCGACCTGCCGCGCGAGCGACTCGCTCTGCGCGGCTCCGCTGATGATGCCGAGCTGGTCACGTAGCCACTGGACGGCCGATCCCGTCACCGCGATCGAACCCTCAAGTGCATAAACGGGTTTGGCGTCGGCGAACTGATAGCACACCGTGGTCAGGAGGCCGTTCTCGGAGCGGACGATCTTGTTTCCGGTATTGAGCAGCAGGAAATTGCCGGTACCGTAAGTATTCTTTGCTTCTCCGGCACGCAGACACACCTGCCCGACCATCGCTGCCTGCTGATCACCCAGAATCCCGGTCACGGGAATCTCGGAGGTCATCGATCCTGAGGGTACCGTCGTCCCGTACGGTTCAGGCGACGAGGACGGCGTGATCCTGGGCAGCATCTGGCGTGGAATCCCGAACAGCGCCAGCAACTCGTCGTCCCAGTCGAGGGTTTCCAGATCCATCAACATCGTGCGGCTGGCGTTGGTCACGTCGGTGACATGTACACCGCCGCGGGGCCCGCCGGTCAGATTCCACACCACCCAGGTGTCACAGGTGCCGAATATCGCGTCCCCACGTTCCGCGGCCTCGCGCACCCCGTCGACGTTCTCGAGGATCCACTGCACCTTGCCCCCCGAAAAATACGTCGCCGGAGGCAGACCGGCTTTTCTGCGGATCGTGTCGCCGTGGCCCTCGCGTTCGAGCGCCGAGGCGATCCGATCGGTACGCGTGTCCTGCCAGACGATGGCGTTGTAGTAGGGCCTTCCGGTCCGCTTATCCCACACGAGGGCCGTCTCGCGCTGATTGGTGATACCCAGCGCAGCGATATCAGTGGACGCGAGGTTCGTCCGGTTCAGCACGCTCGTCAGCGCGGAAACGGTGCGCTCCCAGATCTCCACGGGGTCGTGCTCGACCCAGCCTGCCCTCGGCAGGATCTGCGCGTGCTCCAGTTGGTGACGGCCCACTTCACGGCCGGAATGATCGAAGATCATCGCCCGCGTAGAGGTGGTGCCCTGATCGACTGCCGCGACGAAATCGGCCAACTGCGTTCTCCTTCGCCTTGTGCACGCCAAAGTGCCGCACACCAACGTAGTGGCCGGCGGGTGGCGAAACCGGCACGTCGCCCGGCTCCTAGCCGAATGGCTAGGGTCGATGTGCCGCGCCCAGTTGGTAAATGCTCGTGGCGTCGGGTGTGTGGGGCGCGGATTCGCGATCTGGTTCGACGGCATCGGCGGGCCCCGCGTGCGGCGATGTAACGGCCCACTGCGTCACGGCACGGCCAGGGGTCCAGCCCGTGAACGATCCGACGGGCGCGGCGTGTTCGACGTGGATCCGGGTGAGCTCGCCACCATGTGCCCGGTAGGCGTCGCCGAGCAACCCTTCCGTCTCCAGCGTGACTCCATGTACAACAAGCCGACCGCCGGGACGCAACTCCTTCAGACAGGCTTCCAGCACCCCGGCGCGGGTCGCGCCACCTCCGATGAATACGGCATCAGGAGCAGGCAAACCAACCAACGCGTCGGGTGCGTCACCATGGACGACCCGGAGCTCCGGAACGCCTAGCGCGCGCGCGTTACGGCCGATCCGCGCGGCGCGCACACCGCTCTGCTCCACGGCCACGGTCCGACACGTCGGGTGGGCCCGCATCCACTCGATACCGACCGAGCCCGCGCCCGCGCCCACATCCCAAAGCAGTTGTCCGGGTGCGGGAATCAGGCGCGCCAAAGCTGCGGCGCGCAGATCTCTCTTGGTCAGTTGCCCATCGTGTTCGAACATCTCGTCGGGAAGGCCGGTCGCCCACCCGGCCGCTAAGCTGCCACTCAACTCCAATGCCACGACGTTCAGTCGCGATACCGAGCCACTGAACGCCGCGGCAGTTGTCTCCAGCCGCGTCTCGGATTCACTGCCGAGGTCACCCAACACAACCATGCGGCTGGAGCCATAACCGCATTCGACGAGCAGTCCGGACAACTCCGCAGGCGTATGCTCATCGGACGACAGCACCAGGACCCGCCGTTGCGGCGCCAGCTCACGCAGGACGGCATGCGCGTCACGTCCGACAACACTGACCACTGCAGTCGATTCCGCCGACCAGCCCAATCGTGCCCGGGCCAGCGCTACCGACGAAACGTGCGGGATGATCGTCACGTATTCGGCCCCCAGGACATCGACCAGCGTTGTGCCGATACCGCTGACCAGGGGGTCACCCGACGCCAGGGCGACCACCCGCAAGCCGGCGCTTTGCGCCAACACGACGGGCAGCGTGGCGCGCAGCGGAGACGGCCATGCCTGACGCCGCTGGGCCGGCGACGGAGGCAGCAGCGCAAGCTGGCGCGGCGCACCGATGACCACCTCGGCCGCCAGCACAACAGCACGCGCGGCGTCGGACAGACCCGGCCAGCCGTTCGCCCCAACGCCGACAACGACCACCCGCACGTCATCGACCGGCACGCCGGCGATGCTAGCCGAAGCCGGCCGAGCCCGGACGACCTGTCGGCGACGCCGTTCGACCGATTCGGCCCGCCATACCGGTTCCATTGCGGCGCAGGCGACCAGGAGCCATGATGGGTACCGTCGCAGCCCGCACCGCAATCCGGATCACGGTGACACGCTGGTCCACTTCTTGAATGTCGTCCGAAGCTGCACGCGCGACCACCCTTGCGACGGTTCGCTCACCGATTTCCCACAGTTCGTCAGTGTGTTGCTTCGACGGTGTTAGGGGATGTGACCGCATGGCACTGGCGCCTTCAGCGGCTCGGCCGATCGCGGCTTTGCGACCCACCCATGTCACGACGCACGCGTGAGTGCACGCGACGGCTGGCGGCTGGCCCTCGGAACGCTGACAGCCGTGCCTGTCCGCCCGCCGCAGCGCGTGGATCGACACGTCGCCCGGGTTGCGATGCTCATCGCTCCACTGGCTGTCCTACCACTGGGCGTCGCCGTGTCAGTCGTCGTGCTGGGCGGCCGCACCCTGGAGCTGCCAACGGCGATCACCGGTTTGCTCGCGGTCGGGGTACTTGCCATCGGCAGCCGGTGCCTACACGTCGATGGACTCTCCGACACCGTCGACGGCCTGACGGCCTCGTACGATGCGCCACGGTCACTCCAGGTGATGGCCAGCGGAAGCGCGGGGCCTGCGGGCGTCGTCGCGCTTTTCGTCGTCCTTGGCGTGCAAGCGGCCGCGCTGGCTGCGCTTGCCACCGAGCCGTTCGGCGCAGCACTTGCCGGGCTGGCGGTGGTGGGTTCCCGAGCGTCATTGGCCATCTGCTGTTGCCGCGGGATTCCCCCCGCCAGGCCGGGCGGACTGGGCGCATACTGCGCGCAGAGCGTCCCGCGTGCCGCGGCCGTCGTGACGTGGCTCTTCATGGCGGCACTCTTGACCTTGGCGGCCGCCTGGGCGGATATGCCGGCCTGGCGCGGCACACTTGCGGCGGCTGTTGGGATCGCGGCGGTGCTCACACTGCTGCGGCGCACCTACCGCAGGCTCGGCGGCGTCACCGGCGATGTACTCGGAGCCGCTGTCGAACTGTGCCTGGCCGCGCTATTAGTGGCCCTCGTATAGCCTGGCGCCACTTGGTATTTGAGAGCTCCACAGCCTTTATCCCACGCACGCCGAGCCGACCACGCTGATCACCGACCGCCCCGTGTTCGTATCGCCGCGACAGGCTAACCCAGCTCGAAGTCCAGACCAATCAAATGGCCGCGGGCATGGGCGCGGATCGCAGACCCCGATTCTGCGCGCTGGTAGAGGAGCCTCCACCCCTCATGATCGTCACAGCCCTCCGGTAGCTGCAGCCACCGCATCAGCATCCCCGTGTCCCGTGCAGCGGTTACCGCCGCACGAACCCCTGCACTGAGTTCGATGCGAAGTCGGCAGATGGCCGGGGCCATCGACTGCGCGAGCAATGCACCGGTATAGGCGTTCAGCGCTTCCTGTGCATTGCCTGCGGCGAGCGCGCCAAACACCTGATTCAGATCGCTGGCCACCGGTTCCAGCAAGCGGTACGGCCGGGACCCGACGAAGCGGGGGTGGATAACCCTGCGCAAACGGGACATCTCGGCGCGCACCGTCACGACGTCAAGGTCCTTGTCATCGAGAAGCATCGCGAGGTGGTCGCTACTCAGGCCCTCGGGGTGGCGGGTCAGCAAAGCCAGGATGTCGGCGTGGCGTGGCGATAGCGTGAGGGTCTGCATGCTGCCGAACTCGTCGACGAACTGCCACTTGGGCCGTGACGGCCCCAGAACCGTGAGCTTGGCACTGAATCGTTTCCCGGCCTCGACATCCGGTTCGATGGCGCGTTGCAGGGCCAGGTGATTCTCGACGGCGACCGCCGTGGCGCGCACAAGCGCCAGCGTCTGCGGCAGCGCCACCGCCGAACCGCCCGTCAGATCGATGGCGCCCAACAGCACTCCCGTGTGGGGGTCGTGGACGGGCACCGCGGCACAGTTCCACAGCTGCACCGGCCGCGAAAAATGCTCCGAACTGCGAATCTGAACTTCACGGTCGAGCGCCACCGCGGTGCCCGGCGCATTGGTGCCCGCTCCGTTTTCACTCCAATCGGCCCCCGGGACGAAGTTGATCGACTCCGCGCGCCGGCACGCCTTCGTGTCACCTTCCACCCAGAGCAACCTGCCGCTGGCATCGGTCACCGCCACGACGACACCGGAGTCGATGGCGTCGTTGACGAGCAGCCGCCGGATCACCGGCAGTCCCGCTGCCAGTGGATGCGCCAGGCGTGCTTGCTCGAGCTGCATCAGATGCGGTGTCGCCGAACCCGGGAAATCCGGATCCACTCCCTTGGCCAGACTCCGCCGCCAGCTGTCGGCGACGACGGGGCGAATGGCCGCCCCGTCCAACTCGGCGGGATTCACTTCGCCCGTGACGAAACGTTGGTGCAGCGCTCGCATCGCGGCGACAGGCACCCGATTGGGCTCCCGCCCGTCGAACACCTTCGAAAGCATGCCGCTCACGCTCCTACCACGCCCGCATCGTCGCTGGGCGTCAGTCCGCCGATAGTCAACAATCTAGCGAAGCCAATCGAAAGGCCAGGGTATCGCCAGCGAACCTGTTCTACAATAGCGCTGCGCTCGTACCGCAACAATCCGGTGGGAAGCCGGAACGGGCGCGCCACTGTGTGCGCTCCCGGAAGGGAGCGCGAGTCAGATGTTGCGGTCGAGCATTCCCGTGTTTCCGTGCGGGCGCGAATACCCCGGAAAGGACGACAGATGAGCCCTGTTTCCCCGAATGTTGCCACCCGCCCGATCGGCGTGACGATTCCAGCGGCATTCTGGCTGGCCGGCACCGTTTTCCTGGCCCTCCTGGTGTACTACTTCGTCGGAGTCGATCAAGGAGCCGTTTCCCTGGTCAGCGGCGACACCCACGTTCACGAGTTCCTCCACGACGCCCGCCACCTACTCGGCTTTCCCTGCCATTGACGGCCATTGACTCCTGGAGGCGCGACCACACCGGCGTGACGTCAACATCCGACGCCGGCTATCCGTTCAGCGCGATCGTCGGAAACGAGCAACTCCAGCTTGCGCTGATCCTGTGCGCGGTGCGTCCGCAGATCGGCGGCGTCCTCGTCCGCGGAGAGAAGGGGACCGCGAAAACCACTGCGGTGCGCGGACTGTCGCGGATTCTCAGCCAGGTCGACGGGGGGCGACTGGTGGAGTTGCCGGTCGGGGCGACCGAAGACAGGGTGATCGGCTCCGTCGACTTGGCCCGAGTCCTGCGCGACGGCGAGCATGCGTTCTCCCCCGGGTTGCTCGCCAGGGCCGACGGTGGCGTGCTCTACGTCGACGAAGTCAATCTCCTTCCCGATCACCTCGTGGACGTCCTACTCGACGCGGCTGCGACCGGCTGGGTGCACATCGAGCGTGACGGCGTATCGCATTCGCACCGGGCGCGGTTCACTCTGGTCGGGACCATGAATCCCGAGGAAGGCGAGTTGCGTCCCCAGCTACTCGACCGGTTCGGGCTGACGGTCGACGTCCGCGCGTCACGGCAATCCGCCATCCGCGCGAGCGTGGTCCGCCGGCGCATGGCCTACGAAAGCGACCCCGAGACGTTCGCGGCGACCTACGCCGATGCCGACACCGCGATCGCACAGCGGATTGCCGCGGCCCGGTCCCTCGCCGACAGGGTGATCTTGTCCGATGCGCATCTCGACCGCATCGCGTCGGTGTGCGCGGCGTTCGACGTCGACGGTCTGCGCGCCGACATCGTGATGGCACGAACGGCCATCGCCCATGCAGCATGGCGCGGAGCCGGTGAGGTCGACGCCGAAGACATTAGGGCGGCCGCCGAGCTGGCGCTGCCGCACAGAGGACGCCGGGACCCCTTCGACGAGCCCGAACTGGACCCCCGACGCCTCGACGATGCACTCAACGAGTGCGCCGACCCGCCCGATGGCGATCCTGCCAACCCGGCCGATGGCGATCCCGACCTCGACCCCCCACCGGGCGGCCGGCCCGAGCCGCCCCCGAATGCCGGGCCGACAGGCACATCGGCGCGACAGGGGACCGGCCAGCCGCCACCCGACCGATCCCCTGTCGCGACGTTCCGCACCAGGGCGCTGACCGTTCCCGGTGTCGGGAACGGCGACCCCGGTCGGCGCTCACGCGGCCGAAATCGCTCGGGCGCGGTCATGACTTCGTGCAACGACATCAGCGACGGCCACGGGGTGCACTTGTTCGCCACCGTGCTCGCCGCGGCGACTCGCCGCGGTGCAGTGGGCCCGCCGCGTCCGCACGCGGAAGATCTGCGCGGTGCCGTACGGGTCGGACGCGAGGCCAACCTGGTCGTCTTCGTCGTCGACGCCTCGGGGTCGATGGCGGCCCGGGACCGGATCACCGCTGTGCGCGGCGCCACGTTGTCCCTTCTGCGCGATGCCTACCAGCGGCGCGACAAACTCGCAGTCATCGCATTCCGGCAAGACCATGCCCGGGTGCTGCTACCGCCGACGTCGTCGGCGCACATCGCCCACCGCAGGCTTTCGACGTTCGAAACCGGGGGCCAGACGCCGCTGGCTGAAGGCTTGCTCGCCGCCAGGGATATGGTCCGACGCGAGCGAATCCGCGACCCTGCGCGCCGGCCCCTCATCGTCGTGCTCACCGACGGTCGCGCGACCGGCGGTCCCGACCCGGTCGGGCGCAGCGGCGCGGCGGCGCGGGCATTGGCCAGTGAAAATGTGGCGTCGGTGGTCGTGGACTGCGAGACTTCGTACATCCGGCTAGGTCTGGCCGCAACACTGGCCGGCGATCTCCGGGCCCCCGCTGTGCAGCTCGAATATCTGCGTGCCGAGGCCTTGGCCCGGGCCGTCCGGGACGCGGCGTGAGCACGAGGAGCTGATACCGCCATGCCACAGGGACGTCCGGCCGTGGTGCCCGACGACGGCCGCACCACCAGGTCACGGCGCAACCAGCCGGTGCTGGCGGTCCACACGGGACCGGGAAAAGGCAAGTCGACGGCCGCGTTCGGCATGGCGCTGCGCGCATGGAATGCGGGATTGGACGTCGCGGTGTTCCAATTCGTCAAGAATGCCAAGTGGAAGATCGGTGAGGAGGCGGTGTTCGCCCAGCTCGGCCGCATCCACGACGAACATGGCATCGGTGGTGCGGTCGAATGGCACAAACTCGGTGCGGGCTGGTCATGGTCACGCAAGGCGGGCAGCGACGAGGACCACGCCGCGGCGGCGGGCGACGGCTGGGCGGAGATCGCCCGCAGGCTCGCCACCGAGCGTCATGACTTCTACGTGCTCGACGAGTTCACGTATCCGCTGAACTGGGGCTGGCTGGATGTCGACGCTGTCGTCGACACCCTCGTGAGCCGACCCGGAACGCAGCATGTGGTGATCACCGGGCGAGCCGCACCCGCCGCGCTGATCGAGGCCGCGGACCTGGTCAGCGAGATGGCCAAGGTCAAACACCCGATGGACGCGGGACGCAAGGGCCAGAAGGGTATCGAGTGGTGACCACACCGGCCGTCGTGATCGCCGCACCGGCGTCGGGCAGCGGAAAAACCACGGTGGCAACGGGTTTGATCGGTGCTCTGCGCGACGTCGGCCACCGCGTGGCCCCGTTCAAGATCGGACCCGATTTCATCGACCCGGGGTATCACGGGCTGGCGGCCGGGCGCCCCGGCCGCAACCTGGACCCCGTGCTGGTCGGCGAACATCGGATCGGACCGCTGTTCCGCCACGGTAGCTCCGGGACGGATATCGCGGTGGTCGAGGGTGTGATGGGCCTCTTCGACGGTCGCATCGAACCCGGCGTTGTCGGACCCGCCACCGGTTCCACCGCACACGTCGCGGGCCTGCTCGACGCACCGGTCCTGCTCGTCGTCGACGCCACCGGTCATAGTCAGAGTCTTGCCGCTCTGCTACACGGTTTTTCGACGTTCCACACCGGCACGCGCATTGGCGGCGTCATCCTGAACCGGGTCGGGTCGCCGCGCCACGAGGAGGTCCTCCGGCAGAGCTGCGAGCAGGTCGGTCTTCCCGTCCTCGGCGCGATCCCCCGCGATGCGGTGCTGTCCGTGCCCTCTCGTCACCTCGGTTTGATCACCGCCGTCGAGCACGGCGCCCAGGCCCGTGCCGCCGTCGACGCCATGACCACGCTGGTGGGCCGGCATGTCGACATCGCGGCGGTCGCGGCGCTGGCCCGCACCGGGGTCAGTACACCACCGTGGGATCCGATGGCCGAGGTTGGCGGTGCCGCTGCCGCTGGGAGCACGCGCCCGGTGGTGGCGCTGGCCGGCGGCCGGGCGTTCAGTTTCAGCTACGCCGAACACGCGGAACTGCTCCGCGCCGCAGGCGCCGACGTCGCCGAGTTCGACCCGCTGACCGACCGTCTCCCTGAAGGCGCCTCGGCCCTGGTTCTTCCCGGCGGATTCCCAGAGCAGTATCCGGCTGAGCTCTCCGCCAATTCCGAGGTGCGCCGGCAGATCCGCGAGCTGTCGGCACGTAGCCCCGTTCACGCCGAATGTGCGGGGCTGACATATCTGGTCTCCGAACTCGACGGGCACCCGATGTGCGGGGTGCTGGCGGGCAAGGCGTACTTCACGCAGCGGCTGACACTCGGTTACCGTACGGCGATCGCGCTGACCGGTTCACCGCTGTGGGAGTCGGGGACTCGCATCAACGGACACGAATTTCACCGCACCACTGTCGATTTCGCACGGGACTATCCGCCGGCGTGGGCATTTTCGGTCGGTGACCGCGTTGTGCACGATGGCGCGGTCCACGGGTGGGTGAACGCGGCCTACCTGCACACCCACCCAGCAGGCCAACCAGAGTCCGTACGCCGCTTTGTCACCGGTGCCATGACAGCCGGGATGGCTATCTCAGAGATGGAGAACTAGATGCGCTTCGCCGCCGTACCCGCACTGGACGCGACGGCCATGGCGGCAGCCATGGCTCGGCAGGATGTCCTGACCAAACCCCAAGGCGCGCTTGGCCGTTTGGAGCAGCTCTCGATCTGGGTGGCCGGCTGCCAGGGTGTCTGCCCGCCCAAGCAGTTCACGCGCGCGCGGATCGTGGTGTTCGCCGGTGACCACGGTGTGGCACGCACCGGCGTGTCGGCCTATCCACCTGAAGTGACCGCACAGATGGTTGCGAACATCGATTCCGGTGGCGCGGCGATCAATGTGCTGGCCGGAGTCGCGGGGGCCACCGTCCGGGTGGTCGACATCGCCGTCGATTGCGACCGACCGGTGTCGGAGAGCATAGGTGCGTACAAGATTCGGCGCGGGAGCGGCAACGTCGCCGTCGAGGACGCCATGACGGACGACCAAACGCGGGCTGCCCTGGCGGCCGGGGCGCGAATCGCCGACGAGGAGGTCGACGCCGGCGCCGACCTGTTGATCGCAGGCGATATGGGTATCGGCAATACGACGCCGACGACGGTGCTGATCGCGGCGCTCACCGGCAGCGACCCGGCCGGCGTCGTCGGTCGGGGCACCGGGATCGACGACGCCGGACTGGCCCGCAAGACCGAGGCGGTGCACGCCGCACTGCAGCGGGCGCGTCCAGCTGCGTCCGACCCGGTGGCCCTATTGCGTACCGCGGGTGGCGCCGACCTGGCCGCCATGGCGGGATTCTGCGCGCAGGCCGCCGTACGCCGGACGCCGGTTCTACTGGACGGGGTGGTCGTGACGTCCGCTGCGCTGCTGGCCGACCGGATGGTCCCGGGAGCGCGTCGGTGGTGGCAGGCGGGTCACCGTTCCACCGAACCCGCGCACACCCTCGCCCTGGCGGACCTCGGACTGCGCCCGATGATCGATATGGAGATGCGCCTCGGCGAGGGCTCCGGTGCGGCCGCCGCTCTGCCGCTACTTCGCGCCGCCGTCGCGACCCTGGCAGCCATGGCCACCTTCGGCGAGGCCGCCGTATCCGATCGGCAGCAGGCTCTCGAGGACGCGTGAACCGGCTCGGGATCAGCTGATCTCGACCGGGCGCAGCCCGGCCGGTGCGCCGGCCTTGATCAGCAGGTCGATCGCCGCGGTATCGAGCCATCGATCGACCAGATCGGCGAGCAGATCGACCTGGCCGAGCCGTACTTCCTCGAATTTTGTTTGGCCACAGACGAATCCGTACTTCCCGACACTGTCGGCAACTTCCTGCAGGTAGCTCCGCCGTAAGGCGTCGTTTCCCAGCAGTCCGTGCCAGTGGGTGCCGCGCACAGCCCCGCGCACGCTGCCCTCCGGCCCGGTCCGGTCGTCGTCGATCCAGGTCGGATCCGTCGACGCGGCGACGCGACCGTGGTGGATCTCGTAACCGCTGACCCGATGTCCGAATGCCGTTCCCTGCGAACGGCGCAGCGTCTTGTCTGGAGCGAATTCGATGTGCAGTCCCAACAACCCGAGTCCGTCAACTACGCCGGCGCCGGACTCGACCGCGTCGTCGATCCGTTTGCCGAGGATCTGGTATCCACCGCAGATTCCGAGCACCGGGAGGCCGGCGGCCGCCCGGTCGTGCAGCGCGCGGTCCAGCCCGCGCTGCCGCAACCAGCCCAGATCCTCGACAGTGGACTTGGTACCCGGCAGCACGGCCAGGTCGGCAGACCGCACGCTGGCGATATCGTCGACCCAGCGCACATCCACCCCCGGCTCGCAGGCCAGAGCTTCGACATCGGTCGAGTTCGACACTCTGGGCAGCCGAATCGCGGCAACCGTGAGCCGTTCGGAACCCATTGCCGTCGAGGGAAGGCCGACCACACGGCCGGTCGGCGAGGCCAGCGAGTCCTCGGCGTCGAGCCACAGCCCCTCGGCATAGGGAAGCACTCCGAGCACCGGGCGGCCCGACCAGCGTTCGATATCGGCGAGCCCCGGCGCGAGGATGCCACGGTCGCCCCGGAACTTGTTGACAACGAAGCCCGCGATCCGCGCCTGGTCTGCGGGCCCGAGGACTGCCAGCGTGCCCACGAGGTGGGCAATCACGCCGCCACGGTCGATGTCGCCGACGACGATGACCGGGATGTCGGCGGCAGCAGCGAGACCCATGTTGGCGATGTCGGTATGGCGTAGGTTCGTTTCGGCCACCGAACCCGCACCTTCGCAGACGACGACATCGAATTCGGCTCTGAGTTCCTGCAATTCGTGCGTGACCAGGCCCGCCAGTTCGGCTCGCCGGGCGTGGTAGTCCCCGGCACTGACGTACCCGTCGGCACGCCCGGACACCACCACCTGCGAGCGGTTGTCACCGCCGGGTTTGAGCAGGACCGGATTGAACCGCGTCGACGGTTCCAGTCCGCACGCCAGTGCCTGCATCGCCTGCGCCCGGCCGATCTCGCCGCCTTCGATGGTGACCACGGAGTTGTTGGACATGTTCTGCGCCTTGAACGGTGCCACCGCCACCCCGCGCCGCGCCAGCGACCGGCACAGCCCGGCAACCAGGAGGCTCTTACCCGCATCCGAGCTCGTGCCACCGATAAGCAACGCGCCCTTCATCAGTGGTCCGCCGCTCGCAGCAGGTAGATATCCATGATCCAGCCCATCCGGTCGCGCGCCTCGGCGCGGACACGGGCGATCCGCTCGCCGACTTCGCCGACGGTGCCCGAGATCAGGATCTGGTCGGGGGTACCGAGATAGGCGCCCCACCAGATGTGGTCGGCGGGATCGGCCGTCCTGCGGAACGTGCAGTCCGCGTCGAGCATCACGATCTGGTTGGTGTCTGCACCCGGCGGGGTGTCGGGCAGCCGCCGTCCGGTGGTGATGTGGATCGCCTCGCCGATGCGGTTGGCAAGTATCTGATGGGCGGCCGTGAGGGCGGACGCACTGGTAACACCGGGGATCACCGTCACGACGAGGCCCAGCGCGCCTCGCGCGCGGATGTCCTCGACGATCCGCAATGTGCTGTCGTACAACGCCGGATCACCCCACACCAGGATCGCGGCGACGCCGTCCTCGCCGACCTCGTCGAGCAGGGCGCGTTCGATGCGCGCCGCCCGCTCGCCATGCCAGCGCCGCACCTCGGCCTCGTAATCGGCGGGGTTGGGTTCCCGGCGCGGATCGTCGACCTCGACGAAGCGTGGTTGGCCACCGCGGACGTAGCGGGCACAGATCTCGCGGCGCACCCCGACAAGGGACTTCTTGACCGCAGCGTTGCCCCTGCTGGACTCCTTGTCGAGCACCAGGAACGCATCGACCCCCTGCATCGCCTCGATCGCCTCGACGGTCACCTGGCGGGGATCGCCGGGCCCGATGCCGATTACCCGCAGAGTTCGCACCCGGTGGAGCCTAACCAGTGTCTGCCGGCGGCGGGGCGGCCGTGGCACCGAAACTGGTCCTTTGGCTGGTGTACCACTCGCGGGGCGAGTGTCTAGGGTGAGCGGGTGCCCGGCCTTCCTCCCAGGTCCTACAAGTATGTCCGTGACGGCGCCGAGATCTACCGCCGCTCGTTCGCGATGATCCGGACCGAGAGCGACCTGTCGCATGTGCCACCGGAAGCCGAGAGTGTGGCGGTGCGGATGATCCACGCGTGCGGCCAGACCGATCTGGCCGCCGACCTTCGGATCAGCTCGGGTGCGGTAGCTGCCGCGCGGGCCGCCCTGACGTCGGGCGCGCCGATCCTGTGCGATGTCACCATGGTCGCCTCCGGAGTCACCCGCAAACGACTGCCCGCCGACAACGAGGTGTTGTGCTTTTTAGGATCGCCACGAACACAGGACCTGGCCGTCCAATTCGGCACCACGAGAACGGCGGCGGCGGTGGAACTGTGGCGTCCGCTGCTCGACGGGGCGGTCGTGGCGATCGGCAATGCGCCTACCGCATTGTTCGCGCTCATGGAGATGATCGACGCGGGCGGCCCCAGGCCCGCGGTCGTGGTCGGCGCCCCGGTCGGATTCATCGGCGCCGCGGAATCGTGTGCCGCTCTTTACGAGCGAACCGACCTGGAGTACGTGACGGTGCTCGGCCGTCGCGGCGGGTCGGCGATCACGGTCGCGGCGGTCAACGCCCTCGCGAGTACGGCGGAATGACCAGGGCGTGGCGAGCTCTGGGGATTCTCGCGGGTTACCTGGGCGACGTCGTGCTGCGCGACCCGCGGCGGGGTCATCCCGTAGCAGGCTTCGGTTCGGCAGCCGCGTCACTGGAACGCGTCAGCTACCGTGACCACCGGACCGCGGGGGCCGTCCACGTGGCGATCTTGCTCGCGGCGGTCGCGGCGGCGGTCCTTCCGGTGAGACGTTCCACGCCGGCCCTGGCCGCTGCAACGTGGGCTTGTCTAGGCGGCACCTCACTGAGTCGCACGGGTCTGGCGATGGCGGAGCTGCTCGACGCGGGTGATCTCGACGCGGCGCGGGCGCTGCTGCCGTCGTTGTGCGGGCGGGACCCGGCCACCCTCGACGGCGCCGGGCTGGCCCGCGCAGCGCTGGAGTCGATCGCCGAGAACACCTCCGACGCGGCGGTGGCACCCCTGATGTGGGCCGCGGCGGGCGGGGCGCCCGGCGTGTGTGTGTACCGCGCGATCAACACCCTCGACGCCATGATCGGTTATCGCTCACCGCGGTATGCGCGGTTCGGGTGGGCGGCGGCCCGGATCGACGACGCGGCGAACTACCTGCCCGCCCGCCTCACGGGGGTGCTGACCGTCGCGTGTGCCGCCCTGGTCGGCGGCTCCCCGGCGGGCGCGCTGCGCGCGTGGCGGCGGGACGCCGCCCGCCACCCCAGCCCCAATGCCGGTGTGGCCGAAAGCGCGTTCGCCGGCGCCCTGGGTGTGCGGCTGGGCGGGCCGACACCGTACGCCCACGGTGTGGAGATGCGTCCCGAACTAGGCGACGGACCGGCCCCCGGCTGCGGCGATCTGCGGCGCGGCGTCCGGCTGTCGATGATCGTGCAGGGCGCCGCCGCGGTGCTCGCCGTGGCGATGTCCGCGCCGGGATGGCGCCGCCGCGCCCGGTCAGCGTTCCAGGTCGCCCGCGGTCTCTAGCAGACCCTGCTGCAGACCGGCCAGCGTCTCCGGGTCGGGTTGGGCCCACATCTGCCGCTGGGCCGATTCAAGGAGGCGTTCGGCCATCCCGTGCGGCGCCGTCAGCCCCGCACCGGCCGGCCCGGCAGCCGCGCCAGCCACGCCAGGACCGCCCCGACCGACGTCACCTGTTCGCCGTCCGTGACCGGCTCCGGCCGGCGGACCATCACGACCCGCACACCGGCCTGCGCGGCGGCCCGCAGTTTGGGCCGGGTGTACTCGCCGCCGCTGTTCTTCGTCACCAGCAGGTCGATGCGGTGATCGCGCAGCAGCGCCTGCTCACCGGGCAGGTGGTAGGGGCCCCGGCTGCGGAGCACGAGATGCTGCCTGGGCAGGGCCGATTCGGGAGGGTCGACCACCCGGATGAGGAACCAGACGTGGTCGATCCCGGCGAAGACCCCGACATCCTGCCGTCCCGTCGTGAGGAACACCCGCTCACCCCGGTCGGCGACCACGGCGGCGGCGGCATCCATATCGTCGACGTCGATCCACCGATCCCCCGGCTCGGGCGACCACGCGGGGCGTTGCAGCCGGACCAGCGGCAACCCGGCACTGCGGGCCGCGCCGGCGGCGTTTTCGGAGATGCGCCGGGCGAAGGGGTGGGTGGCGTCCACGACCGCCCGGCAGTCGTTGTCGGACAACCACGTCCGCAAACCCTCCGGGCCGCCGAAACCTCCGATCCGCACCGTACCGGCGGGCAGCGCGGGTTCGCTGACCCGCCCGGCCAGCGAACTGACGACGCATTCGCCGCGATCGGCGAGGGCGGCGGCCAGCGCCCGCGCCTCGGCCGTGCCGCCGAGGATCAGGACCGTGCCGCTCAGACCGCTCACCGGTCGCCCCGCGCGGGGCCGTGATGGTCCTGCAATTTGGCCATCCGCGCCTGCGAGTAGAGATAGCTGTCGGCGAAGCCCGACGCAGCCAGCACCGGCCCGACGAAGATCACCGCCGTACGGACGATCTGGGCCGCACGCATCCGTTCGGCCAGATCGGCCAGCCGGCACCGAATGACCTGCTGGTCATGGCGGCTCGCGAACGCCACCACCGCCGCGGGGCAGTCCGGCCCGTAGTGGGGCACCAGTTCGGTGGTGATCTCGACGGCTCGGTGGGCGGCAAGGTGCAGCGCCAGCGTGACGCCGGTGGCGGCCAGCGTGCCCAGTTCCTCACCGGCGGGCATGTCGGTGGACAGCGTCGACACCCGGGTGATCAGCAGACTCTGGCCGACCCCGGGAACGGTGAGTTCACGGCCGAGGGCGGCCGCGGCCGCGGCGAACGCGGGCACCCCGGGGACCAGTTCGTAACCGATGCCGCGGGCGTCGAGTTCGCGGATCTGTTCTGCCAGCGCGGAGTACAGCGAGATGTCTCCCGAGTGCAGCCGGGCCACGTCGTGGCCGGCGGCGTGCGCCCGTTCGATGTGGCCGACGATGTCGGCCAGCGGCATCCGCGCGGTGTTCACCAGCGTGGCGCCCGGCGGACAACGGCCCAGCAGTTCCTCGGGTACCAGCGACCCCGCGTACAGGCAGGTCCCGCACCGGCCGAGCAGGTCGGCGCCGCGGATGGTGATCAGGTCGGCGGCACCGGGGCCCGCCCCGATGAAATAGACCGTCACGTCTGTGAGAACCCCTCTCCCGATGTGATTCCGGCGCGACGGGGTGCGCTGCGCGTACGGCAGCGCGCCGACATCACGTCAGTTCGAAGATCGGGATGACGCGGTCGGTGCGCTTCTCGTAGTCGGCGAACCCGGGGGCACGCTCCACGACGATCGCGTAGATGCGGTCGCGGTCGGCCGCGGGCAGCTCACGCGCCACGACCGGGCGCGGTGCGGCGCCGCCGATCTCCACACTGGCCTGCGGATCGGCCCGGACGTTGAAAACCCAGGCCGGATGCCGGTCGCGGCCAGCCGCGGAGCCGACGACGTAGATCGCGCCGTCGATGTCGAAGTAAGCGACCGGGTTGACGCGTGGCTCGCCGCTCTTGGCGCCGGTCGAGGTCAACAGCAGTAGCGGGAAGCCCTCGAACTGGCCGCCCACCTTGCCGCCGTTGGCGCGGAACTCGTCGATGTTGCGCTGGTTGAAATCGCGTTCTGCGCTCATCGCGTCGTCGGCCATGACTCCATCGTGTCACGGCGCCCACGCGATCAGTCGAAGTACTCGCGATCGGCGGAGTTGACGGCCGCATGGACCGCGCGGGCGAGATCGTCGATGCGGCCGGGGACATCGGGCAACTGCAGGATCGAGAACCGCAGCAGGCCCTCGGTGCCCGTGACGAACGACGTGGCACCCGCCGCCGCGACGATCCCCTGCCGCGCGAGGTTGATCAACGACGACGTCTCGTCCGGTACGCGAACCCACACGACGAATCCGTCGGGACTCGCCGACGCCCGCAGTCCCACACCGGTGAATGCGTCCAGCGCGGCGAGTCGCCTCCGCCGGTAGCCGCTGCGGGCGACGGCCATCGCCTCCGCGGTGGCGGGGTCCTCGATGAGGTGGGCCAGGGTGTTCTGCAGGATGCGGCTGTTCGACGCCATGCCGAAGCTGCGCAGCCGCATTGTTCGCTCGACCAGTTCGGCGCTCCCGCCGAGCACCGCGGTGCGCAGGTCGATACCGAATGCCTTGCAATAGCTGCGCACTCGCAGCACCCGCCGGGGCAGATGCGAGCCAAGCGATGCCGGTTCGGCCTCGGCCAGCGGCCCGGCGCTGTCGTCCTCCACAATCCAGGTGTCGGGCGCTGACCTGGCGATGACACCCGCCAGTTCGGCCGCCCGGGCCGGGCTCAGCAGCCCGCGCACGGCGTAGGCCCCGCCGGGTTGCAGGATCAGTGCGGTGGCGCCCCGGCGCAACGCGGCGATCACGGAGTCGACCGTCGGGCCGTGCTGGTCGGCACCGACCCCGAACGCAGCGATGCCGAGCTGGCGCAGGATGTCGAGATAGCCGGGGCTGACGGGCTCCTCGACGCCGATCGGCCCGTTGCACGCCGCCGCGGCGGTCGCCAGCACGAGTGCCTCGCTGCCCCCGCCGACGCAGTTCCAGGCCTGCGGTGTGAAGGGCCAGTCGGCCGCGACGGCGCGGCGCAGCCGGTCGGTGATGTAGGCCCGCTCGGGGGCATGCAGATCGGGTGAGTCACGCAGGGCGCCGGCGACGGCGGCGCCGAGATCCGGCTGGAGCGCAGGATCCGGCGTCACCCGCGCCATTTCGACCGAGGACCAGCCGACTGTCGCGCCGGGTGAATCCCCTGCTGGGTGCCGGCGATCCGCGACGACCGTTCCGCCGCGCCTGCGGGTGTGCAGGCGGCCGCTGTCCCGGACGCGGCTCCAGGCCGTCACCACGGTTCCGGGGCTGACACCAGCCACCCGGGCGAAGTCCCGGATGGTGGGAAGGTGTGCCCCGGGCGGGAGGTCGCCGCCGTCGATGAGGCGGGCCAGTCCGTGACCCAGGTCCTTCGACGAGGTCGCCCCCAGCCGTTGGGCGAGCCACTCGGCGTCGATATGCAGCGGCGCGGCCATCATCTCCCCCGCCGCGGGAGCCCGAGCCACCCGCCGCTACGGCGGTCCAGCGACGCGAAGGTGCACTCCAGGTGATTCGGCGTGCCGAACGTGGTCGACGGCAGCTCCCGGGTCATCGGCCGAGCAGCGCTGCCAGCCGGTGAGGCGGCAGCCCATAATGTTCACGCAGGGTGGCGCCCTCGTATCCGTCGTGGAACACACCCGCGGACTGCAGCAATGGCACCACGTGCTCGACGAAATCCGCCAGCACCCCCGGCGAGCTTGCGACGTGCAGGTTGAACCCGTCGGCCGCACCGGCGAGGTACCACTGGGTGATCGTGTCGGCCGCCTGCTCGGGGGTGCCGATCACGGAAATGTGCTGGGTTCCGTTGCGGCGCAGCGCGAGAACTTCCCGAGCGGTGAGGTTGTCGCGGGCGGCGGCGTCGAGTAGACCGTCGAGCTCACTGGCCGCAGTGCGGCTGATCTCGGCCTTGGCGATCAGGTCGAACGGCAGCGGACGGTCGATCTGGAACGCCTCCACCGGGATGCCGAGCTGGCGGGCGAAGAACGACAGGCGCACCGCGTCGGGGGTGGCCTCGTCGAGTCGGCGGTGCCTCTCCCGCGCGGCGGCCTCGGTGTCACCGAGCACCACGAAGAACCCGGGCAGCACTTTCAGCGAGCCGGGGTCTCGTCCGGCGTCGGCGGCCTTGCCGCGCAGCAGGCGCCGGTAGACGACGCCGCCGTCGACGTCGGTCTGATGGGTGTAGACCGCGTCGGCCGTACGCGCCGCCAGCGCGATGCCACGTTCAGACGCACCCGCCTGCACCAATAGCGGCCGCCCCTGCGGGGACGGCGGCACCAGCGGCTCACCGGCCACCTGGATCCGGTCACCGCCGAACGCCGCGGGCCGGATGGCACCGGGACGCAGGTAGTCTCCCGTGGCCCGGTCGCCGACGATCGGATTCGGCTCCCACGCCTCCCACAGCGCCAAGACGGCGTCGACGAACTCCTCGGCGCGGGCGTAACGCAGGTTTTTCGGGTCGGCGTGCGACTGGGAGAAGTTGCGAGCCGCTCGGTCGCCCGCGGTGACGACGTAGTTCCAGGCCGCCCTGCCACCGCTGACCAGGTCGAGCGACGCGACCTGGCGCGCCAGGTTGTAGGGGTCGTTGTAAGACGTCGAGGCAGTGCCGATCAGGCCGATCCGCTGGGTGTGCGCGGCGATCGTGGTCAGCGCGATGAACGGGGTCAGCGCCCGCCACGGGTGATACCAGTACGCGTCGTCCCAGGCGGGCGTGTCGGCGAGAAACACCGCTTGGAACAGTCCCCGCTCGGCCAGTTGCGCGGCCTCGACGTAGTGGCGGTGCGACACGAACCACGCGGGGTCGCGGCCGTCGAGACGCCATGACCCTTTGGCCGTCCCCCCGGGGAGCAGGTTCAAGTTGAGGATCAGGCCTCGATCTCGACCACGGTCACGAGACCCCCGCATACGCGCGACCCTCCTTGCGGATCGGATCGAGCACGTCGGACACGGTCAGCGCCAGACTCGACTTCCACTGCGCGAGAGTCAGCTTGGCGGGCGCAACCTGAAGCAGCACCTCGTCGACGAGATGCAGCTCCGGATCGTCGAGCAGCCGGTCGCGCACCAGGTCCGGGTCGCCGTACCACGGGTCGCCGTTGCCGTTGCGCCGGTGCAGATCGATCGCCGCCTGCCCGGCCAGCGCTCGTGCCGCCGCGGTGGTCTCCGCGACGATGACCGTCCGCGTCGCGGCGATACGCTGCCGTGGTCCGGCGTGGCCGCGGAACGCGTCGATCGCCTCGCTGTGCCGTACCAGATTGCCTTCGTAGGTCAGCGCTTTCGACGACCGCAGCAGCAGGTTGTCGCCCGCCCGGCCGATCTCCTCGGCGTGCCCCGGATCGCTGGCGACCCGCCACAGCCGCCGGCGCAGATCGCCGGCCGGCGGATGTAGTCGGCGACCGCCGCCCAGGTCGTCCCCGTCGAGGATGGACCGCAGCCTGGCGGTCTTGTCGGCGTACACCCGCAACCGGTCGTCCCAGTTGACGCCGAACGGGCCGAACGCCCAATCCTCCAGTCCGGAGCCCAGACCCAGCTGCAGCCTGCCATGCGACAGCGCGTCGGTGATCACCGCATCCTCGGCCACCCGGATCGGATTCTCCAGGGTGAGGACGACGACCCCCGCGCCCAGCCGGATCCGGCTCGTGCGCTGACTCGCAGCGGCCAGGAACACCAGCGGCGAGGCGACGGTGCCCTTGTCGGAGCGGAAGTGGTGCGACGTGATCCACGCGCATCCCAGGCCGAGTGCCTCGGCGTGGACGATCAGGTCCAGTCCGTCGTGGTACTGCCGGACCGGATCGGCCTCGGTGTCGTTGAGCCGGAAGAAGATTCCGAACTCAGGCTCTCGCCGAGGTGGCACGGAGGGCGGACCAGGCCGAGTGGCGCACACCGTGGGCGCAGACGGGACGCCCGCCGACTCAGGCACGGTCGTTGTCCCCCAGCCAGGTGTCGTAGGCCCAGAAGTTGACCATGCCCCGCGGCGGATCCAGCCACCGTTCGATGTCGTGGACACCACCGGTGGAGGCGGCGTTGTAACGCTCGGTGTACAGCGGCAGGGTGGTGACCTGGTCGATCAGCGCGTACTGCGCGACTTTCGTGTAGGCCTCCTTGCGGGCCTCGTCGTCCAGCGCGCCGCGTCCGTCGGCCAGCCACCCGTCGACAACGGGATCCTCGAGCTTGGGTCCGTTGATGGCGCCGCCCGTTTCGTAGATCTTCTCCAGCACCACTCCGATGTCCACGCCGCCGACCGCACGGGGGAACGCCTCGTAGGCGTTGGTCTCCCGGACCACGTCGACCGTGCCCTCGTCCCGGAACTGCAGGTCGACCGCGACGCCGGCGTTGGTGCGCAGCTCGGCCTGGTAAGCCTCCAGCACGGTGGACAGGGGCGGTTTGGGTTCGGTGGCGATCAGCCGGACGACCAGCCGCTGCCCGGCGGCATTGGTGCGGTACCCCTCGCCGTCACGCCCGGTCCAGCCGGCCTCGTCGAGCAGCTTGTTGGCCTCCTCGACGTTGCCGCCGTAGGCGTTCTCGAACCTCGGATCGTAGAACGGACTCTGCGGCCCGACGATGCTCCACGCGCGCTCCGAACTCCCCTGCAGCACCGTGTCGATGATGGGGTTGAGGTCGACCGCCTCGCGCAGCGCGCGCCGCACCCGGACATCCTTGGTGTTGTCGCCTGTCACGTTGAAGTACAGGGACCACGGCGAGACGTTGGACGGCTTCCATTCGAACTGGAAACCCGCCACTCCGTCGAACTGTGCGATGTCGGCGGGTGCCACCTGCGAGATGGCGTCGACCTCGCCGGAGGTCAGCAGCCCGGCCCGGACGTTTGGTTCGGGCACCACTTTGACGATGAGTTCGTCGAGATAGGCCGGTCCGTCGTGGGCGGCCAGCGCCGACGGCCAGCGATAGTCCTCGTTGCGCTTGAACCGCAGTTCGGAGCCCTCCACCACATCGGTCAGGATGAACGGCCCGGTGCCCGCGACGCCGACCCCGCCCGCGGCGACATCGGGATCCTGTAGCGACTTCGGCGAGATCTGGGCGCCCTGCAGGGAGGCCAGCGTGTTGAGCCAGTTGGCGGTGGGCTCCGACAGCACGGTGCGCACCGTGTAGTCGTCGACGACCTCGGTGGCCTTCAGTGTCTGGAACGTGCTCTTGGCCACCGACGGCGCATATTCCTTGTCGCCGGTGATCTTGTCGAAGTTGGCCTTCACTGCGGCGGCGTTGAACGGCTCACCGTCGCTGAATTTGACATCCCGACGCAGCGTGAACGTGTAGACCAGGCCGTCGTCGGAGCGTTCCCAGCGCTCGGCCAGCCAGGGGTGGATCGACTCGTCGTAGTCGATGGCGACCAGGCTGTCGTACACGTTGCGCATCACCTGCACTTCGGTGCAGCAACCGCGCACGTGCGGGTTCATCCCCTCTTCCGGATAGTCAGCCTGCGCGACGGTCAGGGTGCCGCCGCGCACCGGCTCACCGTTGCCGGCGCCGCCGCCGGAGTCGCTGCCGCAGGCGGTCAGCGCCAACAGCGCGGCGATGGCAAACACCACCCACCGCAGCATGAGGGTGTGTGGACTTCTCGTACGGGTCATCTCGTGGTTCCATCTCGTAGCTGGTGGGAAACCGACCGCATGCCGTATGCGGTCAGCTGTTCGGTAGGGCCCGGCGGCTTGAAACGTCAACGGCGACAACACTGATGATCGGTCTGCGGACGGCTCATAGCGTCGGCACCGCCCGCAGAAGTGCCCGGGTGTACGGATCGCGTGGTGCGCCGAACACCCCGTCGGCGGTGCCTTCCTCGACGATGCGACCGCGATGCATGACCAGCACCCGGTCGGCGACGTGGTGCACCACCCCGATGTCATGAGAGATGAACAGCAGGGCGGTGTTCCGGTCGGCACGGATCTCCAACAGCAGGTCCAGGATCTGCGCCTGGATGGACACGTCGAGCGCCGACACCGCCTCGTCGCAGACCAGGAGTTCGGGGTCGGAGCCCAAGGCGCGGGCGATCGAGACCCGCTGGCGTTGCCCGCCGGATAGCGAACGTGGGTGCCGATCGACGATCCCCACCGGCAGGTGCACCAAGTCGAGCAGCGTTCGGATACGGGCGTCACGTTCGGCCTTGCCCGGATGACCCAGAGCGACTGTCTCGGAGATGATCTCGCCCACCGTGTAGCGCGGGTCGAACGAGCCGACGGAATCTTGCGCGACGAGCTGCACCGATCCCAGGCGCGGCGATTGGTGGCCGCGCCGCCCGCTCCAGCGGCGCCCGTCGATCTCGACGTGCCCGGTGTCGGGGGTCAGCAGGCCCGTGACGATGCGCGCCACGGTCGACTTGCCCGATCCCGACTCCCCCACCAGGCCGAGGATCTCGCCGCGGCGGATGGCGAATGTGACTCCCTCCGCGGCGGTGAACTCCCGCCTGCGGCCCTGCCGGTAGTACTTGCCGACACCGACGACCCCGGCGACGACCTGATCGCCGACGCTAACCCGCTGCGGTGCAGCCTGATCCGGTGCGGCCAGCCTCCGGCCACGGGTGCCGGCACCAGGCACCGCCGCCACCAGCTTGCGGGTGTAGGCGTGCTGCGGTTCACCGATGACCTCGGCGACGGGGCCGTGTTCGACGACGCGGCCGTTGTGCATCACCATGACGTCGTCGGCGACCCGGGACACCACCGCCAGGTCGTGACTGATGAGCAGCACACCGCGGCCGTCATCAGCCAGCGTGCGCAGCAACGTCAGGATTCGGGCCTGCACGGTGACATCCAGTGCCGTGGTGGGCTCGTCGGCCACCAGCACGTCGGGCCGCCCGGCCAGCGCTGATGCGATGAGTGCCCGCTGCCGCAGACCGCCGGAGAGTTGGTGCGGGTAGTTTCGCCGCCGGTAGGGCGGGTCGGGAATGCCGACCGATTCCAGCAGGTCCTCGACGGCGGCGGCGCGCCGGCGCCGCGGGAGCCGCATCGCCTCGGCCACCTCGGCAGCCACGGTGCGCAGCGGGTCCAGCGACGTCAGCGCATCCTGCAGCACGAAACCGATCTGTGCGCCCCGCACCATACGCCAGTCGGACTCTCGGTAGCCGCGGGCATCGGCACCGAGAACGTCGAATGTGGTTGCCTCGAACCGGCTTCCGCGGCCGCAGAGCCCGACGAGGGTGCGTGCGGTCACCGATTTTCCGGACCCGGATTCACCGACGATGGCCAGCACCCGCCCCCGGCGGATGGTCAGGTCGACATCGGCGACGACGGGCAGCGCCGATCCGTCGCCGGCGCGCACGGTGTCGAAGGACACCGTGAGTCCTTTGACGTCGACGAGGATGTCGCCCGTGCGCCCGCGGGGCGCGCCGGCGATGGCGGAGGTGAGGGTGGTCATACGCCCGACCTCCGCTCGAAGCGGCGCTGCAGTTGGCGGCCGACGACGGACACACTCACGACCGTGATGGTGATGAACAGTCCGGGGAAGAACCCGACCCACCACGCGATCCGCAGATCCTGGCGCGCATCGGAGAGCATCGAACCCCATTCGGGCAGTGGCGGTGTCGGCCCGAAGCCCAGGAAGCTCAGACCCGCCGCGCCGATGATCGCGGTCCCGACGCCGAGGGTGGCCAGCACCGGCACCGTGCCGAGCGCGTTTGGCAGCACGTGACGCACCGTGCGGCGCGCCGCCGACGCGACCGCCAGGCGGGACTGCGCCACGTAGTCGGATTCGCGCACCCGCAACGTCTCGGCGCGCACGACCCGGCCGTACCGCGGCGCCGACGCAATCGCGATGGCGGCGATGACGTTTCCGGTACCCGGTCCGATCAGTGTGATGAGCATCAGCGCGAACAGCAGATCCGGGAAAGCGCCCACCGCGTCGAACACCCGGGAGATCGCCTCATCGATCCGGCGGTGGGAGACGCCGGCGATCAGCCCGAGGAACACCCCGATCAGCACGCCCAGCGCCGTGGACGCCACTCCGATGAGAATCGAGTAGCGGGCACCGTGTACCACCCGTGACCACACGTCGCGGCCCAGATGGTCGGTGCCGAACAGGTGCTCGAGGCTCGGGGCCGTCAGTGCGTTGGACATGTCGCTGGCCAGCGGGTCGCGGCCGGTGAACAATCCGGGGAACACCACCGCGATCATCAGCAGCGTCAGGATCGCGGCGGCCACCAGCAGGCCGGTGTGCCGGAATCCGGTCAGGCCGGAGGACAGCGATCGGCCGGGGAAGGCGAATGTCGTTGCCACGTCACCGCACCCGCAATCTCGGGTCGATCCACAGGTACAGGATGTCGACGACGGTGTTGACGGCGACGTACAGCGTGACGGCCAGCAGCGTGATGCCCAGCACGACGGGCACGTCCTGGCGGGTGACCGCGACGACGGTGGCCTGTCCGATCCCGGGCCTACCGAAGACCTGCTCGACGATGACCGTGCCGGTGAGCATCCCGCCGACCGACCAACCGGCCAGTGTGGCGGCGGGTATCAGCGCGTGGCGCAGCCCATGCCGAAGTTTGAGCTGCCACGGCGAGATGCCGCGAGCCAGCGCGGTGACGGCGTAGGGCTGCTCCAGTGACTTCTCGATGCCTTCACGCAGCACCTGGGACAGCACCGCCGCCAACGGCAACCCCAGCGTGAGGCTGGGCAGGATGAGGTTCTCGAGCGTGCTGCCGCCCACCACCGGCAGCAGGCCGAGTTGGAAGGACAGCACGGTGATGAACACAATGCCGAGCCAGAACGTCGGGATGGATGCGAAGGTGAGCTCGCCGAGGTAGGTGATGCGGGTGCCGATGCCGGTACGGCCCGCGGTGAGCAGCGCGGTGAGCACCGCGACGGTGACCGCGATCAGCGTGGCCGCCGTGGTGAGCTGCGCGCTGGCGACCAGCCGGTGGCTGAACAGGATGTCGCTGACCGGGGTTCGCTGTACGTAGGACATACCGAAGTCGCCGTGCACCAGCCGGGTGAGGAAGTCGACGTACTGCACGAACGGCGACTTGTCCAGGCCCCACTGGGCTTCGATGGTGGCCCGTAGTTCCGGGGTGTCGAACTCTCCCATCAGCAGGGTGACGGGGTCCCCGGGAGCGAGATGTACGGCGAGGAATGCCGCCGAGGCGGCGAGCCACAGCACGACGACCGCCGCGATCAGCTTCTCGGAGATGTAGCGCGCCTGGAACGCGACGGCGGACCATCTGCCGGACCGCCGCGGGGGCCCGGGGGCCCCGTCCGCGGGGGGCCCCACGACGTCAGCGCCGCCGGTGGGCGGGCTGCTCGGGGAGGATTGCAGAATCGTCATCGCAGTCACGTGCGGCGATCAGCCGAACGCTGCCTCCCCTACGCGCGTCCGCGCCGCCCCACTGCCGCCCGCGGTCAGGCTCGGAGCGGACGGTGTGTGGTTCTCGAAGCCGTCTCCGGGGCGCGGCAGGCCGAGGGTGTCACGCAGGGTGGTGCCGGGATACTCGGTGCGGAAGATGCCCTTGGCTTGCAGCAGCGGCACCACGTGGTCGACGAATTCGGTAGCCACATCCGGCAATTGCGCCGCCATGATGTTGAATCCGTCGGCAGCGCCGGCGTTCACCCAGGTTTCGATCTGGTCGGCGACCTGTTCGGGCGATCCGATCGCGGTGACGTGGGTCAGCCCGCCGCCCTGGCGGGCCAGTATCTGCCGCACGGTGTAGCGCTCGCGGCGGGCGGTGCCGATCAGTGCCGCGAAATGACCGCCCTGGGCGCCCAGTTCACCGTCGGCGGGCACCAGATCCCACGGCAGTTCCTTGTCCAGTTCCAGCGCGTCGACCGGGACGCCGATCTGCAATGCCAGCGCGTTGATCGCGAAACGTTCGGTGTGCAGCTCCCGCAATTCGATCTCCCGCCTACGGGCCTGCGCCTCGGTGGGGGCGACCAGCGTGATGAGGCCCGGCAGCACCCGGACGGTGTCGGGGTCGCGACCCCAGCCCTTGGCCCGCTCGCGCACGGTGCTGCGGAATGCAATCGCCGACTCGATTGTGGGCTGCACCGTGTAGACCGCGTCGGCGAACCGCGACGCCAGGCCGATCCCGTCCGGGGACGAGCCGGCCTGCACGAGCACCGGATGGCCCTGCGGTGAGCGTGGCAGCGGCAGTGGGCCCGAGGTGGCGACGTATTCGCCGGTGTAGTCGACGGCACGGATCCGTGCCTCGTCGACGTAGGTTCCGCTGTCGCGGTCGGCCACCCACGCGTCGTCGGCCCAGCCGTCCCACAGCGCGATGACGCCCTCGACGAACTCGTGGGCACGGCGGTAGCGGGCGTCGTGGTCGAGTCCGTGTTCCCGGCCGAAGTTACGGGCGACGTCGTCGCCGTTGGTGGCGACGATGTTCCATGCGGCCCGGCCGTTGCTGATGTGGTCAAGCGTCGAGATGCGCCGCGCCAGGTTGTAGGCCGAGTTGTAGGAACTCGACCCGGTGGCAACCAGACCGATGCGGCTGGTGTGCTGGGCCACGGCGGCGAACGCGAGCGTCGGGTCGAGACCGCGGAACGGCCGATACTCGCCGCGGTAACGCCACACGGGCGTATCGGCCAGGAACACGGCGTCGAACAGCCCGCGCTCGGCGATCTTGGCGACCTCGATGTAGTGCTCGAGGCTGCTGAACCAGCGGGCGTCGCCGTCGACCCCGCCTCCCGTCGCGCCGGCGGCCCGGTTGGCGCGCCAGGCACCGGGGAAGACACCACCGGGAATCAAGTTGAGGTTCAGTGTGATCGATTCGTGAGGAAAGGTCATGTGCGGCTTCTTCTTTCGGTCACTTCACTAGGGTTTCTCGATGGGGAAGCCGACGATGCTTCCCCACTCGGTCCAGGACCCGTCGTAGACGCGGACATTCTCGATGCCCAGCACCTCCGAGAGCGCGATCCAGCCCAGGGTCGAGCGGTGTGACAGCCGGCAGTAGTTGACGATCAGCGCCGGGGCGTCGCCGACCCTGTCGTTCACGATCCGCTGCAGTTCCGCTCGCGGACGCAGCCGACCGTGGTTGTCGAGCAGGTCGCGGAAGAACAGATGGCGAGCGCCGGGGATGCGGCCGTGCCGTTCGGCGCCGTGGTCGATCGGCGCATTCGGGCCGCTGACCCGCCCGCCGCTGTACTCCTCGACGGTTCGGTAGTCGAGGATGACGACGTCGTCGCGGCCGAGCAGGGCGCGGACGTCGTCGCGGCCGATGCGCAGTCGCTCGTCCGCGGCGGTGGGTTCGGGCACCGCCAGCGGATCGGTCGGCGGCCGTCGTTCGACGATGCGCTCGGCCGATGTGCTCAGGCCGGCGGCTCGCCAGGCCTCCACACCTCCGTCGAGATAGGCGATGTCGGCGGAATGCCCGTAGCCACGCACCCGCAGCGTCCACAGCAGATAGGCCGCGAACTGTGTCGGGTCACCCGCCAGCACGATGCGCGAGCCCTCCCCCGCACCGAGCGCGAAAAGACGCCGCGACAGCTCCGGTCCGGTGGCCAGTTCACGCTCAAGCGGATGCCAGGCCAGGTCCTTCCAGAACACCCCGCGCGCACCCGGGATCACCGGCCGGCCGGGAGTCGCCGCGTACACCTCGATCACCGCGAGGTTGGGATCGTCCAGATCCGCGGCGAGATCCTCTGGAGCGATGACGCTTCGGGTGGCGAGAGCCATCCGCCCTCCTTTGTGTCAAATCCGGTTTGATACAAAACACACTGTCCTGCAAGCACATTAAAAGCCGCTGAGCAGTCGGTCCATAATTTCCCTTGCCGCGAGAATAACTACCGGCACCCCGACTGGGCTGCGTGCGGAGAGTTTGCGTCAGGCGTAGTTTTTGTCGATCCAAACCATCGATCGCAATGTTATGAAACATAACTCGTGACCAACGAGGAGGACACAGATGAGTGAGGCGGCCCGCACCGCCCATCTGATCGACCCGGCAGGGCTGCGCGAACTACTGACCCGCCAACCCGAGACGGTCGTGCTCGACGTGCGCCATGTGATGCCCGCCGACCATGCCGACCACGACGCCTACCTCGCCGGGCACATCCCCGGCGCGGTCTTCGTCGACGTCGACGCCGATCTGGCCGGGGTCAGCACCGGACGCAACGGCAGGCGCCCGCTGCCCCGCGCCGCGGACTTCGAGAAAGCCTTGCGCCGCTGGGGAATCACCGCCGAGACCGCAGTCGTCGTGTACGGGTCGGCGCGCTCCGCGGCACCGGCGCGGGCGTGGTGGCTCCTGCGATGGGCCGGCGTCGAGTCGGTCCGGCTCCTCGACGGTGGGCTCCAAGGCTGGAGCGGCCCGCTGGCGATCGGCGAGCAGGCCGACCGGCGGCCCCGCAGCGAGTTCGTCATCCGTCCGGGTGGACTACCCGTGATCGAGGTCGGCGACGTGCCCTCCTTCGCCGATCTGGGCCTGCTGCTCGACGCGCGACCAGCGGCCACGTTCTCCCACCCCACCGATGCCGGCGCGGGACACATCCCGGGGGCACGTAGCGCACCGGTAGGCGAATTCTTCGATGGTGCAGGCTTTCTGCTGCCCGACAAGCAGCTGCGCGCACGGTTCGCCGCACTCGGGATAGCCACGGGCGCCGAGCCGGCGGCATACTGCGGCACCGGTGTGGCTGCCGCGCTGGAGGTGTTCGTGCTGGCGCTGCTGGGGATGCGAGCCCGCCTGTACGTCGGCTCGGCCTCGGAGTGGACCGCGGATCCCTCCCGTGTGCTGGTGCGGTGACACCGCCCGCCACCGGCCGCCGCCGCCTGCTGCTCGACCTGTCGCCGTTCCGGCACAGCCGGGCGTTCACCCGGCTGTGGATCGGCACGGCACTGGGCAGCATCGGCCAGGAGATGACCGTTGTCACGGTCGCCCTGCAGGTGTACACGATCACGTCGTCGACGTTCGCGGTGTCGCTGATCGCGGGTATCGCGTTGGGCCCCATGATCGTTCTGGGCCTGTACGGCGGAACCCTCGCCGACCGGTTCGACCGGCGATGGGTGGCCACCGTTGCGTCGGTGATCTCCTGGGTAGCGATCGTCGCACTGACGATGCACGCCTGGCTGGGCGGCACGTCACTGTGGGTGCTTTACACGGCGGCGACGGTCAACGCGGTGGCCAACACCGTCGGCGGGATCACCAGACGCGCCATCGTCCCCCGGCTGCTGCCCCGCGAACTGCTGCCCGCCGCCGGCGCGCTCAACGGCATCAATATGGGACTGATGGCCACCGTCGGGCCGCTGATCGGCGCTGCCGCGGTGGGTGCCGGCGGCTTTCAGGTTGCCTTTCTGATCGACGCGGTGCTGCATTCGGCGGCGTTTCTTGGGGTTTGGACGTTGCCGGCGCTGCGTCCGCTCGACGAGACCCGCACCGCCGCCGCCGGGGCGCTGCGTTCCGTCCGCGAGGGGTTGGGATATCTCCGCCGCGCCGACAACATTCGTTTCGCACTGACCGTCGACTTGTTCGCCATGGCGCTGGCGCAACCGCGGGTGCTGTACCCGGCGCTGGGTGCGGTGACGCTCGGGGGCGGAGTCACCACGGTGGGCGTACTGTCCGCGGCGTTCGCCGGTGGTGCGATGCTGATCTCGCTGTTCTCCGGATGGACGGGCCGGATTCGGCGCCAGGGTGTCGCGATCCTGGTGGTGTCCTACGTCTACGCCGCGTCGATCGTGGTCGCGGGAGTGATCCTGCTCGTCGCCGTGCTCCGTTCCGTTGACGGGACGGACGCCGTGGCGATCGTCGCGCTGGCGGGGGTGCTCGCCATCGCCGGTGCCGCCGACGCGGTGTCGGCCATCTTCCGCGGCGCCATCCTGCAGGCCGCCGTGCCAGACGAACTGCGCGGCCGGGTTCAGAGCCTCTTCTCCATCATCGTCACGGGCGGCCCGCGGGCAGGCGATGTGGTGACCGGCGTGGTAGCCAGTACGGTCGCGATCTGGAGCCCGCTGGTCGCCGGTGGCGTCGCGATGCTGCTGGCGATCTGGCTACTGGCCCGGCGAACCCCGTCGTTCACGGCCTATGACCGCGACGACCCACAGCCGTGATCTGTTGCTGCGCTTGGGGTTGTAACGCCACGTGTGCACCCGGTGTGCGGCCGCGACCCCACCCGAGCACGGCCCGGTAGCCGCCCATGAGACCGTGCACCGCCTCCGGGTCGCGGAATCGCGAGTCCTGCGGCACCGGATACACCAGGGGTGCGACGAACAATGCGTCGACGGGGCAATAAGCCTCGCACTGGAAGCAGGTCTGACAGCTGTCCTGGCGGGCGATCACCGGGATACCGTCGGCGCCACGGTCGAACACCCGGGTCGGGCACACCTCGACGCAGCGGTCGCAGGTGATGCATCGGTCTCCGTCGACGATCTCGATCATGCGGCGCGCTCCCGGTCGGCCAGCCAGTGCGGTTCGGGCCGTGTCCAGATGTCGTCGAGACCACCGGTGAGCAGCCGGTGAGCCTGGGCCGGATCGCTCTCGGGGAAGTCGAATCTGCGGTGCATGCCCCGGGATTCGGTGCGGCAGAGCGCAGCGTGGCACATCCAGCGGGCGTGTGCCAGCATCGCCGCGGTCTCCCGGGCCCGAAATCCGGTGTCCGCAGGCGCTGTGCGGGCGGTGCGCCACAGCGCGTCGAGATCGGCCAGCGCGGGCGTCAACCGCTCGGCATGGCGCAGGTAGTTGATGTCATACGCCGTCGCCAGGCGTTGCACCTCCGTGCGGACCTCGGGTGCGGCGCCAACACCACCCACCGCGGCCAGGCGCGGCGCCGCGGCACCCCGGGTGCGGGCGAAGACCGCCGCACCCGCACCGGCCCACGCCCCCGAGCACGCAGCCCACGACGCGTTGTGCGCGCCACCGCCCGTGTACGCACCGGCGATGTACTCTCGGGTCGCGGTGTCCCCGGCTGCGTAGAGACCGGAAACATCGGTGGCGCAGTCGGATCCGGCGATCCGCACACCTCCGGTGCCGCGCACCGTGCCCTCGCACAGCAGCGTGATCTCGAAACGCTCGGTGAACGGGTCGATGCCCAGCCGGTCGAAGATCAGGAAGAAATTCGGCTGGCCGGTGCGCATGGTGGCCCGGTCGGCGGCCGACGCACGGTCCAGACGCGCGTACACCGGTTCAGAGAGCAGAGTCTGCGCGATCAGCGTGCGGTCCTTCGTCGCGCCGGGCGCCTCAAGGAACGTGCCGTCGCCACGGTAGAACGTCGCCCACGCGTAGTAGGCGTTCTTAGTCATCGAGGTGCCTTTGGGTGCGAGCGCGTAGGCGTTGGAGAACTCCATGCCGGACAACACCGCGCCGGCCTCCACAGCCATCAGCGCGCCGTCGCCGGTGTCGACGTCGCAGCCCAGCGTCTTGGATTGGAATGCGCACCCACCGGTCGCGAGCACGACCGCCCCGGCCGAGATGCGCACACGCATGCCGTCGGCGCGCCGCATCGCGACGGCGCCGGAAACCGTACCCTCGCGGTCGGCGAGTAGGTGCAGCGCCGGGGTGTGGTCGAGGATTCGGACACCGAGACGCCGCAACCGGATTCGCTGGCGACGCATGTACTCCGGGCCCTGCAGGTCCGCCCGGATCTGGTTGCCACCGCCGTCGACCGGGAACGGGTAGCGCCCGAGCCGGGCGAGTTCGTCCATCCGCACGATCGTGTCGTCGAGCACCCGCGCCATCCAGGAGCGCTCGGTGAGGCCGCCGCCGATCTTTTGGCGTCCGGCCATCGCAGCCTCCCGTAGTTCGGGGACGTCGTCGACGTACCAGACACCGGTGCCCGCCGAGGCGGTGGCGCCGCTGGCCCCTGTGTAGCCCTTGTCCACGACCACGACGTCGACCCCCGCCTCGGCCGCCTTGATGGCCGCCCAGGTGCCTGCCGGGCCGCCCCCGATCACCAGCACGTCAGTCGAGATCGACTCGGCATGCCGCGGGGCTTTCACTCGAATCGCCTTCCCGTGCCGGGCGCGGGATGTGCGCCGCCGGGAGATGCTGCCGCGAAACAGCGCCCGGCGCCAGCGATCGAATCGCCCAGATCCTAACGACTCTGCCTCACAGCGGTATCCGCCGCGGCGGTCGTGTCAGTGTCACGCCGCAATTCCCCGGGCGCGCACGATCAGTCGACGTCCACCCAGTCCAGCGTGCGCTGCACGGCCTTACGCCACCCGCGTAGCCGGCAGTGCGTTGCGCCTCGGTCCAGTCCGGCGACCACCGCTTGTCCTCCTGCCAGTTGGCGCGCAGTTCGTCGGGGTTCGTCCAGAACCCCACCGCCAGGCCGGCGGCGTAGGCCGCGCCCAGCGCGGTGGTTTCGGCGACCACGGGTTTGACGACCTCGACGCCGACGACGTCGGCCTGGATCTGCATGCACAACTCGTTGGCGGTGATACCGCCGTCGACCTTGAGGACCTCCAGGTGCACACCCGAGTCGGCCTCCATCGCGTCGACCACATCGCGGGTCTGATAGCAGATCGACTCGAGCGTTGCGCGGGCCAGGTGCGCGTTGGTGTTGTACCGGGACAGCCCGACTATCGCCCCCCGCGCATCCGAACGCCAGTACGGTGCGAACAGACCGGAGAAGGCCGGCACGAAGTACACGCCGCCGTTGTCGTCGACCTGGCGTGCCAGCGATTCACTCTGCGCCGCACCGCTGATGATGCCCAACTGATCGCGCAACCACTGCACCGCCGATCCGGTGACGGCGATCGAACCCTCCAGCGCGTAAACGGGTTTCGCATCACCGAACCGGTAGCACACGGTGGTGAGCAGTCCGTGACTGGAGCGCACGATCTTCTCTCCGGTGTTGAGGAGCAGGAAATTGCCTGTCCCATAGGTGTTCTTGGCCTCCCCGGCGGACAGGCACACCTGACCCACCATCGCCGCCTGCTGGTCACCGAGGATGCCCGTCACCGGTAACTCGCCCTGCAGCGGACCGCCGGGATGGGTGATGCCGTAGGGATCGGGTGCGGAAGACGACGCGATCGCCGGCAGCATCTGACGCGGAATCCCGAAGAAGGACAACAATTCGTCGTCCCAGTCCAGGGTCTCCAGGTTCATCAGCATCGTGCGGCTGGCGTTGGTGACGTCGGTGACGTGCACACCGCCGCGCGGTCCGCCGGTGAGGTTCCACACCACCCACGTGTCCCACGTTCCGAAAATCGCATCGCCGCGTTCGGCGGCCTCGCGGACTCCGTCGACATTCTCCAGGATCCACTGGATCTTGCCTGCGGAGAAGTACGTCGCCGGCCGCAGGCCGGCCTTCTGCCGGATCACGTCACCGCGCCCGTCGCGGTCCAGCGCCGCGGCGATCCGGTCGGTGCGGGTGTCCTGCCACACGATGGCGTTGTAGTAGGGCCGTCCCGTCCTGCGGTCCCAGACCAGCGCCGTCTCACGCTGATTGGTGATACCCAATGCCACCAGATCGCTCGCCGACAGCGCGGAGTTGTTCAGCGCGGACTGCAGCACCGACCCGGTGCGCTCCCAGATTTCGACGGGGTTGTGCTCGACCCAGCCGGCCTGGGGCAGGATCTGCTGGTATTCGAATTGGTGGCGCGCCACCTCGCGGCCGGCGTGATCGAAGATCATCGCCCTGGTACTCGTGGTCGCCTGGTCGATCGCCGCGACGGGAGGCCTTCGTGGACCGCGAGATCAGGGTTTCGGCACGCACAGACTCCGACCGCGTGCCGTTACCCTGATCTCGCGCACCTGCCATCGGCTCAGAAGAAGCCGAGGGCCTTGCTGCTGTAGGACACCAGCAGGTTCTTGGTCTGCTGGTAGTGGTCCAGCATCATCTTGTGGTTCTCCCGGCCGATGCCGGACTGCTTGTAGCCGCCGAACGCCGCATGCGCGGGGTACTGGTGGTAGCAGTTGGTCCACACCCGGCCGGCCTTGATGTCGCGTCCGGCGCGGTAGGCGGTGTTGCCGTCGCGGCTCCACACCCCGGCACCGAGGCCGTACAGGGTGTCGTTGGCGATGGAGATCGCGTCGTCGTAGTCGCTGAACGAGGTCACCGCCACCACGGGGCCGAAGATCTCCTCCTGGAACACCCGCATCTTGTTGTTACCGGTGAAGATCGTCGGCGCGACGTAATACCCGCCGTTGAGGTCGCCACCGAGGTCGGCGCGTTCACCGCCGGTGACCACCTTGGCGCCCTCGCTCTTGCCGATCTCGATGTAGGACAGGATCTTCTCGAGCTGGTCGTTGGACGCCTGCGCACCGATCATCGTGGTGGTGTCCAGCGGGTCACCCTGCCGGACCGCCTTGGTGCGGATCGCGGCGAGTTCAAGGAACTCGTCGTAGATGTCGGACTGGATCAGCGAGCGCGACGGGCAGGTGCACACCTCACCCTGGTTGAGGGCGAACATGGTGAAGCCCTCAAGCGCCTTGTCCTGATAGTCGTCGTTGGCGGCCATCACGTCGGAGAAGAAGATGTTGGGGCTCTTCCCGCCCAACTCCAGGGTGACCGGGATCAGGTTCTGGCTGGCGTACTGCATGATCAGCCGGCCCGTGGTGGTCTCCCCGGTGAACGCGATCTTGGCGATCCGGTTGCTCGACGCCAGCGGCTTGCCCGCCTCCACACCGAACCCGTTGACCACGTTCAGCACGCCGGCGGGCAGCAGGTCACCGATCAGCGAGACCAGGTACAGCACCGAGGCCGGCGTCTGCTCGGCGGGCTTGAGGACGACGGCGTTGCCCGCGGCCAGCGCCGGGGCCAGCTTCCACACCGCCATCAGGATCGGGAAGTTCCACGGGATGATCTGCCCGACCACACCGAGCGGCTCGTGGAAGTGGTAGGCGACGGTGTCGTCGTCGATCTCCGACAGCGAGCCCTCCTGGGACCGGATGGCCCCGGCGAAGTAGCGGAAGTGGTCGACGGCCAGCGGGATGTCCGCGGCCAGGGTCTCGCGGACGGGCTTGCCGTTGTCCCAGGACTCGGCGACGGCGATCGACTCGAGGTTCTCCTCGATGCGGTCGGCGACCTTGTTGAGGATCACGGCGCGCTCGGCGGCCGAGGTCTTCCCCCAGGCCGGCGCGGCGGCGTGAGCCGCATCCAGCGCCTTCTCGACGTCGGACGCGTCGGACCGGGCCACCTCGCAGAACACCTCGCCGGTCACCGGGGTCCGGTTCTCGAAGTACTGGCCGCCGTTCGGCGGTACCCACTGGCCCCCGATGAAGTTGTCGTAGCGAGGCTGGAAGGACATCACCGAGCCCTCGGCACCAGGTCGCGCGTACACAGTCATGGAGTTCTCCTGCCTTCAATCCACACGGAATGTGTCGGTAATCACTGAAGGTAGGTAGCAGGGGGTTGCAGCACAGTTGCAAGGGTTGCAACGCCGCGGAAAGTCAGGCGAGTTCGAAGTCCAGCCCGGCCAGGTGGCCGCGGGCCTGCGCCCGTGCCACCGAACCGGCGGGGGCGCGGTCGTGCAGCAGCCGCCATCCGTGCCGGTCGTCGCGCCCTTCGGGCAGGTCGAGCCACCGCCGCAGCAGGGCGAGGTCCCCCTTGGCCGATGCGGCCAGCACGGCGCCCCGCAGACTCGCACTCAATTCGGTGCGCAGCCGCGCGATGGCCGGCGACACCGATTGCGGCAGCAACTCGCCGGTGTAGGCATCCAGCGCGGCGACGACGTCACCGCGCTCCAGGGCGTCGAACACGTCGCCGACATCGCTGGCCACCGGTTCGAGCAGCCGGTACGGGCGCGAGGTGATGGAGGTGCCGCCGATGACCCTGCGCAGGCGCGACATCTCGGCGCGGATGGTGACGACGTCGAGGTCCTTGTCGTCGAGCAGCATCGCGAGGTGGTCGGCGCTGAGGCCCTCGGGGTGGCGGGTGAGCAGCACGAGGATATCGGCATGCCGGCCGGCCAGCGGGCTGACCTGCCGTTGCCCGCGTTCGTCGGTGTTGTGCCAGCGCGGCCGGTCGGCGCCGAGCACGGTGAGCCGCGCGGCCGCTTCCTGCACCGCGGGCGCGGTCAGCCGGACCACGGCGAGGTGGTTCTCGACGGCGACGACCGTCGCGCGGACCAGCGCCAGCGTCTGCGGTGAGGCCACCTGGGGCCCGCCGGTCAGGTCGATCGCCCCGAGCAGTGCGCCGGTGGTGGGGTCGTGGACGGGTACCGCGGTGCAGTTCCACGGCTGGACGATGCGCGAAAAGTGCTCCGATCCGCGGATCTGCAACTCGCGGTCGAGTGCCAGCGCGGTGCCGGGGGCGTTGGTGCCCGCGCTGCGTTCGCTCCAGTCGGCACCGGGCACGAAGTTCATCGCCGCGGCACGCCGGCAGGCCTTGCCGTCCCCCTCCACCCACAGCAGGGTGCCGTCGGCGCCGGTCACGGCGACGACCACACCCGAGTCGGCGGCGTCGTCGACCAGCAAGCGGCGGATGACGGGCAGCGCCGAGGACAACGGATGGGCGTTGCGCAGTTCGTCGATGCTGCGGGTGACCGATTGGGCGCCGTCCAGGTCGGGGTCGACGCCGGTGGCCAGGCTGCGCTGCCAACTCTCCACGACGACCTTGCGCAGCGGTGCGTTGTCGAGATCGGAGGCGTCGACCTGACCCGCGACGAACATCTCGTGCAGGGCACGAACGGCCGCCGAGGGGACCCGGGCCATTGCCCGCCCGCCCGGAATCTTCGACATCGCCACGGCCACCACACTCCTCGTGCGGCACCGGTTGCGCTGGTCGCCGCACGTTGCCGCAACAATAGTTGAAGCCCGGCCGCCACAGCCAGGTGACGGCACCGCCGACCGGATGGCGGCCCCGTGCGGTCCCGCGGGCTCCCCTCCCGTCGGGACCGCACTGGCCTGTCAGTGCCGGCCGGCGCCGGGGTCAGTACCCCCAGGCCGATGCGGCACTGCGGTCGGTGGCGGCGATGTCGTCGGCCCCGTCGCGGACGGCGTTGCCCAGTCGGAACAGGATGTCGTTGAGCGCCGCGGCGGACTGATTCCACCGGGTCTGCTCGACGCGGTACGCCTCGGCCGCGTCGCGGGTCCACACCTGCTGCAACGGCACGATCTGCGCGCGCAGCTCGTCGAGGGCGGCGTTGAACCGGGCAGACGTCGTATGAATCTCCTGGCGCACCGAATATTCGATCTCGTCGAAGTTGTAGGACAGCACCCCGTCCACGGATCACTCCAATCTGTTGTCGTCGTAACGGTTCAGAGCCCGCCGGCCAGTCCGCCGATCCGCTGCGCGTGGTGGTCACCCGCCTCGCGGAGGGTCCGTTCGTTGACGCGGATGGTCTCGGCGATGCGTTGCAGCGCGGCGTGCAGCGTGACGGACTCTGCATTCCAGCGGTCCACCACCTCCTTGAACCGGGCGGCCGCGACACCGCCCCACACCGAGGGCGGCACGCTGCTCATCCGGCCGATGAAGGACTGCAACATCGCCCGGATCTCGTCGTTGCTGGTGTCGATCCGGCCCGCGACCGCGCTCATGAGGTCGAAGTCGGTGGACAGTGATCCGCCTGCTGGGGTGGTCATGGAGATCCTTCCGGGCCGGTGAGACGCGCTATCGGGATACGTGGATAGGACGGCGGCGCCGCGGCGGCGGTTCCCCCGGATTCAGAACACCGCATGTGCCGAGCGCACCGCCTCGTCGCACACCGCGAGCACGTCGTGTTCACGGCCACGGGGGCTCTGGCATCCGATGCCGATCCGCACGGCGCCGTCGATCAGGACAGCCCACCCGATGTCGTGGCCCGGCCGGGTCTCGCGGTAGGTGACGACGTCCCGGCCCGCGCGGTTGTCGGCCGGGCGGAAGTCGGCGAACACCCCCGGCGGCTGTTCGTCGAGGAGGTCGCGCAGCACGCGCGCCGCCTCCGGCAGCGGCTGGCGCAGCGGCACCGGCGACTGCACGACGAGCACGGCGGTGTGGGGGTCCCCCGGCGACACCACCTGCAGCCGGGCCGATCCCGGCCCCGCGGTGATCCGCTGCACCATCCACGCCGCCGGGATCCGCACCCCCACGCGTCCTTCCACAAGCAGTGTCGTCGGGGTGTCCACAGCCTGCGGGGCACCCGCGGGGAGCGTGGCGAGCGCACCGCAGACGGCCGCGGCGCACAGCACCGATCCGGCCGCGCGAAACGCGGGTCGGCGCCGGCGCGGCGGGGACACGGGCGGGCGTTCGGCGCCCGACGAGGCCAGGGCCGCGCGCCGTGTCACCAGGCCGGGTTCGGCGATGGTCACCGCCGCCCCCGCTGTCGTGAGGCGTTCGGCGAGCGCCGCCGCGAGCCGGGCCCCGCCGGGTACCCCGGGGGGCGCGTCGAGCAGTACGGTGCGCGCCGCGCCGATCGTGTCGGCGACGGCGGCGGCGATACCGGTATCGGCGTCGGCGGTGTCGCCGATCCGGGGTATTGCGGCGTCGATCGCCCCGCCGGTGGTGACGACGACCATCTCACCGGCGATCTCGACCACCGCCGAGATCCCGCCCGTCGCGAGCACCCCGGCACGCGCCAGCACGACGGCCTGCGGTGCGACGGCGCGGGCGGCGTCGCGGATGCGGGCGATGCGGCGCGCCGACCACCATGACGGGCACACGACCACCGCCGGGCCGCGCCGCGACCCCGTCGCGGTCAGCAGAACGTCCCGCCACAGGTCTGCCACCGGTACCGGCCGCTCGTCGAGCAGCGCGATGTCGTCGTCGATGTGTTCGAGGGCGGCCGCCGCGGCGGCGCTGCCCGCGGGTCCGCGCACGGCGGCGGGGCCCACTTCGACCACGGTCACGGTCATGGCGGGTCGGTCCAGCCCACCTGGATCAGCTGCGGGGGCCCACCGCGCGTGAGCAGTGTGGCGCGCCCCGGTGGGAGCAGCGACGGCCGCACCGACCCGAGCAGCGGCCCCTCGTCCGGGTTGGCACTCATCATCAATCCCGCGCAGCCCTGCTCCCGCAGCTGCGTCAGCATCGGGTCGAACAGGGCGCGGGCGGCTCCGCCGGATCGACGGGCCACCACCATATGCAGCCCCAGATCGGCGGCGTGCGGCACCAACTCCCCGAGCGGACCGAGCGGGTTGCCCGCGGCCGCCGCCACCAGGTCGTAGTCGTCGACGACGACGTAGATCTCCGGGCCCGACCACCACGACCTGTCCCGCAGCTGCCGCTGGGTGACCTCCGCCCCCGGCAGCCGGGCGGTGAGCACGCCGAGCAGGTCGGCTACCTGCGCGGCCAGCGTGACCGCCGACATGGCGTAGCCGAACAGGTGGCTCGACTCGACGACGCCCAACAGCGTGCGGCGATAGTCGACCATCAGCAGCGCCACGGTGCCGGCGGTGTGGTTGCCGACGATGTCGGTGCACAGCGTTCGCAGTGCGGCCGTCTTTCCGCACTGCGGCTCGCCGAGCATCAGCAGGTGGGGTTGCTCGACGAGATCGACTGTCATGGGCTGTAATTCGCGCTCGCCGAGGCCGAGCAGAAGACGCCCGGCGCGACGCCGGCCCACCCGCTCGGCCACCTCCTCGTAACGCACGTGCGCGGGCAGCAGCCGCACCGGCGGGGCATGCCGGTCGGGGTGGCGCGTGTGTAACACCTCGCCCGCCGCGGCGATCGCCTCCCCGAGGCCCTCGGCGGCGGATCTGCCGTCGAGCCGCGGCAGCGCGATCACGAATTCGTGCCCGGTGCGGGTGATTCCGCGGCCGGCAGGACAGTCGCCGAGGCCCCGGGCCAGCCTGCGATCCATCTCCGACTCCGCCGGGTCCCCCAGACGCAGCTCGATGCGGGTACCCAGCTGGTCCTTGATCGCGGGGCGGATCTCCGACCAGCGCGACGCCGCGATCACGACATGGATACCGAACGAAAGACCCTGAGCGGCAATAGCTGACACCGAGTTCTCCAGGGTGTCGAACTCGTGACGCAGCCCGGCCCAACCGTCGACGACCAGGAACACGTCGCCGAATCCGTCGTCGCAGTCGGTGTCCCCCGCGGCGCGTCTGCGCCGGTATTCGCCGATCGAATCGATACCGAGCCGGCGGAACAGGGCGTCGCGTGAGCACATCAACGACTCCAGCTCCGCCACCGTGCGGCGCACCAGATCGACGTCCAGCCGGCCCGCCACCGACCCGACGTGCGGCAGGGCACGCATCGCCGACAGTGCTCCACCGCCGAAGTCCAGGCAGTACATCTGGACCTCGGCGGGCGGGTGGGTGGCCGCCAGGGCGAGCAGCAGCGTACGCACCGCCGTCGACTTTCCCGCGCGGGGTCCGCCCACCACGGCCACATTGCCCTGCGCCCCGGCCAGATCGACGACGTGCGGGTCCCGGCGCTGGTCGAAGGGGCGGTCCGTCAGCCCGATCGCCACAGTCAGGGGTGCGGCGGACATGGGTAGCACGGCGTCCAGCGGCGGCGATTCCCGCAGCGGCGCAAGCCATACCGGATGAGCCGCGGTGCCGTGACCGGCCAGCCGGTCCAGTACCGCGTCGAGGACGGTGACCGCGCCCGCATCGTCGCCGGGTCCGCGCTCGTCGGGTCCGGTGGCGCAGACCGGTGTGGCGGTGAAGACCGGTGCGGCGGCGGCGGCCGGTGCGGGCCTCGTGGTGACGGCCCGACCGCCCGAGACGAACGCGGACCGGAACCGGGTGAGCTCGCCGGATGCGGATCTGAGGTAGGCCGCCCCCGGCTCGCCGGGCAGGTGGTACGCGTCGGGTACGCCGAGCACAGCACGGGAGTCGCTGGCGGAGAACGTCTTCAGGCAGATTCGGTAGGACAGGTGAGTCTCCAGGCCCCGTAGCCGTCCCTCGTCGAGACGCTGGCTGGCCAGCAGCAGGTGCATGCCCAGTGAGCGGCCCAGCCGGCCGATGGCGACGAACAGTTCGGCGAAGTCGGGATGGCGGCTGAGGAGTTCGGAGAACTCGTCGACGATCATCAACACCGCGGGCAGTGCGGGCAGTGGTGCGCCGGCGTCACGCACCCGGGCGTACTCCGCGATATTGCCGACGTTGCCCGCCGCCCGCAACGCTTCCTGCCTGCGATTCATCTCTCCGGCCAGCGCGTCGCGCATCCGCGCCACCAGATGCGCCTCGTCGGCGAGGTTGGTGATGACGGATGCCACGTGCCGGAGCCGGTCGAAACCCAGGAATGTCGCACCGCCTTTGAAGTCCACCAGGATCAGGTTGAGCGCCTCGGGCGGATGGGCGGCGGCCAGCCCCAGGGTCAGCGTCCGCAGGAACTCCGACTTCCCCGATCCCGTTGCGCCGATGCACAACCCGTGCGGACCCATACCCTGCTGCGCGGCCTCCTTGAGATCCAGTTCCACGACCCCGCCGTCGTCGTCGAGGCCGATCGGCACCCGCAGATGTGTACGCGCATCCCGGGGCCGCCACAGGACCGCGGGCTCGATTCGGCCGGGATCGGCGATCCCCATCAGATCGGCCCAGTCCCGGTACGCGGTGCGTGGCTGCCCGTGCCCAGAGGATCCCGCGCGAAACCGGGCCAGTCGCCGGGCACAGATCTGCGCCTGCGCCGGTGTGAGGCGGTCGGGGTGCACCGGCACCGGGTCCTCGTCGGCGCCGTCGATCCTCGACACCCCGTCGGGGTCGATCCGCAGCCGCAGTCCGGCCGCCGCGGCCTCGCCGTTGCCCACGGTCAGCACCGTCACACCCGTGACACCGTCCGCGGGCGTCTCGCATCCGTTGGGGGCGAGCAGGACGACGTGCACCGGTCCGCCGATGTCGGGATGCTGCAGGGCCAGTTCGGCCTGCGCCATCGTCGAATAGGTCAGCCGCGCCGCACCCGCCCCGTCCGTCGCAACGGGATGCTGATGGTGCGGAAGCCATTTCAGCCAGTCCCAGTCATCCACATCCGCCGGCGTGCCCACGACCGCCGCTATCCTCAGGTCGCCGGGACTGTGCCAGGTGGCGAGTTGGCAGACGACGGCCCGAATCAGGCCGTGGACCGATTCGGCGTCGCCGTCGACGCTCACCCGGCGGAATCCGCAGATCGCCACGGCGAAGGGGAGATCGGACACGTGCGCTCGCCTGACGATGACCCGCTGCAGCGCCGCGACGGTGACCGGATCCGACGCGTCGGCGGCCGCCAGGTCCGGTACGACCAGCCGCGTGGACAGCCGCTGCGGCGCTCGCCCGATGCGGGCGCTGCCGAAATCCGGATCACCGGGCCGGCGTTCCCACATCCGGGGTGTCCCCGCCAGCGTCCACAGGCTGTCGGGTTCGGGATCCGTCCAGCACGACGCCGTCCGCTGCACGGCGGCCGTCTGTGCGGCGGCGGTATCGAGGGTCGCGAGGTAACGCAGATAGTCTCGGCGATCCTGGTCGATCTCCGAGGCCCGCCCGCTTCCGCGCATCCCGTAGGCCAGGGCGCCCAGCGCCGAGACGAGCATCATCGCCGGGAAGAGCAGGGACATCGGGCTGCGCATCGTCGCATCACCGGATCGCAACCACAGCACCAGCATTCCGGCTCCAGCCACGATCATCGCCACGGGAAGCAACCGGGTGAGCGGGTCGGCCCCACCGGCCCGGCGCACGTCGGGCGGCGGACGCACGGCGATGTCGTCCTCGCGGATGCGCGGCCCGGGCACACGGGTGTCGGACGTGAACTCCACACCCGGTTGGACGCCGGTTCGCGGCAACCCGTTCCCCCGTGCGGAGCCGAAACTGATGCACCGCGGCGGCGCCGGGGTCGGTTACGGTCGGATTCGGGGGTGGTGTGGTGCCGGATGCGGTGTGCCGGGTGTCGGTGTGCGACGACTCCGGTCCGGATGTCACGGATCTGGCGCTTCCCGCCGGCCTGCCGGTCGGACTGCTGATCCCCACCGTCGTCGACACCGTCCGCGGCGCCGGGTCGGCCGGCACCCACTGGCACCTCGCACGCATCGGCGGGACCCTGTTGGAGGAGTCACTGACCTTGGCCGAGAACGATATTCACGACGGCGAGCTCCTGGTCCTCGCACCCAGGGAAGTGCCGGTCCCGCGACCGGGCGGGCGGGATGTCGCCGACACAGTGGCCGAGGCGATACCCGCGGCCGCCCCGCCACCGCACCTCGGCGCGGCGGCCTGCCTGTGGGCCGCGATCACCGCGGCCGTCGCGCTCGCCTGGGCGGGCATCGCCGCAGCGCCGACCCATCTCATCGCGGCCGCGACGGTGAGCGTCGCCGCCGGCTCCGCAGCGGTTCTGGCGTGTCGCGATGAGCATCGCGAGCCTGCGGCGGCGACGTTGGCCGTCGTGGCGGTCGTCTTCGCCGCGGCCGCGGGGTTCCTGGCAGTACCCGCCGGTCCCGGCGCGGCCAACAGCATGCTCGCCGCCGCCGCCGCGGCGGCGGTCGCGACGGTCTTGCACCGCGTCACCGGTTGCGCCACCGTCGCTCTGACTGCCGTCGCCGTGATCTCGGCCGCCTGCACCGTGACCGCTGCCGGCGCCGCGCTGTGGCCGGTATCCCTGCACGCTGCGGGCGCGGTGCTGGCGGTGGTGGCACTGGGCATCCTCGGTGCCGCGCCACGGCTGGCGATCGCCCTGGCCGGGCTCACACCGTCGACCGAACCCGGCGAGCAACCACCCGACGGTCCGGACGGACGTCGCGCCCGGCACGGGCACGCGCTGCTGACCGGCCTCGTCGCCGGGTCGTCCGCCGCGGCAGCGACGGCGACGGCGCTGATCGCGGCGGGCGCCCTGTACACCGGATCGCCATGGTTGTCGGGGCTCGCGCTGACCGCCACCGTGGCCGCGGCGCTCCTGTTGCGGGCCAGGACGTATCCGCCCGGTGCCCGACGGTGCGCACTCCTGGCAAGCGGAACAGTCTCCGCGACAGCCTGTTTCGTACTTTTCGTGGCGGCCGTGCCCGACCAGGCGTACTGGGCCTGCGGGATCGCCGTCGGCGCCGGCGCCGCAGCGCTGTGGTCCACGGGCGGGGCCGGGTTCAATCCCGTCGCGCACCGCGCGGTCGACGCGCTGGAATACCTGGCCGTCGCGGCGCTGGTGCCGCTGGCCTGCTGGGTCGCCGACGTGTACGGCCTCGCCCAAGGCTGGGCGTGGTCGTGACGATACTGCGCAGGATCGTCACCGTCCCGGTGGTGTGTGCGGTAGGGCTGGCCGGCGCTCCTGCGGCGGTGGCCGTATCACCGCCGCCGGTCGACGACGCGCTGCTGCCCAAGCCAGGGCCGCCCACCCCGCCCCGGCCCACCGAGCAAGCCGCGCCCTGCGTCAACCCGTTGCGGGATCGTGAGGTGACGCGCGCCGGAGCCCAGCTGGCGGGCCTCGACCTGCCGACGGTGTGGCGGCTGACCCGCGGAGCAAGCCAGACGGTGGCCGTCATCGACACGGGCGTGTCACCGCACCCGATGCTGCCGCGCCTGATACCCGGCGGGGACTACGTGGCAGGCGGGGACGGCACCGAGGACTGCGACGGCCACGGCACCATCATCGCCGGGATCGTCGCGGCGTCGGCGGATTCCACGGCCGGCGCCTTCACCGGAGTCGCGCCGGACGCGACAATCATCAGTATCCGCCAGTCCAGCAACAAGTTCCGTCCCGTCGACCAACCGGCGGCATCCGGGTTCGGGGATGTCGAGACACTCGCCACGGCCGTGCGCACCGCGGCTGATCTCGGTGCGACCGTGATCAACGTGTCCTCGGTGGCGTGCGTACCGGTCGCCGACGCGCTCGACGACCGCTCGCTGGGTGCGGCACTGTCCTACGCGGTCGACGTCATGAACGTGGTCGTGGTCGCGGCCGCGGGCAATGTCGGCGCACCCGGGCAGTGCCCGGACCAGAATCCCGTCGACCCCGCCGCCCCGAACCGGCCCGACTGGGACAACGTCCGTGTGGTGGTCAGCCCGGCCTGGTACGACGACTTCGTACTGACCGTCGGGTCGGTGGCACCCGACGGGACGCCGTCGCCGTTCAGCCTCGCCGGCCCCTGGGTCGACGTGGCCGCACCCGGGGAGGAGGTGGTGTCGCTCGACCCGGACGGTGACGGTCTGGTCGACGCCCTGTCCGCGGACACCGGGCCTGCGCCGCTCGCGGGCACCAGCTACGCCGCACCTGTGGTCACGGGGATCGCGGCGCTGATCCGCTCCCGGTGGCCGCAGCTGAGTGCCCGGCAGGTGATGCGGCGGATCGAGGACACCGCGCGCCCCCCGGCCGGCGGCTGGAACGCATTCCTCGGGCACGGTGTGGTGGATCCCCTCGCCGCGGTCAGTGGAGGCAGCGAGCCACCTCTGGGCGAGACGGAGACGCGTCGCGTGACCGTGGCACCGCCCTCCGCCGCGGATCCGCATCCGCGGCGCATCGCGTTCACGGGCGCGGCCGTCTGTATCGCGGTGGCCGGGGTCGTCCTGCTGGCCGCCGCCGCGCGCCGGTCAGGCAGGGACGCTGTCCCGCAGGACTGATGCCGCGGCCCTGCTCAACTCGGGGCCGCGGGGCAACAACGACAGCATCGGCCACGGCGCCGGAACCGAATCCTCAGGGAGACCGAGCGATTTCGCCGCCTCGGAGTCGCGTATGCCGAACAGCACACCGAGGTCGTCCAAGAGGAACAGCGCCCCGGCTGCGGGCCCGTCGCCGGTCAGCGGTACCGAGCGGACGTAGACGCTGCGTCCCGCGGGCACCGCCACCGCGTCGATCGCCGCGCCCTCCCCGTCGGCCTGCGCCAGGTCGACCACTGGGGCGCGCGAGGGCGCCGAATCGCCCACCAGCAGCCTGGTGTTGGTGTGTCCACCGCCGGACGTGGACCAGCCGGCGCACAGCACGGGGCTGGCCACGGCGCGGATGCGGCCGGGGAAGGTGCCCACCGGCACGGCGTCGAGCATGGGCACCGCCGCGACGGCGTCCGCCGCGACGGTGGGGATGTCGCCTGACGGTTGCGCCACGGTGAATCGGATCAGGTCGGCCGCGACGTCACCGAGACGCTGTACCCCACCGGCCAGGACGACGTAGTGCTCCACCGCGCCGGCCCGCGCCAGGCGTACGACGGTGCCGACCGTCAGCCCCGGCAGTGCGGCGGGCCCCGGTGCGCCCGCCCCCGCGATTCGCGGCGCGGCGATGGGCGGGGCCTCCGGCAGCGCCTCGAGGACCGCACGCGAAACCGGCCGCGGGACGACACCGTCCAGACCCAACGCCTGCACGACGGCCCGCTCGCGGAGGTCCACCCTGGCGCGCCACCCGTCGTAGACGAGGTAGGTGGCGGTGGCGCCGGCGCTGACCAGCACACCGCTGCCGCCGTCGAGGGGACGCACCCCCTCGACCGGGCCCACGAACATCGTGGTGGCCGATTCCGCGTCGCAAACCGTCCAGGTCGCGTCGCCGGAGGACAGCGCCGGACCGATCGCGGACGGCGCGCCGGCGATGCCCACCGACGGGCCGCGCCGCGCGCCGGCGATCGCGCCTCGACCCACCGGACGCGGCTCCCCGGGCGCACCCACGACCAGACGGGCCGATGCCAGGTTCGGCACCGGATGCAGGGTGTCGTCGATCCGCACGTACAGCGCACCGGATGCGCGGTCCATGACGATGGGTGCATCGCCCGTCGCGGCTCCGGGGCGCAGGTGGGCGAATATCACACAGCCGGCCACGACGAGGACCGCCACGGCGCACCCCGCGGCCATCGAGAGCGTTTGGGCCCGCAGCGGATCGTCGAGCATGCGGACGTCGCCGCGCACCAGCGCGTGCGCCATCCGGCGCAGCAGGAATCGATGCCCGCTGACCTGCAGCCGTGTCACGGTCCGTCGCCCCATCCGACCCCCTGGTCCGACCCTAAGGCCGGCCACGCGCGGCCGACGGCACCGATTCCGCGGTGCTCAGCTGTCGTGTGAGACGGCGACGGGTTCGGTGTAGTAGGGCCGGCCCGCGGCCTCCCACTGCCGATAGAGCGCGAAGAACGGCTGACCGAACGGATCCTGGCCGCGCAGCGGCATGGATCCGCGCCGGATCGTGAAGTCGTGGGGGGCCAGCTCGCCGGCGCGGACGAAATGCCGTTCGGCCAGGCCGACGTCACCGCCGCGCCACAGTTCGACGGCGAGCCGGTATTCGGCGCGCGCCAGTTGCTGGTCCTCGTCGGGCATGAGCTGGTCGGCGCGCACGGCGTCGTCGTCCTCGTACGGTGTGACGCCGTCGACGATCCAGCGGTGCAACGCCGCACGATGCGGACCGGACGGCTGCCCGTGGAATTCGAGGAACTGGTCGTCGCCGAACTCGGGCGCGTTGGGCCGGACGATGCGGTCGTCCTCGTCGATCCACACCACGGTCGGTACGTTGCGGATGCCGTAGGCGTCGACGAGAGTGTGGTCGGCGTCGATCAGCACCGGATAGGTGGCGCCGGCCGCGTCGACCCACGGCCTGACCACGTCGACCGACTCGTCGACCGCGACGGCCAGCACCGTGAAGCCGTTGTCGGCGTATCGCTCGTGGACCTGCTGCCACGCGGCCAGGTCGTAGCGGCATCCGCACCACGAGGCGAAGGCGACCAACAGCCGCTTGCGGCCGGTGTGGTCGCCGATGCCGACCTCCGATCCGTCGACGGTGGGCAGGCGCACGTCGGGTGCCCGCAGGGAGCGCAGAGCGGCGGCGCGTTCGGCAGCGGGGTGGCCCATGACGACGACGGCGGCGCCGCCGCGCGACACCGTCGTCTCGATCGCCACGGGACGTCCCACCGCCGCACCGAGGGCTGCCAGATCGATCCACCCATCGGGTCCGAGGCGGGCGCGGTCGGCGACCGGTATGCACACGTCGCCGCGACACAGACCGCGGCGATCCCCGGGCAGGGCTTTGATCGTCCAGCCGGTCGCCCGTTCCACATCGGCGTCCGCGACGAATACCCGATCCCCGTCGCAACCGCCCGTCAACTCGACAATCGCGTCTCCGATGACACGAATGAGAACACGTTCCATTTCTGCAACTTACCGCGCCTGCGCCCGGCGCGAACCGTCATCGCGATTCACCGGACCGGCGCTGGCGGTACGCCGCGACGTGCTGGCGGTTGCCGCAGTTGCCGGTGTCGCAGAACATGCGCGAGCGGTTCCGGGACAGGTCCACCAGCACCGCTTCACAATCGGGCGCCGCGCAGATCTTGAGGCGGCGCAGTTCGCCGCCGCGGATGAGGTCGGCCAGCGCCATCGCCATCTCGGCACCCATCCGCTGCCACAACGGATCGTGGATCGACGCGAGATGCAGATGCCACTCGGGCATTTCGGGATGCCGGGTCAGCCACGGTGCGGCCCGCGTGTCGCTGAGCAGGGCGTTGACCTGTCCGACGGCCCTGTCCTCATCCTCGGCCGTCGCCCAGATCCGGCCCAGACGGTCGCGCAGCCGGTGCACCGACTCCAGTTCGGCGTCGTCGCGGTCGCGCCGCCCCGTCCAGCCGAACGCGTTGAGGTAGGCGTCGAGTTCGCCGAAGGTCCCCAGTTGTTCACCGTCGACTTTGCCGGTGTTGACCAGGACACATGCGGCTCGCAATGTGAGCTCCGTGTCATGAGTGAAAATCATTTGACTCATGACTCCTTTCGGCGATAGCGTCACGATCAAATTCGATTTTACTCATGACATCCCTGGAGGAGGTTCGGCATGAAAGCCATGGCGCCCACCGTTGACCACTTCCGTCTCGGTCTGCTGTTCGCGATCGGGTCGGCCTTCACCTTCGGCATGTCCGGTCCCCTCGCCAAATCGCTGATGGAGGCGGGGTGGAGCCCCACCGCCGCGGTCACCGCCCGCCTGGCGGGGGGCGCGCTCGTCATGGTCATCTTCGCCACGATCATCAAGCCTGACTGGTTCTCCGAGGCATTGCAGCACCGCAGGACGGTGATCGCCTACGGTCTGATCCCCATCGCGGGCGCCCAGCTGTGCTACTACAACGCCGTCGCGCACCTCTCCGTCGCCGTCGCCCTGCTGCTGGAATACACCGCGCCGATCCTCGTCGTCGGCTGGCTGTGGGCGACCACGCGCCGCCGGCCCAGCACCCTGACGCTGGGCGGCGTGGCATTGGCCCTCGCCGGCATCATGCTCGTTCTCGACGTGTTCTCCGGCGCACACATCAACACCGTCGGCGTGGCCTGGGCGCTCGCGGCGGCCGTGTGCGCAGCCTGCTATTTCATGATGTCCGACGAAGTCTCCTCCGACGGCAGCGGACTCACGTCGATCACGCTCGCCGCCGGAGGCCTTGTCGTCGGCGCGGTCGCGGTCGGCGCTCTCGGCGTCGCCGGCGTGCTGCCGCTGACCTTCACCACCAACGATGCCGTCGTCGCGGGGTGGACGACATCGTGGGTGGTGCCGGTCGTCGCACTGGGCCTGGTCCCCACCGCCATCGCCTACACGCTGGGCATCATGGGCATCGCACGGCTGCGACCGCGGTTCGCCTCACTGGTCGGGTTGTCCGAGGTGATGTTCGCCGTGCTGATCGCATGGGTGGTGCTCGGCGAGGCGATCGGTGTCACGCAGGCGGTGGGCGGCGCGGTGGTGCTGCTCGGCCTGGCGCTGGCGCGCCAGGGCGACCGCTCCGACACGCTTGCCCAGACGATGGCCGAGGCGAAACTCGAGGCGGCCATGTGGCCCGACGGCGGCCCGATCGAAGAGCTCTCGGGCAGGCGTCCGTCCTGACCGTGGGCTTTTGCCTCGAAGTCGCTTCCGACCACCGGTAGCATCGTCGCGTGCGCATCGATCTTGATCACCGCCGTTCGCCGCGCCGGAAAGTCGGCAATCGGCCCGGCGTCCGCCGGCTCGTTTCGATCGCGATCGCCGTGCTGACCGCGGGCATCGTCCTGGTGGCACCGGCGGTGGCGGGTGGGCCCGGCCTCCCGTCCGCGCACGCCGACGCATGTCCGGACATCGAGGTGGTATTCGCCAGGGGCACCGACGAGCCGCCCGGCATCGGTCGCGTGGGCCAGGCCTTCGTCGACTCGTTGCGCGGCCGCGTCGGGGGCAGGTCGGTCGGCGTCTACGCCGTGAACTATCCCGCGACCTACGACTTCCTGGCGGCGGCCAACGGCGCCAACGACGCCAGCGCCCACGTCCAGTACATGATGGCCAACTGCCCCAATACCCGGCTGGTCCTCGGCGGGTACTCCCAGGGTGCGGCGATCATCGACGTCATCACCTCGGTGCCGTTCCCGGCCGTCGGATTCGACAACCCCCTGCCGCCCGACGCGCCCGAGCACATCGCGGCGGTCGCCGTCTTCGGTAATCCGACGGCCAAAGTCGGTCTGCCGCTGACCATCAGCCCCGTGTACGGGACGCGGGCAATCGACCTGTGCACCGCGAACGACCCGGTGTGCTCCGGCGGTGAGGACACCGCCGCGCACAGCAATTACGGACCGTCCGGCCTGACCAACCAGGCGGCGGCGTTCGTCGCGGGTCTCGTCTAGGCGGCCTGTGATTTCGGACGAACTGCGCGAATGTGTGAGTATTAGCCGCATGCGCGAACATCCCGTCGCACTGGCCAACCCCACACCGGCCCGCCGGCTGGTCGCCGCCGTCGTGTCGGTGCTCGCCGCCCCGGCGCTGCTCCTCGCCCCCGCAGCAGTACCCGCCGGCGGTGTCCTGGCATCGGCGACAGCCCAGGCCTGTCCCGACGTGGAGGTGGTGTTCGCACGCGGGACGAGTGAACCCCCCGGCATCGGCCGCGTCGGGCAGGCTCTCGTCGATCAGCTGCGGCCTCAGCTCGGGAACATGACCATCAGCACCTACGGTGTCAACTATCCCGCGACCTATGACTTCCTCACCGCGGCCGACGGTGCGTTCGACGCCACGTCGCGCATCGTGTCGATGTCGCAGCAGTGCCCGTCGACGCGGATCGTGCTCGGCGGCTACTCGCAGGGAGCCGCCATCGTCGACATGCTCGTCGGAGTGCCCCCGCTGGGCAACCGTGTCGGTGAGTACGGTTCGGCGCCGCCGCTGCCCGGCGATGTCGCGGGCAATGTCGCGGCCGTCGCGGTGTTCGGGAACCCGGCGCGCAAGTTCGGCAATCCGGTGTCCAATGCGGGCTCCTACGCCGGCAAGTCCATCGACATCTGTGCCGACGGCGACCCGATCTGCTCCGACGGCCGTAACCCGTTCGCCCACACCAGCTACGAGAAGACCGACCTGGTCGGCCAGGCCGTGGGATTCGTCGCCCGCCGAATCTGACGGGACCGGGTTCTCGCCGCTGCGCGGGTGCGCGGCGGCGACCCCAGCTAACATCGGTGAGCATGCGAGTCGGGGTCGCGGTAGCCACGGTGGTATTCGGTGTTGCACTCATGCTGGCCGCTCCGGTGGTGTTGCCAAGCCGTGCGGTTGCGCCCGTCGCCCAGGCCGCGCCGTGTCCGGAGGTGGAAGTGATCTTCGCCCGGGGCCGGGCGGAGTCGCCCGGCGCGGGCCAGATCGGCAACGCGTTCGTCAGCGGATTGCGCGCCAAGACGGGCAAGAACATCGCCCTGTACGCGGTGAACTATCCGGCCGACACCCAGGTGGACCTCGGCGCCAACGATATGAGCGCACACATCCAGAACATGATGGCCACCTGCCCCGCGACCCGGCTGGTGCTCGGAGGCTACTCGCTGGGCGCCGCTGTCACCGATGTCGTGCTGGCCGTACCCCTCGCGGCGTTCGGCTTCAAGAATCCGCTGCCCCAGGGTGCCGACCAGCACATCGCCGCGGTCGCCCTATTCGGCAACGGATTCCAATGGGTGGGGCCGATCACCACCTTCAGCCCGCTCTACCAGGGCCGGACCATCGAGCTGTGCCATGGCGACGATCCGATCTGCAACCCCACCGATCCCAACAACTGGCAGGATTACTGGCCCGACCACCTCGCGCCGGCGTACATCAAAGCGGGCATGGTGAACCAGGCCGTCGACTTCGTCGCGGGCAGGCTCTAGGAGCGGGTGGTCGGGGTGCGCAGATCCCGCGTCACGACCGTGCGCGCGGCGAGCTGATCATCCGCCGGATAGTCCACGCCGACGAGGGTGAGACCCTCCGGAGGAGCGGCCGCGAACGCACTGGATCGTCGTGCGGCGCCGAGCAACTCGCGGCACCAGCCCGGGTCGCGGCGCTTCTCCCCCACCACCAGCAGCGCGCCCACCAGCGACCGCACCATGGACCAGCAGAACGCATCGGCGGTCACATGTGCGGTGACGCGCGGGCCGTCGTGAGTCCACGTCAGTCGCTGGAGTTCACGAATCGTTGTGGCGCCCTCGCGGTGCCGGCAGAACGCCGCGAAATCGTGCAGTCCGAGCAACGTTTCCGATGCCGCATTCATGGCGTCGATGTCGAGTTCACGCGGCCAGGCCGTCACATAGCGCGCCGACTGCGGCTCGACCCCGTGGGCCGCAGTACTCAGCCGGTATTCGTAGTGCCGACGGAGGGCGGAGAATCGTGCGTCGAAACCCGCAGGCGCACGGACGATGTCACGAACCCGCACGTCGGCGGGTAGGAAGCGCGCGAGTCGGCGTACCAGCGCCGCGAACTCGGGATCGGGCTTGCCGCTGCGGGGATAGGCGTGGTGCAGCGCCTCGTCGGGGACGTCGACGTGCGCGACCTGGCCGGTGGCGTGCACACCGGAGTCGGTGCGGCCCGCCGCACGCAGCACGACGGGGACACGGAACATCGTCGACAGCGCGTCACCAACCACCCCGGCGACCGTGCGCTGTCCGTGCTGCGTCGCCCAGCCGGCGAATTCGGTGCCGTCATAGGCGATATCGAGCCGCAGACGGATCACCGGAACAGGGGACAAAGAACCATGCCCGCCATCGGATGCGATGGCGGGCATGATCACTGAGCTGTCGTTAGGACTTCTTCTCATCCTCGGCTTCGGCCGGCTCGTCGGCGGGCTCGTCGGCCACCTCGTCCTGGGCCTCCGCGGTCTGCGCGTCGGCAATCCCGGCGTCCTCCGCCTCGACCTCGGCGACGGTCTCCTCGACCGGGCTCTCCGCTGCCTCGGTCTCCTCCGCCACAGCGTCCTCAGCCTTGGCGGCCTCGGCCTGCTGCGACGACGCGACGCGGCGGGCCCGGTCGGCCACCCGGGTGGCCTCGGAGGTCACGGTCTTCTCCCGCACCAGTTCGATGACCGCCATGGGGGCATTGTCGCCCTTACGGTTCTCGACCTTGATGATGCGGGTGTAGCCGCCGTTGCGGTCGGCGAAGAAGGGGCCGATCTCCGCGAACAGGGTGTGCACCACATCCTTGTCGCGGATCTTCTTCATCACCTCACGCCGGTTGTGCAGCGAGCCCTTCTTGGCGTGGGTGATCAGCTTCTCCGCGTAGGGCCGCAGCGCCCTGGCCTTGGGCTCGGTCGTCTTGATGCGGCCATGCTCGAAGAGCGAGGTGGCCAGGTTGGCCAGCAGCGCCTTCTGATGCGACGACGACCCGCCGAGGCGAGGACCCTTGGTGGGCTTAGGCATTGGAAACTCCAGCCATGGTGACTACTCCTTATTGGGGCCGGTCCCCGTATCAGGTAGGACCGGGACGGATTCGGGCGGGCGAAGCTGGGTGAAAAGGTGCCCTGTTAGAGCTGTTCGGTCTCGGCGAAGTCCTGGTCGGTGTCCAGGTCGTAGCCGGCGTCGCTGTTCCAGGTACCGGTGGCGACGTCATAGCCGGCAACCTCGGACGGATCGAATGTGGCCGGGCTGTCCTTGAGCGAGAGACCCAGCTGATGCAGCTTGATCTTCACCTCGTCGATGGACTTCTGGCCGAAGTTGCGGATGTCCAGCAGGTCGGACTCCGTGCGGGCGACGAGTTCGCCCACCGTGTGCACACCCTCGCGCTTGAGGCAGTTGTACGAGCGGACGGTCAGGTCCAGATCGTCGATGGGCAGCGCGAAGCTGGCGATGTGGTCGGCCTCCGCCGGCGACGGGCCGATCTCGATGCCCTCGGCCTCGACGTTGAGTTCCCGTGCCAGACCGAACAGTTCGACCAGGGTCTTACCGGCCGACGCCAGCGCGTCACGTGGACTGATCGAGTTCTTGGTCTCGACGTCGAGGATCAGCTTGTCGAAGTCGGTGCGCTGCTCGACGCGGGTGGCCTCCACCTTGTAGGTGACCTTCAACACCGGCGAGTAGATCGAATCGACCGGGATACGGCCGATCTCGGCGCCCGACGCCTTGTTCTGCACGGCGGGGACGTAGCCGCGGCCGCGCTCGACGACGAGTTCGACCTCGAGTTTGCCCTTGTCGTTGAGGGTGGCGATGCGCATGTCCGGGTTGTGCACGGTGACGCCGGCAGGCGGCACGATGTCCCCGGCGGTGACCTCACCCGGGCCCTGCTTGCGCAGGTACATGGTGACCGGCTCATCCTCCTCGGAGGACACGACGAGGCCCTTGAGGTTCAGGATGATGTCGGTGACGTCTTCCTTGACACCCGGCACGGTGGTGAACTCGTGCAGCACGCCGTCGATGCGGATGCTGGTGACCGCCGCGCCCGGGATGGACGACAGCAGCGTGCGCCGCAGCGAGTTGCCGAGCGTGTAGCCGAACCCGGGCTCCAGCGGCTCGATGACGAACCGCGAACGGTTCTCGGCCACAACCTCTTCGGACAGGGTGGGTCGCTGAGAAATCAGCATGGTGTTTCTATCTCCTTCTCGGCACCCGCTATTTGATGCCGTTCGGTGACCGCACGACCCGGAATGGGTTCGCGCGGGTTCTCTTACTTCGAGTAGAGCTCGACGATCAGCTGTTCGGACAGCGGCACATCGATCTGCGTGCGCACCGGCAGCTGGTGGACGAGGACGCGCTGACGCTCGCCGACGACCTGCAGCCAGCCCGGGATCGGGCGGTCACCCGCGGTCTGACGGGAGACCTCGAACGGCAGCGTGTTCAGCGACTTGTCGCGGATGTCGATGATGTCGTACTGCGACACCCGGTAGCTGGGGATGTCGACCTTGACGCCGTTGACGGTGAAGTGGCCGTGGCTGACCAGCTGGCGAGCCATCCGCCGGGTGCGTGCCAGGCCGGCACGGTACACCACGTTGTCCAGGCGGCTCTCCAGGATCTGGAGCAGGTTCTCACCCGTCTTGCCGGGCTTGCGCACGGCCTCTTCGTAGTAGCGGCGGAACTGCTTCTCCAGCACGCCGTAGGTGTAGCGCGCCTTCTGCTTCTCGTGCAGCTGCTGGCGGTACTCGCTGTCCTTGACACGCGCACGGCCGTGCTGGCCGGGCGGGTAGGGGCGCTTCTCGAACGACTGGTCGCCGCCGACGAGGTCGACGCCGAGGCGGCGCGACTTGCGGGTCGCGGGTCCGGTGTAACGAGCCATGAGTCTTCGCTTCTCCTTCTCGGCCTAGACCCGGCGCCGCTTGGGCGGGCGGCAGCCGTTGTGCGGCTGCGGGGTGACGTCGGAAATGGCGCCCACCTCCAGGCCGGCGGCCTGCAACGAGCGGATCGCGGTCTCACGGCCGGAGCCGGGACCCTTGACGAACACGTCGACCTTCTTCACGCCGTGCTCCTGCGCCTTGCGCGCGGCGTTCTCGGCGGCCAGCTGCGCGGCGAACGGGGTGGACTTACGCGACCCCTTGAAGCCGACGTGACCCGACGACGCCCAGGCGATGACGTTGCCCTGCGGATCGGTGATCGACACGATCGTGTTGTTGAACGTGCTCTTGATGTGCGCGGCGCCGTGCGGGACGTTCTTCTTTTCCCGGCGACGGGTCTTCTGCCCCTTCTTGGCGGTGCTGCTCGCGCCCTTTTTTGCTGGTGGCATTCTGCTTACCTGGCCTTCTTCTTGCCGGCGATGGTGCGCTTGGGGCCCTTGCGGGTGCGCGCGTTGGTCTTGGTCCGCTGGCCGCGCACCGGCAGGCCGCGGCGGTGCCGCAGACCCTGGTAGCAGCCGATCTCGATCTTGCGGCGGATATCCGCCTGCACCTCGCGGCGCAGGTCGCCCTCCACCTTCAGGTTCGCCTCGATGTAGTCGCGCAGCTGGGTCACCTGGTCGTCGGTCAGGTCTTTGGTGCGCTGGTCCCGGTCGATGCCGGTCGCCTCCAGGATCTCCTGGGAGCGGGTACGGCCGATGCCGTAGATGTAGGTCAACGCGATCTCCATGCGCTTGTCGCGCGGGAGGTCCACGCCCATAAGTCGGGCCATGTGTATGCCATTCCTCGTTATTCGGCGGAGGTCTGTTCCCAGCCCGTTCCCGGTTGGCCTGTCGGCTTAGCGGGGCCCGGCCTCCGTTCCGGGCGTTCGAGGCGCACGACGTCGCGTGGCGCTCATCCGAGCGGCCAATCCGCTCGGTGGTGCTGGGAGGTCATCATTCAGTTGTGTTCGATCCGACGGGGTCGGTCAGGTCCTTGCGCTCGCCGCGCAAACGCTCATCGCGCCTGACTTCAGCCCTGTCTCTGCTTGTGGCGGGGATCGGAGCAGATCACCATGACCCGCCCATGCCGGCGGATCACCCTGCACTTGTCGCAGATGGGCTTGACGCTCGGGTTCACCTTCACGGCTTACTCGATCCTTCTGTCCTAGTCGTTGACTCGCGCGAGCGCGTCACTTGTACCGGTAAACGATGCGGCCCCGGGACAGGTCGTAGGGAGACAGCTCCACCACCACGCGGTCCTCGGGCAGGATGCGGATGTAGTGCTGCCGCATCTTGCCGCTGATATGGGCGAGCACCTTGTGACCGTTCTCCAGCTCAATGCGGAACATCGCATTGGGCAGAGGCTCGACCACGCGGCCCTCGACCTCTATGGCACCGTCTTTCTTGGCCATAAGTCCTCGGAGATCCTCCGTTGTCCTCGTGTTGTTCGGCGCCAATGTCGCCGCGGACGGCGACATTTAGCTTTGTCGCCGGAGCGACAGCTGCTCGACGCAGCGTTCGCTCCGACTACACAACGTGGACGCGAAGTCGGAAATTCCGTGAAGTTCCAGGCCAGGGCACGCAGGAGCCGGCGCGAGTGCCGCACCGTTGATCAATAGTACCCGCTCGGCGGCGAGCCCCAAAATCACCGATACCGCCGTGCCGATCGGCGCCGCCGGCTAACAGAATAGAGGGCGAGACACCACGAGAACATCCCCCGAGGCCACCGCGGCGCCCGACGTGCCGCACGGAGGAAACGCGACAACTTTCTATATCGCCGCCTTTGTGGTGGGTGCCATCGCAGTGCTGTCCGCGCTGGTACTCACCGATGTCGGCGCCGGTCACGACGGCATGCCGTTCCTGAGCCTCACGGGGCTGTCGGCCGGTTTGCTCGGCGCGGGCACCGGCGGGCTGATCGGATCGTGGGCCGGCCTCGGCCGCGCCGGCGCCGCCGTCGTCGCATTGCTCAGTGCCGCCGCGCTGGTCCTGGCGCTGCACGGACTGCTGCTGCCCTACCTGCGCCGGCAGCAGGCCAATTCACATCGGAGCCGATCGTCCTACGTCGGACTGCTCGGCACCGTCACCCTCGACGTCCCGCCCGACGGTTGGGGCGAGGTGTCCTTCGTCGACGCCGACGGCAACCGGGTGCGCTCCCGGGCCAAAACCGCAGAACCGTCGGCCCTGCCCAGATCCACCCGCGTCTACATCGCCGATGTCGACGCCGACTACGTCCACGTCGTCGCCGTTCCCGATCAGTTCGAAAGGCTGACATGTCCACCCTCATGATCGTCGTCATCGCAGTCGTCGCGGCAGTGCTGGTGCTGGTGGTGCTGCCCGTGGTCTACGTGAAGAACTACATCAAGGTGCCGCCCAACGAAGTGGCGGTGTTCACCGGCCGGGGTGCACCGAAGGTCGTGCGGGGCGGCGCGCGCTTCCGCATGCCCGGCATCGAACGCGTCGACATCATGAGCCTGGAGCCGTTCAACGTCAGCATCAATCTGCAGAATGCGCTGTCCAACAACGGGGTGCCGGTGAACGTCGAAGCCGTCGGCCTGGTCCGCATCGGTTCGGCCGACGAAGCCGTGCAGACCGCGGTGCAACGCTTCCTGACGTCCGACCTCAACGAACTGCAACGCCAGATCAACGAGATCCTGGCCGGCAGCCTGCGCGGGATCACCGCGACCATGACCGTGGAGGACCTCAACTCCAACCGCGACACCCTGGCCCGCAGCGTCGTCGACGAAGCCGGCGGCGACCTCGCCCGTATCGGCATGGAGGTCGACGTCCTCAAGATCGCGGGGATCTCCGATCGCAACGGCTATCTGGAATCGCTGGGGCAGCGCCGCATCGCCGAGGTCAAACGGGATGCCGCGGTCGGCACCGCCGAAGCCGAACGCGACTCGCAGATCCAGTCGGCCAAGGCACGCCAAGAAGGTGCGATCGCCCAGGCCCAGGCCGACACCGCCATCGCGACCGCCAACCAGAAGCGCGACGTCGAACTGGCCCGCCTGCGGGCGGAGACCGAGGCCGAGAACGCCCAGGCCGACCAGGCCGGCCCGCTGGCCAACGCCAGGGCCCAGAAGGATGTGGGCATCGCCGTCGAACAGGCCGAGGCGGCCAGGGTGCAGGCCCGCATCGAGGTCGAGCAACGGCGCAGCGAACAGGCTCAGGCCGCGCTGCAGGCCGATGTCATCGCCCCCGCGGAGGCCCAGCGCCAGGCCGACATCGCCCGCGCCGAAGGCCAGCGGCAGTCCGCGATTCTCGCCGCGCAGGCACAGGCCGAGGCCGCGCGCCAGGCCGGTCAGGCGCAGGCCGATGCCCGCAAGGCGGCCGCGGACGCGCTACGGATCGAACGCCAGGCCGAAGCCGACGGCATCAAGGCCAAACTGGTGGCCGAGGCGGCGGGCAAGAAGGAGATCGCCGCGGCGCTGAACACCTACACCGCGGAGGCGGCGCGGTTGCAGACCCTGCCCGACGTGCTGGAGTCGGTCGTGAAGGCCACCGAGGCTGCCGCGATGCCGCTCTCGGAGATCGAGCGGCTGTCCATCATCGGCGGCCCGGGCGACACCCGGGACGCCGTCGGCGGTCTGCTGGGTGTCAGCCCGATGGCCGTCGCCAAGATCATCGAGGCCCTCAAGGCGTCCGGAATCGATCTTCCCGCGATGCTGAACCACTCCTCGGACGGCGCCGTCGCCGACGGTGAGCATCTCGACGGTCGGCAGATCTAGGCCCGCAGGCCGGCGATCAGCAGCCCGACCATGCGGCGCGCGTCGTAGCCGGAATCGACATCGGCGCCGATACACAGGTTGCCGACCCCGCGCATCAGCCCCACCGGGTCGACGTCGGGCACGATCTCGCCGGCCTGCGCGGCAGCCCTGAGCAGGTCTTCGCACACCGGGACCAGCCGGTCGAGGAAGTGGGCGTGCAGGGTCGCGTATGCCGCCGTATCGGACTGCAGCGCGCCGGCGAGCCCGCGTTTGGTGACCAGGAAGTCGACGAACAGGTCCACCCACTCGACCAGCGCCGCGTACGCAGAGCGGTGCTTGGCCAGCAGCGCCGGTCCGGCCTGCGCACACGCTTCGACCTGGTGGCGGTACACGGCGACGACGAGGTCGGCGCGGGTCGGGAAGTGGCGGTAGAACGTTCCGACACCGACGCCGGCGGCGGCGGCGATCTCGCGCACCGGCGCGTCGACGCCTGCGGTGACGAATGCCCTCGCCGCGGCATCGAGCAGCGTCTCCGCATTGCGCTGCGCGTCGGACCGTTTACGCCTGACGGATCGCGGACCCTCCACCACCGGATGACACTAACCCGTTGATAAGAGGAACACAGTTCCGTATTGTCTGTTCCGGAACAATGTTCCGACTAATCCGCGCTGAGGAGGCACCACGATGTCCCAGCCGTCGGTCCGATTCGGGATCATGACCGCCCCCTCGCAGGTGGGCTACGACGACATCCAGCGCATCTGGCGCGAAGCCGACGACATCCCCGAGATCGAACACGCGTGGCTCTACGACCACCTCATGCCGATCTTCGGGGATCCGCAGGGACCGACGTTCGAAGGCTGGACGCTGCTGTCGGCCCTCGCCGCCCAAACCCACCGGCTGCGCGTCGGACTCCTGGTAACCAGCAACCGCTTTCGGCCACCGGCCATGCTGGCCAAGATCGCCACGACCGTCGACATCGTGGCCCGCGGGCGCCTCGACTTCGGCATCGGCGCCGGCTCCCGACCCGGCCACCCGCTGGCCCGCCGCGAATACGAAGCGCACGGCCTGCCGTTCCACGACTTCTCGCACTCGGTGGACAGCCTCGCCGAATCGCTCACCGTCATCCGGCGGCTGTGGACCGCGACCGAACCGTTCGACTTCTCCGGTGCCCACGTGCACGTCAGATCGGCGTACGGCAGCCCAAAGCCGGTGCAGCGGCCGCATCCGCCCATCCTCGTCGGCGGCCGCTCGACCCCGGTGTTGCGCGTCACCGCGGAGCACGCGGACATCTGGAACGTCCCAGGCGACGACCTCGACGAGGCCGCGCGACGCAGCGTCCTGCTGGACCGATGCTGCGAAGAGATCGGGCGTGATCCCGCCACCCTCACCCGATCGATCCACCTCCACGTCGACCCGGAGCGGCCCGAGGCCAGCCGGGAGGCGATCGCCACCGCGGCCGGCGCGGGCTTCGGCCATATCGTCCTGGGACTCACCGCGCCCTACCCGCCCGGACTGGCCCGGTGGGTGGCCGACGAGCTGATCGGCCCGCACCGGCAGCCGTGAGCGGGAAGCCGGTGCCGTCGACCGGTCGTTTTCATCCCGGTTTCGCCACGCGAAGAATCACGGCGCAGCGACTGGGTACGGGCATCCGTCTGCGCAGATCGGCGCGCATACTGAAGGGCGATATGACTGGACCAGACTCCCAGCCCCGTAAAGCCATCATCCTCACCGTCGACGACGACCCCGCCGTGTCGCGCGCCGTCGCCCGGGACCTGCGCCGCCACTACGGCGAGAGGTACCGGATCGTGCGGGCCGAGACGGGCTTCGACGCGCTGGACACCCTCAAGGAACTCAAACTGCGCGGCGACACGGTCGCGGTATTCGTCGCCGACTACCGGATGCCGCAGATGAGCGGTATCGAATTCCTCGAACAGGCCATGGACATCTTCCCGATGGCACGCCGGGTGCTGCTCACCGCCTACGCCGACACCCACGCCGCGATCGACGCGATCAACGTCGTCGACCTCGACCACTACCTGCTCAAACCGTGGGATCCCCCGGAGGAGAAGCTCTACCCCGTCATCGACGCGCTGCTGGAGGCCTGGCGGACCGACGGCGGGCATCCGATGCCCGACACCAAGATCGTCGGCCACCGCTGGAGCAGGCGGTCCTCGGAAGTCCGCGAATTCCTGGCCAGCAACCGGCTGTCCTACCACTGGATCTTCGCCGACGACGAGGAGGGCAAGCGGATGCTGGAGGCCGCCGGCCTCGACGCGCTGCGGCTGCCCGTCGTCATCACCGAGGACGGCGAACCGCTGGTCGATCCGTCCAACGCCGAACTCGCCGCGCGCCTGGGCCTGTCCACCGAACCGCGGCAGGACTTCTACGACCTGGCGGTGATCGGCGGCGGCCCCGGCGGGCTGGCGGCAGCCGTGTACGGCGCATCCGAGGGGCTCAAGACCGTGCTGATCGAAGCGGTCGCGACCGGCGGACAGGCCGGCCAGAGCTCCCGGATCGAGAACTACCTCGGCTTTCCCGACGGGGTTCGCGGTGATCAGCTGGCCGACCGCGCTCGCAGGCAGGCCGAAAAGTTCGAAGCCGACCTCATCACCGCACGCGAAGCCGTCGCGCTGGAACTGCACGGCAACGCCCGCACGATCCGGTTCGCCGACGGAGGGTCCATCGACTGCCGCGCGGTGATCCTGGCGACCGGGGTGTCCTACCGCGAACTCGACGCCGACGGCTGTAACAGCCGAAACGGCGAGGACCGCAATCTGACGGGCCGCGGCGTCTACTACGGCGCGGCGACCTATGTCGCGTCGGAATGCGCCGACCAGCAGGTCTACGTCGTCGGTGGCGCGAACTCGGCAGGTCAGGCCGCGATGAATCTGGCCAGGAAGGCCGCCAAGGTCACCCTCGTGGTACGCGGATCCGATCTGGCCGCGTCGATGTCCTACTACCTGATCCAGCAGATCAAGGCCACCCCCAACATCGAGGTCATGACCAACACCGAGGTGTGTCACGCCCACGGCGAGAAGAGCCTGGAGAAGCTGGTCCTGGTCGACAACAAGAGCGGTGAGACGACCGAGGTGGACTGCGCTCAGCTGTTCATCTTCATCGGCGCGCAGCCCCGCACCGACTGGTTGCCGCCGGAAATCGCGCGCGACGCCCGCGGGTTCGTCATCTCCGGGCCCGACCTGGGCTCCGGCAGCGGCTGGCCGCTGGACCGCCCGCCCTACCACCTGGAAACAAGCGTGCCGGGTGTGTTTGTTGCAGGTGACGTACGAGCCGAATCGGCCAAACGCGTCGCCGCCGCCGTGGGCGAAGGGTCGATGGCCGTGATGTTCGTGCACCGCTATCTCGCCGAGGCGTAGGAGGGAGCCCGATGACCGATCCGGACTCGGACCTGCGCTGTGTACGCGACGAACTGCGCACCCTGTTCCTGTTCGAATCGCTCACCGACGCCCAGCTGGACCGGCTGTGCGCAGCGGGTGACATCGCGCGTTTCGAACCCGGTGTGCTGTTCGTCGAAGGAGCGCCAGCGACGTGCCTCTATGTGCTGACCGACGGCGAGGTGGCGCTGTCCAAGCGGTCCGGCGGGGTGGATATCGAGACGATCCGCAGCACGCAGCGCGGGGCGTACTTCGGGGCGTGGTCGGCGTTCCTCGACGGTGAGCAGACCTACGAGACTTCGGCGCGGGTGATCGCCCCGTCACGGATGTTCGTCCTCGACGCGGCCGGACTCGGCGACTTCATGCGTACCGAATTCCCGATGGCCTGCCACTTCCTCGTCGGCCAGTCGCTCGGCCGGTTCAACCAGCACCGCATCGTCGGGCCGCATGACCGCCTCATGCAGCTCGGCCAGCTGACCGCGGGGCTCACCCACGAGCTGAACAACCCCGCCGCCGCGGCGGTCCGTGCGACATCCGCGCTGCGCGGTCGCGTCGCGAGCCTGCGGCGCCGGCTGGGTTCGCTGGCGGACGGCACGATGAACAACGCCACCATGCGCACCCTGGTGGCCATCGCCGACGAGGTGGCCGAGGCGGCGGCCAAAGCCCCCGACCTGAGCCCGCTGGAGAAGGCCGACCGCGAGGAGAGCGTCGGCGACTGGCTCGACGACCACGACGTCGGCGGGGCGTGGGAACTGGCCCCGACGTTCGTGGAGGCCGGGCTGGACATCGACTGGCTGGAGCGGACCGCCGCCGCGCTCGAGGAGACGGACGGAGCCGCGTCACTCGTCGGCGCCGTGCAGTGGCTCAGCTGCACCATCGAATCCGAGTTGCTGTTCAACGAGATCACCCAGTCCACGTCACGGGTGGCCAACCTGGTGGGCCAGGCCGCGCATTACTCGCACCTCGACCGTGCGCCGTTCAACGTCGCCGACGTGCACGAACTGCTGAAGAACACCGTGATGATGCAGTCGCACACCATCGGTTCGGACATCGCGGTGGTCGAGGACTTCGACGAGTCCATTCCGCCGATCCTCTGTTACCCGGCCGAACTCGGCCAGGTGTGGACCAACCTGATACTCAACGCCGTGTCGGCCATGCGGTCCGGCGGCGGGACGACGCTGACGCTGCGTACCTATCACCAGGGCGACGTCCTTCGCGTCGAAGTGTGCGACGACGGCCCGGGCGTCCCCGAGGAACTGCGGGAACGGATCTTCGACCCGTTCTTCACGACGAAACCCATCGGTGAGGGCAGCGGGCTGGGCCTGGATTTCGCGTCGCGCATCGTGCACAAACACGGCGGGACGATGTGGGTGGAATCGGTGCCGGGTGATACGCGTTTCATATCCGTGCTGCCGCTTCGCATCGAAGCCCGCTCCGACGCGGCCGAAGCGCGATGATCTCAGAGGGAGGGGACGACCATGGGCGAGAAATGTCTGCCCGGCGAACTACGGACGCTGTTCTTGTTCGAGGCGCTTTCTGACGCGCAGCTGGACACGCTGTGCGCCAACGGGCATATCGCGTCGTTCGAGCCGGGGCCGATCTGCACCGAGGGCGATCCCGCGACGTGCTTCTACGTGCTGCTCGACGGCGAACTGGTGATGTCCAAACGTTCCGGCGGCGTCGATATCGAGACCAACCGGACCTCGCAGCGCGGTGTGTACTGCGGGGCGTGGTCGGCCTACGTCCCCGGTGAGGAAAACGTCTACCAGGCCTCGGTCCGGGTGACCACACCGTCGCGGTTCTTCGTCCTCGACGCGGGCGCGTTCGCGGCGTTCATGCAGCAGGAATTCCCGATGGCCGTCCATCTGCTCGAAGGCCATATGGTCGGCGGCCTGCGGCAGCGTCAGATTCTGGGGCAGCGGGAGAAACTGCTGGCGCTCGGCACGATCACGGCCGGGCTGACCCATCAGCTCAACAACCCCGCGGCCGCCATCTCCAGGGACGTCTCCGATCTGCGGGACAACGTCGGCAAGATGCGCCACAAGTTGGCGATGCTCGCCGACGGGGAGTTCACCCCCGAGGCGCTGCGGGTGTTGGTCAGCATCCAAGACGAGGTCGCCGAGCAGGTGGCCAAGGCGAAGATGCAAGAACTGTCGGCCCTGGAGACTTCCGATCGGGAGGACCAGATCGGCGAGTGGCTCGAGGATCACGACATCGCGTCGGGCTGGGATTACGCACCGACCTTCGTGGAGGCGGGGCTGGACACCGACTGGCTGGAGAAGGTGGAGGCGTCAATCGACGACGTCGACTGCTCGGCGACCCTGCGCGGCGCGATCGGCTGGCTGAAGTACACCATCGACACCGAGCTGTCGGTGAACCGTATCGCCGAGGCCAGCAAGCGCATCTCGGCGCTGCTCGCCGGCACCAAACAGTATTCGCAGATGGACCGGGCGCCGTATCAGTCCGCCGACGTCCACGAACTGCTGCACAGCACCGTGATGATGTTCGGGGAGAAGATCGGCAAGGACGGCCCCGTCAAACTGGTCAAGGAATGGGATAAGACCCTGCCCGAATTGCTTTGTTACCCGGGCGATCTCAACCAGGTTTGGACCAATCTTATCGACAACGCGATCCAGGCCATGGACTATCACGGCACGTTGACCGTCCGCACCGGGCGTGAGGGCGACGATATGGTGCGAGTCGAGATCTGCGACGACGGCCCGGGGATCCCCGAGGAGATCGTCGACCGCATCTTCACGCCGTTCTTCACCACCAAACCCTTCGGTGAGGGCACCGGTCTCGGGCTCGACCTGGCCTGGCGCATCGTGGTGGAGAAGCACCAGGGCAATCTGCGGGTCGAGTCGCAGCCCGGCGACACCCGGTTCATCGTGCTGCTGCCGCTGGAGGCGCCCGCCCCGACGGCGCTGACACCGGCGGAAATCAAACCCGCGGACGTTTCGCTCAGCACGAGTTCAACGGAATAGCGCGCGGGCCGTCCAGGGTTGGACAGGCTGTGACGCAGCCTACGAGCTCCTCCCCCGACCCCTCGTCCACACCCGATCTGGGGCGCTACGGCGTCTTCGGGCGGGGCTTCAGCCCCGATCAGGCCCGCGAGATCGAAGCGCTGGGCTACGGCGCCATCTGGGTCGGCGGGTCGCCACCGGCAGAGTTGGAATGGGTCGAACCGATCCTGGAGAAGACCAGCACACTGTCCGTCGCGACCGGAATCGTGAACATCTGGACCGCCGCGGCAGGTCCGGTGGCCGAATCCTTCCACCGCATCGACGCGGCGTATCCGGGCCGTTTCCTGCTGGGAATCGGCGTCGGACATCCCGAAGCCCACGCGGCGTACCGCAAGCCGTTCGACGCGTTGTCGGAATACCTCGACGAGCTCGATGCACTGGGTGTCCCCCGGCAGCGCCGGGTCGTCGCCGCACTCGGGCCCAGGGTGCTCAGGCTGTCCGCCGAGCGCTCCGCCGGGGCGCACCCGTATCTGACGACGCCCGAACACACCGCGAGGGCACGGGAGCTGATCGGCCCGTCGGCGTTCCTGGCGCCCGAGCACAAGGTGGTGTTGACCACTCAGGCCGAGACCGCACGCACGGTGGGCCGTGCGGCGCTCGACATCTACCTCAACCTGCAGAACTACCTCAACAACTGGAAGCGGCTGGGCTTCACCGACGACGACGTGGCCAGGCCGGGCAGCGACAGGCTCGTCGACGCGGTGGTGGCGTACGGTACGGCGGAGGCCATTGCCGCCAGACTGGCCGAACATCTCGACGCCGGCGCCAATCACGTGCCCGTGCAGGTGCTGACCTCTGACGACGCCCTGCTTCCCGCACTCACCGAACTGGCCGGCCCGCTCGGGTTGCGCTGACAGACGGGAGACACGACATGACCGACGAGCGCTTGCGCGAGGAGCCGACATGACCGACGAGCGCTTGCGCGAGGAGCCGACATGACCGACGAGCGCTTGCGCGAGGAGCCGACATGACCGAGGCAGTGGAGCTGAAGCCGGCGCTGGGCCGGTACGGGGTGTGGACGCTGGGCCCGATAGCGCCCGAGCAAGCCGCAGAGGTCGAGCAGCTCGGGTACGGGGCACTGTGGGTCGGCGGCTCACCCGCCGCCGATCTGTCGTTCGTCGAGCCGATCCTCGAGCAGACCGAGAACCTGCAGGTGGCCACGGGGATCGTCAACGTCTGGAAAGCGCCGGTAGATGAGGTCGCCGCCGCTTATCACCGGATCGAGGACGCCTATCCGGGCCGGTTTCTTCTCGGGATCGGCATCGGGCACCCGGAGCACACCGATGAGTACCGCAAACCCTATGACGTACTTGTCGAATACCTCGACGCACTCGATGCCGCCAAGGTGCCGACGAGCAGGCGGGTGGTGGCCGCACTGGGGCCCAAGGTGCTCAAGCTGGCGGCGCTGCGCAGCGCGGGGGCGCATCCGTATCTGACCACCCCGGAACACACCGCGCAGGCCCGGGAACTGCTGGGTAATACGGTGTTCCTGGCGCCTGAACACAAGGTCGTGCTGGCGCCCGATGAGCGCTCGCGCGAAGAGAATGTGACAGCTGAGCGCTCGCGCGAAGAGAATGCCACCGCGGCGGAGCGCGCTCGTGCGATCGGCCGCGACACGGTCGGTTTCTACCTCGACCTGAGCAACTACCTCAACAACTGGAAGCGGCTGGGCTTCACCGACCGGGACCTCGCCAAGCCCGGCAGCGACAAACTCATCGACGCCGTGGTCGCCCACGGCACGGCCGATGAGGTCGCGGCGCGCCTCGGCGAACACCTCGACGCCGGCGCGGATCACGTCGCGATCCAGGTGCTCGGTGGCCCCGACGCACTGGTGCCGACTTTGACCCGGCTGTCGGGACCGCTCGGCCTAAGGTGATGTCGGCGCGCTCACCGAGCCGCTTCGGATGCGAACGCGCCGAAATCACTGGCTGGGTTGGAGGTACCAGGGATTGGCCCTGGCCCAGTCGATGGTGCGCGCAATACCTTCTTCGATGTCCACAGAGAGCCGCCACCCCAGTTCGCGCTGCGCCTTGGTCGAGTCAGGGATTCTGCGCGGAATGTCCTCGTATGTCTTTCCGTAATGCGCCGAGGTGTCGACAGCGTGCGCGTCGGATACGGATTGCACTCCCGCGATCTTGATGGCCATCAGGACGACGTCGCGGATCGCCGTCTCGGTCATACTGCCGATGTTGAACACCTCGCCGATGGCTGAGTGCGAATCGGCGGCCAGCAACGTGCCCGCAACGGCGTCATCGATGTAGGTGAAGCACCGGGTTTGGTCCCCCGAGTCGTAGAGCAACGGGGGCAGGCCGTTGAGGATGCGATGAATGCTCTGGGATATGACGAAGATCGGATTCTGGCGCGGACCGTACACATTGAAATACCGGACGACCGTGACAGGAAGGCCATAGGTCTCGCGCATCGCGAAGACGAGATGCTCGGCCATCGCCTTGCTGGTGCTGTAACTCCACCGGGCTGTGCGGGTGGATCCGAGAACACGGTCGTCGTCTTCGCCGAACGGCGGGTTCGGATTCTTCCCGAACACCTCGGAGGTGCTGGCGAACAGCACTCGTGTTCCGTACCGCTGACCCAGTTCCAGGACATTTCGCGTGCCCATGACGTTGACGTCGAGGACGCGCAGTGGATTCTCGACGTAGTTCTTGATCCCGACGACCGCCGACAGGTGGAACACCAAGTCAACTTCTGGTGTGAGTGCCGTCTGTAGGCTCGCCAGGTCGGTGACGTCACCCTGCACGAACCGGAACTGCGGGTACTCGTCGAAATCGATACTGGTGTCCCGGGTGTTCCTGGCCAGGTCGAACACTGTCACCGAATCGCCCCGGTTCAGCAGTGCCGACACCAGGTGCGACCCGATGAAACCGTAGCCCCCTGTCACGACGACATTGGCCATCTGCGCTTTCCATCCCCTCGCGGCGGCTGTCGGCGGTTAGCGGCCGATGCCCTTGTAAACGAGGCCCGCGGCGCGGACTTCGGCCGGATCGAAGCTATTTCGCCCGTCCAGGAACACACAGTTCGGTGCCGCCAGGTCCGCGAGCCGAACCAAGGGAATCTGGTGGAACTGCCGGTGCCCGGTGAGGAAAACCAGCGCGTCGGCACCTTTGACCGCCGTTTCGATGTCTGGCGTCAGCGGGATCGTGGTAACGGTCAGTGCCTCGTCATCGGTCACCCACGGGTCGTGGACGGTGAGGCGGCAACCCGACTGCTCGAGCAGTGCGACGGTGTACTTGGTCGGGGTGAGTCGGCAATCACCCGTGTTGTTCTTGAAGGCGATCCCCAGCACCGCGACGCTGCTGTCCTCCATCGCCTTGCCCTGATCGGACAGCAGCTTCTCGACGAGTTCGAAAGTGTATGCCGGCATGGTGTCGTTCACGGTTCGGGAGGTCCGCGGGATCACCAGGTCCAGTCCCAGCGACTGTCCGAGGTGATTGACAAACCACGGATCCTTGGTCAGGCAGTAGCCACCGACACCCATACTCGGCATGAGGATGTTGACGTTGTGATTGACCTTGGGGAGGGTATTCGCGGCATCGATGACCTGTAGGACGTCGATCGACAAGCGGTCACAGACCTTGGCCAGTTCGTTGGCCAGGGCGACGTTGAGGTCGATCCAGAGGTTGTCGGCGAGTTTGATCATCTCGGCGGTGCGCGGGTCGTCGACGACAACAGACTCCACGCCCAGCGTGTGCCGCCATAGCGTCGAGCAGGCGCGCGCACTTCGTTCCTCGACGGCGCCGACCACCACGGGGATGGACGTCAGATCCCGGATGGCCCGCCCTTCGGCGAGTCGCTCCGGGCAGAACGCCAGGCCGAAGTCGACACCGGCGCGCAACCCCGAGATCTCTTCGAGAATCGGCCGGACCAGCTTCTCCGTGGTGTCGGGGGGCACCGTGCTCTTCAGTGTGACCAGGTGGCCGGCGTGCAGACGCTCTCCGACGGCGCGACTCGCCGCGGCGATGTCCTCCACGATGGGTTCGAAGTCCGGGCCGAGCGGGGTGCCGACGGTGACGATGACGAAGTCATTGTCGGCGATCGCGTCGAAATCGGTGGTGGCGCGGAGTCGGCCGGCCCGCACGTTGGCGGACACGAGTTCGTCGAGACCGGGTTCGCGCACGCTGGTGATGCCGGCGTTGATCTCGTCGACGATATGGCGACGCACGTCGATACCCGTCACGGGCCAGCCCCGCTCGGCGAGCACCGCCCCGATGACGGTACCGATGTAACCGAATCCGACGACAGCGATCCCTGAGCGCTTCCCCCGGACCAGCTGGTCGATCTCGGCATCGCTACGCCCGAACACGCCTCCCGTCATCGGTTCCTCCCCGATTCGCCGGACCGGTTCAACAACGGCAAGACTGCCACAAATCGGCGCAACAGCAAACAGATATCACCGGATTATGGCAAATTTTGTGGAAATTGCCTGCGACCACACAGCAGTTCGGTGCCCCTACCAGTGCCGAGTATCTGCAGGCACCGCAGGCAAGAGGGTCCCCAGTCACTTACGACGCAATCTTTCCCTCCGCAACTACCCCGTTTCACCGCGGGATCGATTGCCGGTCCGGCTACCGTTGGCCCAGAGATAAACCCAGTAATACGGTTCGCTTTATCAAAGTTAGCAAACAGACATGCTGGCCGATCTCTCTGGAGTCAGCTACCGCTGCGCGTGGTTGCCAGACTCGGGCGAGCCCTCCGGAGTACGGTGGCTGTCTTGCCGGGTTTGCCGAGTCCCGGCACCGTCGTAGGAGGCTGGGGTGGACATCAGACCGCTGGGGATTTCGGGTGGCTGGGTCTTCGAACCCTCGACGCACGAGGACGACCGTGGCGTATTCCTCGAATGGTTCCGGGGTGATCTGCTCGAACAGCACATCGGCCACCGACTCGATTTACATCAGGCCAACTGGTCGACCTCGAGGGCGGGCGCACTGCGGGGAGTGCACTTTGCCGAGATACCGCCGGGCCAGGCCAAGTACATCGTGTGCGTGCGCGGCGCAATCATCGATGTCGTCGTCGACGTGAGGACGGGTTCGCCGACATTCGGGCAATGGGAGTCGGTACCGCTCGACGGGACGAACAGGCGGGCGGTGTACATCGCCGAAGGCCTCGGGCACGGTTTCATGGCCACGGAGGACGACACAAGTGTCGTGTACCTATGTTCGGCGCCTTATGCGCCGGGGCGCGAGCATGGTGTGCACCCCCAGGATCCTGCGCTTGGTATCGCTTGGCCGACAATGAGTGTCAGCGGCCGACCATTGCAGGCCCTGCTCTCGCCGAAGGATGCCGAGCTGCCTACGCTCGCCGAAGCAGCGCGTCTGGGTGTGCTACCGACCTTCGAAGACGCGACGCGCTTTTACGCCGAACTCGACCGGAACTGAGCCAATACCGACGGCGCGGCCGCACCCAGTGCCTCGCGCCAGTTGCGAATCGGATCGAGGCCGACCCGCCGGTGTGCCGCATGACCGAGTACCGAGTAGGCCGGCCGCCTGGCGGGGCGGACGAACGACGCGCTGTCGGTCGGGCGAACCCGTGCCGGATCGAGATCGAGCTCCTCGAACACGGCCCGCGCTAGCCCGTACCACGTCGTCTGACCAGTGCTGGTGGCGTGGTAAATACCCGCCGGAGCGCGGGTGTGGATCAGCGTCACCAACTGCCGTGCGACGTCCACGGTCCAGGTCGGCTGCCCGAACTGATCGTCTACGACGTCGAGGGTGGGCCGCTGCTTCGCGAGCCGGGCCATAGTGGAGACGAAGTTGGGACCGTGGGCTCCGTAAAGCCAGGCCGTGCGGACCACGTAACCCGATTCGGGCAGGGTCGCGCGGACCCCGACCTCGCCTGCGCGTTTGCTGCGGCCGTAGGCGTTGACCGGATCCGTCGCGCCGTCTTCGGGGTACGGTTCCGGGGCTTGTCCGGAGAATACGTAGTCGGTCGACAACTGAATCATCCGTGCGCCCGTTCGGCGACAGGCGCGGGCCAACAGCGTCGGCCCGGTACCGTTCACCAGAGTCGCTGACGTTTCGTTCTGCTCGGCGTCGTCGACGGCTGTCCACGCGGCGAGGTTGGCGACCACATCATGGCCGTCCACCCTCGACTCCACCGCATTGCGATCGGTGATGTCGAGGTCTCGGTGGGTGCAACCCGTCACCGACTCGCCACGGTCTCGCAGCACGGTGACGAGATCGACGCCGAGCATGCCCGCCGCACCGGTTACCAACCAGCTCGCCATCTCACCCTCCCGGCCCGGCGGCACCCCCGACTCCGGTGTCACACGTTGCCCACACCTTAGGAGCGCCTCCCGGACCGGAACCAGTGTTCGGCCCAGCCCGCGTGTTACGCAAGGAGCAACGCTTCGGCGAACTCGCCGAGCCGATATCGTCTGAACATGCGATTGCTGGTCACCGGGGGAGCGGGTTTCATCGGCGCCAATTTCGTCCGCAGCACCCTACTGGAGCGGCCCGGGGTGACGGTAACCGTCCTGGACGCCCTGACCTACGCCGGCAGCCGTGAATCCCTGGCCGGCGTCTCCGACTCGATCCGACTGGTCCAGGGCGACGTGACCGATGCACCCCTACTCGACAGGCTCACCGCGGCGGCGGACGCCGTCGTGCACTTCGCCGCGGAAACACACGTCGACAATGCGCTCGCCGACCCGGAGCCGTTCCTGCACACCAATGTCATCGGGACGTACGCCGTGCTGGAAGCAGCCCGCAAGCACGGAGTCCGACTGCATCACGTCTCGACCGACGAGGTGTACGGCGATCTCCCCCTTGACGATCCGCGGCGGTTCACCGAAGACACCCCGTACAACCCGTCAAGTCCTTACTCGTCGACGAAAGCCGCGGGGGACATGCTCGTGCGCGCCTGGGTGCGATCCTATGGAGTGCGCGCGACGATCTCGAACTGCTCCAACAACTACGGCCCGTACCAGCACGTGGAGAAGTTCATCCCCCGCCAGATCACCAATGTGCTCAGTGGCAGGAGACCGAAACTGTACGGCAGCGGGGCACATGTCAGGGACTGGATCCACGTCGCCGACCACAACAGCGCCGTGTGGCGCATTCTCGAGGACGGTCAGGTTGGCCGCACGTACCTCATCGGGGCGCACGGCGAACGCGACAACCTCTCGGTGATGCAGACCCTTTTGCAGATCATGGACCGAGACCCCGACGATTTCGACCGTGTGACCGACCGGATCGGTCATGACCTGCGCTATGCAATCGATTCATCGGCGCTGCGGGACGAACTCGGCTGGTCACCGCGCCACACGGATTTCGAGAGCGGCCTGCGGGCCACCGTCGACTGGTACCGCGCCAACGAGGCGTGGTGGCGTCCGCTAAAGGAGGCCGTCGAGGCCGCCTACGCCCAGCGCGGACAGTGAACTGACACCGCGAATGCCCGGTTGTTCGCGGGGCCTGCAAGCCGGTGAACGCGTACACCGTCCGGGCAGTCGGCGCGTCAGGACCTACTGCTTGCCCATCGCCATCTTCACGCGGTCCTGCGGGGTGATCAGGTGGTCGTGGCTGTCGTCGCCGATGTCGATGCGCACCCAGTCGATTCGCCCGGTGAACGCGTTGCCGGAGGGTCCGTAGTCGGGCGACGCCGGCGACCCGGTGTCACGTCCGACATCACAGGCCTCATCGGCGGAAAAGCCCATCGGGATGGTGCGCTTGACGCGGCCCTTGCCGACGGCCTCGCCGTCGTAGAACAGGGTGATGCCTCCGCCCTTACCCAATCCGCCTCCGTCGTAGGCGAATTCCATGCGCACCTGGTGTCTGCCCGCCGGCAGCTTCCGGCGCGCGGAGACGATGAAGTAGTCGATGCCGAAGAAGTTGTAGCAGTACCGCAGTCTGCCCTCGTGGGCGTAGAGCGTCCAGCCGCCCGCGCTGCCGCCCTGCGTGCAGATCACCCCCGATGCGCCGCCCTTGGGCACGTCGACGTCGGCGGTGACGGAATGCGATTTGTTCTTGACGACGATCACGCAGCCTTCGGCGACGCGCATACCCGGGAACAGCATCTGGCTGTTGCCCTTGATGAGCTGGGGACGGCCCGCGATATCGGGGTTGATGCGTTCGAAGCCGCGGTCGTCGAGCGGGACAACGTTGTATTTGACCGCTTCGATCAGCCAAAGGCGTTGCAGCTCGGCAAGTTTTTCCGGGTTCTCGGCGGCAAGGTCGTGCGCCTGCGTCCAGTCGCCCGGTTCGTAAAGTTCCCAGACGTCCGCGTCGAACGGTGGCGGGGCGTCGGCCTTCCACGGGGTGCGGTGTTTGGTGACGGCGGTCCAGCCGCGGTGGTAGATCCCGCGGTTGCCGAACATCTCGAAGTACTGCACGTCGTGGGTCTCCGGCGCTTGGGCGGCCTGTAGCGTCGCCAGCATGCTGACGCCTTCCAGCGGCGCCTGCGTGATGCCGTTGACGGAATAGGGCGCCGGCAGTCCCGCGGCCTCGAGGATGGTCGGTGCCACGTCGATCACGTGGTGAAACTGATCCCGGGTTGTGCCCTTGTCCCGCAGACCATTCGGCCACGCCACGATGGTGCCGTTGCGGGTGCCACCCCAGTGTGAGGCCACCTGTTTGGTCCACTGGTAGGGCGCGCACAGCGCATGCGCCCAGCCCACGGCGTAGTGGTTGTAGGCCTCCGGGGTGCCGAAGTCGTCGATCTTGGACAGCAGGAATTCGGTGGTCTCGATGCCGGGAAGGCCGTTGAGCGTGGTCATCTCGTTGAAGCAGCCGTTCAGCGTGCCTTCGGCCGACGCGCCGTTGTCGCCGATGATGTAGTAGATCAGCGTGTCGTCGAGGGCCCCGAGGTCACCGAGTGCGTCGATGAGCCTGCCGACTTCGTGGTCGGTCTGCTCCAGGAACCCGGCGTAGATCTCCATCTGCCGGGCCAGCACCGGTTTGAGGTCCTCTGGCATCTCGTCCCAGGAGGGGATCTCGTCGTGGCGCGCCGTCAATGCGGCGTCGGCGGGCACCACGCCGAGCTTCTTCTGCCGCGCCAGGATCTGCTCGCGCAGCACGTCCCAGCCCTCGTCGAATACGCCGCGGTACTTGTCCGACCACTCTTCGGGCACGTGGTGCGGGGCGTGGGTGGCGCCGGGCGCGAAGTACATGAAGAACGGTTTGTCGGGCATCAGAGCCTTCTGCTGACGCACCCAGGTGATGGCGTGGTCGGCCAGGTCCTCGGTGAGGGTGTAGCCCTCTTCGGGGGTCCTGGGCGGTTCGACGGCAGTGGTGCCCTCGAACAGACCGGGGTAGTACTGATTGGCCTCCCCGCCGACGAAACCGTAGAAGTAGTCGAATCCGGAGCCAGTGGGCCACTGGTGGAATGGCCCTACCGGGGAGACCTCCCACACGGGCACCTCGTGGCACTTGCCGAACTGTGCGGTCGAATAGCCGTTGAGTCTCAGCGTCTCGGCGATCGGTGCCTTCTCCTTGGGCCGGATGCTGGAATAGCCCGGCGCCGACGTGGCCATCTCGGTGATCGCGCCCATCCCGACCGAGTGATGGTTGCGTCCGGTCAGCAGCGCCTGCCGGGTGGGCGAGCACAGCGCCGTGGTGTGAAACCGGTTGAGTTTCACGCCGGCGGCCGCCAGCCGTTCGGCCACGGGTGTGTTACAGGGTCCACCAAAGGCCGAGGACGCCCCGAAGCCGACGTCGTCGATCAGCACGATCAGCACGTTGGGTGCGCCCTCGGGTGGGCGCAGTTCGGCGATCGGAGGGTAGGCGGTGTCGGGGTCCTTCGCGTCGTAGGTGGTCGGCCCCACATGTTTGGGATCGGGGATGGGCAGGTTCTCACGCGCCAACGGTGCTGCCGTGGGTTTGGGAGCGGGTTTCGGGGCCGCTCCCGCGGCAGTCCTTTTCGTCGACTTCTTCACAGCTCTGGCCATCGCGCACCCCACATCTGTCGGAATCGCCTCGACCGTAGTTGACCCCCGGCTCCCAAGTCGGCAGAACACGCAAGGGTGTGTGTGGTGGCACATGGACTGGCGCGCGCGCTTGCCACCGCCCATCCTAAATACTAGGATATGCAAGTATTCAAGATCTCTGGCAAGGGGCCGACCAATGACTTCTCAGATTCCCCATTTCATCGACGGGCAGCGCAGCGCACTCGACTCGCAGCGCACCGCCGACGTCTACGACCCCAGCACCGGTGAGGTGCAGGCGCAGGTCCTGCTCGCATCGGCAGCCGACGTCGACACCGCCGTCGCGACCGCCGTACGCGCACAGCAGGAGTGGGCCGCATGGAACCCGCAGCGGCGGGCACGGGTGATGATGAAATTCGTCGAATTGGTCAACGCCAACGCCGACGAACTCGCCGAACTGCTGTCCAGCGAGCACGGCAAAACCGTCGCCGACTCCCGGGGCGACATCCAGCGCGGCATCGAGGTCATCGAGTTCGCGATCGGCATCCCCCACCTGCTCAAGGGTGAGTACACCGAGGGCGCGGGCACCGGCATCGACGTGTACTCGCTGCGTCAACCGCTCGGCGTCGTCGCGGGCATCACGCCGTTCAACTTCCCCGCGATGATCCCGCTGTGGAAGGCCGGCCCGGCACTGGCATGTGGAAACGCGTTCATCCTCAAGCCTTCCGAGCGTGACCCCTCCGTTCCCGTACGGCTCGCGGAACTCTTCGTCGAGGCCGGATTGCCCGCGGGGGTCTTCCAGGTCGTCCAGGGCGACAAGGAGGCCGTCGACGCACTGCTCACCCATCCCGACGTCCAGGCCGTCGGTTTCGTCGGCAGCTCCGACATCGCCCAGTACATCTACTCCACCGCGGCGGCCCACGGCAAACGCGCGCAGTGCTTCGGCGGCGCCAAGAACCACATGATCGTGATGCCCGACGCCGACCTCGACCAGGCGGTCGACGCACTGATCGGCGCCGGCTACGGCAGCGCGGGCGAACGCTGCATGGCGATCAGCGTCGCGGTGCCCGTCGGCGAAGACACCGCGCGACGGCTTCGGAACAGTCTGGTCGAACGCATCAACAACCTGAGGGTCGGGCACAGCCTCGACCCCAAGGCCGACTACGGCCCGCTCGTCACCGGCGCGGCGCTGCAGCGGGTGCACGACTACATCGACGCGGGTGTGGCCGCCGGCGCCGAAATCGTCGTGGACGGGCGCGAAAAAAGCAGCGACGACCTGACATTCGGGGAGGCCAGCCTGGAGCGCGGCTTCTTCATCGGGCCCACCCTGTTCGACCACGTCACCCCCGAGATGTCGATCTACACCGATGAGATCTTCGGCCCGGTGCTGTGTATCGTGCGGGCCCACGATTACGAAGAGGCGCTGAGTCTGCCCACCCAGCACGAATACGGCAACGGCGTGGCCGTGTTCACCCGCGACGGGGACACAGCGCGCGACTTCGTGTCACGGGTGCAGGTGGGCATGGTGGGCGTCAACGTGCCGATCCCGGTGCCGGTCGCCTACCACACGTTCGGCGGCTGGAAGCGCTCGGGCTTCGGTGACCTCAACCAGCACGGTCCGGCGTCGATCCAGTTCTACACCAAGGTCAAAACCGTGACGTCGCGGTGGCCTTCCGGCATCAAGGATGGCGCTGAGTTTGTCATCCCGACGATGAAGTAGGCATCGTGGAACTGTTCGGACTCGACGACGACGAACGCGTCATTACCGAGACGGCCGCCGCATTCGCCGCCAAACGCCTTGCGCCCCATGCCCTGGAATGGGACGAGACGGAGCACTTTCCCGTCGAGGCGCTGCGCGAGGCCGCCGAACTCGGGATGGCGGCGATCTACTGCCGCGAGGATGCCGGCGGCAGCGGCCTGCGCCGGCTGGATGCCGTGCGGATCTTCGAGCAGTTGGCCTACGCCGACCCGACCATCGCGGCGTTCGTCTCCATCCACAACATGTGCTCGTGGATGATCGATACGTACGGCACCCCGGAGCAGCGCCGGACCTGGGTGCCCCGGCTGGCCTCCATGGAGGCGATCGCCAGCTACTGCCTGACCGAGCCCGGCGCCGGCTCGGACGCGGCGGCGTTGCGTACCAGGGCGGTTCGCGACGGGCGGCATTACGTTCTCGACGGCGTCAAACAGTTCATCTCCGGCGCGGGAACGTCCGACGTTTACATCGTGATGGCACGCACCGGCGGTGACGGCCCACGCGGCATCTCCGCCTTCGTCGTCGAAAAAGGCACTCCGGGGCTGAGTTTCGGTGCCGACGAAGTCAAGATGGGCTGGCACGCCCAACCGACCGCCCAGGTGGTGCTGGAGAGTGTGCGGGTGCCCGCCGAGGCGATGCTGGGCGGTCCCGACGGCGAGGGCGCCGGATTCTCGGTCGCGATGAACGGGCTCAACGGCGGCCGCATCAACATCGCGGCGTGCTCGCTCGGCGGTGCCCAGTCCGCCTACGACAAGACCCTGGCATACCTGCGTGACCGGCAGGCGTTCGGCGGTGCGCTGCTCGACGAGCCGACGATCAGGTTCACCCTCGCCGATATGGCCACGGCGTTGGAGACGTCGCGAACCTTGTTGTGGCGTGCGGCATCCGCACTCGACGCCGACCGGCCCGACAAGGTCGAACTGTGCGCGATGGCCAAACGCTACGTCACCGACGCCTGCTTCGAGGTCGCCGACCAGGCGCTGCAGCTGCACGGCGGGTACGGGTACCTGCGGGAGTACGGGCTGGAGAAGATCGTCCGCGACCTGCGGGTACATCGGATCCTGGAGGGCACCAACGAGATCATGCGTGTCGTGATCGGGCGGGCAGCCGCGGGCAGAGCCCGCAGTCAGGCAGACACGGGCCGGACCCGCGGTTCGGCAGAAGCGGCGCGGGCACGGGCCTCGGCATGACCATGACGACACGAAAGGGGGGACACGCGTGAGCACAGTCGCGTTCCTCGGTTTGGGCCACATGGGTGGACCGATGGCGACCAACCTGGTCGCTGCCGGCCACACGGTGCGCGGATTCGACCCGGTGCCCGCGGCCCGTGCCGCGGCGGCGGACAACGGCGCAACGGTGTTCGGCAGCGGCGGTGAGGCGGTCGCGGGGGCCGACGTGGTGATCACCATGCTGCCCAGTGGCGAGCTGGTCAAGCGCTGCTACGCCGACGTGCTGCTCGCCGCGCCCGGCGGCGCGCTGTTCATCGACAGTTCCACCATCTCGGTCGGTGACGCCCGCGAGGTCAACGCCCTGGCTGCCGGCCACGGCTTCGACCAACTCGACGCCCCGGTGTCCGGCGGGGTGAAGGGCGCCGCGGCGGGCACCCTGGCGTTCATGGTCGGCGGGGACGACGCCGCCGTCCAACGCGCACGCCCGGTCCTGGAGCCGATGGCGGGGAAGATCATTCACTGCGGCGCCGCGGGTGCGGGACAGGCCGCGAAGGTCTGCAACAACATGGTGCTCGCGGTGCAGCAGATCGCGGTCGGAGAGGCCTTCGTCCTCGCCGAGAAGCTCGGGTTGTCGGCGCAGTCACTGTTCGACGTGATCACCGGCGCGACGGGGAATTGCTGGGCGGTTCACACCAATTGCCCGGTGCCAGGCCCGGTTCCGACGTCGCCGGCGAACAACGACTTCACCCCCGGGTTTGCGACCGCGCTGATGAACAAGGACCTCGGTCTGGCGATGGACGCCGTCCACTCGACGGGGACCTCCGCGCCGCTGGGCAGCCACGCCGCCGAGATCTACGCCAAGTTCGCGACCGACCACGCCGACAAGGATTTCAGCGCGGTCATCGAGATGTTACGCGGCTGACCGTTTGCGGGCGGTCCACCACCGGGTGTGCAGCCGCGCGCACCCGGCCGCCAGCAGCGGATCCGGTGCGTCGTAACCGGTTCGGACCGCTGCCGCGCGCCGGTCGCGCGTCGCGTCCTGGGCGCCCATGACCGCGAGAGTGGGCACACCCAGTGCGGTCGCGGCGTGCAGTCCGGCGGCCGAACCCTCCACCGCAAGAGCCTCTTCCGGTGTGATCCCGAGCTCCCACAGTGCCAGCGCGTGCACGCTGCGATCGGCGGGCCCCAGATCGTCACCGGTCACGATCGTCTCCGCCAACCCGTCCCCGATGAGCTGACGCACCAACGGCTGCACCCACGCGCGCCGTCCCGGCGACACCACCGCAATCCACACCCCGCCCACGAACAGGCTCATGACCAAATCGACCAGTCCCGGCCGCGGAGTGATGTCGGCATCGAGGATGTTGTCCTCGAACAGCGCGGTCTTTGTCTGAAACACCTGCGCCGCAATTGGATCAGAGCATATGCCAAAACCCCGGCGACGGAGGTCGGCGGCGATCCGGCGACGTTCGTCGGGAATCTTCAGCAGCCTGCGGTAATGGTCGGCGTCCCAGACCACATCGAGTCCGTGTGCCGCGAAGGCCGCGTTGACGGCGATCCGGTGACCGTCGAAGTCGGCCAGCGCGTCGATGCCGAAGATGACCGCACGCAGCGGGCACAGATCAGCCGGCCGGGCCCGGTCCCACCAGAACCGCCCCGCCTGACACGTCCCCTCCGTCGCGGATGGCACGCACCCAGCGTGGCCCCCCGACGGCGCGCTGTCTTCCCCCCTAGGGGGGATTGACACGGCCAAGTTCAGGCCGATTCCGCACCTCGGTGCGGACGCGATCTATGGTGTTGCCATGGTGACGCCGTCCGGCGGACAGAACCGCAGCGGCGAGGCGACCAGACCTGCATCGCCGGTGCGCCTCGTGCTGGTCGACGACCACGAGATGGTCATCGAGGGTCTCAAGGCGATGCTGGCGGCGTTCGCCGACCGGGTCACCGTGGTGGGTCAGGCGGTGGGCGCCGAACGGGCGCTGGGGGTCATCGACGTCCTGCAACCCGACATCGTGCTGTGTGACGTGCGCATGCAGGGGTCCAGCGGGCTGGATCTGTGTCTGGCCCTGCGGGAACGGCGTCCCGGCCAGAAAGTGGTCATGCTGTCGGTGTACGACGACGAGCAATACCTGTTCCAGGCATTGCGGGTGGGCGCGTCGGGATACCTGTTGAAGAGCATCAGCAGCGACGACCTCGTCCGGCAGCTCGAATCCGTGCACAGCGGCGCCACCGCGATCGACCCGGGGATGGCGGCGCGCGCGGTCGACACCGCCGCACGTCTGCAGCGCGACGAGTTCTGGCCGGGCGCCCGGCAGGGCCTGACGCAGCGCGAGAGCGAGATCCTGTCCTACGTGGTCAGCGGCCTGTCCAACCGCGGTATCGCCAACAAACTGGTCATCGGCGACGAGACGGTCAAGAGCCATCTCCGGTCGATCTACCGCAAACTCGGTGTCAGTGACCGTACGGGTGCGGTCGCGACCGCTCTGCGCGAAGGGATCTACCGGTGAAACACCAACGAGGATCCGGTGCGGGAGCGCCCGGGCGGCCCCCTGCCAGCGCGGTGCGCGATCTAGGCCAGTACGCGCTGGCGGCCGACCGCGAGCTGGCGCTGCTGCGGGAGCTGATCCAGGCGGCGTCCAGCGGACCCGGCGTGGAGCCGCTGGCGGCCGCCGCGGCGCGCATGATCACCGTCGCCACCGCCACCGATGTGTGTTTCGTGCACGTCCTCGACGACAGCGACCGGTCGCTGACGCTGGCCGGCGCCACACCGCCCTTCGACAGCGAGGTCGGCAAGATCCGTCTGCCGCTGGGGCAGGGCATCTCGGGCTGGGTCGCCAATCACCGCGAGCCGGTCGTGATCAGCCACAACAAGGAATCCGATCCCCGGTACATGCCGTTCCAGTCGCTGCGCGGTTCGGATTTCACCTCGATGGTGTCGGTGCCCATGGAGACGGATCCCGGCGGGCTGGTCGGGGTGCTCAACGTGCACACCGTGCACCGCCGCGAATTCGCCGACCGCGACGTCGAGCTGCTCCTGGTGATCGGCAGGCTTATCGCCGGGGCGCTGCACCAGGCCCGGCTGCACCGCCAGCTGGTGGCCCGCGAACGCGCCCACGAGAACTTCGTCGAGCAGGTCATCCAGGCCCAGGAGATTGAACGCCGCCGGCTGGCCGCCGACATCCACGACGGCATCTCGCAGCGCCTGATCACGCTGTCCTACCGGCTCGACGCCGCAGCCCGCGCGATCGGCGACCCCGACGCCGTCGCCGAGCAACTCGGCAAGGCCCGCGAGTTGGTGGATCTGACGCTGCAGGAGGCGCGCGCGGCCATCGGTGGGCTGCGCCCGCCCGTACTCGACGATCTCGGCCTGGCCGGCGGGCTGGCCAGCCTGGCCAGGTCGATCCCGCAGGTCCAAATCGACCTCGACCTCGCGGACACCCGGCTGCCCGACCACATCGAGCTGGCGCTGTACCGCATCGCCCAGGAATGCCTGCAGAACGTGGTCAAACACGCGGGTGCGACGACGGCGCGGCTCACTTTCGCCGCGGACGCCGAGACCGCGCGGCTGGACATCGTCGACGACGGCGTCGGCTTCGACACTCTCGAGCATCCGCTGGGCAGCGACGAGATGGGTGGCTACGGACTGTTGTCGATGGCCGAGCGCGCCGAGATCGTCGGAGGTCGGCTCAACATCCGGTCCCGTCCGGGGGCGGGCACCGCCGTCACCGCCACCATTCCCCTGCCGTCGCCGGCCGAGCAGGCGTAGCCGGGCGCCAGAACGAAGCCAGGGCTGCTGAGCGGCGCGCTGAACGACCGTCTGTGCGATTTCGCGGCACTCAGTAGTCTCCGGCGTGCCGGCGCAACGTGTCGATCGACGTCACGAGCGCCCGCGATTCCTCGTCGGACATCCCGATGTCGGCGAACACCTGCGCGTTGAGGGTGACCGTCGCCTCCTCGACGGTGGCGCGGCCCAACTCGGTGATGCTCACCAGCGTGGTGCGCCCGTCCGTCGGGTGCGGAAGTCGCTCGACCAGGCGGCTGGCCTCCAGCCGCCGGATGGCGTGGGTGACGCTGGTGACGTGGACCTGCAGCCGGTCGGACGCCTTGGTGATGGGCAGCGCACCGCTGCGGCTGAACGCCAGCAGCCGCAGCAGTTCGAAACGGGAGAAGGTCAGGTCGTAGGGCCGCAGGGCCGCCTCGACGCGGGCCAGCAGGATCTGGTGGGCCCGCATCACCGAGGTCACGGCGACCATCCCTTCGGCGACGTCAGCCCATCCGGCGTTCTCCCAATTGGCCCGCGCGAGCGCGATCGGGTCGCGGTGGTCGTCGCTGGGCGGCGGTTGCGTGGGCACGCCTCTTCATACCGCATCGCGTCCCCACGACCGCCGCGTTCTCAGCGCATCGCCGACACCGCCGCCAGCACCGCCCGGGTCGACTGCCTGCTGCCCACAGTGATCCGTACCCCGCCGTCGGCGTAGGTGCGCACCTGCAATCCGGTGTGGTCGAACACCTCCTGCCAGGACCCGCCGCACGCCGGGAGATAGACGAAGTTGGCGTGACCGTCGGTGCTGTACACACCCATCGAGCGCAACCGCATGGTGAGGTAACGCCGTTCCGCCGAGATCATCCGGATGCGTTGCCGCAGTTGACTTTCGGCGTCATAGGATGCCGCCACCGCGACGAGGCTGGTGATGCCGAGCCCGAACGGGAGCTGCATGGTCCACAGCTGGCGTCCGAGCTCGGGCGCGCAGAAACCGTAGCCGATGCGCATCCCGGCCAGTCCGTAGGCTTTCGAGAACGTCCGTAGGACCACGACATTCGGGTACCTGCGCACCAGCGCGGGTGCGTCGATCCGATGTTCCGGCGCCAGGAACTCGACGTACGCCTCGTCGAGCAACACCACCGTGTCCGGTGCGACGCGCTGCAGGAACCGTTCGATGTCGGCGGCGGCTTCCACGGTTCCGGTGGGATTGTGCGGCCGGCACACCACCACCGCGCGGGCCCCGTCGGCGGCCTCGGCCATGGCTTCCAGATCGTGGTGTCCGTGCGCGTCGAGCGGCACCGTGACCGGGGCCAGGCGCGCCATCTGCGCGAAGATCGGGTAACCGTCGAACGTCGGCGTGCTCATGACCATGGTGTCACCGGGACTGGTCACCGCATGCAGCACCTGCAGGATCACCCCCGTCGCACCGGAGCCGATCACCACCTGTTCGCTGCGCACACCGACGCGGTCGGCGATCAACGACCGCAGCCGGTGCGGCAGGAACTCCGGATACCTGTTCGCGGCGTCCACCGAGGCGATCAGCGCCGCCCGCACCGATGGCAACGGCGGGAAGGGGTTCTCGTTGAGCGACAGCGCCAACGGGTTCACCGACTCGGGCAGTGCACCGACGGCGTCGGTGAGCACCTGCCTGGGCGAGGCCATCAGCCCCGACCGCCCCAGCGGATCGCGGCCGCGCCGGCGAAATCACCCGCATGCGCGAACGCCGCCATCAGCACCACATCGCCCGCCTTCACCTGGCCGTCGTCGATGGCGGCCTCGAAGTTGACCGGTATGCCGACCGCGAACAGGTTCCCGCATTCGTGGAACGTGTCGCGGTGCCGCTCACGCGGGATCTCCAGCGCTTCGTTCCAGTTACGCAGAAACACCCGGTTGGGCTGGTTGGTGACGAGCAGGTCGACGTCCTTGGACTTCATCCCGATCCGGTCGCACACGGCCAGCGCGACTTCGGGTACCTCCCGGTTGCCCCGGGCGAGCACCTTCATGATCTTGGCCTCGTTGAAACTGACGTAGCCCTCGCCGAGGCCCGCCTGCCACCACAGCCGCGGCGGATCCGCGGTCAGCGTCATATCTCCGGCGTACTCGCCGTAGTAGCGGCATTCGATGTCGAGGATGGGCGAGCTGTCCGAGACCGTCAGCAATCCCACCGCCGCGCCGTCACCCGGCACCGACGACTGAGCCAGCGTACGGACGTGCTCCTGCTCGAAGATCTTTCCGCCGGCATTCTGTGCGCAGGCGATCAACGCCGTGCGGCCCGCGCCGGACGCCAACAGCTGCCTGGCCACCTTCATCATCTGCACAAATGCGGCACAGCCGCCGTTGTGCACGTCGATGATGTACTCCGGGTCCATGCCGAGTCGGTGGGCCACCTCGCCGCCGGAACCGACGATGGGCAGATCGGGCATCTGCGAATGTGTCAGCAGCACATCGACATCGGCGAGTACATCGGCCCCGTGACGCTGCGCGAGCTCCTGGGCGGCGCGCACCATCATGTCGGCGTTGCTCTCTTCGAACGCGGCGTGGTGCCGATACTCCGGCGCCCGGAACATCAGGTTCTCCCGCAGGTCGTCGGTACCCGCGAACTTGGCATACCACTCGGCGGGTACGCGCTTCTCCGGCAGATAGGTTGCGACATCGATCAGGCTGACGGTCATCGGGTACTCACTTCATCCAGTCCGGGGTCACCGGAAGTCCGTTGCGGTGGCGGTACTCCGCGATCGCCTTGAGGTTCTTCAGCTCCAGCAGATGGCCGGCGCCGAACATGTCCCAGAAATCCCCCACCCATACCGGCCGCTTGGGCGGCGCCGTCTCGGGATAGGGATTGTGGTCGTAGAACGGGTGGTGGCAGTTGGTCCACAGGACCACCGATCCTGGCTTGTCGAAGACCACCTGCGCGTCGACGACCCGCATCAGATAGATCATCCACAGATGTTTGCCCTGGTCCCAGGCGCAGTGGTAGTCCACCGTCATGGATTCGCGGTGCGCCACCGTGCGGGTATAGATCTCGGTCTCCGAACCGAGCCGGTCATAGGCCAGCCACAGCCCGGGCTCGTCGGTCGGGGTGAATCCCCGCAGACTGTAGGTCCATTCCTCCAGGCAGCGGGTGTCGGTCAGGTAGTCGAAGAGTTCCTCGGGCGGACAGTCGACGTAGGTGTTGACGGTGCAGAACTCGCCGAACACCTCTTCGTGCGGATACACCGACCGCATCATCTCGAGGATGACCGGAGTCGCCGCCTCGCGGGGTGAAGTCTCGATCCGGACCAGGCCTTCGATCGGTTCGGTGGTTCCTACTGACTGCAGCCGGTGTGCAGCGATGTCATCAAGCGCGGGCAACGACATTGTCGTGGGTCTCCTTCTGGATTGCTGAGTGATCACGGGGTCTGCTGAGAAAGGCCGCGAACGGGGGTATTTCGTCGGCCGAGCACTGGACGCTGACCACCGAGGGCCCGTCCGTCGCCAGCGCGGTGGCCAACGCCGCGGGCAACTCACCGATCTCGTCGACGTCCACCGCCGTCAAGCCGGGGAACATCGCCGCCAGTCCGGCGCCCAGACGACTCGGGCCGAACCGGTTGTAGCTGTACAGATCGTGGTAGAACAGCTGCTCGCGGGTGACGCACATGGCGTGCGCGTGGTTGTCGAACAGCAGGTACGTCACCGGAAGCCGGTACTGCACCGCGGTGTGAATCTCCATGCCGTGCATGAAGAACGACCCGTCCCCGGCAATGACGACGGTGCGCGGGCTGGGCAGCGCGCTCATCGGGGCCCCATTGCTCTTCGCGCAAGCGCTCATCGGGGCCCCATTGCTCTTCGCGCAAGCGCTCATCGGGGCCCCATTGCTCTTCGCGCAAGCGCTCATCGCGCGCCCGAAGGCGACGCCCAGACCTGCCCCGAAGCTGTACCCCATCCCGCCCATGCCGAGCGCCACGATGAAGCGGCCGTCACGGCGCGCAGGCAGATGGTGGATCGCCGAGGCGCCGATGTTCCCCGCGTCGACGACGATGTCCACACCGTCGGGCAGCGCGGCATCGACCACCGCCATGGCGTCGCGGTAGCGCACACCCGGACCCGTATGAGCCGGGGGCCGCAACGCCGTGCGCGCCACCGTGTCGGGCACTCGCACGTGCGCCGGCCGGCCGCTGCCCGACAGCGCGCGCACCAACAACTCCAGCGACCCACGCAGATCGCGGGTGTGGACGTGGGTGCACGGCACGTACGGCGGTGCCGAACCGATCGAAAAGGTCGGTACCGCAGCCAGTGCCGCATCCAGCCCGGCACGCGCGGTGACCGACAGACGTGTCCCGACCACCAGGCACAGGGCGCTCTCGGCGACGGCGTCCACGACGCCGGGGTGTCCCATCACACCGGTCACCCCGAGCGCCGACGACGACCCCAGGCCGGGCGTGCCCGCAGCATCCTTGGCGTCGGGGACGGTGGCCACCCTGGCGCGCAGCAGCGCGCGCAGGCGTTCGAGTTCGGCGCGGGCGTCGTCGCGGACCACCTGTTCGCCGGCGAGGATGGTGATCGGCCCGTCGGCCTGTCGCAGCGCCCGCGCGATGACGTGCGGCGCTTCCAGCGGGACGGACCTGAGCACGCCGTTGTGGCCGTGACCGTTGAGGCTTCCGAGTACGGCCTGCTGAACGTCCTTGGGCAGCAACAGAACCGCGGGGCCGCCACCGCGTGCGGCGGAAATCGCCTGCGGTAGTGCGGAAATGATGTCCTGCGGCTCGGTAACCCGCCGGCAGTAGACCGACACCGCGGAGAACAGCGCCACGCCGTCCAGGGCGCCGTTGCGACCGCTGGTGTCCTGGAAGGCACCGAGGCCGTCCAGGTTCGTCGGGGGCTGCCCGATCAACGCCAGGACGGGCACCCGGCTGGCGAACGCCTCCCCCAGGCCGGGGACGGTGTTGAGTGCGCCGCCGCCCGACGTCGCCGCGACCACCCCGAGCCCTGCCCCGCTGCGGCTGAACCCGTCCGCCATGGCGGCGGCCGAGAACTCGTGCTTGGCTAGGACCGCGGTGATATCGCTGCGGAAATACGCTGCGTCGTAAAGATCTTCGATGTTGGCGCCGTCGACACCGAAGATGTGGTCGATACCGCTGTGCGCCAGGTGGCCGACGATGTAGTCGACCACCCTGTTCCTGCTGACCATAGCCCACCTGTCGTGCGATCCTCGCGGGAGAGCTTGTCGCACCTCCACGCCCCTGCCAGTGACACGACTCGCGACGGAGTTGGGTTCACGGGGTGGCGTGAATCACAGGTTCTTTTCCAGCAGCACCTTTCCGGTGTCCGGACCGGGGTCGAGGGAAACGAGTTGCACAGAAGCGATTTCGCTCTTGGGCATGGGGGTGTTTCCGCTCGGCAGCGCCGTCGCGCCCTGCACCCCCAACCAGGTCGCGATCTCTGAGCGGCTGCCGTCGCGGCCGACCACCACCATGCCCAGCTGGGTCGGTGGCATGTCGGCCGACCCACCCGACCACTGGCCGTACGTGCAGGCCATGTCGATCCGCGTGCCCCATGCGAAATCGGTGAGGCTGATCGTGGCGTTGATCGGCGTGTCGGCGACCTTGGTCATCTCGAGTTGCTGAGCCGTCACCTGCTGGGAGCTGCCGTGCAGCCCGAGAACCTCGGGCCGGATGGCGACCACCAGCCCCACCGCCAGCAGGGCTGCGGCCAGGCCGACGGCGGCCGACGTCAGCCAGCGCGACCGGCGCCGGCGCCATCGCACCTTGTCCAGCACCGACTGCAGCACCTCGGGGCGCAGCGGCGGGGGCTCGGGCTGTTTCTCGTCGAGCTCATTCACCTCGTCGAGGGTGAGCATCGCCAGCAGCGGGGGGATCCCGCTGAGTTCTGCCACCGCCGAGCGGCAGCTGTTGCAGCGCTGCAGATGCGCTTCGTATTCGCGACGTTCGGTACTGGACAGCGAGCCGAGAACGTATGCGGCATCCCAGGTCGAATACCGATCGCCGTCCAACACATCACCACCTTGGGGTACACCGAATTGTGTCATCGTGTCACCCCCATCTCCTGCAGATTCAGTCGTAATGCGCGCACCGCATAGTGCAGACGCGATTTCACCGTTCCCTCCGGGATCTCCAGGTCCGCGGCGATCTGGCTGGTGGTCCAGCCCTGGTAATACGCCCGCTTGACCACGGCACGGTGTTCGTCGGAGAGTTGGCTGAGCGCGGTGAGCAGAAGGAGCCGGTCCAGGGCGGAATCCACGTCGTCGGGTCCGGGCCGGTCGGCGACCTGCTCCATCTCCGGTGTCGAGGACTCGTTGCGAAACCGGGCGCTCCGCCGCTCATCGATGATGAGATTGCGCGCCACCGTGAACAGCCAGGCCCGAACGGAGCGTTCGCCGTCGGCCGTCACATTGGGATGTCGCCAGGCACGCAGGAGCGTCTCCTGTACGACGTCTTCCGCGCGCGCCTGGTCGCCCGTCAACCGCAGGGCGTAACGCCAGAGCGCCGCGGCGTGCTCGTCGTACAGCACCCGCATCATGGCGGCCTCCGGATCATCCATTTCCAACCTCCGCCTTTGTTACGACGTTGGCGGTGATCCGGTTCATTACTACCCGCAGGCAGCCGGGCACGCTGGCGAACGGCCGATAATTGCTCCGGCAGTGCCGAGGGTTACTACTGAGTAAGGATACGCGGGCCGTTCTCGGTGACGGCGACGGTGTGTTCCCAGTGCGCGGCGCGCGAACCGTCCGCGGTGACAACGGTCCATTCGTCCTCGAGGACGACGGTTTTGGCGGTGCCGAGCGTCAGCATCGGTTCGATGGCCAGAACGGATCCGGGCGCCAGATAGGGACCCCGGCCCGGGGACCCCTCGTTGGGCAGGAACGGGTCCATATGCATCTGCTTGCCGATGCCGTGGCCGCCGTAGCCTGCGACGATGCCGAAGGCGCGGTCGTAGCGCCGCTCGGCCGCGCGGGTGCCGGTTTCGATCGCGTGCGAGACGTCGGTGAGGCGGTTACCCGGGAGCATCGCGGCGATGCCGGCCTCCATGGCCTGGCGGGTGGCCTCGGACAACGCCTCGTCGATGGGTATGAGGGCGCCGACCCCGAAGGTGACCGCGGAGTCGCCGTGCCAGCCGTCGACGATCGCTCCGCAGTCGATGGAGACCAGATCCCCGGCCGCGAGGATCTCGCCCGCGGAGGGGATTCCGTGCACCACACGATCGTTGACCGAGGAGCAGATGCTGGCGGGGAAGCCGTGGTAGCCGAGGAACGACGGTGTGCCACCGCCGTCGCGGATCACTGATTCCGCGATCTGGTCGAGTGCCAGCGTGGACATGCCCGGCGACGCGGCCTGACGCACCGCCAACAGCGCAGAGGCGACCAGCGAGCCCGCCGCCGCCATCGCGTCGAGCTCACCCGGGCTGCGCTGTGCGACGACTTTGCGGCCCCGTAGCCCCGGCAACGTGATCATCCGGTGAACCGGTCGGGGCCTAGCGGCCGAGTGCCTTCAGCGCGCGGGCGAAAACCTCGTCGAGTGAGCCCACCGCCTCGACGGTCTTGAGGTCGGCGCTGTAGAAGTCGAGCAGCGGCGCCGTCTCGTCCCGGTACACCTTCATCCTGTTGCGGATGACGTCCTCGGTGTCGTCGGCGCGGCCACGTCCCAGCAGGCGCGTCACGAGCTCGTCCTCCGGCACCCGGAACTCCACGACCGCGTCGAGGGTCACGTCGCGCTTCTTGAGCATGGCGGCCAGCGCCTCAGCCTGCTCCACCGAGCGGGGGAACCCGTCGAGGATGAAGCCCGATGCCGCGTCCTCGTCGTCGAGCCGGTCGTCGACCAGCGCGTTCGTCAGCGTCGCGGGCACGAGGTCGCCGGCGTCGAGGTACTTCTTGGCCTCGATCCCGAGTTCGGTGCCTGTGCTGATGTTGTGCCGGAACAGATCGCCGGTCGAGATCTGCGGTACACCCAGCTTGTCGGCCAGCTTGATGGCCTGGGTGCCTTTACCTGCGCCTGGCGGTCCGAGCAGCACAATTCTCACTTGAGGAACCCTTCGTAGTTGCGTTGCATGAGCTGGCTCTCGATCTGTTTCACGGTGTCCAGACCGACACCGATCATGATCAGAACCGCGGTACCGCCGAACGGCAAGTTCTGCACGGCCCCGGTGTTGCCGATCTCCAGGAAGAGGTTCGGCAAAACGGCGATGATGCCCAGGTAGATCGAGCCCGGCAGGGTGATCCGACTCAGCACGTACCGCAGGTAGTCGGCGGTGGGTCTACCCGGCCGGATGCCGGGTATGAAGCCGCCAAATTTCTTCATCTCGTCGGCACGTTCGTCGGGGTTGAACGTGATGGAGACATAGAAGTAGGTGAAGAACACGATCAGGCCGAAATAGAGCGCGATGTACACCGGGTCGGCCGGGTTGGTGAGGTAGTTCGCGACGAACTTGTCCCACCATCCGGTGCCCGGGTTGCTGCTGCCGCTCTGGATCAGCTGGGTGATCAGGTTCGGGATGTAGATCAGCGAGGACGCGAAGATCACCGGGATGACGCCCGCCTGGTTGACCTTCAGCGGCAGATAGGTGGAGGTGCCGCCGTACATGCGGCGCCCGACCATCCGCTTGGCGTACTGGACGGGGATACGGCGCTGGCCCTGCTCGACGAAGACGACGCCGATGATGATGATCAGCGCGGCGACACACACCAGGGTGAACACCATGCCGCCGCGGCTGTCGAGGATGGTCTTGCCCTCGATCGGAATGCGCGCCGCGATGCCGGCGAAGATCAGCAGCGACATGCCGTTGCCGATGCCGCGCTCGGTGACGAGCTCGCCCATCCACATCACCAGCGCCGCGCCCGCCGTCATCACCAGCACGATGACCGCCAGCGTGAAGATCGACTGGTCGGAGATGATCGGCAGCGTGCAACCTTGCAGCAGCCCGCCGTTGGCGGCGAGCGCCACGATGCTGGTGGCCTGCAGGACGGCCAGCGCGATCGACAGATAGCGCGTGTACTGGGTGAGTTTGGCCTGACCGGCCTGTCCCTCTTTGCGGAGCTGTTCGAAGCGCGGGATCACCACGCCGAGCAGCTGCACGATGATGCTGGCCGTGATGTAGGGCATCACGCCGACCGCGAACACCGTCAGTTGCAGGAGCGCGCCGCCGGAGAAGAGGTTGATCAGCGAGTAGATCTGCGCCGAGTCGCCACCGCTGACCTGCGCGATGCACTGCTGCACGTTGGGGTAGTTGACGCCGGGAGACGGTATCGACGCACCGACCCGGTAGAGGATGACGATGGCGAGGGTGAAGAGGATTTTTCGCCTCAGATCGGCCGTTCGCAACGACGAGATGAAAGCCGAGAGCACTCTTCCTCCTGCGCAGCCGACCTCTGAGCGCGGCGTGCCTATGGGGCTGGTCTGTCCAGCGTTTCGGGCATGTCATTGCGCGCCGCCCTGGCAGGCACCGCAGCCTGCACAAAGTCACGCGTCAAACAGTCTACGAGAGTAACAGTTGCGACAGCGTTGCCCCTCCGGCGGACTGTCGGCACCCGCTTCACAGGCGTCCCTCAGCGGACGCGGCGTACGCTCGCCGATAGCTCGTTATATGTACTAATCAATTCCGCGGCGGGCACATTCGACGAGGGGAAGTCTGGACATGGCACGTACCGACAACGACACCTGGGATCTGGCCTCCAGCGTGGGCGCCACGGCCACCATGGTCGCCGCGGCCAGGGCGGTGGCCAGTCGAGGCCCCGGCGCGGTCATCAACGACCCCTACGCCGAACGGCTCGTACGGGCCGTCGGCGTGGACTTCTTCACCCGCCTCGCCGCCGGCGACATCGACCCGGCCACGCTGGACACCGACGATTCGACGCCCGGCTTGCGCAGGTTCACCGACGGTATGGCCGCGCGCACCAGGTTCTTCGACGACTTCTTCGCCGCCGCGACCGCCGCCGGAATCCGGCAGGCGGTGATCCTGGCCTCGGGCCTGGACGCCCGCGCCTACCGGTTGGCGTGGCCGGCGGGCACGGTGGTCTTCGAACTGGACCAGCCGCAGGTGATCGAGTTCAAGAGCCGCACGCTCGCGGATCTGGGTGCGGAGCCGACCGCCGACCGGCGCGCGGTGCCCGTCGACCTGCGCCACGACTGGCCCGCCGCACTGCGCGCCGCCGGATTCGACCCGGCGAAACCGACCGCGTGGATCGCCGAGGGCCTGTTCGGTTATCTCCCGCCGGACGCTCAGGATCGTCTGCTCGACCAGATCACCGAACTGAGCGCACCGGGCAGCCGGGTCGGCGCCGAAGGGGTCCCCAACATTGCCGATCTGGATGCCGACGACATCAGGACCCGCATGAAGGCCGCGACCGACCAGTGGCGCTCGCACGGATTCGACCTGGACTTCGCCGACCTCGTCTTCCTCGGCGATCGCGCCGAGGTGGGCACGTATCTCCAGGGCCACGGCTGGTCGACGACCACGATCGGCACCGACGAACTCCTCGCCGCCAGCGGGCTGACCACGTTCGGCGACGACGACACCGGGTTCGCCAAGATCGTGTACGTCACCGCGACGCGGTAGGTCGCGGTCATGACCGGCTCTCGATATCAGGGCGATTCCTGGGACCTGGCCTCCGGTGTGGGCGCCACGGCGACCATGGTGGCTGCCGCGCGCGCCCTGGCGGGCATGGAACCCGACGCGCTGGTCGTCGACCCGTTCGCCGCGCCGCTGGTGCGCGCGGTGGGTATGGACTTCTTCACCCGCCTGGTCGACGGCCACATCCTGTGCGCCGACGACGGCCCGGATTCCCCGGATTCCGAGACCGCCGCGGCGGCCCGGTTGATCGTCGACGTGATGGCGGTGCGGACCCGGTTCTTCGACGACTTCTTCGCGGATTCGGGCGCGGCGGGCGTCCGGCAGGCGGTGATCCTCGCATCCGGCCTCGATTCACGCGCTTACCGGCTCGGGTGGCCGGCGGGCACGGTCGTCTACGAGATCGATCAGCCACGGGTGATCGAGTTCAAATCCGCCGCCATGGCGGCGGCCGGGGCGACACCGACCGCGCTGCGGCGCGCGGTGGCCGTGGACCTGCGCGACGACTGGGCCGGCGCGTTGGTCTCGGCGGGGTTCGACGCGCGTCAGCCGACGGCATGGAGCGCCGAAGGACTGCTGATCTATCTGCCGCCCGACGCCCAGGACAGCCTGTTCGACACCATGACGGAGCTGTCGGCGCCGGGCAGCCGACTGGCCACCGAGCACCACCGCGACGCCGGTGCGGCCCTCGGCGAACGGGCCCGCGCCCTGGGCCGGTCGTGGCGCGCCCACGGGTTCGACCTCGAGCTGGGTGACCTCTTCTACCCCGGGGAGCGCAACTCCCCCGCCGACTATCTGGTCACGCACGGCTGGCGGGTGGCAGCGCGTGACCGCGCCGCCGTTTTCGCCGGCTACGGCCGCCGGTTCCCGGACATCGACGCGGCGGCCGCCCTTCGGGATTCACTGTCCATCACCGCGACACGGAAATGAGAGAGATTCGCATGGCACGTACCGACAACGATTCATGGGACCTGGCCTCCAGCGTGGGCGCGACCGCGACGGCCGTCGCGGCGTCGCGTGCGCTCGCGTCCAAGGGACCCGGCGCGCTCCTCGACGACCCGCTGGCCGAGCCACTGGTGCGCGCGGTGGGTCTGGACCCGTTCGTCCGGATCATCGACGGCGAACTGACCGTCGAAGGCGACCCGTTCCTGGATCCCAAGAAGATGAGCGAGCAGATCGCGGTGCGCACCAGATTCTTCGACGACTTCTTTCGCGACGCGAGCCGGGCGGGCATCCGCCAGTCGGTCATCCTGGCCGCCGGACTGGATACCAGGGCCTACCGTCTGCCGTGGCCGACCGGCAGTGTGGTCTACGAGATCGACCAGCCCGACGTCATCGCGTTCAAGACGCGGACCATCGCGGGCCTGGGCACCGATCCCGCCGCCGAACACCGCACCGTGGGAATCGACCTGCGCGGCGATTGGCCGGCCGCGCTGCGCGACAGCGGTTTCGACGTCGAGCGGCCGACGGCGTGGATCGCCGAGGGACTGCTGGTTTACCTGCCGCCCGACGCCCAGGACAGGCTCTTCGACAACATCACCGCGCTGTCGGCGCCGGGCAGCCGGGTGGCCACCGAACAGCTGCCGAACGTCGACGCATTCAGCGACGAACTCGCGCAGAAGTTCGCCGAACGGTGGCAGAAGTCCGGGGTGGACATCAACATCGCCGAGCTGGTCTTCGGCGGCGACCGTAACGCGGTCACCGACTATCTGGCCGCGCACGGCTGGCAGGTCAGCGCGCGCAGCACCAGGGAGCTCTACGCGATGCACGGCTTCGCTTTCCCGGACGATGAGATGATGACCGCGGTGTTCGGGGACATGAGTTATGTGTCGGCCGTTCTGAGCTAGGACACGAGGAGACGCGATGGCGACGACCGGGGCACGGTTCGACGGGGACTCGTGGGATCTGGCATCCAGCGTCGGCGCCACCGCGACGATGGTTGCGGCGGGTCGGGCGCTGGCGACGGCCGACCCCCGCAAGCTCATCGACGATCCGTTCGCCGCGCCGCTGGTCCGGGCGGTCGGCATCGACTTCTTCAGCCGTCTGGTCGACGGCGACGTCGGGGCCTCCCCGTTCGGCGACATCACACCCGAGCGCGCGCAAGCGATGGTTGCCGGAATGGCGTTGCGCACCAAGTTCTTCGACGACTACTTCCTGGCGGCCACCGCGGCGGGCGTCGACCAGGCGGTGATCCTGGCGTCGGGTCTGGACTCCCGCGCCTACCGGCTGGCCTGGCCGGCCGGGACGGTCGTGTACGAACTCGACCAGCCGCGGGTATTGGAGTTCAAGACGGCCACCCTGGCCGATCTGGGCGCGTCGCCGACCGCGACCCTGCACACCGTGGCCGTGGACCTGCGCGACGACTGGCCGGCCGCCCTGCGGGCCGCCGGGTTCGATCCCGGCCGGCCGACGGCGTGGTGCGCGGAGGGACTGCTCATCTACCTGCCCGGCGACGCCCAGGACCGGCTGTTCGACCTCATCACCGGACTCAGCGCGCCCGGCACCCGGGTGGCAACCGAATATGTGCCCGGCATCATGGATTTCGACGCACCGCGCGCCCGTGCGATGGCCGCGGGACTTCGCGAACAGGGCCTGGAGTTGGATATGGCCTCGCTGGTGTACACCGGTGAGCGCAGCCACGTGATGGACTACCTCACCGCCGCGGGCTGGCAGGTGGACGGGGTGCCCGGTGGCGAGTTGTTCACCCGTGTCGGCCTGGCCGCACCCGAGCCGGACAGCTACGACCCGCTGGGCGAGATCGTCTATGTCAGTGCGGCGTTGACCACCTAGTGGTGTGTCTCAATTTTGG
>JAFDWN010000009.1 GCA_018268465.1 Actinomycetota bacterium
AACAGACGCGAAACCAGTATCAGCGACCCAGAACCTTCCCCCAGACGCAAAATTCGGAAAAGGGTGGCACCGCTACTGCGCCTAAGCGTCTGTCTCCCCGAAGCAGGGTGGGCCCCATAATCCGCGGCCGGCAGTGCGCGCTGACGCTTCGGCCGCGGCGATCTCGCCTGCCCGCTGCGGCGGCCTGGATACATCGAAAACGTAGCTTCGTGCTGCCCCTGCGGCCGCGGCAAGAACGGAGTAGTCGCCCTGGTCGGTCTCGACGTACGCCAAGGTGCGGTTAACTGCAGTTGGATGATCCACGTGGTGCGGCTGTGCAGGCTCAACTTGTCGGCCGGTGCGTTTAGTCTCCACGCAGATTGAACTTCCGGACCAGGGGCTGTGATGGATGACGGGATCGAACCGAGACTTGTGGAGGTTCTCGATGTCCCGAGGCTTGGTGCGGTCGTTCGCGGCAATGCGGGCTCGTTGCCGTGGCGTTTGGTCGACGAGTCGGGTGCCGGCGTAAACCACGTCAATCTGTGGTTGGCCGACCTGTTCGCGTGCGACAACTCGCCTGCGACGCTGCGCGCCTATGCGTACGACCTACTGAGCTGGAGTCGTTTCCTCGGCGCACTGCAGGTTTCGTGGACTCAGGCAACGCGGGGCGAAGTCCGGGACTGGGTGAGGTGGTACCGGTGTCGCGCGAACCCGCAACGACGCCGCGGATCGAGTGCGGATACTCATCGGCCGACCCCAGGTTCTGTGAACGAGCGGACGGGCAAGGCCTACCTGGAGTCTTCCTACGCGCGGTCGTCGATGAATCGCAGACTGTCGTCGCTCAGTGGCTTCTACGAGTTCGCCCTGGAGTCGGATCTCGGGCCGCTCATCAACCCGGTACCGAAATCGCGCGACGATCTCACTCGACTCGACGTGCACCGCCAGCACTTCGATAACCCGCGCCCCCAAAAGCGCGCGCCTTATCGGCAGAAGCTAGTGGAACGTGCGCCGCGCGCGCTCAGCGACGACCTGTACGAGGAGGTATTTGCATCGCTGAGAACAAACCGCGACCGTGCCATTGTCGCTACGGCGATCTCCTCTGGTTTACGCGCCAGTGAACTGCTCAGCATGCGGCGGGGGATGCTCCATGCCGCCGACCAAACCGCCGATGTAATACCCAAGGGCGGGAATGGAAGTCGTGTCATGGTCCGTATCAGTCCCACTGCGTATCTCTGGATCGCCCGGTACCTTGCTGAGCGCCCCGTGGGTCCGCCTGAAGAGCCAGTCTGGCTGACATTGCGCGGCACACCGCGGCCGCTGAGCTATTGGGCAATGCGACAGATCCTTGAACGCAGCAACGCGCTGCTGGGCTCCAACGTCACGATGCATGACTTCCGGCACACCTTCTGCATGCGTCTCGCCCAGGACGAGAACATGACCATCGCGGAAATGCAGGAGCTGATGCGGCACGCGTCGATCGCCAGCACCACACGCTACCTGCGACCCACCGTAGCCGAACTCGTCGACAAACTTGATCAGCACTGGAATAGACCCCCGTCACCGCAGCCCACGCCGGCGAAAGGCTATGCGGCAGAAGATCTCCAAGTTCTTTTCGGTCGGGCATTCTGATGGCGCGGGTGCTCACGCGTGCCCAGTCGCTGGCGAGTTCGTCTGCGTTTGCCAACCATCCAGTCGAAGTACTGCCTTCGCTGTCCCCGACGCCCGAGGACCATCCGTGGTTCGGAAACACTGTCACCTGCGCCGAACGTGAACGCATCATCACTGCGGGACTTCCGCTCGTGATGGCACGGATGAGTGAGAAGTACCGCAGCGAGGCAGTAGCCCGCAGCGGTGCACGGCTCTGGCTGAGTCGCCTATTGGACTGGCTGGATGGCTTTGTCGGCGACAGTTATCAAGACCGTTGGATCGCCAGCGATTCCGATCGCCAGCCGAAGGCGTGGTGCCCAGCCTTATCAACCGGATCGCATACACGGCTTGGGGCAAGGCTGTCGATCAACGCACTCATAATGCTGGGGGTCATTCGTCCCGGCCATGACTGGTTGATCGAGAACAAGCAGGCGCGGTTCTACCGTGACTGGACGACCACGCACGAACCGAAGGCGTGGGATCGCTACTTCGCCGCCGCGGAGCACGAGGGCGCACCGGAAGTGAAGAAATGGCGAACCGCCACCCACCTGGTACGTATCAGCATCTGCAACGGGCTGCCAATCACCGAGCTGCACAGCCAGCATGTGTTGGCCTACCGAGACTTTCTCGTCTCGACCGGCAGGATGCCGGGGGATCTTCTCGCCATGTGGCACTACGGACGCCGCGGCGGACTGTTCGCCGGTGAAGCCGACGACCTGCGGCACTACCTCATCGCCAAACGTCTCAGTCCCACCGAACTGGTCGACCGCTTCAATGTGCGAGCTCCCAGCGTGCGAGGACTGTTGATCGCCTACCTCGCCGAGATCGCCGTCGGTCAGGACTACGCCAGCCTGGACGGAACCAGCCGAAACCTGGTGAAGCTGTTCTGGAAACCGATCGAAGACGCCAACCCCGGCATCGACACAATCAGTTTGACGAAGGCCCAGGCATCCGCCTGGAAAGAGTGGTTGCGCACCAAACCGGATGGGACTCCGCGCCGGCACGCCGAGAGCATTCTGGGAGCGGTCCGCAGCTTCTACCTCGACGTGGCTGCCTGGTCCCACGAGGATCCCTCGACGTGGGCCCATTGGGCTGTCTCATGCCCGGTCAGCATCCGCGACGTCCGAGGCCAGCAGAAGCGCCGGGCCCAGCGGGCACACCGCATGCATGCCCGCACCCGCACCCTCACCCCGCACGTCGATGCACTCGTCGCTGCAGCCCGGCGGGCGTACGTGCAAGCAGCAGAGCTGCAAGCGGTCGCGACGACAGCGCCGTTCGGTGAACCGTTCGCCGTGCACGGGAGCACCTACATCAAGCACACACCGGGCAAGCGGGCCGACCGAGTGCGCATCCATGTTCTGCAGGATGGATCGGAGAAGCGGGTTGACATCCACTACACCGTGACACGGGCCTTCATGACCTGGACGATCATCGAGGTGTTGCGCCACACCGGTATCCGGATCGAAGAGATGCTGGAGCTGACCCATCTGAGCATCAAGCAGTACCGCAAACCCGATGGCACCGTGATACCGCTCCTGCAGATCGCACCGAGCAAGACCGATCAGGAGCGGATATTTCCCTGCAGCCCGGAGTTGACCACCACCTTGGCGCGACTGGTCGAGTTCGTCAGCATCGATGGCCGCGTTCCGCTGTGCTGCCGAATCGACACACAGGAACGCCAGGTGTCGGCGCCGATGCCGCATCTGATCCAGATCCGAGAGGGTGGACGGTCGCGGGTAATCAACCAGTGCACGGTCCGAAAGTGGTTATCAGAGCTGGCCAACAGCATGGCCTTGAAGGACGCTGACGGTACTTCGCTGCATTTCACGCCACACGACTTTCGCCGGATCTTCATCACCGACATCGTCAACGCCGGGTTCCCGATCCATTTGGCCGCAAAGATGGTGGGCCACAACAATATCGAAGTCACGCGCGGCTACACCGCGGTGTATCAGAAAGATGTCTTCGAGGCATATGACCGGTTCATCGACAACCGTAGACAGGCACGGCCATCGGCCGAATACCGTGAGCCCACCCAAGCCGAATGGGACGAGTTCGTCGAACACTTCGGCCAGCGCCGGATCGCGCTCGGCAATTGCCACCGCCCCTATGGATCTGACTGTTCCCATGAACATGCCTGCATCCGGTGCGATTTCTGCGAGGTTGAACCGGCCCAGGCCGCAAGGCTCGATGAGATCCGTGACAACCTTCGCCTCCAGGTGGTCGAGGCCCAAAAGAACCGGTGGCTGGGCGACGTTAACCAATTACGCCTCACCATTGAGCACGCCGACCGCAAGGCGGCGAGGCTGGCAGCCCTCACCGAGGCGGCCCCGGTACTCCTTGCCGCGCACACGTCCTGACGCGAGCAGTAAGGGACCGTCCTTCTGACAGCTAGGTGCAGCAGTTGGGGTCGAGGACGACGCAGAGTGCCTGCAGGGCTTCGGGTTTGACGCGGTGAAAGACGTTCATGCCGCGCCGGTCGGAGATCACCAGCCCGGCTTTGCGGAGCTGGCCCAGGTGGTGGCTGACGGTGGATTCACTCAGGTCGAGCACCGCGGCCAGATCGCCGCTGGTCTCTTCGCCGGGGCGTGAGCTGAACAGCAGCGACATCATCTTGACCCGCACCGGGTCGGCGAGCGCCTTGAGCCGCATCGCGACCTGCAGGGCATCGGCGTCGCTGATCGGGCCCGCGGCGACCGGGGCGCAGCACACCGGGGCGGACATGTCGATCACGGGCAGCGCTTTGGGCATGACCCCATCCTGCCACCTGTCTTGACATATATCAAAAAGGTGGCATCCTGAGGTCGACGCGCCAGTTCGATATATGTCTCATCCCTAGTGGGAGGTCCATCATGTCCCGTATGCAACTCGCCCTCAACGTCGATGACCTCGACGAGGCGATCACGTTCTACACCAAACTGTTCGGCGTCGACCCCGCCAAGGTCAAGCCCGGCTATGCCAACTTCGCCGTCGCCGAGCCGCCGCTGAAGCTGGTGCTGCTGGAAAATCCCGGTAAGGGCGGCACCATCAACCACCTCGGCGTCGAGGTCCAATCCAGCGACAAGGTGCACGCCGAGATCGCCCGCCTGACCGGCGAGGGGCTGTTCACCGATGAGGAGATCGGCACCACGTGTTGCTTCGCCACCCAGGACAAGGTCTGGGTGACCGGGCCGGCCGGAGAGAAATGGGAGGTCTACACGGTGCTGGCCGACTCCGACACCTTCGGCACCAGCCCACAGCACCTCGACGATTCCGCCGACGGCGAGGGTGGGGTGTGTTGCGGCGGAGCCTCCAAGGAGGCTGACCCCGCCGCAGCGTCCTGTTGCTAGCCGATCGCACCTGCCGCGGCCGTGGTCACATGGCCGCGGCAGGCGCATGATCGGGGCATGGACCGCGATGCCATCGCTGCCGATCTGGAGCGCGCGCGTGTCACGTTCCACCAGCTACTGGCGGCCGCCGGCCCCGACGACTGGGATGCGCCGACGCGCGGAACCCGGTGGACCAACGAACAATTGCTGTTCCACATGGTGTTCGGCTACGTGGTCGTGCAGCGGCTGCTGCCCCTGGTGCGGGTGATGGGCCGACTACCTGACCGCGTCAGCGGGGCATACGCCCGGTTGCTCAACGCCGCGACCACGCCGTTTCATCAAATCAACTACTACGGATCATGCGCCGCCGCCATGGTCTACAACCGGCGCAGGATGGGCGCCAAACTCGACCGGGTCATCGACTCACTGCAACACCGGCTCGCCCGCGAGACCGACGACACCCTGCGGCGCGGCATGCATTTCCCGCCGGGATGGGATCCGTTCTTCTCCGACTACATGACGCTGGAAGACGTCTACCGCTACCCCGGGCGCCACTTCGACTTCCACGCCGCCCAACTCACCTTCACCTGACGTTTCATTTGCCAACAACTTCGATATCCGTCAATATTGATGTATGTCGAAGTCGCAGGAGTCGTTGACCGACGGGGACGCGTGCTGCCCACCCGGGGCGCTGCTGCGCGAACCCCTTACCGCCGCGGACGCGGCGGACATGGCGGTCAAACTCAAAGCGCTGGCCGATCCGGTACGCCTGCAGCTGTTCTCCGCGATCGCCAGCCACGCCGGTGGTGAGGCCTGCGTCTGCGACATCTCCGCCGACATCGAGGTGTCACAACCGACCATCAGCCACCACCTCAAAGTGCTGCGCGACGCCGGGCTACTGACCTCACAGCGCCGGGCCTCCTGGGTGTACTACGCCGTGGTGCCCGACGCGCTGGCCAGCCTCGCCGTCCTGTTCGGCATTGACGCAGCCGCCGGGGTGTCGGCATGACCGACACCACCACCCCGGCCCCAGCGGTCGTGGGCAAGCTCTCCACCCTGGATCGGTTCCTGCCGCTGTGGATCGGCGCGGCGATGGTCGCCGGGTTGCTGCTGGGCCGCTGGGTTCCCGGCTTGAACACCGCGCTGGAAAGCGTTCAGCTGGACGGGATTTCACTACCCATCGCTCTTGGCCTGCTCATCATGATGTACCCGGTGCTGGCCAAGGTCCGCTACGACCGCCTCGACACCGTCACCGGCGACCGCAAGCTGCTGCTGTCCTCACTGGTCCTGAACTGGGTGCTCGGCCCCGCGCTGATGTTCGCGCTCGCGTGGCTGCTGCTGCCCGACCTGCCCGAATACCGGACCGGCCTGATCATCGTCGGCCTGGCCCGCTGCATCGCCATGGTCATCATCTGGAACGACCTGGCCTGCGGCGACCGGGAAGCCGCCGCCGTCCTCGTGGCGCTCAACTCGATCTTCCAGGTCATCATGTTCGCCCTGCTGGGCTGGTTCTATCTGTCGGTGCTGCCCGGCTGGCTCGGCCTGGAACAGACCACCATCGACACCTCCCCGTGGCAGATCGCCAAGTCCGTGCTCATATTTCTGGGCATCCCGCTGCTGGCCGGCTACCTGTCGCGCCGGCTCGGCGAGAAAACCAAGGGCCGTGACTGGTACGAGGCCAAGTTCCTGCCCCGGATCGGGCCGTGGGCGCTCTACGGGCTGCTGTTCACTATCGTGATTCTCTTTGCGCTGCAAGGCGACCAGATCACCCACCAACCGTTCGACGTCGCCCGCATCGCCCTGCCGCTACTAGCGTACTTCGCGATCATGTGGGGCGGAGGCTACCTGCTCGGCACCATGCTCGATCTCGGTTATGAGCGCACCACCACCCTGGCGTTCACCGCCGCGGGCAACAACTTCGAACTCGCCATCGCCGTCGCGATCGCCACCTACGGCGCCACCTCCGGCCAAGCCCTGGCCGGCGTCGTCGGCCCGTTGATCGAAGTCCCGGTCCTGGTCGGGTTGGTCTACGTGTCCTTGGCGTTGCGCAACCGGTTCCACCACCACACCTCCCAACACCTTCCTGCCGACGGCTCGACGACGAGAACGGAACCCAATCCATGACTGACAGCCCCGTCACCCACGAGCTTCGCCACGATCTGTCCATCGACCAGCAACTCGCCCTGAAAACCGCGGCGACCCGGCTGGGCGGTGAGTTCGATGGCACCTTCGGTACCGAAACCATCGAACGGTTCTTGCATTCGTCCTACGACCAGTTCGCCGGCCGGGCCACCATTCCGAACTTCCTGCCGCTGTTGGCCGAACGGTTCGCCCGCCAACGCCTGCACGCCCTGGCGAGAGTGGAAGGAAAGATCAGCGACGGCAAACCGACCGTGTTGTTCCTGTGCACCCACAACGCCGGCCGCTCGCAGATGGCGCTGGGCTACTTCACCCACCTGGCCGGTGACCGGGCCGTCGCCTGGTCCGGTGGATCCGAACCCGGCAACGAGATCAACCCCGCCGCGATCGCTGCCATGCACGAAGTCGGTATCGACATCACTGGCGAATACCCCAAACCCTGGACCGACGAAATTGTGCAGGCGGCCGACGTCGTCATCACCATGGGCTGCGGGGACGCCTGCCCGATCTTCCCCGGGAAACGCTACGAGAACTGGGAACTGCCCGACCCCGCCGGCCAGGGCCTCGACGCCGTCCGCCCGATCCGCGACGACATCGAAGAACGCGTCCACCGTTTGTTGGCCGACCTGAACGTGCCCGTCACCCGGTAGCCGCGAAAACCTCAAGGGAACACACCGAATATGGCTGACACATCAGTGTTGTTCGTCTGCGTCAGTAACGCCGGAAAATCGGTCCTGGCCGCCGGGCTCATGCGCCAGATCGCCGGACCGACCATCCACGTCAGCTCGGCGGGCACCCGCGCCAAGACCGCCGTCAACGACCTCTCGGTACAAGCCTTGGCAGAAGTCGGCGTCGACATCAGCGACCATCAGCCCGCCCAACTCACCGCGCAGATGCTCGACGACGCCGACCTGGTCGTCATCGTCGGCAGCCAAGCCCACCTCGACGAGTACTGTCCCGGCGTCACCATCCAGCGGTGGGATACCGACGAACCCTCCTTGCGCGGCATCGACGGAATCGACCGCATGCGAATCATCCGCGACGACATCACCACGCGCGTCCAGGCCTTGGCCGCCAACCTTTCCACCGCGATCACACCACCCACCGGCCAGCCATCCCGATCCAACGCGCGTATTGAGCGAAGCTAGATGTATGCGTGTGGAACTTCTCACGAGCCCGGGATGTCCGAATGCGGCGGCGGCTCGGCGCTTGCTCGCCGAGTGTCTGTCTGAGGTTGATATCGCTGAAGATGTGGTGGTGGAAAGGGTCGGTGGATATCCATCGCCAACAGTGCTCGTTGATGGTATGGATGTCATGAAGCCGGGCACTGAGCTGGCAGCTGATGCGTGCCGATTGGACCTTCCGACCAGGGATCGCGTGCTGGCGGCGCTTCGGAGTGCGACGCCGTTGACGTGATCGATCCGGGGTCTTACCCCGATGTTGCGGCCCCGAGTTCAGCTGGCTGCCGTGGTCTTCTGGTTGCGGGTGTGGGCCAGCCGGTGGGAGTCGGTTCCGGTTTCGATGATGGTGCCCCCGAGGGGCTTGGTGCGTCCGGCGCGCACGCCGTTGGCGATGACGACGATTTCGGCGAGTTCGTGCACCGCGACGACCGCGGCCAGCCCGAGGACACCGGTGAGGGCGAGCGGAATGAGCACCGTAATCAATGCCAGTGAGAGGCCGACGTTTTGCAGCATGATCCGCCTCGCGCGCCGCGCGTGGGCCAGTGCTTGGGTGAGGTGGCGCAGGTCTTCACCCATCAGCGCGACGTCGGCGGTTTCGATGGCCACGTCGGTGCCCATCGCGCCCATGGCGATACCCAAATCGGCAGTGGCCAGGGCCGGGGCGTCGTTGACGCCGTCACCGACCATGGCCGTCGAGGAACGTTGGCGCATTTGACCAATTAGCGCGGCTTTGTCTTCGGGCCGCAGATCGGCATGCACGACCTCGATGCCCACCTGCTTGGCCAATGCGTGGGCGGTCGCTTGGTTGTCACCGGTGAGCATGGCCACCTGATACCCGCCGCGGCGCAGCTGGGCGACGACGTGGGCGGCTTCGGGCCGCAGCTCATCGCGCACCGCGACTGCCCCGATGATCTGGTCGTTGTCTTCGATGAGCACGGCGGTGGCGCCGGCGGCCTGCATGGCCGCGACCTGGCCGGCCAGCGGGCCGGGGTCAAGCCAGCCGGGGCGGCCCAGCCGCAATCGACGGCCATCCCGCGCGCCGGTCAACCCGGCACCGGTGACCGCCTGCACGTCATCAGCCGGTTGCACGGGGCCCTGCGCGGCGGCGAGAATCGCTGCCGCGAGGGGGTGTTCGCTGCGGGCCTCCAACGCCGCCGCCACATCCAGCACGTGCTCGCGGGTGGCGCCGTTGGTGGTGGCGACGTCGATGACGGTGGGTGCGTTGGCGGTCAGGGTGCCTGTCTTGTCCAGCGCGATCGTGCGGACCGCGCCCAGGGCTTCCAGCGCCGCCCCGCCCTTGACCAAGACACCGAGCTTGCTAGCCGCGCCGATCGCGGCGACCACCGTGACCGGCACCGAGATCGCCAGCGCGCAAGGAGAGGCCGCCACCAACACCACCAGGGCACGTTCGATCCACACCAGCGGATCGCCCAACACGCTGCCGATGGCGGCGATGAGGACCGCGGCGATCATGATCGCGGGGACCAGGGGTTTGGCGATGCGGTCGGCCAGGCGCTGGGCTTCGCCCTTGCGGGACTGCTCGGCCTCCACGATCGCCACGATGCGGGCCAACGAGTTGTCAGCAGCAGTGGACGTGACCTCAACCTCCAGCACGCTGGTGCCGTTGATCGACCCGGCGAACACCTCATCACCGGGCCCGGCCTCTACCGGCACGGATTCGCCGGTGATGGCCGAAACATCCAGCGCCGTGCGCCCCGACACGATCGTGCCGTCGGTGGCGACGCGTTCGCCGGGCTTGACCAGCATCCGGTCACCCACCGCCAACTCTGCTGGGGCGATGGTGGTTTCGGTACCGTCGCGGAGCACGGTGGCCTCATCGGGCACCAGCGACAACAACGCCCGCAGACCTCGGCGGGTGCGGGCGAGGGAGTATTCTTCGAGGCCCTCGCTGATGGAGAACAGGAACGCCAGCATGGCGGCCTCGCCGACCTCGCCGAGGATCACCGCGCCGACCGCGGCGATCGTCATCAGCGTGCCGACCCCGATCTTGCCCTGCGCCAGCCGGCGCAGCGTCGAAGGCACGAACGTGTAGGCACCGATCACCAAGGCGAGCGCATACAGGCCGATTTCGACCGCATGGGGGCCGCCGGACCAGCCGACCACATAGCCGGCCAAAAGCACCACGCCCGCCACCGCGGCGGCGCGCAGTTCGGTGATCTCCCAAAGCCGTTCGGGTTCCTGCTCGTCCTCGCCGGGGCGGTCGTCGCTGCCGCAGCCGCACGCCTCACTCATCGCGCAACCTTCTTCCGCTCAGTCGGGTGGCCGTAGTTGGGGCACAACGCCACCGCGTTGCCGGTGGCCTCCAAGACAGCTTCGGCGGCCCGCAACATGTCCAGTAGTTCCGGGCGGGCCAGCCGATACACCGAGGCGCGGCCCTGCGGCCGGAAATCCACCAGCCCGCAGTCGCGCAGGCACGCCAGATGCGCCGACACCGTCGACTGCGCCAACCCCAACTCGCCGGTCAGATCCACCACCCGCGCCTCACCGACCGCCAGCCGGCGCAGGATCGCCAACCGGGTGCCATCCGAGAGGCTGTGAAACAACGCCGTCGCCGCATCCACATTCCCGCACATCGCGGGATCGACCGAACCACTTTTCATCGCCACACGACGATGATAGCGTCCAACACTATTGATCGGTCAACCCCGCCAACATCGATACAACCCGATGGATGAGGACGCAGGGCGGGGACGGGCCGACCGGGAAGGAGCAGGCGATGGCACTGACTGCACTGGGCCTGTTCGCGATGTTGATGCTGGTGATCGGGGCCTGTCGGCGCCGGATCCAGCTGGCCCGCATCGGCGACAGCGGCAACCGGCGGGGTTGGCGGCCCGACGGCACCCTGGAATGGTGGGCGCTCGCGCTCGCCGACGTGGGCTATCTGCTGGTCGGCGTCGGCGCCCCAGCGGCGGCCCTGGCCGGGCTCGCCCCACTGCGTTTCGCCGACCATCTGCTGGTTCATGCGACTGGGATCGCGGTTGCGGTGGTGGGCATCGGGCTGACCTTGCAGGCCCAGCTGGGGTTGGGGGCCTCGTGGCGGATCGGGGTTGATGAGACCGAACGCACCGAGCTGGTCACCGGCGGCCCGTTCGCGATTGTGCGCAACCCGATCTTCACCACACTGCTGCTCACCCTGACCGGCCTGACGCTGATGGTGCCCAACCCGATAGCGATCGCCGGCCTGCTGATCGCGATCGCCGGCATCCAGCTGCAGGTGCGCGAAGTGGAAGAGCCCTACCTGCGCCGCGTCCACGGCCACACCTACCGCGACTACACCACCCGAGTGGGGCGCTTCCTACCGTGGCTCGGCCGCACCAGAGATGAGACCAATGATGCTGCCCGACACTACACCTGACTTCGACACGGTCGAGGCGACGGCGGCGTTTGTCGACCTGGCCGGCTACAGCATCCTCACCGAAATCTGCGGCGACCACGAAGCCGCCCAGCTCGCCGCGCGGCTTGCCGACCTGGCACAGGCTGCACTACAACCGGGCGTGAGGCTGGTGAAGACGATCGGGGACGCGGTCATGTTGACCGCCGACACACCCACCCAGATGCTGGCCACCCTCACCGACCTGGCAGAGCAGGTCGCCGGCGAGGACGGGTTCCTGGCGCTGCGCGCCGGAATCCATCACGGACCCGTCATCGCCCGCGGCGGCGACGTGTTCGGCCACACCGTCAACATCGCCGCCCGCATCACCGCACTCGCCGGGGCCGGCCACGCCGTGATCACCGACCCGATCGCGGCTGCCGCTACCCGACAAGGCCTGTCCACCCCAGCGATCGGTGCTCCGCCGCTGCGCAGCATCACCACCCCGATTCCGCTACACACGCTGGCCCTGACCGAGGCCCGCTACCCCCGCGACCCGGTCTGCGGCATGCGGATCAACCCGGAAACCGCCCGGGCGCGACGCCGCTACCAGGACCGGGATTGGTGGTTCTGCTCGACCGACTGCGCCCACCAATTCACCACCACCCCAAGCACTTACACATCGACACTCCCGGTCACCGCCAGTGAACGGCAGCCGACATGAGCCGCCCCTGGGGCCGCAACCGGCTCAAATTCGCCCTGGCCGGACCGCTGTTCGAAGCCGGCAACCGGTTCATCCCCGGCCGACCCCATGACCGGCTCGCCCAGCTCGTCGCCGACCAGAAACCGAAACGAGTGCTCGAACTGTGCGGCGGCACCGGCTACGCCGCCCGCCTGCTCGCCCGCAAATCCCCGAGCACACGAGTGGATTGCCTCGACATCTCCCCGGAAATGCTGGCCGTCGGCCGCCGCTACCTCACCCGCGCCGGGATCGGTACCGTGGCGCTGCATGAAGGTGACGCCGCCGCACTGCCGTTCGGCAATGACACCTTCGACGTGGTGATGAGCGTGTTCGGCTGGCACGAACTGCCCACCGACATCCGCCACCGCGCCATCGACGAAGCCATCCGCGTTCTACGTCTCGCCGGCCAGGTCATCGCCATCGACCTCGACCCACCACCCACCGCCCGCACCATCTTCGAGACCTACATGCGGCTCGCCGAACGACCCCACGCCCGCGACGTCCTGGGCACCGGCCTGGCCGACGCATTCACCGCACACGGACTGGCCGTCACCACCCATCTGCCCGCGCGCAGCTGGGCCGCCCCGTTCCAGATCGTCCACGCCCACAAAAGAGGTATCTGAATGGCGCGCACCAGCCGCATCCTGCTCACCGCGTTCGTCATCGCCGCCATGGCGATCGGGGCGCTGGTCTACCTGTCAGTGCGCGACCGCGACTCGACCACCACGGCACAGCCCGATACCGGCGAGGCCGGGCAGGTGGTGCGCGAGAACAGCCACCGACTCAACACGGTGCCCGACAGCACGGTGACGTTCGTGGAGTTTCTCGACTTCGAATGCGAGGGCTGCCGCGCGGTCTACCCAGAGATCGAAAAAGCGCGGGCCGAATACGGCGACCGGGTGAATTTCGTGATCCGCTACTTCCCGCTGCAAGCCCACGTCAACGCCGAGCGGGCCGCCCGCGCGGTGGAAGCCGCCGCCCAGCAAGGCCAACTGGAGGCGATGTATCGCAAAATGTATGACACCCAAGCCCAGTGGGGTGAAAAGCAAACCCCAGCCGATGACGTATTCCGCGGATTCGCAACAGAACTCGGCCTGGACATGGCCGAGTTCGACGCGGCCTACGCCAATCCCGCCACCCTCGAACGCATCCAACTCGACATGGCCGACGGCCGCGCCTTGGGCGTGCAGGGCACCCCGACCTTCTTCCTCAACGACACCCGCATCCAGCCACACAGCTATGAAGACCTAGCCCAGGCCTTCGATCAAGCGCTCGCCGAGAACTAGGCGCGGCCTGCCGCATCCATCGGCTTGACCGCCCCTCTCCACATCGACACTCATCTCAGTCCGGCCAGGAGGTTCACCCATGCCCGCCACCGCGCTCGTTCTCTACCTGGTCTTTGCCGTCTTAGGGTTCGGCTGGCGCAGCTGGACCCAGCACCGCCGCACCGGCTCGACCGGGTTTCGCGGCATCCACGGCCGGCCTGGCTCGCTGGAATGGTTCGCCGGCGCCGGATTCATCGCTGCCATCCTCGCCGGGGCGGCCGCACCGCTGCTGCAACTGCTCGGCATCCTCACCCCGATCGCGCTCCTGCAGGCGCCGTGGATTCAGGTGGGCGGGACGGTGCTGGCGGTGGCGGGTATCGCGGCCACCCTCTACGCCCAGCGCGACATGGGCGAGTCCTGGCGGATTGGCGTCGACCCCAGTGAGACCACCACATTGGTGCTCCGTGGTGTGTTCGGGCTGGTGCGCAACCCCATCTTCACCGCGATGCTGATCTTCGCCGCCGGCATCACCCTGATGACCCCCAACCCGCTCGCCCTGGTCGCGTTCGTCGTGCTGCTGGCCACCATCGAGCTGCAGGTCCGCGTCGTCGAAGAGCCCTATCTCAACGCTATCCACGGCCAGGCCTACCGGGACTACTGTGAGACGGTCGGCCGGTTTGTTCCCCACATCGGACGCACCCGAATCGTCTGACTGGCCGACTCGAATCGAGGTGAACCATGGCCACCGGTGATCGCACCGCCCGATGGAACCGATACTGGGACAAGAAATCCCGTACCTACGACCGCGAAATCGGATTCTTTGACCGCCACCTGTTCGGCGACTCCCGCCAATGGGTCTGCAGCCAAGCGGCCGGCACCACCCTGGAAGTCGCCGTCGGCACCGGCCTCAACCTCGAGTTCTACCCCGACACCGTCACGCTGACCGGGATCGACTGGAGCGAACAGATGCTCGACCTGGCTCGTCAACGTGCCGCCGACCTCGGCCACCCCGCCACGCTGCAACAAGCCGACGCCCACCACCTACCGTTCGACGACGCCACCTTCGACACCGTCGTCTGCACCTTCGGGCTCTGCGCCATCCCCGACCACACCAAAGCCCTCAACGAAATGACCCGCGTCCTGCGCCCCGGCGGACAACTCATCCTGGTCGATCACATCCGCAGCAGCGTCGCCCCCGCCCGAGCCGTGCAACGCTTCCTCGAACTGTTCACCGTTCCCCTCGGCGGCGAACACTTCCTGCGCCGCCCCCTCAACCACATCCGCAACGACCCCAACCTCGACATCGAACGCGTCGAACGCTTCAAACTCGGCCTCGTCGAACGCCTCACCGCCCGCAAACCCACGTAACCCGAGGCGAACTCACCGACCATCCAGCTAGAGCTGTCCCACATCAACAGCTCAGCCGCGCCCTCGAAGGCTCCAAAGACTCCGACTGATGACCGGCCCCGGTGAACGGATTGACTAGTGCAGATAAGTGCGTCCGTAGCGGTCGTGGGCATCCTGGCTCGCATCAGTGACCAGCGCGACCCGACGATTCAGCAGTGTCGCTGTCGCGAACTCCGTCGCCTGACGGCCCCAGCACTCCTCGGTGCCTTTCGTCTCGGGGGTGTCGATGCCGAGAACGCGCACCCGCAGCCGTCCGCGAGCGTCGTCGACCACGTCGATCGTGTCGCCGTCGACGACGCGAAGCACGGTCGCTGTTGCGTCCGCACTGGCCGCCGGGGCGGCGCAGGCCGATGCGGGGGCGGCCAACATCGCAGTCGCACCCACGGTCAGGACGGAAGCTAAAGATGGTCTCATGCATCCATTTTCGATGCTGTCGGCGGTGCTGCCTGCGGCCGATTGTTGCGCCAGGATCAGGGGCTGGCCAGAGCGTCAATCAGGCTTTCCACCCTGGCGGCATCCTCGATGCTGAGCACCTCGCCCGCCTCGGCCGACTCGACCAACTCCACAGGGATTCCGCCTACTACGGCCGCCTCGCCGGCGACGAGGTTGGCCCGGCGCCGGACTGCATATAGTCGCTGCCCTAGCGTGGCGTCAGGATGCGCTGCCGCCTTGAGCATGAGGTCGTCGTAGCGGCCCCGAATATGACCGAGGGATTTCACCACCTCGGCCGGAGAGCCCTGGCTATGTCGCATCGCGCGAATTGCCAACGCCTCCAGCTTGCGCAGGTCAGTCAGAATGCTTAACGCCCGGCTAGGGAAGTCCGGGGACGTCGCCGCGGGGAGGTCGTCGATCGCGGTGTCAAAACGGTCCAGGGCCAGCTCCAACGCGTCTACCACCAGAATAGCGTCGGCCGACCCGCCGGGCGGCGCGGGCGTTTTGGTGGCGGCCACCGCGGGCGTGGGCGGCGCTAACGTTTCTGCGGGTGGATCGCCGCCGGCACGAATGCGCGCTATTGTTCCCGCCGGCCACTGCAAACACTGCTCAAGGGCGTGTCTACTGCGCTCCCTGGGCCACAAGCGGCCTTTCTCGAGACCGATCAGCGACGGGGCGGTGATCACCTTCCGGCGTGCCAACTCGCGCTGCGAGATCTTTAACTTAAGGCGTCGAGCTGCGACAGCGGCGCCCGCGCGGGCAATCCCGTCGTCGATCTCATCGGCCTCCACCGCGCCAGTGTAGCCAGCGGTCATCACGATTTCGGAACAACAGCGGGCACGTCACGGGCTGACTCCAGTGAAGAAAGCGCTAACACTTGCAGTCCCTCAGCGCCCGACAGTGGGCCAAACATTTAGCACAGAGATTTAGCACTCACTAGTGCGGTGCTAAATGTTAGTGCTAAAGTTCGGGTTATTCGATAGCTCAGTGGGAGGAGCGACGGTGACCGTGACACTCCAACGACCAACGGTGCGCAGCAGCACTCAGCCCTGCGTGTCTGACCCCGACAGGTGGGCCGCTGGCGGCGACGACCCGGAGCTCAAGGCGCTCTGCCGAGGCTGCCCTCGGCGCTGGCAGTGCGCCAAGGACGCCCTCGACACCCCTGGCGCCGAAGGCATGTGGTCCGGGGTGCATATCCCCAAGGAAGGTCGGGGACGCAAATTTGCGCTACGCCAGCTGCGATCACTGGCCACCCATGGAGGACTTGTCGTTAAAGGCGCGCCTGGCGACGACGTCAGCTAGCGACGCGGGCCGCGACCAGGCGTCAGAGAACCAGAGTGATCGGTGTGAAAGATGGTGCGGCGTGTCCTACCCGCCGCTGCGGAGCCCGTGAGGCATGCTCAGACGGGCGCGGATATCCGCGCCCGGGTCGGCGCGGATATCCGCGCCGGGGGAAGTTTAGTGTGCGCCACACCGAGCGCCACTGAGACGGAGAGGAGGCAGCCGACCAACCATATCGCCGGCGTGTAAACCCCGGCGGCACAAGTGAAAACCTCACAGCGAAGCGCCTAACGGACAAACCCCCGGTCCTGAGACCGAGGGTCGTCAGGTTCGAGTTGCCGCTCGAACCTTGGTGTCTTCGCGCGTCCCCTCCCTGAAGGGAATCGTCATGAACGACGCATCCCACGGTAGCGCATGCCCGCCCGACGGTCTACCTGCAGCGCACCGTGACACCGCAACTCTGCTGACGCACCGCTACTACGGGTCGAGCGCCCTGCTGCGGCGGCGCGGTACCGCCCGCACCACACCCGAATCGATCCGCCGGGCCGGGGGCGAGTGCTTCGACCGGCTCCCCCGCATCGTCCTTGAAATCGAGCCGGTGGCGGCTATCCCCTGTTGGAGGGGTCGCGCCCGGAAGTGGGTGCACGAGACCGTGCCTACGGCCTACCGCAGCCGCTACGACAGTCATGTCCGCCCCGCCATGCCGGGTAACCCTGTGAGCCTGAAATCGGTGATGGCAGTGGCCGAGGCGCGGGCATCGTTCGCTGATCACCGTACGGGCCGAAACTGCCGTCCAACGAACGACCGTCTCGCCGAAATTACCGGCCTCTCGATCCGCACCGTACAACGGGCATCGACCGCGCTACGGCTGCTCGGTGTCGCGACCGAAGTGATGCGCGGCCGGCAGCGCTCCCGTGACGAGCGGTTCGCCAGCTGGCGCGTCGGCGACCGCGGACGCGGATGGGCCTCAGTCTGGGCTCTGCACGATTGTCGGTTCCGATCGCTGTCACCCCATCCCGAAGGGTCTTCTTTTAATCTTTTTAACTCTTGTAAGAAATCACTCACTACCACAAACCGGCGCAAAAGCGCCGGTCGCAGCGCCGCTTCGCGTCGCCCACGCCCCGACAACAGAGCGCTGCTGCTGGCAAACCGCTGGATAGCCGATCCGCAAACTCCGGCCTGGGCCCGCCGGTATCGAACCGGCGGACCGTGGGCGGCGGTGCTGACCACAGTCGCCCAACACGGCTGGACACCTCGGGATCTCAACCAGCTGCTCACCGATTGGGTCGGTACCGGCCACTGGATCCCCGAAAGCCCGTACAAACCGATCGGGCTGCTCGGCAAGATCATCGCCAGTCACGGCAACCCCGCCGAACGGCCCGCAGCCCTAGACGAGGCCCGTGAGCAGGCCGAACTGCTCGCCGTCAGGCAACGCATTGATGCCCAGATCCAGAACCGCGAAACCCAGCGTCGGGCCCGCGAGGCCGGACGTGCTGCCCTGCAGGGTCCAGGGCACCAGGCCGCGCGGGCGATCCTCGACGAGATCGCGCGGCGGAGGAAAGGGCGCGGCAGCGGTGCCGGGGCGACCCCATGAACCATTCAGCCGAACCGGACGCCGTGGCAGCGACTGTGTCGCTGCCCTGCCACGCCGACCCCGATCAGTGGTTCGATCCCGCCGCGCGGACACAGTCGTTGGCCGCCTGCCTGCGATGCCCGCGCCGCCGGTGGTGCGCGCGCCGCGCGCTGACATGCCGGCCTTCGTGGGGAATGTGGGCGGGTGTGTGGATCGACGGCCGCTTCGCCCCTGTGGCGCATCGGCTGAACTCCATCGCCGCCGATGCTCCTCCCCCGCGCGCCACCGGGGCCGTCGCCGCAAGCACGCCGCTCCCTTGCGCGACCGGAGTCCCCTCCCCCGCCGGCGCCCGCTGCTCCACGCCGGCACCCGCGGCCGCGCTGGTGTGGGCACGGGCCAGCGGGCACTGCGAGATCATGGCGCCAGACTGCCGCTTGTCGGCGGACTCTCTTGAGTCCCGTCTCGGCGAGCAACCCGGCGAGAGCACCGCGTCAACCCTGTTCGCCGTCTGCGTACGCTGCGCCAATTTGATCGCGAGCCTTGACCCAAGGCTGGCCCGCCGGCTCGGCTACCGTGTCTGTTCCCGAGATCGAGCCCCCGACGCGCCCTTTCTGTGGCGCCAACAGCATTGGGTCACCCTGAGTACCGACGGCGCCTGTGGTGACGCTTCCCCACCAGCACCCGGCCGCGCCGGGCGAGACCGACCAAACCTGGTTCCCAATGGGCCTCCGGATCAGCGGCTGCGTCGTTGCACGGGATGAAGGCTCACCCCGAGCGCGGCAGTAACCCGCACCGGCACCGATGCAGCGCTGACCTGCAATATCCGGGCTAACGACGGGACAACACCGGATGATTCACGCGTCTGAAGACGCATGGAGGCCGTGTAACCAAACGGACGTCACGCGGAACCACGCCGGGCGTGAAACGTCCGTACGACCGGACGTACTGACGCTTGACCCTCGTACAGATGGCGGGTCGAACGCCGATTGACCTGCCGAGCTATAGACGTCCGGCGCACCGGACGTCGGTTTTGGCGTATCCCGGGCGCAACGTCGGGTGGTGCACCCAGACTGACGGTCTCGCGGACACACGGCCAGACGATGGAGCGAACACACCGCCGGCTACACGGCCCGAAGCCCAGCCGTCCACCCGCACCGATGTCCGCCGGCTGAGTCGTCCACTCGCACCGGCGGCGAATCTTCCGTGCCGCACCCCAATCACACAAACGACCACACGTCCCAACAGTCACTCCAGTAACGGTTCGATCACACTGCGGTGCGGCGCCACGGGAATCCGTGCGCCGGGACATACGTTGGCCGCCATGACGATGAGCGGACCGGCCCGAACAATCCTCGTGGCCAACCAGAAGGGCGGCGTCGGGAAATCCACTACGGTTGCCGCGGTGGCGGAAATGATCGCCGCGGCGGGTAAGCGGGGACGACGGGTGCTCGTCGTCGATGGGGACCCGCAGGCCAATGTCACCGTCGAGGATCTCGGCGTCACCGGCGACCGCGGCCAGTCACTGTCGCAAACGCTGCAATACGGGGCCCCACTGGTACCAGTGCGCAACGTACGACCCAACCTCGACGTCGTGGCTGGGGGACCCCAACTGGCGGTCGTCGGCGCCGCAGCGCACCTGATGTCCGAAAGCGGCATCAATATGGCGACCAACTTGGAGACCGCGCTGTCGGCGCTGTGCGAATCCGAAGGGTACGACCTAGTCGTCATCGACTCCGGACCCGGAGACGTCCCACTGTTGGACACCTACCTGGCCGTCGCCAACTACCTCCTCATACCCACCCGCGACGATCAGGCAAGCCTGGGCGGCGTCGAACGCCTCGCCCGCCGGTTCTGGCGTGCCCGCAAACATGGCGCGTCAATTCAGCTGCTCGGCGTGCTGCTCTTCGACGTCAACCCGCGCGCCGTCAAACGCAACCAGGAGGTGTTCGCCCAGGTCCGCGAGATGCTCGAGGGAAGCGGGACCACGCCCTTCGACATCACCATCCGCTCGGCGCCAGCCGCCGCCGTCGACATGCGCACCCTGCACAGGACCGCAGGTGAGCTGGTCGCGCTGGCCCACGACGACCGTCGGAGCCGGCTGGCCCGGCTGCGCGACAAACAAAGTCCCGAACGAGGACTGTGGACCAGCGACCCCAGCGGTCTCGCCGCCGACTACCAGGAACTGGTCCGCGAGATCATCGGCCGGCTCGTCCGCTTCGAATCCACACCCATGGAGGTGAGCGCCGGATGACCCCGACCCGCCAGAAAGCCAAACCGGTCTTCGATCCCTCCGCGCTCGACCAAGACCTCGACGACCTGTGGCCGGCCCCGAAGACACACCAGACACCGCAGCCGGTCGCGCCACCGCCGGCACCAGCAGCGCCTTCGACCCCGCACACAACTCCGACGCCACCCCTGGCGGCGCCGACGAGTTCTCCTGCCCAACCTGCCGCGCCCGAAACTCCGTTGCCGACCGCCGTTCCGCAGATCGCCGTTTCACCGACAACTCCAGCAGCGCAACCCGCCAACCACAGCGGCGATGCACAGCAGCCGAACAAGGCTCGGATCCGCCCGCCAGAGGTCCTGCTGTCATCGGAGGTCTACGACGAGCTCTACCGAGTTCAGCTCGCGGAAAAGAAGGTTCGCCGCGGTCTCGCGCGCACCATGGGCGCCATCGTGCTCGACGCTATCGAAGCCCACGCCACCCGCCTGGCCACCACCTGGGCCAACCAACAGGACGCGGTAGGGGAGGGGCAGCTCTTCGAACGACCCTCCTCGAACGCAGTGCCGCGCCGCCGCAGGCACGCCACCGCACCACGCACCGTGGTGCTCTCCGGCGTCACCGCCGCCAACGGGCAACGACTCGACAACCTGGTCCTCGCGTGGGGGGCCGGAACACGCAGTGCGCTCGTAGAACAAGCCCTCCGCTACGAGTTCGACCTGCTACCGCACCGCTGAGACCCACCGCGGCCCCGGCCGCAAACGGTAGCCACCGGCGCGCCGGTGACATCACACCGATCACGACCGCGCTGAGGCGCCGGATGCATCGCCGACACCGACTCCACGCCCAGCGTCACGTGACGGATCGGCCGACGTATGGCGAGGTGGCCCGCTGCAACAGCGAAGCGCCCCAGTCGACCCTCCGGCAGCCACGGACTGGCGTCTCGACCCCGGGCCCAGCGCGAGACCAATTAACCGCGGTTAATTGCGCCGAACGGCGTCTGCGCCCGCACGTCCGACGCAGCCGGCGCGGCCAGCGCCGGGGGAGCAGAGGGGCCGAGAATCCGGGAGGACGTCCTCGGCTCAACAAAACCCAGACACTGAGGAGAGGCCCGGACCACCCTGAATCACCCCGCGGCGCCCAATACCGACCTCCAACTGCCCGACCCGCCGCCCGGTGATCGTGGCATGCCGATTAACCGCGGTTAATCGGCAAACCCCTCCTCTACAGTGCGCCACGATGACGGCACCACCCTTTCCGCGCGACCTTTCAGGGTGGACTCCCTACCGCGCGAGCCTGCCGAGCGACCGGAGCGGTTGCCAGCCGAAACCGACCCGTGCACGGGGGAATGTCCCGCGCAGCCGAGCGCAGCCCCAGTTCCTGCGCCCGAGTTTCAGTCGAGCCGTCACAACGATGTGTGACCCCGCGTGTCGGGTCGCCGCCAAACCCGTTGCACCGTAGGGTAAGTCCGTCTGATCCGAAGTACCCCGTTACTGCGGGGGAAGCAAACGGGAGGCCCTCACGTGGCGATTCATGTTGTGCTCAATCAAAAGGGCGGTGTCGGCAAAAGCACCATCTCGGTCAACCTGGCCGCTGTCACCGCCGACGTCCTCAACCGCGACGACGACCCTGACGCCACCTCGCCGGTGCTGGCGCTGTCAGTCGATCCGCAAGGATCGGCGGTATGGTGGGCCTCGCGCATGAACGACCTGCCGTTCCACATCGCGCAAGCTCACGACGATCTGGCTGGACTGGCCGCGCTCAAAGAACTCCCCGGAATCCAGCACGTCTACGTCGACACTCCAGGATGGATCGACCTCGACGGCGACGGCAACGGATCAGATCCCCTCGGGCGCGGGCCCGCCGCAGATGTGCTGCGCACCGTCCTGGACATGGCCGACCAAGTCATCGTCCCCATCGAGACCGAGCCGCTCAGCTTCGATCCGACCGCCCGGACTATCACCAAAGTCATTGAGCCACGCGGACTTCGGTACATCGTGGTGATCAACAACTGGGACCCGCGCGACGGAACCTACGACCTCAACCAGACGAAGGATTTCGTCAAGGCCAACGGCTGGCCGCTAGCCAACACCGTGATCAGGCACTACAAGCTGCACGCCAGAGCCAGCGCCGACGGTCAGGTCGTCACCGAGTACCCGCTGAACCGGGTGGCGCTGCAAGCCCGAGAAGACTTCTACAAGTTCGCCCTCGAGCTCAACGTCGCGGCGGTGCGCTGATGGCACGGGGACAGCGCACCAACCTCGCCGACCTCGCCGCATCTGTGGGCCACAGATCACCGGTGGATCGCAGTGCACAGCGTCCAGACGGTATCCAGGGCCACGCCATCGTGTTGAGCGACCTCGCCGCCAATCCACGCAATCCGCGCGAAGACGTCGGGGACCTCGCGGATCTGGAATCGATCGCCGACATCCAACTGCAACCCGCGCTGGCAGTCACCAGCGCCGCATACCTCAAACTCTTTCCCGAGGACCAGATTTCGGCACGCTACGTCGTGATCAACGGGTGCCGCCGACTCGCCGCAGCCCACAAGTACGGCCGCAGCGACCTCGCCGTCGTCATCAACGACGAGATCGCCCGCGACCGAATCACCCTCATCTCAGCGTGCATCGCCGAAAACGTCGACCGCCAGGACTTCGACGTCATCGAAGAGGCGCGCGCTGTGGAGGCGCTCGTCGCCGAGTGCGGACGTGCCGACGAAGCCGCTGCACGGCTCCACAGAACCGCGGCGTGGGTCTCCCAGCGACGCGCCCTACTGAAGCTGGCACCAGAACTGCAAAGCGCGCTACGGCGCGGCGAACTGGCCATCCGCGAGGCGCGGCAACTGGCCAAAGTGCCGCTCGCCGAACAGGTCGCGCGGTGGCAGGCCACCCTCGACCGCACCAACGACCCAGACCAGGACAGCGGCAAGCCCCGACCCCCGAGCCGCTCCCGCGTCATCGCCTCGGCGCTGGCCGATTTCGACAACCAACCCGAACAGCTCGCTCACGCCCTACGCACCTACCTCGGCGCCGACGGGATAAGCAGGCTGCTCAAACTACTCGGTGAACTCGCCGGCTGAACGGCCCTACTGATCGACGAGGTCGCCCAGATGACCCGGCGTCATGAACTGGCCTAGCGCATCCAGATAGCGCCGCGCCGCAGCGCGGTACTTCGCCGCCGAACCCTGATCGGCATCGCCGGCATCAAGAAGATCTTGCTGAGCGGCGATCAACAACCGGTTGGCCTCAGCAAGCGACACCACCTGCGAACGCAGATCCTCCACCAGAGCATCTGCGGGGGAGTGGACCGCAGCCGCCGGCCCCGGGGCAGCAGGCAGCTCGTCGGCGTAGACGTACCACCGCAGCCGTTCCGGCCGCGGCAGAGCGCCACCGCGAAGCCGGCCCGCTGTGATCGCCTTGATCAGCGTGCGCGGATCCTTACCCAGCCGGGACGCAGCCTCCTTCAACGGCACCACTGGACCCTGTGGTTCCGTCTCGACCCCGGCGGGTGGTGTCTTGGGCTCGCTCATCCCTGCTTACGTCGGCTGTTTGGTTCTCGTCATCCCGTCTAGAACATTATGCTCCTAGATAAGGACACTTGTAGCGACATGCGGAAGCCACCTGACTAGGAATGTCGCTAATTAACGACATAAATGTCGTACACTAGGACCATCTTCGTGCACCGCGAAAGGGAACGGCGATGAGTGGCAAAGGGACCGAGACTCGACAACTCACCGAGGGTGTGTTCGTGCGCTTCACGGCCGACCAAATGGAGCGACTGCGCGGCGAGGCGCAGACCCGAGGCGTCAGCCTCCCCTTTCTTCTGCGCGAACGCTCATTGGGCATCGAACGCGCCGCGTCGTAAGGCCCGAACCCCAACGCCCACGCCGACGAGCGGCCTTGCCTACCTGGCCGCGGTGCTGGTCTCGGCCAGCTGTTCGGCGGCGGAGAGAATTCGACTCACGGTGCTGTGATGAACCTCGTGACGACGTCCGATTGTGCTCGGTGGGGTACCAGCGGCATTGTCGGCGAGAATCTTGGCGATCAGATCTGGCTCTTTCGTGGTGATCCCCTCGCGCACCAGTGACTCCGCCGTCGGGAGCCAACTCTCAACGGTGGTCTCCACGCCCGTCTCAGTGCACAACTCAGACTGGGGCAGCGCTGATGTGACCGCGCGGGCAGGTACGGCCCTCAATGCCCGTTCCAGTGGGCGCTGCCCATCGGCGCCGCTGTCGGTTAACGGGTGTCCGTGGCGCACAGCGGCCGGCGCGAAAGCGGATGCGTAGGTGCTGCTGGACTCACGGTTGGGCATGGGCCCGGCTTGCGCCTCGCTAGTCGGCGCAACTGCCGAGCTTCGAATCGGGTTCGGCGGCAGAGATCGCGGTCGATCCTCGACCTTCTGCTCGGTCTCGCCCTGCTCGATATAGCCGCCGGTGTGCGCCGGAGTCGACGAAGGCGTTGCTTCCGGCATCGCTTGGACCGCGTGCGACGGCTTGGCCCGCTTGGGCCTGGTCAGCGACAGCAAGCACAGCGTCGCGTGTGCGATCGCGGCATCGATGACCGCAGGCCAGATCCACGCCATGGACTCTCGAATCCCCAGCATGACCGCGAAGGAACGCAGCGCGTCGAACGACAGCGCGAATGATCCGAGAGCCAACGCGGTGGTAAGGGCCAGCGCCACCCAGTACACCCAGCCAACCGATCGAACGCGGACGAGCCAGGTCGCCGAATGGGTTGCTGCCAGAAGAATTGTCGGCGGCACCAGAGCCGCGAGGGCGGCCAGCCAACGGGTTTCCGATGGCGCGATCAGCAGAGCATGACCGACATTGCCGGAAAGCGACATCGCTGCCGCCAGGATCAACCAGCCGAGAAAGAAGGTGCCAGCGCGGCGGCGATCGTCGACGGCCGGGACGGTCTCGGTGGAGGGTTCCGAGGACTCCAGTCCTGCTACGTCGTGCTGGTGCAGAGTCATGCCATCGAGCCTAAAGTCGGCCGGCGGATCCCTCCTGCACAAAATCATCGGGCCGAACATCGCGGCTGGGACGAGTTCTTGAGAAGTACGGGACCCACGATAAAGACAGCGGCGAACTGGTAGACGACTCCCCGAACGGGAGCGAGGCGTTCGATCAATCCCTGCCCACGGAGACCGGCTATCCGGAGTGGCTCGCCAACACCATGCTCAAGTGGTTCCCGAAAGACCTAATCAAGAAGTACGGCGGACATACAAGCTTCAGTGTTGCTAGCGACGACTCGCTGTACCTGCTGGCTGAGTACGCCAACAGATCGCCGCCGATCTGCGGGCGCGAGGGCACACTGTCGAGCCTTCTCCAGTCAACCTCATCTGAGGGCGTCTGACGCCGCTGCGTCGGGAATGCCGTTCAATCGGTACCGGCTTGGAATACTGGCGGCACGACCGGGCACTGAAGGGGGCCAAACGACGTGGCAAGGGCCAAGAAGGTCAAGACCGATACGAGGTCGCTCGAGCAACGACTCTGGGCGGCCGCGGATGAGCTGCGCGGCAATCAGGAGCCGTCGGAGTACAAGCACGTCGTCCTCGGCTTGGTGTTCCTGAAGTACATCTCCGACCGCTTCGAGGAGCGGCGGCTTGCGATCGAGGCGGCGCTGGCGGACCCCGACTCCGACGACTACATCCCCAATGAGGCGCGGCGGGCGAAGTTCATCGAGGACCGCGACGAGTACACCAGCCACAACGTGTTCTGGGTGCCGCCGCAGGCCCGCTGGCAGCACATCCAGGATCGCGCCAAGCTGCCCAGCGTCGGCCAGGACATCGACACCGCGATGGACCTGATCGAGAAGGAGAACCCCAGCCTCCGCGGCGTGCTGCCGCGCAACTACGGGCGCGAGGGACTCGACAAGGAACGTCTGGGCAGGCTCGTTGACCTCATCGGAAGCATCGGGTTCACCACGACCGACGACCACGGCTCCGACGACGTGCTCGGGCGCGTCTACGAGTACTTTCTCGGCCAGTTCGCCGGCAAGGAGACCGGCAAGGACGCCGGCTCGTTCTATACCCCGCGGTCGGTGGTGCGCACCCTCGTCGAGATGTTGGAGCCGTTCAAGGGCCGCGTCTACGACCCGGCGTGCGGTTCGGGCGGCATGTTCGTGCAGTCCGCGGAGTTCGTGAAGGCCCACGGCGGCAAGCGCAACGACATCTCGGTCTACGGCCAGGAGTTCACCGACACCACCTGGAAGCTGGCCAAGATGAACCTAGCCCTGCGGGGCATCGAGGCCGACCTCGGCGAGCGGTCGGCGGACTCGTTCACCCGTGACCTGCACCCGGACCTGCGGGCCGACTTCGTGATCGCCAACCCACCGTTCAACGTCAGCAAGTGGTGGGACCCCAAGCTCGCCGACGATCCCCGTTGGAAGTACGGCACGCCGCCGGAGGGCAACGCCAACTTCGCGTGGGTCCAGCACTTCATCTACCACCTCTCACCTCGGGGCACCGCCGGGTTCGTGCTCGCCAACGGGTCGCTGTCCTCGAAGACCGGCGGCGAGGGCGACATCCGCCGCAAGCTGGTCGAGGCCGACCTCGTGGACTGCATCGTGGCGATGCCCGACAGGCTGTTCTTCAATACCGGTATTCCGGTCAGCCTGTGGTTCGTGTCGAAGGACCGCCACGGCAACGGACACCGCCAGCGCCAGGGCGAGGTGCTGTTCATCGACGCCCGCAAGCTCGGCACCATGGTCAGCCGGCGGCTACGAGAACTGAATGACCAAGACATCGCCAAGATCGCCGACACCTATCACTCGTGGCGCAATCACGACGGCGACTACGACGACGTTCCCGGCTTCGCCAGAGCGGCATCGCTCAACGAGATCAAGCAGCACGACTTCGTGCTCACTCCAGGTCGCTACGTCGGCACAGAAGAGGCTGAGGTCGACGGCGAACCAATAGCGGACAAGATTGAGCGGCTGACGAAGGAGCTTCTTGCCGAGTTTGACCGAGGCCGTGAACTTGAGGCGGTAATCCGCAATCGGCTGGGAAGCGTGGAGAGGTGACGGGGGGACCAATACTCGCGGATGTTTGTACCGCGATTGTGGATTGTGAACACAAGACTGCACCTGTTGATCCGCACGGTGAATACTTCGCCGTGGGCACCCCGGCGATGCGCGGCAACCGAATCAACTTTGCCGACGCACGAAGGGTATCGCGTGAAACATTTGAAGCATGGACACGGAGGTTGTCCCCCCAAGAGGGCGACCTGCTGTTCGCTCGGGAGGCCCCAGTGGGGCCAGTGGTCAAAATCCCACCTGAGCTAAACGTTGCGCCGGGACAGCGCACAGTCTTGCTCCGTCCTGACCCGAGACGGCTCGATTCAGGCTACGCATACTACCTATTGGCTTCGCCGTCACAGCAGGCACGCTTGTTGGCGAAGGCTGAGGGGTCCACCGTGCCACACCTAAACGTTGCTGACGTGCGATCTTTCGAGTTGCCGCCGCTGCCGCCCGTGAACGTGCAGCGCGGCATCGCGGCGACGCTCGGGGCGCTCGACGATAAGATCGAGTCGAACCGACGTATTCAATCTCAGGTTCTCGACCTAGCCGATGCGCATTACAGAGATGCTTGTTCACATGCATCAACTGCGCTACCGCTGAAAGATGTCGGACGATGGCTGTCGGGTGGGACGCCGAGTACCTCCAATGCCGAGTATTGGGGCGGCACTCTTCCTTGGGTTTCAGCGGCGAGTATGAAGACCGTCTTCTTGCGTAGCAGTGATAGGAACCTGACACCGTCCGGCGCGGAGGCCGCGACCAACATCGTGCCTGTCGGGACAATCCTGTTCGTGGTACGCGGTATGAGCCTCAAGTCGGAGTTCCGCCTCGGTATTGCACAGCGCGAGATGGCTTTCGGGCAGGACTGTAAAGCCATCATTCCTAATATCAGCCCCTCTGTTCTGGTGGTCGCTTTGCAGGCGAGCCGATCGCTCATTCTCGACCTCGTGGACGAAGCTGGACACGGGACTGGACGGCTCCCGACCGACCGACTGGAGAAGTTCGTCATCAACGTACCCACATGTTCAACCTTCGCACCTCTTGCGGATTCGCTGCTCGCACGCGGCGCGGCCGCAGCTGAAGAAAGCGACGTGCTGACCAGGCTGCGCGATCTCCTTCTTCCCGAGCTTCTCTCCGGTCGTCTCCCGGTCCCGGAAGCCAAGGAAGCGGTGGCCGAGGTGGGCGCGTGACCGCCGTTGACGAGTCGGTGATCGAGGACGCCGCGCTTGAGTGGTTCGCCCAGCTTGGCTATGAGCGGGCGCACGGCCCCAATTTGGCTCCGGGGGAGGTGAGCTCGGAGCGCGACTCTTTTGAGCAGGTCTACCTCCACGGGCGGTTGCGGAATGCGGCCCGCCGAATCAATTCAGGTGTTGACGCCGACCTGGTCGAGGAGGCGATCAAGCGGCTGGAGCGGGCGGAGTCGCAGAGTCTGGTTGACGAGAACGCCCGCGTTCACAAACTGCTGACCGAAGGAGTGCCGGTCGAGTACCGCGCCGCGGACGGCTCGGTGCGCACGACCAGTGTGCGGCTGATCGACTTCGACGAGCCGGCCAACAACGACTGGCTGGTGGTCAACCAGTACACGGTCGTCGAGGGCGGCAAGAACCGCCGGCCCGATGTGCTGGTGTTCGTCAACGGGCTGCCCTTGGGTCTGCTTGAGTTGAAGAACCTCGCCAACGAGGTGGCCACGTTGAAGAAGGCGTGGACGAAGATTCAGAACTACCGCACCGCCATTCCGTCGGTCTTCACCACCAATGCGGTGTCGGTGATCTCCGACGGCACCAGCGCAGCGATGGGTTCGTTCACTGGCGGGTTCGAGCACTACGCCCCGTGGAAGACCATCGAGGGACGCGAGGTCGTCACCGACCTGCCCGCGCTGGAGGTTCTGGTCAAGGGCGTGTTCGAGCCGGAACGGTTCCTCGACATCCTGCGTAACTTCGTGGTCTTCAGCGACGAGACCGTGACCGACCCGACGACGGGCCAGAGGACCCGGGACCTCATCAAGCGGGTCGCCAAGTATCACCAGTACTGGGCGGTCAACGCGGCGGTCGAGTCCACGGTCACCGCCGCATCCCCGGTCGGTGACCGGCGCGGCGGGGTGGTCTGGCACACCCAGGGTTCGGGCAAGAGCTTCGAGATGGTGTTCTACGCCGCCAAGGTCATGCGCGACCCGAGGATGGCCAACCCGACCCTGGTGTTCATTACCGACCGCAATGACCTCGACGACCAGCTGTTCGGCGAGGTGTTCGCCCCCGCCTCGATCCTGCCGGAGTCCCCCCAGCAGGCCGACACCCGCACCGAGCTACGTGATCTGCTGCGCCGCTCCTCGGGCGGGATTATCTTCACGACGATTCAGAAGTTCAGCCCGGGTGAGGACGGGGACCGAAACCCCGTGCTGACCGATCGGCGCAACGTCGTTGTGGTCGCCGACGAGGCCCACCGCTCGCAATACGGCTTCGGGGAGAAGCTCGACAGCCAGGGCCGGCTCAAGGCTGGGCTGGCCAAGCACTTGCGCGACGCACTGCCCGAGGCGACCTACCTCGGGTTCACCGGCACCCCCATCGAGTCCACCGACAAGTCCACTCGTGCGGTCTTCGGTGACTACATCGACATCTACGACCTGACCCGTGCGGTGGAGGACGGCGCGACGGTCAAGATTTTCTACGAGTCGCGGCTGGCGAAGGTCGAACTCAGCGCCGAGGACTACGCCGCCCTCGACGCCGCCGCCGACGAGATCACCGAGAAGGTCGAGGAATCCGAAGCCGCCAAGGCCAAGTCGCGATGGTCGCGCTTGGAGGCCATCGTCGGCGCCGAGGAGCGCCTGAATCTCATCGCCGCTGACATCGTCGATCATTGGGAGAAGCGCCGTGAGGCCCTGTTCGGCAAGGGCATGATCGTCGTGATGTCGCGGCGCATCGCCGTGCGCCTCTACGAGAAGATCGTCGCCCTGCGGCCCGACTGGCACTCCGATGATCCCACCCAGGGCAAGATCAAAGTCGTCATGACCGGCTCCACGGACGACCCGCAGAGTTTCCAGCCCCACGTCTATTCCAAGGACGTGCGCAAGGACCTGAAGGCGCGGGCGAAAAACCCGGACGACCCCCTCGAGTTGGTCATCGTCCGCGACATGTGGCTCACCGGGTTCGACGCCCCGTCCATGCACACGATGTATGTCGATAAGACGATGCAGGGCGCGGGACTCATGCAGGCCATCGCCCGCGTGAACCGGCGGTTCCGCGACAAGCCGGGCGGGCTGATCGTCGATTACATCGGGATCTTCGCCAACTTGCAGAAGGCCCTCGCGGAGTACTCGCCCTCGGACCGCGACCAGGCGGGTGTTCCCATCGAGGAGCTGGTGGCGGCGATGCTGGAGAAACACGACATTGTCGCCGGGCTGCTGCACAGGTGCGACTTCGACTCCTCGCCGGACCTGTCCGCCGCCGAGCGGCTCGGCCAGCACGCGAAGGTGCTCGACTTCGTGATGGCTGACCCCGACCGCACCGAGCGGTTCAACGATCAAGTGCTGGCACTGGCCAAGGCGTTCGCGCTGTGCGGGGCGCGGGACGAGGCCGCAGCGATCCGCAACGATGTCAGGCTGTTCATCGACGTGCGCTCGGCAATCCTCAAGATTCAGAACCCCGAGTCCGGGCGCGGCGGGTCGGGCGCCGTCGAGATCGACACCGCCATCGGACAATTGGTCAACGAGGCGGTCACCGCGGACGAGGTGGTTGACATCTACAAGCTGGCCGGCGTCGAAACCCCGGAATTGTCGATCCTGTCCGACGAGTTCCTCGACTCCCTCGCCGACAAAGAGAAGCCGAACCTTCAGATGGGCCTGCTGCGCCGGCTGATCAACGACGAGATCAAGACGGTCCAGCGCACCAACATCGTCCAGGCGCGGAAGTTTTCGGAGCAGCTCGAGGAGGCGATCAACCGTTACACCAACCGATCCTTGACGACCGCGGACATCATCGCCGAACTGGTGAAGCTGGCCAAGGAGATGCGGGACGCTCAGAAGCGCCACGAAGAACTTGGCCTACGCGAAGACGAGATCGCCTTCTACGACGCCATCGTTCAGAACGATGCCGCGGTGCTGGAGATGGGTGACGAGACCCTCAAAAAAATCGCGCACGAACTCGTCGACGCGATCCGATCAAGCGTGACCATCGACTGGAACCTCAAAGACAGCGTCAAGGCAGCCATACGCTCAAAGATACGGCGCCTCCTAGCCAAGTACGACTACCCGCCCGACCGGGAAGAAAAGGCGATCGAACTCGTCCTACAGCAGGCTGAGTTGTTCGCAACCAACGGAACGAGCGACGGATAAAAAGCCTCCTCACCGGGTGTCGTGACTCAGGCTTGCATCGCGGTCCCGCCGAGTCACGGGGTCGTTGCAGCCCCTGGCTCAAGGACCATGTACCGAAACTCGGTGCCTGGTGGTTTGCTGTATGGCCGCCACCGGCAATGGTATTGAGCGGTCAGGCAGACGGGTTCCGAGTACTGTTTCCCGGCCCACTCAAGCGTTGTCCGCTCCACTGAGCGGTTTTCGCACAGCGCGAAAGCGCGGCCCACGGTCTTCGTCAGAGTCGCCGGAAGCCAGTAGGGCACATTGGAGAGGATGATCGAGGCTCCCGCTTCGATGATCCCTTCGGCGAGGAGCAATTCGATGCGCTCGGCGTCGTGCCAGAAGTCCGCAGCCTCTATGTCCGATGCGGCCCGCACGCAAGAAATAATCCTCGGGGTCGCCATCAGAGATCACCGTGCCGGTGTACGTCCTCCGTGGGTACTTCAACTCCAATCCGACACGCTGATCGTCTACGACCGCCAGAATGTCAACTGTCAAGAACTGCTTGCTACGCAGCGGCGCCTCGACTCTGATGCGCCGCTCTAGGCGGACGCCCCGTACTCCATGTCGGGTCATCAACATCGCCAGGGCGAGTTGGAAGTCGGCTTCTGAGTGAAACAGCGGCCTCGTCTTCGCTAGTTCCGACATCCACTCAGCTATGTGCTGGCTCAGTCCGCCACGAATCATGTCAGCAGGCATGACCGGGCATGGTAATCGCTCTCTGCGTGGCAAAGGACGATGAGCCTCGGCGTTCCCTTCGAGGCCCGCACCGAGGTATAGGGGGCACGTCAGGCAGCTGATCGACCAACGGCGCCAGCGTCATCGGTTCTGACTTGCTTCGAGCCGTTCGAGGGGACTGCCCGGGAGGGCTGCAGGGGTGGGGGTCTCCATGACGGCGCTTTCGATGGCGCCCTCGATGGCGCTGCTGGAGTACGTCGGCGGTGCGTGCTTGTCGAAGTCCTCGTGAGCCCAGGTCTCGGGGGCAAGGGTGATGGTGATCGACAGCGGTACCGTTAGCTCTAGGGTCGCGAGTTGCGCGTGGATGGCCTCGGTGAGCCGGGTCGCGTACTCGGTGTATTCGCGTTTCTGCTGCTCAGCGAGCGCGTCGACCAGGGCAGTGATCGACTGCATGGCCTGCTCATAGGCGATCTCGCCGCGGGTTGGATCGCGGGAGGCCTCGGCCTCCGCTGAGAGCTCGGAGAGTAGAGCCACGTCGTCAGCGTCGCCGTTCCAGCCATCGTGGGTGATGACCAGGTAGCCGTTGTCGTCCACGTCCACCCAGTCCACGGCTGCGATGCGAGGGTCGTTGGGGGAGAAGGGGCCCGGCGGCAGGTCGGCGGCCTCAGGAATGGCGTCGGCGCGGGCATCGAGTTCGAGTTGTGCGTCGGCATAGGCGTCGTCGCTGCCGTCGTCGATCTGGGCAAGAATGCTTTCCACCCAGAGATCGACCACGACCGGCTCGGTGCGATGGCGCAGTAAGTCTTTGTCGTCAAAGACCGTGGCTTGTAGTGTGCGCCGCACCATTTCGGCCTCCCACGAGCCTGGCCGGCCTGCCAAAGCTTCCTCGATACTCCCAACGTTGGCCGCCGCGCCCGCCAGGGCCAGCGTTACGAAGGCGGCCCAGTCGATGCGCAGCGCGGCGCGTGGATCGGGATCGACCTCCCATTGGCCTGACGTCGCTTGCCGCATCGGTTGATTGGTCAGCCGGGTTGCCTCGGTAAGCACGCTGATCGCGTCGTGGAGAACCTCATCGTGAGGCCGCGGTGTGGACGCCTGGTCGTCGGTGAGGTACCCGGTGTCGAAGAGAGCCGCAGAAACGACCTCGCGATAGGGCTTGCCGATCACGCGGGCGACGGCCGCCAGATTCTCGCGGTCCGGGAGGCGGCTGACACCGTTAATCCGCCACTTGCGCAGATTCTCACGAGACATGCCGATCCGGCGGGCCACCTCGGATTCGCTAACGCCGTGGGCGGCCCGATACCTGTCGATCAACTCGACGAGGCGGGGGATTGCCATACCGCCAAGTATTCTGCGACAGTATGCCTACGTCAAGTGTCGGTGTGCATATGTGCCAACTCTGAGTTGACATAATCGCTATTATCAAGCACTCGATCTGTCGCGGCAGCCTGCGGAGACTTAAGCCTGAATCCACCGATGAATT